>NZ_PGVE01000028.1 GCF_002860255.1 Neobacillus cucumis
TTGAATCATTGATGTCCTCATGGAGCGCATGCGGACATTGTACCTGGATTGCTGGACAAAAAAAAAGCCGCTTCATTCCTGAAACGGCCATTTTTTACGTAAGAGATGGAACCCCCGGAACCTTAATCCGTTCGGGTCTTGTATATATATTTAATGAATGATTGCGTAAAAAACCAATCGTCGTAATATTCAGCTCTTCCGCGAGCCTAAGGGCCAATTCGGTCGGGGCTGACTTTGAAAGAACAATGCCGCAACCTATTTTCGCTACTTTTAGTAACACCTCTGAGGAGATCCGGCCGCTAAAAACAATAATTTTATCCGAAAGTGAAATCGAATGCTTTAAACAATGTCCATAAATTTTATCGAGTGCATTGTGTCGTCCAATATCTGTTCGATCCACCACAATTCCGTTCATGTCACATAGGGCAGCATTATGAACTCCACCTGTATCCTGGAAGATCACAGACGACTCCTGCATCTGTCTCATTAATTGAAAGCATTGGTCAATAGAAACGGTCACATCTACGTTTTTAAGTGGTTTGACCGTTCTCGCATCATTATAAAAATAAAAGCTTTGCCGGCTTTTCCCACAGCAAGACGTGACATAGCGTTTGGAATGGAACATTTCGTTCAGTTTGTTGACCTTAAACGTATTCACAATCACACGGCCAGTGGTTTCTATGAAGGTGAGCTCTTTGATTTCTTTATAACTCCTAATGATCCCTTCTGAAGCCAAAAAGCCAACCACTAAATCCTCAATATACTCAGGGCTGCAAACAAGAGTAGCGAATTCTTGCTCATTTAACACAATGGTGATGGGATATTCTGTTACAATGGAGTCCGTTACTTTTTGTATGGCGCCGCCCTCATACCGCCAAACCTGGCTTTCCATTTTCATAGGCTGATCCATACTTTTCCCTCCTCGTTACTTACCCTCGATAGGTTGGTCAAAGACGAATACAGTCATGGCAATATCTTCTTCAATATTAATATCGGAAAACAGCCTCAGCACCTTTGCTCCCATCAAGTTTTCAAATTTTAGCAGGACCTCTGGCTTTTTATAGATTTCCTTCACAAATCTTGTTCTCGTTTCATGAACCATTTGTTTGCCTTGTTCTGAATGGATCATAAACTTTTCGACATTTGTCAGGTTGCCCCTCATTTCACTAATCGCCCAAGCCCCGTTAAATTTAGTAGTAATCTCCTTAGGTCCATTACCTACATATTCTTTTCTTATTTCACGGACCAGCATACTAAATTGATGCTCCATATTCTTTGTCATCGACCGTCCCTCCTCGTCTTTACAGGTACATTTCCCTTCTTACTTCTTGTTACTCTTTTAAACCTTCCCCGATTCCTTTTAACAAATTAAACCCAAACCCTAAAGCGCGATTGATATCAGGATCCTTTAGAGCCTTCATTATATCAAACACCCCAAGTTTAGTGTCGGCTTTTAAGCCTTGCTCTGCCTTTTGCATCCCAGCGGTTAAGCTTTTTGCAAGCTTACTAGTCGTTTCTGGCTCCAATTCCGTCAAGATCCCTCCAGCAGCCATCGCATTATTGATCATGTTTGTCACTGGTTTTCGTGCAATTTGACCAACCGCGATTTTTGCTGCACTTTCTTTTACTATCAAAAGACTTCCTAAAGCCTCCAAAATCCCGCTATCATGTAATTCCTGCAGCAGACTTAACGTTTCGAGCAGCGAATCCTTATTATCTGCCACCCCGGAGAGAAGATTCTCCAGGGATTGTATTTTTTTCTGTTCATCCGTCCATTCTGTTTTCTGAATGGTTTGAATCGGCTTGGCCATTACGCATTCCTCCTGTCATAGAACCCAGGCTTGACGTACTCATTCACACTTGCTATCGGCACATAATCTCCGCGTTCCCACTTCCGGTAAATTTCAAGGCCCATTTGTGGTGTACGGACCGCATTACGCGGATTGTATTTTGGCAGTGGATTTTCACCGTCAAGTGTGAGGACTTCCATCCGTACTTTTGCTTGTTTGTAAGCTGGTGTATGTGTCACCACATCTACTGCTCCTCCAGTAAGAAGGTTCACCGCACTCTCGTGGCTGGAAGAGTGCATTGGGACATACACTGTTTTTCCAACGACACGATCTGTTACAAGAACTGGAAGGCGAATGGCCCCATATGGTGAGACAAGACGTACCAAGGAACCATCCTTCACGCCGCGTTCTTTTGCCAGCTCAGGAGACACCTCTACGAACACTTTCGGGAATTTGTAGTTAAGTCCTTCCGATTTTTGTGTTAAGTTTCCTTCATGGAAATGCTCCAACAGACGTCCGTTATCTAATGAGAGATCGAACTCATCAGGGAACTCTACTGGCGGCACATAATCAAACAGACCAAAGCGCGCTTTTTTATCAGGGAAGTTAAACCCTTCTTGGAAAAGGAGCGGCGTGTTTGATCCATCAAGAGAACCCCAATGGAAGCTGTTCCATCCTTCAAGAACATCATAATTACATTGTGCAAAGAATGGAGTTAAGCTCGCCATTTCAGCAAAAATTTCACTTGGATGAGAATAATTCCAATCAAAGCCCATTTTTTTCGCTAATTCTGTTAAGATCCACCAGTCCGGTTTACTATTGCCCATCGGCTCTAATGCTTGGTACAAGCGCTGTACACGGCGCTCCGTATTGGTAAAGGTTCCATCTTTTTCAAGTGATGGTGTACCTGGCAAAATCACATCCGCAAATTGAGCCGTTGTAGTTAAAAAGATTTCTTGTACGACAAGGAAATCTAACTTAGAAAGCATTTCCTGTGTATGATTGGAGTCTGCATCGACCCAAGCCATATCCTCCCCAGCAATAAACATCGCCTTGATCCTGTCATTATCAATGGCTTCGAGCATCTGAATATTGTCTAATCCAGGAATTGCTGGAATGTCTACACCATATGCCTTCTCAAATTTAGCACGTATTTGATCATCTGTAACAGGTTGATAGCCTGGGAAGATATTTGGCATGGTTCCCATGTCAGCCGCACCTTGTACGTTATTATGTCCGCGTAAAGGATAGGCACCTGCATTTGGACGCATCATGTTTCCAGTTGCGAGAAGCAGGTTGGCAATGGCAACCGATGTGTGGGAACCTGCTATATTTTGCGTTACACCCATACCCCAGCATATCGCTGTACCATCGGCATCACGAATCATTTCTGCCATTTGTATTAATGTTTCTTTATAAATACCAGTGATCTTTTCTGCCTCATCCAGCGTATACGGCTCGATCATTTTTAAAAATTCATCATAATGATTAACATGGGCCTTAATAAATGCCTCATCATGCCAGCCTTGGTCAATCATATACTTTGTAATTGCTGAAAGCCAGACATAATCTGTTCCTTGTTTTGGACGAACGAACAAATCAGCTCGATCTCCCATTTCATGTCTGCGCACGTCCACCGTTATTAATTTTTGTCCGTGAAGTTTTTGCGCTCGCTTAATACGTGTGGCAAGTACCGGATGGCCTTCGGCAGGGGCGCATCCTACAAGAATGACAAGACCTGCACCAGCTATATCCTTAATCGTTCCACTGTCGCCGCCAATGCCTCCCGTTTGCTGTAATCCCCATGAGGCAGGTGACTGACAATACCGTGAACAGTTATCTACATTGTTCGTTCCAAACACTTGGCGGGATAATTTTTGGATCAGGTAATTTTCCTCGTTAGTTATTTTAGAGGATGCAATAAATCCTATCGAATCGCTGCCGTAAGTATCTTTGATTCCGCCCAATTTGTTCGCTACGAGAGTCAGAGCCTCATCCCAGCTAGCTTCCACAAACACATCACCTTTGCGGATTAATGGTGTGGTAATCCGTTCTTGTGAATTGACAAAATCCCATCCAAATTTACCTTTTACACAGGTAGAGACACTATTTACAGGTGCGTTCTCAGATGGCTCAATTTTAAGAATTTCACGATCTTTTGTCCAAACTTCAAATGAGCAGCCAACACCACAAAACGTACAAACGGTTTTAGTTTTTTCTATACGAGTTTCACGCATCGCGGCTTCTACTTCAGAAACAGCAAAAATGGTTTGATAGTCAGGCTCTACAGCTTTTACGATGTCAATCATTGGTGTCAGCAAGTCATCTGAAATGCCTGTCATAAACCCGGCATTTCCAAGCATGGATTTTTCCATTAAGGCGTTACATGGGCAGACAGTCACACATTGACCGCAGGATACGCAAGAGGATTCGTTAATACTTTTCCCCCCGTCCCATAACACTCGCGGCTGACCACTTTCCCAGTTAATCGTTAACGTTTCATTCACTTGAAGATCCTGACATGTCTCCACGCAACGTCCGCACAAGATACATTGATCAGGGTCATACCGATAAAACGGATGGGACATATCTACTTCATAGCCCTTTGAGCGATGTGGGCGTGTTTGGTGTTCTACCCCCATCATTTCTGCCGTATTATGTACACGGCAATTACCATTGTTATTATCACAAACAGTACAGTATAAGAGATGATTTTCTAAAATACGGTCCATTGCCTCCTCCTGCGCTTCCTTTGCAAGCTCAGACGAGGTCAAAATATCCATGCCTTCTTCTACTACAGTCGAACAAGCACGCATAATGCTGCCGTTTATTTCACACATACAGGTGTCACAGCTCTGAACAGGTCCTAGAACTTCTGAATAGCAAATGTGCGGATGCTCCATTTCCTGTTGCAGTAAATAATCCAAAATACGGGTTCCCTTTTCCACTTCATGTGCTGTTCCATTAATTAGAACATTCACTTTTTCTATCACTGTAAGTCCTCCTTAGTTAAAAACAGAGAAATCTATTATTTTTTAAAACTAGTTTTCGATTAATAGCAGAATATTTAACTATTAAAACCTTTTCTTTAAAACTATTAATATGCATCATGTAAAAGGATAATCATCCAAATCTTACATTAACTAACTTTCTTGTTACTTGACTTCGCTTTAGATTGAGCTTGCAGGGAATCCTTATGCACCATCCAATAGATCAAGGCAACGAATACGCCGCCGCCAATGGCATTTCCAATGACTACCGGGACAAAATTACTTATATAATCAGCCCAAGTGAAATGCCCGGCGAAGATCGCAGCAGGGATGACGAACATATTTGCCACCACGTGTTGAAACCCAATGGCAACAAATCCCATAATCGGGAACCAAATCGCAAGGATTTTCCCGCCAATATCATCTGCGCCATAAGCGAGCCACACGCCTAAACAAACGAGCCAGTTGCAGCCCACACCAGAAATTAAGGTTTTAATAAAGGTTTCGTCAATTTTACCTTCTGCCACAGCAATGGTTTTGGTTAGAAATGGTCCTGTTTCCGTTAAACCTACGATGTGGCCAAAGAAAAAAGCTACAAAGATCGCTCCAATAAAATTACTTACTAATACTAAGAACCAATTTTGCAATAGCTGCCCTACCGTTGCTCGTCTTGACAAAACGGCAATGGGAAGCGCCATCATATTTCCTGTTAATAGCTCTCCCCCTGCAATAATGATCAGCATTAAACCTACAGGGAAAACCGCTCCACCTAAGAGCGAGCTAAAGGAACCCCATTCTTTTGGGAGATTTGCAATTACTCGAATGTCTAATAAGAAACCAAGTGAAATAAAGGCTCCGCCTAAAAACCCTAATAAAAGCGCATGACTAGGACGCATCGTTGCCTTCTTCGCACCAGCCTCAACCGCTAATTCCGCTATGCGCTGAGAACTATGGAATGCCATATTCTTTTCCTCCTATTTATATAATCATGGGTAAGCATGGGGACGGTTCTCCTGCTTCTTTTGGAAGCAGGAGAACCGTCCCCATGCTCCCAAAACGCAAAAAAGCCCACTATAAATCGGTTTTCATGCATTGGCATGTACCGTTTTACAGTGGGCTGACAGCTGAGCATTTATTTATACTAGCGATCTTTCCCGCCATAGACACTACGTCAAGAACAGGATGTACAGTCAATTTTTAATTAACCGGCATCAATGAACTTTCCATACTCTATAAACCTTTCTTATATTATCATGGAAAATGTAATTTGTGAACATTTTATGAAATTTTTCTTTACTAACCATATATCCTCTTAAGCCCTGAAATAAAAAAAAGCTGAAGTTTTCCTCAGCACTGTTGCTTGCTAATATCGCTAAATAAACCTATATAATATTTAACTTCTCCCGCATCATTTTTTACCTCACTAATAGTCAGCCATTCTAAATAGACTTCTCCATTTTTTCGTTTATTCCATATTTCCCCTTGCCAATAGCCTTGTTCACGTATCGATCCCCACATTTTTTGATAAAAATGCTGATCATGTTTACCGGATTGAAGGATATTGGGATTATGACCAACTGCCTCTTCTGCACTATAGCCAGTAACCTTCGTGAAGGCATGGTTTACTTTCTCAATGATTCCGTGCGTGTTTGTTACCATCATGCTTTGTCCTACATTCTCTAAAATTTTTGTTTCCATATCTAATTTTTCAAGAAAATACATCCACACTACGATGACAAAGCTTGCAAGTGAAAACATGGCAAGTGACATAAAACCGATGGCATATTGTCCAGTGATCCCAAACACCATTGTCAATACGAGGGGAGGAAAAAATCCACCTAACCCTCCCATTGCCGATACAATTCCATTCGTAATCCCTGCTTGTTTTGAAAAATAGTACGGCACCAGCTTAAAGATCGTCCCATTTCCAATCCCTGCACAAATGGCAACAATTAGGCAGCCTATTGTATATAACTTAATTGTTGGCGAAAAGGAAAGGAGAACGCCAGCAAAAGTTAACCCCGTAAATACTACTAGTAAAATTTTGAAGGGATTATATTTATCAGCCAGCCACCCGCCTATCGGCCGAAGGATGGTGGCTAATGTAATAAATCCAGCCGTTCGAAGCCCCGCATCAACAGTTGTTAGGTTAAAGTTTGTGACTAAAAAATTGGGAAGATAAACAGTAAACGCAACGAATGAACCGAAGGAAATAAAATAGAACAAGCTTAAAAACCAAAGCTTTTCATTTTTGTAAACACTTTTGATTTGCCCTATAAGGGGATTATTCACTTTTTGCTCTTTGCGGTCGCCAAACAAAAAGTTTAGAATAGCAAACAAAATAACTGGCACTAAGAATAAACGGATTGTATTATGCCAGCCCAATGCATTAGCAAGGACAGGAGCAGTGAAAGAAGTGACTGCGGTACCTATGTTCCCTGCACCATAAATCCCATTTACAAACCCATGCCGTTCCTTAGGGTAATATTTTGGCAAGGACGTAACACCAATGGAAAACACGGCCCCACCCATCCCCAGCACCAATCCTCCAATAATTAAATCCGAAAATGAATCCGCCTTACTTAAATAGAGGACTGGAAAAATCAACATGAGAAAGCTAAGAAAAAACATGCTTCTAGCACCAAATCGATTTGTCCAATATCCCAAAAAGATCCGTAAAATGGAGCCTAAAATAACCGGGATGGCTGTAACTAAGGCAACCTGGTTAGCCGTGAGGGATATGTCCATCTTAATTTTCGGCATTAAGGATGAAATAATAACCCAGCACATAAATCCAACTACAAGGCTTAAAGTTTGAAGAGATAATTGCCATTTTTGAGATTGCATTTATTCTTCCTCCTCCTTTCAAAATAGGGAGCAAAATGAGCCATTTTACTAGGAATTTTTACATAAAGTGAAACATTTAAACCTTGTTTATACGTTCAATTTATTTCTAATAATCAGTCAAATCAACCATTTTCTGTTAAACTTTTGTGTCTTTTCAAAAAAAAGTGTTCTTTTGTATGCCTCAACTAAATGTGTCCAATAATAATGAAGGAAATCTAGGTATTATTCATTGAGGTGATCAAATGCCACTCCTCGAAGTTGACGAAAGTACCCTTTACTATACGGTTAAAGGGGAAGGTATTCCTGTCATATTTATTCATCCACCTGTTCTAACTTCAATAAACTTCATATACCAGGCAGAATATCTATCCCGTTATTTTCAGGTCATCACTTTTGATATACGGGGACATGGAAGGAGTTCTTTTTCAAGGAAACCAATTACCTACCCACTAATTGTAGAAGATGTCAAAATACTAATGGACCATCTGGATATTAAGCAAGCCTTTTTATGCGGTTATTCCACAGGGGCAAGTATTCTTTTGGAATTTTTGTTATCAACATCAAAGGGGCGTGCTTTAGGTGGAATCATTATTAGTGGAATGGCTGAGGTCAGTGACTGGCGCCTAAAAAACAGAATAAAGCTGGCTAAAAACATGGCCAAGATTGGTGCATTGCCTGCTTTAGCTTGGTCCATATCAAATAGTAATTCAAATACAAAAGAATTGTGCGAGAGGATGTTGAAAGAAGCTAAAAAAGGGGATGCTCTGAACATCTCCCAATACTATGATTACAGTTTAAAATACAATTGTTCCAATCAACTAGAGAATATTACCCTGCCAATTTCCCTCATTTATGGGGAAGAGGATAAACCATTTTATCCTTATGCACAGCAATTACATAGGAACCTTCCTCATAATGAATTAACCTTTGTTGAAGGGATTAAACATCAGGTCCCGACAAAAGCAGCAAGTAAATTGAATCATGTGATTGATCAATTTATTCGAAATCATTCTAGTAAACGTAGGTGAATCAATTTGGATATCAAACTATTCCGCTTCATAAATTTGCTTTCCGGCCGTTTTATCTTTTTAGATAAATTAATGATATTCATTTCTACCAAGATGAAGTTTGTTTTCTTTATTATTCTGGTGGTTTTGCTGTTTAAAAAAAAGAATATAACCCTTGAAGCAGTTGTGTCTATTCTGATTTCTTTATTCATGCATTTTATTATAAAGGTATTCTATTTTAAGCCCCGTCCATTCTTAGAAAGGAGAGTAGGTATTCTTCTCCCTTCTAAAGTTGATTCATCCTTTCCCAGCAAACATACACTATTAGTTTTTGCTGTTTCAACAATCGTCTTCATTTATCAACGCATCCTTGGGTCTATTATGTTCGGGTTCTCGATTTTAACGGGCGTATCACGAATATGGTTAGGACATCATTATCCCTCCGACATTGCAGGCAGTGCTGTATTAGGCACTTTTACAAGTTCATTCATCCATAAATTTGTAAAAAGAAAATGATGGATTTTTCCTCTATATTGTTTTTGCCATCAATTTTTAACAAGAATTCAATACGATTGTAAAACTATTATCTTCTATGTATGGTACATTGTTTGTAACTGTTATATAATAAAAAAAGTCATTAATTGATTACTTGAACGGTTAGCTGCATCAATCTAAATCTTTAGAATGAGGGATTACTATGTTGACACGTTACAAAAAAATGTATAACAAAATAGCTACAGGTTTATTATCTTTTATGCCGAATGAAAAAGATCTACAAAAACTAATGATGACGATGACCCAATATGAAACAGAACGGGACCGCCAACTTTTCTTATGGAAAGAAGACGAAGGAATAATTGGACTGATTGGTGTTTTATTTGTAGATAAGGACTTAATGCAAATCATACATATTTCTGTAAATCCCTCTCATCGTGGTCAAGGCCTTGGAAAAAAAATGATAAAGGCTCTAAAAGAACTTTATCCAGACCCTGATTTGATTCCTGATGAATATACAAAATCGTTTCTGATTAAATGTGATATTTCACCTAAAATCACACAAAGTCCAGTCTGTACCTTTTAAAACATACGAAAAAAGCTTGGAGTAAATCCAAGCTTTTTCATCATCGTTAAATTACTTTTGCTATTATTGATTTTATTTCTTCTTTATCATGGAGACCTCTAAGAGAGTCCACAATTTTTCCATTGTTAAATACCTTCATCGTAGGGATTCCTTGAATTCTATATTTCACTGCCAAATCCGTTTCTTTATCGACATCTACCTTGGCTACCAAAATGTTTGTCCCCCACTCTTCTGCTAACTCCTTCAGAATTGGCTCTTGAATCCGGCAAGGAGCACATCTTGGAGCCCCAAATTCAACAAGAGTAAGACCTTTTTCTATAAACTTATCAAATGTATGAAATTCTAATTCTTGAATCATTAATAAAACCTCCTTTTAATTTCCATCACCCGTAGGAGGGATTCGTTCGTTTTTAATTGCCGTCATCCTTTCCACGAGGTTGGAGCGAATCATCGTGAGTAATTCAATTTGCTGATCAAGTTCCTCCAGTTTTTCTTCGTAGATGGGGAGAATTTCCTCACAGAACGCTTCTTTGTTTTTTAAGACACAATTCAAAAAGCCTGAGATTTGCTCAATCGTAAGTCCTAAATTCAAATAAAACTTTATCGTATTTACTTGTTCAACGGCCAAATCATGATATACACGATATCCGTTTTCCAAACGCATAGGACTTAAAATTCCTTGTTCTTCGTAATACCGTAATGAACGAATGCTTACCCCTGTTAATTTAGAAAGTTCACCAATTTTCACGTGGTATCCCCCCTTCAAGTGTGTTAAGGAAATTATAAACCCTCACATTAATGTGAGGGTCAATAGGTTTTATTATAAATTATAAAAATAAATCATTTCGCTCTCTTCCTTTAGACTACCTGAGGTAGAAGAATGATAAATTCTGTCCCCCTATCCTTTTCACTGTTCACTTCCACTTTACCTTTAAAGGAACGAACAATTTGAAAACTTACCATCATTCCTAATCCTGTCCCACTTTCCTTTAAAGAATAAAACGGAGATCCAAGCTGATCCAATTGCTTTTTTGTCATACCTATTCCCTGGTCCTTAATGGTAATCTTTATATATCCATCATCCGTTGAAGTACATGAAAACCAAACGATTCCACCATTAGGCATAGACTCGACCGCATTTTTCAAAATGTTAATCAAAGATTGGTGCAATTTTTGAGGATTGGCATAAATCCAACAATTATTAAGAAAATCAGTTTTAATCTCAACATTATGGTTTAAGGAGTAACTTTGAATGATATTGACGACACGTTGTAACTGATACCCTACGTCGATTCGTTCATGGTTATTTATAGAAGGTTTTCCAAATGATAAAAAGTCATTAATAATTTCATTGGCACGATCTAATTCATCTATGGACATTTGGATATATTCCTTCTTTTTATTAGGCAAATCAGGTTCATTAAGAAGCTGAAGAAATCCACGTGTCACTTGCATTGGATTTCTAATTTCATGAGCAAATACACTTGTTAACTCACTAATCACTCGTAATTTCTCTGAGTTTTGCATTTCAAATCTCAACTGGTGAATCTCCCGGATTGTTTCATTTAAGGTGGTGAAAAACCAAGTAACTACGGCTACAAAGAACAAGTGAATAACCTGTACTTTAAGATATTCTATGGAAAAACCTCTTAGAATACCAGAAAAAGTAAGGCCAATCAAGCAGTAGTAAAAGGAAAGACCAACCGCAATCTTAACCCGTTTTTCTTTTTTCGAACTAGCAAACGATTTTTGAAAAAACAAAATAACAGGCAGTGAAAATAATAGGACAAGAACCGTATTATAAAATCCTATACTAATGCCAAAGTATAGTCGATAAAGGATAATCAGGGCAGATAGAAAGATTCCCGACCAAAATCCGCTATATAAACTTCCAAATAATAAAGGAATAATTCTTAATTCCACACGTGCATTGTGACCAAAGTTCACTGGAAAGGACATGCAAAATATGATTGAAATTCCCCATAAAATGGTCATTAATACCGTTCTATTTCTGCTGCTCTTTACCCTCTCGGTTAAAAATGTAAAATATATAAATATGGGTATTACCATCAAGGTTAGTTGAAATAAAAAATCCTTTATTATACTCATCTTCGTTACCTTTCATATTCTGCTCCATATCAATTCTACCTAATAAGATGGATAGCCATGTAAATATGTTTATGATTGGCTATACAAACAGCGATAATTTGAGAAATAGGAAAAAAATTTGTAATTATTCCATATTATACTTTAAAGTGATCCAAATTTGTCGACTTTTGCTTTTTTCTTTAACATATCTACTCTATCGATTAATATCTATAGAAAAAATCCAATAGTAAGCTTTTTAAGTAATTGGTAAAATAAATTTTATCATTTACTAACTTTTCCAAAAGAGGGATCTATATGGGTAAGGAACCGATTAAGTTAGGTCCGTATGAGCTTCGAGTATACATAGAATATTTGAGAGAAGAACTGTTAGATGTTGGACAGAAAATGGGTTTATCCCATCAATTAACTATTCAAGCTAGTGAGAAATTGGATTACTTTCTTAATGAATATAAGAAGGTTAATAATTAAAAAACAATGGACTCCCTAAACCGAACACATTTACTCTTTCATCGTAATAAGAAACCAAAAAAAAAGACTTATAAAGTCTTTTTTAAAGAATTTAGGTATCTATCTACTATTATAAAAACTTCATTTTATATTCTGCTTGGAATGTTTCTTCTTTATCAAGCTTATTTATCCCAAATTTCTCCTTTAAGTTGCCAGATGTGATATATGTATCGGCAATACCAAACCACGGTTCTATGCACACAAACGGAGCCATGGTACCGTCTTTGTCCATGTATTTTGACCATATCCCAACAAACGGAAACTTCTTGAATATAACTTCTACCCCATGACTTGATTTATTAGATTGGAGCGTTATTTGATCGATATTGCTGTAAATGAGAGCATCATGTGAAAACAGTGAGCTTTTGAGTTGAATTGTTGAAATACCGCTAGCAGGATCTTTCTCATGAATCAGAGAATCCTTTAGCTCATATTCAATCACATCCTTATTCGCAGCAGGCGTAAAAGTTAAACTATAGTCCCCCATTCCTTCATTTTCTAAAAGTGGAATCTTAAATGCAGGATGCGCACCAATGGAAAAATACATCTCTTCCTTGTTTTGATTCACTATCTCCCACTGAACAATGAGTGAGTCCTCTTTTAGTACATAATGAATCATTGCTTTGAACTCGTAGGGATAAACTTGTAGGAAGCGTCCAGCAGACTCAAACTCAAAAGAAACGTTTTTCTTTGTTTGCTCGGCTACATCAAATAAAACATCACGCAAAAAGCCGTGTTGCGACATCTCGTATATTTTACCATCGATTTCATATCGATCTTCCTTTAAACGTCCGACAATCGGAAATAAGATCGGTGCGACGCGTCCCCAGTAGGCGTTATCCCCTGTCCACATATAGTCTAGGCCATTTTTCTTATGCTTTACTGTTCGTACTTCTGCCCCGTTTTCTGCTATACCTACCTTCAACCATTCGTTTTCAATAACAATCATGATCTAAACCCCCTTATTTCTGTGTCATAAAAATTATTATACTAATGGATCAATTACTAGTAAAATGCTTCTTGCATTCCTGAATTGATACTAACTTGATTACGTCCTGCCCGTTTAGATGAGTATAAACTTAAAATGTGGATGATTGGTAATAAATAAGGAGCTGCTTTAGCAGCTCCTATATAACTCTCACCTGTAGGTAAAAGAACTATTGTTAAGAAGTGACTCTTGCTTTTTTACTTCTTAACTCGTTATTAATATACTTTCTGTTTTTATACAAAAATTGAATGAGTTCATTTCTTTCTAATTCCTGTTCACTTTCATCACAGTAATCCAAGCCTTTCCCGTGAATCGTCCATTTCTCTTCTTCCTTATAAAACATCAATGTCCAATCCCCATTTCGGGTATAATCTTGGAATAAAAAGTAATGTTTGTTTCCCTGTTTATCAAATTCTGCTATGTCTAAGAAGTTATTTAGGAAATACTCAATATCTTTCTTGGAAACTATCAATTTCATATTTCTCTCACCACCTTCTTCTTTCTAGCTATTTTAACATAATCTGTTAATAGTTTGGTAGAGTTATCCTCTGTTCCCCTGCTTTAGGAAAATTCCATGAACAATCAGGACGACGGGAAGGGACTTTCCGCCAACGTTTCAGCCAGATTCATCCTTCTCTTGTATAAACTTCCTTGTCATGAACTTATTAAGATGCTTTTTTCCTACAATGCATAAGTTCATCCAAATCCAGCTATATAATAGACCAAAAAGCAAAACGCCCACTATTACCGTCCCACTTACCTTGCTTGAGATCGACGGGCCTAATACTGGGAAATGGAACAGATAAAGTAAAATTAAGATCCCAGCGGTTAGAGCGATTCCTCCTAACACGGATACCATAGACCTGGTTTTATAAAGTTTGAATCCTATCCCAAGAGCAATACCAAGAAGACCCGTTGTAAACAGAAAGACTAAGACTTCGCTAGGATGAAGGATGACCAATAAAAATGTGGTAACAGCATACGTTAACAAGCCGATTTGGATTGAAGTGACCGTCGCCAGCACAATCGGTCCAGTTGCCATAATGCTAAACGCATAACCAACCCCTCCAATCAATCCCGCCGATTGAAGGATGGCAGCCATCGCCCCCAGCAGACTGCCGACGACCAACTTCCTATTCTTGGTATTCTGCACCGCTGTGATTTCATGCTCTGTTTTGAATACGCTCGATACCCACCTCATTGCTCTCATAATCATCCCTCCTTCATCTGGTCAATGGCGATTTTCAGACTACGAAAATTGATTAGACGTTGACCTCATTTAGAATAGAATTTGGAGCCATCTCTAACATGTATTCGTGTAACATCAACTGATGCATAGATTTTTTTACAATCAAAAGGCCAAGTGAAAAAATCAGTATCCTTTTCTTAAACAACAAAACCTCCCAATAAATTTCCTGGGAGGTTTTGTTGTATGAACTTTCTTAGAAAAAGTGCGAATCCAGACGCCCTAAAGTTTTTTGGATATCATAGCGTTCTAAAGCAACCAAAAATAATTTTCTTTTCAACAATTCTTTCTCTAACTTTTTTCTATTTTTGTCACACAAATTTAGTATGGCCGTTATATATGCCTCTACTACATTTTCATCGCTAAACTTCTCCAAATCAGCAGTTAGTTCTTTTTCTAGAGCAACAGCATTCATAAAAAGGCCCCCTAAAATATGTCTATTTTAGGCAACTCAGCCGTCATAGTAATAAACCTTAGACCTGTAGCTTTGCGTCCCAATCTTTCGAATGGTTTGCCTTTTACTATTTAAAGATATTAATTTCTATATATGTTAATAATATTACATTTATTAAAAATATTACAATATAAATATCGACAAAAATTGACAATAATTCTAGTTAACTGGTACATTCACCCAATTGATTGACGTCGTTTTTGTCGATTTCTTTGTAATTCACTTTGTTTCCATATGTATTTTTGCATATATAACTTTAGTACATCTTTCATCGTCTTTCCGTTTCTCTCCACTGCATTTTTAAATTCATCTCTTATGCATACTGGAATTTCAATGATTAATCGAACGGTTTCTGGCTTTCCTTCCACTCCCTTCATTTCTTCCTTAATTTGTATCTGGCTCATATGTAAACCTCCTATCCAGTGATTAAAAACTACATTTTTTTAAGTAGTCGTAACAAATAAAATATTTAAACTTTTTAATAAATAATATAATAACAGTGGTAAACGCATACAATCTCATTTATTTAATCGTCAAATTTCGACATCCTCTATTTTAATTTATAGTTTTTTTAGACAACTGGACATACTTTTATATATAAAAGGAGGGATTAAAATGGAGGTAAATCAACAATATAAACCAGCCGAATTAAACAATTCGGAACTACAAGCAATCAAATCACTGGAAAATCAATTAAGAACTGAAACTGAGCAAGAGGTTGTAGTGATTGCTTATACAAAAGATAAAATACGGGAATAACACCTTAACTCTATTTTGTGGTTGGTAAAATTGGAATGAGTCTACTAATGATTTGTTCGTTTAAACCTGTTATATTTTTTATTGTCGCTTCAATAACGAATTAAATAATGAAATGGTGAGTAGTCGCGGTTCCTTTTTAGGAACTGAGGAAAGTCCAGGCTCGCACAGTGCTGAGATGCCTGTAGTGTTCGTGCCATCTGCAAAGGTGGGCAGTCGAGTTTCGGCTGACGGCGGTGAAATCATGCTAAGTCCACTCGAGATATGCTAAAAGTAACCTGAAAGTGCCACAGTGACGATGCTTTTCTGGAAACGGAAAAGGTGGAACGGGTAAACCCCACGAGCGAGCAACCCAAATTTAGGTAGGGGCATCATCCTGCGGGAAATGAACCTAACGGATGAAACGACACATGGTCGTTAGTTATATGACTACTACTTCCTGTACAAGGCTTGCAGCCGTTTGCAGTACGGAAGTACAGAACCTGGCTTACAGCCATTTCATTAGCTGAATTTAATCGTTTAATGAAGAAAAATGATTGCGGGGATCGTGTTTATAACATTCTAAATCCCTCACCCCCTCAATCAAATTCCTATTTTTTTATAATTTATTGTGAACGCATTCAAAAGATACTTTCTGAACAAATTATAAATAATGATGAATATTGTCTAGTTCGTTTGATCAAAGGGGGGTGGCAAGGATTAAAAATTCTCTTATTAAACGTACTAAAATAGGGTTTTAGTTCCTTCAGTTTTTTACCAGTTCATTTTGTTCCCTTGATAGTCAATGAACATGTGTTCTTCTATGGCAGGGGATTTCAAGATTTCATTTGCAATTCCAGTTGCGGATTCGATCGCATCAATGGTAGCATTTGGGTTAAATTCACCAAAAATATAGGTTTTCACAAATCCTGGATGGAAGGCTAAAACCTTGATTCCATATTCCTTTAAATGATTTTGCATGATGGTTAATTGCATGTTTAGTGCAGCCTTTGACATGCAATAGGCGTATTCCTTTTTTCTCCAGGAATCTGCCACACTTCCTGCTTCGGAGGAAATATTCGCGAGAATTTTGCTTTTGCCTTTCATTAATAATGGAATGACAGATTTGGAGACACGTAACGGTCCCAACGTATTCGTGTTATAGTGTTTCATTATATCTTCATAATTAATTTCACCGAGTATATCCTCGGAACGATCTACATAAATAGCCGCATTATTAATCAAGATATCTAATTGGCCCGCTGTTTCCTTAATATAATCCGCAGCCGCATCGACTGATTGCTGATTTGTTACATCTAATGTAACAATATGTAAATCCTCGCCATATTCTTTTTTTAATTCGTTCAGTTCCGTCCAATCATTCAAATATTGTCCAGCAAATACTGTAAAATCAGATTGAAGGAAAACCTTTGTTAGAGCAAAACCTAAGCCTCTGTCCGCCCCAGTAATATAAATAGTCCTTTTCATAAATGCCAATTCTCTCCTCTCTTTTTAACGCAGTACCGTAATAATGTAAACACTTTCACCCTATAGGTATTCTCCATTAAAAGTATATATCCTTGTATTTAAAATAAATAACTGCAGGTTATTTTTTAAGTTTGTTTATGGTGTCTGACTTTTTTTGAGGAATTGTTGATATAGTTCGCTTGGGAAGATAGTTGTGTTAAATTAAATCTAATTTGTCTCTATATCATCCACAGATAGGACATCAGCAATAAAGAGAGCATCCTCGGAAAAAATACAATACAAATCTGAAACCAGATTATGAAGGTTAGTTTTTTGTATTACAAAGCCCTCAAATCCCTGTTTTATAAGTTTTTGCTGAAATTTCTCATTAGCTTCTTCTTTATTTAATAATGTAGCCCGATCTACCCAGCTTGGAATCTTTTTCCTAGTCGTAAAATAATCACAATATTTGTCACGTTCACTCATAAACAAATCATAGGATTCGTATTCCTTTAGGTTTGGTTCATCAATATATACTCTATAAATAAAGCCGCGGACCATCCTTTCATATTGCACGACTTTCGGTTGATCATCATCCCAAAACTCTGTTTTTGATTTTTCGATAACGGTCTCTGTACCGATAGCGAATGGTTTGGCAGATTTGATGTCTGAAGTAAACCATATTCCAATAGTATCGATATCGTTTGGTAATTGTTGAACCACCGTTTCTTTAGACAAGTAGTCAAGTTTTTTAATTGAACCATGATAAACGATCATAAGCATGCCCTCCTTTCTTAAATTACCTAGATTTTTGGGAATCATTTATGCTTCTTTATCAATTATAGTTTCCTTTTCTGTATATCCATAACACGACAAGCAAAAAATACATTAGGTTAGTTAGTAAAGAGATGGAGGAATGTTATGAAATGGGTTTATAGGACATTTATTTCCTTAACTATTTTTGGTTTAGTTGGTTGTATGGGAAATCAAAATGCAGAAAATTCAAAACAAAACATTGCAAACAACCAAAAAGTTAGAAATGTGGTCGATCGAAGTAACAAAATTCATAATATGGACATCCGTACAAATCAAGCAGGGATTCCTGGTGATACTCAAGGTTTATCAAAAGAATACCATGGACATTTTTCAAACCGTCCAGAGGCAAACCTTCAAAAAGAAAATCCACCTGCTGCGGATAAACGCTTCATCCAGGTTCAATTGTTAGGGATTAATGATTTACATGGCCAATTAAATGTCACTCGGAAAGTAAATGGAAAACCAGTAGGCAGAGTAGACTATTTGGCCGCTTATTTAAAACAACGGGCATCACAGAATAAAAATACTATTATGGTACATTCTGGAGACATGGTGGGAGCAAGCCCCCCCCTTTCTGCACTTTTACAGGATGAACCAACCATTGAGATTTTGAACAAATTAAATTACGGGATTGGAACAGTTGGAAACCATGAATTTGATGAAGGTGTACAGGAACTTCTTCGACTTATCAATGGAGGAACTAGTGATAAAACAGGAAATTTCGTTGGAGCTAATTTTCCAAACATTGTTGCAAATGTTGTAGATAAAAAGACTGGTGATCCAATTTTGTCTCCCTACAAGGTTCTGAAAGTTAATGGTATCGAGATTGGATTTATTGGCGTAGTAACAACTGATACGCCAAGCATCGTCATTCCTAGCGGTGTTGAGGGAGTTAAATTTACCGATGAAGTAGATGCAATCAATCGCTATGTTCCAGAGCTGCAAAAACAAGGAGTCAGATCAATTGTTGTTCTGGCTCATGATCCTGGAACATCGGGAATTAATGGCGAAAATCCAACCGGTAAGCTTGTCGATATGGCCAATGGCGTAGATGATGAAGTAGATGTGATTTTTGGCGGTCACAATCATGCATATATGAATGCAACCATTAACAATAAGTTAGTTATTCAGGCTTATTCCTATGGAACAGCTTTTTCTGATGTTTATTTACAAATTGACCCTAAAACGAAGGATATTGTATCCAAAAAGGCAGATATTGTGACGACTTTTCAGGATGGGATAACGCCAGATTCAGAAATAAAGAACATGGTAGAGGGCTATGAGGCAAAAGTAGCACCGTTAGTAAACCGGGTAATTGGTACAACCACTGACGGTCTGACATCACTGCAAAATGCTAATGGAGAATCTGTGCTTGGTGATTTAATTGCTGATTCCCAAAGAAATTCAATGAAAACGGATTTTGCTTTTATGAATCCAGGTGGAATTAGAGCAGATCTCGATCCAGGAGATATTACGTGGGGTCAAGCTTATACTGTTCAGCCTTTTAATAATGCTCTAATTAAAATGACAATGACAGGTCAACAGGTACGAGACGTCCTTAATCAACAGTGGGGGGCGACTTCCACAAACATGCTTCAAATTTCAGGGTTAACTTATACATGGGATGCAAACCATCCTACTGGACAAAAGGTTACCAGCATTTTGCTTCCAGATGGAACACCTATTGACCCAAATAAAACATACACAGTTGTCGCTAACGCCTTCCTTGCTGGTGGTGGGGATGGATTTACTGTATTTAACCAAGGTCAAAATCGAGAAACTGGTCCAATTGATCTAGATGCTTTTGTTGATTATTTAAAAACATTACCAACCCCCTTTACCTACAGTATGGGTAACAGAATTCATAGGGTTCAATATTAGTATTAAATCAAATAGTGCTAGTGCACTTGCCCAACAAAAAGGTCGCCCGTAAGCGACCTTTTTCTATCAATTATACCTTAAAAACCTTAACCTTTTAGATTAGGTTTACATAATAATATTCTTGTTAACTCAAACAACATTTCCTTTCATTTGTTCTGTTTTATTTTTCTTGATGATTTGGTGGTTTCCAATTAAGGTGATTTCATTAAATGGATTGGTGTCCCCCACTTTAACATTCGAATAAATGAATGTATCACTACCGACAATGGCTCGATTAATCACAACATTTTCTCCGATAAAGGTATTTGGCAAAATGACTGAATCCTTTATGACCGCACCTTTACTAACCGTTACTCCGTGATATAGGACCGAGTTCTCCACTTTACCAAACACCTTACAGCCTTCGGAAACTAACGATTGATTGATAGCAGCTTTTCCGTCCAAATAAAATGGCTGCTTAGAGGATTCACGCGTATAGATCCCCCACTCTTCATTTTGTAAAATCGGATTCGTTTCGTAAGAAAGTAAATCCATGTTGGCTTCCCAAAGGCTTTGCACTGTTCCTACGTCTTTCCAATAACCTTTGAAGCGATAAGCATATACCTGGTGGTTATCTTCGATCATCGCAGGGATAATATCTTTACCAAAATCCTTCGATGAGAAGGGTCTTTTCTCCTCTTTTTCTAAATACCTCTTTAACAGTTTCCATTTAAAAATATAGATCCCCATAGATGCTAGATTGGATTTGGGTTGTTTGGGTTTTTCTTCAAAATCTAGTATCCTCATGGAATCAGCATCAATATTCATAATACCAAACCGATTCGCTTCTCTCCAAGGAACATTAATAACAGAAATCGTGACATCAGCGTTTGTTTCTTCGTGCTGCTCTAGCATTTTACTATAATCCATTTTATAAATGTGATCGCCAGATAAAACAAGAACATACTCCGGTTTATGACTTTCGATATAGTGGAGGTTTTGATAAATAGCATGGGCTGTTCCTTCATACCATCTATCACCTTTCTCACTTTGGTAAGGAGGAAGAATCGTGATGCCGCCATTTTTCCGATCCAAGTCCCAGTACTTTCCATCACCAATATAATTATGAAGAGTGTGAGGTTGATACTGTGTCAAAACTCCTACCGTATCAATACCAGAATTGCTGCAGTTACTTAGTGTAAAATCAATAATCCGATATTTTCCACCGAATGGAACGGCTGGTTTCGCTGTATATGTGGTTAATTCTTTTAGTCTCGTTCCTCTGCCACCTGCTAAAAGCATGGCAATACATTGTTTTTTAGTCATGGTGTCCCTCCTTGTTATTTTTATATAAAGTTTAATACCTTTTTTTACATAAGTTTAAACTGAAAAAATTGAGGAATTTAATATTTTTAATTGGTGTTTAACTAGCGAAGCTTTTGAGGCAGGAGTATAAGTAACTTTCTAATAATTAAATAATAATCCAAAAATTCAGAATCACAAGTATGTGGTAAGATCTTCTTACAAACATTTTATTAAGATAATAAAGAATGGGCTTTCAATTCTAGTTGTCTCGAAATAGAATAATCATTTTTTTCCTATGCAAATTATGTATACACTAAAGGGACAGATAGACTGTCCCACCTTGATTACTTATTATGATTTTGCTGTGCTTTTATCGCTACTTTTTCCAGTCCATTTTCTCTGTCAAATTCTACATCAGCCACGCCAACGCCCTTTCTATTTTTTGAAAATTTACTCTTTTTGTTTTTAGTCATTTTTACACCCGCCCATAGTTTGATTGTATTCATTTAGGATGCTTTTCATGTTAGTTTACGGCACCCACATGGTTAGTTTGCTATCAATCGGCTCAGCTATTCGATATTCTCTTATTTTTCCGCTCATTAAGAAAAAAGGATGCCCCAAACGATGGGCACCCTAACATTTATTAATTTTCTGCAAGCTTGTTAACGACTTTTTGCTGTGAAGCCTTAGATTCTTCAGGATCTTCCGCTTGTTTCGCACGTTTAATGAAGAAAGCAAGTACAAGGGCCACAAAAGCAATACCAACGGAAACTAGGAATGCATCGTTAATCCCTTCCAACATTGCCTTCATGGCAATTTCTTGTTTCATTTGTGCGACCATTTCTGCAGTTGGTTTTCCTGTCACATGCTTCATTGCAGAATCTGCCAGTTCAGTAGCATGTGTTTTGGTACGGTTTGACATAATGGTTATCAGAAGAGCTGAACCAATCGCACCGGATACCTGCTGCAGTGTATTGTTCATGGCTGTTCCATGCGGATAGTAACGTGCTGGCAGCTGATTTAATCCATTTGTCATAACTGGCATCATAACCATTGACATACCAAACATACGAACGGAGTATAAAATCATTAATTCTGTATAAGTAGTATCTAATGTTAATTTACTGAACATGTAACTAGTAAAGATGGTAATCGATAAACCTACAACAGCAAGTACCCTGCCGCCGAATTTATCAAACAGTTTTCCAGTTATAGGACTCATGATTCCCATTAAGATAGAACCAGGAAGCATTAATAATCCGGATTTAAACGGAGTGATCCCGCGAATTGTTTGTACATAAATAGGTAAAAGTAACATCGCTGAAAACATTGCCATAGCAATTACAATCGAGATCACAGAAGATAAAGCAAACATCGGGTATTTATATACTCTGAAATTCAACATCGGCTTTTCTAGTTTGTTTTGACGAAGAATGAACCATACTAAGCTGATTGCCCCAATAGCAATTGTTAAATACACCTCTGGGCTATCCCAGCCCTTATCTCCTGCAGAGCTGAAACCATAAAGTAATCCCCCAAAACCTACACTAGATAATAATAAGGAAAATTTATCAAGTGTAAGGTCAACTTTCCCTTTTTTATCCTTTAATATGAAGAGGGCAATCAATAGAACTACAGCCGCAATTGGTGATACTAAATGGAACAAGATTCTCCAGCTGTGATGTTCTACTAGGTAACCGGAAAGTGTTGGTCCAACTGCCGGAGCAAAAATAAATACTAAACCAAACAGACCCATCGCTGCTCCTCTTTTTTCAGGCGGGAAGCTCGTAAGCATCACGTTCATTAATAATGGCATCATGATCGCTGAACCAGATGCTTGAATCATCCTGGCCGCTAATAACAGCGGAAAGACATGAGAAAATCCAGCAATAATCGTTCCTAAGGTAAATAAACTCATCGCTGTAAGGAATAGTCTTCTTACTGTGTATTTTTGAATTAAAAACGCTGTTGCTGGAATCATAACCCCATTGACCAGCATATACGCGGTTGCCAACCATTGAACAGTCGATGCATTGACATCTAAATCCTTCATTATAGAAGGAAGTGCAACATTTAATAGTGTTTCATTTAACATTGAAATAAACGCACCGATCATTAATATTGCAATGATCCCGTATGGAGGGCGTTTATCAGTTAACGGTGATTCCATTTATATTCCCCCTTGTAAACTGTTGGTACATTTTTTTGTACTGCTATTCTGCATAGACATTATCATATACCGATAGTTCATTTTTTGCAACTAAAAAATATCAGAAAATGAACTATATTTGTCTAAAAGCCGAAAATAAGGTACAATATTTTTTGTACTATCAGTCTAATCAGAAAATATAGGTGATTATTATGAACGATAGAAAGCAGCATGTTATTACAAAAGCTCATCAGTTGTTTATCGAAAAGGGCTTTCAAGCCACTTCGATTATCGAAATCATAGAATTCAGCGGTATCTCCAAAGGTACCTTTTATAATTATTTTTCCTCCAAAAATGAACTGTTGATTGCTATATTCACTTCCTTGAGCGAAAGGATTGCTAAGGAGCGAAATGAATTATTAATCGGACAGGATCCTGCTGATATTGAGATCTTTATTAAACAGCTGGAGCTGCAAATGGCCTTTAATAAGCGGAATAAATTGCTAACACTTTTCGAAGAGGTTTTTGTCTCCAATGATCCTGCTTTAAAGCAATTTTTAAAGCAATTTCAAATAATGTACCTTCATTGGATCTATAACCGCTTTTTGGACCTTTTTGGGAAAAATAAACAACCCTATTTGCTTGATTGTTCGATTATGTTTCTTGGCATGCTCCATCATAATATTCATCATCATTTTTTCGCCAATGAAATGGATAGCAGTTTAAAACATGTCATTCGTTATAGCGTAGAACGGGCTGTAAAGATGGTAGAGGAAGTTGTAAAAAGTGGCGAACAACTATTGGACCCTGAGATTTTTACAAAATGGCTCCCGGAATGTAATAAGAATGGATTGGCTTTTGAGAGGAAATTACATCATATCATTTCTGCCTTAAAGAAATATATAAATGAAGGAGAAAATCATTTAGAACCTATTGAATTATTGGACTTCATACAGGAAGAAATTGTCCATTCCAAGACCCCACGGAAATTCCTTATTAAAAGTGCTCTCTCGACATTAAGAGAAATCTCGGGTAAGAAATGGCAGGGCGATTTAGAAAAGCTCGAGAAACTTATCAATGACTTTCTTGTTCAAAAATCATAAATAAAAAAAAGTGCGAATTTCATTCGCACTTTTTTTGTTGTATATTATCTTACATTCATTTCACTCGGATGTGGACCTTTACGTCGATTGCGATTAATTTGATTGATTTCGTTCATTTCATCAGATGTGAGTTCGAAATCAAAAACTTGGAAGTTTTCCTCAATTCTTGAAGGCGTTACAGATTTAGGAATCACAATTGTATTATTTTGCAAATGCCAGCGGAGTACGGTTTGAGCTGGAGTCTTTCCGTATGCTTTAGCAATTCTTTGTACGACTTCATCTTGTAATACTTCTCCGCCTTGGTCTAGAGGACTCCAAGCTTCTACAAAAATATTATGCTTTGCACAGAACTCTTTCAATTCATTTTGCGCAAGGTACGGATGACACTCCACTTGATTTAGAACGGGGACTACTTCACATTCTTTTAAAAGTCTCTCTAAATGTTCCACTTCAAAGTTGCAAACACCGATTGCTTTTACACGTCCCTCATGATAAAGCTTTTCTAGTGCTTTATACGTTTCCACATATTGATCAAATTGAGGAGTAGGCCAATGAATTAAGTAAAGATCTACATAGTCTAGTCCCAGTCTTTCTAAGCTCTCATCGAATGCACGTAATGTATTATCATAGCCTTGGTCACTATTCCAAACTTTTGTTGTAATAAACAACTCTTCACGTGGTACTGACGCTTCTTTAATTGCTTTCCCGACGCCAATTTCATTTTGATAAATCATAGCCGTATCAATCGAACGGTACCCTACTTCAATCGCCGTTTTCACTGCCGATGCTGCTTGATCATCTTCTACCTGCCACACACCAAAACCAAGCTGGGGCATTTTTAAACCGTTATTTAATGTAACAAAATTCATGTTTCTTGCTCCTTTGTACGTGAATTTTTTATTAGATTAGCGGCTTGGAAACCCTCGTGTATACTGTCTTGGGATTTCTGTATCTTTATGAAGTACTGTTGCAGCTTCCAGAGCCCAATATGGATTTCTTAACATAGCTCTGCCGACAGCTACTAGGTCTGCGTCTTGGTTACCGATGACAGAGTTAGCCAGTTCTGGTTCATCCAATCTGCCTACGGCAATCACAGGGATATTCAATGCTTGCTTAATGGCTCTTGCTAAAGGAACTTGGTAGGCTACATGTGTTCCTGGTCTTCCAGCAGCAGCGATTTGCCCTTCTCCTCCTGAGCTTACATGAAACATATCGACTCCTGCCTTTTGGAATTCTCTTGAAAATTCAATTGCATCCTCGATTCCATAACCGCCTTCTACATATTCTGTTCCCGAAATACGCATAATTAATGGCATCTCTTCAGGCATTTCACTTTTTGCAGCTTGAATGATTTCTTTCCCAAACTTGGTCAATTCCTGTCCATACTCGTCTGTTCTTTTATTCGTGTATGAAGATGTAAATTGGTGAATTAAATAGCCATGTGCACCATGTAGTTCTATGACATCTACCCCTGCTTTTACTGCTCTTTGTACGGCCAAGCGGAATTTTTCGACCATTTCTTTTACTTCTTCAGTAGGAAGGGCTCTTGGTGTTTTTGATTTTTCATCAAATGGAATGGCAGAAGGTGCAACAGGCTCCTCGGCATCTTCGGCTTTACGCCCTGCATGAGCAATTTGAATCCCCACCTTCGCTCCATATTGGTGGCAGGCATCCACAATTCGTTTTAGCGCAGGAATCTGCTCGTCCGACCACAAGCCTAAATCATAATCTGTAATGCGGCCATCTGGCTCCACATCAGTCATTTCGATAATGATCAAGCTCGCACCGCCAATGGCACGGCTAACGTAATGCACGTAATGCCAGTCTGTTGCAATACCGTCTTTATTAGTCACAGAGTATTGACACATCGGTGGCATAACAACGCGATTCTTTAACTGCAGCCCTTTTATTTGATAAGGTGTAAATAAATGATCCATGTGAACACTCCTTCTATGTATTAGCAAAGATGTAGAGAAACTTGCGCTCTCCTTTAATGGTTAACATGTTAGCGTCTAGTTAACAGCTCATTTAACCAACTTATTTTTACACCTAAATTGCTAATTTATTAGTCACATTTTTAAAATGTATGTGCATGCATATAAATTAACATGGCCTTTTCCATCACGTCAAGTCACAAGACTCGACTAAAAAAGATGGGATCCTTGTAATCCGAATGGATGGTAAACATCATTCGAGAGTTACTTGCTCCCATCCTCTTTTAATTGATTTGTTATTTGTTGTAATTCTTCAAGAACGCTTTCCTTAGAAAAAGTTCGTTCAAGTGTTTCATTAAATGAAACTAATGCGTTTTTTAGCTTTACTTCTCCTTCTGCTGTTAAAGAAGTATAAATGGCTCTTCGATCATCTATGCAAATATTTCTTTCTAAAACACCACAATCTCTAGCTTCAAATCGGCTGACCAGCCTAGACATAGCGCTTTGACTTAAACCAACTCGATTTTGCAACTGCTGCAATTTCAATTTTTTATGCGGGGCTTCAGATAAAAATAAGAGCACATAAAATTCATTCAGTGATAATTGATGTTTCTCTTGAAGGCTGCTTTCTAGCTCATTGGTTATTTTCATTTGTAGATTGGAGAATGATAGCCAATGGGTTATCAGTTGATTTTGTTGCATTTGTATCACCTATTCTAAATGCTTACTTAGTTTAATAATATCCTTATACTAACAAGGAATCAAATTACTAGTCAATTGGACCTTAGGGTTTTTGCGATGGATTATAATCGTATTCATCGTGGCCGTTCGTTTAAAGGAAATATTAAAGGTAAAGATGGAATTACATGCGGGTTGATGACAAAAAAAGGTGGCGAGGATTAACTCGTCACCTTTTTTTAGCTATAGTAGACTTCTTTTCTGTCGAACTTATGTTTTATTCTGGCCTTCTGGGATTATGTGCCCTTCTTATCTGCAGAACTACAATTTTTTCTTTGCCTTCGGGAGTTATGAACCCCTCTTATCTACCGAAATACAATTTTTTCTTTGCCTTCGGGAGTTATGAATATAACCATTATCCCCTATCAATATTAAAATCCATTAACCTCTTATTTTAAAACAGGTGCTTCCCGATGATGGGTTGCTTCTTGATAGGAATAGGCCAACTTGATTAAAGTCGGTTCATCAAAAGCTTTTCCTAGCATTTCCATTCCGATTGGAAGACCATTATCACTAAAGCCTGCTGGAATCGAAATAGCCGGGAAACCTGAAAACGGACTCAAACGATTGGCATTTCCTGCTCCCTGACCACTCCCCACCACTGCTGGTAAGGCACTAGAAGTTGGATACACTAACGCATCCAGCACATTTTCATTAAAGGTTGACAGTAAACTTTCCTTTGCCAATTTCGGCCGATTCGTGATAATTCTTAAATATTCTGGATCATTTTCCAACGAAACTTTATTGTTTCTTGCGATTAAACCGCTTTTTAAACTTGGATGAAATAATCCGCTGTTGATTATATCTGTCAAAGTGTGAACAGGAGCATTGGGTCCTAGTGAAGCTAAGTAATCATTCAACTGGAATTTAAATTCAAAACCGCTTAAGCTTGGGTACGCTAAAATTTCATTCAGATTCGGAATAGTCACCTCATAAACTTCTGCCCCTTGTGATTTCATATCCGCAATCGCCTGTTCCATGACCTTATTGATTTGTGGATCATTTCCGAATAAGGCTCGAACGACCCCAATACGAGCCTTTTTCAACCCATTTTTCTTTAGATAATGAGTATACGTTTGTGGAACTTTACCAATGCTTGCTTTTGTCACAGGATCGGCTGGGTCGTAACCTGCAATGGCATCAAGCACCGCTGCAGCATCTTCTACTGTACGTGCAATAGGTCCTCCCACATCCTGCGAAAGCGCAAGTGGAATAATCCCATCCCTGCTGGCTAGTCCCATTGTAGGACGAATCCCAACAAGGTCATTGAAGGAAGAAGGTATTCGTATCGAACCACCTGTATCTGTTCCTAATCCGACAGTAACAAAGTTTGAGGCAACAGTTGCAGCAGTCCCCCCGCTCGAGCCGCCAGGATATCTCGTCGTATCATATGGATTATAGGTTTGTCCTCCCATAGAACTGATTGTTTCAAAACCGAATGCAAATTCATGAAGATTGGCTTTTCCTAGAATAATAGCCCCTTCTTCTCTTAATTTCTTCGTTTGATAAGCGTCATCTAATGGAATTGATCCTTCAAGCGACAAGGAACCGGCTGTTGTAGGCATATCGTATGTATCAAAGTTATCTTTCAAAATAACCGGGATTCCATGTAAGGCGCCACGAACTTTGCCGGCTTTCCGTTCTTGATCCAATTGTTTTGCCTCTGCCAACGCATCTTTGTTAATCGTAATAATAGAGTTAATACTATCATCGTATTCCGCGATACGATCCAAGTAGAATTGGACCAATTGTTCAGAGGTTAACTTCCCCGTCTGCATAGCCTGCTCCAATTCTGAGATTGTCGCCTCCTCAATTTTAACGGATAAAACACTTTTCGCGACAGGACTGGCATGGGTCGCAGCGGCCTGTGCCGTGGAACCTACTGGCACTGCAAGCAAACTTCCTGCTAATACAAAACTAGTTACAAACGAAATCGATTTCTTACTCCACTTCCCCATTCTGATTCTCCCCTTAATCTAAGATTCTATGAATATAGCAATCTTATTTTTAATTGTCCTAATATACGGGAGATTTTCTAACAAAGAAAATGCAAATGTTTGGTAAGCCAGCTTGTGTTAGCGAGTCTTATTTGCTCCAACTACTACCAAAAAAAATACCCTATATGAAGTCAACCGAAATTGGAAAATCCATACATATCCCATTATGCAGGGGTTACACTAATAAAAAGTGTTAGACAGGTGGTTTGAATGAATCAAAAACTAATCCAAGCCTCACATATTTATATTTTACTGATTCTTTTTTCAGGGTTTATGGTTCATGTCTTAAGCCTCCCCATTTTGTTATCAACGGCTAAAAGAGATGCTTGGCTTAGCGCTCTTGCTAGTGCTGTTCCTATTACGCTCTGGTTGTTGTTCATTTTCTATATTTATAAAAAAATAAACCAGTATGACCTTCTCTCATTTCTAAATCATGCTTATAGCAAATGGGTCTCGATTATTTTTTCAATCGTGTTTTGTGCTCATTTCTTTGTTATCGCCTTAATTACTCTTAAATTTACCATTTATTGGGCGAATGCCAATTATACCTTTGATGTTCCGAATTATGTGATTGTTTCCTTGTTTGCTTTGATTTGCTATTATTCATCCGCTAAAGGGCTGCGCACCATCTGTTCCATGGCTATGCTGATCCTGCCCTTTGTTGTCATATTTGGTTTAGTAGTTGGGGTGGGAAATATGCCAAATAAGGATTATGAACAATTGTTTCCTATTTTTGAAAATGGCTATATCGACTTTTTTAAAGGATTAGGATATGCATGTTCCGGTTTAGTTGAAGTATCCTTTATCTTATTTTTAACCTCAAACCTTACAGGTAAATTAAAAATGAAATGGCTCTTATTAATGGGGATCATACTTGTAGGGTTATCTTTTGGACCTTTAGTTGGTGCACTTGCCGAATTTGGCTCAGTAGAAGCGGAAAAAATGAGGAATCCGGCGTATGAAGAGTGGCGATTGCTTACAATCGGAACGCATCTCACCCGCCTTGATTTTCTTTCTATTTTCCAGTGGCTGTCAGGTGCCTTTGTCAGAATCAGTTTATCTTTATTTATCGCTGCAAAGGGATTTTCATTGAATTCAGAACATAAGTGGGTCCTTCCAATGCTTTATATTTTATTAATGATTGCAGCTAGCATTCATTGGGATTCCGTCTCATTTATTTATTTTTTGAAAAACTTTTACTTTCCCATTAACCTAATCTTTCAAATTTGCCTACTGCTGCTGGTTTTCCTACTCATCAAGTTAAAAGGTGTGAGCCATGAAAAATAATCAGTCTTCGAAACAAACCATAGACATTGTCCAAGTAAAAAGTTGGTTTGAAGGTTCTTCTGATATTACAGTCAAACAAAGAACCTATAAAGGGAAGAATTCCACTTGCTCATTAGAATTCTTCTTTTGTCCTAATTTAGTGGATATAAAATCCTTGAACGAAGTCATTTTTCCTCAAATTAATATGGTGATAGAAAAGCATGGTTCTTTCACCATTGAGCTTTTAAGCAAGATTTTGGAGGTAAGCCAGCTTAAAAAAGGTAAAAACATCAAAGCTGATTTGGAAAAGAAACTGTTTTCAGGAGAACTACTTATTTTTTGCTATGATGTGAATGATTTCATATCAATCCCTATCTCCAACGCTCCAAAGAGAAGTCCAGAAGAATCCACTTTAGAGACTTCCGTCCGAGGACCGAGAGATGGATTTGTTGAAAATATATCGGATAACATGGCATTAATCCGGCAGAGATTAAAGACCTCCTCTTTAAAAAGTATGGAATATACACTAGGTGAGCGGAGCCAAACCAAAGTATTGTTGCTTTATATAGATGACATTATCAACCCTTCCCTTCTAGATGAAGTAAAAAAACGTTTAGAATCCATCAAGATTGATATTATTGTCAGCAGTTACGAGCTGGAAGAGCATCTTTATGATCATCTCTATTCTATTTTTCCATTAATGGACCATACCGGGAGACCAGACTTTGTTGTTCAATCTTTAAACCAAGGGAGGTTTGTCATTGTCGTAGATGGAAATCCTTCTGTTGTTATAGGTCCAACTAATTTCAACCAAGTTCTATACTCACCCGAAGATGTACACCAAAGTTTTTATTATATAAGCTTTATTCGAATCCAACGGATCATTGGTGTTTTTACCACCGTTTTTTTACCAGGTTTCTACATTGCCTTAATTACGTTTCAATTAGATCAGGTACCCTATTCACTATTAGCAACCATTGCCATCTCGCGAATCGGGTTGCCTTTATCAGCACCTGCAGAGGCTATGATCATGTTGATTTTATTTGAATTATTTAAAGAAGCAGGTGTACGGCTTCCGAAAGCGGTTGGCCAGACGGTGGCTGTTCTTGGCGGGTTATTTATCGGGGACGCTGCCATCCGTGCAGGGTTAACCTCTCCCTCGATGTTAGTGATTATTGCTATCACCGTGATCTCTGGTTATACATTGATTAACCAAAACATTGGCGGTAATATTGCCCTGCTTCGTATGGTTGTCTTACTATTTTCATCCTTTTTAGGTTTATTTGGTTTCTTTATTGCTTTCTATTTGTTATTAACCCATGTCGTCTCATTGGAAAGTTTTGGACAGCCTTATATCTCATATTTATCCAACCCAAATAGAACCGACATTCTTAAAAACTTCATCAGGCTGCCATTTCGATTTCTCAAGAAACGGAACACAGCCTATCGTCCTATTGATCCCGATCGTCAAAAGGAGTAATGAATGATGAGATATATATTCCTATCTATACTCAGTTGTCTCCTCTTGGTGGTGACAGGTTGTACAGGTGCAAAGGAAATTCAAAATGAAACTTATATAACTGCCATCGGATTTGATTATTCTAAAGGACAGTATACCGTGTATCTTCAAGCATTAAATTTTTCCAATATCGCCAAACAAGAAGGTGGTTCTGGATTGCAACAGGCTTCACCAATTTTAATTGGTCAAGCTACAGGTAAAAGTATCCAGTCCGCAATCAATAAATTAGAGCAGCATGCTGCTCTTCCACTGTACTACGGTCATGTGAATACTTTTGTGTTAAGTAAACAGGTGATTGAGAAACAATTAGCATCTGTTGTTGAATTTATCGGGCAGAACTCTTACCTCAGGTACAATAGTTGGCTGTATGGAACAAAAGGTGATATTAAAAAGGTTCTTTTAGCTGAAAGTTTTTTTAATTACCCCTCTATCTATACCGTCCTCCATAGTCCTAGTCCGTTATTAAAGGAAAATTATTCAATGCAGATTGAAAAATACCATCGGTTAATTTCAAGATATAATCAATCAGTAGGTACCTTGATCATTCCTTCAATTGATATCAAGAAAAAGATTTTCTTGCAGGATGAAAAGCCCATAAATATTGCAGCTTTAACCGGAGGATTTGTTGTTGCCCAGCATCAATACAAGGGCTGGGTCAAAAAACATGATCTGATTGGCTTAAAGTGGTTTTCCGAAAAGGCAGCGCGAATCCCGATTTCTCTCTATAACGAGAGAGTGAGTGTAGAAATAATAAAACCCCAAAGTACCATTAAAGTGATAAGTGCTCCAAAACCTGCCTATGACTTAATTGTAAAAGCCAACGCCTATATAAATCAAAATGTAGAGAATTTAAGTGTGAGTAACATTGAAAAAGAATTAGAACAAAAAGTGAAAAATGAAATTTTAATAACCTTGGAAAAAAGCAATCAAATGAATGCGGACCTTTTAAATATTAGTGAAATACCTTATCGGTATCATCACAAAAAGTGGGACATTCAGGTTATCAATAACATGAATAAGAACTCCATAAAACATATCAATGTTACGATAAAGGTACAACAAAACATAAATTATAAACGCTAACACGAAAAAGGATGCTCCGGATTGGGGCACCCTTTTGAAAATGTGTATTTTAAGTTATGTTAAAAACAATACCCTATACAAAGTTGAACCAGTCTCTATCACTTTCCTAGGTTTTTCATTGTTTGGTTAACCAGGTTTTGCGTCGCATCATCCGTCGATTCTGCCGGATTCTCAATCGCAGACTGCACATAATTTAATGCAGACTGATTCATATTTTTAAAAGCTTTCATTTTATTTTCCGGATCGTTCTGATTTTGATAGCGTACCATTATCCATTCCTCCCTATTTTTTTACTTTTTATTTTCTGTTTGTTTGTGGAAGAATATACATTATATAGTAAGAAAGTACCCCACCCTATTCCTCATCTTACAAATTTTTTAAAAATTACCTTTCCTTTCTTTAGCTGCTTTTGTATACTGAAACAAGTTAAATAAAAATAACTAGGGGAGTCCAATAGTTTGGGCTGAGAGAGAAACACGCTTAAGTTTCTTGACCCTTTGGACCTGATCTGGATCATACCAGCGTGGGGAAGTTGAACTAACATCTTTCTTAAGATTAACTTCTACATACATTTGCCGGGTCCATCCATTTATGGACCCGGCTTTTTGATGTACTTCATTCATCCCATCCGTTTTGTTCTAGAACTCGTCCTTTACACTTTTATAAAGGGAGAGATTTATTCTATGGTATCCACCTCATTAAATGAAAAAAACATTTCCATTATGTCAAGCTTTTCAGGCAGTAAAAAAGTTTATGTGGAGGGTTCAAGACCCGATATTAAGGTTCCAATGCGCGAAATTGAATTAAGCCCGACCACTGGTTCTTTTGGAGAAGAAAAAAATCCACCCGTACGAGTATACGATACAAGTGGACCGTATACCGATGCAAATTATTCCGTAGACATTACAAAAGGTCTACCTGCACTTAGAAACAATTGGATCCATGAACGACTCGATGTTGAAGAATATGAAGGGCGAGATATTCAGCCGGAAGATAATGGGTATCAAGACATCAATGACCCACGTGCCAATCATAAAGTTTTTCCTGGATTAAAACGTAAACCATTACGAGCAAAAAAAGGCAGCAATGTGACACAGCTCCATTATGCAAAAAAGGGTATCATTACTCCTGAAATGGAATTTATCGCAATCAGGGAAAATATGAAACCTGAATTTGTGCGTGATGAAGTGGCAAGAGGCCGGGCAATCATCCCATCTAATATCAACCATCCAGAAACAGAACCCATGATCATTGGTCGCAATTTTCACGTCAAAATTAATGCTAATATTGGGAACTCGGCTGTTTCCTCTTCGATTGAGGAGGAGGTTGAAAAAATGACGTGGGCCACACGCTGGGGTGCTGACACGATTATGGATCTTTCTACTGGGAAAAACATTCACACTACCCGTGAATGGATCATACGAAACTCAGCTGTTCCTGTAGGTACGGTTCCAATTTATCAAGCCCTTGAAAAAGTAAATGGAATTGCTGAAGATCTGACTTGGGAAGTTTACCGTGATACATTAATTGAACAAGCAGAACAAGGGGTCGATTACTTTACCATTCATGCTGGCGTCCTATTACGATATGTTCCGTTAACAGCGAAACGTGTAACAGGCATTGTATCACGGGGTGGATCAATTATGGCACAATGGTGTTTACACCACCATAAAGAAAACTTTTTATATACACACTTTGAAGAAATCTGTGAAATCATGAAAGCATACGATGTAGCATTCTCGCTAGGTGATGGTTTACGTCCGGGTTCCATTGCCGATGCAAACGACGAAGCTCAATTTGCTGAATTAGAAACACTAGGAGAATTAACAAAAAAAGCTTGGGAACATGATGTCCAGGTAATGGTTGAAGGACCGGGCCACGTCCCAATGCATCTAATTAAAGAAAACATGGATAAACAACTAGAGGTATGTAAGGAAGCACCCTTCTATACACTTGGACCTCTTACAACGGATATTGCTCCCGGATATGATCATATAACCTCTGCCATTGGGGCCGCTATGATTGGTTGGTATGGTACCGCCATGCTATGCTATGTGACGCCAAAAGAACATTTAGGACTACCTAATCGCGATGATGTTCGAGAAGGTGTTATTACTTACAAAATCGCTGCGCATGCGGCTGATTTAGCGAAAGGACATCCAGGGGCACAAATAAGAGATGATGCTTTATCAAAAGCTCGGTTTGAATTCCGTTGGAGAGATCAATTTAATTTATCTTTGGATCCTGAACGTGCCCTGGAGTATCATGATGAAACCCTTCCAGCTGAAGGGGCAAAAACAGCCCATTTCTGTTCTATGTGCGGCCCTAAATTTTGCAGTATGAGAATCTCTCATGATATTCGGACCTATGCAATGGAAAACAAACTAGATACCAAGGAAGCGATTGAAAAAGGAATGCGGGAAAAAGCAGAAGAGTTTAAACAATCTGGTGGCAATCTATACCAGTAAATTGTTTAACTTTCCCCTAAAAGATATATATAGTAAAAAGAAATTGACGTATGCCAGCGCATACGTCAATTCTTTTTTATTAATGGCTGTGTTAAACTTGTATGTTAATTTTCCGCTCCAGGAGCTTCGCTTTCCGCGGGCGTGCCGGGGAGCCTCCTCGGCGCTTTGCGCCTGTGGGGTCTCCCCTGCCCCGTACTCCCGCAGGAGTCTCGCACCTTCCGCTCCAATCAACATAGTTCCTTAATCAACAATTACTTTTTACACAGCCTTATTAATAAAAAATTAATTACTGCAGTTGTGGTACTTTTTTAATGGCTTTCTTTTGGATGGGTGCTTCTTCCTTTTTACCACCGCTACGGATAAAGAAAGCTAAAATAAAGGCAGCGATTGATAAATAAGTTGCTATCATAAAAGCATCATCAATCCCCATCACGGTTCCCTGCTTAATAGCCAACGCCATCTGAACCTTATCTGCTGGAGATATTTGTTCCTGAGTCATGATGGATTTCACGTGTGCCTCGCCTTGATTGGTCATGATCGAAACAAAAAATGCCATGCCAACCGCACCGGCTACCATTCTTAACGTGTTAACCATCGCGGTCCCGTAACGATTTAAACTGAGACCCAAATCATTTAATCCAGCTGTAAAGATTGGCATCATTAAAATGGACATCCCAAACATCCGTATTGTATAAATCCATAGAACATAAGAATAAGATGTATCAGTATGCAGCTTTGTCAGAGCGTAAGTAGTGACAATGGTTATGGCTAATCCGGTAATGGCTAACCATCTAGCTCCATATTTATCAAACAGCTTTCCTGTAATTGGGGACATAATGCCCATTACCACGCCGCCAGGAAGGAGCATGAATCCAGCTTCAAGCGGAGTAAAGCCATGGATATTTTGCATATAAATGGGCATTAAAATCATACCCGAGAACATCGCCATTGTTACAATCACGTTGATGATCGTCGTCAACGTAAACATGCGGTACTTGAATATCCTAAATTCCAATATAGGATGACCGACCGTAAGCTGACGCCATACAAACAAAATCAAACTGATTCCGCCGATAACAAACAAGGTTACAACCTCCGGATCCGTCCACCCTTTTGTTCCTCCTGTTGAGAAACCATAGAGTAATCCGCCAAATCCAATGGTTGATAAAATCACACCGAGTACATCCAGTTTTGGACGGCTTGTTACCGTTACATTTTTCACTAAGAAAATGGCGATTAAAAAGTCAATTAAGGCAACTGGGGCAATAATATAAAACATCGTATGCCAAGAATAGGTTTCAATTACCCATCCTGCCCAGGTTGGTCCAATAGCTGGAGCAAAGTTCATCGCTACCCCAAAGATCCCCATCGCAAACCCGCGCCGCTCAATTGGGAAAATTGTAAAAATCACATTGGTGATGAGCGGAAAAAGGATTCCTGCCCCGATCGCCTGAACAACCCGGCCGATTAAAATAATATAAAAGGCAGGTGCTAACGCACATATAAAGGTACCAACCGCAAATACACCCATCGAGAATAGAAATAATTGCCTAGTTGTATATCTTTCCATTAAAAATGCTGTAACTGGGATAACAATCCCATTCGTTAACATAAAAATCGTACTTAACCAGTTCGCGGTAGAAGCTGAGATATCAAAAGTCTCCATAATTTGAGGTAAGGCTACATTAATGACGGTTTGATTCAAAAACGCAACAAACGCCCCAGCTAGCAACACCGCAAATATGGGTGTCGTTCGAATTGGCTTCTTCATTGTTTCAGTAGTATCCAAGTAATAAGTCCTCCCAAGATATGTAATTCTAATTAACTTAGTTAGTATAGTCCTTGATAGTATGTGAATACAAGAGAAATTTGAAACAATTTTAAATTCATGGGGACGGTTCTCATGCTTCCCTAGATTTACTTTTGTCAATTTAGGGTATTATACAACCAAACCATATTTAAAGAAAGAAGGGATTATAATGCTTTGGACCATTATAGGTTTATTACTATTATTTTGGATCATTGGGCTTGTATTCCATATTGCAGGAGGACTGATTCATCTACTACTTGTCGTCGCTGTTGTCGTGTTTATTTTCAAACTCATTTCAGGCAGAACGAAAAATAGAGCTTAATCAAAGTAAAGTCCCAGGCACCTTCCATTATTCTCCGGTTGGTGCCTGTCACTTACTACCTGCCTCTTCACTCTTACTGCTTTTTAATAGGTGTAACCACAGCAAACAAACTCTCAGTTGGATCTGATACATTGAATTCAATAATCTTATATCCATTTCCTCCATCTTTGCACTCATTCTTCTTTGTAGTCATTAATAATTGGTTATTATTATTCATTATTTAATCTTCCTTCCTAACATTCCTAGCACAGAAGTTACTATATGACGGTTGTTAAAATATGTGAATCAAATTTTTAACGTAACACCACATTTTTATTTCTTTTTTAAACTCCTTGTTTTCATACTTTTTATTCTTTCTTCACAAACTAATCTCACTAAATGTGGGGAAGTGTTTATATGAGAAGATCTATTGTTTGCGCTCTTTTATTTATTCTAGCTTTCACATTTCAAAGCCAAGCTTCTGCCGCCACTAAAAGTCGGGAGGAATATGAAAAAACGGGGCATGTATTCTGGGATATCCAAACCAATGATAAACTAGTTGCTATCACCTTTGATGATGGTCCCCACCCCATCTTTACCCCTGAAATACTTGATATATTATCCAAATATCATGCGAAGGCTACCTTTTTTGTAGCAGGCAATAAGGTTGTAAGATTTCCAGAGGTATTAAAAAGAGAAGTAAAAGAAGGCCACGAGATTGCCAATCATACTTTTCACCATATTTATGGTCACCATATTTCCTCCTCAAAACTTACATCTGAGTTAGAAGAAACAGATAAAGTGATTAAAATATTCACTGGAATTAAGCCATCTCTCTATCGACCGGTAGGAGGTGTTTATAATGATGTTGTTATTCAAACAGCAATAAAAAACCGCAAAGAAGTTGTATTATGGTCATGGGACCAAGATTCCCGGGATTGGACCGACCCTCCCGCAAGCCAAATTTGCAGCACGATCACAAAAGGGATAAAACCAGGTAATATTATCCTTTTTCATGATTGGCATGGCAGTGAATTTACAAATAAATGTTCAACAGTAAAAGCATTAGATACGATTTTGAATTATTTACACAAAAATGGTTATAAATCTGTAACCGTTTCTGAATTACTTTACCATTCATCTAAACTCATACCACAGCCATTGGATATCTATCCTGTTAAAAAGAGAACTTCACCTATTGATATAATCCAGCAATAAATCTTACCATTGCATCTTTCTAAGGTCGCTACTTAAAAACAATATATAAAAACCCTACCTTTATTTTTTGAAGATAGGGTTTCTTAGTTATTTTATTATTGTGCCAAAAGCTTCTGCGCGACTATATATCCAGACCCTCCATTTACTCCATGGCCTGGCCAAGTAGCCGCACCAAGCATATAAACATTTGGAATCGCCGTCTGGTGTCCAGGCTGACCTGGCAATGGTCTAAACAAATAGCTTTGCGCCAAATCATGTGCACCGCCATATGGGTCCCCTGGTCCTGAGTTCGGGTTAAACCTTGCGATCGTGTCAGGAGTGACAACGTATTTACCAATTACCGCACTTGGAATATTCGCGATATGTTTGCTAACCACACCTAATACCCGTTCTGTAAACCTCTCTGTTAAATCACGCGTCCAACTTCCATCTCTTACATCAATTTGGCTGGCGGCATCCCCTCGTGGACGGATTGGGACTTCTAACACCTGAACTCTCATGATGGCCTTTCCTTCTGGTGCACGCGATGGGTCCAAGTTTGTTGAACAGTCAACAGTGAATGTTGGTTTAGCAGGAAGCAGATCCGCCATTCCTTGAGCGATGGCCAACGTAAATCCATCCAATCCGTCCGTCAGATGAGGCTGCCCGACTCGATGAAACCGTTCATCCAGCCACTCTGGCGGTTCACTAAGAGCTAAATGAATCTGCACACAGCCGCGGCCATAACGAAACTGTTTAGCTTGTGTCCGGAGTGGCGGCGAAATCTCCGTATCCTTTAAAAGGGAGAGATAAAGCTGATCCGGTGTTGTTGAGGCCACCACTGCCTGTTTCGCAAGAAATTTTCTCCCTGTGTCTGTCCGAACGCCCACGGCTTTACCGTTTTCTACTATAATGCGATCAACGTGCGAATGGGTTAGAATCTCTCCTCCTTGATCTTTAATTAATCGTACCAAGGCTTGAACCAATTTTTCACTTCCGCCCTCCGGTGTAGGCATCCCGCCGCCCATCAGTGCCATTGTTGTCAGCGGCACCCAAATACCGCTGCCCACCTCATCCGGTGTTCGCCCTAGATGGGTCACCCAGGAAGCAAGCATCGCCCGCGTTACTGGTGACTTGAGTGCACTAACTGTGTTACGTGCCGTTGTCATTAGTGATGCTGCAAAGGATGAATAACCAGCTCCTCCCTCAACATGAAGCAGGCGATTAATAATAGGAGCAGCTTCTGGACTGGAAAGATCCATATTAAATAATCCAAAAACATCATTAACATATGGATTCAATTGCTCAAACATACTGGCTAAAGCTGCCCCATCACCAGGAGCCAATCTCTCTACTTCCTCCATAAGCGCATCAAAAGCAGTCGGAAGAACAGCTGTCCGGCCATCTTCCATTGAAATCCCAGTTGGCAAATCTGTATTTAAATATTTTAACCCCCGCTTTTCTAAGTCCTTTCTTAGATCAGCGTAAGCTGGCCCGGTCGTAAAGAGTGGATGTGCCGCCGCATAGACATCATGTTTAAATCCAGGAAGAGTCAATTCCTCCGTACGAAGAAAACCCCCTGGGCGATCATTTTTTTCTAGGACGAGTACACTGCGTCCAGCGCGTGTCAAATAGGCAGCTGCTATTAAAGCATTATGGCCGCTGCCAATGATAATCACATCAAAATTCTCCATCCAATCTCCCCTTAATAAATTAGTCATATCTACGTAAAAAGATATTCAGTTCCCTGGATACTAAGTACTAATTCTAGTTTATTCTTTGAACTTTTTCATAGCTTCCATGTATAATAAATCATGGTGTATGTAAACATTTTTTACACCCCTTAATAAAATGATAATTTTTTCAATTTGTTTTTTAGTAGAGGTAAGGAGAAATAAAAATGAAGATTCCTATTTTTGACCTTATATTAATTTGTTTAGGTCTCATATTCGGTACATATGCAATATTTATAGACCAAAACCATCGGATTAGCACGAATTTTGCGGGAATGCTTTCTTTCGTTTTATCCATTTGGCTCTGTATTTCGTGTATAAAATCTTTTAAAGAAAAAAAAGAGTCATAACATCCGATACTCTCAAATGTAAATACTTCATTTAATAAACAAAATCTAGTTATATAAAAAAGCCTATCGTTTCGTCAGACGATAGGCTTTACCTATATGATTCCAACAGATATCAATACAAGAAATGAATCTGAGAAAACACCTTTAATTATTTATTTATCTTTCTATCTAACTTCTTCCCAATAATATTGAACAGCCTCTTTCTTAATTACCTCTGGACATTCAATTTCATCTTCCCAATGGTCATAATTGTTTTCTCCATTTACATGTTGAATATCCACACTATAATATTTATCTTTGTACTTAAAGATAATAACTAACATCTCGGAATATCCAGCATCATCATGTCCAAGTTCCTGAACAAATTCAAGTCCATAACTTTGGTGGTTTCTACGTTCGGCAACAGAATCTAGTATTATATTTTTGGGAAACTTCATTTTTTCCTTGCTCCTTCATTTTATAAGCATGTTTTACAAAATAATGTAACCATAATTATTGAATCATTTCAAGCCCAAAATTTTGTCTATTTTTCTAATTACACTCTTTTTCACCCACCAAAGAAGTACTGTTTATTGTCATAACTTCCCCCCTGAAGAACTAAATATAAAAAGGTAGTTATGCTCAAGTTTTTAAGGAGGCAGGTAGATGTCATTAAAGAAGTTTGTAGATGCATTACCCTTACCACCCGTCTTGAAACCCAGTACTAAATCTGCAGATATCCCCTACTACGAAGTAACCATGAAACAAGTAAAGCAACAGTTGCATCGTGATTTACCGCCCACTACTATTTGGGGTTATAACGGGATGTATCCTGGTCCTACATTTGAAGTACGAAGAAATCAACCGATTTTAGTAAAATGGGAAAATAAATTGCCATTTGAACATCTGCTGCCAGTGGATCGAACACTACATGGTGCAGAACCCGATAAACCTTCTGTTAGAACGGTCGTACATTTACATGAAGGTCGGGTTAGACCAGAAAATGACGGATATCCAGAGGCTTGGTTTACACGTGATTTTAAAAATGTCGGACCGAAATTCGTGCATGAAGTTTATTATTATCCTAATTGTCAACGTCCTGCAACGCTATGGTATCATGATCATGCCCTTGGAATCACTCGTTTGAACGTGTATGCAGGTCTTGCAGGCTTTTATATTCTTAGAGATAAAGAAGAGGAAAAATTAGACCTTCCCAGCGGAAAATTTGAAGTTCCATTAGTTATCCAGGATCGTTCGTTCTATCTCGATCCTAATAGTAATCAGTTTGGTGAACTGTTCTATCCATCCCAGCCACCTCAAGATCCGCCGCCAGCACCCAAATTACCAAATCCATCTGTAGTCCCAGAGTTTTTTGGCGACACAATCTTAGTCAATGGTAAAGTATGGCCCTACCTAGAGGTTGAACCACGAAAATACCGTTTCAGGATTCTGAATGGCTCCAATGCCCGCTTTTACAATATAAGGCTAAATACTACTGAACCTGATTTAAAATTTATCATCATTGGCACAGAAGGAGGACTGCTGGAAAAACCATCAGATCCTGTATCACAGATCCTCTTGGCACCAGCAGAACGAGTCGATGTAATTGTAGATTTTTCAAATCATAAAGGGAAAAATATTATCTTAACAAACGACGCTCGTGCGCCATTCCCTAACGGTGATGCACCTGATTTTGACCTTACACAGATTATGCAATTTCGTGTTAAATCAAAACTATCTAAACCGGATAAAAGTAAAATTCCCGCAAAGCTGAGCTGCTTGGAGCGACTTGATCCTAAAGATGCTGTTTTCGTCCGGAAAAACACCTTGGTTGAAACGAAGGATGAATTTGGCCGTTTAAAGCTTTTATTAAACAATATGGATTGGGATAAACCGCCTATAACAGAAACCCCACAGAATGGAACTATAGAGATTTGGGAGCTTTACAATACCACCTTGGACACTCACCCTATTCACTTGCATCTTGTTACTTTTCAAATTTTGAGTCGAGCAAAGTTCTCCGGTAATCCTACGGGTAATCCTTACATCGGGCAACCACTTCCTCTTGATCCAAGTGAGAGTGGCTGGAAAGATACTGTTCGTGCCAACCCTGGTGAAGTAACCCGTATCATTGCACGTTTTGGACCATTTACAGGAATCTATCCGTGGCACTGCCACATTCTTGAACACGAAGATCACGAGATGATGAGACCATTCGAAAATCTCCATAATCCTAATTTTAACCCTTGTACTCCTATTCCAGGGGTGTGTCCGGATGATTCATTCACACAATGTTGTCATCAAGACCATGAACACTGTAATTGTCATGATGGTCATGACATTGAAGATTCCAGTTTTAACAATCATCATCATGATGAATCGAGTTCATAAACATAAACATAAACATATACATCCTCATCCCCTGCATCTAAAAAAATCTATTTAAAGGCTATAAATAAGAAACCCGATCTTCCTTCGTAGGAAGATCGGGTTTTCTTCTATACAACGAATATGTTTCTACTTTCAAAGAATTAACTATGGACAAGTTCTTTTACACTTAAACCATCTGTCTGCGTTGTTGACTGGACATGTCCCTTTTCGCTTAGACCAAGTGTCTGTGCTGTTTTATTCTGGATTTCTTGGAAAAACTCTGGGTTATCTACTAGTGAAACGCCATAAGAAGGAATCATTTCTATAATTTTCGGTTCCCACTCTTTCATATGTTGTGGGAAACATTTTTCTAATACCTCAAGCATCACATGAACTGCCGTAGAAGCACCAGGAGAAGCACCTAGCAAAGCAGCTATCGATCCATCAGAAGCACTGACCACTTCCGTACCAAATTGAAGCGTTCCTTTACCGCCTGTCTCTGTATCTTTGATAACTTGTACACGTTGACCTGCTACCACAATATCCCAATCCTCGCTTTTCGCGTTCGGAATAAACTCGCGCAGTTCCTCCATGCGCTTTTCATTCGATAACAATACTTGCTGGATCAGATATTTTGTCAGAGATAACTCTTTTACACCTGCTGCAAGCATAGTTAAGAGATTATTGGGCTTTACTGAACTTATTAAATCAAGATTTGATCCAGTTTTTAAGAATTTAGGTGAGAAACCAGCAAATGGACCAAATAGTAAGGACTTTTTGTTGTCGATAAATCTTGTATCAAGATGCGGAACAGACATTGGAGGAGCCCCTACCTTAGCTTTACCGTATACTTTGGCATGATGCTGTGCTGCCACCTCTGGATTGTTACAGACCAAAAATAGTCCGCTTACCGGGAATCCTCCAATATGTTTTGACTCTGGAATACCAGTCTTTTGAAGTAAAGGCAGACTTCCTCCCCCACCTCCGATAAAGACGAATTTTGCAGTATGGTATTCCATTCTGCCGTTTTCAATATCATGAATTTTTAATTCCCACAAGCCGTCATTCGTACGTTTAATATCCTTAACACTATGTTTATATTTAATCTCTACATTTTGATTCGATAAGTGATCAAACAACATACGTGTTAATGCACCAAAGTTAACATCTGTTCCAGAATCAATTTTTGTTGCTGCTATCGATTCATTTATTGTACGGCCTTCCATGATTAGCGGAATCCATTCCTTTAGCTTTTCAGGGTCATCTGAATATTCCATTCCTTGAAACAAAGGATTGTTTGACAGTGCTTCAAAACGTTTTTTCAAAAACGTTACATTTTTTTCCCCTTGAACTAAACTCATATGAGGTATAGGCATGATAAAATCATGCGGATTACTTATCAGATTACTGTCTACTAGATAAGACCAAAACTGTCTTGACAGCTGAAACTGTTCATTAATTTTTATTGCTTTGCTAATATCTATAGATCCGTCAGCTTTTTCGGATGTATAGTTTAGCTCACACAGTGCTGAATGGCCCGTCCCCGCATTATTCCATTCATTAGAGCTTTCTTCTCCTGCATATGCAAGTTTCTCAAATACTTTGATTTCCCATTCCGGTGCTAATTCTTTCAGTAATGCCCCCAAAGTTGCACTCATGACACCGGCGCCAATTAAGATAACGTCTGTTTGATTCTGTAAGTTGCTCATTTTACCCTTCCTCATCCCCTATATTTGCAAAAAAGAGTACATGCTCCTACTTAGCTCTGTTACAAAAAGAAATGCGCCACCTAGAAACACACCTTTTCTGTATCCTTTATAACTATTCATATACTATTATAATTATTAATAGACTAAAATATCTACTATTATCTGATAATTATAAGTTATCTAATACCTGCTGTAAAACCTTTCAAACTAATTCTTTATCCAGGTAAGTAATTTTACATTGAAAACGATTCATATTAATTTTACCAAACTCCTGCTAGTTTTGTGAATTTTTTAGAACATTTTGCAATTTTTTAATGACAAAAAAAAAGAGCTGCTTTTAGCAACCCTTTGTGGAAACTCTTTTTAAATTAACTTCTAACAGGAATTATTTTATTATGATGCTAAAAATTCACTGATTGCGGATTGATTTTCATCTAGGTTAATTCTAAGAACCGCTCCTACATCGTTAAATTCCTCATTCCTAAAGGAACCATCAATTGGAACACGCATCGTTTGTATGTCACCAGATTTTTTTGTAAGCAAATCTTTTCCCAAGGAGAACATGGTTTCTTTATCTAAATTGGTATCCACATATGAACCGACGACACCCATTATTTTAGGAAGCTTGACTAAAGTACCGACACTTAAGGCTTCATCCTTTAATTTTCCAATGACTTCCTGCTGCCTTTGAACTCGTCCAAAATCACTTAGGTTATCGTGTCTAAAACGTACATATCCCAATAACTTATCACCATGTAATGTTTGTTTTCCTGGCTCGATCGTCATAGCAATTCCAGAGGACATTTCATGTTGTACATCTACTTTAATACCATCAGGGGCAATAATATCTACAATTTTGGAAAACCCTTTAAAATCAACAACTGCATAGTAATTAACATCGATATTAAAATTTTCCTTAATCGTTTTTCTAAGAAGTTCTGGCCCGCCATATGCATAAGCAGCATTTAACTTTTGCTTTCCGTGTCCTGGTATATCAACATAACAATCTCTCATAATCGAAATCAACTTTGCTTGATGAGTGTTTTGATCATAGTGGGCAATCATAATAGAATCTGTTCGCGAATGCTCTTCGCCACGAGAATCACTACCTAAAAGGAGTACATTAATTTTACCGAATTTTACCTCTTCTCCATTAAAAGCGTAGGCTTTTTTCTCACCATTTTGTTTATCAGCCTTACCTAGCAAAACTCCTTGTGTATATTCATAAGCACTATAAACACCTGCACCAATGATCATCAAAATGAAAAAGAACATAAAAACCCTTTTCCATCGCACTCGTCTTCTTCTACGCATTCTTTCCATAATACACCTTCGTTCATCATTGTTAATAAGTTAAAGTTACAATTTTCATTATGTTCTCTACAAAACAATTAATATACTTATTTGTAAACCTTTTGTCAATACTAGATTCATTTCCAAACCTACTACAGAATAAGCGTAGGTTAAAAATTTGTAAATAAGTAATTTCTATCATTATAAAGGTACCAAAGAAAATGGTTGAATTAAACACATAAATCAAAAAAAGCTTGGTGATTAATCACCAAGCTGCTACAGATAACTTTTAACAAATAAAAATGGGAGTGTTCATTTTCAACACTCCCAACTGTCTCTAGTTGATTTTTTCTGCTATTTTTTGAATTATGGTTTTATAGTAACCATCAGGATGCGGAACAAATTGATTTCGTCCTACAAGTTTATTAATCAGCTCTTTACTACCATCTTGTTTTATTTCATATCCTACTACTCGAATTTCGTCTTTAGATCCTGTCCACAGTTCGCGAAAATAATTAAAATCCACTTGGACAATTCCTGCCACTTCTTCTTTTTGGAGGATAAATTCTTCTATCGGCACATGACATTGATATAAAAATACGTTTGCGATTTCATTATCAATGTAACTACCTTGGATAGAACAATAATCAATGATTCCTAATGGCTGTAACTCTTCAAAAGTTACATTGATACCTAATTCCTCACTTACTTCGCGAACTCCGTCTTGCACGGTTTCATTGGCTAATAAGTGCCCTGCAGCTGTAATATCATAGAGCCTGGGATTTTCCTTTTTACGTTCACTTCTAAGCTGTAAAATAAGGTTATTGTCATTATTATCTTTACTAAGAAACCAGCAGTGGAAAACCTCGTGCCAATAGCCTTGTTTATGTACCTCTTCTCGATCAGCCACACCCAATTCATTTCTCGCATAGTCAAATATTTTTATGAGCTCTTTTTCCATCCTTAGCCCTCCTTAATGAAGGTAATCGTACGTATTTTTTGCCAGAAGTAAAAAGGTCACAACGATAAACAATGCTCGGACGTAAGCACTTCCCCTCGCAATAGCAAACTTTGAGCCACAGACCGCTCCTACTACTTGAGCAATTCCCATGGGGATACCATAGGCATAATTAACCTGCCCTAAAAAGATAAACATAAGCAGGGCCGCAATATTACTTCCGAAGTTTAAAAACTTAGCATTCCCTGCTGCCTTTAAAAAATCAAAACCGATCATTAAAAATGAAAATATTAAAAACGAACCTGTTCCAGGACCAATAAATCCATCATAAAATCCGATGGCAAAGATAAGAATCATTAAAATAGTTAGATGACGAAATGGTAATTTTTTATTGGTTGATACACTTCCCCAGTCCTTTTTGAAAATCGTATAAATCGCCACAACGGCGAGCATGACAAGCATCAAAGGCTTTAACACTGCAGGATTCATCAAATGGACAGTCCAGGCTCCAATCATAGAGCCAATGAATGTTAAAGGAAATAACTTATAGACAGATTTAATGTCGAGCTTGCCTGAGCGATAGAACATAATGGTACTCGTTAAAGAGCCAATTGTCCCGGCAAGTTTATTTGTCGCTACCGCTGAAGCCGGTGACAATCCCGTAAATAACAATGCCGGTAAAGCAATAAGTCCGCCTCCGCCGACAACCGAATCAATAAATGCAGCTAAAAAACCAAATACAACTAAAATAATTAATAATGCCGGGTCTAAATCAAAATGCATCAAATCTACCTTCTCTCATATGACTATTGAAATAGTAGCTAAGATTTAAAGGATTGTAAATAGTTAAAGTTTGCTTCTGGGTCATTATCCTAATATAGATTTTGGAAAAGGAAGGAATTCAGCGGATTTGAGAGAAGTATTAATATATTTTATAAGGAGGTAACATACCTATGAACCCAATATTAAATCAAGTAGGAACGATTTTTATCCCCGTTCGTCATATCGAAGAAGCTCGTAATTGGTACTGTGATTTATTAGGATTTCCAACCGACGGAGAGATCCTTTTTGGTCACTTATATATGCTACCGATGAATGGAACAGGGATTGTGTTAGATAGTAAGATTTACTCAAAAGAAACCATTTTTAATACGCCTCCCTTTCATTTCAACACAAACAATATAGAGGAAGCATACGAGTATATGAAGCAAAAGCCTGTAGAATTAATCACAAAGATTGAGCATAACCATTGGTTTAATTTTAAGGACCCGGATGGAAACCATTTAATGGTTTGCCAATGTTAATGAACATAAAACAAAAAGGTAACAAGGGGTTCCTCTTGTTACCTTTTTGTTCATTTTTCAAAAGAGTAAGCTCTTTCCACTTTACAAACTCTAACAAAATAATTCTTATACCATTCTTCTTGGCCTTTTTGTTGCGCCATTTTATGCGCAGTATTGTTTTTCCAGTTCTCAATGGATTCCAGTGAATCCCAATAAGAAACCGTAATCCCCAAATGATTATCCCTCGAGCTTTCAACTCCTAAAAAACCCGGCTGCATGGAAGCCAGTTCTTCCATTTTTTCAGCCATCTTTCCATATCCCCTGTCTCCTTCTGTACGCTGTGAAGTGAATATCACGGCATAATATGGCGGCTCAGGTTTTGTATTCATCCTTCATTCCCCCTTTTTATTCACTATAATACAAAATTCAAATGAAAAGGAAAAAACTAAAATGATGATTTTTTTAGTAACATGGTCTCTAATTTAACCATAATCATATATTTAGTTAAGGATTTTTTTCTTAAACAATTTATATGAAATTAGGTGAGACCAAAATGTTTGCTGTTCATTTTTTTGAAAACAAAAACCTTTTGTTAAGCCAGCTCCTGCAGCGCGTGCCTTCCGTTGGTGAAGAATTAAAGATAAAAGGCCGTAAAGGAAAGATTTCTAGTGTGACTAATGTGGAAGGAAATAAGTTTCATGTCCAAGTTGTTATAGAAAAAGTGACAAAAGGGAAAACGGCGGTTATCGATCCTGCTAAAAAGAGAAAACGCTAATTTCAAAAAAGGATTAAAAACCATCAATTTAAAATGATGGTTTTTTGCATTTCGTTCTTTTCTGTTGACCTGAAACCGTTATCATGCTAATGTATGGAAACAAATTCATTTTTATAGATTTACAGTTTCATATTGTACAACAATGAAAGTGAAGTGGAAAAGAGATGGAGCACTTACCATGTCAGGGCTGCAAGGGGTTGTGCTGTGGTCCAGTTGCGATAACAGAACAAGAGTTAAAAAAGATTAAGAAAAAAATCAAGGCGATGCCGCGAAAAACGCGTGAACAATTAGAGAATCAACTCCGCTTTCATGGGACTTGTATTTTTTATGATATGGAAAAAGACCGGTGCGGAATTTATTCCGCCCGTCCGAAGCCCTGCAGTATGTTTGGCTACTATAAAGGAATGGCCTGTTTTCGCAAGCCGGAATTAGCAACAAAACAACATGGGCATAGAGAAGAACCAGTTGGAATCCTATCGATTGATTATACTTGGAAGGATTTTTAGTCCAAAAGCAACAAAGCTTACGAAAAGAGACTTAATAAAATACCAGAGTCCACTCTATGGTTGAGTACTCTGGTATTTTTTCAGCATTAACCCTATCAGATTACATCCACTTCTTCAATTCCTCAATAAACCCTTCAACCGCTTCCTCTTTCGTTGCCCACGAAGTCACCAAACGAATGGAAGAGTAGTCTGCATCTACCTTTTCCCACACATGAAATGAATACTTCTTTTCCAGTTCAGCAATCAACGAATTAGGAAATATCGGAAAAATTTGATTTGACGGAGAATGCGTTAGGAATTGAACCTTCGCTTGTATCAGTGCCTCCCTTAGCATTCCTGCCATTCTATTGGCGTGCTCTGCCAAATCAAAAAACAAATTGTCCCTAAATAGTTCAAAAAATTGGATTCCCAATAATCTCCCTTTCGCCAACATTGCCCCTTTTTGCTTCATATGATAACGGAAATCCGCCTTAAGAGAATCCCGACAAATGACCAAAGCCTCCCCTAACAAAGCCCCATTCTTTGTCCCGCCAATATAGAAAGCATCCACCAATTCAGGCAAATCATTTAATTGAAGATCATTTTCATCAGAACAGAGTGCAGACCCCAGTCTTGCTCCGTCCATATATAAAATTAGATTATTCTCACGACAAAATCCACCTAACTTTTTGAGCTCTTCTTTCTTATAAATGGAGCCAATTTCAGTCGAATTAGATATGTATACTAGCTTAGGTTTTACCATATGTTCATCAGGGTGACCCTCTAATACAGCTTTCACGCCATCTGGCGTAAGCTTTCCATCTTTACAGTCAACAGAAAGTACCTTATGTCCTGTTGCCTCGATTGCTCCTGTTTCATGACCAAGGATATGTCCCGTGCTTGCCGATATTGCTGCCTCATGCGGTCTTAAGAAAGCAGAAATAGCTGTCAAGTTGGTCTGCGTCCCGCCTGTTAACAAGTGAACATCAACGTCAGTCCGCCCCACTTTCTCCTTAATCAGCTCTATTGCCTTTAGTGTATATTGGTCCTCTCCGTATCCATCCTCTTGAACTAAATTGGACTCCATTAATGCTTTTAAAATTTGTGGATGTGCGCCCTCACTGTAGTCATTCTTAAAGCTGTACATGTTAATTCCCCCGTTTTTATTTTACCAATTTCGTTGCATTTTCAATCGTACCATAATCCAACAATATTGGTGAAAGAGGAAGCCTGTTGATAGACCCCTCCCATTTCAATATTTACCTTTGCACGTCCTCGAATACTTCCTCTTAAATGGGTGACGATAAATATGTACCACATTATTTTTAGGGAGTGAAGTTCTTGAAAAAAGGTTTAGTCACTTTCGTGTTAGCTTCTACCCTTGTTGGGTTAACTGGCTGTGCTGATAATCGAGATACTGCCACAAAAAACACCCTGAGAAATGACATGAACAACCGTCTTGATGTCCGTAATGTTAGAAACGATGTGGACAATCGTTTAAATGTTAATACAGTTAATGATCATAACTTACGATATTCGAATCGTGCCGGACGTGCTGTTGAAAAACTTCAAGAAGTAGACCTAGCACACGTCATCATTCGAAACAATGATGCCTATGTGGCAGTTCGCTTAAAAAATGGCCGCTACCAAACGAATACTGGGACAACCACGAACCGAAACATGGGAACTACAGGCACAACAAATATTACTAGCACAAACGGACGTTACAACCACATTACCGCACCTGGTGCGGGAACTGGCCTAAATGGCAATTACCCAAGTACGACTGGTGTTACAGGTATTGATAACACTGGAACAGGTTTAAACCCGGGAGTTGGAACTACTCGTGGTACAGTAGGAATTCGCGGGAATGGCACAACTGGAAATGTGTACAACAATAACAATACATTTACTGGTACTAATGACGGTACTACAGGAACCTACGACGGCACCCGAGCAAACTATCACAATGTTTCTTCTGCATTAGACCGAAAAATTTCGAAACAAGTACGAACGGCCGATAAATCGGTCAATAATGTCTATATTTCATACGATCGTGATTTTTTCAGTAAAATGACCGACTATTCAAATGATCTAAACAGAAAAGGATTCAACAGAAATAACCTTTGGAACGATTTTTCAAACACAGTCAATAACATCTTCCGATAATGGAGACGAAAATAAGCCTTGCCGCCTCTGCTTGAGTGGCAAGGCTTCTTTTCGTTTTGGACACAAACTATTTATCAATTAACTGATCCCTGTCATCTGCTTGCGGCGGTTCCTCTAACCAGCCATGTTTAATCATTATATTAGCTCCATCTTCCGCATACAGTGATATTTCCGGTAATAACGAGGCATACCTTGCTCCTAAATCTCTTCTCGGACTTGCCGCAATCGCCATCCCGTAATTTCCAATACCTGCAGCAATCATGGCAGATGTATGAAACATCATTAATTTATCTGAAAAAATGGAAGCCGTGCTATCCAGAACAGCGGAATCCCAACTCATTGGGGCTGGCAGGTCTTCTTTGATAAGGAATTGACTAAAGATTTCAATATGTTTTTGTGCAATTTGCTTCCCTCTTTTTAGGTATTGGGTAACCTCTTCATTTCTGGCAATTTGCGCAAAACCTGTAATTAAAGCTTTTCCAATCGCGTTAGTTTGAATATTGATAAATAAATGACTAATTTCAACTGAGGTCAAGGATCGTTTTTTTCCAAAAAACCCAGTTAAGAACTGTTGTTTCTCCACAAAATCTACTTTGTCCGGCGTCGAAATAAACGGAGGTCTTACATATGTACCTTCCTTTAACATTAACTCCCGAGTTAAATCCTGTAGTTTAACTGCACCATTTAAAACCCTTTTATGAAAAGAAATGACATCTTCACGGGTTCCAAATCCGATTGCCGCACTGCTAGCGGCCATGGCTAAAATCGACATTTGTCTTAAGTACATGAGTACAAATGTATCCGAAAAAAGCTTCGGGGCACCCGGCAAAACGTCCTTATCTGTAAATCCAATAGGAATGGGGAATTTTTCATTGGTAAATACATTTTCAAGGATCTCTATATTTCCTTTTGCAATGGATAAGGTAAATTCAATAATCGGGCGTACTTCTGGATCTGTTGCTTTCATTAGGAAGTGGCTATTGACACATATAGCAATTGTATCATTGATGTATTGAGCCCATAAACTCGACATTTCCGCTACCGTTAATCGAAGTTCAGATTGTTTTTCCATTTAAACACTCTCCCGAACATTGGATTATTTTTATTCTTACTACGTACCTCCAATATTTCTTTAGAGGTTAGTTTTTCCAATGGAAAGTAAAAATATGAATAAATAATGTTCACTATTTCCACACAAAAAGAGCGGTCACAACCGCTCTTTCATGTTCTTCTTTTCTTTAATTGGTAAATCCTCCTCTTGATTTCCTTTTCAAGCTGCGTGAAAAAGTTCTCTAACCCTTTTTCGGCTCCGGAATCTAGAACCCTTTTTCCTGCTAAGCCGATTGCCCCTGATACCTGCCCTTTTGCCTTGCAATTTAATTGAGTGCCCCCTTGATTCTCTTTCAGCATAAGTATGGCACTGCCATTCATTTGTCTAAATTGCCGTTCCCTTTCATTTTAAGACGAAAGGACGATGGCTCCTTTTCCCCATCCAATTGAATCTCTAATTTAAATAGGTCCTGAATGGGTCCCATATTCATTTGGATTTCTGCCAAGTAAACCCCCGTTGAAATCTGGGCAAAGGACTTGCATCCCGGGAGTGCATTCCTAAGGACTTTATCATTTTTTATATACTTCCAAACCACAGTTCTCGGTAACCCGAAGTGATATTGGTACTCAATCTCCACCGTTCCTCCCCCAATGCCAACAGATCTAGTCATTTATTATTATTCAATGATGGGCGAAGTGGTTAAAAGAAACTATAAGATTAACACTGAGTTCTCTCTTTTTTATTTTTCTTCCTTATCATCTTTAATTGAGGTTAGTTCTTCAGAGAATTCCGTTAATAAGGCTGGTTTTTGTATTACCTGTCCTTTTCTAGAGCTGGTTTTGGCATTAATCCGGGATCTCGACACAAAATAGATGGCACCAAAAATTACAGTCATCACAATCCCAGACACAAGACCGGTTCCTTGTCCAGGAATTAAAGGCATACTCAAAAGTACGACAATCAAACTAATGAATGCAATATACGAAGTATACGGAAAGCCCTTCACTTGGCAGATACCTTCAGGAGGACAACCTGCTCTTTTTCGAAAACGGATATGACTTGCCATGATAACTGCATACGTGAAAATCAAAGTGAAACCGCTGGTGCTGATCAAAACCAAATAAACCCTCGGAAACAACAGGCCAAAGCCTAAGCCTAGAAGCATAGCAAGACCAGAAAAAAGAATGCCACGATAAGGTACATCTTTTGTATCTTTCAACAACTGTGGTGCATGTCCTTCATCTACAAGTGAACGAATCATTCTCCCAAGCCCAAAAATCGCGGCAAGCATCGCAGACAAGCTCGCCGAAATCAACACCAGATTAAGGGCAGAACCAGCCCAACCAATCCCCCAACGATCAAGTGAGACTACCATCGGACTGACGGTTTCATTTAGTGATGCTGTCGGTATTAATGGTAGAAGGGCTGTTGCATATAAAATATACAAACCAACTAAGGAAAACACCGTATAGCGAATCGCCTTTGGAATTGTTTCACGGGGATTTCTTGCTTCTGAAGCTGCCAGGCCAATGATTTCAAAACCTGCATAAGCAAAAACCACAAGTAACATACTTCCGGCAATTCCTTTTACCCCGCCAGGCATTAAAGACTCTCTAGCCAACTCCCCTGCCCCAATCGCTCTCGCGCCAGGAAGCAGACCTGCAATTAACACTATTGCTGTAAGGATAAAAAACACTATTGCAAATATTTTTACTCCGGACAATCCGCTTACAATTTTGCCAAATTTGTCTGCACCTAATAAATTAACAAATGTAACCCCGACAATGAGTATACTGCCGAAAATAGCGATTGATAGATGTGGAAACCATTGACGAAGCAGAATAGTTATGGCGGTAGCCTCACTCGACATCGATAATACGGTACCCGTCCAATACAGCCACCCTACAATAAATCCTAATCCTTGCCCTAGTTCCCGTGCAGCAAAATTACTAAAAGAGCCCACCGTAGGATTGGCAACCGTCATTTCTGAGAGTGCATATAGGATTAAATAAACAAGGACTCCTGCTAAAATATAGGACAATAAAATAGACGGCCCTGCTGCATGAATGGCAACGGATGATCCTAGAAAAAAGGAACCTCCAATGACACTTCCTAAGGCCATCATCGTTAACTGCCCTGCCGACAGTCCTTTTTGTTTTGTCTCCATTAAATGTTTTCTCCCCATACTCTAAATTTTTTCACATGTAGACATATTATTTACCCCCCTTTTCCGTTTGATTCTTAAAAGAGACCAATTGGACCTTATGTGAAAACTGGATAATAACAAAGAAGCCGCCCTAACGGGGCGGCTCCTTCTCTTTCTTATGTTGGATATTTCAAGTATTACATATAAGTATGTTGGATTGGCGGGCTTGCCATGCCTAGATTAAAATATTCCTTTTCTAGCTCGCTCAGGGTCATTTCATATAGATGTCTATTTTTAATTTTGTACACCCCTGAATTGAGTAGTTCATCCATCAAAATTTGCCTCTTCTCCTGGATAGCTTCCTTAAGTAATTCACTCACCCTAGAAACCTCCATTCATAGACTTAAATTTTTGACCTTCTGTTTATCATTATAAATAGTCCTATTTTAGAATATTGTCGAACCGGCACTGTCGATTCAATTTTAACGTTATTTTAATGAACGCAACCATTTAATAATATGGACAATTATTTTTTCACTATATTTAATCTGTTTGTCAAAATTGCTAATTTTTGATGGGTTAAAAAATAATTGCTATACTCGATTTATATAAAGACTTCCCAAGAGACTAAGGTGATGATCATGAAAAAGTACTCAAATTTAGAAGGTGTAGAAAACAATAAAAGCTTTAAAGACATGAGAAAATGGCAAAAAGAACGAAAATCCAAGGTGAAGGATTTAACAATAAATATTGAACAGTCACCTGTAAAAAAGATAAAGGAAATTCATAAAAACAGGAGCCAGACCTCTTATACCTGGATTGGCCATTCCACCTTTTTAATCCAGTTAAATGGAGTAAATATTTTAACAGACCCAGTCTGGGCAAAACGGATGGGCTTTCAGAAAAGATTAACCGAGCCTGGCATAGCTTTAGAAGATCTGCCAGAGATTGATCTTGTCGTCATTTCGCACGGTCACTATGATCATTTGGATTTTCCAACATTAAAAAAATTAAAAGGCAATCCCCATTATTATGTACCAGCTGGATTAAAAGACCTCTTTTCAAAAAAGGGTTATCAAAAAGTAACAGAACTAAACTGGTGGGAAAATGCCAAACACAATGGAATTAACATTCATTTCGTCCCCGCTCAGCATTGGACTAGGCGGACCCTTACCGATATGAATACATCACATTGGGGTGGGTATATTTTTCAAACAGGAAAAGAAAGCTTATATTTTGTGGGTGATACTGGCTACTTTAACGGTTTTAAACAAATCTCTGAACGATTTGAAATTGATACCGTATTTATGCCGATTGGGGCCTATGAACCGGAATGGTTTATGGCTGTTTCCCACATTTCTCCTGAAGACAGTGTCAAAGCCTTCATCGAGTTAAAGGCAAAAACATTTGTTCCCATGCATTACGGAGCCTATCGTTTAGCAGACGACACGGGACCCGAAGCTCTTGAACGTTTATACCGAGCTTGGGAAAGTCACCAGCTTCCAAAGGAAAAATTAAAGGTTCTATTAATAGGCGAATCAATTATGTAGTTGTCAAATGGAGGATATTTATCTTATAAGACAGACACCCTCCATTTCTATTTCATTCCCCTTTTCTTCTGATATTAAACTGTAATACTCTCATAACACACCTGATAAAATGATTTGCTACAATCAACAGCAAGATTTAAGGATATTTTAGATAATCATAGTAAATCAATTTTTAAAGAAAGTAGTGGTGTGATTGTGATCAAAAAGGTTCTCATACTTTGGGGAATATCGATCTTCCTTTCAACTGCCGGGGTTGATTTCTCTAAACCTATTGTTCATGCAGAAGTCTTAGGTGACTTACATAATAAACCTTCCCTTCCTCCTTCCGTACCTTCATCCAATTTAAATAATAAATTCATTCAAGTTTCGAAGGATATCGAAGAGAATACAGCGGCCATTCAAGAGGCCGACCAAAACCAAAAAAAGCTGCAGGTTGAAATTGAAAAGCTTGAAAAAGACATTGATATAATAAAGGGTAATTTAGAAAAGCGAACAACAATATTAAAACAACGGGCCCTTGCCTATCAGCGCAGTGATCAACATATTGCCTATCTTGAAGTTTTGCTTGGTTCAACAAGTTTGAGTGATTTTTTCAACCGGGTTGGGGCAGTTGCAGCGATTGCTGATGCTGATCAGGAATTGATCAAACAACAAGAAAATGAGCAACGGAAGTTTGTCTATAAAAAAGAAAGTTTAAACAATAAGTTGACAGTACTAGCCCAATTAAAAGATAATCTAAAAAAAAGAAAAACATACTTGGAAAAACAGCAAGCTGAATATAAACAAATCGCAATGCAGGCTGAACGTGAAGTTCCTCAAGATTCTCAACCAAACATAACGGTTCCTGTAAAATCAAAAAATGGTTATATACATACGGTCACAAATGCAGGGAAGAAATATATTGGAAAATCTGTTTATGTGTTTGGAGGCGGCCGAACCGCTTATGATATTGCCAATGGTCGATTTGATTGCTCTGGTTTCGTTCATTGGGCGTTTGCTCAAGCCGGGATAAACATTGGTCAGAATACGGATTCAATCAAGCGTGAGGGCCGCGAGATTTCTTCTGCTAATATGCAGCCGGGCGATCTCGTGTTCTTTGACACCTATAAAAAAGATGGTCATGTTGGGATCTATATTGGAAACGGGAAATTCATCGGTTCCCAATCCTCGACAGGGGTGGCGATTGCCGATATGAAACAAGGCTATTGGAAGGAAACTTTTAACGGACGGGTCATAAGAATTTAATGCCCAATTTGTTGGAAATCAGCTCCTACATATTTCTGTTGTTTTCCTTGTTATAATGAAATATCAGGGAGTGAAATATATGAAAATTATTAAATACTTGGTTTGTTTGGTATTACTGATTGGAATTGGTACTGCCCTATGGATTTATTATCCTCATTACCAGCTTTACCAGTTGAAAAAACACACTGTCAAAGCAAGCCAAACAGCAACTGAACATAAAGTTTCTTATCTATCATATTTTAAAAACTCAAAAGCTGATACCTTGCATCATTTAGCCTTGGGAGATTCCATTATTCGCGGCGTTGGTGCCGGACAGACAGAAAACATGGTTACCCAATTTTCTAATATGCTTGGAGAACAAGCTGCAAAAAAGATTGAGTTTAACAATCAAGGGATCAATGGAATCACTAGTGGCGAATTGAACCAGTTAGTTCAAGCTGGTAAATTTGATGAGTCTATTAAGCAGGCAGATATTATTACCATTAATGTTGGAGGAAATGATATTCTAAAAGCTGCAAAAGGGCTAGACCTGCAATCCGTATTTGAGACCTATGATCAACTTCAAACCACCTATACGAAAAATTTAACCGATATTACATCGCGAGTCACAAAATTAAATCCACATGCTACGGTTGTTTTGTTGGAATTATACAATCCGTTATCTCCTGATAACAAAATGTATTCCTTAGCCGATAAACTTTTGCCAAAATGGAATGTTCATATCTATGAAGTGGCTAATAAACTGCCCTCTTCCATCGTCATTGAAACAACAAAAGTAATTAATGGCGAGCATTTACAAAACCTGTCAGCCGATGGTGTTCATCCAAATTTAGCAGGCTACACTGCTATATCTGAGCAGATGATTTATCAATTTAAACATCAATTTCGTAAAAGTGCAGTATAAAAAAACGAAGGAGTGCGACTCCTTCGTTTTTTTTGTGCGAACGTTTACACGGTCAAATAAAATTTTTATTTATTCTTTTGATGCGGATTTCACTTTTAGTTCGTCTTCTTTTTAATCGATTCACTCGTTCTTTTTCATAAAAATAATGAACAATAAAATAAGAAATTACGCTTAGGATAACTCCAAAAATCGTCATCCCGATTAGAGCGTGAAACCCTCCATGGATCAGACTTACTAAGCTATGGAAATCACCATGTATAAGTCTTTCGAATGAAAAGGAACCATTGTGCCCCATTTTTACCTTCATTGGAAAAATAAGTTTCCCTAATTTTCTGGCAAAAGGCAGTAAAATTACCGGAAGCAAGGTAAGTTTTCCAATTACATTTCCGATGATGGAAGCTGGCAATGAGCCTTTAGCTAAACGGACGATCGGTACAAATAGTATATATATTAGGGACGCAGACGAAATGACTAACATTTCTAGCCCGAATCCTATTGCAAATCCTAATGAAACCTTTTTCGCCCCTCCTGGAGAACGGAGAAGTTTTAAAAAGTTTAACTTAAAAGCACGTCCTAGACGTTGAAAGAAATTATACTTTTTATGTTTTATGCTCATAAGTTACCCCCCCGACCGAATACAATAAAAAGATTATAGGTTAATTATATTCTAAATAAGCCAAATAAACCAGAAGTACTATTCAGGATATTTGATTATTAATATAAATTTAATCTAATGGCAGATTATTTAATTAAAAGTTCATCCTAAGGTACACGAAATTTATCTAGTGAACATTCTGACCTATGAAATTCCTCGTATTTTCACAAATAGCGCATTCTATATAAAGATAAAATGATATTATTATTATATGATGTAAGTGATTTTATTTTTGTACAAGCAAAGGAGTTAATAATTATGCCGCAAACGTTTCGTGCCCTGATTGTTGATAAGCAGGACGAGAACTTTTCTGTCGAGATACAAAAACTAACCTTAGCCGATCTGCCAGAAGGAGATGTCTTAATTCGAGTTCACTACTCCAGTGTGAACTATAAAGATAGTTTGGCAAGCATTCCAAATGGTAACATTGTTACTCGTTATCCATTTGTACCTGGAATTGATTTAGCAGGTGTTGTCGTCTCATCCAGTGACAGTCGATTCCAAGAAGGAGATGAGGTGATTGCCACTAGTTATGATATCGGGGTCTCCCATTTTGGCGGATACAGTGAATATGCCCGTATTCCTGCGAAGTGGATCGTCCCGCTGCCAAGCGGTTTGACGCTAAAAGAAGCAATGGTAATTGGTACAGCCGGATTTACAGCTGCCCTTTCTGTTCAACGCTTAGAAGAAAATCATGTTTCGCCAGATAAAGGTAAGGTACTTGTTACCGGGGCAACTGGGGGTGTTGGCAGCTTTGCCGTTTCCATTCTCGCTAATCTTGGCTACCAAGTGGAAGCTAGTACAGGCAAAGAATCCGAGCATGAGTATTTGAAAAAGCTTGGTGCAACGGCAGTTATCTCCCGTGAGGAAGTGTATGATGGAAAAATTAGAGCTTTAGGCAAGCAAAATTGGTTTGCTGCAGTCGATCCTGTTGGTGGGGAGCCGCTTGCTTCGTTATTGAGTCAAATTCAATACGGCGGTTCGGTTGCTGCAAGCGGATTAACGGCTGGGACAAAACTGCCTGCCTCGGTGTTTCCTTTTATTCTTAGAGGCGTAAACTTGCTTGGGATCGACTCTGTTTATTGTCCAATGGAGGCAAGATTAAAAATATGGGATCGTCTTGCAGGCGATTTTAAACCGGCTAACCTCGAGGAACTTATCCAAGAAGAAGTAACGCTTGAGCAGCTGCCTGAGATACTTCCCACTCTCTTAAAGGGTCAGGGACGAGGTAGAATTATTGTGAGTTTAATCGAAAATCGCCGATAAGATGATATTTCTAAAACCAAAACATTAAAAGAAAGACTGCTTTTAAAGAAAAGAAGCAGTCTTTCTTTCATTACTTAACGATATTTAGCAAGAATATGATTTTCTAAGGGTAAATGCAGCTCCTCTATCCCCTCAATGACCAATTTAGCGATTTGCTCTGCCCCATATTCCTGAAAATGAGTTGGGTCCTTAACTCCTTGCGGGTAGTTTGGATATTTTCCTGCTTTTAGCCATAAAAATAATCTTTTAGTATCAACGGAACCTAGCTGTTGGTATAGTCTTCTACTTTTAGAAGCTAAATCAATCACAGGGACATTTTCTTCTTTAGCAAGGGCCTTCATGGCTGCTGGATAACGTCCGTGAGTATTCAATGCCCTGCCATCACTTGAAAAGCTCATCCTTTGAACTGGTGTGACTAGAATCGGAATAGCCCCTTTTTTCCTTGCTCCATCAATATAATGTTTCAAATAACTCTTATAGGTTGTGTTTGGATTTGTGTGGAGATTCGGATATTTCACTTTTTCATCATTGTGGCCAAATTGAATAAACAGATAATCTCCCTTTTGAATACTGTTTAAAATCCAGTTTAATCTCCCTTCATTGATAAAGCTTTTCGAACTTCTTCCTCGTTTTGCAAAATTCCGGATTGTGACTTGTTGGTCAAGCATGGTTGGTAACACTTGGCCCCACCCTGAACGCGGAAATAGTGAACTTGGATAATCGGATACAGTTGAATCCCCAGCAAGATAGATAGTAACAGGTTTTGGTGCTTGCTGTGCCATGGCAGGCTTTGGTGTAGCTACTGATTTGTTATAAATAATACAAGCGGACAGACCCGTTAGGATGACCAGCAATGAAATGAATCCGATCTTCATTTTTACTCTTTTTTTCAACCTTCTTTCCCCCTATAAATAGAACCACTCATGTAAATATATTTTTCCTGTAACTTTCGTAATCAATCCATTTTTACATCTTTTTTAATCTTCTGTACAGCTTTTTCATCCTTTTTTCATAAATTTTTAGGTTCTTAAACAAAAAAAAGAGAGACAGAATTCCTGCCTCTCCTTTGAAATAGGTCTATTCGTGGAAATTTGTACCGTCAGTTGTTGCTTGAACGATTCCCGCACGGATAACGAAATCACCGAAGTGCTCGCCTTCCTGTCTTTCTTTCGCATAGCGTGGAAGAATGACACGTAATTCCTTAAGAATTTCTTCTTCACCGATATTTTCACGATACATTTTGCTTAAACGGCTGCCGTCATGTGCTGCCCCAAGATACATATTGTATTTACCTACCGCTTTACCGATAAAGCCGATTTCACCAAGGGCGTGTCTTGCACAACCATTTGGACAGCCAGTCATACGAATGGTAATATCTTCGTCACGTATGCCTGCCTCATCAACAATCTCATCAATTTTTGTAATCAAAGATGGTAGATAACGCTCAGCTTCTGCCATCGCTAATCCACAAGTTGGAAGTGCGACACATGCCATAGAATTGCGGCGAAGCGCAGAGTAATGCTTTCCATCCGTTAATCCGTATTTTTCAATTAATTCATTGATTTTCTTCTTTTTCTGGCTTGAAACGTTGGCAATAATGACGTTTTGATTACCGGTTAAGTGGAAATCACCAGAATGAACTTTGGCAATTTCGCGCAAGCCAGTTTTTAATTTATAATCATCGTAATCCGCCACGCGGCCATTTTCGATGAATAAGGTAAAGTTCCATTTTCCTTGAACCCCTTTAACCCATCCATAGCGGTCGCCATTATGGTCGAATTTAAATGGTTTCGCTTCATCCAGACTCCAGCCTAAACGGCTTTCAAGCTCCGCCTTGACATTTTCAAGCCCAAGTCTGTCAACTGTGTACTTAAAGCGGGCATTTTTACGAACAGAACGATTTCCGTAATCGCGTTGAATCGTAATGGTTTTTTCAGCCACTTCATAAAGTTGGTGCGGTTTAACGAAGCCGATCACTTTTGCCAGCTGCGGGTAGGTTGCGGTATCACCGTGTGACATACCCATACCGCCGCCAATCCCTACGTTAAAGCCGATTAGTTTGCCATCTTCCACAATTGCAATGAAAGCCAGGTCTTGTGAAAAGACATCAATATCATTGGATGGCGGTACAGCGATACCAATTTTGAACTTACGCGGCAAATAGGTTGGACCATACATTGGTTCTACTTCCTCAAATTCAGGAGTGCCGGCTACTTTTTCTTCATCGAGCCATACTTCATAATACGCTCTTGTTTTCGGAAGTAGATCCTCACTTAATTTTTTAGACCATTCATACACTTCAGCATGAATCTCAGATTGATATGGATTCGATGCACACATTACGTTACGGTTTACATCTCCGCAGGCTGCAATGGTATCCATAAGTGCCGCATTAATTTCTTGAATGGTACTTTTCATATTCCATTTTAGAATTCCGTGCATTTGCCATGTCTCGCGGGTGGTCAGCTTTAAGGTGCCGTTACCATATTTGTCAGCAAGTTCATCCATCACAAGCCACTGGTTCGGGGCTGCCACTCCTCCTGGGAGTCGTACACGCAGCATAAATTGATAGGCTGGTTCAAGCTTTTGTTTTGCACGCTCGTTGCGAAGGTCACGGTCGTCCTGTAAGTAGCTGCCATGGTGTTTCATTAGACGGTTATCGTCGTCTGGAATACCGGCGCTGATTCGATCCTGCATAACTTCTTTCAAGGTTCCGCGCAGATAGTTGCTTCGTACTTTTATATCCTCAACATCACTTGGTGGTCCATCTGGTGCTTTTAAAATTTGATTAACCATGTTGAATAAAAACTCCTTCCCCTTAAAATCAGTATACATCTCGCTGGTAACGTTTTTGCTGCTGCATGTTAGCAAGATAAGCCTCTGCTTCCTCACGGCTCATGCTGCCTTCTTTTTCAATGATGTCGATGAGTGTTTGATGAACATCATGTGCCATATGTTTCTCATCTCCACAGATGTATACAGCGGCACCTTCTTGAAGCCATTCGAATAACTCTTGGCTGTTTTCAAGCATACGGTGCTGTACATATACCTTTTGATCGGTGTCTCTTGAAAAAGCAACATCTAATTTCGTTAATGTTCCATTTTGCAGCCATTTTTGCCATTCAACCTGGTAAAGGAAGTCTGTTACGAAATGCTGATCACCGAAGAACAACCATGATTTCCCTTCTGCACCCGTTTCTTCACGTTCCTGCATGAATGAGCGGAACGGAGCTACCCCTGTACCAGGGCCAATCATAATGATAGGTGTTTCAGTGTTTTGTGGCAATTTAAAGTTTTCGTTTTGCTGTACATATACGTTTAGAATATCCCCAGGGTTGATACGGTCAGCTACTAATGTCGAACAAACTCCGTTTCGGCTGCGTCCATGTGCTTCGTAGCGAACAGCACCGATGGTTAAATGAACTTCATCAGGATTGGCCGCTAAGCTTGAAGCAATCGAGTAAAGACGACCAGGGATTTTTCGTAAAATCGAAACAAACTCCTGTGCGGTTACGTTCCATGGAGCATAGTCGCGAACTAAATCGATTAAATCGCGTCCATGAATATAACCTTTTACTTCTTCTTCTTTACCAGGAACAAGAAGATCTTGTAACTCTTTATTTCCAGTCAGCTCTGCCGCTTTTTGAAGAAATGGTTTTGTTAGTACGCTAATTTCATAATAGGAAACAAGCGCATCTCTTAAAGTACGGACATCGCCCTGTTTCACGTTTACTTTTTCATCAGGGTTCAGGTTTAATTCCTTAATTAAAAGGTCCACTAACTCTGGGTCGTTGTCTGGATAAATCCCGAGAGCATCTCCTGGCTCATAGGTCAGACCGGAACCTTCAAGTGAAATCTCAAGGTGGTGTGTTTCTTTATTCGAGCCTCTGCCGTTAAGATTAATGTTTTCTAAAACTTCAGCTTTGAATGGATTTGTTCTTGAGTAAACCGATTCGAGTGCTGGGTTTATTGCCGTCTGAGAAGGTGCTTGAGTTGATCCAACGGCATCACCTAAGCTTGCAAGAACTCCTTCAAGCCATTCAGCAGCTGGTTCATCAAAATCCACATCACAGTCAAAGCGTGGATATAGACGTGTTCCTCCAAGTTCTTCAAGACGAGCATCGAAGTCTTTTCCTGTCTGGCAGAAAAATTCGTAGGAGCTGTCTCCAAGGGCTAAAACGGAAAAATGTAAGTCTTCTAATTTTGGTGCCCTCTTACTGTATAGAAATTCATGGAAGCTTATCGCATTATCTGGCGGATCCCCTTCTCCGTGTGTGCTCGCGATAATAAGAAGGTTTTGAAGCTTCTTAAGATTGTTAGGTTTGAAATCACTCATCGCACTGACAGTTACTTGGTATCCGTTCGCTTCTAGTGCTTGTGCTGATTTTTTCGCTAAACCTTTAGAATTCCCTGTTTGGGAGCCGTAAAGGATGGTTACCTCTTTTGAGATTTTTGGGCTTTCAGTTGGAACCTGAGTTAATTGGGCTGCTGCGGTTCCTAGCTGGGAGCCAGCAAGATAGCCGCTAAGCCAAACCTTTTGTGTTTCTGACAAGGTTGGCAGGAGTCTGTTAAGGAGCTCCACTTGCTCCTGTGTAAACGGGCTGTTCAATACCTGAAGTTGCAACAATACCACCTCACATGGAATAAAAAATTAATTATTTTACTGAGAAAACTCTCTCTAATAAACTAGGATGCCACTTTTTTTTGTTTCAGACAACTATTATTCTAAAAATATACTGAATTTTTATTAAAAATTGTTTTTTTGATCGTAAAAGGACTATCTTCCCAATGCCCGCTCCATCACAATATCCTCAATCACCCGATGGCTGCTCAAGATACCTGTATGATAGATCTCTCTGCCCATTTTCGCCCACTTTCGAATTTCAGCAGTTACTTCTGCTATCAGGAGTCCTGAGAATAATAAGTAAGGAATCACAATCACCTTGCCCTCAGCTTTTTCCATCACTGTAGTTAACCCCTCTTGTAATCGGGGTTCTGCAGCTGCCAAATAGCATACCGAAACGCCGGTTATCCCAAGCCGTTCCTTTATACCATCCGTAATCAAACCGAAATCAGCTAGAGTATCCGGATCACTGCTTCCCCTTCCGACAATCAAAACCTGATCCTGAATCCCGACTGAGCCTGCGGTTTCTCTAACCAATTCAGCCACTGCATCAAGAATCATTCCTTGAACACCGAAAGGATCCTTTACTTTTATTGAAACATGAGGAAACTGCTCTTTAATCGATTCAAGAACATGGGGAATATCTTGTTTGATATGCCCGGCAGCCAATAGAAATAAGGGAACAACCGTTACTTCTGTTGCACCTCTTTCCACGCACTGCCTAAATCCTTCTTCAATCGATGGATCTGTTAATTCTAGAAAACTAATTTGCTGTATGGGTACATCCACCCGCTCACTGACTCTCGCAACAAAGGCCCTTGCCTCGTCTGCTCCTTTTTTCGAGCGTGTCCCATGACCGATATATAAAACGGCTTTCATCATCATACCCTCCAAGCACATTACCCATGAACAACCGGGAGATTTGGAACAATTTCTTCTTGAAACCAGTTTAACCGATTATGAAGCTTCACAACCTCACCAATCACAATCATGCTTGGGTTTGAAATCGCTGCTTCCTTTACACGGTCTTCAATGTTCTCAAGCGTTCCTACCACCGTCTGCTGATCACTTAACGTTCCCCAATGAACGAGGGCAATCGGAGTGTCAGGTGATTTGCCGTTTTCGATTAACTGCTGAATGATGGTTGGCAGATGGGATACACCCATATAGATACAAAGTGTATCCACCCCATTAGCCAAATGATACCATTGATGATCCGCTGCCACATCTCCTGCCTGATGGCCAGTGATGAAAGCAAAACTTTTGCTTACATTGCGATGAGTCACCGGAATCCCTGCATAAGCGCTGGCGGCAATCCCAGAAGTAATTCCGGGAACCACTTCAAACGGTACATCATGTTTCACACATTCCTCCGCTTCCTCGCCGCCGCGGCCAAATACAAATGGATCCCCGCCTTTTAAGCGGACAACCTGAAATCCTTTTTTAGCGTATTTCACTAAAAAGTGATTAATCGTTTCCTGCTTCATGGTATGGTAGTTGGGGAGTTTGCCGCAGTATACCAGCTGCGCCCCCTCTTTTGCATAATTTAATAGTTCCGGATTTACGAGCCGATCATAGAGGATGACATCGGCTTGCTTAAGGCATCGTAATCCTTTGACCGTTATTAAATCTGGATCGCCAGGACCCGCACCCACTAAATAAACCTTGCCAACCATGGCTGTTCATCCTTTCCTAAAAACTAGATAATATTCTTTTCTTGCAGGTATTGAAGAATTTGCTGTACTGCCTCTTCCACCGATAATTGGTCAGAGCGAATCGTCACTTCTGGACGCTCCGGTGCTTCATATGGTGAATCAATTCCTGTAAAATCTTTAATTTCCCCGCGGCGTGCTTTTTCATAAAGCTTCTTCGGATCACGCGCTTCACATTGTTCAAGCGGACAGTCAATGAATACTTCAATAAACTCGCCTTCTTCAAACAAAGCACGAACCTGATCGCGGTCAGAACGGAATGGAGAGATAAATGCAGTGGTTACGATTGTACCACTATCAACAAATAGTTTAGCTACTTCCCCAATGCGGCGAATATTTTCTGTCCGATCATAATCAGAAAATCCCAGGTCCTTATTCAAACCATGACGGATATTATCGCCATCGAGTACATATTCACTAATTCCCTGGCGGTATAATTCACCAGATACAGCATTTGCAATAGTTGATTTACCAGAGCCAGAAAGACCTGTAAACCAAAGTACGCAGCTGGCATGACCATTTTGTGAGTGGCGGTCTGCTTTAGTGACGGTTGCAGCATGCCATGTGATATTTGATGCTTTTGACATTGTTGATTTTCCTCCTTAAACTGTTGCAGTTTCTTCCTTCATGCCTTCAATCAGTACTTCCACAACCTCTTTACGGCTGAAAGTTGCAGGAGGAAGAACACCAGCACGAAGCATTTCTCTTACTTTTGTTCCAGAAAGGATTACGCGATCTTCTTTAGTATGCGGGCAAGTTTTGTCAGATGCCATACCTTCGCATTTATTGCAATAGAAGCTGTGTTCAAAGAACATTGGTTTAATGCCAAGCTCGCCTTCAGCGAAATTACTGAAAATGTGCTGTGCATCGTAAGTTCCGTAGTAATTGCCTACACCAGCATGGTCGCGGCCAACGATGAAGTGTGTGCAGCCAAAGTTTTTACGTGCAATGGCGTGGAAGATCGCTTCTCTTGGACCAGCATAACGCATTGCCGCAGGATATACTCCAAGCTGTACACGTTCAGCAGGATAGTAATTTTCAAGTAATACACGATAGCTTTTTAAACGAACTTCTGCTGAAATATCATCTGATTTTGTTTCTCCTACAAGTGGGCTTACGAATAATCCATCAACCGTTTCTAAGGCAGCTTTTTGGATGTACTCGTGTGCACGGTGAATTGGGTTTCTAGTTTGGAAACCAACGATTGTTTTCCAGCCTTTTGCTTCAAACATAGCACGTGTTTCTTTTGGCTCATACCAAACATCAGCGAAAACGCCTTTTTCTGATTTCTTCACAAGAACAATATCCCCTGCTACATAAACAGGTCCTCTTTCATATAAACGCTTCACGCCTGGGTGAGCAACTTCGTCTGTTTTGTATACTTCGATTGCTTCTTTATCTAAATCTGGCTCATACCATTCAGATACCTTTATGACACCATAAACTTCGTTTTGAAATACTAACTTGATTTCTTCTCCGGCTTTAAGTGTTGCAGCAATTTCGTATGAAACTGGCAATGTAACTGGGATGGACCAGATCGTATTGTCAGCCAAACGCATATTAGCAACAACATTTTCGTAATCGGCCTTTCCAAGGAACCCTGTTAGCGGGCTGAATAGTCCAACACCAATCAACTCTAGATCACTCAAGGCAATGGCATCAATTTCAATTTCTTTCTCAATGTTTGTTAAATCATAAGTTGGATCGAATGCTTGGATTAGTTTTCCTCCGTGAGGTGCTGGTAAAAATGACACTTTTAATCAAGTCCTTTCTTTTTTAAAAAATTATATATCAATAAAATTATGAAACTAGCAGGTTTACTCTTTTGCAATCTCCTGGTGCACTGTTATACTTGATTTTTGCTTTTTCATTAATGACATGATACCTATGACGGAAATCAAGACACCGGCCATTGCAATGATTGGGTAAAAGTTATGTTCAATAATCAATTGGATTAATGTATATGATAATACCATGGATAAAACAGGTGATACAATCCAAACTGTAAGAAGTTGTACAACGATATCTTTTTTCAAAACAGATTTGCCGTTTTTAGCATAGCCAATCCCAATAATGGAGGACGTGGTAATTTGTGTCAATGGAACCGGAATTCCGAAAACAGATGCGATGGTCACGATTGTCGCGCCTGTTCCTGAAATCACACATCCCTCTTCAAGACGAAGGGAAGTAATTTTCTTCCCATTGGTTTCAAGAACTCGATGGCCGAGCATAAGTGCTCCTCCGGCTACGAATAACCCGCCCCAGAAAATCCCGTTTCCAGTGGAAAGAATTTTGGCACCGACAAGCGGACCAACTGCATTTGCAACATTATTCATTCCAGCTGAAAAGGCTTCGAAAAGGCCCATAAAGACAACCAGAATGGAAAGATAAGGTACTGCTTTCGGTGCTTCCATCCACTTTTTCAAATGTTTGTTTTTTAATAAAAATGTAACAGAGATGGCTATGATAAAAGCAACAAACGGTGTCAGTAGCCAGAATAACATGATCCATACAAGTTTACTGGCAAACACAGATTGATAGACAATCCCTGCACCAACCACAGCCCCCACCGCTACTTCGCTCGTAGATAGCGGGATGCCGAAGATATTAGCTAGAAACAATGCTAAAGCTGCTGAAGTTAAAACAATTAATGCGACAGGAACCGTAAACGTGCTGCTAGGCACAATTCCGCTTCCTAATGTTTTAACTACTTCTCCTCCACCAAGCCAGGCACCAAGGAATACAGTAATACTGCACAGAATCAAGGCCAAACGTTTTTTTACAACGCCTGCACCATAAGCAATTCCCATTGATGCTGCTGCTCCGCTGGCGCCAATATTGATGGCAAAAAATAAACCAACCGTAATTGCGATAATTGTGAGCATTTGGAACACCCTCCTTTACACCCGCTTACTAGGCTAAAATCCCCCACGTGTTTTTTGCTAGATTCATAGCCTAAAGCGGCGGGCACTGCCCATCAATGCCCGACAATCCTAAGGTGTGGGGATGACTGGTTAGCGGGTATGTAAGCCGCATTCTGTCTTGCCGCTGCCTACCCAGCGTCCTGCACGTGAATCCCCGCCATCTGCAACAGGTTTTGTACATGGGAAGCATCCAATGCTAGGGTAATTATGATCGTGTAAGGTGTTGTATGGAAGATCCTTTTTCTTGATGTAATCCCATACCTCATCCCAAGTCCAATGAATCAACGGACAAATTTTAATATTCTCGAATTTGTCATCCTTATTAAGGAATTCAGTGTTAGCTCTTGTTGGAGACTGTTCACGGCGAAGGCCTGAAATCCACGCTTGTTTCGCAGTCAGTGTTTCCCTTAATGGAATAACCTTACGAATGTTACAGCACTGATTGGCATCTCTTAGCCACAACGCAGAGCCATATTCTGCTGCTTGCTCATCAAGAGTGACTTTCGGTTGTTTCCGCTCGATTCTTAGTGTTGGGAAACGAGCCTCCATTTTGTCGATGACCTCATAGGTTTCCGGAAAATGAAGTCCAGTATCTAAGAAAACAATATGAGCATCTGGTTTTACCTGTTGGATCAGGTCAATTAACACGATGGCTTCAGCACCGAAGCTTGATGCATAGACAATCTCTTGGTCAGGATACGTGTTGTATGCCCACTTTAATACGGACAGTGCCCCTTTTGTCTCATCATCGAAAGAGAAAGTGTCTGAAATTTGTTGCCAATTTTGATAGGTTATTGCAGCTGTCATGCCACATGCCTCCTTTTTTTATAAAAAAAGCGTCTTCCTGGAAGGTTGACGTTTTAGTCAGCCTCCAGAATTCTGGTCAGCGGATTTTATTCTGTTTAAGACGAACCTTTTCGTTTTTTTCAATTTGAACAATCTTTCCATCCTGAACTACTAGTGTAATAGAGCCAAATTGCAAGGAAACCAGCATTTTCTCTAAATGAGTGATCAGTTCTTCCCTTTCAATAGCGTTCAGCTTGATTCGCCTCCTTTTCACAAAAAACGCCTTTCCCATTTTAGGAAAGGCGTTAGTCTAGTGAACACCTTATCTCCAAAATGAGAATCATTTTGCTGGAATTGGCACCTTGCTTAGCAGGTTGCCGGGCTTCATCGGGCCAGTCCCTACGCCTCTCTTGATAAGAATTATTAATCGATGAAATTAATCCTACCATACCAATAGGTTTTATGTAAATAAAAAAATCTAAAATTTTAAAAATTCCTTTGTCTTCTTTTTCTGTAGAACATTGGACGAAAAAATTTTTTAGAAACGAATGCCCTTTTTTGAAAATTTGCATTTACTGTAATGTGAAGGAGGAGGATGGATGTGACCGAATTAACTTTTCATCAAATTGCCCATGAACTCTTGAAGAAGGAAGTAGAAGTCGTTACCCTTCAAGGGAATTTTGTCGGAAGACTTCTTGAGGTTGGCAGAGATGTTATTGTATTGGAAAGTAGAGGCAGAATGCGCGAACGTGTTTTGGCCATTAGAATTGAAACGATTGTGGCGATCTTCCGTGTAGAAAATTTCGCACCTAGAGGACCATTTGGTTTTAATCCAAGTGAAGTTGAAAGTGAATCTCATCATGAGGAAAGCAGCAGTCATTAATGTAAGAATAAAGAGGAAGCAATCTTTGCTTTCTCTTTTTATATAAAAGTGAACACTACCCTTCTTCCTATTAGCGTGATAAAATATTAAAATGGTTAGAAATGGAGGATCGATTTTGTTTATTACCTTAGTCCAATAAGCAAAGTTTTGCTGGTTCTGAAATTACATATAATACCGAATTTCCTTCATGTTAGGACGAGAATAAAATTTTTAAAGATTGAAGGGTTCTTCTTGAAAAATTCATCGCAGAATTTGGAAAATAAATTACTTCGTTTTTCGATTACCTTCATTACAGCTGTGATTGGCGGTTTACTTTTCACTGTCTTGCATACACCGATTCCTTGGCTGCTCGGACCGATGGCTGCAGTATTAATCGGTGCCAGATTTTCAAAAGTCGCTTTTTATTGGCCTGTTGGGATTCGTGATACAGGCTTAATTGTTGTTGGCTACTCGATTGGGTTGTCCTTTACAAAAGAAGCGCTAGTACAAATACTCTCCAAATTGCCTTCGATGCTGCTTATGACAGTATTACTGGTCTGTTTTTGTGCAGCTATTGCGCTGGTAGTTTCCAAACTAACTGGAGTCGATTATCCAACCGTATTAACAGGAAGTATTCCTGGAGGACTTTCACAAATGATTATTTTTGCGGAAGAAATGAAAGGGATCGATATTACCACGGTGACTTTCCTTCAGGTGGCTCGTTTGATGATGATTATTTTTGTTGTCCCTTTTCTTATTTTGGGACCTTTATTTAATCATACTTCTCCTAGCTCTGGTTCTGCAGTTAATGTTGGCGACCAGGCCGTTCACTTTTCAGGTCCTGTATTTCCAAATGTGATTTTGTTAGCGATGATTTGTGTCTTTTGTGCTTTCTTGGCAAGAAAACTAAAATTTCCAACCCCTAATTTATTAGGACCCATCCTCGGGACTGCTATTGCGGGTATTTCGGGACTGCATGGACCTGCCGTGCCACCATCCATTTTGGATGTTTCACAGTTTATGATTGGTACATACATTGGTTTGCTGCTGAAGCCTGAAAAACTAGAAAATAAAGCGAAAGTTATTAGTCTGGCGTTTCTGAGCGGTCTATTCATGATTGCTGGGTCTGTCGGCTTGGGATTATTGCTCATTGTTTTCTACCATATCACGCCTTCGACTAGTTTACTGAGCTTGGCCCCTGGGGGAATGGATCAAATGGCCATCCTCGCTCATGAAGTGAATGCGGACTTATCCATGGTTACAGGCTTTCAACTATTCAGGCTCTTCTTTATCTACTTCGTTGTCCCTCCAATGCTGAGATTGTTCTTTAAGGTAGGAACAGGAAAAATGAAGAAGAAGCCTGCATAAAGACACGAATAGTGTCTTTTTTTATCCAAATTATTTTTTTAAAAATTACTGTGTATTTTAGTTAAATAACAAAAGGACCGATTTCTCGATCCAATGTAGGTTTTATTCAAATAAATAAAGCAATGCAAGATTTCATCCTTTGCATTGCTTTTTCAACAATCAAATTGGTTTTAATATTTCATCAATAATCCCATAGGCTTTAGCTTCTTCTGCACTCATAAAATAATCGCGGTCTGTATCCTTGGCTACTTTTTCTACCGGCTGGCCTGAACGCTCAGCGATGATTTGATTGATATGTTCTCTAAGCTTTAAAATACGGCGTGCAGAGATTTCGATTTCTGTCGCTTGCCCTCGCACACCACCCAATGGCTGATGGATCATAATTTCACTATTAGGCAGGGCAAAACGTTTCCCCTTGGTTCCTGCCAGGAGTAGCATAGCACCAAATGATGCAGCCATTCCTGTACATATCGTTCGTACATCAGGCTTAATAATCTGCATAGTATCGTAGATCGCAAATCCAGCTGTGGTTGAACCGCCCGGGCTGTTAATATAAAGAGAAATCTCTTTTTCTGGGTCGTCTGCGGCTAAAAATAATAATTGTGCAACGACACTGTTGGCAGTATGATCGGTAATTTCCTCCCCAATGATAATGATTCTGTCCTTTAACAGCCGGGAATAAATATCGTAGGAACGTTCTCCTCGATTGGATTGCTCAATTACATATGGTATTGTACTCATTTTTTTATCCTCCTTAAGCGATGATTAGGCTATGCAGCCATACAGAGAGTGCTTGAAGGAGACGGATAGCGGGTTTCCAGTAATTTTGAACTGAAATTAGGGACATTACTATTGGCCGTAATCGAAGGAATAGCTTCAATCAATACAGATGGGTCCTCTTCTTTCAATGCTTCATAAAAAATGTCGGTCATCTGCTCTTTTTCTTCCTCATTCCAAAACGATTCAACTGAAAAAGCCTCCTCTTCTTCTGTTGTTTTTTCCAGTCGTTTTTTTCCGCGATGAAGACTAGCCTTTACTGCTGATTCATTTGTACCAAGGATCTGAGCTATTTCCTTTAGCTGATATTGAAATGCTTCTTTTAATAAAAAGATGACGGCCTGCTTTGGTGTGAACTTTTGAATGAGCATTTCAACAGTATTGGTGACTTCTTCGAGCGATCTTGTTATTTCGTAATGGGACTGATCAAGATTTGGCTCGAATGTTTCATGTTTTCTTTTTCTAAGTTGATCTATCCAATGATGATAGGCAATTTTGTTTAACAGGGCGGTGCTTATCTGGTGCTGTGGATATTTTAGAGCCTTCAGATAGGTCTCCTGGGCAATGTCATCTCCCTCCCATTGGTTTTGGGCTAGAAAACGGCAATACTGTTGTAGTTTAGGATACTTTTCATTCCAGTGGTTCTCGTCATTTTTCGGGCCCGCTATACTGAATGGGTCTAGCTTAGCTGACATGAATTTCACTCCTTTTGCACTCTCTGTTCTATAAACGTTTCAAGAAGGTTAATAAGATACGGGTCAATGATATTTTTTTATTATATGTGAATTTTGGATGCTTCACATCATGTGATGAACGGTTATCTGCTTTTCTTTATTTTGCTGATACATTTTTTCCACGTATTCTTCTCTTTCAGCTTCTTCTAGGGTTTTCTTACGCTTATTGAAAGAAATGGTAAACATTAAGAGATTTATGGTCATTGTATTCCCCTCTTTCTCTTTTAGCTCTTTTTTTACTTTTAACGTTTGAATACGTGTTTAAGATACGGGGGAATGAACTAAATTTTATTGATCGAATTTGTAGTTTACATAATATTATTATGTAATATTCGAGAATATTAAAATAAAAAACTATAACGTTAATAAGGCTTGTATTTAATAACAATACATCCTACAATGGTTGTAGCATTATTTGAAATTAAATGGATTTATTTTGATGAAAATTAACCATGGATTATTTTTATCAGCCTGATATAATGCAAATTAAACAATACATGTTAAAGGTGGGCATTATGGAGAACACAAGTCGATATGTTGTCAACGCTCTTGGAAAAGGTGGCGAAACATATTATACTCTCTGTAAAGATAAACAAGAATTACAGAATTGGATCCACAACAATCGTGAAAAATTAGTTATGGATGAACTCATCATTAAGGATAAAAAACAAAGTTTATTCTCCAAATGGTTCGGCCTAAAAAAATTATATTAACCACAGACGCCATTCTCTAAAAAGAATGGCGTCTATTATTAATAATTTACTAAACTAATATTTAGTCATTTAATAATTTAACAATCAAATATCCGCATATAGATGAATATGGTATAATTTTCTAAGGGGGGTTCTTTTTGACGAATGGAGTAATGGAGAAAAAAGGACAATCTAAAACAGTTAATAATACTAATAATATCAGGGTCCATAATCGCTTCAGTTTGACGATTAATTTTGGTGATTCCTTGAATTTATTAGCTTTACTTGCAGGTGCATACATAATTAGAAGTGTTGTGAAGAAAAAAAAGGAAAAAAAGAAAGCAGAGAAAATGTAATGGGGCTCGTTTCCCCATTGCATTTTTTTGCTTTATTCATACCCGTTTCATCCATTTAACACATACAGAATTAACAAACTAGAAAATATTAAAAATGGTGTCAGGCACCATTAGTACCGCTCTCCTCATAAATAAGGTAGATAGGTAGCTAATGGTGCCTGACACCACGCTACTTCTATTGTTGTGCCGCTTCTACGGTAAATCTGTGCTTTTGGATGTGGATGAGCCGGATGGAGAGGCAGATTCCGGCGGCGAGTAAGCCTATGGTTAGTCCGATCCAATAGCCTCTAGCTCCTAGGCTCGTGAAATTGGCCAGCAGGTATCCGGTTGGCAAACAGATGAGCCAATAAGCGATGAGTGTCATGATGAAAGCTACATTAACATCCTTATACCCTCTTAATGCTGCCTGTGCCGTTGCCTGAATGGCATCTGAGATTTGGAAGAACAGCGCAAAGATTAAAAAATTAGCCGTTAGATTAATCACTGCTGATTCATTCGAATAAAGGCCTGCTACTTGATAGCGAAACGCAACAACCAACAACCCTGTTCCGATCGCTATTAAAACAGACACCCCAATTCCCAGCCAACTGTACTGTTTCGCATCCTTGTATCTCCGTGCCCCCACTTCAAACCCAACGAGAACGGTCAGTGCAGTTGAAATACTAATCGGAATCATGTAAATGAATGAGACAACATTTAAAGCCGACTGATAAGCAGCTATCGTCGTGACACTAAACTTGCTTAGGAGAATCGTAACAATCGCAAACACAGTCGTCTCGAAAAACACAGAAAGCCCCATCGGTACACCGATTTTTAAAATTTCCTTACACCGTTCCCAAGAAAACTCTCTTAAATTTGAAAAAATCCTGAAAGTAGAAAAAGGGTCCTGTTTCATAACAATAAAAATCGTCATGGCTAAAAACACCCAATCGGTGATGGCAGTTGCATAGCCAGCTCCTGCACCGCCAAGCTCTGGAAAACCGAACTTTCCAAAAATAAGGACGTAATTGAGGACTAAATTGATCGGTAAAGATAAAAGCATAATGATCATAATAACCCGTGTTTTACCCAAAGCATAAATAAAAGATCGTAAAACATTAAAAATAAATAATGGCAGTAACCCGTAACTAAGTCCAACCAAATAATCAAAGGCTGTTTCATGAACTCTTGGAGAAAGATCCATGTAATCTAAAATAGGATTTAAAAAGAAATAACCAAGTATAATAATTAGGATAGCTATAATTACTGATAGGTAGATCCCATTTTTAACAACAGTTGATACTTCCTCCTTCTTATTTTGTCCGAAGCGCTGTGCCGCAATCGGGGACACAGCAAGAAAAATCCCGCTTATTCCATTAAAGACTGGACTCCATATAGACGTACCGATTGCCACGCCCGCTAAATCCGAACTACTATATCGACCTGACATAATGGTATTAAAAAACACCATAGAAAACATGCCAAGTTGAGTAACTAAGATGGGGACTAACAAGACAAAGATTTGCTTCGTCTTTTCTTTAAGTGTAAAAGTTTGATTCATATTATTTATTACTCCTGTGAAAAATAAAAATCCGAAATTTCATTATACCGTACTTTGGGTTAATTTTCCTCATAATGTTATAAAAAAAATAGGGCCTCGATAGAAGTCCTATTTCTTATTTATTTTAGAAGGGTTGTTTATTTTATATAACACGGGCGTATCAATAATGAAATCCTCAGGAGCATCTTTGCCTTTTCCCATTTTTTTAGCAGCAACTTTCCCATCAAATTCAAGCAAATCTCCCGGAGCTAATTCAAATTTTTTCAATGTCTTACTGTGGCTGCACCAGGCTAGTCCTAATTCAATTGGATTTTCTTGAACGATTTGGACGTTTTCTAATACAACTACTTCATCATTTTCCTCATTAAATGGATTGTAGACTAAAGCAAATTGTTTAACGGCCGCTGTAAAATGTACCTTATCGGCAGGAAGCTCGATTTTTGGAGCCTTCTTCGTTTTAGGTTTCGGTTCTTTAGAAGGTTTCGCTGCCTTTTCCTTATTTGGCGCTTCTACAGGAGTGACCGTTTCTGTATTTATCGTTTTTGCCTCTTCCTCCAAGGTATCTTTTTCTTCAAGATTAATCAAGCTTTCCTTGCCAAAACTCCCCTTCTGCATTTCTTTTAAAAAAGCAGGATGGATACAGGTAAGATTTCCATCTTGGAATTCAATCACAAGCGTGTTAAATTCACCGGCATTCCCATAAGTTTCATAGCCTTTAAGGGTCACTAGACGCTGGTAGTTAAGTTCCTTATACCAAAACTCCTTTTTCGCTGTCGGCAGTCCCCACTCCTTAAGTTTTTCTTTAAAATGATCGTCGTCACGAAATGTATCATAGTCCCCTTTTGGCGGAATATATATAGTTATCTCAGACTGTTCTAATTGTGATCGCAGAATGGCCATGATGACAATTCCCTCCATTTGTATATGTATATTCTCTTGATTATAACATGGATATTCGAAAAAAATAATTATAGCTGCTGTGGGGTATCTGGGCGCAATAAAAAAAAGACTCTCAAACGAGAGTCTTTTCATACAGCCTGCAATTATAATTTACGAACGTTAGAAGCTTGTGGTCCACGTTGACCTTGTTCAACGTCGAAAGAAACTGATTGACCTTCGTCTAAAGATTTGAAGCCTTCGCCTTGGATTGCAGAGAAGTGAACGAATACATCGTCTCCACCTTCGCGCTCAATAAATCCGAAGCCTTTTTCTGCGTTAAACCATTTTACTTTACCTTGTTCCATGTGTGGTTCCTCCTGCTGTGTGCTGTGCACACAATTTGTTACTATCCTTGCTCAAATCTTCCAGACAAAAAGCAGTTTCACTTTAACGTTCTTTCCGACTCACAAAAATAATTCTTCCTAACTATAACAGAATTAATTGGATAAAGCAAATCCCTCTTCGTTATTTAGTAAGAAAGTCGGACTTTATACAGGAGTTTTGGAACATATATACATGCTTTTTTCAATATATTTAGTGTTTCTAAATTTTTAAAAAACATTTCAACTTTTACTATTAGATTGATAGCGTTTGATTGTATAATATCTAAGGAATTTAAAAAGAAATCTGGTGACCGACTTATGCGGACGTATAACGAAAAGGTAAGTATTTACCATGGAATGGTATCTACCATTGCGGTGAATCTTGCAAGTAACTATTTCCCTATCTTTGCCATCTCCATTCTGGGCGCCACCAATTATCAGGTTGGTTTAATTAGTTCTCTTCCTCCATTGGTTGCCCTAATCATGACGGTTCCGGCAGCTATTGTATTAAACCGGTTAGAATTACAAAAGAAAACGGTTGCCATGTCTGTTCTATGGGCAAGGATCCTATTTTTATTGTTGGCAGGGGTCGTTTTTATTCAATCCTCCTATCAAGCATGGACATTTTTGATTATCGTCGCATTAATGAACGTTCCTGGCACCATATCCAATATTGGCTGGCAAACCTTGATTAGTGGAATGATCCAAGAAAAACGGCGTGGAGCCTTTTTTAGTGATCGTAATCGACTATTAACGATTGTTGGGATGATTACTACATTAATCATTGGTGTCGTGATGAAGAATCAAACCCATCATGCCTCGGCTTATCAAATTTTGTTTTTCATTGCTTTCCTTTTTGGTTTGCTTGAAGTTTATTTCCTTCTGAAACATAGAGAGAAACCGCAAGAGAAATCAACTGGTCAACAAAAACACTCATCTATGGATTGGTCGATTTTTAAAGATCCAGGGTATAGGTGGTTTTTAATTACCGCTTTGTGCTTTAACTTTACGTGGCAAATGGCGTGGGGGTTATTTAATATTTATAATGTCAGATATGTGCATGCAACGATCCTTTGGATTAGTATATTTTCTGTTGCCAATCAGCTTGTACAGATTTTCTCTTTCCCTTTATGGAAGAAATGGGCCGAACAAAAATCTAACACCTTGGTTCTCGTTTGGGTGGCAATCGGGATGGCTACGGCTCCGGTTTTAAATATCGTGTCCACGAATGTTATCTATATTACCTTTGTTTCGATGACATCTGGATTTTTTGTATCGGGAACTACGCTGTTATTGTTCAATCTATTGTTGGAACAATCGCCGGAAGATAAGAGAACGTATTGCATTACCACTTATAATGTTCTTCTATCCTTTGTTGCTTTTGTAGCCCCGCAAGTTGGCATTTGGCTTTTAGAAATATCCGACATGGGTTTATCAATGGAAATCAGCTCCATCTTACGTTGTGTAAGTGCCTTTGTCTTCTTTCTCATGTACATTAAATTTATGAAGAATAAAAATTTTACTAGTTATCGACCAAACAAAAAGACGTCCCCTTCAGCTTAAAGCGATGGGGCGTTTTTTTGTTTGTAAACGTGAAAAGTTGTGGTAAATAACAGTAAATTTGTTTTACAGGCAAATATATTTTTAAAAGATTCATATTTTAGAAGGAGTGGATATTCGTATTCGGGAGGGTCCAATGATTAAAATTAATCATCAGGTTGTTGAGCCAAAAGACCTTAAGGGAATCACTAACCCAGAAAAGAGTAATATTATTAAATTAATGGCCGAGTATCATTCAACGTTTGAATATCTAACGATAAATCAGCTAGAATTCGAACTCCTTTTTCGTACCAATACCATGAAGGCAGCACGCGAGCTTAACAAAAGCGGGGCAAAGTTTACGACCTTCACTTATGCGTTTTGTAATAAAACCTATTGGAATCGGTTAAGTAATGGAGGGTTCTTGTTAAAGCCGACGATGAGTCCATCAGTTGCTATTTTAGACATTTTAAAAAATGGAAAGCTTTATGCCTTTGAATGTTCTACTGGTATTGCCATAGTTTTATATCTTGCTGCGCTTTATTCGATTGGGCGCCAACAGTTTGATGTATTATTTGACGGGCTTTATTTAATGGATTGGCAATTTGATGAAGATCTACCCATTTATCAAGTGTATGAGGATGATTTTCTGCCTGGAGATGTATTGCATTTTAATAACCCTGATTTTGATCCAAAACAACCACATTGGCGTGCCGAAAACGTCGTTTATTTTGGCGATGACAGGTACTATGGTCATGGGGTTGGCATCCAAAACGCCGCCAACATCATCAATTTCCTTAACAAAAAAAGAAGACCGAATTCTAAGAATTCGGCTTACCTCATGCGGTTGATAACAAGACCACAGTATAAATCTTTTTTAAGATCATCAGAGTATTTTCGGTGACAGGCACCGCCCGTGGACAGTGTCCACGGGTGGTGCCTGTCACCTTTTCTAACTTTACTATTCTTATTACACCTTAAAAGTTAATAAATGCGTCTTCTGCTTTGACGTTTTCTTTGATAACCTTGTTTTCTTTTAACCACGCTGCTACCTGGTTCCAAGTTTGTGGATCTTGGTAGCCGAATGCTTTATCTTTTGCGTCCATTAGAGGCAATAGGATCTGTAAGCTCTTTGTCTCAATGTCCTTCTCTAATGGGGAAGATTTGTCCTCATGCTTTAGTAAAACGGACAAGCCCTCTTCTGGGTGGTCCTGAACATATTTCTGGCCCTTTCCAATGGCCGTCATAAACTTCTTAAATACCGCAGGCTTTGCTTTTAATCCCTTCTCACTGCCCACCAATACTAATTCATAGTAATCCGGAACACCATAATCTGCGGGATTTAAAGTACGCATTGGATGGCCCTCTTTATCCAGCAATAATTTTTCATGGTTAATATAACCGCCAATAAGGGCATTTGTTTTCTTTGTTGCCATTGCCGGAATTAAGTCCCAGCCAACGTCAACCATTTTAATTTTAGACGGGTCTCCTCCATCAGACTTTACCATCGATTGGACAATTGCCTCGTCTAGTGGAATCGATGGATAACCAATCGTTTTTCCAGCTAAGTCCTTAGGTGATTTGATTGAACTATCTTCAGGAACCATTAATTGATTAAGCGGATGACGTACAATTGCGCCGAAAGATTGAACAGGAATATTTTCCCCACGTGCGACAAGTACCTGTGGTTGATAGCTGAGTGCCATATCAATTTGGTTCGCAGCCACAAGCTTTAACGGGTCATTAGTATCTGCAGGCATCTGAATATCTACATCCAAGCCCTGTTCTTTAAAATAGCCCTTTTCCTGTGCAACATAAAGGAAAGAGTGAACAGCATTTGGATACCAATCTAGCATTAAGCTCACTTTTTCAAGCTTCTTATCACCGCCTGTTGTGTTCTTCTCAGTTGTCTTTTCGTTGTTTTTCCCGCAAGCACTTAAAATAAGCAACATAAAGCTTAGCAGGATTAATGCAGTTTTCTTCATTGATTTTTTTCTTCCTCTCTTAGATGTGATATTTATTTTTCAATAATTGTTTTTCTAGGAAACTAATTAGTAAGAACAGAACAATCCCAAGTAAAGATAATAGAAAAATGGCAGCAAACACAGCATCGGCCTGTAAGCTTCCCGACATCCGGCGGCTAAAATACCCTAGACCTTCACTTGCACCAAGCCATTCCCCAATCGTTGCCCCAACAACACAATAAACAACCGACATTTTTAAACCAGACAAAAACGACGGCAGAGCAAGCGGGATCTGTATTTTTTTAAAAATCGTCCATCGGTTGGCCCCCATGGTTAAAAGCAACTCCCGGTACTCGTTTCCACCGGATTTTAACCCATCATAAGTGCTAACTACAATGGGAAAGAACGCCGTTAAGATGGTAACAGCAATCTTGCTCCATATAGAATAACCGAACCACATAATAAAAATCGGTGAAATCGCGATCAGCGGGATCGTTTGTGAAATAACAAGGAAGGGATAAAGGACCTTTTCTAACGAACGAGAAAAGTGCATACCCACTCCTAAAAGAGTACCAGCAGTTACTGAAATCACAAATCCAATCACGACCTCTTTCAGCGTGGCTGGCAAATGCTCTTCAAACAGAAGTTCGCTGTTGTCCATTAATGAGTTCCATATTGCTGAAGGTGATGGTAAAATAAAAGCGGGAATGATTCCGTGATTGACAACCCATTGCCAGATGCTGACCAGGAGAATCACGACGATTAGAAACAATCCGTAGTCACTGGTCCATTTTTTAATTCTAGTTGTTTTCATGTTGAATCAGCCACTCCAGTTCTTTTCTCATCCTGATAAAATCCTCTTGGTAGATTAGTTCTGAACTTCTCGGTCTCGGCAGATTAACCTTCCATTCCTTTATCCCATCCGCTTTAAGCACATAAATCCTGTCGCTGAGCAAAATGGCTTCCTCTAGATCATGGGTGATAAACAGGACCGTCTTTTGTAATTCGCCCCACAAGCCTAATAACCAGCTGTGCATGTTCCGTTTCGTCATTGAGTCAAGTGCACCAAACGGTTCATCTAATAATAATAAATCTTTCCCTGTCATCAGAGTTCTTAAAAAAGCTACACGCTGCCGCATTCCTCCTGACAGCTCATTGGGAAAAGAATGTTCGTAGGCTGCCAGTCCAAAGCGGTCCAGCCACTCGCGCACTTCTGATAACTTCGCTTTCTTATTTTCCTTCGAAACCTCGATTGGAAGTAAGACATTGTCTAAAACCGTTCTCCAGGGTAAAAGCAAATCCTTTTGCGGCATATAGCCAACACTGCCTAATCTTTTACCCGTTACTTTACCGCCATTGATTAGGATTTCTCCCTGATCAGGTTCGAGTAATCCGGTGACCAACTTAAAAAGTGTGCTTTTTCCAGAACCACTAGACCCTATGATGGAAACAAATTCTCCTGTTTTCACGTCAAGTGAGATTTTTTCAAAAATTGATTTTCCCACACCAAACGTATATGATAGTTCGTTAATCTGTAACATGGATGAATTAGACAGGCCACTCGCCCCCCTGGTATACCATATCCCAGAACATATATTCAAAGCGAGATGTCGTAAGGAAATGTTCTTCTAGGATTGTTAACTCCCATTCAGGCTTTCCTTCTGTCAATTGATCTAATAAATTAATCAGCCACTCCGCCAGGGAACCAAATTCATCAGAGGAGTACATGGTTACCCACTCACCATATAGATAGTGACTGCTAGCACCTTGATAGTCTCTTGCTAACACCTTGCCAATTTCCCAATAGCTCCACATACACGGCAATAACGCTGAAATCAATTCCTCAAGCGAACCATTTTGTGCAACATTTAACATATAACGTGTATAGGCTAAATTAATGGGCGTTGGTTTCGTTTCTTCCAGCTGTTCATTCGTAATTCCAAACCTTTCAGCATACTGGCGATGTAGATCCATTTCTCCATGTAAGGTCTCATGAAGAAGTTTCGCAAAGGCAGCCATTGTTTCAATATCTCTTGCTTTTACCGTTCCAAAAGCAAACAGCTTTGAATAATCGATTAAAAACACGTAATCTTGTTTCATATAGCGAATAAATGATTCAACTGGAAGATCCCCTTTCCCCATCCCGACAACAAATGGATGCTGATGGGTTTTCTCCCAGATGTCACTTACCTTTTGAAAAAGCCGCTCAGAAAATTTCATGCTGATTTTCCCCTCTCTTCGTGTTGCACCATTCAGCAATAAAGACAGCTATTACTTTTGTAAAATCGAGCAGCTGCTGTATTTCCAGCTTTTCATTTACTGCATGTGCATCTTCTAACTTTCCAGGTCCAAAAATGGCAGTCGGAATCCCAGCACGTCCGAGCCAGCCTGCGTCTGTTACAGTTGTAGACATGCCGACTACCGGCTCTTGTCCTACCATTTTTTCAAAGGAGGTTGTTAAAAGCTTTGTTGCAGGGTGCTCCGGATCGATTTCTAGTGAAGGAAAAATTTCACCCCGGTCGACGATCATTGATTTTCCTCCCCAAATAAACTGTGGAGGATTGTCTCTAAGCCATGGATCAGCAGCAGCAACCGCATTGATATGCTGCTCAATTTCTTTAATAACTGCTTCGTAATCTTCATTCGGGTAAAAATGAACCGTAACCCATAATGCACAGCGATCCGCTATAAAAGCCGCATGCCGTCCTCCCTCAATAACCGCAGGATTAATCGTATTGGTACCGTGTGGAAAACCTTCATAGTTTTTGGTCACTGCCCAGTGGCGCTCCAACTCCTGAAGACCTGAGATAACTTTCATCATTTTCTCAATCGCACTGGCCCCTTTTACCCCGCCGCCGGCATGAATTATTTTCCGGCGGATTCCATCATGAAACGTTTCTTTACTTTCCACAATGATCCAGCCAGTAATCACACCGCCTTGGCCTTGGATATGTAAGTCGCTGGTATCAACCACTAAAGCATAGTCCCCACGATAGCCCCGCTCAACACAGGCCTGTGTCCCCGCTTCACCAACCTCTTCTCCTATAACCGATTGAAATTGAAGGTCTCCTTGAAAGGTGACCCCTAGTTCTTTTAATAGTTTAATTGCGAATAGGGAGGCGGCAATTCCAGCCTTCATATCCGCAACCCCTCGTCCATAAATGTGAGCATCCTTTAGATAGGCTTCAAATGGGGATGAACTCCATTCTTTAGCATCTCCAACCTCGGCTACATCAACATGTCCATTGATAATTAAACTATTAAATTGATCTGAAGATTGACCGTGTAAAATGCCGACCACATTTGGGTCACCAGGGTATACATCCCATTTATCGGTCGTAAACCCTAATTCTTCGAGATATCCCTTAATAAATTCCTGAACACCGTTTGTATTACGGGCGGGAGGGCTCACGGTTGGAAAGGCAACCAGCTTGGATAGTAACTCAAGCAACTCCCCTTTTCGTGCCTCTATCTCATTGGTTAGTTTCCCCATTAATTCCTCTTTCATTTTCACACACCCACTGATTAGTTTTTAATAGCTGGTGATTTGCTCTCATCCATCACTACTACTTTCTTTCGTAAAAATACAACTAATACCACAAAGCCAAGCAGCGCCCCCGCAAAAGAGCTGAAGATAAATAACGGAATAAATCCAAATAAGGTTGCTTTTTGTCCTAGAATCAGTGTAGCAATTGGATAGGATAAAAGTGCACCAAGAATCCCCGTTCCGATTACTTCACCGGCAAATGCCAGGTAGATCTTTTTGGTTTTTAAAAATAAAAGAGAGGCAAGTAAGGCACCAACCATACTGCCAGGAAAAGCAAAAATGGAACCTGTTCCCATTAAGTTTCGGATCAATGACACACAAAAGGCCTGGGCAACAGCATAATAAGGCCCTAACAACACAGCGGATAAAACGTTTAAAAAATGCTGCATTGGGAATACCTTAGTAAACCCTATGGGTATGGCTACCACATTACTAGTAATGGTACCAATGGCAATCATCATGGCGCTTAGTGTCAGCTTATACGTTTTATTCATGTTTTTTAGCCCTCCACTGTCTCAACATTATTTTTCAATGCCTTCGCTGCTTCCAGTGGGGAGTCTGCGTGACTGATGGCCGTTATCACCGAAACACCATCTGCACCTGCCTTTACGACTGCTGCTGCGTTTTCGCTAGTAATTCCGCCGATTCCTACGATTGGAATGGTAAAACCTTGTTCACGGAGAATTTCTATGAGCTCTGTTCCCCTGACTGGCTTGGCGTCATCCTTCGTGCTTGTAGGATAAATGGGGCCAATTCCAAAATAATCGGCGCCAGCATGAAGTGCCGTCTCTGCTTCTTCTATAGTATGGACAGAAACACCAAGAATTTTATTGTCTCCAATTCTTTCTCGTACGACATTTACTGGCTCATCTTCTTGCCCTATATGTACACCGTCAGCACCTAATTCGATTGCCAGCTCAATGTCATCATTTACGATGAATGGAATTTGATGTTCTCTGCAGATGCTCTGCAGTTGTCTTGCAAGGTCGTACTTTTCAGCTCCAGTTAAAGCATTCTTCCCTTTTTCGCGGAATTGAAAAATGGTCACACCGCCAGCAATTGCTTCATTTAATACATCGGCAGGCTCTTTTAAGCAGTTGGGGCTGCCCATGATAAAATAAACCTTTAAAGCTTCACTCAAGTTTTTCATCGATTTCCGAACTCCCTTCTTCTGCGGAAAGCTCCATGGTTTGTCGGTCCGTGCCCGTGACCCACATCAATTCCGTCCTCGATTGCCGCTTGTATAAACTCCTTCGCTGTTAAGACCGCATCATAAATAGATGATCCTTTTGCCAGTTCAGCCGTTAGGGCTGCTGAGAAGGTACATCCGGTCCCGTGTGTATTTTTCGTAGGAATTCGTTGGTTTGTAAAAGTATGAAACTCCGAACCATCGAATAGTAAATCCGTAGACTCAGACTCATCTTCATCATGACCGCCTTTAATTACAACCGTTTGAACGCCTAGTTCAACCAGTTTTAAGGCTGCTTCCTTTTTATCCTCATGGCTCCTAATCGTCAAACCTGTTAAAACCTCTGCCTCAGGTATATTCGGTGTTATTACCTTCGCGAGTGGTATTAAGTGGGTTTTCATGGCAGAAATGGCTTCCTGTAGTAATAACGAGGCACCGCCTTTGGCAATCATCACAGGATCTACAACAAGATTCTCCCATCTATATTTGCGGATTTGCTCTGAAACAGCTTCAATGATGTCCGAGCTAAACAGCATCCCTGTTTTGACCGCATTCGTCCCGATATCTTCCCCGATTGCCTGAATTTGTTGTACAACCGCTTCCGGTGTCATCGGGTAAACCCCATGAACCCCTAATGTGTTTTGGGCAGTCACTGCCGTAATAGCGGACATACCGAAGACTTCTAATTCTTGAAATGTCTTCAAATCAGCCTGAATTCCGGCACCGCCGCCGCTGTCTGATCCGGCAATCGTTAATGCTTTATTCATCTTAGTAAACCTCCGTTAGATCTTTTTAATAGAAACATTGGCCGTAATGTCTTCTTCTGTTACTAGTGCTAGTTGATTTAAAAATTCAATTTGGAAACTGCCCGGACCCGCTTCAGCTGTTTTCTTTGCAGCTTTTTCCGCAGCTACTCCGTAATAGGCTAAAGCAGCAACCGCTGCACGAAGCACATCCTTTTCCACTCCAGCAAAGGCACCGATGACAGACGTTAATAAACAGCCTGTGCCTGTTACTTTCGTTAAAATGGGATGTCCCCCTGAAACAACATAAGTCGTTTCACCGTCTGATACGATATCCTCTTTTCCGGTTATTGCAATTACGCTGCCAGTTTCTCGGGCTGCCTTGATGGCAAGTTCAACGGTGTTTCCGTTTCCTGCACCAGCATCAACACCTTTAATTTCCCATTTCTCACCAATCACATTCGCAATCTCAGCGGCATTTCCTCGAACCACGGAAACCTTGACTTCACTCATAATTTTGTGAGCAGTATCGGTTCGATATGGTGTTGCCCCTGCTCCCACGGGATCAAAAATAACAGGAACACCTTGTTCATTCGCTGCTTTCCCTGCGATCACCATACTGTAGACATTTTGGGCATTTAACGTACCAATATTCAACACTAGCGCACTAGCAATCCTTGCCATATCCGCTACTTCTTCACTGGCATATGCCATGACGGGTGATGCCCCCAAGGCAAGCAGACCATTGGCGGTGAAATTTGTTACAACAACATTGGTTATATTATGTACAAGCGGGCTAACCTCTCTTACCTTCTGTAATGTTTCAAATACGTCATTCTTTTCCATCCTAAACTCCTCATTTCTTTTTATAAAATAAAAAAACCAGACCCCAAAAATGGACCTGGTTAGTTATGTTTGCGTAACAAAAAAATATTTCACTTAACTACTTTCCTACGCTGGTATTACCCAGAATCAGGTCCAAAGGGTTAAAAACTGAATCGCTTTCTCTCAGCCTGAATACAGGGCACCCCTAGTAGATCTTCGTTTATTAAATTACCCTCATATTAACTCTAATTTTCGACAATGTAAAGAAATTTAGTTTGACATCCTAACGTTTTGCGAGATCAATAATCTCCTTCAGTTCATTGGTAAATCCCTTTACTGCCCGGTTCTCAAGCACTGTAACGGGAACGCCAAGGTAACCATATTGTTCGACTTCTTTTTGGAAAGAAGGATTCTTTGAAATATCCCTAATCTCAAAAGGAATACCTTCTTCGGTTAGTACCTTCTTCACCATGGTACATTCGATGCAATCGTTAGTGGTATAGACTATCACATTTTTATTCATTGGTTTCTCCTTTATTTAAAAAAGATATGCTATACCTCTATGGTATCACCAAAAGGAAAAATGCCAAAGGAATACATCTTCTGACCGTTCAACATAAAGTACGTTACCTTCACTATATAATACATCTTTCAAACTGTTGAATCCTCGTGAATACTGCGTTTTATTCCTCGGGAAAGCGCATAAACAGACATTTCTCGCGGTTTTCTGTCGGACAGTGAAGTTATTTTTAGAAAAAAAATAATTTAAATCGTTCTCTTGTAGCTCATATCTAACAGGTTAGTCCGCCTATTTTTAAATTATCGTGATATAAGTTTATGCTTGTCCGCTATTTTTGAATAGGATATATCTTGTAAGGGGCCCCTTAACAACCGTGCAGTAAAGAAGGGGGGGATTAGCTTGATTAATCTTGCAACTTTTCTAGTTGTTTTAGTTTTATTAGTTGCTGCGTTATTAGCAAGTTTACTTGGTGTGGATCAAGCACCTATTGTAGCAGCTATTTGCTCAACAATTGGCTGCAGCATGTAATGACCCCTAGATAGGTCGATCCTATCAAGAATTACCTGATAAAAAGATTTCAGAATCTAGAAGGTTATAAGCAATTTAAATAACCTTCTAGATTTTTAAAATAGTAAAGGTGGTTAAAAAATGAGTGAAAATCATCAAGAGTCTTTTGAAAAAACTATGGGAAGTTCAATTGATAAGGACTCAATTATGAATCTGGCAAACAACCTTATAAAAGATGAAAACACATTTGATATGGGGTCGATAATGCGGATGGCAACGAATCTATTAAAGGATGAAAAGCTTTTAAAGGATTTTGGAAAACTTAAACAGAATGCCTCAATGAACTTACCAATAGTTGATGAGAGCAAATTATTACCAGCAAATAAAAAAGTATCGGCACAAGCAGTGGCCCCCGAAAAAGTTTTAGATGTCCAAGAAGAACTTTCTAACCATTTTTCAGCCATGAAAGAAGAATACTTTAAACAGTTTGCGGTTATTCAAACAGAACTTTCTAATGATATTTCAGCTATCGAAACTATTCTTGCTAACCTTTTTTCAGCCATGAAAGAAGAATTCACTAAGCAATTCCTGGAAATCCATGCAGAACTGACCGATTTAAAAGTTCAAAATGAAAAACTAGTAGAGCAAATTTCATACATCCAAAATAACTTTAAAATAAAGAAGAAGAAAAATAAGTAAACAATCTGTACTAATTTTTATCATTTGTAAGCCTTGAGTAATCAAGGTTTTTATTTTACTACTTAAAAATATAGCGCTGAAGCCACTTCCAAAAAAAGCTTCTCCTGTTTTACTTTTTTTTCCTTTTGTGCTTCTTTTTTTGTTTTCCTTTTTCATCGATTTTGGAATTTTTAGCAGTTACGCTCTGTCCTTCATGGTTAAGCATTACTTTTTCTTCAGCAGTCTCGAGCAATACTTTTTCATTAGGTTGTTTTTTTTCTTCAGAAACTTCCAGTAATAACTTTTCTTGAGGCAATGCTTTTGCCTCTACAAGTTCTTCTAACCGGTTCATTCTTTCAAGTAGAATAGCGTTCTCTTTTTCTGCGATTTTGCCTTTTGAAGAATAATAAGGATCATTTTCCCACCAATCCATCCCTATTTCTCTTGCCTTGTCAACTGAGGCAACCAACAGCCTTATTTTAATCGTTAACAAGTCTACATCCGCCAGCGCTATTTTAATATCACCAGCGATGACAACACCTTTATCTAATATCTTTTCTAATACTTCCAGTAAATTGGATGATTGTGAGTGATGTTGAATGGGCATAAACGCTCTCTCCTCTCAAAGAAGTTTCCCAAGTGGCCCGAGTTCAATATTTAATTCTTCATTTTCCAAACCAAAATTGATTTTTAATTCTTCCATCTTTTCTTCAAGTCTCATTAAAGTTAATCCCAGTTCCTCAATTTGTTCATCTGATAAGGAATCACTTTCGACTCTTCGCATTGCCTGTCGTTCCATCAGCTGACGGAGCAATTCAATAATGGTTAGGACTAATTTCGCTAACCCTTGCTCCACATTACCTGGTTCCAGCGGTAATCGCTCCATGTTCGATTGCCTCCCCGCTTGTTCTGCTCTCATAATTTCCAAAGGCACTTTCAATCGATGAAATAAGCAGTTTTAAATCGATAACAATTAAATCAATATTGGCAATAGAGATCAAAATTTCCCCTCTTACCACAACGCCTGTATCAATGATTCCATCCAAGAGGTCTAATAGGGTCATTTCTTTGTTTTCAAGCAGTTGATACTCCTGCATCACAAGGTCTCCTTCACAGTTTTTGAAAAATGATAAGGAGGCCATGGGCCGGTGAGTTGAAACGTGCAGCCAAATTCTTCGTATATTAGTCTTAGCTCTTGAATCTTATGAAAAAAACGAGGAGCTGCCTCTATTTCAACAAGGAAATCACAGTTTACCATCATGTCATCTGTACGCTCAGTTACTTCTCTGCTCCAAATTTTTCGATAATTAGCGGCAGTTACATATGGAGTTAATTCATTATTAATCTCTTGCCACCATTTGGCTTGCTCTAGTTCAACTTGCGAAGCAATCAACTGTTCGAGCTTTTTTTTCATGATAAACTGCTTACCTTTTGGCATGGATGGAATTTTTTCTTTTAACTCTACAACTGGAGGATGATGGAATTGGATATGGGATAATGTTTTTTCCTTATTACTGTAAATTTTCACATTCCACTCTTGTTGACCCTTTAAGCTTAGCAATTTATCGAAAAGGTCCGAATATTGTTCATGAAGGACGACTTCTAAATTATCGATATTTTGAAAAACGGTGCAAAAAGACATTGGGAGAACTGTAAAATGCTTATGGATTACTGATATCATCTCATGGTGGTGAAAGGCCTTCTCTTTCAGCCATTCTGGATCCTTCAACTGCAAATCAATTTGTTGTTGCGAAAAGCTATCGGCGTTTACGGGGGTAATAATGGCAGCTAGTTCTTTATGGATTTTAATCTTAATAAGTTCCCCATCGATCCCCATAATAGAAGGAACCTCTGAATCTTGAAGTTCCTCTGCTAAAATGACCCCATACAAATATAAATAATCGGGAACAATCCTTGTAGAAGCCATATTGTCTCCTCCTAAAATACAATCTTTAGTCCATATTTTGTTCGCTTTCTTTCGCTATCTTATATCTCCTTAGCAGTTCCTTTTCTTGCTCTTCGTATGTTTCCTCGTCAATTTCGCCTAGTTCATACATCATATGCAATTCTACTAATTGCTGCTGCAGATAAGGTAAATTGTACATTTCTTGGTCAACTTCTTCTTGAATTTTTTCCCCCAGTTTGATTAAGGAACGGATCGGCAGAGTAAATAATTTATGAATCATATTTTCCCTTCTATCCTTAAGCGAATATTGACAAAATTATAGGCAGGCCATGGGCCGGAATATTTAAATTCCACTTGTTCCTTCCACAATTCATATAAATCATTCACCTTTTGATCAAATACGTCTTCTTTATTTCGATCAATTAAAAATGCTGCATTTAAGACTACTTTTCCTGGAATTGTATTATTTTGCTTCCCAGCCTCAGCTAACTCCAATAATGGACGATAGATTTCTTCCTCCACTTTCCTCTCTATTCCTAAAACAAGGTTTTGCGCACGTTCCCCTAAATGAATTTGGTCATAAAAAGTGGCCGGATTATCAATGTCCTTATTACCTGCTTTCCATTCACTTAGAATGGGGTCTTCTTTGGTTAATCGATCCATCCAGTCTTGTTTCGCAATAATCTTTAATCCAACCTCGATTTTATTTTCTAATTGTAATAATAGCTTTTCAAATTCCTGTTGTAGATGTTTTGCGATTAGCAGAGCATCTCTCTCTGAATGAAAGACATTTCCAAAACTCATTGGTATGACGGTGTAATGTTGCATTACTTTTGAAATGGTTTGCTGGTGCGCAAATAGGTTTTTTCGGTCTGGTAATACTTCATCGGTTACTTTTGTAACCACCATAGCGGTGTCTTGGTGATGAATTGTATAAATTTCATTTTCTTGTCCGTTTATAGTCACCTTGCCAAATTTCTGCCGATTCTTTTCCGGAATGACACAAAAAACATACACACTCATGGGTGCTTCTCCTTTCTAACCAATTTTTTTAAAATGAACTCCTCCACCTCACCCCGGCTCAACTCCGGAAATATTTGATTTACCGGCCGTGTTAACACATCAAGACAAAGCCTTTGGTAATGTTTATCTTCCGAAATGATGGGGATATTCATTTTTTTGGCAACAGAGGCGATCATGATGGAAGCCCTTAAACTAGGACAGGTTTCTTTTCCATATGACCTTAAAATAGATACAAGTCTAACAATCTCTTTAGCTTGAAGTTGATTAACACCCGTTTTTTGTCTTATGATTTCAATCTCTGTTTCTTTATCACAATAATCTACATCAATTGTGATTAATCGGTCCAAAAGTGCATCTTGTGTATGAAAGGTACCCGCATATTCATCAGGATTACTCGTAAATATGATCGTAAAGTCTGGGTGGCATTTGATGAACGATTCTTTCCCCTTCCCGTAAATAGGAAGTACCTTCTCCTCTAATAATGATAAAAATATATTATTCGTTTCTGGGCGGGAACGTGAGAACTCATCATAAATTACTACATGTCCTTTTTTAACAGCCTCGATCAGTTGACCTTGAACCCAGTTTTGTTTCACTTCTTGTTCTGTTTTATATACAGAATGGATATAATTATCGATTACTTCCTTCTTAGTAAATCCCGAATAATGACCGATCAAATCATGATTAGAGAGTTCATGGTGACCTCGGATGATCGTAACCGGTTTGTTTAATAGTGAGGCAATATACTGAGCAATACTGGTTTTCCCAACTCCGGAAGGGCCTACAAAATGCACCGGATATCCCGCTTTCAGGTAGCGGAGCGATCGTTTAATAATGTCCTCAAAAAATGCCGTTTTCACAAATCCGCCTGTCTCATTTGCTTTCCTTGGCTGATTCAACATCCTTCCTCCTTTACAATTTTCATAAGATGAGCCAAGGCAGTGCTCTGCCTTGGCTCCTACTAAAGACACTATTTAAAGTGCAGCCTCTAACCCTGTCTCTTCTCCATGATGATGGTGATCATCATGATGGTCGTGATGATGATGATGTTTCAACAGACCTACGGCTTTTGCGTATTTTAACCATGTCTCAACACTTGCGATAACAATACGAGCATCAATTGTCAGCAATTCAATACCAACCAACGAAACACGAGCCCACAAATCAATTACAACACCTTTATCCAGAATACGGTCAATAACTTCAGCTAAGCTTGAGGAGTCCACACTTTTTTGAATAGCAGCCATAATTAATATCCCTCCTTCCATTCATTGCAACTAAATAGGACTTTCCTTTTCTCCACTTTTTCTTTTAAGCGAGTAATACCCAGCCCTAATCAGCTACATAAATTCTTCGAATAAACGAATTACAATATTATATGAAACAAGTAGAAACTTGGATTAGACAAGTTCTTCACTATTGCCAATTGGACAACCCAGTTTATGGTGCCTGTCACCCATTTACTATTTTTTCTAAATGAGTTAGAATTTCTTGTCGAATGTCGGGGCGGTTTAGGGCGTGGTCGAGGGTTGCTTTGATGTAGCCAATTTTATCTCCGATGTCATAGCGGGTGCCTTGGAAGTTGTAGGCTAGTACAGCATGCTGTTTATTTAATTCGTTGATTGCATCGGTTAGTTGCAGTTCGCTTCCATGTCCATGTGGAAGCTGCTCAAGGAGGGTAAAAATTTCAGGAACTAATACATAACGACCCATGACTGCGTATCTTGAAGGGGCCTCATCAATTGTTGGCTTTTCTACCAACGAGTCTATGGTAAGGAGGTTTGTCTCTATTAATGCCGCCCGTGGACTAATGATTCCATATTTATCAACCTCTTGTTCCGGAACGGTTTGAATCGCTACAACCGAACTATTATAATACTCAAAAATATTCATTAGCTGCTTTAAACATGGAACATCTGAGGTAACTATATCATCCCCCAGCATGACCGCAAACGGTTCATCTCCCACAATATTTTTGGCACATAAAATAGCGTCACCTAACCCGTTCGGTTCTTTTTGTCGTACATAATAAATTTTTGCAAGATTAGAGATTTTCTGAACCTCTGCCAACATGTCCAGATTATTTTTTTTGAACAGTGTATCCTCAAGCTCATATGATTTATCAAAGTGATCCTCAATTGACCGTTTTCCCCTGCCGGTTATGATGATGATTTCCTCAATCCCCGACGCTACTGCCTCTTCAACAATATATTGAATAGTAGGTTTGTCAACAATCGGCAGCATTTCCTTCGGTAATGCTTTCGTTGCAGGTAAAAAACGAGTCCCGAGACCAGCCGCTGGTATAATGGCCTTTCGGATTTTCATAATCTGCCTCCTTCCTTAAAATTTCTTACTCTTGTATATGCAATTAGACAGCCCTAAGTCACACAAGCTGCCTAGTTGTTTTCAATTTATCTTTTATAGAAAATCAATTCTAGTTTTCTATTTATCTGCTATCACTCTTGTTATGCAATGGACGGTAAACCTTTTTTATGAACCTTTGCATTAACTCAGGGAGAATTTTCCTGCGTCTAGTCACCAAGGTTGTGACGATGGCCTTCTTTTCCTCCGGTGTAACCATCCATTCATCCGGGATAACAGATACAATTTCTTCTATTAAATAGATCGGCATGGTTTGAATGAGTTCAAAATACTCATAAAAACTTTGCTCATCACGTATGTTTTGTGCCATGATTTGGTGCGTAGCACTCTTAAACACCTCTACTGGCAGATCCTCCAAATCGGTACGGAGCCAGCTGAACGTACCAAAAATCTCCGCCTGATCAATCATCCACAAAAAATGACTGTCATCCTCTGCTTCCTTTAATAAGATATTTTTTCGTGTCCGATCCTGATTACATAGCCAATAGTCTAGTATAATAATTCCAGCTAATGGTTGATGATTTAAAATAATTGGGTCTTGTTCTACTTGATGTCCATTTTTACAATCCTTCACATATAAAGAAGCGAATTGATATTGAGTAAAAGAAGAATTAGCAAGTTCAGGCTCACGCGAAGAAAACTCGGGAGGAATTTCAACTATCCGGGCAAAAGGAATAGGCAGTCCTAAATAGCGGGCCAAACAGTATCCAATCCACTCATTTGGAAGAGTTTTTTCCATACCGGGTTGGAAAAATTTCACGACGTAGTCTTTTCCATCATTAAACGAGATTAAATGAGCATTTGATTTTCCTTCTAGCTTTGTCAAAATACGAACTGGTTCAATCATTGTTCAATCACCCTATTATTATTGGTGAGTTTTTTTAATAAGTGGATATACTCATCTGCGACTTTTTCAATCGCAAAATTTTCCTGAACCCGTTCAATAGATGCTTGAGACATTTCCTGATGTTTGATTGGATCATCCACAATGTTATAAATCTGACGGACAGCATCATCCACATTTTGCCCCCGATAAAGACCGCCCGTCACCCCATCAACTACTAATTCCGTTACTGGCATCATTTTAGAAGCTACAACCGGAACGCCGCAAATCATCGATTCGATAAACGTATTACCAAAGGATTCTGTCTTGGTTGTTGCAAGTGTACAGCCTCCCGATTGCCGGATTTTTGCATACATATGAGGCATTTGTTGATATGGGATGACCGGAAACCATTTAATGATGTCAGTTAGCTGCTCTTCTTCCCAAGCAGTCTTAAACTCTTCACGCTGAACACTTTGTGCCCCGCCAATGACCCAGATTTCCAGATCACTGCGTACAGCTTTTATTTTTTTGGCGATTTCTATCATCATCTGCCAGTTTTTGCGTTTGTCTAATCGGCCAATCCAGCCGATCACTTTTTTATTTTTGGGAAGAAGTGGAGCGGCATTGAAATCAATTTCTTCAGACGAGAGCGCTCGGAAAAAAGATGTGTCGACTCCGTTGTATATCACTTGGATTGGGATTTCATCTGTAAGAATAGAGACTAAACGTTTTTGGTAATTGGAGGGGACAACAATTAATTTAGGATGAATTCCTTTAAATGATTTTAAATGTGGTGTCAGTTTGATAAGTTCTGGGGTTCTGGCTTCAATAATAACGGGACCTTTATATTTAGCCTTACGTATCCATTTATATGCCGCACTCGTATCAACCACTATGATGGCATCGTAGTTATTCTTTTTAATGATTTTAATAATCTTTTCTTCATCCTTAGTTAAATACACAGTGGCCACATCCTGCATGATATGAAGACCGCCATGGTCTGTAGTATAGAGGAATTCTGTTTCAATTCCATGCTTTTTAAAGTAAATCGAGCGATTTCTCCAGCCAGCGTTAACACCGCCAACGGTTAAAAGCCGCCAGATTACGAGCACCTTCATTTAACTATGTCTCCTCTTCCTATTATCACGTCGGGAGGAACTTCTATGAGATCTTTCTCCTTCATAACGTTTCCTATCAGAATCACGGCGGCTTGATCCAGAGTAGCGGCTGCCAGAATAGCCTTTAGAACTTCCTCGTCTTTCACGGTAATCCCAATACTCATCCACTTTTTTCATCACTTTTTCAGGCTTTGCTCCGCGGGCAATCATAACCTTAATCCACTCTTCCTTGAATACCTTTTTCACTAACCCTTCTAATTGTTTTACGTATTTTTCCTCATCGTCTGTTGTGATCAATTGATTGCTAATCTCTCTTAATTTTTCTTTATCATTTTCCGGGAGCGCGTGTTCTGTAATATATCTGGCCAATTCTTCCATTTGAATATAGTGCTGCCATTCTTCATATACTTCGGGAGCCATCTCTTGAACATGCTTTAAAAATATTTCTTTATTCTCTTCCCCTAGAGAGGTTAATAATTTACGCGGGTATGGGTAAACACGGTCACGCCAAACAGTTCTTGCCACGTCTATGACCTTTAAATTCCCTTCAGGCTGTATAAAAATTTGCCTTTTGTGATGGTCAATCCGCTCATAGCCAATGGCTTTAAACGTAATTAACATCTCTATTAATTTATAAGAAAGTTCCGGTGTTAGCGGCTGTGATTGTAAATATTCACGTAAATCAATACCTTTAATTATGTCCATTGCTATATAACGCTTTCCTTTAGCATGAATCTTCGGGAAGAGATCTGTGTGCTGTCCTAGAGATAGAGCGTAATGTTCCCGTTCACAATCTTCTTCATTGCCAAATACCTTTACGCAAATATCATCTGTTACTTTAAAGACCGCCCCTTGCCGTCCTTTCCCAAGCATCTCTAATGGAGAATTATTTTCCACTTCAACATCAGCATTTTCTAGATTGTTAACTTTAATATCCTTAATCCACTTTTTTAATTGTTCAGTATCCACTTTTTTCCTCCTAACATTAATAATCTTACCAGCCATTATCAACCTTATTTATCTAAAGCTGGTATGTAAGTTAAAACTTTTTATACACATTTAGGTGCTTGTCTAATAAACGTTTCCATTTAGTTAGTCAAAACCAAAATCTAAACTTTCACCGCCGCTTACTATAATTAATTCATTCAGCTAAAAATTGGTAAAGGCGTTTGTCCACAAAATCGAAAAAAGATGGCCAAACATTCCGCGCCAGCAAAAGCTAGAGCACAAACGAATGATTGACCACCTGAAAGGATTTATTCCTTATTTAACTTGTTAACCCACTTTTCGGTGCCTGTCACCTTTCGTATCATTACCCCTGTTAGAAAGGTTAATAAGACGTGGGTTCCGAGTTTTACGGTTGGTTGGACTGGTGTGTCTCTTAGTGGATCAAGGCAGACGATGTCGATGGCTTTTACTTTTGGATGCTTGGCAGCAGTGAATACACCATCAAGCAGTTCCGCTGAAGTCATTCCACCTGGAGTTGAGGCCGGCACACCTGGTGCATAGGCAATATCTAGAACATCCATGTCAACAGTTAAGTAAATTGCATCGACCTTTTCTTCCAGCTTTTTTAAGCATTGAGTAACCGTTTTTGCAACGCCTCTTTTTCTGGCCTGGCGGAGTGTAATATAATTTACGCCTTTTTCATCTGCGTACTGCTTTAAATCTTTAGTATTGAAAAACCCATGCAAGCCGATGTTGTATAAATCGTCTCCGTTCACCACACCGCTATCGATCAAGTTTCGCATAGGTGTTCCGTTAGATGGTCCATTTTCTGCTAAACTTCTTAAATCAAAGTGGGTATCAAATTGCAATATTCCGATCTTCTCTTGTGGCTTCGCCCAATGTAATCCTTTTACCATCATAGCCGTAATCGAATGGTCACCACCAATAGCAGCGACTGTGGAGTTAGTAAAATTCCGATGGATGGTCGCTGATGCCTCGACAATATTGTCATGACAGCGGCGGATATCGGTTACGTGCATGGGAACATCCCCCACGTCCAGTGCCATCAAATCTGCTAAGTCCAAATCCTCATCAATGTTATATGTGGTGAATCCCTTCCAGGCACGTCTGAACGCATCAGGAAATTCAGATGCGCCAGAAGGACTAATGGATGAACGGGAAAGTGGAACGCCCACAATAACAACATCCGCGTTTCTGGTTTGTTCCGGATTAGAATCCGTTGTCAGCGGTTGGATCCATTCATGAACCTTGGTTACTTGGGCACTTGCTTCAGGTCTTACCCAGATAAAACTCGGTGGATTTAATTTAGGAAAGAGAAAGCTTTTCAACCAGCCTACCTCCCTTTACTACGACTCTGCCATTTTTGATGACGGTATCGATATGATTCATTCCATATAAGTATTGGAGTTTCATATAATTCTCTACATTAAAAATCGTTACATCCCCTTTTTTCCCTGGTTCTAAACTGCCTATTTGACTGGCGCGCCCTATGGCATGTGCTGCATTTATTGTAGCTGCTGTGATAACCTCTGCTGGTGTCAGCCCCATTTGTAGACATGCAAGATTCATAATAAAGGGCAGGGAAACGGTTGGAGAGGAGCCTGGATTACAATCGGTCGCCAGAGCTACGGGTACCCCTAAATCAACCACCTTACGGCCATTAGCCGGCTCCGTCATTAAAAAATAAGCAGTCCCCGGCAGAAGTACTCCGACGACTCCTTTTTCCGCCATCGCCTTCAGCCCATTTTCAGATGCTTTTAATAAATGATCGGCAGATAGGGCCCCTGTCTCGGCAGCCAGCTCTGCCCCTTGATATGGTTCAATCTCATCAGCATGGATTTTCGGCGTTAAACCGTAAGCCTTCCCCGCTTCGAGGATCCTTCGGGATTGCTCGGGTGTAAAAACTCCCTGCTCACAAAAAACGTCATTAAATTCTGCGAGTCTCAGCTCTGCCACTTTCGGAATCATTTCTTTCACCAAAAGTTCCACAAAACCATCCGGTTGATCCTTATATTCTTTCGGTATGGCATGTGCCCCCATAAATGTTGAGACCACGTCAATTGGATGCTTAATGTTTAATAACTTTGCCACTTCCAGCTGCTTACGTTCGGTTTCCCATTCCATCCCATAGCCGCTCTTTGCTTCAACCGTTGTTACTCCATGCAGCAAGAATTGATTTAACCGCTCGAAGCTTTCATGAAGAAGCTCCTCATAGGTGGCTTTCTTGGTCCTCTTTGTCGTGGCATGAATACCTCCCCCGGCGTTCATAATTTCCATATAAGACAAACCCTTGAGCCTCATATCAAATTCGTTTTCTCTGCTTCCGGCAAAAACTAAATGGGTATGTGGATCAACGAGGCCTGGAGTGACAAGTTTTCCTGTAGCATCAACGATTTCGGCCAGTGCTAGCCGGTCGGAAAATTTTCCAACAATCTCCTCATCCTTGCCAACCGCTTGAATAATCCCTTCCTCCACCCACAAACTGCCGTTTTCAATAATTCCTAGTTCAGACATTGCTTCTTTTACTAAAGGAGCACAGGAACTCCCCCCTATAGTAATTAGCTGAGCAGCATTTCTTATAAAAATTGCCTTTCCCATGTCTCTCACCATCCATCTTTCGTTAGTCCTCGTCGAGCATTGGCATTTTAATGCCCTTTTCCTTTGCGGTCTTAATAGCTAATTCATATCCGGCATCCGCATGACGGACGACTCCCATTCCTGGGTCCGTGGTAAGGACCCGTTCGAGCCGTATGGCTGCCTCTTTCGTCCCATCTGCAACAATAACCATACCAGCATGCTGTGAGTATCCCATTCCAACCCCTCCTCCATGATGAACGGATACCCAACTGGCACCACCGACAGCATTTATCAAGGCATTTAATATCGGCCAGTCTGATACAGCATCGCTGCCATCCTTCATCCCTTCCGTCTCCCGGTTTGGTGAGGCGACCGAACCTGCGTCCAAATGGTCGCGGCCAATGACAATTGGTGCCGTGACTTCGCCTGATGCCACCATATCATTGATGAGCTTCCCAAATCGGGCACGGTCTCCGTAGCCTAGCCAGCAAATCCGTGCAGGAAGCCCTTGAAAGCTGATTTTTTCCTGTGCCATCTGTATCCATTTGCATAAGTGTTGATTTTCTTTAAATTCACGTAAGAGAGCTTCATCAATTTTCCGAATATCTTCCGGGTCACCAGAAAGAGCCGCCCACCGAAATGGTCCTTTCCCTTCACAGAAGAGAGGACGAATATAGGCTGGCACAAACCCGGGAAAATCAAAAGCATTTTCGACCCCCTCATCTTTGGCCACCTGACGAATGTTATTTCCATAATCAAAGGTAACGGCACCCTTTTCCTGCATTTTTAACATCGCCTTCACATGAGTGGACATACTTTGCTTGGCAAGCTTCACATATTTTGAAGGCTCTTTCTTCCGTAAAGCTGTTGCGGCTTCGAGCGTGAGTCCGGAAGGGAGATAACCGTTTAATGGATCGTGGGCCGAAGTTTGGTCAGTTAATACATCGGGAGTAAACCCTTTTTCAATCATCTGCGGCAGGATTTCTGCAGCATTACCGAGTAACCCAATTGATATTGCCTTACCTTTTGTTTTCGCTTCTCTAGCTAATTTTAATGCCTCATCAAGGTCTTTTGATTTGATGTCTAAATAAGCGGTTTGGATTCGCCGGTCGATTCTAGTTTCATCGACATCAATCGCAAGACAGACTCCGTCGTTCATCGTAACAGCTAAAGGCTGTGCGCCCCCCATACCTCCAAGACCGGCGGTTAGTGTAATCGTATGTTTTAATGAACCGCCAAATGACTGTCGTGCTAATTCAGCAAAAGTTTCATAGGTTCCTTGGACGATTCCTTGGCTTCCGATATAAATCCAGCTGCCGGCAGTCATCTGGCCGTACATCATTAATCCCTTTCGATCAAGCTCATGAAAATGCTCCCAGGTAGCCCATGCTGGAACAAGATTGGAGTTAGCCAGTAAAACACGTGGTGCATCTTTGTGGGATTTCCAAACAGCAACAGGTTTACCGGATTGAATAAGTAAGGTTTCATCATTTTCTAATTCAAGAAGTGTTTTGACAATCGCATCATAGGACTTCCAGTTTCGCGCCGCCTTGCCGATCCCTCCATATACCACCAAGTCCACAGGTCTTTCCGCAACCTCCGGATTTAGATTGTTCATCAACATTCTCAAAGCAGCTTCTTGTATCCAACCCTTTGCATGCAATTCTGTTCCCGTATAGTTCTGAATCTCCCGTTGTTTATCCATATTCCTCCCCATTCTCTTCACTCCCTTTACATATCAATCTATCTTCATTATAAAAACAAAATCTTCCGAAAAATACGGATAAATTTCAACATTTTCTTTAGTAACACGTGAATAGTGATATTGGTGCCTTTTTGGTGCCTTTTTGTTGCCTGACACCAAACGTAGACACTGTCCATTCCGTGTGCACATCTATCCCACATCCTGAATAAGCCATGGTAAAAAAAAAAAAGAATAAATCCCGGCAAATAATTTTCCATGGCGGGATTTATCCTTTTTGGTTTTAGTTATTGAATTTTGGTCTGGAGAAGAGAATGCCAAAACCGATTCCAAAGAGAGCTGCAAGCAAATGGACGGTTCCAGTCGATATGGAAAGGAATTTAATTATACTTCCATTGCCGTCATTGGTTATATTTAGCAGAATCCCCTCAAAGATGGGCTTATATAAAAGTAAATACGGGATTAGGACCAAAACAAGCGCTGACCAGTTTCTCCCTAGGAGACGCTTCGCCAACACAAAATAAATTAAGGCTAAAACAACCGCCAACCCAAACACAAATGTATTTATATAACGAAGTGCCCTGTCAGGCTGATCTAGAAAGGCTAAAATAACTAAATAAATGCTCCAACATAAAGTTAATAATATTGCAACTATTTGCGTTTTAAGCAAATATTTCATCTAATTTTCACCTCAAACTGCTAATTCATTCACCTAATTACCATAACACAAAGAGACGTGTAATGATAATACTAAGGTATAATTAGGTTATTATTTTCACTAGTTTTATATTGCATCTCCCTTTCACTGGAGAGTCGATATCTTCAACATTACTTTCGTTATATAATAATTTAAATATTTTAAAAAAATAAATCCAAATTTTTTCATGTTATAATCCAGTGTATACCTTAAAAATACAGCTGTTTACTGGAGGAGGACACAACACATGGGAAAAGAGGCGCATTTACAGAAAAATATTGGCTTTTTCGTCGCGACATCACTAGTCGTTGGTACTGTTATTGGTTCCGGAATATTTATGAAACCTGGGATTGTCATTTCAGAGACCGGAAATTCCACTTATGCCCTATGGGCCTGGATTATCGGCGGGATTATTACCCTCGCAAGCGGTTTAACGATTGCTGAAGTGAGCGTCAAAATCCCAAAAACCGGCGGATTATATGCATACATTGAAGAAGTATACGGAAAGTTTTGGGGATTTCTGTGTGGCTGGGTCCAAACCCTAATCTATGGCCCTGCAATTATGGGTGCACTCGGACTGTATTTTGGATCTCTTGTGGCAGCATTATTTGGTTTATCACCGGAAAGTAATACGCTTATCGGAATCATCACCATTCTTTTCTTAGGATTTATGAATCTTTTAGGAACACGTTACGGCGGATTTATCCAAAATATTTCCACGATTGGTAAACTAATACCAATAATACTTATTGCCGCTTTTGGTATTTTCCAAGGGGATGTCCCAGTTCTTAATATGGATAGCGGAGTTCACCAATCCTTTAATATGGGTGCTGCGATATTAGCTACTCTTTGGGCCTACGATGGCTTTATGAACGTGGGCTATATGGCAGGAGAAATGAAAAACCCTGCTAAAACTCTGCCACGTGCGATTATTTCAGGAATTGTTATTGTCATTGTTGCTTATTTAACCGTTAATATCGCTATGCTGCATGTTCTTCCTGCTAGGAAAATTGTTGAGCTCGGACCTAATGCAGCTAGTAGTGCTGCTACCATTCTATTTGGAAAAATGGGTGGAAACCTATTAACCATTGGAATTCTCATTTCAATTTTCGGCTGCTTAAACGGTAAAATTCTAACGTTCCCAAGGATTCCTTATGCAATGGCCGCAGATGGATATTTACCAGCTGCAAAATCCATGGCATATATTCATCCAAAAACAAAAACTCCAGTGGGGGCTACCATCTGGCAGCTTATTATTGCTATCTTAATGATGGTATTAACAAACCCTGATCGTTTGTCTGATATTGCAATTTTTTCTGTCTTTACTTTTTATGTTTTCTCCTTTGCAGCGGTATTCAAACTCCGTAAACAAGGATTAAGCCAAAACTTGTACAAGGTGCCATTATATCCACTTACACCAAGCCTCGCCATCATAGGTGGTTTATATATACTTGGCAATACACTCATCACTAAACCAGTGGACGCTTTGTTATCAATCGTCGTAACTTTGATCGGCATTCCCGTCTACCTAAAACTAAACGCCAATAAACAAAAACAAAGCCTATCCAAAAAAGCAAGCTAATCCAATGGTGCCTGTCACCATTTACACTACCAACGAGATAGAAAAAAGACGTAAAAAAGGACAAGGAGAGTGATGCTCTTCTTGCCCTTTTTGTAGAAATTAAATTTTTAGCCGATTTTTCACCAGCCACTGTGTTTTATCCTACAGTGACTCCAAACTGGATCATCCAACGTCTAGTCCGAAATCTGTGGCGATACGGGCTAGGCCGCCTTGATAGCCTGATCCGACTGCTGAAAATTTCCATTCGCCGTTATGGCGGTATAGTTCGCCCACGATAATGGCGGTTTCAATGGAGAAATCCTCGCCTAGATCGTAACGAATAATCTCTTGATTGGTTTCTTCGTTTACAACACGGCAGAAGGCATTTGAAACTTGTCCAAAATTTTGCCCTCTCGCCTCGGCGTCATGTATCGTGATAACAAATGATATGCGTTCCACTTGTGCCGGAACTGCTGCTAAGTCCACTTTCACCTGCTCATCGTCACCGTCTCCTGCTCCAGTACGATTATCACCTGTATGTACTACGGAGCCATTTCCGCCTTCAAGCTGATTATAGAAAACAAAATCCTTTTCAGAAGCACACTTTCCGTTGGCACCTAAAAGAAAAATACTGCAATCTAAGTCAAAATCGTGACCGCCATCATAACGGTTGGTATCCCAGCCCAGTCCGACAATAACCTTGGATAAACCAGGATTGGTTTTCGTTAAATCGATCTTTTGACCCTTAGACAATGAAATTGCCATACTAACACCCTTTCTAAAAATATTTATGTAACTACTCAGGTCTATTGGACACCATAAAAAGTTCCCAATACCTTCCTTTATTCTACAAAAATAAAATTAGTTTTACTACTTTTAACACATAACCACAACAATAATTAAATCGGTTTCAAATCGACATAAATGGTTAAATTAAGAAAGTCAAACCTAAACTGGCAAGATATGCTATAATGGACTCTTGGCTAAGGTTTAGCCTTTTATTATTCAGCAGGGAGCGAATCATTTTATGATAAAAATTGAAATACCAAATCCAGATGTCGTGATTACTAAAAGCAGACAAGTCGGCGAAAAAGTAGAGGCCCCTTTGAGCAGTGTCTATGGTTTTACTAATTATAATAAAATTCCCAGAGACAAAGGCGGAATCATTTTATTTTTTAACGCCAAGGATGAATTGCTTTTTGTAGGAAAAGCGAGAAAGCTTCGACCTCGGGTTAAGCGCCACTTCGAGGATACGGTTTCTCCAATCAAAGCGCATCGCGACGATATATATAAAATTGCCGTATTAGTGGTGGACTCACCAATGGAAAGAGAAATCTACGAAACCTATATCATTAATACCCTTCAAGCGAAATACAATGTCGAGAAAGTTTTCTATAAATAAGCAGAAAGAGCAGGTATTCGCTTTTTAAGCGGGACCTGCTCTTTGTTTTAACTAATTTCGTCATACTTTAAAATCATTTCTTTTTCAAGGTGACTGGCCCGTATACCAAACCGAGGCTTTAAGGGCCTTATTTTTTCACCTAATAAAATCTTAATTGCCATATACGGAAAATTAATCCCGGACAAACAGCTGAAATGCAAGCCGCCGCTCATCCGTGGATTGATCTCGAGCAGCTTAGGCACTCCCTTACTGTATTTCACCTGAATATTAAACACAAAAGGCAATCGGTACGTCTGGTGAAACTTGTGCGCCAATTCAATTAACTCCACACTTTCCACGAGCTCCCGAACACGCCCATCCCCCTTCATCCGAGGAATGGCTGCATACAATCGTTCCGGTGATGCCAAGCAATCAATACTATATTCCCTGCCCTCTAAATACTCCAATAGCATTAAATCTGGAAACGTCTCCTGCTGACTTAGGACCTCACAGGCATGATTGTATGAGATCCGATAGCCGCCCCCGCTATGGAAAAGATGATGGATGGATTCCATTTCTTCCTTGATTACCCGAAATCCCATTGCCCCTTCTCCAACCGCAGGTTTAAAGCAAACCGTATGGCCCTTTTCCTTAAGGGCAGAGTAAGCCTTTTTAAAATCATTAATATTATTGACGACATAATAGTCAGGTATTGAAAAAATCGGTATGCCGTTTGTTAAGGCTTGATAGGCTGCCGCCTTGTTATCCATTGTTTCCATAAGTGCTGCATCAGGACACACAAGAACTTTAACACCCAATTTCTCAAATTCACCTAACCGCTTGGAAATGAGAACATTTTCTTTTCGAGGGATAAAAATATCAATCCCATGCGTTTGGCAAAAATAAAGACAAAACTCTATATATTCGTTCCCAGAGATATCTGGTTCAACAAAGGCAAAATCGCATTTCTGCAAATAGAGGGCATCTTTATTAGGGCTTGTTCCATAAATTGTAAACTTCCGATGATCTTCATTATCTCGAATCATATCCATATAATGCGTGACCGTTGTAAACCATCGATTAAACCAAATTTTCATTGTAAACCTCTCTTACTTTAAAATTGACCTTTCCATTATGGACAACGAGGAAAAATTTTATAACTTTTAAATTAAAATAAAAAAAGCCCAGCCTATGCTGGGACGATTTAAAATTTCTAAGTAAGTTGGTTTTTTGGTGAATAAAAACCCTTTCTAAAGTCTTAAGCGAAGATCTTTAAATGATTAAATCTTGAAGCAAACTCCTTAATCGCTTCCAAATCTATCTTCGATTGGTCGGTAGTAATTCCATCCACCTTTTTCACTACTTGTCTTTCAAAAAAATTCATTTTGGAGACGAGGAATTCCCCGCCGAACAATCCGAGTGCTGCGGAATTTTTTCGCAAGTCTTGTGGATAGGCATGATTAAATTGTTCAACAGCCAATTCACCCTCACGCATACAGACTAGAAATAGGCCTAATTCCTTTTCCAATAATTCATCATGATAGGTTTGAAGAAACTTTTTAATTCTTCGCTGAATCATGCCGGCATGTATCGAACCGCCTATGATTACTGCATCATAATCATTTAAATTAAGATTTGATTTCTCTTTTTTTAAATCTATTGATGTCACCTCACCAGCCAGGTTTTCACTTAATATTCCAACTACTTTTTCCGTAGTCCCATGGGACGAGCAATAAACAATTAAACTTTTCATGCTATTAACCCCTCCTTCAATTTACAAGAAAAAAGGCACCATGACATTCTGGAACAAAGGTGCGAATATACTAATTCCATTATAAATCCTTTTAAATACAAAATTTGTACAAATATTGGCAATCTTATTACAAAAAAAAACGTGAAGGTCCTTCAACAGACCTTCACGTTTTAAATACCTTTCTTATAAATTGACCGATTTCTCTTGTCGCCTTTTTTGCTTCTGGCAATATATCCCCGCTGATTTGCCAGACATGCCACATTCCGTCCCACACCTTTAATGACACATCCACCCCTGCATCCTTAGCCTTAGCGGCAAGCGATAGGGCGTCACTTTGCAAAATTTCGTGATTCCCCGCTTGAATCATTAGTGGTGGTAATCCACTTAAATCTGCAAAAACAGGTGAAATTAAAGGATGGTCTAGCGATTCTGTTCCAGCGTATATACGAGCCGCTTCCTTCACGGCCTTTAGACTTAAATAAGGATCCACTTCGCCATTTTTTTGATAACTTTCCCCGCTGCTCGTTAAATCTACCCATGGTGAAAGACATATAATTCCTGCTGGAAGCGGTTCATTTTGATCCCTTAATACGAGAGCTGTTGCCAAACACAAGCCTCCTCCCGCTGAATCACCTGCAAAAATGATATCCTTTCCCTCATATCCCTGCTTTAAAAGCCAATGGTAAACATTGACTGAATCCTCTATCGCTGCAGGAAAAGGATGTTCAGGTGCCAAGCGGTATTCAGGAAACAGCACATTCACACCGGCTGCGTGACCAATCCGGGCAGCAAGCGGACGATGTGTATTCGCTGAACACAAAGCATAACCCCCGCCATGGAGATAGAGAATCACTTTATTTTCCAACACAGCACCCGTCGTCAGCCATTCTGCATATAACCCATCGATTTTCAAATGTTCTACCTGACAATTTTTCGGAAGCTTGCCCATTTTGCTGGCGGCAGCATCCAGCATCTCCCGCTGTTCCTCTATTCCCTTTTGACGGATGCCTTTTTTAACGGCCCTTTTTACCGAAAGCTTAATTGCTTTTTCAAAAAAATAACTTTGGAAACTTGGCATGGTTCCCCTCCACCTTTTCACCCAATATCTGTTAATTTCATTATACTAAAAAAGTCATCCAAAAAAGAAACCATTCAACTTGTATTCTAAAGTTTTGTAAATATTCTGTAACAATCGTCCTGCCTATAGTACAATTAGCTTAACAGGGGGTGTTCTATGAATCGTCTCACCGATCATTTAATTATTATTTCCTTTGATTGTCTTTCTGCATTAGACCTTCCCATCTTAAGAGAATTACCACACTTTCAAACCCTTCTTTCTGAAGGTGCACTGGTGGAACATGTTGAATCCATTTACCCTTCAGTCACGTACCCTTGTCATGCAACGATTGTAACCGGAAATTATCCAAACCGTCACGGGGTCTTTAATAATACACTCCTTCAACCTGGTATGGCCTCACCGGATTGGAACTGGTACCGGAAATGCATTCACGGAACTACCCTTTATGATGAAGTAAAAAAGGCAAATATGACAACAGCCGCCCTTTTATGGCCAGTAACAGCAAAGGCAGACATTGACTATAACATGCCTGAAATCTTCAGTAACCGACCATGGCAAAATCAAATACTAGTATCTTTAATGAACGGAAGCCCCCGATTTCAATGGGAGATGAGCAAACGCTACGGTCATATCCGCAAAGGGCTTCAACAACCAGAATTAGATAATTTTATCTTAGAAACAACGGTCGATACCATTAAAACTAAAAAACCGAATCTTTTAATGGTTCACTTTACCGATTTGGATACCCAGCGTCATGAGCATGGCTTTTCTTCTGAGGAGTCCATGATGGCTCTCCACCGACATAACCAACGACTTGGAAGGATACTCGAAGCACTGAAGGAAGCTAGAATCTATGAACAATCCACCGTTATTGCTCTTGGTGATCACAGTGCTTTAGATGAACAAAAAGCTATTCATCTCAATGTTCTTTTTACTACCCAAAACTTAATCACCACAAATGCAAATAGGAAGCTGTTGGATTGGAAGGCCTACTGTAAAAGTTGTGATGGGTCCGCATATATTTATCTTAAAAATCCTACAGATGTTGACACGTTTCAAAAGGTCCACAATCTCTTGAATTTATTGTTGGAGGAACCAGATTTTGGGATTGAAACATTCATAACTGGAGAAGAAGCAGCAGCAAGAGGAGCAGACCCCGCCTGCGCTTTTATGCTTGAAGCAAGACAGGGATTTTATTTTTTAGAAGACTTCTCAGGGGAATTTATCAAAACGATTTCGAAAAAAGAATCAGCGGCAGATAAAAAATATACATTAGCCTGTCACGGCTATTCACCAGAAAAAGAAAACTACGGAACGATTTTGATGGCTGCGGGAAATGGAATTCAAAAAATCACATTACCTTATATCCGGCTTATTGATGAGGGTCCAACCTTCGCTAGGCTTCTGGGTGTCAGCTTGGGCAATACCGATGGGAAAGTGATTGAAGAGTTGTTAACATTAAAGGAGGAAGTTATATGAGTGCTATGACCAAGCAAGAAAAGAGCTGGGTATTCTATGATTGGGCAAATTCTGCCTATTCCATCCTGATTACAACTGCTATTTTTCCATTATATTTTAAAGCAGCTGCGAACGGAGCAGGTCTTGCTGCGTCTACCTCTACAGCCTACTGGGGCTATGCCAATTCATTTGCAACCCTATTAATCTCGCTTTGCGCCCCTATATTAGGGAGTATCGCCGATTTTAAAGACTTCAAAAAACGATTCTTTACCTTTTTCTTTGCGCTCGGTATAATCTTTACCTTACTACTTGCCGTTGTTCCTAGCAGAGAGTGGCTGATTCTCTTAATATGCTACATGGTGACCGTCATTGGATTTGGAGGAACAAATATTTTCTATGATGCCTTTCTTGTCGATGTGACATCTGAAGACCGCATGAACCAAATTTCCTCTAAAGGCTATGCAATGGGCTATATCGGCAGTACCATCCCATTTATTATGGGTATCGCACTTATCATTATGTCGCAGCAGGGTGTTATCCCTCTTTCTGTAACAGTTGCAAGCCAAGCTGCATTTGCCATCACCGCACTATGGTGGGGGGTATTTACCATTCCAATGCTGAAGAATGTTAAGCAAGTCTATTATAAAGACCGAGTCCCAAACCCAGTGATAAATGGATTTAGACAGCTTTTCTTAACCTTTAAAAAGATTAGACTTTATCGACCATTATTTTTATTTTTATTTGCCTATTTCTTTTACATTGATGGGGTTAATACAATTATAACCATGTCCACCGCCTACGGTTCGGATTTAGGAATCACCTCAACTAATCTTTTAATTATCTTATTTGCTACACAAGTGGTGGCGGCACCCTTTGCCATTCTATATGGAAAACTAGCTGATCGATTTAAAGGAAAAACAATGCTTTTAGTGGGAATTTTTGTTTATGTTGTGATTTGTATCTATGCTTATTTTTTAAAAACAACCTTGGATTTCTGGATTCTCGCGATGCTTGTGGCATCCTCACAAGGCGGAATTCAGGCACTAAGCCGCTCCTATTTTGCTAAGCTGGTCCCGAAGGAGAGTGTAAATGAGTTCTTTGGCTTCTATAGTATCTTTTATAAATTTGCAGCCATCTTAGGTCCGTTTTTAGTTGGATTAACCGCACAATTAACCGGGAATACCAATAGCGGTGTGTTTAGCCTGATTGTTTTATTTATTATCGGCGGAATCCTCCTAATACGAGTACCCGAAACCGACCCTATCCCCAAATCTAATACCCTTTCACAATAGTAGTAAAATCCTTAAAACAGTGCATTCTTCTTCTTTGAATAAGCACTGTTTTTATTTTTGATTGATTACAGAACTAACGTTCGTTTATAATGGTACTAACATCATTGATTTATACTGAAATAAAATGGAAGGAGCATATATAAATGATTACACCTTATCTAATGTTTAACAGAGAATGTGATGAGGCTTTTAAAATGTACCAAAAAGCCTTTGATGGTGAAATGGTTGCCATCCAAAAGTATGGAGACATGCCTCCAAATCCTGAATTTCCTGTGGCTGAAAATGATAAAAACCTAGTGTTACATGCCCAATTAAAGTTAACAGAATCTGGAATGATTTATGGATCTGATGGACAACGCAATTATGAAGGCAGCCCAAAAGTAACTATCAGCGTAGAGCTTGATTCTGAAGAAAAGGCTTTAAACGCCTGGGAGATTCTTAAAGAAGGCGGATCTGTATATATGGAACTCCAGCCAACCTTTTTTGCCAAGCTGCATGGTTCTGTACAGGACAAATATGGAGTAACTTGGATGTTTACAGTTAATTAACAAGAATAACACCCAGGTTTTAAACCTGGGTGCCCATTCTTATTTCACATCATATCCTTGATCATCAATTGTTTCTTTAATCTTATCGATTGAAACGAGTTTCGTATCAAATTCTACATCTACTTGGCCTTTCGCAAGGTCCACAGCCACCTTTTTTACACCTTGAAGTTCTCCAACACTGCCTTCAACTGCTTTAACGCAATGTCCACAAGACATTCCACTTACAGTTAACGTAACATGGTCCATCATAAATTCCTCACTTTTTCATTAATTTTTGGATGGTAACAAGGACCTCATCAAGGACCTCGAAATCACCTTCTTGAATTCTTTCCACGACACAGCTTTTCATATGACCTTCAAGCAAAACTTTCGCAACACTATTTAACGCAGATTGTGTTGCAGCGATCTGGTTAATGACATCGTCACAATACGTATCTTTTTCAATTAATCCTTTAATCCCGCGAATCTGCCCTTCAATCCGGTTTAACCTTGTGATCAAATTGCTCTTTACTTTATCCGAATGGTGACTTTTGCGATGGTTCCCCCCTGGTTCGCAGAACGATTCTTCGGTTAACTCCTGTTCATGAGACATACAAAACGCCTCCTTTTTTGGACTTATTATATCATACCCCCCTATTCTATATAATCAACAAAAAATAAAAAATAGACTTGTCATTTTTTAAAAAATCACAAGCCTACTTTTAAACCACTAAGATTACAAACTTTCTACTATGGTTTGCTGGATATTGCGAATGACATCTCCGCGGCTGATTACACCAACTACACGGCCTGCACCATTTACAACTGGGAGTTTTTTAAAGTGATGCTTAGCTAAGAGATTAATAACTGTTTCCATTTCATCCTCTGGACGGACAGTAACGATACCATTTGTTTTTGCAATCTTAATAATCTCCCGATTAATGATTTCACTCAAGTGAACTTCCCTATCTTCTACTGCTATATAGGTAATAAAGCTAAAATAATCATGAATTCGTCGGTCTAATGGTTTAAGAGCGCGTAAAATATCCCCATCTGTTACAATTCCGCATAACGTCCCGTCTTTTTTCATAATTGGTACACCGCCAATTTTCTTTTCCACAAAAGTAGACATAACGTCTTTAATCGTAGTTTCCGGACTCACACCAATAACGTCTCTCACCATAAAATCTCTTACTTTCATTATGGTCACCGCTTCCTTTGGATCATTTCCAAAATAATTCATGCTGAATTAAATCCATTTTGTTCTAAATGCATATTATGCAGAATATAATAAATTCCATCTTTCTAGATACTATTTCAAACTTTAATTAATGAAGAGCTGCATCCAATTTATCATTATTCAAATGCTTCAACATCACTTCCACGTAGTTGATTTAATACTGTAGGTGGAAAAACCATCCGGCATATGAGTTTGGCTATGTCTTGATAGGCACACTTATTCTCCGTTTTATTTATCTTATCAAGTCCGTTCTCAACAATGATCATAATCGCCCAAGAGACCGTATCTAGATCCAGATCACTCCAGACTAACCCTTTTTCCCTCGCTTGCTTTAAGCTAGATTGGATCCTTTCATGTATCCTCTTTCTGGCCTTTTCCAGTACGTTCGCAAGCTCAGAATCCTTTGATAACAGTTCTGGCAAAACATGACGTAGCCCGAATTCATGGATCCGGTTATAATGATTCTCCAATGAAGTCGCCAATGATGAAACCGGATCATTAGAAATCCAGCTAATTTCAGGAGGAAGAAAGGTCTCAATCTTATCCTCAAGCAATGACATCAAGAGCTGCCGTTTATCAGAAAAATATCGATAAAAAGTTCCTGTTGCTACCCCTGCATGTGCAGCAATATCCTTTGCCGTTGTCTGCTCATAACCCTTTGCTTGAAACAACGCATAGCCACTTTCAATTAATGCATTTCTTTTAACTTGAGCCCGTTCCTGTTTTGGCAAAAATGGAAATTCACCTACAAGTTTTTCATCATCTGACATGTTTTCACCTCACTATTATCATACCACGTTCCACTAATTTGAACCATAGTTCATGTTTAAATTGACACTTTAAGTTAGTTATGAAATACTTGAATTATAGTTCACATTATAATCACATTATTTTAAATAAATACTTGAAAAATTATCCTACAAAGAAGGAATTTACAATTTTAATGCGAATAATTTAAAGTATCTTAATTTTGATTTTTAAAGTTTTAATCATATAGTTTTTATAACAATCGGAAGGTGTTGATTAATTTGGCAAATCAATCTGATTCTAAAAAAATATCTGTTAATTCCACTATATCATTAAAAGGAATTGTCAAAGCCATATTCAACGATACCGTTCATGTCCAAATAGGCGGAAAAGTCATTCCAGTCCCAGCTTCTGATTTTTTAATGGAAAAACCAACAAAATAAACAATGTTAAAAAGGCCCTTCATTTTTATGATGGGCCTTTCTTATTCCTATTTAAACTATTGTAACACATACATATCGTGAGATGATCATTGACCATCCCTACGGCCTGCATAAAGGCATAACAAATGGTAGAACCTACAAACTTAAAGCCTCGTTTCTTTAAATCCTTACTTAATCGGTCACTTATCTCAGTAGTTGCCGGCACTTCACTTAATTCCTTAAAGTGATTTTGGATGGGCTTTCCATCCACAAACGACCAGATGTAATCCTTGAAGGATCCAAATTCCTCTACAACCTTAAAGAAAGCTTTCGCATTTGTAATCACAGCATTTATTTTTAGTTTATTCCTGACGATTCCTTCATTATGTAAAAGTTCATTTATCTTATGATCATCGAAGTGGATAATTTTTTCAGGTTCAAAGTTATCAAAAGCTTGACGATAATTCTCCCGTTTTTTTAAAATGGTATACCAACTAAGTCCTGCTTGTGCGCCTTCGAGATTCAAATACTCAAAGAGCAAGCGGTCATCATATACCGGAACCCCCCATTCATGATCATGGTAATCGATATAGAGTGGGTCTTTATTCACCCAGCCACACCTAATTTGTTTTTCATTCATTGCCTATTCTCCCATAAAGTTATTATTTTTTTAAGTATTACATAGTTCACCTAAAAAAGGTATAGTTCACACTTTTCCATTGAAAAAAGCCGGATTTATCCAGCTTCAAAAAGATTCTTAGTTATTTTGTACGAATTCGTTCTCTGTCAATAAATTGGCCGTTGGTGCTGTGACTTTATTAAAGGTAATCAATACGTTCCAACTGCCGGAAGACTGCCCATCTGCATAGAAAGTTGGTTTACATTCTTTATCGAGCATGCTAAGTAACATCGCAAGATGACGACCGCCCGATTCTACTCTTGCCATTCTTGCATATTCGGGAAGCATATCATACGCAGCCTGATAGTTTTTATTCATCACAAATTCAAGAAATTGTTTATCCATCGCATGTTCTGTGACGGTTGGCTTGTTATGTCTGCCTCTCACTAAATTATGTGATAAGGCGCCACTGGAAATAAAGACCACTTTTTTATCGGTTTCTTGTAAAACCTTGGCGATTACCTGACCCCATTTATAGGTTTCTTCGATGCTCGCTGCCAATGTAACCGATAAATTAATGACAGGAATATCTTCATCTGGATTTAGGTACCGTAATGGAACAACACTCCCATAATCCCAGAGATAATAAGGATCATTTACACCTTGGACCTGGAGGCCTGCATCTTCCCCTGCCTTCACCAACTGATTGGCTAGTTCTTCATCTCCAGGGAACTGATAGGGAACATCCTTGATTAAGTCAGGCGCCTCAAAAGCAGTTAAGATGCCTTTATGAACAGGCGTACAATCTACATAATGGAAAAAAGTGGACGGCCAGTGACAGGAAACTAATACAATCACATCTGGGTTGATTTCTTTCATTTGTTGGGCTACTACTTTCATAGAGGAAGCCATATCTTGTTGGAATTCTGGGACCTGATTTTCATGACACATACTAGGGACATGGGGAACTATCATACTAAACTCAATCGTCATAATATCCTCCTGTAAAAATTTTATCTTCTGCATTAAGTTAACGCTTACAAAAAGAAAAAAAGGCGGGGAGCACTGATATTCCCCATGCTCCCATTTTGAATTTCTATCTTTCTGATGCAGGTATTCCTGCAATCCCCCAATGGGTTTTTGGAACTTCCGTGACAATTACTCGGATACTTTCTCTTGGTGCGTTTAAAGTTTCCTGAACCGTATTGGTAAGATTTTGAATTAATTCTGTTACTTTCTCTGGAGGCCGTCCTTCCATAATCTGCACATTTATCAGTGGCATTTTCCTCATCCTTTTATTTAGGCTCTGTAAAATTTGGCTATTGATTTCCGCTCCAATAAACAGGTATCGTTTAACAGAGCCTTTATTTAAATCAGTTATTTAATCAGTTATTTAATCCGTAACTGTAAAGGTAACTTCACCCAGTCCATCAAATTTTCCGCTAACGACATCTCCGTATTTCAGCATCACTGCGCTAGTAATTCCACCTGTTAAAATGACATCACCCTTACGCACCTTTTCGCCCTTTCTTGCAAGCATATTGGCAAGCATGGCTACTGAATGTGCCGGGTGACCCAGTACCGCTGCACCCGCTCCTAATTCCACCATTCTCCCATTAATAGAAAGAGTCGAACCCAGTAAATCCAGTTCAAATTGCTCTGGTTTCTTTAAGTTGGAACCAAAAACAACCCTAGAAGTGGAGGCATTATCAGCAATAACATCCGGTAAGGTAAAATTAAAATTTTCATAACGGCTGTCAATAATCTCTAAAGCCGGAAGCACATATTCCGTCTTTGCAAGGACCTGAGCTCCAGTCACTCCCGGACCTTCAATATCTTCACCAATCACAAACGCAATTTCTGCTTCCACTTTCGGATGAATCATCTCATGTAATGGCAGCTTTCCGCCATTTTCAATCAGCATATAATCAAAAACATATCCATAGATAGGTTCTTCAATTCCCATTTGTTTCATTTTGGCATGACTGGTTAAACCCATCTTAGGTCCAATAATTCTTCTGCCTTCTTGGCGTTTCATTTGTACGATTTCTTCTTGAACCTGATAAGCTTCCTCTACAGTTAAATTAGGCTTTAAGTTGGCTGTAACCTTTACCACTTCACGTTTTTCAATTTCAGCAGAAACTAAATAATTGGCAATTTCCCTTATTTGACTCAAACTTTTCACCTTCTTTTCTTCAATTTAAAAGTGCACACTGACCTGTCCAATATGCGCAAATCTTGCCGTAAATGAATCTCCTTTATTCGCTGCTTCCGCTGCTGACAATGCACCTGAAAGAATAACTTCACCAGCTCGAAGAGAAATATCAAATTCTGATAGTTTATTTGCTAACCACGCCACACATGCAGCTGGATTTCCTAGCGCCGCAGCGCCGACACCAGTATTAACGAGTTCACCGTTTTTCGTTAAGACCATCCCTATTAATTCAAGATCAATATCTTCTATTCTAGCAGGCTTTCCTCCTAATACGTACAAACAGGATGAACCATTATCTGCCACCGTATCTTGCAGTTTAATCTTCCAATCTTGCACCCTGCTGTCGACGATTTCAAGCGCTGGAACCACAAATTCTGTTGCCTGAAGAACATCAAGAGCGGTCACATTTGGTCCACGTAAGTCCTTTTTTAAAATAAAGGCGATCTCAGCCTCTACCTTCGGCTGTAGGACGGATTCAATTGAAATATATCCCCCATTTTCAACAACCATACTGTCTAATAAATGACCGTAATCCGGTTCATCCACTCCGAGTAAGTTTTGCATGGCTAAGGAAGTTAACCCGATTTTCTTACCAACGATTTTTTGCCCTTGTGCTAATTTTTTATTAATGTTCTCAAGCTGGATATGGTATGCTTCTTCAACGGTTAGCCCAGAGTCCACAGATGTTAAAGGGGCTATCCCTACTTTCGTCATTTCTGCTTCCGCCAACTGTTCTGCAAATTGCTTTACCTTACTAGTCAAATCCCTTACTTCCTTTCTTATAGTTTAATAGTGACATTGGAAAGTTCTGAGTAAAAATCGATACTATGCATGCCGCCTGTTCTGCCGATTCCACTATGCTTCATACCGCCAAATGGTGTTCTTAAATCGCGCAGGAACCAAGTATTTACCCAAATAATGCCTGCCTCAAGGCTGTGCGCGACCCGATGGGCTCTTCTCAAATCATTTGTCCAAATCGTAGCACTCAAACCATAATGAGTATCATTTGCCTGCATGATTACTTCTTCTTCCATATCGAATGGCATAACTGTTACTACTGGTCCAAAAATTTCTTCACGGACGCAACGAGAATTACGATCAAGCCCTGTTAAAATAGTAGGTTCTAAGTAATAACCTTTTTCATATCCGTCCGGACGTTTCCCGCCTGTCAAAATGGCAGCACCGTCTTGACGGGCAATCTCAATATAGCTATTCACCCGGTCATAATGTTCTTTACTGACTAGTGCACCGACATTTGTATCTGCTTCGAGCGGGTGGCCTACCTTTAACTTTCTAACCCTTTCAGCAAATCTTGTTAAGAATTCTTCGTATATTGGACGCTCTACATAAATACGTGAACCGCAAAGGCAAACTTCTCCTTGATTCACAAAACTCGATTTAATGGTTGTTTCAATCACTTCATCTAAATCAGCATCTGCAAAGATAATATTAGGATTCTTACCTCCTAATTCAAAGGAAAGCTTTTTCAAGCTATCGGCTGCAGATTTCATAATAGCCGTACCAGTTCTTGGCTCACCAATAAATGAAATTGCATCTACATCCGGATGTTCCGAGATGGCTGCACCTGCAGAATTAGGGCCAAACCCATGAACTAAGTTTACTACTCCATCCGGAACTCCTGCTTCTTTACAAATCTCCATTAATACAGTAGCTGTCATTGGCGTCCATTCAGCAGGTTTAATAACAGCCGTATTTCCCATTGCTAAGCATGGGGCTAACTTCCAGGTCAACAATAATAGTGGCAGGTTCCATGGCTTAATAATACCAACAACACCTACTGGACGGCGATACGTATAATGCAAGGCAATATCATCTTGCATATTTGAATCGGTATTGACTGAAATCATATAATCAGCGAAAAAGTGAAAGTTAAATGCTGCCCGAGGGATATCTACACTATTGGCTAAAGAAAATGGTTTACCGGTGTCCATGGATTCAAGATGCGCCAGTTCTTCCTGTCTTTCGAGAATTAAATCCCCGATACGGCGGAGAATCTTTGAACGCTCAACAATAGACATCGTTTTCCATCTTCCATTTAATGCTCTGCGGGCAGCGGCCACCGCATAATTAACCTCTTCTTTTCCCCCTTCTGCAACCGTACCTAACACTTCTTCTGTTGCCGGGTTAATATTATCGAATGTCTTTTGGTTTTGTGATTCGACAAATTGACCGTTGATAAAGTGTAAACAATTAATGGCTCTTACTCTAGTTTCTACTTGCATTTTCATACTCCTCCTAAAAAGTTTATATTTCTTATTTTCTTAACATTATGGTAACGCTTCCGAATTTCACGTACAACACAGTTGTTTCTCTATATGCAACAACTGATGTTTTTTTGCAACATTTTTTTGACTATTTAGGCATGGCATAAATTATTTGAAAAATTTTTAATTCTCTCTTTCCCTTTTTCAAATTTTCTGTTATATTGCCCACTATAGAGCAACACGGTTTTACATAACGGAACAAAAAAGAAGGAGGAAGCCATTTGGAACTTAAAAATCAAGAGGATAGCCATCTATCATCTGTTAAAAATGCCCTGCGTATCTTAAAAAGCTTCACTATGGACCAACCAGAAAAAAAGATTAGTGATCTATCCGCTTCGCTAGGACTCAACAAGAGTACAGTAAGCCGAACAATGACAACGCTTGCAAGTGAAGGTTTTGTTTACAAAGACCCAGAATCCAAAAAGTATCGATTAGGCCTATCCATCCTTTCCTTAAGTGGAATTGTAAACAGTAACATGGACATCTATCGGGAATCACAGCCCGTATTGAACAAATTAGTCGAAACGATCGGTGAAACGGCGCATATTTCCGTTCTAGATAATTTAGATGTTATTTATCTTCAAAAAGTAGAATGTAATCATCCTGTAAGATTTTTAACCCATATTGGGAAAAGAAATCCTCCCTACTGCACTAGTTCTGGTAAAGTATTATTAGCTTTTTCTAACGAAGAAGTTCTTGAACAAGTGCTTGAAAAAGGATTAAAAAAATTCACAAAGAACACCATTACGAGCCCAGAAAAGTTGCGAACACATTTAAAACAAGTAAAAGAAAGCGGTTACGCAAGCAGTGCCGAAGAAATTCTTGAAGGCGTCACCTCGATTGCGGCACCCATTTATGATTATCGAGGGAAAGTGATTGCTGCTCTTTCGGTCGTGGGGCCTATGCAAAGAATCCTTCCGCAGAAAATCCCTGGGTATGCAAAAAAAGTGATAAGTGCTGCGAAGGAAATTTCCATGCGGATGGGATATCGAGGATAACTAATTTATCATAAAGGAGCTGTACAAGGTGCACGATTTTCATACTCATTTCATCCCCCCTCATGTTTTGATTTGGTTAAAAGATCATCAGAATTCGGTAAAGGCAAAATGGATAAAAAAAGAGGAAAATAAGGATGATTTTCTAGTTATTAATGAAAAATGGGGTTTTGAATTAAAAAAGGCGTTTATTGATGGAAGCTTGTACCTCGAAGAGCAAGAAAAAGCAGGTGTGAAACATTCTGTCGTATCACCGATTCCCCAGCTATTTATGTATGATTTTCCTGAAGAAATTACGCTTGATCTATCCAAAGTCTACAACCATTCCTTAGCCGAGTGGACAGAGCAAACTCCTAAGAAACTTTCTGCATTAGGTACGGTTCCGCTAACTAATCCAAACAAAGCAGCCGAAGTCTTACATGAGGCCATGAATCTTGGACTTAAAGGGGCTATTATTGGTCCTGGTCTTGCCGATCATATGTTATCTGACGAATTTTTCTATCCCTTTTTTGAGGAAGCGAATCGATTAAGAGCAATTGTGTTTATCCATCCGTTATTATGTGAAGATCCGCGGTTAAAGAGAAGAATGATGCCTAATTTAATTGGGGTTCCTTGGGAAACAACGGTTTGTGCGACCGACTTGTTATTAAGCGGGCTAGTGGATCGGTTCCCTCATGTAAAAATATTATTTGCCCATGGCGGCGGCTTTCTTCCTTATCAGATTGGCAGGCTTGATAAAGGTTATGAACAATGGCCGCTTGTTTCATCAAAATTAACAGCAAAGCCTTCAGAATATTTAAAACGCTTTTGGTATGATACTGTTCTATGGAATCAGGACAGCTTAGAGTTCCTTATCAAAGCAGTTGGCGAGGACCGAGTGGTTCCCGGTTCTGATTACCCATTTGATCTTTCCGTTTGGCCACCAACTGGAAAACTAGAATTGGCGGTACGTTCATTACTAGATTAATATTTCTATTTAAAAATCTGACAAAAAATGAAGCAGGGGCCCTCTGCTTCATTTTTTACTAAGAATTAAATCTGTATAGCAAAACCTAATGTGGCCAGTATAGATGTCGTTTGTAAACTTTTTCTCTCCCAATTTAAACAAAATAGGCTCTTTAAAAATAGGACCATCAAAAACAAAGGAATGATATTCCCCATTTTCTCCACAAGGGTCCACCTCAGCTGGCAGCTCCTCCAAAAATTGTTGAGTGATTTCCCTGCCTGAAAAACTTTCGGGCAATTGAGTTAAGTCTACACAAGTGGTTATGGTTTGATATCCAAGAGAAAGAAATCGTTGAATTACCTCCATTGTATCTATTCCCCACAAAGGAAAAATTGGTTTGATCCCTACAGACTTTAACATTTCTTCCCTATACTTGCGCACATCCTCAAGAAATAAGTCGCCAAATGCGATGTGGTCTATCCCCATTTCCTTCATGTCATTGATTTCTTTCAACATAATTTCTCCATATTTTTCATTCGAACACTGTTCGGGGATTCTGATTTTTTTCAATGGAAGACCAATAGACTCTGCCTGAGCCTCAAGTAATTCCTCTCTCACACCATGTATACTCGTCCGATTAAATCCATCGGTCACGGTAGAAAATAATAGTTTGACCTCATATTCATTTGAATTTAATAGATCATGTAAAGCTAAGGTCGAATCCTTCCCACTAAAGGAAACCGCTGTTTTTTTCATCTTCTCCTCCTCCTAATATCATGGTAACAGAATTTATTCGTTTCTTGTGCAGTGAAATTTCTTTTTGTTATTCTGAGCAAAGAAAACCAACCGTCCCCCCTCATTTATTTACTATTTTAAAGAACTAGTTCTTTTTAAAAACTTTTTTCCATTTGTTTCATATACAGCAATAAGTGAATATACAACCCCTTATTTTAAATTATATAATTCAAAATATTATAATTTATTTATGAGAGAGCCAAGAAAAGCAGCTGTTAATGAGGCATCACACAACGTTCATAAAAAATTACCCGCAAAGAGGTTGCAGCTGTTTATAAAACCGAAACGAACTTTTTGTACATTAATCTCTTGTTTCAAATGAAGAAATGGCTATTAAAATTTAAAGGGTATTTATTTTAAATTAATTTGAGAGGGGTCTTTTTTATGCAAACAGTTGGTGTCTTAAACAAAAGTTACATTAATGGTGAATGGACAGAAGGAAAAAGCAGCCGTTCCTATGATATCTTGAATCCGTATGACCGCTCTGTCATTGCAACTGTTCAATTAGCAACTAAAGAACAGCTTTCTGAAGCCTTTGAGATTGCTAAGCAAGCGCAAAACCAATGGTCTAAGTCAACAGTAGAAGAACGGCGCGGAGTTCTCCACAAAGCAGCTCAATATTTAGAAGATCACCGTGAAGAATGTGTACAGACCATCGTCAAAGAAACAGGCGGGTCGATGTTGAAAGCAAATGCTGAGTTTCATCTTACGTTGGAATTTTTAGAAGAAGCTATTAAGTATGCAGACGAAATCTATCAAGTGAGAGAGGCCCCTGGTTCATCTGAAAAATTAAATCACATTTATCGCTTGCCATTGGGAGTAATCGCATCGATTTCCCCTTTCAACTTCCCTATGAATCTATCCATGCGGACGATCGCTCCTGCCATTGCCTTAGGAAATAGTGTGGTTCATAAGCCGGATATTCAGGTCGGTCTTTCTGGTGGATCAATCATTGCAAAAGCATTTGAATATGCAGGCCTGCCAAAGGGTGTTTTGAATGTGATCTTAACAGATATTGAAGAAATTGGCGATGACATGTTAACCAATCCACATTCAAAGCTGATTAGCTTTACAGGCTCCTCTGCTGTGGGCAGACACATCGGAAGCATTGCAGGACAAAATTTAAAACGTGTTGCCCTTGAATTAGGCGGTAACAGTCCATTTGTGGTTTTATCTGACGCGGATGTTGATCAAGCCGTCAATGCAGCTATTTTCGGTAAGTTTATTCACCAAGGACAAATCTGTATGATTATTAACCGTATGATTGTTCACCAAGACAAATACGATGAATTTGTAGACAAGTTTGTTACTCGTGCCAAGGCACTCCCTTATGGGGACCCAAGTAATCCGGCAATCGTCATTGGGCCGTTAATCAATGAAAGACAGATAGAAAAAGCACTGCAATATATTGAGGAGGCGAAGCAAGAAGGTGCCACAGTTGCTTTAGAGGGGCAACGTGTTGGTAATATCCTAACACCCTATGTTTTTAAAGATGTAGACAACTCTAGTAAGCTAGCTCAAACCGAGCTATTTGCCCCGATTGCTACCATTATCAAATCAAAAACTGATAGCGAAGCGATCGAAATGGCCAATGATACGATTTATGGCCTAAGCTCTTCTATCTTCACGAGTGATTTAGCCCGTGGTGAAGCATTAGCACTTGAAATTGATAGCGGTATGACACATGTGAACGACCAAACGGTAAATGATGCACCGAATATACCATTTGGCGGAAACAAAGCCAGTGGTTTAGGAAGATTTGGTAATCCATGGATTGTAGAAGAATTTACCATAACAAAATGGGTCTCAGTGACAATGAAAGACCGTCAATATCCATTTTAAACTTGCAACAAGGTGGAAGGAATTCCACCTTGTTATATTTTTTCCCTTCATTTGTTATATGTATTTCCCTAGACTTATAGTAAGATGGAATAAGTATAACAAAAGAAAGGACACATCAAAAATGTCATATAAAATGATTGTACTAGATTTAGATGATACATTGCTTCAAGACGACCACACCATTTCCCCTCGCACCAAACAGTCGTTAATGGATGCTCAAAAATTAGGTGTAAAAGTTGTACTGGCATCCGGCCGGCCAACCTATGCAATGTACGATATCGCTGAAGAACTTGAATTGAAGGAATACGGAAGCTTCATTCTATCCTTTAATGGTGCAAAAATCACCAACTGCCAAACAGGTGAAGAAATTTTTAGCAGCACCTTATCACCTGAGACCGCTCACCGTCTATATAACTTAAGTAGACGTGAAGATGTATGGATTCACACTTATATTGGTGATTTGATTGTTACCGAAGCAGGTAATCAATATACTGATATTGAATCTGACATAACAGGCTTAGATATTTTTGAAGTGGACAGTTTTGTAGCATCAGTAAATGAACCGGTTGTTAAGGTATTGATGCTGGATGCCCCGGAAAAACTTGCTGAAGTAGAAAAAAAGCTTCAACAAGAATTAGCAGATGAACTAAGTGTCATGCGCTCTAAACCATTCTTTTTGGAATTTACCGAAAAGGGTGTGACGAAAGGTACTAGCTTAAATCATTTAATTGGAAAACTTGGCATAACCCGCGAAGAAGTAATGGCGATAGGCGACAGTTACAACGATTTAGCAATGATTGAGTTCGCTGGCCTCGGTGTTGCCATGGGCAATGCCCCAGAAGATATCAAAGAAAAAGCAAATTATGTAACTGACACCAATATGAATGATGGTGTAGCTAAGGTTGTTGAAAAGTTCGTTTTGAAAGCACCTCAGCTTGTTTAATTGAAAATGCTTGGATTTTCCAAGCATTTTTTTATTTGTCCAATTGTGCTCTAGCCCAATCCTGTCCCCAGAATCAATTTCTTTGCATAAACTATCACAATTAAAAAATCAAAGGCGGAGAGAGGTATGGGATTATACATTAATAAGAAGGCACATCCAAGTTTATTTAAAAATAGCAGCCAATTGGCGGCACCAAACCAAGTTGAATCAAGGCAAGACTTCCTAACCGAACTAATGAAGGAGCAGCAAAAAGCAAATCATGCTTTGAATCAAGCATTGACTGATTTGCAAAAGCGGTATCAGCAACAGACAGAGGACCAGAACTCCCAGTGGAAGCAAGTGGATTATCAATTGAATGATTTAAAAAATAGTACCTTAAGGCAACATAAATTTGAAAATGAAATAGTTACAAACTTACATTCCCTCCACGAAAAAAATATCCAATTAGAAGCTATGGTTGAAAAAGAAACACATGCAAGAGAATCCTTAACTAGTCAAATAAGTCAAATAAGTAAGACTTGTGACAGTATTGCGATTCGTTTAGAAAAGAATGAAGAGGCACAGCAACAGATCGCCAATCAAATGAAAAAACAGCTGGAAATGCAAGAACAGGCAGCTGAAAAATTAACAAAACAAGAGGAGATTCACGGCGGGATGTTAGAGCGTCTCGATCAGCAGGATGCTTTATTAGATAAATTGGCCCGTCAAGTAAACCAAATCCGTTCCATCCTATTTGAACGAACCAATTACTTAGCGGGGAAAATTGAAGAAGGCTATAAACTCACCTCTTCATATGTATACAAATTAATGACAGGTTCCGAGCAGCCTCTCACATTTTTCTTGATGAATCAGAAGAAAGACGATAACCAGGAACGTGTTGAATAAGGACACATCTAGCGTTAGCTTCGCACTGTTGGATGGATGATAAAAAACCGTCCATACTTACGTATGAACGGTTTTTGCTTTTATTAGATACCTTGGTTAAAGATATCAGTTAATACTGGTACAATTTGTTTTTTACGGGATACAACACCTTTTAAAGTTGCTGTATTATTTTCAAGCTGTACATTGTATGCTTTTTCAACGGCAGCTGTCTTGCTTCCTAATGCTAACCCAACAGAATCATTTGTTAAGATATCTGTAACGACAAAGAGGAATAAATCTAAGTTCTTTTCAGCAATGATGTTAGAAATCGCTGCTTCTAATTCTGCTTGACGTTCTAGGACATCAGCAGTGTCCACAACGTTTACTTGAGCAATTTCAACTTTGCTAGAACCCATTTCAAAGCCTTTAGCATCAAGGCTTAAAAGTTCGTCAATAGATTTATCGCGAACATCAGCACCAGCTTTTAACATTTCCAAACCATAAGTTTCTGCCTCTACACCCGCAATGGCAGCTAATTCTTTGGCAGCCGCTACATCTTCAGGAGTGCAAGTTGGTGATTTGAACAATAAAGAGTCAGAAATGATTGCAGATAACATAAGACCAGCGATTTCTTTCTTTATTTCTTTACCGTTTTCTTTGTACATTTTGTTTAAAATCGTTGCTGTACAGCCGACAGGCTCGCAGCGGTAGTATAAAGGATCACTTGTTTCAAAATTAGCGATACGGTGGTGGTCGATAACCTCTAAAACACGAACATCGGCAATGTCATTGGCACTTTGCTGGCGCTCGTTGTGGTCAACCAAGATAACAGAATTTACTTCAGTTGCCACTGTTTCTACTAAACGAGGCACTTCGGCATTGAATGTGTTAAGCGCGAATTGTGTTTCTCCATTAATTTGACCAAGACGAACCGGTTCTGCGTCTATGCCTAATTGTTTTTTCAAATCTGCATAAGCGATTGCAGAACAAATGGTATCGGTGTCTGGATTTTTATGACCGAAAATAAGTACTTTTTCCATTTTACTACTCCTACTCATCTAAATTTTTATGTAGATCAAGTCCTTTAACAAAATGACCCTATTGCAAATTATATATCAAGATGTTTATGGATACAAAGCAAAAAATACAAAAAGAAACAAAGGGATTCTCCGAAGAGTTCCTTTGTTTCTTTTCATCCTTATTTAACAGCTACAGGTACAACCTTTTGTCCAATAGCTGCGATCAGTTCAGGAGGCATTGGGAAACTTAGGGCTGCAGGGTCCTTCATAACGGCAGGAATCGTTGCAGCAAGTGCTTCTTCACTAATATTGTATTGCTTGAAGTCTGCCGGCAAGCCGACGCTTTGCTGAAGCCATCTTATTTTTTCAATTACTTTGGTGAGTGCTGCTTCTTTTGTATCATCCTTCACATCCACATCCAACGCCTGGGCCAGTTCTACGGCCTTTGGTAAATATAGCTGTGGTACAAGCTCCATGACCACTGGTAAAAAGACGGCATTGGCTAAGCCGTGTGGGATACGGAACATGGCTCCATAGGCATGGGCCATATTATGGACCGGAATGGCATTTAACGCAAAGCTAAAAGCGGTGATTCCCATCAGACTTGCCTGCAGCAAATCCATACGAGCATTCAGATTGCCTCCATCATCCACAGCGATCGGCAGATTTTTTTCAATTAAGCGGATGGCATGAAGGGCATAGGCATCGGTTAAACCAGTTGAAGTTGGCGAAGCTAGTGCTTCAATCGCATGTGTTAATGCGTCAAATCCTGTAAACGCTGTTATCACTGGGGGCAGACCAACGGTTAAATCCGGATCTAATATCGCCATATCAGCATTAATAAATGGATTAATAATATTTGTTTTCATTTGAATCTCTTCATTAAAAATAACAGCGATTGGCGAAACTTCAGACCCGGTACCAGCCGTTGTCGGGATGGCTATATGCGGGATGGGAATATGGGTTGCTTTCGGGAATTGCTCATATAGAAGACCGCCAGGAATGGCCTCTTTAATATCTGATAAGCCTTTATGAAGGGCATATTTGACCCCTTTTACCGTATCAAGTACACTTCCGCCGCCAACGGCAAGTAAACTATCAGCACCCACTTCCTTCGCATAGCGGACAGCATCATTGATACAACGGCTTTCAGCATCCTGGGCGATATCCAAGTACGTACCGACTAGCTGTGGTCCAGAGCCATGACCTGTCAATTCAAAAATGGAGGCCACTTTTTCTACTATCCCTGCTTTTTCCAAACCCCGGTCACTTAACAAGAGGACTCGCTTTGCCCCAAGGCCGCCAAATAAACTTGGCACCATTGCGCGAGAATTTGATCCACTGTAGATGCCAGTACGTAACATAAACTGTGATAAGGTTGTTTTCATCCTTCTCCTCACCTCTTTATTAGTTTTGGCCAAACAAAATTCCATACCAGCTGCGTCTTTCCAATTCAGGTGACATTGATGTATGCACATGTTTTAATTGTGTATAGGCATCTAGAGAGTGCTTGCCCATCTCCCTTCCGATCCCGCTTTGCTTATATCCGCCAAACGGTGCGTCACTGCGAAACATATGCCAGTCATTGATCCAAACCACACCCGCCTGAAGCTTTCTTGCCACTTCATAAGCTTTATTTACATCGCGTGTCCATACACCCGCTGCTAATCCATAAATGGTATCATTGGCCATTTGAATGGCTTCATCTAATTCTGAATAACGAATCACACATAGGACTGGTCCAAAAATTTCCTCTTGGGCAATTTTCATATCGTTGGTGACATTTGTAAATATGGTCGGCTCAATAAAATGGCCTTGCTCACAGCCCGGGACGATGACTTCTTTTCCGCCGCAAACAAGTGTTGCCCCTTCCTGTTTGCCTGAGTCAATAAAGCCGAGAATGGCTTCTTTTTGTTTTTTCGAGATGACAGGTCCAACATCTGTTGTTGGGTCAAGCGGATTACCTAATTTTAGGTTACTGGCAAGTGCAGTAAGTCCTGCGACAACTTGATCATAGAGTGCATCAGGTACAAATAAACGGGTGCCGGATTCACAGAGCTGTCCGGAATGAAGGAATACGCCAAAAAGGCTTCCCGGCAAGGCGATGCTTAGGTCGACATCTTCTAAAAGGATATTTGGTGATTTTCCGCCAAGCCCTAAGGTTGTATTTTTAATGGTGCCGGCAGCAAGACCCATAATTCTCCGGCCAACCTCAGTTGAACCGGTAAAAGCAACTTTATCAACCTCTGGATGGTTCACTAAGGCTTCCCCGACTTCTGCCCCCGCTCCAGTTACTACATTGATGACACCTGGTGGGACAACTTCTGAGATAATTTCCGCCAACTTTAATGTTGAAAGCGGGGTATAGCTCGCAGGTTTAATGACAATGGTATTCCCCATGGCAAGCGCTGGGCCAATTTTCCATGTAGCAATAACCATTGGCAGGTTCCACGGCGTAATGGCTGCACAAACACCGATTGGTTCCCGCCAAATGAAGTTATGTGCAGGTCCTGGAAACGGCGGAACCGGAAGCGTTTCTGAGAATGGATATTCTAATGTAAAGTTAGCAAGTGTCTGGAATAGATCGACCATTTGTAAAATATCACTATTTCCAATGCGCCGGACGGTTCCTCCTGAACTAATAGCTTCTAAGTATGCTAGTTCTTGTGCGTGCTCGGCAATTTTATATGAAATCGCAAAAAGTACCTTTGCCCGTTCCTTCGGTTTCATGTTTTTCCAGTCACTTTTGTCAAAAGCGGAGCGGGCTGCTTTGACGGCACGATCGACATCCGCCACCGTTCCTTTTGCTACTTTTGCGACAAGCTCTCCTGTTGCAGGATTAAACACATCAAAGGTTTCCCCGCTGCTCGTTTGCTCCCACTTTCCATTAATAAAGTGGGAAAATGTTTGCACGTCTACATTAACTGTCATGATTTCTTCCTCCTCTGCTAAATTGTTTTTATCCCCTGCTACACACCTAACTCGCTATCTGAATAACTATAAATCTCTTCAATTTTTTTGCCCTTCGCCCTCGCTAAAATTTCCATCCGGACAGATAACTGTTTAAGGGTAAAATTCATAATGTCATCAGGATTCCCTCCGAATGCACTTACCTTCCTACCTGCAATTCCCTCTTGATTGAGTCTAATGGCTAATGGGGTCAGCTCCCCCATCTTGGCGGCTACAAAATCGAACAGATGGGGATGTTCACATATCGAACGCTGCAAAAGAAATGTCCCGTAACCGATATGGCGCGACTCATCTCTTTTTAAATTGCCTATTCCCTCCAACAAACCGGGCATAATCCCAGCGGTTTCCAAAGCATTATAGAAGGAAAAATAACCAGTCTCCGCCAAAACTCCTTCGACAAACATGTTATATACCACCGATGCTTCGGCAATCGCCTCAGGAGATTGATCCGTCATAAGACGGGCCATCGTAGTTGGTAAGATCTCATAAAAAATCTTTTGATAGGTTTCGGTGTGAAAATGGGACAAATCTCCCCTTTCACCAAGAGCATTCAATATCAGCCGGAAGAACTCTGTGTGTTTCGCTTCCTCATACAGAAAGGTCGTTAAAAACATTTCCTCTTCAAGCCGGCCTTCCTTGGCAATTGCCATAATAAGCGGGAGCAAATCTAAAGTTACTGCCTCTTCTCCTGCTTGAAACTGTGAGATTAACCGAAGAATATCCTCACGTTGCTCTACAGTCATTGATTTCCAGTCTTTTTGGTCTTGGGTAAAATCAATATCTGCCGGGTTCCAATTTCCTAACCGTTTTGCTTTTTGATAAAGACGATATGGAAAAGAATCCTCCAGTAATCCCCTTGTGCTCGTCGTTAAAATAGTCCTTTTTTCCATCCTTAACTCTCCCTTCCTTATTTTTAACCAACCACTAAATCGGAGGCCGTTTGACGCAAATGGGTCTTTAAAATCTTGCCTACTCCATTTCGGGGCATGGCCTCAAGGAAAATGACTCTTCTAGGTGTTTTGTTTTTAGCCAAGTGATCTTGACAAAAACGGATTAACTCGTCTTCAGCCACTTGGGAACCAGGTTTCCTCACGACACAGGCGATCATTTCCTCGCCCATCCTTTCATCAGGAACACCCACAACAGCGGCTTCAAGCACTTCTTCATGGCTGTTCAAGATTTCCTCCACATCACGAGGGTAGACATTAAATCCGCCGCGGATAATCAAATCTTTTTTCCTGTCGATAATATATACATAGCCTTCATCATCAACCCTGGCCATGTCCCCTGTAAATAACCAGGAATCCTTTATGACACGGTTTGTTTCTTCTGGGTTTTGATAATATCCCGGTGTGACATTCTCCCCGCGAACCACTAATTCACCGACCTTTCCAACAGGAACCACCTCACCCATTTCATCGACAATCTTGATTTCCACACCCGGAATTGGCACACCGACCGAACCTGGCTTCATCTCAATGCGTTTGCTATGAGCAGTGACAACTGGGGCTGCCTCCGATAAACCATAGCCCTCTAACACCTTAGCACCAAACTTTTGTTCGAAGGCATTTAGAAGGGCAACTGGAAGCGGGGCCGAACCAGAGCCTACTGATTCTAGACTTGAAGTATTATAGTCTGCGGCATTCGGGTACGAAACTAAGGCATGAATAATCGCTGGTACGGCTGAAAAGGTCCGTACCCTATACCTTTCTATTGCTTTTAAAACTTCTTTTACATCAAAGCTGGAAAAAACAACAATCGCACTGCCCGTATGGTAACATACATTAGAAACCGTAAGACCATAGACGTGGGCAAGCGGCAGAACGCCCAGGGTGGTACCTCGCTCTGTTTCATTGTGCTTTGCTGAATTTTGTGCATTGGAAAATAAATTTTTATGCGTTAACAGGACCCCTTTAGGATTTCCAGTAGTCCCTGAAGTGTATAAAATAACGGCAATGTCATCAGCTTTTACATTGTCCGCAAATTCTCTTTCCACACGTACCATTGCATCGTAAAAGTTAAGTTTGTTTTTATCTGTTGGGAGATCGGTGACGATAATTGTTGGTCTTTCAGGCAGGGCTTCTAGTGATTTTTCAACATTTTGAAGGACATAAGAAGAAGTAATGACTGCTTTGGCCCCGGAGTTATGGGCAATATAAAAAAGTTCTTTAGGATGCAGCGTAAACATGACAGGCACGATAATTGCTCCTGCTCTTGTCACCCCTTGATAAGCAAAGAGGACTTCTGGACAGTTCGGCATACAAACGATAACCCGGTCACCTTCTGATATTCCGAGGTTCCTAAGACCGCCAGCAAATTGTTCTGCAAATCGCTTTGTTTCCACGTTTGTATATGTTTTTTCTTTAAAAAATAGAAACGGATACTCACCAAAATCCGCGATATTGGTTTCAAGCAAGTCTGTTAGCTTCACAAATTCCTCTCCTTTAGCAGAAATTTATATTGCAAAATACTCTACCAGCAGCCCATTCTGTTCAAAGCTTACTTTTTGCCTAGTTTCCAATAAGTCTAAATGTCCTTGGATTTGAGATAGCCCTAGAAAGATTGTCTTTCCCTTCAAGCGGGGATACATTACTTTACAAATCTCAAAAATACTTTTTCTATTATTAGCAAGAATAGCTAGAATCTGCTCACATCGTTTTTCTTGCTCTTGCAAACGTGTCTGTATCAATTCTTTGTGTTCAGTAAATGGCTCTCCGTGACCAGGATAGATAGTGTTCAGTGGAAGACGGCTAACTTTTTCAAGGGATTGCCGGTACTGCAACAACGGCTTAGGACGACCCTCACCGTCTAAAAGCGGTGGTTCAATAAAGGCATTAACAGAAAATGCTTTAATTAAATGATCCCCTGCAAATGTATCTCCCGTCTCATGGTTCCACATTAAAATGTCTGATTGACTGTGCCCTGGCACATGAATCACTTCAAAGGGTTTGCCCCCAATAAAAACCGTATCACCATCGTTTATATAAGTAACATTTCTCCAATTTTCTTCTTTAAATTGCCGCTGAACGATATGCTTTGTAGGATCTGCGCCGCATGATTGGAGGAAATCCCCGAAAAACTGCTGGTCTTTTTCAAACCTAGCAATGCTTGAATTGATCAATCCATTTGCTTGTTCATGCACAAATATTGGGATATCCGTTTCAGCTTGAATGTACGGAATACCTCCTGCATGATCGATATGAATGTGGGTAAGGACGATTTTGTCTAAATCATTGAAGGTCACGCCATGTTTATGTAGTTTTGTCTTCAGTTGTTGAAAGGACTCTTTGCCGGGATTCCCTGTATCGATTAAGGTTAGATCATCGCCAATAGCTAAAAAAGCATTGACTGTTCCTTCGGCGAAGTCGGTTTCCAATACAATGGGAATGAATTCTAACAAATTATGCCCCTCCCTTCTCTAGCATTTTGCTGTTTTTTATTTGGCGGAGAGCTTTTATGGAGGAGCATCCCTTATTTGTCTGCTCCCCGAATTTTTTTATTAATTTTGTGCTTTTACTTTCTCTTCCTCTTGAAGAGTACGCCATAAAATTTTTCCGCTGGAAGTCATCGGGAATTGCTTTCTAAATTCAATCTGCCTTGGGTATTTATAAGCAGCCATATGCTGTTTTGCCCATTCAATAATTTCATCCTCACTTACTTTACCTTCAAACCCTTCATTTAAAATAACAAAGGCTTTGACGGTTTCTCCTCTTCTTGGATCAGGGACTCCAACCACACATGCCTGCTGAATTGCAGGATGTTTGTAGAGATAAGATTCTACTTCGGTTGGCCATACTTTAAAACCGGAAGCATTAATCATTCGTTTTACCCGATCGACAATGAAGAAATATCCTTCTTCATCATATCGGCCAATATCCCCCGTTCTAAAAAACTTTACCCCATCAATCTCAATAAAAGAGTTTCTATTTTCATCGTCCCGATTATAATAGCCGACCATTACCTGCGGACCATTCACAATAATTTCACCGATTTCTCCAACACTCAGTTCTTTTCCTGTGATTGGTTCAATCACTCTAGCATCCACATCAAAGGATGGAATGCCAAGACATTGCATTTTTGGACGGTCAGGTGGATTAAAATGGGTCTGGGCAATGGTTTCGGATAAGCCGTATCCCTCTACGAAACGCAATCCTGATAGATTAAATAATTTTTCACCAACGGCCTCGGGTAAAGCTGCTCCCCCTCCTGAGATAGAAGTTAAGGAGGCCATATCCTCTTTCTTTAGATTAGGATTGGCCAAGAAATCAACGATCATGGTCGCAATGGTTACCCAGTGGGTACAACCTAGATTTTTAATTAACTCCACTGCTGCATCGCGATTCCATCTCGTCATAATCACGATTGTACTTCCGCTAAAAATCGGCATGTGCATACTATGAACCATGCCGGTTACATGGAAGAGAGGCAATGTCATGAGATGAACGGCATTTGGTGTCGAAGATGACCAGTGATAGGCACCGACAGTGTTCGCATTCACAGTCCGGTTTGTATGCATGCATCCCTTTGGCAGCCCCGTTGTACCAGATGTATAAGGCAGACAAGCCAAGTCGTCTCCCACAGCAGTGTGTTCTGAAGGGGATAGCTCCGCTTCAATGGCATGACTCCACAAATAATGTCCAGACTGGGTATAATTGAACCTTGGGTCTTCCACTTCCTTTGGCAGCAATCCTTCAAATCCAGATCCGGCATAATCAGAATAAGCTGCAATAACTAAATTTTCTAAGGAAGTTTTACCAATAAGCGGAGCGACCCGGTCGTATAATTCTTGACCTGCAAGTGCCGTCTTTATCCCGCAATCTTTAACATAGAATTCCAGTTCGTTACTCACTAGCATTGGATTTATTGGGACCACAACGGCATTGGCTCTAAGGATAGCGTAATAGCCAATCACAAACTGTGGAGAGTTCTGCATGAAGAGCAATACCTTTTCCCCTGTTTGGACGTTTAACTTATGTTCTAAATATCCTGCAAGTGCAGTGACCTCTTGATCCAATTGCTCGTAGGTGATTTTATTGCCATAGTAAAAAATAGCGTCCTGATCAGGATAACGACTTGCACTAACTTTGAGGTTGTCATACAAAGATGTAGAAGGAACTTTTAAAGATTTAGAGATTTTTGGCCAGAATGGGTAATGAAGAGTCACCATTAACATCTCTCCCTATCAATTTTTGCAAACGCTGTCATTTTTAAGTAAACAAAGTTTCTATTCTCGTTCTATGATGGTGGCAATACCCTGTCCCCCGCCGATACAAGCTGTAATCAAGGCAAATCTGCCCCCGGTGCGCTGTAACTCATAAATTGCTTTAGTAACAAGGATTGCACCGGTTGCACCAAGCGGGTGTCCGTGGGCAATCGCTCCGCCGTTTACATTTATCTTTTCCATTTCCATTTCCAGTTCACGTATGCAGGCTAATACCTGGGCCGCAAAGGCTTCATTTATTTCGATTAAATCTATCTGAGCTAGTGATAGACCAGATTTCCCCATAACCTTTTGAACGGCAGGTACGGGACCAATCCCCATGATGTTAGGATCTACTCCAGCTACTGCATAGTCTCGAACCACTGCCAGCGGGGTTAGATTTAATTCTTCCGCTTTTTCCCTCGACATGATGACAAGCGCAGAGGCTGCGTCATTTAAGCCTGAACTATTACCCGCTGTTACGGTTCCATCTTTCAAGAAGGCAGGCGGTAATATTGACAGTGCATCAAACGTTGTCTGTGGTCTTGGATGTTCGTCTGTTTTAAAAACAATCGGCTCTCCCTTTTTTTTAGGAATAGTAATGGGAACGATTTGTTCATCGAAACGTCCCTCAACCATCGCCCGGGCCATCCGTTGCTGACTTTGCAGAGCAAATTGATCCTGTTCTTCTCTTGTTATGCCATATTTTTCCACCAAATTTTCAGCCGTAATCCCCATTGGAGGGTCCCCGATTTCCTTTGGTGAAAGCTGTGATTTCCGAAAGCTTGGCGGCATTGGGCTGTAAGGTTTTTCAGGCCGTTCCATTAAATAGGGTGCCTTGCTCATACTTTCGGTTCCTCCGGCAATATAAACATCTCCGTCTCCAGCACGAATGGCTTGTGCCGCCAGATTAATCGCATTGATTCCCGAACCGCACTGCCGGTCAACGGTTAGTCCTGGTAGATCGATGGATAGCCCTGTTTGTAAAGCTGTTAATCTAGCAATATTACCTCCGCCTGAGAGGACGTTGCCAAAAATGACATCATCAATCATTTTAGGGTGAATATTTGCTCTTTTTACGGCTTCTTTGATCACTTCTGCCCCTAATACGTGGGCAGGCACACTTGCCAAAGCGCTGCCTTGTCTGCCAATAGCCGTTCGGACAGCCGAAACGATGACTGCATCTCTTTTCATTAATAGATTTCCCCCTTTTTTTAATAGTTTTTTGGACCTCCGACAACAATGTTTTTTATTTTTATATGATCTTCTAAGTGCCCCCCGGTGACCATTTATCTCTTTTAAATCCGCAAGTTCATTCACCCTAACCGCAAATTACATTGCATGGGCTCCTCCATCCACCACTAACACATCTCCCGTCACAAAATCAGAAGCTGGTGATGCTAAGAACAATGCTACACCCTTCATATCCGTATCAGAGCCGAACTTTCGGAGCGGTGTGCCTTCAAGAATCGCGTTTCCTCCAGCATCCAAAAGCCCTTTCGACATCTTCGTCGGGAAAAACCCTGGGGCAATAGCATTTACATAAATCCCTTTTGGTCCCCACTTCACAGCTAAATCCTTCGTAAACGTAATAACGGCCCCTTTACTGGCGTTGTACCCAATTGCATTCATTACCTTAGGATTGCTGCCCTTTAAGCCAGCAACGGAGGCTATATTAATGATTTTTCCGGACTGCTGTCCAAGCATTACTTTTCCCACAGCTTGGGACATTAAGAACGTGCCAGTTACATTGACATTCATAACCTTTTGCCACGCCTCTAGCGGCATTTCCTCCACCGGTGCCCCCCAAGATGCGCCGCTGTTGTTAACCAATATATCAATCCGGCCAAATTTTTCGACCGTCTTCTCAACCACATTCCTTACATCCTCAGGATTTGAAACATCACATTTTAAAGCCAGGCTTTCAACGCCCAGCTTTTTTAATTCTTCACTCACTTCCTCACACGCCTCTAAGTTTCGAGAACAGACCACCACATTCGCCCCTGCTTCCGCAAAACCTTCCGCTATTTGCTGGCCAAGCCCCCGGCCGCCACCTGTCACTATTGCCACCTTACCCGTTAAATCGAAGAGCTGTTTTACGTTCATTGGCTTATACCCCCTTATCGATATTTTTTCAGTTCGTATCTGGCAATTGCCCGTTTGTGAACTTCATCGGGCCCATCTGCTAATCTAAGCGTACGGATATTCGCCCAGCTGGCGGCAAGCGGAGTATCCTCACTCACCCCGGCAGCGCCAAATGCTTGAATTGCACGGTCAATGATTTTCAATGCCATATTAGGGGCTACCACTTTAATCATCGCAATCTCTGCTTTTGCTTCTTTATTCCCAACTGTATCCATCATGTAGGCTGCTTTTAGCGTAAGCAATCTAGCCTGTTCGATTTCAATTCTGGCCTCAGCAATCCATTCCTGGATTACCCCCTGTTCAGAGAGTCTTTTTCCAAAAGCCACTCGACTTTGAACACGCTCACACAATTCTTCAAGAGCTCTCTCTGCTGCCCCTATGGTTCTCATACAATGATGGATTCTTCCTGGTCCAAGCCTTCCCTGGGCAATCGCAAAGCCCTTCCCTTCTCCCCAAAGGATATTAGAAGCAGGAACCCGGACATTTTTATATTCAATTTCGGCATGACCATGCGGAGCATGATCATATCCAAACACTGGTAAAACTCTTTTAATGGTTACCCCTGGTGTATCTAGAGGTACTAGAATCATAGATTGCTGTTCATGGGCAGGGGCAGATGGATCATTTTTCCCCATAACAATCGCAATCTTACAGCGGGGATCTCCTGCACCCGATGACCACCATTTTGTTCCATTTATGATATACTCGTCCCCATCTCGAATAATACTCGCTTGAATATTGGTAGCGTCCGACGATGCCACATCTGGTTCTGTCATTGAAAAACAGGAACGAATTTCCCCTGCTAAAAGCGGCTTAAGCCATTGTTCTTTATGAGCTTGTGTCCCATAACGGACTAGAACTTCCATATTTCCTGTGTCCGGAGCCGCACAATTGAAGACTTCAGGGGCAATTGCAGATCTTCCCATAATTTCACAAAGCGGCGCATATTCTAAGTTAGTTAAGCCGGCACCGTACTCACTCTCCGGTAAAAATAAATTCCATAATCCGTGCTGTTTCGCCTTTTCCTTTAACTCCTCCATGATCGGTGGTATTTTTGAAAAAGAGTCATTTTTATCAATTTGCTCATGATAGAGCTTTTCATTTGAATAAATATATTCGTCCATAAACTTTGTTAGTTTTTTCTGCAGCTCTTGAACTTTTTCAGAATAACTAAAATTCATCGTATTCCCTCCTTAACATACCAACTAGTTAGTATGTTGCTAATCATATCTTAATGTAATTAAAGACAGTACTCAACACTCAATCATCCGACAATTTCCCCCATACCTTTATATGAGTTCAATCATCAATGCCATTCCTTGCCCTCCTCCAACACACAGAGCAGCAATTCCTCTTTTTAACTGTCGCCGCTTTAATTCATAGAGCAATGTAGTTAAAATTTTTGCGCCAGTCGCTCCCAACGGATGTCCTAAAGCAATAGCACCGCCATTCACATTTACTTTCTCCCAATCAAGTTTTAAGGAGCGAATAACAGCTAATGCCTGCGAAGCAAACGCCTCATTTAACTCAATTAAATCAATATCTTCCAACGTCAATCCAGTACGTTCAAGAAGCTGTCTAACCGCAGGAACAGGACCTATTCCCATAACCTCAGGTGACACACCTGCCACAGACCAATCCACTATTTTTGCCATTGGATTTAACCCTAATCTTTTCGCGTGATTTGCCGATGTCAATACAAGTGCAGCTGCTCCGTCATTTCGGCCGCAAGAATTTCCTGCGGTGACGGTGCCGTTTTCTTTAAAGACTGGCTGAAGTTTCGTTAAGTCCCCTAGAGTTGTTTCCGGGCGTGGATGTTCATCAACCGAAAATGAATAGGAACTTTTTTTCCCTGTCACTTCAACAGGAACCATCTCATCCTCAAATCGATTTTCATGGATTGCTTTTGCTGCGCGACGCTGACTTTCAAGGGCAAAAGCATCTTGGTCCTCCCTTGAGATGGAAAATCTTTCGGCTACATTTTCTGCTGTTATCCCCATCCCGAGCTCACTGCCGTAAATTTCGTGCGGCTGCTGGCCGGCTTCGTTGTTTGAGTCCACGAGTTTAGCAGAATCGCCGCCGAACCGGGAGTTTCTTAGATAGATCGGCGCATTACTCATGCTTTCAGTTCCGCCGGCCACCACAATATCAGCGTGTTGGGTAAGGATTTGCTGTGCAGCTGTAGCCACCGCTTGAAGCCCTGATGCACACAAGCGGTTTATGGTAAAAGCAGGAACATTTTCCAGTATACCAGCACGTAATGCCGCAACTCTTGCAACATTTGAAGATTCAGTTGTTTGCCGGACCTCACCTAATATGACTTCATCCACAAGTGCTGGTGAGATTCCTGCCCTCTTGACGGCTTCACACACAACAACTGAAGCAAGATAACCAGACTGGATGCTTTTTAAAGCACCCCCATACCTCCCTACCGGCGTACGGACGGCGCTTAAAATCACAATATCGTCCATCTTCTTCCTCCTTTTTGAAAGATTAGCTGTACTCCTTTTCTAATTGTGCGGCAATGATATTTTTCTGAATTTCCGAAGTTCCCTCATAAATCCTAGTAATCCGCGCATCCCGATAAAAGCGCTCGATTGGATAATCGGCAATATAGCCAAGCCCCCCATGTATCTGGACAGCTTTATCCGCTACTCGGTTATACACTTCAGAACCATAGAGTTTTAACATAGCCGCTTCTTTAATCACCTTCATTCCCTGATCTACCATCCAGGCAACCCGATAGGTAAACGAACGTAACGCTTCAATTTCGACCGCCATTTCCGCCAGCATATGGCTTACCGCTTGGTTCATAATAATGGGTTTACCAAATTGAATTCTTTCCTTCGCATATTTAGTAGACATGTCCAAGAGCTTTTGACAAGAACCCAAATTACGAGAAGCCAAACCGGCCCTTCCGTTTGCTAGTATCTTCAAAGCATTCATATAGCCCTGGCCTTCAAACCCCAGAACATTTCGGGTGGGTACCTCACAATCCTCAAAAATCAATTCCGCTGAGTGCGAACCTCGTAACCCCATCTTTTTCTCAACTGCCCCTACCTGGAACCCTGGAAAATCCTTCTCTACGATAAAGGAGGTAATTCCCTTTGCCCCTTTGTCAGAGTCAGTTACCGCCATGACCGTAAACACGCTTGCTTCCGTTGCGTTTGTTATATAATGCTTTAATCCATTTAAAATGTATTTATCCCCTTTACGCACAGCAGTCGTTTTTAGATTGGCCGCATTCGAACCGGCATCCGGCTCTGTTAGGGCAAATGCGCCAATCCTATCGCCGTTTGCCATATCAGGTAAATATGTTTTCTTTTGATGCTCATTCCCCATCTCAACGATCCCGACTGTCCCAATTCCTGTGTGAGCCCCGATTAAGGTCGTAAATCCGTTATGTGTTTGCCCAATTTCCTCATATAACGCGCATTTACCTACCATATCAATCCCTAAACCGCCATATTCTTCTGGTATACTAAGCCCAAATAGACCCATTTCCTTGGACAGCTGTATAATCCTTTCCGGAATATGGTTTTCCTCTTCAATTTGCATAGCCACCGCTTCTACTTTTGACTGAATGAAATCCCTGACGTTCTTTTTTAGAGTAAGTATGTCGTCGTCTAACGCAAAGTTCAACGCTGACACCTCCATATAAATTTATCTGCCCGAGCGCTCCCATCTTCCTCTTTCTGGGATTTTAACCACCTCATATTATGTTTTGTTTATGTAAGGATGAGAATCTTCCATCCTGTTAGGTTGATAATAGAAAGAAACCCAGCATGAAAAAGAACTTACCATACATGCCGGGTCAAAAGGTCAATTAAATCTTAATATAGGTAATAGACAACTTCACCCTTTAGGACTACATTTCCTTCCTGGTTTATCGCTTGAACATCAAAGCGGAGAGTTTGTTCCTGCTTTTCTTTCAAGGTCGCCTTTAATATCACTACATCATTTAAAAATACCATTCCTTTAAAACGAATCGAGTAATCCTTTACGAAACCTTCCTCATAATAAGAGGTAAACAGCTTAGCCAAATTACCCATCGTCCACATCCCATGGGCAATGATCCCTGGTAATCCCGCTTTTTTCGCTTCATCGTCAATGGTGTGAATTGGGTTAAAATCACCGGATGCTCCGGAATATTTTATAAGATCCATCCGTGAAACAGGTTGAAGCTGAATTTCCGGCAGTGACTCCCCCAATTGTATCTGTGTCAGTGTACTCATTCTACCAACACCTTCCTTACGGCTTCGGAAATTACAACGGTCGAAGTAGAACTAAAAATGACATTCCCTGCTTCATCTTCCCCAAAGCTTTCTAATACTAGGAACCCCATTTGACCAAAGTTGCCTTTTTTCTCAAAATAGTTTTTTACTTTTGAATAACAGTATACATCTTCGCCCACCACTAATGGACGTTTATAATGAAAGGTTTGTTCCCCATGAATTAAACCTTTGTTTGGCAGATTCAATCCCTCAATCGTTCCATAATCAAATACCCGAGGGAAGGTTGGTGGAGCAATATTGTTTTTATATCTTGATAATCGCCCCGTGTCTTCATCAAAGTAAATCGAATGGAGATCGCCAATCGCTTCTGCAAATTTCTTTACCGCTCCTCTTTCCACGGTATTTTTCACTTTGTTTGATTGTTTACCAATTTGTTCGTTAAACAATGTTCTTCACCTCACCTTATTAGCATTTAGGTCCGCCGGCGACATAAATGACCTGGCCATTTACAAATGAGGACTTTTCATCGGCAAAGAAGGCCACGGCATTGGCAATGTCGGCAGGTTTACCGCTTCTTCCGGCTGGAATCTGTGCCACACTTGCTTGAATTAACTGATCAAACGTAATTCCAATTCGGGCAGCGGTTTCTTTCGTCATTTCTGTCTCAATAAATCCCGGTGCAACAGAGTTTGCCGTTATTCCATATCTCCCCAACTCAATCGCTAATGTCTTTGTAAAGCCTTGTAAGCCCGCTTTGGCAGCTGCATAATTGGCCTGCCCGCGATTTCCAAGAGCGGAGGTAGATGAAATATTGATGATCCGCCCATATTTTTGCTCAACCATGTATTTTTGAGCAGCACGAGCGGCATTAAACGAACCTTTTAAGTGTACATCCATTACCGTTTGCCAGTCAGAATCTGTCATTTTAAATAACAAATTATCTCTGATCACCCCTGCGTTATTAACTAAAATATCAATCGATCCAAGCGTTTCAAATACTTCTTTTACTGCATTTTCCACTTGCTCCGCATCAACTACATTTGCAACCTTTGAATAGACTTCATAGCCCTTTTCTCTTAATTCACTGGTTGTTTCATTTAATGCCTCCTCATTTAAATCAATTAATGCTACCTTTGCTCCCTCTTCGGCAAATAGTTCAACAATGCCTTTCCCAATTCCACGGCTCCCTCCTGTTACAAATGCCACTCTTCCTGAAAATCTTTTAGCCATTCCTCTTCCCCCTCTTTTAAAAATTTATTAGTTAACGCTTACATTTTATTACACATACTGGCCAACTCTCACATGACCTTTGATTAGGTTGCGTGCAATAATCATTCGTTGAATTTCATCCGTTCCGTCGTAAATTCTCCATAACCTTGCTTCACGGTACCAGCGCTCAATCGGCAATTCCTTTGTGTAACCCATTCCACCATGGATTTGCAGAACGCGATCTACCACTTTATTCCCCATATTGGAGCCATATAATTTTGCCATCGACGCAAGGTGCCGGTTATCTTCACCTTGATCAAGAGTAAAAGCAGCATTCAATACAAGCCATCTTGCTGCTTCAATTTCAACCGCAGAATCAGCGATTTGCCATTGAATCGCTTGCCTTTCAGCAATCGGTTTTCCAAAGGTGATCCGTTCTTTTGAATAATCAATCGCCATTTGCAGCAGGCGCTCTGCTGCTCCAACGGCTCTGGCGCCGACAATCCATCTTGCAAAGCCAATCCATTCAAGTCCGATATTATACCCTTTGTGTAATTCTCCTAGGATATTTTCCTCAGGAACACGAACATGATCGAATACTAAGCCAGCTGGACCCCATTCCCCCATCGTATGTATATACTCGGATTTCCAGCCCATATCACGGTCTGCAATAAAGCAGGTCACGCCCTCACGGCCAAGTGTGGCTTGATGCCTTTCTTTATCTGTAATGGCGATTACCATAACAAAATCGGCTTCATTTCCACCAGTAATAAATGTCTTTTCTCCATTTAAAACCCAGTCATTTCCATCTTTGACGGCCGTCATTTTGAGGTTTCTTGTATCAGAGCCTGCTCCTGGTTCCGTCATGGCAAAACAGGATTTTTTCTCTCCATTAATTGTTGGCAGTAAATATTTTTGTTTTTGTTCTTCATTTCCATAATAAAGAATATTATCTGCAGAGCCGCCAAATGAAAAGGGGACAAAGGTCTTTGATACTTCCATCAAGACAATGGCCATCATCATTTGTCCAAGATCTGCACCGCCGTATTCCTCAGGTGTATTAATTCCCCAAAACCCAGCTTCCTTCGCCTTTAACTGCAGCTCTTTTAATTTACCTGGAGGCAGGCTTGGTCTACCTTCACGCTCATTTCTTAAAACGTCATTTTCAAGTGGAATGAGTTCTTTTTCAACAAATCTTCTAATTGTTTTTTGCACCATTTTTTGTTCATCAGTAAGGCGTAAATGCATTTTTTTCACTCCATTCTTAATCTTGAAATCTAGTTTTTTCTTCAATAAAAGAGTATGCAGGAAGGATTTAACACATACCTACCGGTTGGTATGTTAATACTAATTTTATTCCGAAATTTCAGATAATACAAGCGTTAACTAGATTATTTGTAAAAAAATCCTCAACTCCAAAGAGCTGAGGATTTATATTTGACGGATCGCTTTTTTTGTCATGCGCTCACGCAATGTAGAAATCGTCACGGAGCTGACAAGCCAAGAAATAAGTCCAAATGTGATACTAAAAATCCAATTGTTGGTCCCTTGCAATGAAAGAAGTACTGCAATGACACATATAATACCGCCGATCATTCCATAAACAGAACCTCTGGCAATATTCGCAGCTTTCTTTGTACCTGATGCGATTCCTACCATTATTACTGCAGTCAGCATAACTGCCGGAAACGCTGCAAAAATTCCTGCTAGAATCTTCCAAGGAGAAACAACTGTGATTAAATAACTAAGGGAAACGGCTGACCCACCGAGTAAAAATCGCATAAATAAATCCTGTTTATTCACGTTGATCTTCCCTTCCAATTAATGTGATATTATCAATACAACGATGATAGAGATAGCAAACCAACAAGCCATTGATTGCAGTATTCCTTTTTTCCATCCAAACTTAGGTAAGAGGTATCCTGCCATAAGTGCAACTAATATATTAATCGCCATTCCGAAAATGGCACCTCTAGATAACATAATTGAATGGGAGATCAACTGCCCGCCATGAAAATCCAGACCAATTGTAAGCAGGGCAGCTAAATAGACAGCAGGGAAGGCTGCAAAAATTCCGCCAACCTTCTCACCCAGCTTTTTCGCTGCGATTGTACATGCCACAACAGCTAGTCCGCCTAATATGAATCGGATAAGCAGTGCACTTAAGGATAAATGAGCCATTTTTTATTCGCCTCTTTTGTGTCCCTCGTTGATTTTAAGTTTGTGAGTGAAGTCACAAACTAATTTATGTATCCATTTTACATCAATATTTCAAATAATCTTGTGAACACTTTATTACTGTTTTCGAAGCGGTTTCATGTGGGGATTATTTTTTTGACTGCTTTTATATTGTAACGTTTAGTACTTTTTTGATTCATTTAAAATTATTGACTATTTTCCTCCCTTTTTACAAATGATAAAGATGATATTCATTTGAATATCCGTTTCAAGTATCCTATGATGAGGTGATTGTTGATGAGCTATAGAGACACATTAGATTCACAGTCGGAGCTTTTTCACTACACTTTCACAAGACCGAAGCACACCAAAGCACAGGTGAACGGTCAGACAAGATTGTCACAAAATCAGATCATCTTAAGGAGCAATGCTAAGGCACATCGCTGGTAAGCAAGAGTCTTAGTATCGAAACGAATTCGGACTGTACAATGACTCGTGCAGTCCAAAGAAGGAAAGATCCTTTTCTCTATTCGAAAAGGGTCTTTCTTTATACGGAATTATTATGTCAAATGGCTTGAAAAGATAATGTTTCAACGATATGATAAAACCTAATTACATAATACAAAACGGAGTGTTTCGCATGTTTGAATCTTTTACAATTAGAGATGCAGAAGTAAATGATTTGCCGATTATTGTTGATATCTACAATTCCACCATCCCAGGAAGGATGGTTACAGCCGATTTAGAGCCAGTATCCGTTGAAAGCCGGATGCAGTGGTTCAATGAACACTCACCTTCCTTTCGTCCTTTATGGGTCGTAGAGACGAACGGTGAGATTTGCGCCTGGGTCAGTTTTCAATCTTTTTATGGCCGGCCTGCTTATAACGCAACAGCTGAGGTAAGTATTTATATTCATCACGATTTCCGCGGCAAGAAGCTCGGGAAATTTCTTATTCAAAAAGCCATTGATCATTGTCCGAAAGTAGGAATAAAGACGTTGCTCGGATTTATTTTTGGACATAATGAGCCAAGCCTTAAGCTATTTACAAGCTTTGGATTTGAAAAATGGGCCCACCTGCCAAATGTAGCAGAATTAGATGGAGTAGAAAGAGATCTCCTTATCCTTGGGAAAAGAGTGTACTAAAACTAATGAAACAAAGGGGTAAATAACATGAGCGTACATAAGGCAATTACAGAACACGTCAACAAACAAAATAAGAAGATTAATAATTTTTTTAAATTAGACCAGCTAAGAGAAATGTACATTGATGAAGCAGTAACATTATGTAAAGCCGGAAAACCTTTTACAACAGAAAAAATAAATGAGATTACGAATCAAATTAATGATTTAGCGCGGCAAGGCATCATTCCCTCTCGCAAATTAGTTACAGTTGACATGGTTAGAGAATATACGCTGAAAGACGCATAAGCTTCCATTAAATAGAACATAGCTTTTTATTATTCCAAAAAAGAACATTTTCTTGTACTATATAGTAGAAATGTTTTCTATTATTCTAGGAAACTAATCCTAGAAAGGACTCGGAGAATAATATGGATAAAAAAAAGCTAGTTCTTCTTTATATAATTAGTAGTATTATATGGATTTATAGTTCAAATTACCTGATTGAAGAGTTTCTGCCCTCTTCGTTTATTTGGATTGTAGAGAGAACAAAAGAAATTTTATATATAGCAGTTACAGGTGCTTTTATTTATTTCTCATACAGCAAACAGCAAGAATTAACAGATTCCCAAGAAGACCAAAAGCAGCTTTCCACCCTTATTAATTCAATGGTTGACTTTGTTAATTTTAAGGATGGGGAAGGACGATGGATTGAAGCGAATAATTTTGGACTGAAGTTGTTTGGGCTTGAAAATGTTGATTATCGTGGAAAAACGGACGCCGAGCTAGCCGATTATTCTGAATTCCATGGTGATGCCCTTAGATATTGTGAGATATCCGATGAAGAAACATGGAAAAAAGGGGAAATCACCCGGATGGAAGAGGTTCTCCAAATGCCGGATAGGACTTATCGAACGTTTGACACGATTAAAGTCCCTTTATTTAATCCAGATCACAGCCGGAAAGGGCTAGTTGTTATTGGCCGTGATATTACAGAAAATATGGAAATGGCAAAACAGCTTGCTGAAAGTCAGCAGCAATATAAGTCGTTATTTGAATATAGCCCGGATATTGTATATATGCTTGACCTGGCTGGTAATATTACCAATTTAAATCCGCATTTTGATGTGATTACTGGATACAAGCGTGAAGAAATGATTGGGCAAAATGTTCGTACTCTCCTGCCTGAAGAGTATCAACGATCTCTGCCAAAATTTATTCATTCTGTTGTAGATGAAGCTAAGCCGATTATGTATGAAATTCACATTCCTCATAAAAACGGAACAAGTATCACCTTACAATGTACGTCACTGCCAATTATCGTGGATGGAAAAATTTCCGGTATTATTGGCTATGGACGTGATGTAACTACCTTGAGAATAACGGAGGAACGGTTAAGAAGAACAGAAAAGCTGTCTGTGGTAGGTGAACTCTCTGCAAGTGTGGCCCATGAGATTCGGAATCCGCTTACCTCTCTTAAAGGGTTTGTCCAACTTTTACAAGTAGAAGACGAAAAGCATCAATTTTATTATCGAATTATGCATGATGAATTAGACCGCATCAATCATATTGTAGGTGAATTATTACTCTTGGCTAAACCGCAGCATTTAAAATTCTCTAAGGCAGTGATTCAAAAGCTGTTAGGTGATGTCATTTCTCTGTTAAGTACTGAAGCCATTTACTATAATGTTCAGATCATTTCCTCTTTTACAGAAGATGAACTATTAATTGAATGTGAACCAAATCAATTAAAACAAGTATTTATTAATATTATTAAAAATGCTATTGAAGCTTCTGAAAAAGGTGGTACAGTTGAAATTGAGCTGAATTCAGACCAAGGTGAGACAGTGTTGATCAATGTAAAGGATCATGGCTGTGGAATCTCAAAAGAACGATTAGCTCGGATTGGTGAACCGTTTTACTCTTCAAAAGAAAAAGGTACGGGTTTAGGATTAACAGTTAGTTATAGAATCGTGCAAACCCACAATGGAACGATTCGTTTTGACAGCCAAAAGAATCAAGGAACATCTGTACAGATTTCCCTTCCAATTAAACAAATAAATAAAAAAAGGAATTATTCTTAACGAAAAGACTGCCTTTATGTTCCGTAAGGCAGTCTTTGTTCTTTACATTCTTTTATGATTTAGCTTCTTCCTGTTTTTTTGATGGAGTTTCATTCTCCTGCTTGTTTCCTTTCTTTCGATTACGAAAGAAAGCCATTACTAATAGAAACGAAGGAAGTATAATCTGAAATGGCCAGTGTAAATAAATAGGAACAATATTTAATCCCTCTTTAATGTGCTCTGCATAATTGGAGGCAATCGTAATGGAAGAAAACAATACAAGAGCCCCCATAGGAAAACTAAGCTTACTTTGATGTTTAATTCCAAAAATATCTGCCGTCCCTGCAACCGCGGCGTAGAAGAATATCGAAATCTTGAAAAATCCCCCTATAACCAGATATAACATGAAAAGAACATCAAGCCGTTCAATAAAATTTGCCAATTGAATTTTCGATACGGTGGATAATAATGGGAAATTAGCTCGCATAAATAAATCCGTTCCTAATGCAGCAACGTTAATGACTGCTGTAATGGTAATATTAATTCCACTTAGAATCATTCCTCCTAAGCAAACCCATTTTGCCTTTTTGGCATCATTTAAAAAGGGCAACAACATGGTAAAGACAATCATCTCTCCAAAAGGGAAATTAATCGTCTCTGTAAAAGCAGTTTTTAAAACCGGCTTTATGCCATTCTCAAGAATGGGTCGAAGATTCTCTAGATGAATTAATCCCGAAAAGATAACTAATCCGAAACCGACTACTGCCATCATATAAACGATCATAAAAAAAAGTTCCCCTACACGGGCAATAACTTCAAATCCCTTGTAAATACCGTAAATAATCGTAAATATCATTAAACAATTAATGACTATGAGAGGGGTAACGGTGTAAATGGTTGAGGTTAATAATTCCCCAAAGTCCCTGAGTACCCTGGCAGCACAGTAGAGAAAGTAAATAATATATGCCACTCCAATTGCTCGGCCGATCCATTTACCCATTATTTTTTGAACATAACTTGTGAGTGGGAGATCAGGATAATATTTGTATAGACGATAATAAATAAGAAAAACACCCAATCCTCCAAAAAGACCGATTAATATAGAAATCCAGGCATCCTGTTTTGCCTGTGCTCCCAGGCCAACGAGTATCGCACTTCCCATTTCAAACAAGACAATTAGTACAAAGAGCTGATAGGCCTTAATTTTTGCACTTTCCATGTACACCCCCCCTTGCCTGAGCTATTTCCCCATTGTGGACCAAATCGGCAGTGTTCGAATACCTTCACGGCGAATATAAAAGTTTGTTTTCACATTCACATTTAAGTTTGCAAATTCCTCAGGCCAATTCCCCTCTAATTTCTTCCACCTTTTCGGGTAGGATAAATGCACTCTATCTCCAAAACCAAAGATATCACATTTTAGTTTTTGCGCCGCTTTAACAGTGGTTAAAATTTCCTTGGTGATTTCTTTTTCCACCAGCTTGTCGATTTTACTGATAATCTCCGGATTATTTAAGTCAATGTCTGTATTGGCTTCACTAATCCAACCCTCACTTTCAATAGCAATATTTATCACAGGCTTCTGATGAATAAACTTTATAGAAATTTTTGTTTTAGAGCGTAATGGAGCAACCACAATTGCTTTCTTTTTCTTTTTCCATTCGACATTGATATCCGTACTTTTTATTTTATCCCGAAGCCAAACCACCCCGCGGGCTTTTTCTTTATCCAGCCAGCCATGCAATTTAGTTTGATAAAATACCGCTATTCCATCTGATGCAAGGTAGGCATCAGTTGTGGTTTTTGTCAGGTTATCCGCGGTCCTTGCCTTAGGTTTATCACCTATTAAGCGATAGCCATTTAAAAAAGGCTGCTTTCCTTTACTTACTACCCCCAAAATAAAATCATCTATATTTACTGAAGTATTCTCACCCAGCATTGCTTCTGAAGCCTTAATCTGCTTAGTAATCTTATTTACTGGGAGCCTGTCGAGAATGGTAAGAGTTGTAACAATTTCCTCTGCACTGCAGCCTCTTGCCACAACCATCTCGGTCGTGGTTCTAAATTCAGGATCTCGATCAAGCGCATCAAGAATATATATCAATTCTTTTTTGGCAATCTCCTCACTGACAACCACTACATTGGTATGTGCGTAATATAGACGTCGGGAAACCTTTTTCGTCGCATTTCTAGCAGCTTCTGTTATCGTGTCTCCAGTACTCCTATAAACGGCAATGGGAAGTCCTTGACCTCCCCCCCCGCCTGCGCCTTGACCGGCTGTTACGTTACCGGGATTAACTAATTGGAAAGAAACCTTAAATTTTTTATCCTTCCCTTTATCAATCCCCATAGCCATGACAAAAGCCAAGTCCGTCAATTCTTTTTGATTCCAGCATGCGGTTAATAACGGCAAAAGCATTACTAGTATCGTTAAAATGATTAAGCCCTTTTTCATGACTTATCACCTTTATCGCTTTTTCCTTCATCAGAACTTGGGGGACCGGGCTTTTGATTTTCTCCAACCCTTTTCATATTCCCTTTACTGATAAATGGAGGTCTATTTTTAAATGCCCAGAGTGGAAAGCGAACAAAAGCATCTTGTTGATTACTAATATTAAATGGTGCAAGCGGCATCATATAAGGTACGCCAAAAGATCGAAGTGAACATAAATGGAGTGCCATAAACATCAGTCCAAGCATCATCCCATAAAATCCCAACATCGTAGCCAAGCCCATTAAGACAAAGCGAAGCAATCTAGCAGCGATGGCCATAGCAAAGATCGGTGTGGAAAAGTTAGCGATAGCTGTGACCGACACCACGATGACCATCACAGGTGAAACAAAACCAGCTTGAACAGCGGCCTGCCCAATTACAAGCGCTCCTACGATTGATACCGCCTGGCCGACGGCACGAGGGAGCCTTAAGCCTGCCTCCCTCAAGATTTCAAAGGTAATTTCCATAATTAGAGCTTCGATAAAGGCAGGGAAAGGAACATTCTCCCTTTGTGCCGCAATCGCAATAGCCATGGTTGTTGGAATCATTTCTTGATGAAATGTTGTTGCAGCAATATACGTGGCAGGCCCTATTAATGCAATTAAAAAGGCTATGATCCTAAGGAGCCTAATTCCAGTTGAGATATCAAACCGGGAATAATAGTCATCCGGCGCCTGAAAAAACTGAACAAAAAGGGCAGGTGCCGTGAGGACGAAGGGTGTTCCATCAACAACAAGGGCAATTCTTCCTTCTAGAATATGTGATGCGACTACATCCGGTCTTTCTGTATGAAAAGTAGTTGGAAAGGTGGTCCAGGTTTGATCTTCAATTAATTGTTCAATATATCCCGATGCGGTAATCGCGTCCATATCAATTCGTTTTAATCTCTTTTTGACTTCATCCACAATTTTGTCGTTGGCAATCCCTTTTATATACATGATTGCAATATCCGTTTGAGTGACGGAGCCTAATTTTATAGTTTCCAACCAAAGATTAGGGCTTTTAATCCGCCTTCTTATTAAAGCTGTATTCGTTCTAAGTGTTTCAGTAAACGAATCCTTTGGCCCTCTAATGGAGAGCTGCGTTGATGGTTCGGTTATTGAACGTTTTTCCCAGCCCTTTGTTTCAGCACTGATCGCTTTGTTATAACCATCTATAAAAATAACTGTATTACCAGATAGGATAGAATCATATACCTGATTCCAATTATCGATCGTTTGTACACTTCCTATGGCAGTTGCATTATCGATAAGATATTGATAAATATCCTGTTGTTCAGGTATAAGATTCTTTTCCATAAACGGTTCTAATATAAAGTCATTGATCATTTTTATGTCAATTAATCCATCTATAAATACCAATGCACACTTGTGGTTACCTGCACTAACCACACGGATACCTACATCCGAACTATTACCTAATTCACCTTTTATCCGGTCTATATTCTCTTTATAGTTGCGAAGGATTGGCAATTCCTCTGGTTTAAGTGGATCTTGATTTTGCCTATAGTTATCATTCTGTCTTTTCTGCTGTTTCTTTTTTAAAATCTGTGACAAAATTGACACAAGCTTCCACCTCATTTCCAAGCGATTAATATTGGGTATTTTGCCCAAAAGGCACATGAATATCCATATTGACAAAAACTTCAATAGTTCAGAAGAATAAAGCCTTTTAAAAGGCTAAATAATAAGTCATAACGTGGAATGAGGGTGAACAGAATGAAACCGATATTAATTGTTTTAGTCCTTGCAGGCGGCCTGCTTTCCTTAATTATTTTTCTTGATTTTATTATGGGGACAGCTCCCATAAGACTTGTTTGGAAGGCCTTAAACCCTTTCCGTGTAATGGAGCCAGCTGAATATGTGATTGTTTTTTTATTTACTCTGCTCTTTTGCCTTCGTTTGCTGAAATCCTTCCTAAAAAAGAGACAGCAGGGAGACTCACAAACCAATTAACCTGTTCAAAAAGAAAAGAACTCCGCTATAATTAACTGGAGCTCTTTTCTTGGTCACTATGTTGGATAACCATCTGTTTTTTTCTTCTAAAAAGGGACCTAACATTTAATATTCTTGTTTTCCATTTTTGTCTCATTTCAATGTTTTTACCATAAAGATACCGATTCCAACTATAATAAATAGCTTCCTCTAAAATCACAAAAAGCAAAAATAACACCGTGCCCCAAAACCGTACTGACATGACAAGCCCCCTTTAAATAGTGATGCCCCACCTTTTTGACAATTCATTCAAAGAAGTCTATTTGCTTTGTAATTTTTTTCCTATTACTCTATTTATCTTATCAAAATTTTACCAAGTTGTAGACATTTTGGTAACAAATATAGTATTTTTATTTTGTAAAACGAAATTTTTTAAGGAGAGGATCATATGCAATACCGCCGTTTAGGGAACACCGGATTAAAGGTTAGTGAAATTAGCTTGGGAAGCTGGCTTACATATGGAGGATATGTGGAGGAGCAAAATGCTGCCGCCTCAATTGAAAAGGCTTACGACTTAGGAATTAACTTTTTCGATACTGCTAATGTTTATATGCGCGGCGAAGCAGAAATCGTTGTTGGTAAAGCGCTTAAAAGATATGTACGTGATTCTTATGTACTCGCAACGAAAGTGTTTTGGCCAATGGGTGACGGTCCAAATGATCGCGGTCTTTCTCGTAAACATGTGATTGAACAGTGCCATGCTAGTTTAAAACGTCTGAATACAGACTATGTTGATATTTATTATTGCCATCGGTATGATCCTGAAACACCACTCGAAGAAACATTGCGGGCATTGGATGACCTTGTCCGACAAGGAAAAGTTTTATACGTTGGTGTTAGTGAGTGGACGGCGGAGCAAATTACCGAAGCTGTTCATTTAGCGGATAAAAAATTGCTGGACCGTATTGTGGTGAATCAACCGCAATACAGCATGCTTCAACGATATATTGAAAAAGAAGTCCTCCCTGTTTCCGAAAAACACGGTATTGGCCAAGTAGTTTGGTCTCCACTTGCTCAAGGTGTATTGACAGGTAAGTATAAAAAAGGTGAAAAGGCCCCAGAAGGCAGCCGGGCAGCGCAAGAAAATTATAAAGGCCTATTTGGATTGTTAACTGACGAAAATTTAGACCGGGTCGAACTTTTAAAAGAAGTTGCTGCTGAAAATGAACTCTCACTTGCCAATCTAGCTCTTGCTTGGATTTTAAGACAAAATAATGTAGCAAGTGCATTAGTTGGTGCCAGCCGTCCTGAACAAATGGAAGAAAACGTAAAAGCTTCAGGTGTGAAATTAAGTGAAGAAACATTAGCTAGAATTGAAGATATTCTAAGATAAGAGTAAGAAATGCCTCCATTTTCCAAAGGAGGCATTTCTTTTTAATTGCATTTAAAATAACGAAGCCAGTATCAAATGATACTGACTTTCTTGAGTTTATTTAGGCTCTTTGTATTTTAATGCTTGATCGCTGTCCCTATAACCTTTAGTAGTAGGATCTTGTACAATTCCTAACATGGACAGCAATACAAACACTGCATTAACAAATGTTAAGATTGAACTTTGGATTGCATCTGTTAATTGAAAATGAATGAGTCCCATTGTATTTAAGCCAGACAAAACCATTTCTGCTACAATCATTAATTGTGAAATAAAGGCTATTACCCAATTCCGGTTCTTAAAACGGACTTTCCAGTTAATCATTTTCCCCATCCTTTCCTATTAATCTACTTTTTCTATTAATATATGCTTTCCATATAAAAAGGTTGTCCACGGTTATCACGATTCTATCCTTGATAGCGAAATATTGGTTTTTTTAGTTGAGAAACTCTATAATAGATAAAACGAAAATTCCTTTTGAAAGATAGGAGATAGCATGGAAAAATTACAACCCTTATGGGGAATGATCGTCCGTTTCTGGAAAAAGAGACATCTAACACAAATTCTCTTATTATTGCTTCTTGTTGTGGTATTAGTAACGATTGCGTATTTTGGATGGCTGGCCTCGAGGGCCAACGTAGAGTCATTAAAACAAGGCTTAAGTCAGCCGACCGTGATTTATGATAAAGATGGAGAAGTAGCCAGCAATGTGGCTACCAATCGAACGAAGGGAATTGCTATTAGTGATGTCCCTAAGTATGTCCCGAATGCGGTCGTGGCCATTGAAGATGAACGTTTCTACGAACATGGCGGATTTGATATACAAGGGATTGCCCGGGCCCTTTTCGGGAATCTGTTTGCTGGCAGGGTTACAGCTGGCGGCAGTACCTTAACACAACAGCTTGCAAAAAATGCACTTCTTTCGCCAGAGAGGACCTATAAACGAAAAGCCGAAGAATTATTTTTAGCGGTAAAAATCGAAAAGGTTTATACAAAAGATGAAATTTTACAAATGTATTTAAATCAGGTTTATTTTGGTGGAGGTGCCTGGGGGATTGGCAGCGCCTCGAAAAAATACTTTAATAAAGATATTAAAAACGTCACCATTAGTGAGGCAGCCATGCTAGCCGGGTTATTACATTCACCCAATTATCTTAATCCTTATAATAATTATGATTTAGCAATGAAGCGCCGGAATGTCGTCTTAGCTAAGATGAAAGAATTGGGTATGATTACGGCTTCACAGTACAATACAGCGAAGAAAGAAAAGATACATCTTCATGACGGCGGCGGAAGCAATGTGGAGCGGACATATCCTTATTATGTCGATGCCGTATTAAATGAAGCGATATCTAAATATGGCTTAACACAGGATGAGATTTTAACTAGAGGCTATCGAATTTATACCGAAATGGATCAAAATCTTCAAGCCGGACTTGAAAAGGTTTATAGCAAGAGTTACTTATTTCCTCGCGGCATGGGAGGAAAATTGGTACAAAGCGGTTCAGTATTAATGGATCCATCTTCAGGCGGTGTCCGTGCCCTAGTCGGGGGACGTGGAGAACACGTATTCCGCGGTTTTAACAGGGCCACCCAATTACAGGCACAGCCAGGATCTTCCATCAAGCCTCTGGCCGTTTATACACCTGCTCTTGAAGAAGGCTATAAATATTCATCCGAACTTGAAGATAAGCCAACCACCTTTGGAAATTATAAACCGGAGAATTTTTCAAAAACGTTCCAAGGAAAGGTTCAATTGTACAAAGCCCTTGAGGAATCTTTAAATGTTCCTGCTGTTTGGTTATTAAATGAAATTGGACTCAATAAAGGCTTGGATTCCTTGAAGCGTTTTGGTATTCCTGTGGAAAAAGGAGACGAAAACCTAGCAATCGCCCTTGGAGGAATGAGCAAAGGGGTTTCTCCACTGCAAATGGCTAATGCATTTTCTACTTTTGCCAATGAGGGAAATCGTCAGGATAGTCACTTGATTACAAAAATCGTTGGTCCGACTGGGAATGTGATAGCTGAACATGAAGAAAAAACGACTAAAGTCACATCGAATAAGGTCGCGAATGAAATGACCTCGATGTTATTAAATGTGATTGAGACAGGTACCGGTAGAAAAGCTCATATCCAAGGTGTCCAGATAGCTGGAAAAACTGGCTCGACTCAGCTGCCATTCAGCGGAGTTAACGGAACGAAGGATCAGTGGATGGTCGGCTACATGCCGAACCTTGTTGGTGCGATTTGGATTGGCTATGACCAAACAGACAGACAGCACTATTTGCCAAGTGCTAGCTCGTCCAATGTGGTTCCGATTTTCAAAGAAATTATGCGTGAATCAATACGGCACCTCCCTAATCAAAGTTTTGAAGTTACCTCGATAAACGCTCAACTGGCCGGTGAAGCAGCACAGCAAAGCAAATTCAACGACCAAGCAAAAGAAATAGGCAAAGAGTTAAATAACAACGCGAAGAAAATTGGCTCGACTATTAAAGAGCATGCTCCTGAGATAAAAAATGGTGTTGAAAAGGCTTTGTATACCATCGGCAAGGGTATTAATGCTTTAATCGATAAGGCAAAGAGCCTAAATCCATAACTAAAAAACTCCAGCTAACACTGGAGTTTTTTTATTCTAGCAACCCATATTTCCTTTTAAATCGTGTTAAGATCTTAATCCAAATGGCACCGAAAACTACTAAAAAGAAAACATTCGAGATGGCGTGAAAGGTATCAAACGTGGCGCTGCCAATCATATAAACGATAAATGCCCTCCAAGTTTGCGAGCCGCCGGACTGAATCAAAGCTAGAAATCCCCATAGATTCATAATCCAGCCAAACAGGTAACCCCAGATTACCCCGAAAGTTATTTGTCCCCATCTTCTGTTCATAAAAAAAGTATTTTTTAACAGGCCAGCTGTCATACCTACCAAGCCCCATGCCACCATCTGCCATGGTGTCCATGGCCCCTGCCCCATGATCATATTTGAAGCTAGAGCAGCAACAGCTCCAATCACAAAACCGCTTTCCGCCCCAAACACATATCCGGACATCATAATCACAAAGGTGGTCGGCTGCACACTCGGGAGACTTGCAAAAGGGATTCTTCCCACAGCTGCAATCGATGCCAATACTGCTAAAAGTACGAGTTCACGAGGTTCAACCTTTCTAGATTCAAATTTAAAGAGAAAAAGAACAAGAGCTAAAATAATTAGACCGAAGCTGAACCATAAATAGGAATCGTCCCAGATATAGTTCAGCCCCAGCAAAACGATCATCATGATAAAAAGAAAAGCGATCACTACTGCCTTGTGTTTGCGCATAAATGCGTAACCTCCTCAAGCGTCATCGGAATAACCCTATCAGATAACCCTCGAAATACCCTTTGAATCATCGTGGTATAAAAAAAGTTCCCACTGAAAAATTTCTCAGGTATGTCTTCAGAAGTAATTTTGCCTTGAAACATCATCCCACATTTGGTGGCGTATTGTGCGGCAAACTCAACATCATGTGTGGACATAAGAATAGTCATTCCAGCTGCTTGCAGTGAGAGGAGAATTTTAGCTAAATTTTCTTTTGAAATAGGATCTAGCCCTTTGGTCGGTTCATCCAATAATAGAATTTCCGGCCTCCGTATTAAAATACAAGCCAAAGCTGCCTTTTGCAATTCTCCCCCGCTGAGGTCATACGGGTGTTTAGCCATTAAATGCGCTATCTCTAATTTTTCCAATAGCTTTTTTACTTCAATATCACTTGTGATATTACACTGCTCCATCGCCATTTTAAGCTCTTTTTCTACCGTATCCTGTATGAAAAACAGCTTCGGATTTTGTGGTAAATAACCTATTTTACTAGCTAATTCGTTCTGTTTATATTTCCTAAGAGGTAAAACATCTAAAATGACTTTCCCATGATCGGGTTTGATCAAACCAGCAATCACCTTTAACAGCGTAGATTTTCCCGAACCATTGCCTCCTAATAAGGCATAAAACTCACCTTTCTTTAAGCTCAGCTCAAGCTCATTCAAGATAACCTCACTTTTTTTATCATAGTGAAACGAAATATTTTTCACCTGTATCCGTACTCCTGTTTTTAGAGAGCTTTTGTCTCCTTTTAAAAGATCGGGCTCTATTTTCAGATTTTGTACCCAGTCCCTACCCTCTTTTACGGTTAGAGGAACCTGTCCAAGACCATCCAGGCTCAAGAATAACGCCGGTATCTTCGGCACATAAGCCTTATAACAGGTGTTCCAAAGCTCACGAAGCACCTCTTTCGGCTCACCTGAAATTTTTTCATGTCCATTTTCCATCATGATGATTTGATCGGCCAACGTAAATACTTCTTCCAGCCGATGTTCGGCTAAAATAACAGTCATACCAAATTCTTCATTTAATCTTTTAAGCATATCAATAAATTCCCGCGCACTTACTGGATCCAGCTGAGCAGTGGGTTCATCTAATATTAAAATATTCGGCTGCATTAATAGTACCGAAGCTAAATTAATTTGTTGCTTTTTCCCGCCCGAGAGCTCTTCCGACTTCCGGGAAAGTATGGATTCTGCACCAAAAAAGTGAACCATTTCTGCCACTCTGTTTCTCATCACATTTGTACTAAGACCAATATTCTCTAAACCAAAGACCAATTCATGTAAAACATCATCGGCCACAATCTGATTCTCCGGATCTTGAAAAACGAAGCCAACATCCTTAGTCAGCCCGTCCTTCTCATGTACAGGCTGACCATTTATCATAATCTTTCCTGTCAACGTTCCATAAGGCTGGATTTCTTTTTTTAATAAGCGTAAAAGCGTGCTTTTTCCGGAACCTGATGCACCAAATAAAACAACAAATTCTCCTTTGTTGATGTTTAGGGAGAAATTCCGAATGGCCGGTTTGGTAGAATCCGGATAGGTAAAGCTAACATTATTTAATTCGATAAGCGCCATCGGAATGGTCCACCTGCTTCAACTAGTATAGGAAAACTTAAAAACATGGTATAACAAATTAGAACCAAGGTGTCCATCAACGATAAATGCCAGAATTCCATGATCGGATAGACCGTTAACACACCATATCCTGAAACCCATCCAAAGAATATAAAACCAAAAAGACTTAATAAATAAATAATCGCCAGGACATCTGCTTGGTTTATTTTAAAATATTCATAAGAGGAACGAGTGCCTTCGCCATATCCCCTGGCTTTCATAGAATCAGCCGTTTGTATTGCTTCTTCTAATGAAAAGGTTAGTAATGTTTGAACATAGAGCATACCAGTCTTTGCCCTTGACCTCAAATTGCCATGACTTACAGATAAACCTTTACTCCTTTGAACAACTGATATTTCTTCCAGTCTTCTTCTCATTAATGGTATAAATCGGAGTGTCAGCATAAGAAGTACAGCAAACTGCGGCAGGATTTTTGCAAATAAAAATAAAAGTTTATTTGGTGTCATAATTACGTTATAAGAAACAAATAAGGCAATAATCCCAATAATTGAGAGTGCATTCATTCCGCCATAAATGACTGCTTCTGCTGTAATACGGTGTTGGTTTATTTCAAATAATAAATGGCGTCCTCTCTCATTAAAAAGTGGATTCATAATTAACATAAGCAGAAAGGTAATGATCATGAAAAATGACCATCGTCGTAAACCGCCCAAGTGATCATGAAGGATATTTATAAAAACAACAACCCCCATCGAGATGACCAAAAAAAGAGGATGCAGCATTAAGATCAGCAACGAAACAGCCCCTGCATAAAAAAGAAAGGTAACAAGCGGATGAAATCGGTCAAACCATGTTTTCATCGCTTGTTCCCCCAAATATTATTCAGTATAGTAGCATTCAATACGATCACCAGCTTTAACTTTTATAACCCCGACGCTCTTGGTAATAGTAGCACCATTATGTTTAAACATCCAGCCGCTTTTCGCACCATAATCAAATTCATAAATGTTGTCAATTCCCTCGATATAGGTGGATGCACCGCTTCCTGTTGAATCTACAACGATTCCTTTCGCTTTAGCTGCTTGTTTTACCACATCAAAAATAGTATACCCATCTTGTATGTTAATCTTTGAAGTTCCTAAAATGGTCCCGCGATCTTTTGGCCCCACTATAGATAAAGAGACCATTGCGACTGGCTTGGGTGCAGTTGCTGCCGGCTTTGTAGCAGGAGTTGAATTGGTTGTTGTCCCAGGTGTTGTGCTAGTTGTTTTACCCGTTGGCGTACTTGTCGTTTTGGTCGAAGTTGAACCTGTCGTTTTTGTTGAAGTTGTTCCTGTCGTTTTTGTTGTTGTGGCTCCTGTTGTTTGTGTTGTTGCCGTTCCACTATCTTTAGTAGTTGTTGAAGGCACACTTGTTGTTTTTTTACTTGTAGTAGAGGAACTTTGCTGAGCTGGTTGTGTACTTTTTTCAGTCTCTGTTTTCTCAGCCGCAGGCTGTTGTTGCTTTGTTTCTGTTGAAGCAGCTGACGTTTTTGTTTTATCTTCAGCAGGCTGTTGTTTCGTATCCGGCTTTGATTCTTTCTCTGCTTTTGCACTTACTTCAGTTGTTGTTTCTTTTTTTGTTTCCTTCGGAGAAACTTCATTTGAACTACATCCAGCTAAGCTAACTATTATTAATATAATAGATAAAAGAGATGTAATCTTATTAATAAATCTATTCATTGTCCTTCCTCCAATCAATCCCCTCTTGGAAACCAAGAGGGGATTAGGATTTTTATGCGTTAAGTTTTCTTTGTCTCATATACATGTAACTACCAGCAATCAACAGTAAAATTCCTATAGCCAAGAGGTTATACATGTTTGTGGCTGTATTTGGAAGTGCATGCCCTGTCTGAGTATTTGAATTTGTATTTGTATTTGAATTTGTTTTAGTCTTTGTCTCCACCACAACTGTAGTAGGTTGTGGTGTTTTAGTAGTGTCAACAGCAGGTGTCTTTGCAGCAGGTGTCTCTGCAGCAGGAGTTTCCTCTGGCAGATTGAAATGGTATAAGGATCCTTTTTCTTTAGTAAATAATTGGTAGGCAACTAATGCCTGAATCCCTTGAGACGTAGTAAATGGATCACTTGTGTCTCCGCCCTGCCAATCAAAACCGCCATCTTTATTTTGGAAAGAAAGCAAGTATTGAACAAGCCCGCTATTGTCTTTTGAAAAATCTCCTGTATTTGAATCGATTCCAAGAGACGATAAAGCGATAATGACTTGAGCGGCAGTCGAGCTGTTATCAATTTTTGAAGCTTGATATTGGCTAGATAGATACTTGATAGCTGCATCGACCTTTTCCTTTACTCCAGCCTGATCTTTAAATGGTGCTAAAGCTGTTAAAATCATGGCTGTTGTATCAATATCGCTTGTTGTACTTTCGTCCCAAGCCCAGCCTCCATCACGATTTTGTCTATCGGTCAGATAACTAATGAGTTTTTCTTTTGTCCATTGTGCTGAGCTTGGTACAGAAAAGTTTGCGCTGTCTAGAGCAATTAGTGCATAGGCAACTCCATTTAAACCTTGTTTAGTTACATTTCCATTATATATAGCTTCAATCAAATTAAAACCTTCTGCATTTGACGGATTGCCGCCAGCGGCTAATATCCCTAAAGCATACCGTTCTGTATCTGTGATTCTTGAAAACTTACCTTGTTTTTCTTTTAAAACTGATTGTACATCAGTAAGATAGTTTTTAGGAATTTCTTTTCCTGCTTGTTTTAAGGCAATTACCTGCCATTCTCCAACTTCGTTTTTTAGTACATAAGCACTTGAAGAGTTCACAGCTGTTTGCAAATCTTGTGCTGTAATTGTTCCAGTGGTTGGAGCCGTCGGTGTTGTTGGTGTTGTTGTTTCACCGTTACCGCCATCTCCAGGTGCTGGGTCATAGGATTCAAGTTGAAAACTAATTTGGTTACCCTTTTGCAGCTGATAGCCCTCTGCGCCAACTGCAGCCATTTTCCCATCCACATAGAATGCCCAGTAGTTTGATCCTTCCGCTTTGATTCCTTTAATAGAGGTAATCAACTTTCCATATTGTGTTTCTTCAAAACCAACCTGATCTGTACCTAAGGCAATTTGTAAAAGCTGAAAGGCATTTGGACTGCCAATCACCTCAATGGATGAAAGTTCAGCAACTGTATTCTTTTTGTCATCCAAAATTTTAAGAGAAACAGATGAGTTTGCTGGTTTCGTAAAATCGGTTAACCGGAAGGTTACTTTATCACCATTTTGAAGGACATAAGAATCCGGTCCGACCTGTGCTGAGATTCCATTAATAAAGAACGCCCAAAATTGGTTTTCTCCCGCTTTAACTCCATTAATCCCTGTTAGCATCGGCCCATAACTGGTATCCGTATATTCGAGGTTATCTTTTCCAACCGCATCGATTAATGCTTCGGCAGCTGTTTCTTTCTCACCCAATGGGAGTGTCTTTTCTGGAACTACCGCCGTAGAGTCTAGTCCAAGTACTGTTACAGTTCCTTGTTTTGCCTCGGCCGCCAATACTGGTGTTTGCAGACCACTTGTCAAAACCATAAAGACAAGCAATAAAGACATCCATAGATTCTTTCTTTTTAGCATTCTACTTGCATTCCTTTCATTAAAAAATAGACATAAAAAAATCCCCCTATAAAGGAGGAGGAGTGTTATGTACGTTAAGCAGAAACAAATACGTTCCTATCTTAACACTCTCCTATCCGCGTAGGCTATTGGTGTCTAAAACAGGCAGGTTTCCTGGCTCATGATCATCGCTCCCTACGTCTTCCCATCTTACGACAGTGACTTCTATAGGTTGCTCCCAATTACAGTGGCGGGACCGCGTTGGCTTTAAACCAACTTCCCTATTAAGCTTATAGTCTAGTATAGACTTAAAGCACCTGTTTTTCCGATTATTTTTTTATGATAAGATCATTATATAGATAAATCGTTTGATTTGTATATACCTACTTGAAAATTCAATGAGATTTTGAAATAAGAACAGGCATTAGTCTGCCTGTTCTTATTTTTACTGCTGATATATTACTGTTCAATAGTTCTGCATAAATTCGCCATTTCAATCGCTGCAGTTGCAGAATCCCATCCCTTATTTCCTGCTTTTGTTCCTGCACGCTCAATCGCCTGCTCGATTGAATCGGTTGTTAAAACTCCAAATATGACTGGAATACCGCTTGCTAATGCTGTTGCGTTAATGCCTTTAGCAGCTTCATTACATACATAATCAAAGTGTGGGGTTGCACCGCGAATTACAGTTCCAAGTGTAATGACTGCATCATATTTTTTACTAAATGCCATCTTTTGAGCAATTAACGGAAGTTCAAACGCACCTGGAACCCAAGCAATATCTACCTCCGATTCGTTGACACCATGACGTTTTAACGCATCTAGTGCACCATCTAATAATTTACCAGTGATAAACTCATTAAATCTTCCTACAACAATCCCTACTTTTAACCCAGTACCTACTAAATTTCCTTCAAAAATATTTGTCATGTTGATTCCCTCCAAAATTATATTATTATTCTGCCTTCGTTTTTAAAGGACTTTCTTTTTTGCTTATATAGTCAATCAATGATTTAATTGTAATCAATTTTAAGTTTAATTTATCGGCTACTTCTCTAAGCTGCGGAATACGGGCCATTGTGCCATCTTCATTCATTATTTCACATATAACCCCAGCAGGCTTGGCACCGCATAATTTGGCAAGATCTACGGCTGCTTCGGTGTGTCCATTTCTTTGTAACACGCCGCCTTTTTTTGCAATAAGTGGGAAAATATGCCCTGGCCGTTTAAAATCCTCCGCTTTTGCTTCTGGATCTAGCAAACTTAACACGGTCGCTGATCGCTCATAGGCAGAGATTCCTGTAGTAGAAAATTTATGGTCTATACTTACTGTAAAAGCTGTCCCATGATAGTCGGTGTTGGTGGAGACCATGGGTGGTAAATCAAGTTTTACGGCCAATTCTTCTTCGATAGGAACACAGATCAGCCCTCTTCCATATGTAGCCATTAAGTTAATGACCTCTGGAGTCGTTTTTTCGGCTAAGGCGATAAAGTCCCCTTCATTTTCCCTGTCTTCATCATCACAAGCGATGATGGCCTTGCCTTCTTTTAAATCCGAAAGGGCTTCTTCAATTGTGTTAAACATGTGACCACTCCTTTTCAAATTAAGATACTGTTTAATAAAATCCGTTTTCTTCTAAGAAACTTTGAGTAATTCCAGATTTTTTCATTTGCTGTGGTTCATTGCCAAGGTTTTTGATAAAATGACTGACATATTTGCCAATCATATCGCATTCCAAATTTACAATATCACCTGAACCCTTAAAACCAATTACCGTTTCAGATAAAGTATGAGGAATCAATGACAATGTAAAGCTTGTGTCTGAAACCTCAAATACCGTTAAACTTGTCCCATCTACTGCAACAGATCCCCTAAAAATAACATATCTTAATAACTCAGGATCTGCCTCTATTTCATAATACACTGCATTTTCAAAGGCTTGTTTTCTTTTAATGATCCCAGTTCCATCAATATGCCCGGAGACAAAATGACCGCCAAATCTTCCGCCTGCTGCCATTGCACGTTCCAAATTAACCTTTGTACCAGTTTGAACGTTATTTAAACTGGTCGCTTTAACTGTTTCTGGCATCACATCCACTGAAAACTGCTTACCTGAAAAAGAAGTAACTGTCAGGCAGACCCCATTAACAGCAATACTGTCACCGAGATGTATATCCTGTAGTATTTTTTCAGCCTCAATCGTTAATACATACGAATTGGCAGTCCGCTTTATCTTCGCTACTTTACCTATCTCTTCAATGATTCCGGTAAACATAATCCTTCTTCTCCTTCAATTTGTTCAGCATTCCTTGTTTCACTTAGTTTCTTCAATTAAATAAAAAAGACCCTAAAGAAACAGAATTCTTCAGGGTCTTTAAAAAATGACAATAGGAAATAAAGGTTAGAAATGGGCATATTTCACCCCTTCTCAAAACCTGCATTTTTTTTCCTTCTCCCATCCAGACTTTAACTGTCGGCCCTGGAGTTTCACCAGATCCACCGTTTAACCATTACGGTTAACCGGGTCACGGACTAAGAAGCATAGCTTCATCACCGCCGGTTAGGAATTTCACCTGACCCCGAAGGAAATATTTAGATTTGTTTATTATGTTATTATACTAAATGGGATTAGTAAAGGGAAATGCTCGAACAAATTGTTCATTTCTTCACATATTTTTAAAAAAAGGAGTTAAAAAACTCCTTCGTTATTACTCTTTATAAGACCTTACAGGTAAATATATCTCAAAATGCAAGTCTCCTGATACATTTTGCTGTTTATGTTCTTCTTTAAAGATTTCTAATCCTAATGCATGGTGATCTTGTTCATATCCATATTCTTTCATCCAGGTAAACAATTGATGATATGTATTTTCTACTTCCTCGAGCCGTCCTTTATGAGTAGTGACTACATAGTTTTTCCTTGGGATAGTAAAACCAACCATCCCTTCTGGAACATCCTCAATTTTTTGAACAGGTTTTGTAACATAATAAGTAAATTCTGTTTCCCTGCTATGGAACGGAGCAATCACGACAGGTTCATTTGTCAGGCAGGCAACTTCCTCGAGCCTTTCCTCCATTTTGTTAAAAAGACTTGGTAAAGTTTTTGCTTCTCCATAAGTACCAGTCCAAGGAAGACCTACTACTTTTATTTCTTCTTTCTCTATTACTTTTACACTCATCTTAAGACCCCCTTTTTGTTCCATACTATTCCTATAATTCGGACAATATCCATAAAATCCTGCCTAAATAATTCGACGCTCCCGAAAAATTTTTCTAAAAAAGTTAAATTTCAAATCCCCCTATCTATTAGCTAGTTTAATAAGAAATATAAAAACGTTGTCGCATCATGTTAAAAATAATAAAAAACAGGCTATTCCTCAATGGAACAGCCTGCATCCGTTTTACTTAACTTCTTGTGGAATTGCTAAACCTAAACCTTTTGCGATTCTTTCTCCGTATTCAGAGTCCGCTTTATAGAAATGTTGAATTTGACGTAATTTGATATCTTCTCTCTCTACCGGTTTCATAGCCCCTATAATCGTATTTACCAAACGTGTACGCTCGTCTTCAGCCATTAGGCGGTAGAGGTCTCCAGCTTGTGTATAATGATCATCATGGTCATAGGCAGCTTGTGCTGCAGCACCAGTAATTTCAAATGGTGTTTGTCGATGTTCATGTACTTCCTTTGGACCGCCATAACTGTTTGGTTCATAGTAAACAGATCCTCCGCCATTATTGTCAAACCTCATGGCACCATCACGCTGATAGTTATTCACTTCTACCTTTGGACGGTTGATCGGCAATAGGTTATGGTTAGGACCTACACGGTAACGATGGGCATCCGAGTATGCAAAGATACGGCCTTGAAGCATCTTATCTGGTGAAGCTTCAATACCAGGTACCATCGTACCAGGTGAGAAGGTTGCCTGCTCTACCTCTGCAAAATAGTTCTCAGGATTACGGTTTAGAACCATTCTGCCGACTTCAATTAAAGGATAATCTTTATGTGACCAAACTTTTGTTACATCAAATGGATCAAACCGATACGTATTTGCATCCTCAAATGGCATGATTTGAACATGCAGCTTCCAAGCTGGGAAGTCTCCGTTTTCAATCGCATTAAATAAATCCTCTGTATGGTAATCAGGATTTTCACCAGCTAATTTTTCCGCAACATCAGCTGACATGTTCTTAACACCTTGTTCACTCTTAAAGTGATATTTCACCCAAACGGCTTCCCCATCCTCATTGACCCATTTAAAGGTATGGCTGCCATAACCGTTCATATGGCGTAATGTAGCTGGAAGACCACGGTCCCCCATTAAATAGGTTACTTGGTGAAGCGATTCAGGTGATAGCGACCAGAAATCCCAGACTGCATTTGGATTTTTCAAATGGGTTTTAGGATCCCGTTTTTGTGTATGAATGAAGTCTGGAAACTTGATTGCGTCTCGAATGAAGAAGATAGGTGTATTGTTTCCTACCAAATCATAGTTGCCTTCTTCTGTATAAAACTTAACGGCAAAACCACGCGGATCTCTTACGGTATCAGCTGACCCCAGCTCGCCAGCAACAGTTGAAAAGCGAATGAACATCGGAGTACGTTTTCCAATGCCATTGAACAATTTGGCCTTTGTGTATTTAGACAGATCATTTGTCACTTCAAAATAACCATGTGCACCGGCACCCTTCGCATGAACTACACGTTCAGGTACTCGTTCACGGTTAAAGTGAGCTAATTTTTCTAGTAGGTGTACATCTTGTATTAAGGTTGGTCCGCGTGAACCAGCCGTCATGGAATTTTGATTATCGCCGACTGGGGCACCTGTTCCTGTTGTTAAATGTTTTTTGTTTGTGTTACTCATTTAATCACCTCGTAAACTATTTTTAAAACATTAAGTAGATTATAATATAAATTTAGTAAAAATCAATATCATTTTATAATTATTATAATCTAATAAAAAATAAAATATAACCTGTACTCACTATTACATTCGTATTAAAAAAAGAAGGACGTTATTCCCAAAATAAAGAAATAACGTCCAAAAAATTTTATTATATTTTAGATACCCTAAAAGGTACTTTCGTAATGTGTACTTATGTAATTAAAAAAACAGACCCCCACCATTGTGAGAGTCTGTTTATTGAAAGGTTATTGTTTTTGAACGTTTACTGCTTGTGAACGTTTACTGCTTGTGGTCCACGCTGGCCATTTTCAATCTCGAATGTAACTTCTTGACCTTCATCCAAAGTTTTGTAACCTTCGCCTTGAATAGCTGAGAAATGAACAAATACATCATCTCCGCCTTCACGCTCAATGAATCCAAATCCTTTTTCACTGTTAAACCATTTTACTTTACCATGTTCCATTTGCTTTGTAGCCTCCTAGCATGTAGCCATTACATAAATTTGCAAAATATACTTGCGAAATCTAGTTTTACCCAAGTATCTATTCTTTATACAATCAATTATTTTATTTCTCAAGTACCCATTTTTTAATCGCTTTAGCGACCCCATCTTCTTCATTAGTGTCCGTAACCCAGTCAGCTGCTTCTTTCACTACGTCTTGTGCATTTCCCATGGCAACGCCAAGCCCAGCCTCTTTGATCATCATTAAATCGTTTCTACTGTCTCCAACAGCCATGACATTCTTCATTTCTATTCCTAACTTGGAGCAGACAACAGAAAGTCCGCGAGCTTTGTGAATTCCTGACGCATTTACTTCTATGTTTTTTAAGGTAGAATTCGTTAATTCAAATTCCCCCTTTGCGGTTAGTTCCTTTAAAACCAATTCTCTTGTTGCATCATCTTCAATCGTAAAGCCGAACTTTAACCAGTCCAGTTTATGTAGTTCTTCTGGCATTTCATTATGCCAGGTCCGCTCCGTGTTAATGGCCCAAAACTTAGTTTTATGAAGTTTCGACAAGTCCCACATCCACTCTATATGATCGGAATTCACAAGATTTCTTTCAACAAGTTCCCTTTTTTCATCAAAAATCTCACTGCCATTTACTGTTACAAGATAAGAGGTAAGTTCTAAGTCATCCGCATGTTCTCGAGCAGTAAGTAAAGAACGCCCCGTGCTTAGGACAACGATAATTCCTTTATCTTGTGCGGCTTTAATCGCTTTGCGATTTTCCTCTGAAACTTGACCTTTATTATTCAATAAGGTCCCGTCCATATCCAGTGCAACTAACTTGATTTCAACATCATTCTTGATGTTTTCCATTACTGTCATAAACTCCCTTCACCCTTCATCTGTTATAAAGATAACATTTTTATTAGTAACTTTTCAAAAGGGTGTGTATCAGTTTACATAATGTATTTATAGTTGACAAAAAAATCCTGCTCTAATCGGCAGGATTTATCAATAGTTAATGATGGTGATGATGTCCGCCTTTTGCAGGGTTGGTAATCAGCCATTCTTCTTTTGGAACTTGAAAAAATTGAATCCAAACACCGTCTAAATACTCATCATTTTTATCAAGGATAAAATCGATATCCTTATCTGTTTTTACTACTTCGTCATTTTCAGTTGGTGTATCAAGCGATAAATCATAGTGAGCATGGTCACCGTGAACACTTGTCACAAACACACGGAACAGCTTTCCTTCAGCAGCCGCACCTTCGTCTGCCATAATTTTTTTTAAAGCTTTAGCAGCATTTCGATTAATTTTCACTTTCATTGTATGCTCTCCTCTATTATGTATTCCATTATATTATCCCACGGACGTTCTAAAATAGACAATGTTAAGTATTAAAGCCACTATTGGATCAACGAAGTTTGGTAACTTCAAATACTTTTTCCAGTAATTATCCAGATTAGCATTTTAAATCCTTAACAAATTTGTCACAACTTTTTCAAAAAACCTATATAAACATTATGCCGATATTGTTAATATTGTGTTATCAAACATCATTGCTAATGAATATTAGCTTGTAATTAATCTAAAATCATTTGCTTGTAATTTTGGAGTAAATGTATTATTCTAATGAAGTTTGTGAATACATTCACGTTGGAATTGTGAACAAATGAACAAATAATTTGGAGGGAAATACGAACATGTTTAGAAAGAGCTTATTTGTTCCACTTTTGGCATTATTGCCTGTGCTCCTGCTAAGCGGCTGTGATTCAAAAATGCTTGTTTTTGATCCAAAAGGGCCGGCAGCGAGAGAAATTCTTGACTTAATCAACTGGTCACTTGTATTTATGGCACTTGTGGTAGTTGTTGTCTTTGGATTATTTGGATATATCATTTGGAAGTACCGTGCAAGACCTGAGAATAAAGACTATGAGCCGCCTGAGGAACACGGCAGTACCAAATTAGAATTAATTTGGACCTTTATTCCAATTGTAATTGTCATTGCCCTTACTATTCCTACGGTAAAAACCATTTACAGTCTTGAGAAAGTTCCAGCTGGGTATGAAAATAAAAAGCCAATTACAATTAACGTCACTTCTGCTGATTGGAAATGGATTTTTAGCTATCCGGATCAAGGTATTGAAACAGTCAATTATGTAAACATACCAACCGGCACACCTGTTAAATTTAAATTGACTTCTGCTGGTACCATGCAATCTTTCTGGGTTCCGCAATTAGGCGGTCAGAAGTACACCATGAATAAAATGGAAACAGAACTATATCTTACTGCTGATGAAGTAGGAGAATACTTAGGAAGAAATACAAACTTTAACGGAAGAGGCTACGCGGATATGGAATTTACCGTGGAAGCGAAGTCTACAAAAGACTTTGAAAAATGGGTTAAAGAAGTAAAAGCTACTGCTCCTAAATTAACGGAGAAAAAATACAACGAATTACTAAAACCAACACATTTAGGACGTGAAACCTACATTGGTACACATCTTCAATGGGTTGACCATGGAAAAATGAATTCTGGTACTTATACAAATCCTGAATTATATGAAGTTCACGGCGTGAAAGGCCAAATATTCAAGGATGAAGAACCATCCAATGAAACTACTGAAAACTCAAATGGAGGTGAACACGATGGGCATTAATTGGCATGATTTCTTTATCGTCGGCAACCCGCTCATCTTAGGTTCCCAGATTGCTATTTTACTAACGATGATTGGTATAGTAGCTGGTGTTAGTTATTTAAAAAAATGGAAGTGGCTTTGGCGTGAATGGCTAACCACTGTTGACCATAAACGAATCGGCATTATGTACATCATTTCTGGTGTGTTAATGTTTTTCCGTGGTGGTGTGGATGGACTTTTAATGAAAGCTCAAACCTCTCGTCCGGAATTAAAGTTTTTAGATGCACAGCATTATAATGAGATTTTTACTACACATGGCGTTATCATGATTCTTTTTGCAGCGATGCCATTATTAATTGGTATCATGAACGTTGTTGTTCCTTTACAAATTGGGGCACGTGACGTGGCGTTCCCTCAATTGAATGCCCTTAGCTTTTGGTTATTCTTTGCAGGTGCGATGCTATTCAACATTTCGTTTGTTGTCGGTGGATCACCAGATGCTGGTTGGACCGCTTACTTCCCTCTTGCGGGTAAAGAATTTACTCCAGGTATCGGTAACAACTATTATGCGATCGCCTTGCAGATTGCAGGTATCGGTACCCTGATGACCGGGATTAACTTTGTTGTTACAGTTCTAAAGATGAGAACAAAAGGCATGGGCCTTATGAAAATGCCAATGTTTACTTGGACCTCTTTTATTGCGTCTGTTATCATTGTGTCGGCCTTCCCAATTTTCACAGTTGCCCTTGCGTTGATGACTTTTGACCGTATTTTTGGTACTCACTTCTTTACATTAAGCGCAGGCGGTATGGATATGATGTGGGCAAACCTATTCTGGTTATGGGGACACCCTGAGGTTTATATCGTAGTACTTCCAGCATTCGGTATGTTCTCTGAGATTATTTCGACTTTCTCTCGTAAATCGCTTTTTGGTTATAAATCAATGGTAGTTTCCATTGTCGGAATCGCAGCTTTAAGTATGTTAGTATGGGTTCACCACTTCTTTACAATGGGTTCCGGCCCTGCAGTTAACTCCGTATTCTCCATCACAACGATGATGATTGCGATCCCGACAGGGGTTAAGATGTTTAACTGGTTATTCACGATGAGAAAAGGCCGGATTCAATTTACCACAGCGATGCTTTGGGCACTTGCGTTCGTTCCTTGCTTTGTTATCGGTGGTGTCACAGGGGTTATGCTTGCGATGGGTGCAGCGGATTATCAATATCATAACACCCTATTCCTTGTTGCTCACTTCCACTATGTATTAATTCCTGGTGTCGTTTTTGCGGTATTCGGGGCGCTATATTACTGGTGGCCAAAAATGTTTGGTCATATGTTAAATGAAAAGCTTGGTAAAATTCATTTCTGGTTATTCGTCATTGGTTTTAACGTAACATTTATGCCAATGTTCTTCCTTGGACTTGATGGAGCCGTACGTCGTGCGTACACTTTCTCTGCTGAATCAGGATTTGCTCCATTGTTCTTAGTTTCTGCTATTGGTGCGGTTATTTTAGCGGCTGGTTTTGCAGTTCTTTGCTATAACATTTACTGGAGTGCTAGATATGCAGACCGTAATATATCTAACGATCCATGGGATGCTAGAACACTAGAGTGGGCAACTGCTTCACCTGTTCAATTCTATAACTTTGCTAAACAACCAGAAGTAAAGTCAATCGATGCTTTCTGGTATATGAAAAAGCATAATGAAGGTCTTACTTTGAAAGAAGAAGAAATTGAAGAGATTCATATGCCTAGCAATTCAGGTCTTCCATTCTATATGGGCGTTATTTTTGGAGTTGCAGGTTTCTTCCTTGTCTTTGAATGGAAGATTGCTGCCCTTGTGGCAACTGTCGGTATCCTTGGCGGATTAATTGTACGTTCTTTCGATTATAATGACGGATTCCATGTAAAAGTAGATGAAATTAAACAGATTGAAAAGGCATGGCGCGGTAAAGATAAAGGGGTGAACAACCATGTCAGCTAATGTAAATACAGCTTTACCACTTGAATATCAAACAGAACAAAACCGTATGAACATTCTTGGCTTCTGGATCTTCCTAGGAGCCGAGATTATCCTTTTTGGTACACTCTTCGCAACATTCTCGGTCCTTAATGCCAGATATGCGGGTGGTCCTACTCCACATGAACTTTTTGAAATCAAAGGTGTCATGATTGAGACCATCTTGCTATTAACAAGTAGTTTTACCATGGGCCTTGCTATTTATGAAATGCGCCGGAGCAATCGTAATGGGTTAATTCTTTGGTTTGTTATTACCCTGCTGCTTGGTGCAGGCTTCGTATTCTTTGAAGTAACTGAATTTATTCATTATGTACATGAAGGTGCAACATGGACAACAAGCGCCTTCCTATCAAGCTTCTTTGTCTTGCTTGGTACACACGGCCTTCACGTTAGTATGGGTATTGGCTGGGCAACAATGGTTATTATCCAATTACTGAAGAGAGGTTTAACACCTGTTACTGCACGTAAGACGTTTATTATCGGACTTTACTGGCACTTCTTGGATGTTGTTTGGATCTTTATCTTCACATTTGTGTATTTAGCAAGGATGGTGGCATAAGATGGCTAAAAATACAAAAGGTTTTCCTTTAACTCACGTCTTGGGCTTTATCGCCTCGTTGGTACTTACCTTCGCAGCCCTTTTCGTAGCCTTAAAAACATCCCTTTCCTTCAAAACAATTATTTGGGTGATTGGCAGCTTAGCCGTCATCCAAGCTGCCCTGCAGCTCTTTATGTTCATGCACTTGAACGAAGGTGAAGACGGCAAATCAAATATGATCAACATCGCTTCCGGCGTATTCATCGCATTCGTAGCGGTAGCCGGATCCATCTGGGTCATGTCATTTGGAATGTAGATATAAATAGTGAAAACATAAATAAAGGTGACAGGCACCATGTGAATACTTCACATGGTGCCTGTTTTTATTTTGTGGAGTTTTTTCGTTTTGTCCGAACTAATTGGTAACCGATAAATGCGACATATAGCGGGATCGCCACATAGATGAAGTATGGAAATCGATGCTGTTCTTTTTTAAAGACTATGTATAGTGCATACCCTAAGAATAATGTAATAATAATCCCGTATTTTGGGAGTGGTATTTCCTTTAAGCTCGGTATTTTAAGTGTACTTACCATTAAAATACATAATAGGCAAAAAGCAATGACAAAAACAAAACCAGGCATTTTTAACTGAAATAAAGTTAAAAGTGTTAACAAACCACCAGCTGCTGTAATCGGAACACCCGTAAAATATTTTAACGAAGATTTAACTGCGTTGATATTAAAACGAGCTAAACGATAAGCTCCGAATAAAGGGAAAAGACCCGCCACTGACATGCCAATAATACCAAAAGATGAAAAATATGAATAATAAGCCATCATAGCAGGTGCAACTCCAAAGGTGACAATATCAGCCAAGGAGTCTAATTCTTTGCCCAATTCGCTATCTGCTCGCAGCATTCGGGCAATCCGGCCATCCATACTGTCGAGCATCATCCCGATTAAAATCAAGATCGCTGCATTCTTATAATCCCCTTCTGCAGAGTTCATGACAGATAAAAAGCCAAAAAATAAATTTGCTAAGGTAAAAAGGTTAGGAATACTGTTTCTGATAATATGTATCACTCCAAAAAATAATAAAATTAGGCAATTTCCCTTTGCCGGTTATACTTTTTATTATAACGTTTTTCTTTATAAGTTTGGAAAAACAAAAAAAATAATTCCTCTATAATATCTCTTTTTATATTGAATAGTATGTGAATGGGAAACTGACACTATATTACAGAATAAAGGAAAACTCGCCAATTGGCGAGTTCAATTTATTAAGGCTCTTTTCGTAAACAGTGTTGCTTCTCGACTTTAATACGGGTCATTTACAAATTTTCCAGTCAATTTTCGCAAAATTTCTTACGAAAAGATGCCGCGAAGCATATATTTATACGGTTGATAAACCTATACGATAAACAACAATCTTTGCGAAAATTTCCTTTTTTAAACATTTGCCTTTTTTGTTTCCCCTGGCTCTTTTGAGAATAACCAACCTGCAGCAGCGATACCAACCAATACTAGATAGAAACTTACTTTCCATTCCGTTGAATGAGCAAATTCTTCGTTTAAAATAGCTAATGAAGGATGTGATAAAGTGTATACGGCAAGCTTTACCCCTACCCAGCCAACAATTGTAAAGGCGGCGATTTCAAGACCTGGCCTCTTCTCTAATAACTTTACAAACTGATTAGCAGCAAAACGCATGATAACTAATCCAATAATTCCTCCAGCAAATATCACCAGGAACTTCCCTCCGTCCAGACCGCCTATATTTGGCAGCGGGGTGTCCGGAAGAACAACCGCCATGGCTACTGCAGCTAAGATTGAGTCAACAGCAAACGCAATATCAGCTAATTCAACCTTTAAGACAGTCGTCCAAAACCCACTGCTCTTTCTTACCTTCGATTCATTATTATTCTCTGCTTTTCCTTTAACGACCTTCCGAAAAATATGATTAGCAGCCATGAATATTAAATAAAGCGCACCAATTGCTTGCACCTGCCAAACATCAACGAGAAACGAAATAACAAATAAAGAGGCAAAGCGGAAGACAAATGCCCCGGCTAACCCATAAAACAATGCTTTTTTCCGCTCTTCTTCTGGCAGGTGTTTTACCATAATTGCGAGGACGAGGGCATTATCTGCAGCTAATAGGCCTTCTAATACAATCAAAATCAGTAAAACCCAACCGTATTCTAGTAATAAAGTAAAATCCATCAAAAATACCTCCTAAATGGTTGATTTTTCAAAATACTCCCTCACGCCATAAAAATAGGCCTTTACTGTGAACAGTAAAGGCCTAAAAAAACACAGAAAAGACCTTTACAGTAAAGTAAAGGTCTTGCTAACAACGTTCATGTTGCCAATAAAGCCGGAGAAATAACATTCTCGAAATGACGACTTTATTGTAGCAGCTACTCCCCTTTAAAAGGAAATATTTAATTACTTATAATATATTAAACTATAATCAAAATGTCAATAATTTTTATAATCCATATACTTTAGTATATTTTTTTTCAAGATATTCAATAAGGTAATCGGCATTTAACTCTTCACCAGTCACTTTAACAATTAACTCATTCGGTGTATAGAGCTTCCCATACTGATGAATATTCTCCTTCAACCAAGCTTGAATTTTTTCAAATCTGCCATTCTCAATATGTTGGTAAAATTCCGGAATATCCTTTTGGATCTTACGAAGAATTTGCGCGGCATATAGGTTACCTAATGAATAGGATGGAAAATAACCGATCCCACCGAATGACCAGTGAACATCCTGCAGGACTCCTTCTGTGTCAGTCAAAGGTGTGATCCCTAAATAATCCTGCATTTTCTGATTCCAAATCTGCGGTAAATCCTTTGCTTCAATTTCCCCGCCGATTAAAGATTTTTCAATATCATAGCGAAGCATGATGTGTAAATTATAGGTTAATTCGTCTGCCTCAACCCGAATCATCGAAGGTTGAACGGTATTTACAGCACGATAGAATTCTTCCACTGACACCTCATCCAATTGAACAGGGAAATGCTCTTTAAGCTTTGGAAAAAAGAATTGCCAAAACTCCCTGCTGCGTCCAACCATATTTTCTAAAAATCTAGATTGTGATTCATGAATCCCAAAGGATGCCCCGCTTTGTAAAACCGTTTCTTCATATTCAGGATTAATATGCTGCTCATAGATGCCATGTCCAGCCTCATGAATGGTTCCAAATAAAGCTGACCTTACATTTTTCTCTAAATAACGTGTTGTTAAACGAACATCTCCTATATTAACCGTCTGAGCAAAAGGATGTACGGTTTCATCCAGACGCCCAGCCTCCATATCAAAACCAATAAGAGGTAATATATATCGATTAAAGGCCTTTTGTTTTTCAATATCAAATGATTGGTCAAACAATTCTGCCTTAGTTGGCTGACCACTTTCTCTAATGCGGTTTAATAGGTCTACACTTGATTCTCTTAATTTAGCAAATATAGGATCTAATTTTTTTACTGTTAATCCAGGTTCAAACTCATCAAGCAAAGCATCATAAGGATGTTCTTCGTATCCATATATTTCTGCAAACCGCCGTTTAAAATCGATGATTTTCTCTAAAAAAGGGAGATAGCGGTCAAAATCATTGTACTCCCTAGCCTCCTCCCACGCATCATTGGCCTGCGCTGTTAGAATGCTATATTCCTTAAAAAGATCAGCAGGTATGGCTTTAGACTTCTGATAATATTCCTTATACTCTCTCACCTTGGCCTTTGTCACCTCATCCAATTGAGAATGAAGTTCATCTGTTGAAAGAGTTTCTAATAAATCGCCCATTTCTTTTGAAACTGACAGTTGAAAAATCTCGGTACGTAAAGTTCCAGTTGCCTTTGCAAAAACACTCCGCCCTTTTTTCGGTGCCATCACCTTTAGATCCCAATCTGCTAGACCCAAGATACTTGAGTAATGCGTTATTTTCTCATCTAAATAGTTAAATTGCTCCAAAACCTTCTGTAATGCTGTTTGGTGAACCACTTTCTGCTCCATATTTAGCCCCCCTGTCTGATCTGACTCACTCATTTATTATAAATTAAAAATTTAAATTATGGAAAAGTTTCGGAAAATCAATTAATTTCATTAATTATGTACCAAATATTTTTCCTAATTTTCCCTTTAATAATGTAGTAGCTAATACATTATTCAGGCATACTAAAAGGAAACTTTTTGAAAAAAAGGATGTGTTACCAATTTGGAAAAGCAGAAAAAGAAAAAATCTCATTTTCCTTTTCGCTTAAATTTGCTTTTTTTCAGTGTGTTTTTTTTATTTTCTGTATTGATTCTTAGACTTGGTTTTGTGCAAATTGTTTATGGAGAAAATTTCAAGCGGGATTTGGAAAGAAAGGAAGATATTACGGTTAGTAATCCAGTTCCTAGAGGAATCATATTCGACCGCAATTATCGAGTCATAGTGGATAATATCCCCAAGAGTGCTATTTCTTTTACAAATCAGGGATTTAACCAGTCGGAAATGTTGAAAACTGCAGAAAAATTAGCAAAATTCATTGAGAAAAAAACAGATTTGGTCACCGATCGTGATATACGGGACTTTTGGATGTTGAAATATCCAATACAGGCTGAAGCCAAAATAACTAAGCAAGAATTGGCTTTATTTGCTGAAAAGAAACTATCAGATTGGGATCTATATAATTTAAAATTAAAACGAATCACCGCACAAGAATTAAATCAATTAACTGCCAACGATCTTGAGATTTTGGCGATTTACCGGGAACTTAGTAAAGGATTTAAATTTTTACCGGAAATGATTAAGAATGAGGGCGTCACGGAAAAGGAATTTGCAGTCGTTAGTGAAAATCTTCAATCACTGCCAGGTGTCGAAACGACTACTGATTGGGATCGCTCATACGCCTTTGAAAATACTCTGCGGTCCGTCTTAGGGAACGTGACGAAATCCGGAGAAGGCCTTCCCGCAGATCAATTAGAATATTTTTTGGCTAGAGGTTACAGCCGGAATGACCGGGTGGGAAAGAGCCAGCTGGAATTGCAATATGAGGATGTTTTGCACGGAAATAAATCAAAGGTGAAAAATATTACAGATAAGTCAGGAAATATAATTGAAACAGAAACCGTATTTGCAGGAAATAAAGGGAAAGATCTTGTTTTATCTATTAATATGGATTTACAAATGGCTGTAGATAAGATTATTGAAGAGGAACTTTGGGCAGCAAAAAAATGGCCTGGCACAAGACTGACGGATCGAGCGTATGTGGTCTTAATGGATCCAAAAACAGGGGATGTTTTAGCGATGTCAGGGAAGAAAATGGTGAGAAATAGTAAAACCGGAAGGACTGAAATGATGGATGATGCCCTTGGGACTTTTACGACCACCTATAATGTAGGCTCAACTGTAAAGGGAGCTACCATTTTAACCGGCTATAAAACTGGGGCGATCACTCCTAATACATATTTTGATGATGCTGGAATTAAAATCAAGGATACTCCTATTAAGAAATCTTATGCTTATTTAGGGCGCTTAAATGAAATTAATGCCTTAAAATTATCTTCAAATGTTTATATGTTTCATACTGCTATAAGGATTGGTAAGGGACATTATGAATACGATAAACCATTAAATTTTTCAAATAAAATGGCGTTTGAAACCATTAGAAATTCCTTTGCTTCCTTTGGTTTAGGAACAAGAACCGGAATTGATTTACCAAATGAGCAGTCGGGATTTAAAGGACAAAGCAGGCTGCCAGGATATCTACTAGACCTCGTCATTGGTCAATATGACACCTATTCTGCCATGCAGCTTGCACAATATGTCTCAACTATTGCAAATGGAGGCTACCGTATGCAGCCTCATATAGTTAAACAAATTCGGGAGCCCGCACGTGACGATGAAAAGCTGGGTCCAATACTAAAAGAAATTAACCCAACGGTCCTAAATACGATTGATGTAAAAAAGGTATGGCTGAGCCGTGTACAATTAGGGTTTAAAAAAGTGATGCAAGAGCCAGGCGGCACCGCTTACAAGTTTTTTAAAGGCGCACGATACTCACCTGCCGGAAAAACGGGAACCGCACAGGCCTTTTATGATGGCCCATTACGAAGCCATTTTGGTCAAGAGCCCCCTCCTGTAATGAATTTAAGCCTTGTGAGTTACGCACCTAGCTCTAACCCTGAAGTAGCCATGGCAGTTTTAGTCCCTTGGGCATACGACGGAAAAGATGATAATCGGGCTAATCTAAAAATCGGCCGGAGAGTTTTGGATACGTATTTTCAAATGAAAAACAATTAGGGTACCACAACGGTACCCTCCTATTATGGTGTATCCCTTCTCAAAACTGATTTTACCGCTCTTTCAATCTCCTCATAACTGGTGCAGCGGCAGATATTTGATTCCAGCCATTCTTTTATTTTTTTATCATCAGCATCCGGGTGCTGTTCAATTAACGAATGACAATTCATAATAAATCCGGGAGTACAGTAACCGCATTGAAAGGCAAACTGTTCGATAAAAGCCTGCTGAATCGCTGTTCCATACAGTCCTTCAATCGTCGTCACCTTCTTCCCCTCTGCTTCTACTGCCAACATTAAACAAGATTTCATCGGCCATCCATCAATATTAATGGTACATGCCCCACAGTCCCCATTTAAGCATCCGGGCTTAGCTCCTGTCAGGCCAATCTTGTTGCGTAAAATGTACAACAGCGTGTCCGCCGGTCTAACCTGTAATGTATGAGCTTCACCATTCACATCCAAAGTTACAGTATAGGTTTTCATACTCTCTCCTTCCCCATCAATACTGTACACGATCTAGGGCTTCTAGGGCATCCAACATCAAATTTCGAACGATAAATAAACGATATTCCCTTGAACCTTCAATATCGTCTAAAATATTTTGAGGCAACGCAGCAATGGCTCCTTCCACTCTGCTCGTATTCGATTGACCATTTGCATTTATAGCAGCTTCGACCGACGTAGAACGGAATGGAAATGGACATAATCCGCTAATTGCTATACGAATCATTTGGTCAATTTTTATGGCAGCCAACGTAATCAGAGGGTAACCAGTATCCCATTGCTGTCTTCTTTTAACCGTAAAATAAGGGGCGTGAATAAACCGGTTCTCTGTAGCTGTTTGTACTAAGACTTCACCTGGTTTTAATCGTAAATGTTCTTGGAATACTTCATTAATTGGAACAAGTTTTTTCCCATCATTGCCAGCAATCAATACCCTGCTATCGGCTAGTAAAAAGGGCAAAACTGCTTCTCGATAGAAAATTCGCGCACAAATATTTCCGCCTAAAGTAATTTTTCCGCGTGCAGTATGATCGGCTACTTCACTGGCAGTCTTTGTTAACAGAGGAAAAGGATTGGCTTCTTCCACAGCCGTCAAAGTCAGTGAACTGCCTAAGAGTAAATAATCCCCGCTGTTTTGCATAACCTTGCATTCGGGAATATCCTTAATATCAATAACCGCTTCTGTATAGGCTAAGTCGATTCTTCCAAGTGTCAGTAATTCTGTTCCTCCGGAAAAATAAAATGGCTGTTTTCCCTGCTTGTATAGTGATTGAAATAAACCTACCGATTCTTCTATTGTTTTTGGACGGTAATATTCAAAATCAAAGGGAAGCATGATGGGCTTCCCCCTTTATTCTCCAGATTAACTCAGGAATAAGCGGAAGATTCCGAAGCTCTACACCTGCAGCAATCGATAAGGCATTGCCAAGCGCCCCTGGCATGCCCATTAAACCATGCTCTCCGAGTCCTCGTGCACCATATGGTCCCTCCTGGTCTGGTGTTTCAACAAAACCTACCAGGTATTCAGGATTTTCTCCGTACCTTAGAGGCCTATAAGTCCTAAGTTGTGGATTCAAGACCCTGCCCAATTCGTCAAAATAAAACGTCTCTCTCCCTGCAAAAGCCAATCCCATGCTCATTGCACCCATTACTTGACCTATGGCTGCTTTTTCGTTCATTACTCTTCCAGCATCAAGAACCGTACATGCTTTTATCAACCGGTAAGTATAATCCCTTTTGTCTAGTTCGATTTCAACCGCATATGCTGCAACGCCCCACTCGGGTCCTGGCTTGCCTTCCCCTGTTTCAGGATCTAAATAGGTTTGATGACGCAGGACAAAATTACCCCGGCCGATGATTTGTCCCCCAATTGTGTTTCCATTCGGATATTGATATCCATAGCCTATATCTTTAAAATGAAGACCGATCGAAGGTTCTTCACGTAAAAATACTCTACTGTCCGCTATTTCCATATCTTCAATGGGTGCTCTTAACACAGAAGCCGCTACCTCTTTTAACTGTCTAATTACATCATCCGCTGCTTCTAAAACCGCTCTTCCACCCATATAGGTTCCCCGGCTTGCAACGGTCTTCCAGTGTTCAGGGGTCGTTTGAGTATCAACTTCCATTTTGACGTGGATTTTATCAACATCCATTTTCAACCTTTCGGCAAGAATTTGAGCAAGAATGGTTTTTGTACCTGTTCCGACCTCAATTACTCCAGACATTAAATTAAGACTGCCATCGCGATTAAAGGTAATAATGGCCCCTGAAGGAGCGTTTGGGTCAATAGTGGATGTTTTCCAACTGCATGATACACCCTTTACCCTAACAAACCTTTCATTTATTTCTTTAATAGCACCTTCTTCCCATCTAATAAGAGATCGCAACTTCTCAATACACTTTGGTAAGTTACCAAGGTTGTTTTCGTTCAACACTACCCGCGTCGGCGTAGTATTACCAGGCCTTATCGCATTGATATTCCTAAGCTCAAGCGGATCCATATTTAATCTTTTGGCTAAAATATCCATTGTACGTTCAATACAAAAGGATAGTTCAGAATGGCTAAACCCTCGGAACGGAGCGGCAAAGGGATGATTTGTATACATACAATAGGAATTGCACCAAACATGTTCAATATTGTAGGGTCCTGTACAATCGACTGCTCCAGCCCTCGTAACATCTACAGCCTTATCTGAATAAGCCCCTCCATCCCATAAATAATGGATTTCCGCCGCTCTTATTTTGCCATTACGGTCGGCTCCAAATTTAATGGTGGCATCAAGTCCAATATGACACGGGGATGTAATCATATCGTGTTCTCTATCATTTAAAAGTTTAACAGGTTTCCCGCCAACAGCCTTAGAAGCCAAATAAGCGAGAACCTCTAACTGTACAGAGGCTTTCCCACCGTATGCTCCGCCCACAAGGGGTGTATGGACGATAATCTTGCCCATTTCCTCACCAAAGTATTTAGAAATTAATTGTTTGACCATAAAGGGTGCTTGTGAGGAAGTCATGATGATAATCGTTCCATTTGGCTCGATTTCTGCGGTTGCACATCTCGTTTCAATGGCCGCATGGTCAGAAGATGCAAAAGAAAAGCTCTCCTCCACTACTATTTCACTTTCTGCCCAACCTGCTTCCATTTGACCTTTTCTAATTTTAATAAGAGTAGCAATATTTGTCCCCTCTACCGGATGTGAATCTACTTCTTTATCATAGGATCCCAACTGTTCATGAATCAGAGGTGCTCCTTGTTGAAATGCTTGAGTTGGTGAATTTACGACTGGAAGTAATTCGTATTGAACTTTAATCAGATCTGCTGCTTTTTTAGCTTGAAATGGAGTATCTGCTACAACAAGTGCAACAGGTTCACCATGGTAACGGACTTTATCAACCGCAATCGGCGGACGGTCACGAATCGCTTCACCCGTTAAGGGGAAGCGCTGACCAGCTAGTATAGCCCTCACACCAGGGACTTTTGAAGCTTCGGATGTATCAATATGAACAATTTTCGCATGCCCGTAAGGACTGATAACCATTTTGACTGACAGCATTGGTTTTGTATTAAAATCATTTGTATATTTGGCTCGACCTGTCACCTTGTCGAGAGCTTCTTTTCGAATGATACTTTTTCCAATAACCTTCATAGCCAGCCCTCCTAACACGCTGATACTAATCTGGAATGGTCCAGAGCAATTCTACTCTTTCGTGCACTGGTTTTCTCCATACTTCAATCATTTGAGCCAACACACTAACAGCTATTTCAACAGGACCTTTTGCCCCTATTGCCGTACCCATTGGTGAAAAGACGCCATCAGGAACTTCTTTACCATTTAATAACCTTCTGGTACGTTCTCTTGGACCAAGAATCCCTAAGTATCGTATATTTTTATTTATTATTTTCATCAGTAACTCCTGATCTCTTTTAAATTGATGGGTCATGATGACAACAAAGTCATAAGGAGAAAAAGAGATTTGTTTAAGGAGATCCGCAGGAAACCCAATGATTAACTCATTTGCCCCTGTAAAGTATTTTTTCTGACATAACGCTTCCCGCCAATCACAAACCGTTACTGAAAAGCCGATCTCAGCTGCAAAAGATACAAGTGGTCTTGCATCTGGTCCTGCACCGAAGACAATTAATCGAGGTTTCGGATGGAATGTTTGTTGAAAGACAGCTGAACCATCTCTAGTTAAAGGTCCACTCTTTGAGGAAAACTCAATTGTTGGGAGCGGTCCGGACCAATTACCAAACGGCTCACCATTTTCCTCAATAAAAACATATTCCCCTAGGTCGTCGAGTTTTTTTAAGGCAATTACAGGCTTATGCATACGCAGAAGTTCTTTAACCATTAGATAATCCTCAATTAATCGTTCTGTTACCGGTTCGATCAATATATCAATGGTGCCATTACAGCCAGTACCCTGCCCCCAGTTCAAGTCATCTTCCATATACAAATCGTATTGGATGATCACGGCCTCTTGTTTCTTAAACACCTCCCGCGCTTTTACAGTCAGGTCTTCCTCTAAACAGCCTGCAGTCAACATTCCAATTTGTGTACCATCCGAAAAAAATAGCATTGAGGAGCCCTCTTTTTTATAAGCCGAACCCTCTACACCAACAATCGTGGCCAGGACCTTTTCCCCTGGGTAATGAAGAACATCTAAAATTTGATAAAAATCCTCCACACTTTTCCCCCACTCTTTAGACTCATAAATTCCCTATTGTTATTTATATTAGGTTGTAAGCTATTCCTAGAATGAAATATTTCAGATAATAAAAAATGTAAGGCGAATCTCCAGAGGCTGTATTTTGTTTAATATAATCTATGAACCTTCTTAAACTATTAATTAATCCTTCATAGTTTGTTCATAATTATCTTTTAAGATATAAATAGGTTCTAGGAAGAACCTTTTAACCTCCGCCCCCCTTAATATAGATTAGGTTTGATCTGCCCGGCATTTGCCGGGTCATTTTTTTGACATGAAAAAGCACGCACAATTTTAAAATGTGCGTGCTTTTGTTAGTTTGTTTAGCGGTATGAATGGGGTTGGTACTGTTGAAACGATTGGGTTTGAAAAGCCGGATTTATATTTGAAACAGATTGATATCCAAACGTCCCCTGTTGTCCCGCTAACTCTCTCTCCAATTGATTACACTGTGCAATAACTTCTTGGCATCGCTGAATGGCCATTTCATGCCCTTGTAAGCTTTGCTGAATCGTTTGTACCGCCATTCTTTCCTTTTGCAGCATTTGCTCCAGCATATGCACATTTTGCTGCTCATTTTGCAGCATTTGTTGATATTGCTGATTACTCATCTGTGTTTGTTGAATGAGCTGCTGGGAAAGTTGACGGCATTGATTAATATGTGTAATCGAATGTTGAGTGTTCATGTATTTACCTCCAATTTTTTGGATATCATACGCGTTCAAACCCTTTAAAATCAATAGGTTGAAGCTCCAACCCAAGATTATATTTCGCGCAATTAGAGGTTTTCATTCCGAACAAAACTGGCAATTACTGTGAGGTGTTTTGGAGTTAAATCAATGAAAAAATAAGAAAAACAGCGGTCCCCCACATAATAATGGCTGAAACTTTATTTAATAAAAGAATAAATCTGCCAGATTGGTCAAATCTGCCGATGATTTTTCCTGCCAGCGCTAAACTAAAAAACCATATCCACGATACAAGAATGCAGCTTAGCATAAAAATAATTTTCGCTGTACCATTATAAGATAATGAGCTTGTCCCAATTACGCCAATCGTATCCATGATTGCATGCGGATTTAGTAAAGAGACAGATGCTGCAAAAGCAATTTGCTTTTTGGGTGTAAAAGATACTTGCGAGGGCTCATTTTGACTAGGTTTACTCCGCCAAGTTGTAAAACCCATATAAAGTAAAAAAAGGACACCTGCTAGCAGTAGTATGGATTTTATCCAAAAGACACCAAAAACAACTGTTGATACACCATATACAGCTAATGAAATTAATAATGTATCACAAATTGAGGCAGTTATAACTACTGGAAGTACTCGTACCAAATTTTTTTGTACCGCCCCTTGATTAAAGACAAACACATTTTGTACGCCTAAAGGCAAAATGAGTCCTAAAGAAAGTAAAAAACCATGAATGGCTGCACTAACCATGATGTATCTCCTCTATCATTTTTCTATCTCTAAGTATACTTCACCCTCTCCCTGTCAATAACAATACCAATGAAGGTGAAAGGGTGGTTCGTATGAAAGGAATTTACCTTGTAAATGATCGCATCAGTATTGATGGGCGTTCCCTGGAGGAAAGTACTCTTTTACAAGAACAGTCTATTAAGGAATATATTATGAAGCAAGACATTCAGGTGGTATCCCTAAATCCATACCAATTGAAAGAGTATTATACTCTCCCTCATGCATTACTTTACGATCTACGTAAAAAAGAAAGCGCGTTTGATTGCTTAATTTATTACTCTCCACAAACAGTTGAAGAGTTTATTTATACCTATCCAGCAAAATGGTTAATCTTAAAAAGTTACTTTAAAGAAATCATCTTGATTCATAAAATGGACAATTTGAACGAACAACATGCTATTTAATTGATGGTTTATTAGCTGACCTTCGAAAAAGAAGGACAAAATTTATTAAAAAAATAATTATTACATAACAGCCATACATTCCAAACGAAAAAAGCTTGTTGCTGCTAAAAAGCGACCCGGCATAGGACAATATCAAGATGTTCGGAATTTTCCCTAATACCGAGGCGATAAAGAATGGGATTGCTTTAACTTTGCTTAAACCACAAATAATATTGACTATTGGTGCAGGAATAATTGGAATAAGCCGGAAGGTAAGAATCGCCACAAATGAATTTTTATTAAAAAACTCCTCGTATTGGGTGATTTTTGGATAATGGGACAACTTGCTTTCTGCTATGTCCCTGAAACCATAACGGCTAAGAAAAAAGAAACCCATTGTGCCGGCCATCGCCCCTACTAACGATATAAATACACCTTGCATCATTCCAAATACAGCGCCGATTACACCTGCTAAAACAGGAAAGGGGACAACAGGAAAGAAAACACAAATGGCTACAAAAACCATGCTGACTAGAACGGCCAAAATTCCGCCCTGCTTTACAACTTCTAGTAATTCATCTTTCTGCAAGAAACCAAGGGCAATAATAAAAAGCAGAATACAGATACTGATGATTCTTTTTTGCATGGCACTTTCCTCAACCTTTTTTGAATCCATCATACCATATTCTGTACCATTAAAAGGAACATCAGAACTTTAAGAGTGGTAAGTCTCCATTACTTTCTTAAATGATAAGGCAGCCATATGCTGACAGTTGTCCCTTCTCCCTCTTTACTTTCAATATGAATCTTTCCTTGATGAGCTTCAATAATTCGATAGCAAGTTAGTAAACCAAGACCTGTCCCTTTTTCCTTTGTTGAATAAAACGGTTCACCAAGCTTTTGTAATCGATTCTCAGGTATTCCGCACCCATCATCTGAAACTTCAACCTTCACACCTGTACTTTCCTCCAACACTCTAATATGAACCTGTCCCATCTTCGATAATGCCTCAAGCGCATTTTTAATAATATTGAGAAATACTTGTTTTAAAGAATCGGTGTCACCCATAATGGATAGATTTGGGTGTTCGACATAAAAATACAAACCCTTCTGTGACATCTTTGCTTCGGGTTGTAATAGCTGTACTACCTGGCGAACTAAATGGTCTATATAAACTCCTCTTAGTTTTTCTGTATGAGGTTTAGCCATTGTTAAAAATTCAGAAATAATCGCTTCCACTCGCTGCAATTCATCTAAGATAATACTTAAATATACTGGATTTATTTCTTTTTCCGAATTTAACAGCTGCATAAAACCCTTTATAGGAGTTAAAGGATTCCGAATCTCATGGGCAACAGCCGCTGCCATCTGGCCAACTACAGCTAATTTTTCAGATTTACGCAGCCGATCCTGGGTTTCTAAACGCTGTTCAATATCCCGTGAAACCGTAACCAGTTCACTAATCTCCCCGGTTACTTGATCGATTAATGCTTTAACGGTTGATTCTATCCAAACGTATGAACCGTCTTTCCTTTGGAATCGGTATGTAATTAGCTTTGGTGCATGAACATCATTGCGAATGGGCTGCTTTCTTAACTCGTTTAAATCATCAGGATGGATAAATTCTCGAGGATTTTTTCCAATCAATTCTTCGGGCTGAAACCCAAGTACGGTTTTAACTGAAGGAGAAATATAAAGGTAGGTGTAATCAACTTTATGTAACATAATCATATCGGAAGAATGCTCTGCAAGGAGCCGATATTTTTTCTCTCTGTGCTTTAGAGCGTTCTCCATTTGTTTTTTCTCTGTGATATCTAAAACTTGTCCAAGTAAAAACTCTTCCCCTGTTACCTGTATTTGAATCCTAGAGACTGTTAGAATTCCAGTTTTAATTTCACCTGATTTGTGGAAATACCTCTTTTCAAGCTGGTATCGATCCCTTTGCCGGTTCAAAACTTCCCCAAATAATTGTGCGTCCTTCACCATATCATCCGGATGTGAAATCTCTTCCATCGACAGGTTTGCCAACTCATCCGAGGAATATCCCAAAAACTCACAAAATGCCGGGTTAAATTGGGTCGTGGAATAATCTACTGAACTAATTAATTGAGGAATTTTTGCTTGATAAAAAACCTCTCGAAACTGTGTTAAATTAAACATCTAAACATCCAACCAATCCATTCCATTTTTTTCAAAATTATGAGGTCATTTGTATTTAGAAAAAAAAGACACTTTATTAGTATATAGCGAAACGAAGAAATCTTAAAGTACTAATTTTCTGATTTTCTGAAAATAAAAGAGGATATCCTTACCAGGTTAAAATCCTGTTATAGATATCCTCCATCTAATATTTAATTAATAGCCGTCCTAGCTCCTAAATATCTTGGTTTCCAATAGGTGTTGGTCATATCCGCAATCGATACCCCATTTGATCCGGCCTGAATAAATTGATTGTTACCTAAATAAATACCAACATGAGATGGGCCAGGTGCATAAGTTTCAAAGAAAACAAGATCCCCGGGATTTGGCGCGCTAACTGGTTTTAATCCTGACCACTGTGTGGCTGCAGTCCTTGGAATGGTGATTCCTACTTTTGCAAACACATAACTTGTATATCCACTGCAATCAAAACCCGCTGGAGAGTTACCTCCCCATAAGTAGGGAGTTCCAATATATTTTTTTGCTTCATTAATAACCATTTGTGCCTTTGAAACTGTAGTTTCAGGAGCCGTTGTAGAAGCTGTTGAAATTTTAAGGACTTGTCCTATATAAATTGTATCAGATGTTAAGTTATTAATAGATTTTAACTGAGTAACTGAAATTCCAAACCGGGAGCTAATTTTCCATAGGGTATCTCCGCTTTGGACTGTATAGGTGGTGTCATGGCTGTGTGGCGCCAATAAAGATAGTTTTTGATTTACATAGATAGAGTCACTTGTGAGGTTATTCCAAGTCTTTAAATCTGTGACAGATATTTGGTTAGCTTGTGCAATCTTCCAGAGGGTATCACCGGATTGAACCGTATAAATATTTTCATGTGCACTAGCCGTTCCTGTAAATGAAGCAAACAAGAGACTTACAGCTGCAGCCGCTGTCAGTAGGTGTTTATTCATAGATGGTCAGTTCTCCTTCGATTGATTGATACTTTTATCTTACTAGAGAGCTGATATTGGTTAAAATACCAAAGATATGGTTTTCAGTAGAAGAATCCCCATATTTGGAAAAATCATCATCTATTGTTACAAGTATTCTTAGAGTAAAACCCTCTATTAATAGGAATTATGATGCCTTCATCTTAAAATCTATGATTTTCCATTCATCAAATCGTAATATTCCTGTAACAATTATACCTACATCAGCGAATGTAGAAATATTGTAACAAACCCTTCATCCACGGTAAAAAAGACCTATTTATAATAAATCTATAGAAACACTTATTATGAAAAAAAATATTAATGAATTCTGGTGATGAAGATGCAAGGTATAAGTAAAGGACACCCACATACAATGGGACATCCGCATTCTGCAGGTAAAAAAGTAGATTATGATGAAAACCCGTTTATTGTCATTTGGGAGGTAACAAGAGCCTGTCAGCTCAAATGTGTGCACTGCCGGGCAGATGCACAGCTGACTCCTGACCCAAGGGAGCTAACACATGAGGAAGGCATGAATCTTATTGATCAAATCTATGAAATGGATAATCCAATGCTCGTTTTTACCGGCGGGGATTGTATGATGAGGGAAGATTTATATGAACTTGCTGATTATGCCATAAAAAAAGGTATGCGTGTTTCGATGACACCAAGCGCCACTGCTAATGTAACGAAGGAAAAAATGAAGTTATTTAAAGATGTTGGACTATCACGATGGGGATTTAGCTTAGACGGACCTACTCCAGAAATCCATGATCATTTCCGTGGAACTCCAGGATCCTTCGACTTAACTGTTGAAAAAATAAAATATTTAAATGAACTTGATATGCCTTTACAAATTAACACGGTTATCTCTCGATATAATTATGATTCGCTCGAAGAAATGTCAAAATTAGTTGCCCAACTTGGTGCAGTGATGTGGTATATTTTCCTGCTGGTTCCTACTGGCCGAGGACAGATAGATGCATGTATCTCTCCTGCTGATCATGAAAAGGTATTCAGATGGCTATATGAGCTGAGTAAGACCGCACCCTATGATATTAAAACGACAGCTGCACAACATTACCGCCGCGTTGTATTACAACAAAAAACGCGTGACCACCTAATTGAAAAAGGCAATATTCAATATGAAGATTCGATTACGACAGATTTTGCTTCCATGCACGATGGGTTAAAGCGTGCTCCAAAGGGAGTGAATGATGGAAATGGATTTGCCTTTATCTCTCATATCGGTGACGTCATGCCGAGCGGTTTGCTTCCAATTGTGGGCGGAAATGTTCTGGAAACCCCCCTTGCCAAAATATACCGAGAGGCAAAAGTATTTAAGGAGCTCAGGCAGCCGGATCATTATAAAGGGAAATGCGGTATCTGTGAATATAATAAAATCTGCGGTGGTTCCCGTTCCAGAACCTATGCAGTGACTGGTGATTATTTGGAAAGTGAGCCATTCTGTGTGTACATTCCACAGACAATGCGTAACAAAGAATCGGCACCTTCAGTTTAATTCTATCTTAAAAAGGGCATTCTGGTTAAACTGGAATGCCCTTTTTAATCTATTAATCCTGTATCCTCGATTTGTACTTTAGATTGTACCTTAAATACAACGTTTGGATAGATTCTTTTCCATTGCTCCCAATCATCTTCATTAAAATGTCTTGAACGGTATCTTAGCCCAAAGCCAATTGGATCGAGGTTAGCCTTTTGAATCTTGACAAGAAATTTTTCAAACCGCTTATTGATTGATTCTTCCGCTGCTTTCTCAAATTCAGATAATTTTGGAATGGCTACCCGATCAGATGCTTCTTCCAAATTGCCATCTACAGAAACATGTACATTTATAATGGGTGTTTTTCCTTTTTGTGTATTGAGTTTATATTTTGTTTTTACTTTGTCTGTATTGATGATTATGGTTGTTTTCCCTTTTGTAACTTTGATAGCACTCTTTTCCTCACGATTCATCATAAAATTTAGCATTTTGGCTTCCTCAGGGTTAAGTGTAAGTTTTAAAGCACTTTTATTAAATAGTCCAACCGTATTTATTTCAAATAAGTCTTTTTTTGCCTTCACAATTGGCATGAATGGGTCTATTCCTCTTTCAATTAGCCTGTATTTCAGGTCAAATAAATATTCTGGAGTAATATAAGGAGTCTCTGAACCTTCTTTCCCTAATGCTAGAAAGAGGGCATTTGAAGGGATATGCTCTGATTTTGGTTTTACTTTTAATACCTCCAAAGCGGTAGGCTTAGCAATATTCACCCAGGCAATTTTTTGTATGTCCCTTCTTCGAGTAAACCAGTAATACATGCCTGCATTGCCGTGGTTTTTCACTATTTCCTCACTAAACAAGAATACCTTTGCATGGCTGAAATCAATTTCCTTATCGACTTTTGTTTTAATAATTCGAACTGCTTCAGACATGGAATTAGCGTTTTGTGAAACAATTTGATACTGGCTCGGATTATCTTTAGAAGCCCCGGGAACGGCAAACTTTAAGCTAACCAGATATTTTTTTGAACTATTCTTTGCTGCATCCACACCTATACTCACGACAAAAAAACGCTTATCAATATCTTTAAACCCACAACTGGCTAAAACCAATGTGGACAGAAGCACTAGTAACGCGTATCTCCATTTGTCAAGGGACATCAAGCCAGTCTCCTCCTAGCCCAAATAAAGAATATGACTACGACCAAAATCTCAAAGAGTAGCCGAATAATTAACCAGTTAACTGCGGCTTTCATTAAGAGGATGGTATTTAAAAAAATAATTGACGCCATAGCTATTCCTGTGAAAACGAGGAGAATCATCCAGCTCTTTTTCTTACTCATTTCTCCTTTAAACGTTCCTTTTATTAACTCGAGTGCTACGTGCCAGTGAATGGATATACTCATCAGTGTAATGTTCATATAAAACATTAAAAATAGAAAGATAACACGTTCAATAGGACTATACACCAGCCTCAATGAATCGGCGGTACTGATCCATGGATAAAGGTATTCCTGTGTACCGTCTGAACCATGAAATCCAATAGGAATAAAGAAAGTTGTAAATGAGTTTATTATTCCTAAAACAAAGATAATAATAAAATTCCAAATCTTTAATTTTCCCTTTATCACACGATTAAATATAATTAAGTTTCCATAACCTGAAAAACAATAGGTGGCTGCAGCAAATGCCTTTAAACTTGGCCATTTAAAAATGTGGGTACCTACTTCAAGTATCGAATCCCAGTTTAGGAATTCATTTGTATAAGCCTTAAAAATAATGAACAAAATCAGTGGTGTATTTAGGAATAGGACAATTTCCAGTAAGTACATCACCCTTTCGGTAGGCAGCTGGATAATTAGAAAAATAGCGGCCAAATAAATCATCAGCAGTAAAAGTTTGGGCATCTCAGGGTTTACGAAACGGGATAAAATATCAATAAATCCAAGTAGAGTAAGGAGACCAGCTGTAAACCAGAACAGTTGAATACTTACAAGATGAAAAGTCTTTAACCAATACCGTTTTGAGGTAGAGAGAATTTCGGGCAGCCCTTTTTCCGAGAACTTGGTAATAGTTGTACTATAAATATAACTAAGAGCCACACCAACAGGTATAGCCAAAATCACCCCCATCACAGCTCCCTCATACCTATACCTAATCAAAATCTTTGGAATAAAGATTATGACATTTATGATCATATTCAAGAATACTAAATAAAGAAAATAACGATTCAGCGCCCTCCCCTCCTTATCACCTTTCCTCTTTATTTGGTTGAGTTTGCACTAGGGTCAGAAACGGCGTTCCAAAGCTATCTAGCTTAACCATGTATGCTATTAGCATCATTAAACCCACAACTACTCCTACTAATCCAAATACCGTTGCCAAGGCTAAAATAATGTATTTCATAATTCGTAGTGTAAAACTAAAGGCATTAATCGGGACTACAAAGTTCGAGATGGCCACAGTAGATGTGATGATAATCATAATATTACTGACAAGACCTGCTTCCGTCGCCGCTTGGCCTAAAATTAAACCACCTACTGTTGTGGCAGTCGGACCAATAGCCTTTGGGAGCCGGATACTGGCTTCTGTCAGCATTTCCATCATAACCAGCATAATCGTTACCTCAATAAAAGAGGGATAAGGGACACCTGTCCGGCTCCCTGCAATGCTTAAGGCTAATTGAACCCTAAAAACCTCAGGATTATAACTGGTAATCGCTACATACAGGCCTGGAAGAACAAGGCTTGTAAAAAAGCCGATATATCTTAAAAGCTGCAGGAACTTTGTCACCCAAAAAGTTTGATAAATATCCTCCATTGAAGCCATAAAGTCCTTCATTACGGTAGGTAAAACAACAGCAAACGGACTTCCGCTGACCAGCAGAATAATTTTCCCTGCTGCTATATTTACGACTACTCGATCAGGCCGTTCCGTAACGAGCATCATAGGTACAAGAGCACGATTACTTTTTTTAATAAGATCTAGTAGCTGCTCGCCCGTTTCGAACATCTGTACATCAATTTGGGATAAAAATTCTTTAATCCTTTTCAAAGTGGACGGGTCGGCTAATCTTTTATCATGGACAATCATGACCTTTGTTTTGGAAATACTGCCAACCGTTGTTGAATCAACCTGTAAGGTAGGCTCTGGGTACCGCTGACGAATTAATCCTATATTTGTCGGCAAACTTTCACTAAACCCTGATTGTGGTCCTTGAATCGTTGTCTCAACTGTTGTATCCAAAACTGAGTTATTCCGATCCGCTTTACTATCTAAAAGGAATACGGAATCTAGGTAAAAAAGAATTGTCACACCCCTAAGAAGCTCTTCAAGTGCTGTTTGTTTATTTTCATATGGTTTCACTAATGGATGGGATTGCAGATAAGCTAAAAATTGAAAAGGATCTTTAATTTCATAAAACGGGATGATTAACTTTTCTTGAAAAACTTGAAAATCACTAATGGATTTAATATATAATACCTCAATTGATTTTTCCTTTGAATGTAGTTCTTTTAATACAACATCCTCTGAATTGGATAGGCTATCCTTTAAGCTATCTTTGATGGTTTTGGAAGTTGGCATTTCTCTTACCTCACCGAGCTTATTTCTTTATAAGTTCCCTCCGTTATTGCCATTTTATTCTAAAAGGTAATACCCACAAGCTAGCGGTTAAGTTTCTTCTATTTTGGGAAAGTTGTTTTTAGAAATATTTATGGAGGGAAATACACTGGATGCAGCCAATCGCTTTAAAAGAAAAACATGTTTCTAAGGCACTTTTTCAATTTATTGCACCTTTTTCATTAAAAGCCGGTGCCTCCCGGGAGGTTATCACTTATTTAGAGGAGCTTGATTTTAATCTTTTTCGTTTAAGCGATATGGAAAGCGAAAATGCCTATTATGGAAATTTCCGTTTAAATCATAGTGAGATGGAAACCTATTTCCTCCCTTTAACGGCAAATATCCTTTTTCCCATTGCTCAGCATGAAAAGGGGTTTCAAAGATATTCCAAACAACTTAGTTTGGAGGGGGATTTAAACTTAAAAGATACTATTATTCCTTTTAAAATTCATTCAATCGATATTGTTACTTGCCCATTTGATTTAGGTTTTTTAACCATTCGGACGGAAATACGAAACAGTTCCCTATCCAATTCCATTGAGTTTGCCAACTGCATGCGACGACGAAATGGGGACACACTTAAATTTGAGCTTACTATTGACGGAGATACCTATCAAAATTTATTAATGTTCCTAATCAATCAATTTTGCCCAGATTTATCCAAGCACATGAACAATGATAAAGTACTTTTCTTAGAGAAAAAAAATATGTATGTTCAATCATTACTTTCCCTGAATGAAGAAGAAACCATTGATACAGTCGACCTTTATAGATTTGGAACATTATGCAGCTATGATACAGCTGGAAAACCCTTTGTAAATGCCAATAACATGGACTTTATTTCCCAGTTTATTCAGGATTACGCATATGACCGATTTGCACCAACAACTAATTATATTGTTGAACAAAACTGTTTTGCTGGTATAACAACCATAGTTAATTCTTGTTCGCAAACTCAACGATTTTATGGGTTTTATTATTATGCTCTACTGCTTAATCTTTTCCATAAATTAGTGTTGTTAAAAATAGCAAGTTGCTTTTCGGCTATTCATATTGAACAGGATAAAGAGAAAATTGAAAGCTTAAATTATACCCTAAACTCTTTTACATCTAATTACTTTTATACAGTCTATCCGCTGACTTTTGAAGGACAGGAAATGTTTAGGCTGCTAAGAAAAAGCCTTGGAATTGACCCTTTGTATGCCAACACCAAAGAGATTCTTTTTAGTATAGTAAAGTATGAAGATAACAATGTAGCTAAAAAAGACAGTATGTTACTGTTAGTTTTAACGATCTATACCGTGATTTGCGGAATTTTTAGTATGAATCTTTTTACTCATGATTTACAAGGCCATATAAAATGGGATCACTTTAAAACCTATAATCCCTTCGAATATTTTGCTGTGTTTATTGTTTTTAGCGGGATGATCGTCGTACTTACTCTTACCATTCAGGGATTAATACAAGGATATAAGAACCGAAAAAAACGTAAAAAATGGGTTCGTCAAACCGTTTGGTCCTCGAAAAAAAATGGATAGGACAAATCGGGCTTTTCTTTTTCAGACATTCCTTTATAGTAAAGGTATAATGTTGATAAGGAGATAGAAACAGATTTTATGATACGAACAATTGCATTAGACCAAAATAATCAACTAGTTAAAGATTTAGAAATAGAAAAAATCGTGAATGGAAATTATCTGTGGTACTGGGTTGATTTTCACCAGCCAACAGAAAAAGAGACGGATTATTTACGGACTCCCCTCTCTTTTCATCCACTAGCAATTGAAGATTGTATGCACCATATGCAGCGCCCCAAACTCGATTACTATGAAGGATATACATTTTTTGTCACACAGACCTTAAATCAATTAGCTACACTTAAAGAAGAAGTAGATTTTTTCTTAGGTAAAAACTATATTATTACCTTTCATCATCAGTCTTGCACGGAGATAGATGAAGTCTGGAAACGATTAGTGCTTTCCGAAAATCTTGAAAAATGGGATGCTTCCTATGTGTTTTACTTAATTTTAGATAAGATGGTAGATAATTATTTCCCTCTTGTGTACCAAATTGAAGATATGTTAAATGAACTGGATGAAAATTCAAAAAGAAGATCAATGGAAGAATTACTCGAGGACTTATTTGATACAAGGCATAGTTTATTATCCTTAAGACATACGGTTACTCCGATGCGAGATCTTCTATACAGAATTCTGAACGCCCAAAGAGAAACATACATAAAAGGGAGAAGCGAATATTTTTCTGACATTCATGACCATTTACTTAAACTAACAGAAATGATCGAAGCCAATCGGGAATTAACCACTGATATTCGTGACAGCTATATTTCGTTAAATTCCCATCAAACCAATCATGTCATGAAAGTTTTAACAGTCATTACCACCATTTTTATGCCGATTACATTCATTGCTGGTTTGTACGGAATGAATTTCCGCTATATGCCTGAGTTAACGTGGAAATACGGATATCCTTGGGCATTATTTATCATGGCAGTCATTACCATCGGGATGTCTTTATGGTTTAAAAAGAAAGGCTGGTTTAAATAAGAGCAATAACAGAAAGGGGTATTGAAAGTGGTTCAAATAAATTTAGAGGAAACAATGAAGTTAATAGCTGATTTAGTATCAATTCCAAGTCCGTCAGGAAATACTAACGAGGTCATTACTTTTGTAGAAAATTTTCTTAAAGAGTTACAGGTTGATACCTACCGTAATCGTAAAGGTGGATTAATTGCCACCATTGAGGGGAATGATACCCACAGCCATCGGATGCTGACCGCTCATGTTGATACACTAGGTGCGATGGTAAAGGAAGTAAAAGCAAATGGGAGATTAAAAATCGACTTAATCGGAGGATTTCGATTTAACTCCATCGAAGGTGAATACTGCCAAATTGAAACTCAGAGCGGCAAAAAATTTACCGGAACCATCCTCATGCATCAAACTTCTGTTCATGTTTATAAAGATGCAGGTAAAGCAGAGCGAAATCAAGATAATATGGAAATACGTATCGATGAAAAAGTACATACAGTTGAAGAAGTTCGGGCGCTTGGAATTGAAGTAGGTGATTTTGTCTCGTTTGATCCTCGAGTAGAGGTCACTCCAAGCGGCTACATAAAATCGCGCCATTTGGATGACAAGGCAAGTGTCGGCATCCTGCTTCAATTAATAAAACAAATCAAACAAGAAGGAATAAAGTTACCGTATACTACTCATTTTCTGATTTCGAATAATGAAGAAATTGGGTACGGCGGAAACTCCAATATCACCCCAGAAACAGTAGAATACCTTGCTGTTGACATGGGGGCAATGGGTGACGGCCAGTCTACCGATGAATATACAGTTTCAATCTGTGTAAAAGATTCAAGCGGGCCTTATCATTATAACTTACGCAAACACTTGGTTCGACTTGCCGAAGAAAACCATATTGGTTACAAACTCGATATTTATCCTTTCTATGGTTCAGATGCTTCTGCTGCCATTCGCTCTGGACATGATATTATCCACGGCTTAATCGGTCCTGGAATTGATTCATCACATGCCTTCGAACGGACCCATGTTTCTTCCATAGAAAATACAGCCAAGCTGTTATATTTTTACGTACAATCCAAACTAGTCATTTAATACAGGTATATTATGAAGGATCAGCCGGAAAACCTTCCGGATGATCCGCCCTTCCTTCACTTCATTTAAAATTAATCTCCCTTTGAACACTTTTAATAGAAATTTAATCTTTATTTTGTATAATTAAATAAATTTGTAGCAGAAGGTGTGAGGAACATGAAACAAGATTCCCTATCGCATAAAAAAACCGGCTTCCTAGCCAATTTTATTCCTAATTCCAAAGAACGGGAAAGAATCAACGTATTTCTTATTATTGCTATTTGTTTAATTTTGGCAGAAGTATTTTATGTTTATCTGTATCGCCAGCAATTAATGAGCCAAGATTTTCGGCATTATAAGGGAACATTTAAACAGTTTGGCTCGATTGCGCAAATTGGTTTTTATGTTACTCTGGCTATTTATCCAGTCTTTTTCCTTTTAAAAAATAAGAAAATTAAAGGATTGAAATGGGGATCCTTCGAATTAAAAACCATCTTACAATTTATTGGAAAGCTGGTTCGGCAGTGGCATGTTCCTATTGCTTTATTATCAACAGGAATAGTTTTTCTCCATGTTTACATGGCTCTATTAAGGGGATTTAAGCTGGACTTTACTTATATTTCAGGTATTATATCAACCATAACTCTTCTTCCATTAATGTTTATGGGGCTTAAGCGATTCAAAAGAAATGACCGCAATTTGCATTTCAAACTCGCCATCGGTTTCTTAATCTTATTTTTTATCCACGCTAACTTCTCTTAGCTTAATATCACTAGTACAATTGAGGAAAAAACGATATAATAGCGGTGGAATAATTACAACTCATCACTAGGAGATGAAGAAATGCTTTCAAATATTGGTGTTCCCGGTCTGATTTTAATTTTAATTGTGGCTTTAGTTATTTTTGGACCAAACAAACTCCCTGAAATTGGACGTGCTTTTGGAAAATCGATACGTGAGTTCAAAAAAGCGACCGAAGGAATAGCAGATGATATTAAGGAAGAAATTAAAGAGGATATCGTAGAAGCAAAGAAAAACTCAATCGATTTAAAAAAATAAGAAATGAAAGAGGCATCCACAGTATACAAGTGGATGCCTCTTACTTTACCTCTTTTTTGAAAAGGCCTGGAACTGATCCATTAATTTTCTTCTCGCTTTGGGGTTACGAAGCAAATAGGCAGCACCTAAACCAATCGTTGTCATCATCAAATTTTTTCTGTTCATTTTACAACCTCCTCGAGAAATGCCTTCCTTATCTATTTTCCCTTAAAGCGACGACTTCTAACATAAAAAAAGTCAATTCAAAAAAAGAAATTGACTTCTTAACCTTTTAAAGAGCGAGTTTTTCTTTCATTAATTGATTATGCTGCTTCGTTTGTTCTAAGAGCTGATTTAAAAGAACGGCTGCTTGTTTGTTATCCTTTTTATCGACAGCTATTCTTAATTCATGGAAGGTCTTCCAGTGTCCCATCTCTTTACCGCCATGTGCTTGTTTGATAAATTCCTCTTTTGTCATCTTGCCTGATTCAAATTGCTTTTTCAGTTCCTCTATTTTAGCCATTCTTTCTTTTTTCCATTGTTCACGCTTCGCTAAGTTTTCCGGACTCAACCATTGAGTTCGCAGTTTTTTCTTTTCTTCAAGTACCTTCGTCCATTCTGCCTTCTTATCAGGAGTATACTGTGTTACCCAAACAAGGAGCTTTTGTTCTCTCTCCGCCATCATTGCCTGCCAATCTTTATGTGTCATATGCTGACGTTTACCACCCTTGCAATCACAAGGCTTATCCTCATGATTTGCAGGTATTCCTCCATTAGCAAATGCAGCAGTAGGCATTAATAGTAATGTTAAAGTAAGAATGAATCCTTTAAGCTTCATAACAACTCTCCTTCCAACTGTCTAAATTTTTCCTATAGCTGGGATTATCATTCCCCGTTTGTCAAAAAAAAATTTACCAAATCGACAAATTTTCAGTAAAAAAATACTTGAGAAATGATACTAATTGACGTATCCTAAAATCAAATAAATAAATGTGAATTATTTCACAATAATTCGATAAGGAGCATTGCTCGTTTTTTTATCATTTTTATTGTGAAGAATTTCACAAAAAAATAGATAAAGATAAATATAAATGAGTTTGGAGTGGGGAGTTAAATGAATAAACCAAAAATTGTCATTCTAGGTGCCGGATATGGTGGAATCATCACAAGCAAGAGTCTCGAGAAGTTATTAAAATCAGGGGAAGCAGATGTTACACTAATTAATAAGCATGAATATCACTACATAACAACACAGCTTCATAAAACAGTTGTCGGAACAGCAGCGGATCGCCAAATCGCTATGTCTATCCCAAACCTAATTAATCCGAACAAAACTAGATTCTTACAAGCTACTGTATCATCTGTTGACCTTAATGAACAAGAAGTACACCTTGAAGGCGGTGACACTGTGCCATATGATTATCTGTTAGTTTCACTTGGTTTTGAAGTTGAAACCTATGGAACACCTGGTATAAAAGAAAACGCCTTCGAAATTAGAAGCTTTAGAAGTTCAAAAGCAATTTATAATCAAATTATTAAACAATTTAACTTATATAAGCAAGACCAAGATCCTTCCAGGTTAACTTTCGTAGTAGCTGGAGGAGGTTTTACAGGTGTGGAGCTGCTTGGAGAGTTTGCTGATGGAATGCCCAAATTATGTAAAGAACACAATATACCATTTGAAAAAGTTAAAATTGTAGCAATTGAAGCGGCATCATCAGTGATTCCCTTCTTCCCTAAACAATCCATTGAGTATACAACCGAAGTTTTAGAAAAGATGAATATTGAATTAATCACAGGCAGAAAAATTCTTAAATGCTCCCCTGAAATGGTTGTTATAGAACCTAATTGGGAAATTCCCACTCGAACTTTAATTTGGTCTTGTGGTGTGAAAGGAAATACAATTGTTCATAATTGGGGACTTCCAATTGTAAGAGGCAAGATTGCTGTTGATTCTTATCTTCGAGTAAAAAACATAAATAATGTTTTTAGCCTTGGTGATTGCTCCCTTTTTATGAAAGATGAAAAGAACGCCTTAGCACCAACTGCCCAAGTTGCACTGCAACAGGCACCTGTATGTGCGAAAAATATTGTTGCGTCTCTTCGTGGTGAATCTTTAAAAAAATTTGAATACCACCATAAGGGATCTGTCGCATCGATAGGACTTAAAGTTGGTGTTGGAAAGGTCGGCAGTCTCAGCCTATCCGGAGTAATAGGAGCCTTCATGAAACTAGTCATTGAAGCTCGTTATCTCTTTAATTTGGGCGGCCCATCCTTAATTATCAAGCAGCATTTTGGCGTTGACCGTGCTCCGATAAAAGTAACCGCAAAAGTTAAATAAATGATTTTGGTTCCTTTCAAGGCGTAGGATTCCCCCTCCTATTTGCTAATGATTTGATATATCCCAAAAATAATTGCCTTTAATCCCCGAAAGGCGAAAACAGCCCTAACCCATCATTCATTCAATGGGATAGGGCTGTTTTTTACTATAAATAGATACATCTATTAATCCCATTCAAGAAATTCGAGACGGTTGCCGAATGGGTCAAGGACATGGATTCTGCTTGCTCCCGGGAGGTTATCATCTTCTGTGAATGCTATTTTATGTTCTTTTAAGTGATGCTTTAATCCCTCAATGTTTTCAACGACGAAGGCAGGATGAGCCTTTTTTGCTGGGGAAAATGGTTCCTCAATCCCAATATGAAGCTGAAAGGTGGCAAATTCAAACCATACACCGCCACGTTTCGCTAACTCTTCGGGTTTTTCAACCTCAATAAGCCCAAGGATTCCTGAAAAAAATTCCCTTGCCGTTTGTTCACACCCTTTTGGACCAGCAAGTTGTACATGATCGAGTTTTTTTATCTCAAATGTCATTTAGACCCCTCCGTAATTTAGAGCTTACCATTATTTTATAAAATTAATAATATTCTATCAAATTTTAAGAAGTGTCCATTTAAAATGGTCAATGAAAAAGCTATTCCCATGATTCTAGGAATAGCTAAATGTCTAATACACATCTTTTTTTGTAAAAACCGTAAAAGAGACCACCAATGCAACGGCCCACCAGATTAATAGTACCATCATGGAGAATGAGAGGTTCATGCCTTCAATTGGCGGTGCATTCCCCTTCATATAATCCGTTAACCGTAAATTGACCATAAAAAGGTATTTGGCTGATTCCCAGGATGAGACCATATTACTTAAGATGGCTCCTGAGATAAGTGCTGCAAGCATAACCCCCATCCCTGCAGCGGTGCTTCGAATGAGAACTGACAACATAAAGGATAACGTGCCAACAACGATGGCAACAAACCATACTAGTCCAAAATCCATCAATAAAAACTTCCATAGGCTTAGGAGTTTTACATCGGATGTATTTAAACCTGATTCGGTTACGTTAAAACCAGTCAGGATTGGGGTTCCCCACCCCTTATAGCCAAATACGACTCCAGAAATGACATAAGAGATGATTCCTGTTATCGCAATAATCAACGAAACTGCTAAACAAAGTGTGATGTATTTACTTAAAAGTACCCTCCACCTCTTTACCGGCCTTGTCAGAAGCAGTTTGATCGAGCCAAGGCTATGTTCGGAAGAAACTAAATCACTTGCAATGACCATAACCATTAGCGGAATAAATAAGTCAATCGAGTTTTCCAAAAAGATACGCATGAAGGTTGGTGCGCCCGGCTCTGATGGATTAATATCATGATCTAAATAATATTGCTGCTGTTGGAGCGAAATTTGCAGCTGTTTTTTCCATTCATCAGAAATTCGGCTGCTGCTAAGGCGGTTGGTTGTGTCGACAATTTGCTGTTGTAAAATGGTCCGCCAATCACTTGTGCCTAACTTTTCCCGCTGTGTTTGAACCTGCTTATATTGCGCATAGGTAAACAGCATGACAAGGACACCAATAATCAGTGCAATGACCACAAGCCTCTTCTTGGCAATAAGCTTCATCATTTCATTTTGAATTAATTTATTCAATGGTATCACCCCCCGTAAGTTCGAGGAATAAGTCTTCTAATACTGGCATTTTTCGATTGATTTCTGTAACGGAGACACCTGCTGATACAAGCTGTTTATTCCATTCCGGCGTCTTCTGTTCATTAAATTCCGTTAGAATGGTGCCATCATCTTTTACTTCAATTGCCGTTAAGGAACTTAATACTTGTTTTCCTTTTTCAAACGGTGAAACCCGCCAGACAACACGTTCCCGATTTGAAAGCAGCTGTTCTACCGTATCAATTTTAATAATGGTTCCTTTTGAAATAATTGCCACCCGGTCACACAATAATTGTATTTCACTTAACAAATGGCTCGAAACAAGAACACTTAGCCCTTCTTGTTCTGCCAAAAAGCGGATAAACTGCCTCATTTCCCTTATTCCTGCCGGGTCCAGTCCATTTGTTGGTTCATCTAAAATTAACACCTTTGGGCGTCCTAATAGGGCTTGAGCGATTCCAAGACGCTGCCGCATCCCTAATGAATAGGTTTTAACTTTATCATGGATACGATCAGTCAAGCCGACAAGTTCAGTGACTTCCCTAATGCGGTCCTCCCCTACCCCATCAATCATTCGGGCAAAATGAAGGAGATTATTGTAACCCGATAAGTATGGATATAGCTCCGGATTTTCGACAATGCAGCCAAGGTTGCTCATTGCCTCTCGGAATTGATTCTCTACATTATATCCGCATATGTAAATACTTCCCGCAGTCGGTTTAATAAGCCCAACAAGCATTCGGATCGTCGTTGTTTTCCCTGCTCCATTTGGTCCCAAAAAGCCAAATACCTCTCCTTCGCGCAGATCAAACGTCAATCCTTTAATGATTTCTCTTTTTCCAATGACCTTTCTCAAATTATCAACAGCTAAGGTAATCTTTTTCTCCATAATTCTTCTCCTTACCAGGTAAGCAGCGAGGCAACACGCTCAGCAATTAAACGGTACCCTTTTGTGTTTGGATGAAACTTATCCGAATACAGATAATCGTTTACTCTTAACTCAAATAAGTCAAATGTTGGTACAAAGACGATTTTAGGGAATGCTGCACTTACTTCGGCACTGTCATAGTTCCAGTGGCGGACCACCCTAGACATCTCTTTCCCTTGGTCTAACTCAATAAATGGATTGTATAGTCCAATGAAGAACACATTTGCATTCTGATTGTTTTTTCGAATCTGCTCAAAAATAAACTTTAAATTATCAAGATATTGCTTTTCAATTTTGGCAATATTGGCTGTTGAATAATCGGTTAATCCCTGGCCGCCTCGGAACAAATCGTTTCCTCCAATAGTTACTAACACGATATCAGCCTTTTGGATTTGCCTTGCCACTTCAGTTTCTTGAACCTGTTTACGAAGCTGATCTGATCTTTGACCATTAATGCCGAGATTAGTCAGCTGCACAGGCTTTTTGGTTTTTTCCTTAATTTCATCGGTCAAATCTCCGACGTATCCTTTCCCGGTCTCGTCACCTGTTCCTCTCGTTAGTGAGTCTCCTATAGCCACAATGGTTAGTCCCTTTTTGTTTTCTACTTTTTTGCTTACCGTATTTGTTTCAGGAAGCTTATCAGGTTTACCTGCATAATATTGACCTACTGCCCAGCCAAGTCCAATCAGCCAGAGGAGACAGAACAATACCCCAACAGCAGTGATGGAACGGATGGTATTCTTACCCATGTGTGACACCCTTTCTGGCCTTTTCTTTAATTTAATCACAGTTGTGGTTTGAATCAAACTTTTGACCCTTGTGATTTATAGGTTTTAATTTAAAATTCATTATTTGTTAACCATTTCTTTAGATTTTATAAAAATAGCCGACTCCCATTTAGGAAATCGGCTTTGCACAATCTATTCTTCTAAATTACCCATTGGTCCAAAGAACTCAAAGTGAATCCTGCTTTCATTTACTCCAAGTTCTTTTAAGGAGCGGTTTATTGATTTCATAAATGGTACTGGCCCACAGAAATAAAATTCTGATTCCTCAAAGGATACATGATCCTTTAACCACTCACGTGTTATATAGCCTTCAACATCAAAACGCTTATTTAAGCGGTCTTCTTCTGTTGGTGAATCATAAAAAACATATGAATTCACATAATCAAGAGCGGTTAACTCTTCGACCTCACTTCTTAATGCATGGACATTACTGTTAGACGCTGCATGGACAAACGTTACTTTACGTTCAGGCTGTACTTCAACAACCGTTTTTAGCATGCTCATCATTGGTGTTAGGCCGACACCGCCGCTTAATAATACAACAGGTGTAGTCTTGTTTGTATCTAGAATAAAATCGCCTGCAGGTGCACTGACTTTTAGAATATCTCCTTCATTCACATGATCATGTAAGTAATTCGATACCATTCCATCAGGGTTTGCTGTTCCTGATTCTTTTTTAACACTGATTCGGTAATACTCTTTTCCTGGGGCGTCTGACAAACTGTATTGACGAATATGGGTAAACTTCTCACCCGCTATTTCTAGTTTAATACTAATATACTGTCCTGGGTTAAAACTTGCGATATCACGTTGATCCTCTGGTTTTAAATAGAATGATGTAATGACGTCACTTTCTACTACTTTACGGTCAACCACAAAATTCCGGAAGCCACTCCATCCACCCTGCTGGCTTGTTGCTTCATCATACATTTCAGCTTCTACACTGATAAAAGCGTCAGCAATTACGTTATAAGCTTGAGCCCATGCATCGATAATCTCATCCGTTGCCGCATCACCTAATACTTCCTTAATGGCCATTAACAAATGTTTTCCAACGATAGGATAATGTTCTGGCTTAATTCCAAGACTTCTATGTTTATGCGCAATTTGTTTAACTACTGGTAAAATTGCTTCAAGGTTATCGATATACATGGCCGCCGCGTATACCGTTCCAGCAAGAGCTTTTTGCTGTCTCCCCTGTTTTTGATTAGCGTGATTAAAGATATTTAATAATTCCGGGTGATTTCCGAACATTAACTTATAAAAAGTAGTGGTGATTGTTTCTCCATGCTTTTCTAATACTGGTACTGTTGATTTAATAATTTCAATTGTTTTTTGATCTAACATATTAGAACACTCCTTATCTAGTTATCACTATATCCATAGTGATTATATGCAATAAATCAAAGTAACTAAGTGATTCAAATCACACATTTTTATTTTTATATATTAATTTCAGCATTTTTCTTCTAATTTTCACAAAATGTTCAAAGATTAATATGACAGATATAACTAGTGAAACTGTTTTCAATATAGTAATGTTTATTATAGACTTCTAAAGACAACCTAATTTGTGTATTTACCGGAGGAAAAGGATTATTATGAGTAAAGCAAAAATTGCGTGGATTACAGACACCACTGCTTCTCTGAGCAAAAAATTTATTGAGGAACACGATATCTATGTCATTCCCTTACATGTTGTCATTAATGATGAATTTTATAAAGAAACAATTGATATAACGGAACATGAATTTTATGAACGGATGAAAAACGAGGAAGGAAAATTTCAGTCTTCCCAACCTTCTATTAACGACTTTGTTGAGCTATATAGGAAATTAAAAGAGGACTATGATTTTGGAATCGCGGTCCATGCCTCAAGTACTTTAACTGGAACCTATCAATCATCAGTTATGGCAGCAAATATGGAAGATTTTAAGTTATACGCCATTGACTCCAAGATAGGTTCCTATCCTCTATCATTTTTAATAAAAAAGGGGATTGAACTTGTTGAGAAAGGTTTAGAAGCGGACGAGGTGGTTGAACGTCTGAATGCCTTGCGCAGCAATACTAGATTGTATTTGGTCCCTTCTAATTTGGACCAGCTTCACAAAAGCGGGCGGGTGTCAGGCAGTCAAAAAATCTTAGCTTCTCTCTTTAATATTAAGCCGATTCTGGCAATTGAAGATGGGGCTGCACAGATTAAAGATAAAGTTCGGACTGAAAAGAAAGCCATTGCTTATCTTGCTTCTAAATTAAGAGAAGATCTTGAAACAAAAACAGTAAAAAAAGTAGCTATTGTCCATGCGAATGATCCCGAAAAGGCTGCGGAGATTGAAAAATACATGAACGATCATTTTCCAGATATTGAAACAGAAATTTTAATGCTCATCACGGTTGCAGGAGTTCATACCGGTGTCGGGACACTAGGGCTTTCATGGGTATGTGAGTAAAGGACTGATTCTCATCAGTCCTTTTTTTGTATATCCCCTATAATATACCTTTAGCTTTTGCTTCTGTTAACCACCCAGGAAACTCATTTAATAACTGATTATACAATTCCTCATCTGTTATTTTTTCAATATCTTTAATGTGAAAAAAGTTAGCATTATCTACAAAGCGGCCTTCCATTGTATCTAATTTTTCAAGTACTTCAAAATTGGAATCACCCACTCCGACAAATTGCCAAAAGATTGGCTTTGTAGATGATTCGACTACTGGTTTCTTAATGGTTTTTTTACATCCTCCATCGTTTATAAATACAATAAAAGCAGGCTCTGATGAAGGTGACTCTTCTGTATATTTCTTAATCACATCTACCATGACAGGTGGTTCATCGTTCCTTCCGAATTTATGTATTAGGTCGTTGTTTAAAATATACTCTTCCACATAATTCACAAAGTCCCGCTCCGTAACCGATTTTAAACGGGAATATTCATTATCATACACCCAGACATCTAAAGTACCATCATCGTCAAATTGGCTGGCAACCGCTAATATTCTCTCAACAACCTTTTGAACAGTACCATTTTTATATAAACTTCTCATTGAGCCTGAAATATCCAACACTAAACCAACTCTGGCAACAACATTGGTTAGCTTCTTTTTTTCTAAAACGATTCCTGCTTTTTGTTTTAATAAACTAATGGATGACATTTTTTATTCCTCCCAATGGATAATGGTGCGATTCTTAGAAAATAATCATCTTCTATTATTATACTTCATTAAAAAAATATGTTAGATTATTTTCTATAAAATAAATGTGTGAAATGGATTTGAAATGATGAAAAAAAACAAAAGAATGTTATGGATACTAAGTATCTTTACAGTAATAGGGTTAATTTATGTGAGTATATTACAGGTTAAGATTATTCAATATAGCCATCTAAAAGCCCCAAAGGATGCGGATTATTTGATTGTTCTTGGAGCAAGAGTTAGAGGTGAAAAGCCTTCTCTGGCGTTTGCAAGCAGGATTGATACAGCAGCTACGTACCTAAAAGAAAACCCAAAAACCATTGTCATTGCCTCAGGAGGCAAAGGACCAGGCGAGGACATCTCTGAAGCCAAGGCAATTAAAAGGGAGCTAGTTAAGCAAGGAATTAACAAATCTCGAATATTATTAGAAGACCGCTCAACGGATACCTATGAAAATATAGAGTTCTCCAAAAAGCTCATTCCTCCTAATGCTGAACTTGGGGTTATAGTGACGAATACATTCCATTTATATCGTGCGCTTTCTATTGCCAATGATCAAGGTTTACATGTTAAGGGTCTGCCTGCAAAAACACCATGGTTAGCCGTTTTAAAAAATTACTCCCGTGAATATTTGGCTATTACTAAATACTACTTAAAAAAGGTAATAGCATAAAAACTCGACTGATTTTTAGTCGAGTTTTCTTCATTATTTTATTTTTGCATAGATACAGGTATCTCTTACTTCTTTGCTATCTGCAGAAATACCGTCATTTTTTAAGATGCCTTCCAATTTGAATCCTAGTTTTTCAGGGATAGCCCTGCTTTTAGTATTTTTCCTATCACAACGGATTTCCACTCGTTTTGCGTTTAGTTCGCGAAAAGCAAATTCGGTAATTGCCTGAGCTGCCTCTGTGATATATCCTTTACCGCTGAACCTGGTATCAATCCAGTAGCCGATTTCGAATTTTGGTACATCCCAGTTCATGCGATGCAAACCTGAAGCCCCGATAAATTCACCTGTTTCCCGATGAAAGATATGGAGTCTAAGGTCCTCTCTGGTTAAAAACTTGGCATGCGCATCACGCATGTTGGCTTCAACCTCTTGTTCGGTTTGTTCTCTATTAGCCCAAGGCATCCATGGTTTCAGTTCATTTATGGATGACTGTATAGCTTCATATACCATTTTTCCATCTCCAGGCATCGTCTTTCTAATCCATAGTCTCTCAGTATAAATTTCTTCTGGAAACTCTATTAAAATTGGTTTCATTTAATCTCGCTCCTTTCTGAATAAAAGAATTTCGATATTCATATTTAATTTTCCTTTTTTAAATGGGAAAAGGTTGATTTCTTTATTATGTGTCAGCCTGTAGATACCTTTAAGGGGTTGTCCGAGATATACCTCTATGAGGACAGGTTTCTGGTTTCTGCACACAGTTTGTCCTCATAAGCCCTTCATGTGGACATGATCCTTGGTTTCCTTACGCAGGTTGTCCTCATGAGCCCTTCATGTGAACATGGGTCTTGGTTTCTTTATACAGTTTGTCCTCATGAGCCTTTCATGTGGACATGGGATCTTGTTTCTTGATGCAGGTTGTCCTCATGAGCCTTTCATGTGGACATGAACCTTGGTTTCTTCACACAGTTTGTCCTCATGGGCCTTTCATGTGGACTGGGGACCTTGTTTCTTTATAAAGTTTGTCCTCAGACCTAGTATTAGGCGCCATATATAAAAAGACTCTCCCAAAACTGGAAGAGCCTTCATCTATCTTAGTATGCTTTTGCCCAATAAACCATTTGCTCTGTTTCTTTTCCACAGCAAACACATTTATCTGCCACTTTTTCTTGCTCAAATGGGATACAGCGAGAAGTTGCACCCGTATCTTCTTTGATTTTTTCTTCACACGCTAAATCACCGCACCACATGGCTTTAATAAACCCTGGCTTTGCCTCCAGAGTATCTTTTAACTCTCCAAGAGTCGTTGCTGCGGAGGTTCTCTCTTCGCGGTGATTTAATGCCTTATTATAAAGATTTGATTGAATATCATCCAACAATTCAACAAGCTTTGTTTCTAATTCAGCTAAAGGAACAATAACCTTCTCTAATGTATCCCTTCTAACCAACACAACTTGTTTATTTTCAATATCTTTTGGTCCAACTTCAAGACGAACAGGGATTCCCTTCATCTCATACTCATTGAACTTCCAGCCTGGCTTCTTGTCGCTAGCGTCGATATCAACACGAGCAATCGCACCAAGAGATTTTTTCAAATCATAAGCAAAATCAAGTACGCCTTCCTTATGCTGTGCAATAGGAACAATCATCACCTGAGTTGGAGCTGCTTTTGGAGGAATAACTAAACCTCGGTCGTCACCGTGAACCATGATCAATGCACCGATAATTCTTGTTGTGAAGCCCCATGAGGTTTGATGAACGTACTGAAGCTTACCTTCTTTGTCTGTATACTGAATGTTAAACGCTTCAGCAAAACCAGTACCAAAGTGATGGGAAGTTCCGGATTGTAATGCTTTTCCATCGTGCATTAAGCTTTCAATAGTAAAGGTAGCTTTTGCACCAGCAAACTTCTCCTTCTCCGTTTTTTGACCCTTCACAACCGGAATCGCAAGAATTTCTTCACATACGGCAGCATACACATTTAACATTTTAATGGTTTCTTCCATTGCCTCTTCATCGGTCGCATGAGCTGTATGGCCTTCCTGCCACAAGAACTCAAGCGTTCTCAAAAATGGACGTGTTGTTTTCTCCCAACGAACAACGTTTGCCCACTGATTATACAGCTTTGGTAAATCACGATAAGAATGAATGATGTTGCTGTAGTGTTCACAGAACAATACCTCAGATGTCGGACGGACTACTAACCGTTCTGCTAGTGGCTCAGAACCTCCGTGCGTTACCCAAGCCACTTCCGGAGCAAATCCCTCGACATGATCTTTTTCCTTTTGAAGTAGGCTTTCTGGAATAAATAATGGCATATATACATTTTCATGCCCTGTTTCTTTAATGCGGCGGTCAAGCTCATTTTTAATGTTATCCCATAATGCATAACCATATGGGCGGATAATCATTGAACCGCGTACACTTGAATAATCGATTAAATCAGCTTTCGTTACAACATCTGTATACCACTGGGCGAAATCTTCGTCCATGCTGGTTACATCTTTTACAAATTCCTTTGCCATTTTGACACCCCATTATTATTAATTACAGAGAATTATCGAGCGTATTTCTGCTTTTTGAATACAAAAAGACCCTGATCCAAAAAAAGGGACCAAGGCCTGGCGGTACCACCCTAAATTCAAAAAGCAAATGCTTTTAACTCTCTTACATGATAACGGATTTTATCCGCATGTATCTTCAAATAATAATCCGATACAGAACTCGTGAGGCAGGTTCAATTGATTGTCTTAAGAAACCTCACACCAATGGTTTCCTCTCTTGGTAAGACTGAAGTCAATTTACTAATCCCCGTCAACGTTTCAAATAGTATTTTTGAAAAAATTATATATTTCTCTATAATAAAAGTCAAATATATTATGGATTATTTTACACTGTGAACCAAATTCAGGACAAAAAGGGGTGCTCGAATGACCAAAGATAAGGATGAGTTTGAAAAGGAAGAAGTAGAAAAAGAGATTTTACTCGAATACATGAAACTCCAAAATGAAGCCCTTAAAAGAATCTATAAAAATACATTAGATAAAAACAAAGAAAAGTATGAAGAGTCATAAAACGTTCATATAAATCACGGAATATACAAATTTTCAGCCATTATTTATATTTATAATACTCTTATGTTGCTTACTAAAAATGCACATAAGAGGAGAAGAAACATGAATCTATTTTTGATGATTTCAGCCGCCTTTGTCTCCTTCGGCACAGGCTATTCCATTTATCTTCTATACCGTAATAAAAACAAATTGAACAATACTCCGGGAATCTTGATTAGTATGGTAATTGCTGTCATCACTGGTTTACTTGCTGGAAGTATCATGGGGATTATATCTGGCGAGACCTTTTTGACTGTAGGAATCAGCATGATCACTGGGTTTGTGGTGGGTTTTTTGGCCGGCCATCCGGCCGGGATCTTATCAATATTAATGGGATCCATCTCTGGGTTAATTGGCGGGATTAATGGGGCCATTCTTGGTCTATTCCTACAATATATCAACCCAACGATTTTGCTGGGAATCTTATTAGGATTTTACATTGTCATCATCGGCTTTGTCATCATTTATATTCAAGTAGCAACGAACAACCATTTTTCAATCAACACAGAAGAACTTTCACCTTTTGCTATTATCGCAGGAGGCATAGTCCTTGTTTCATTATTCTTATTTATGTACAGCAGTGATATCGTAAAGATTCCAGGTAAAAACGATACAACTCAAGCACAAGCAGCAAGTAGTCAAGTGGCGGCTGCAACGGAAGTAAATGTAACTGGAGAGAGTTCACCACGAGTTAAACTGCTTGTGAACAATAACGGGTATACTCCAAATGTAATCCGGGTCAAAAAAGGCGTTCCCGTTAAACTTGAAATTACTAATCCGTTAGATAGTAGCAGCTGCTTATCAACCTTCATGATCCCGGATTTCAATATTAATCAGATACCCCTTAAAACAGGTATAACGGAATTATCTTTTACCCCTGATAAAACGGGCGAATATACCTTTAGCTGTGGAATGAAGATGTTCACAGGGAAAATCATTGTCGAGTAAGTAATAAAAGCTGAGGAGCCGAAACTTTGCGTGTCTAAACCTATAAAAAGTTTTATTCTATCATTTTCTTAAACACCAAAAAGCACACGGAGTCTTGACACGTGTGCTTTTGTTAATTAGATATCGGAAAACATATCAGTTTGGCGTTTTTTTCGTTTAGCTTCAGCACCTAGAACCTTAATCGATAAATAGATTCCAGTACCTGTTAATGCCATCACCTCAATAGCAATTAAATCAATTAACCATTTAATATTGGTATTGCCAATTCTACCTTCGTGAAGACCACGGATGATCCCCATTGCCGAGGTTTGTCCCATACCTTCCCTAGTCATTCCAGCAGGAAAGTTTCCATTTCCGCCAAAATTTCCACGTCTTTGGAATTGTCCATTGCCATTAAATCTTTGAGTTTGATTACCATTTTGACCTTGTATTTGTCCAGCTGCTTGTCCGGAATTTTGGTTCATCCCTTGTCCTGCTTGTCCCTTATTAAATTGGCCTCTGTTAAATTGACCTTGCTGAAAATTCCCTTTGAATCCTTCTTGCTGTGTTTGTCCGATTAACCACGGTTCATTCATCAATAACCCGGTAATTGATTCCATAAAGATAAAAATCGATGCAATGAGACCAATCCATAAATGTGCTTTTCTTGTACTTTTCATTTCTTTTTACTCCCTTCGGAAATCTTGAAACATGTTTAAATAGATAAGAACATTATGAAGAGGTTTCCTTAAGATTTTCTTAAATTTTAGGCTCTTTTAAATTTGGCTGTTGATTTCCGCTCCAGGCGCTCGCTTTCCGCGGGCGTGCCGGGGAGCCTCCTCGGCACATTATCGCCTGCGGGGTCTCCCCTGCCCCGTACTCCCGCAGGAGTCGAGCGCCTTCCGCTCCAATCAACAGAGTATAAAAAAACAACGTTATCGTTTAAAAGAGCCAAAATTTAAGAAGCCCCAAAAATTATTTTTGGGACTTCGGAAATGTGATTTCAATTTTTGTTCCTTTACCAAGGGTACTCTGAACCTTTGTTTTGCCATGATGCTTTTCTATAATCCATTTGGCAATTGATAAACCTAGTCCTGTTCCCTCTACTCCTGTCCGGGATTTATCACTTTGATAGAAGCGATCAAAAATTTTCGGAATATCCTCTTCAGGAATCCCAATTCCCGTATCTGTTACTTTTAAGAATATAGAGGAATGACTCTGTGTGCAGGAAAGAGAGATTTCTCCTCCTTCTTTTGTATACTTAATAGCATTATCCAATAGAATCACAATCAATTGATGGATTCTTTCTTTGTCTGCCAAAAACGTAACAGGTTCAACTGCCTCTAAACTTAAGGTTTTCTCCTGATACAACGCGATATCTTCGAACTGTTGAATAATTTCTTTTAAAAGTTCATCCAATTGGAACGAAGATTTTTTCATTTCTATTTGATCAGAATCCGATCTGGCTAGTGTTAATAAATTGGTTACCAGTTTTGAAAGCCTTCTAGATTCCTTTGAAATAGTCGAGATATCTAAAATTTTATCCTGAATGGTTGCAGATGGTGAACGAAACAGGATATCTGTTTTAGCTTGAATGACCGCCAATGGCGTTCTTAACTCATGCGATGCATCAGAGACAAATTCTTGCTGCTTTTGCCAAGATTTTTTAATAGGAACAAGTGCTCTTCCAGCCAAGAAATAACCTGAAACGACCGCACATACAATCCCTGCACCACAACCAATTAACATGATTAATAAAAGCCTGTCTAATAGTTCTTTTTCGGAGTCCACATTTCGAATCACTTGTACGGTTATTTTTCCAACTTGAGGCAATTCTGTCTTGAATGCGACATATCGAAAAGTAAAGTCCTCTACATCTACATCTTCTAACGTGCCGTATTTTTTCGGACGAATCAGTTTTTCATTATCTTGAAAAAGCTCGGTTCCTCGATTTTCCTCAGCCAAAAGCTGCCCTTTTTCATCCCAGATTAACATAATAATTCGAGGATCTCTTCGCATAATTTTTGGTTCTGAATTTGTATCCCCATCATGATCCCCCACTTGATTATTCTCTGGACCGATGGGCCTTTGAAAATGATCGACAGATTCTAATAATGATTGGTTAACATCTTGATATAGTTTATTATCAGTATAAAAATAAATAATGCTTCCTAGAATACTGATTAAAACAATAAAAACAATAGAATTGATCAAAGTAAGTCTAATATGTGTTTGACGAAACATAAGTGCCCCTATTCTTCATTCAGCATGTAGCCGACGCCGCGGATGGTCTTAATGTCAGAATGATAACCAGAGGGTTCAAGTTTTTTACGGAGATGGTGCATAAACACTTCAACAATTGCTACCGTTGTATCTGAGTCGAATCCCCATACGCGGTCATAAATTTGTTCTTTTGTTAAAATAACCCCTTTATTTTGAATTAAATATTCAAGAAGTTCATATTGCTTGGCCGTGAGTTTAATGGAAACCCCATCCACTAAAATATCTCGTTCTTTTCCTAATAATTCAATCCCCCGATATTGAATGGTTTGGTTAGTTGTTAGGCTGCCAGTTCTCCTAAGTAATGCCCTGATTCGCGCCTTTAACTCAGCTGCCTGAAATGGTTTTACTAAATAATCATCACCGCCGCTGTCTAATCCTTTGACACGGTCTTCTAAAGAATCTCTTGCTGTTAGAAAAAGAACAGGAATCTTTAGTCCTTCCTTACGAATGGTCTGAAGCACCTCAAAGCCATCAATTTCAGGAATCATCACATCCAAAACAATCGCATCATGGATATTTTGCATAGCTAAGAATAAGGCATCCTCCCCGTTTGACGCTTGATCAACTTCAAATTCATCCGACAATAATTGAACGATTGATTCTAATAACGGAAGGTTATCTTCTACTACTAGTAAACGCATCTAATCTCTCCTCAATACATATAATTCATACTATTATATAGGAAATAAAGCGGCCGCAACAATGACGATCCGCTTCTTTTCCAAATTATTCATACCTTAAAGCTTGGATTGGATTTAATTTTGAAGCTTTATTCGCTGGGAATACTCCAAATACCACTCCGACTATTAACGAGAACAAAAACGAGAATAAGATAACGGATGATGAGAAAGAAACACTTAGGCTAAATAGGGAAGAGACTAATTCCCCTATGCCTAATCCTGATATAATCCCTATCAGTCCGCCGACACTGCTCAATACAACCGCTTCAATTAAGAACTGGATAAGGACATCTCTCCTTTTTGCTCCAATGGCTTTACGGATTCCAATTTCCTTTGTTCTTTCTGATACAGATACGAGCATGATATTCATGATACCTATTCCACCGACTAACAAGGAAATACTTGCAATCCCGCCAAGCATTAACGTCATGGTATCAGAGACAGAACTCATCGTGTCCATAACATCCTGTTGATTTGTTACACTATAAGAATCACTTTGATTTGGATACAGTGAGGCCATCTTCATTTCAACCTCATTCATGACATTATCCATCTGGTCTTCACTTTTACCCTGTAAATAAACTTGACTGATCGTAGTACTTCCGATTAAACGCTGGCCTGTGCTTAGTGGGACGATCACTGTATTGTCCCCGCCTTGTCCCATTGAGCTTCCCTTTGAAACTAGTACACCGACCACTTTATAGGAAGTTCCTTCAATTTGCAGATATTGACCAACGGGGTCTTCTGTTCCAAAAAAAGTAGTGGCCGTAGAAGAACCGATCACGGCAACTTTTTGCCTGTATTCAATATCTAGGTCTGTGATAAAACGCCCGGCACTTACTTTCGTATCTCGCACCTGTGAATAGGCAGCATTCGTTCCAGTTAAGCTCACTTGTGAAGTTGTCCTATCCTTTTTAACATTTACCCGTCCAGAAACAACCGGCGAGATGGCTTTTACACCCTCTAATTTACTAAGTTCACTAATTTTATCCTCGGTTAATGCCACATCTGTACTAAATGTGCTTATGGTTAATAAATTGGTCCCTAATTGATTGATTTGACTCGTCACATTTTTTGTAGAACCTTGGGCAATGGAGACAAGAACAATGACCGATGAAACTCCAATAATCATCCCAAGCATGGTAAGAACAGACCTTAATTTATTTCCTTTTATACTTTTAAGAGCCATTTTAATAGATTGCAAGATGCCCAATGAGTTCACCTCCATTTTCCTGTAATTGTCCATCTTGAATGCTGACCATTCTTTTTGCTTGTTTGGCAATGTCCAGGTCATGGGTAATTAGGATAATCGTATGGCCCAATTCATTTAATTGTTTCATAATCTGCATGATTTCCTTACTTGTTTTACTGTCAAGGGCTCCGGTTGGTTCATCGGCAAGTAGAATGGAAGGATTACCGGCAAGTGCCCTTGCAATAGCAACCCGCTGCTGCTGTCCACCTGAAAGCTGATTTGGCAAATGTCCCGCCCTTTCCTTTAATCCTACTTTTTCTAATGCCTCGAGGGCTCTCTCCTTTCGTTCTTTTGAAGATAATCCTGCATATAATAACGGAAGTTCTACATTTTCGAACGCTGTTAATTTGGTTAATAGGTTAAAATTTTGGAAGATAAAGCCGATTTTTTGATTCCTGATGGTTGCTAATTCATTGTCATCCATTTTAAATATATCCTTACCATCAAGCAGATACTTTCCCGACTGCGGCTTATCCAAACATCCAATCATATTCATTAATGTTGATTTACCAGAACCTGAAGGACCAATAATGGCCAAAAATTCTCCTTTTTCAATCTCAATGGAAACGTCATTTAACGCGTGGACGATTTCTCCGCCTAATTTATAGGCTTTCTTTAGATTACTAATTTGCATGATAGGTTTACCCATTACTGTCCACTCCTTCCACTAAACTGTCCGGCACCACTGCTCCGATACATTGCTCTCATACTACCTGTACCTCCCATACCGCTAAATAAACTATTTCCTTGAGTTGAAGAAGTAGTTGAACTTGCTTTCGCTAATTTCGGCAGCTGAACAGTTTCTCCCTCTGAAAGGCCTTCCGTTATTTCTACATAATCTTCATTAGCAATGCCAGTTTTAACTGTTTTCTTTGTAGGGTTTGAGGTGTCATCAGATGAAACGACATTGACATATTTTTTGTCATTTGATGATCGAACAGCATCAAGTGGAACATAAATGACGTTTTGTTTACTTTCTGTTAAGATACTTGCCTCGACAGTCATCCCTACTTTTAAGTTAGCAATTTTATCAATTGTAATCGTAACAGTAAAAGTAGAAATACCATTGGAAGCAGTACCTTCTTTAGAAATATTGGATACTTTCCCCGTATATTTTTCATCAGGGAATGCACTAACTTTTAAGTTTACCGTTTGCCCTTTTTGGATTTTAGAGATGTCAAGTTCATCAATTTGTACAGCTGTTTGCAGACTGCTATAGTCCGTTACATGAGCTACCACTTGCCCGGATGTAACGCCATCTCCTGCCGAAACGGATAATGTGGTAATTTTCCCGGTTGCAGTCGCTAGTATCGGGTCACTTCCATCTGTAAATGTAATGAGTTCATCCCCTTTATTGACCTGCTCCCCAGTCGTGACCAATACCTCATCAATCTCATCATTATTAAAGGTCGACATGATATCTTGACTAGTGACTGCCTGAACAGTTCCGGCGCCACTAATGTTTACATCTAAGGTGCCTTTTTTAGCAACAGCAGTCCGTACTTCAGATGTGGTCTCGGCACTCGTTTTTGCTGCATACCATTGATAACCAGCAATACTAATAACCACTGCAGCCACCGCTATTAAAATCCATTTTTTCATTTGTGCTGACTCCTTTTCCCATACGGTTTCATTTGAATAAGCCTATTATTATCTTTGTTTCTTAACTTTTCCTTAAAGGAAATCATTGACTGAAAATTTCTTTTCACTTATAGTTAAACAAGTGAATAGTTAAATAGTTTAACTAATTTTGAGGAGGAAAAAAAATGGAGCATCATCCTACAATTCAGGAGTTAATCGATCGTTATGTATCGGTCTCCTTTCGTGTTCATAAAAAAGCTGAAACGTTAATTAAAGGGAAAATTGGAGATGATCTAACCAATGATCAGCACTACATACTTAGATACATTTCTCAGTCTGCAGAATGCACCTCGTCTGAATTGGCTGATGCTTTTGAAGTAAATAAAAGTGCCATTACCGCAATTATTAACCGAATGGCGGAAAGAGGGCTAATTGAGAGGACTCGAGATCAGAATGACAGACGGGTCGTTTATTTAACTCTAACAGAGGAAGGAAAAATGCTTTATCAGACCTGTCAGGAAAAGATTGAGCAACTAGTTGAGTCCATTATTACTCAATTTGAAGAGGTTGAAATTAAGAATTTTATTCATACTTACGAAAAACTTGCAGCTATATTAGACAAGAAAAGGGAAGAAATGGAGGAATAGTTTGTGAGAACAATAATTAAAGGCAAATGGTTTATCCTCATTGCTTGGATTGCTGTTATCGCCGCGCTTTTTATGGTGGCACCAAATATGGAATCACTTGTACGTGAAAAAGGGCAAATTTCTGTACCGGAGGGATATTCATCTACACTTGCATCTAAGATTCTTAAAGATGTTCAATCAAGTGAAAATAAAGGATCTGACCTACAAACAGCCCTTGTCTTCCATAGTAATAAAAAGCTGACAAACGAAGATTTTACGACTGCTGAAAAAGCCGTCAATCAGCTTGAAAAAGAAAAACAAAAACTTGGCATCACTGAAATACTTACTCATTTTAACCAAGAGGAGTTAAAGGATCAGCTCGTTTCAAAAGATGGTAAAACCATTCTTGTCTCTGTCAAGGTAACAGCGAAAGGCAGGGAAGCAAAAGAGATTTCAAAGGATTTATATGATGTACTTGATAACGTCAAACTGGATCATTATTATACCGGCAACTGGGTAATTAGTGAGGACCTCGTTACTAACTCACAGGAGGGCTTGAAAAAAACAGAAGGAATTACCGTGGTTTTCATTTTGGCGGTACTTCTACTTGTGTTTAGGTCCATAGTAGCACCGATCATTCCGTTAGTGACGGTTGGATTCAGTTATCTTACCGCTCAGTCTATTGTCGGCCTATTAGTGGATCATGTGAATTTTCCGTTATCCACCTTTACACAAACTTTTATGGTGGCAGTCCTTTTTGGAATTGGAACGGACTATTGTATCTTACTTTTAAGCCGTTTTAAAGAAGAAATGTCGAAGAATGAAAATGTAACCGATGCAATTGTAGAAACATATCGGACTGCTGGAAAAACGGTTTTCTTTAGTGGAATGGCTGTTATGATTGGGTTTGCTTCCATTGGTCTTTCTACCTTCCAGCTTTACAAGTCAGCCGCGGCTGTAGCGGTTGGTGTCGCTATCCTTTTAGTTGCCTTACTAACTGTCGTTCCATTCTTCATGGCAGTTCTTGGAAAGAAACTTTACTGGCCATCAAAAGGCAAACTTGAGCATAGTGACAGTAAAATATGGGGAGCCATGGGTAAATTTGCTTTGGCACGTCCATTATTGGCATTTATCCTTGTTGTAATTATTTCTGTTCCCTTTCTATTTACTTACCAAGATCAACTATCTTTTAACTCACTAGAAGAAATAAGCGATGATTATCCTTCTATAAAAGGGTTTAATATTATTGCGGACTCCTTCGGTCCTGGTGAGTCGATGCCGACACAAATTGTTATTAAAAATGATGATAAACTTAATACCTCTGAATATATTACTTTAACAGATAAAATCAGCCAGGAACTGCTGAAAGTTAATAATGTTGAAACAGTTCGTTCCGTCACCCGCCCTACTGGCAAACCGATTGATGATTTTTATCTATCAAAACAAGTATCCAGTCTTGGGGATGGACTTGGCAAAGGAAATGAAGGGATAAAGAAAATCAGTGATGGGCTTTCTGAGGCTGGCACACAGATGGCTGCTAACCAGCCAAAAATGCAGGAAGCAACGGATGGAATAAGTCAATTAATTACGGGAACTAACAAACTTAAAACGGGTATGGGCTCTCTTCAAGATGGACTGACTAAAATTCAAAATGGTCTGAGAGATGGTTCCATGGGAGCAACAGAAGCTCGTAAAGGCTTAGAACAAATAAAATTTCAATCTGAAAAATTATTAACTGGATATAAACAATTATTAGAAGGCTATAAGACTGCAAGTGCAGGTCTTGGTACAATGAAAGAACATTATGATGAAATTGCAGGCGGATTAAATCTTATCCATCAAAACCTAGTCAAAACAGACCAAGCCTTTGCAAATTTAGAAAAACAATATGCAGATATTGCTCAAAATCAAAACTATCAAATGATTAAAATGACTGTAACCGGTGTAAAAACTGCAACTGATGCCTCTATTAAAGATCCAAGAGTATCCTTGCTTACTAGTTTAAACACCCTTAATGCTGGTTTACAGAGTGCCGTGGACGGCATTGATACGGCTAATCAAAATCTAACGAAGATGATTTCCGGGCAAGGACAGCTGATTGATGGAATGGCCAAACTAATTGATGGTATTGACAAACTTGCAAATGGCCTTAATCAAATGGAAAAAGGTCAAGAAACGGCAATTGCTAATCTGCCTAAATTTTCTGGTGGTTTAGAGGGAATCGCAAATGGCCAGCAGCAGCTTCTTACCGGTTTCCAAGATATTGGCGGGCAAATAACAAAACTGTCAACCGGTTTAACCCAAAGTTCTGACGGCTTAAATCAAGTATCGAAAGGCCTTAATTCCGCACAGGATTATTTATCGGATGTATCTAAGCAAAAACAAAACGGTTTTTATATTCCTCAAGATGTCCTGAATGGCAAGGATTTTGAAAAAGTCTTAAATTCATATATGTCAAAAGATCGCAAAGTGATGACGATCGATGTTATTTTCAATAAAAATCCTTATTCAAATGAAGCAATTAATAGCGTACCTGACATCAACCAAGCGGTAAAACGTGCGGTGAAAAATACAAAACTTGAAAACGCAAAAATAGAAGTTGGCGGAGTATCTAGTATGCACCATGATTTAGATACTATTTCCAAAGCGGATTACTCGAGAACGGTCGTATTAATGCTGGCAGGGATTAGTATCGTCCTTATTATCCTGCTACGTTCACTAATTATGCCGCTCTATTTAATTGGTTCCCTAGTCCTAACCTATTACACTTCTATGGCAATCTCAGAATCTATTTTTGTAAATATACTTGGATATACAGGAATTAGCTGGGCCGTTCCATTTTTTGCTTTTGTAATTTTAATAGCCCTAGGCATTGACTACAGCATCTTTTTAATGGACCGATTTAACGAGTATCGGGATATGCCAGTCCAACAAGCAATTCTTATATCTATGAAAAAGATGGGCAGTGTCATCATTTCAGCTGCAGTAATCTTAGGTGGTACCTTTGCAGCAATGATGCCATCCGGAGTACTTTCATTGTTAGAAATTGCCGCCATTCTCTTAATCGGTTTAGGCCTGTATTCACTTGTGATTCTTCCATTGTTTGTACCGGTAATGGTAAAAACATTTGGTCAGGCAAACTGGTGGCCATTTATGAAAAATAATGACAGCAGTATAAATCATCATCATTAATAGTTGGTACACTGTTCGAACTGAACAGTGTACCTTTGTATATTCAGCTTGAAACTTTTCCCCTTTTCATTCGTACATACTTAGGCAGCTAATTTATTAGTTGAATTGAAATTTTTCCCTTTTTAGATTTACCGTTATAATGTACATAAATAAAAGGATAAGGAGTGAAAATTATGGGTGTTACTCTAAGCAAGGGTCAAAAAGTTGATTTAACGAAATCACACCCAGGCCTTCAAAAAGTAGTTGTCGGACTGGGATGGAATATAAGCCAATTGGGTTCAAATTTTGATTTAGACGCCTCAGCGTTTTTATTAGGACCATCTGGGAAAGTGAACAGCGACCAGGATTTTGTCTTTTACAATAACCCTTCAGGGGCCAATGGATCGATTATATACAGCGGAGATAATCGTATAGGTTCTGGTGTACGTGACGATGAACAAATTAGGATTGATTTAAGCAGGGTTCCTGACCATATCCACCGGATTGCCTTCACCATTACCATTCACGACGCCCAGATAAAAAGGCAAAGTTTTGGACAAATTTCTGATGCTTATGTACGTATTTTTGATGAAAATACGAACGAGGAGCTATTGCGCTTTAATCTAGGCAGGGATTTTACAGTCGAAACCGCCATTGTCGCAGCAGAACTATACCGTCATAATGGTGAGTGGAAATTCAATGCGATTGCCAGCGGTTTTCAAGGAGGACTAGCAGCCTTATGCCAAAACTTCGGTGTGACTGTTGATGACCCGACTCCATACATACCGTCTCCGCAGCCAACCAATCAGCCGGTTAATTATAGTAGTCATTCTACTCAACCAATGAACACAAATTCATATAACTCCAATCAACAAAACCAAACGAACTATGACTCATACCAGCAAAGCCAAATAAACCGAAATACGAACCAACAGCAGCATGTCCATCTTCAACCCGAATCATCTTACCGTCAGCCTGCTTTTGGATATCCACAGACGGCCTATTCAAATCCCCACAGCCAATCGTCATATGGCGGAGATGATATTATGTGCCCTCGGTGCCATTCAACTAATGTCAGAACAGGAAAAAAAGGATTTGGTATAGGGAAAGCAGCGATTGGCGGCTTAATTCTTGGACCTGTAGGATTACTTGGAGGTTTTATTGGAAAAAACCAATTAAAGTTTACATGTAACCATTGCGGCCATGGATGGGCCCCTTCGCAAACAGATTATGTAGAATGGGCCAATAATCAAAAACGACGCGCACAAGAATTGTTCCATCGTTACAAAAGTCAGGACCTTCTTGATGCTGTCACGGCCGCTTGTGCGTTAGTGGCCATGGCTGATGGTTATTTAGATGCATCTGAGCGTCAAAAAATGATTGACTTTGTGAATCAAAGTGAGGAATTGCGAGTATTTGATACCGCAAAGGTTATTCAAAAATTTAATCAGTTTGTATCAAGGATGGAAAATGATCGAATGATGGGTCGTGCGGAAGCATTTCGTGCACTGGGTAAAATTAGGACAAAGCCTGAAATTGCTCGATTAGTGGCACGCTACTGTATTGCCATTGGCTATGCAGATGGGAATTTTGATCAGAATGAACAGCAAATGGTTGCGGATATTTGCCGTGAACTTGGTTTAAATCCAGCGGAGTTCCTTTCGTAATTTAAGCTAAAATAGCCTCCAGTCCAAGATGGAATGGAGGCATTTTCAGATTATTTTTTCCATATTCTTTTATTTTCCACGCGTTTGGTTATTCCCATTGCGTCCAATCTTTCTAAAAATGGAATCATATATTTTCTCGACAGTTCTAGAACATCCTTCGCGTCCCCCACTTCAAACTCCGCTCCTGTTCCGTTTTGAAGTCTTTCAACAGCTTCTTTAAATCTATCCCCATGATAAGCAAATTGATCATCTAACTGGACAAGCATACTTTGATCTTCTAGGAATTTTTTTAAGTCATATTCAAGTCCAGCTGGAATACCTGCAGCTTCAAAATAATCCTTCAAGTAACGTACCTTAAGCCCGTCTTTTTTTAACTCATTCAACAAATTATCTGTACGTTTGGCCCAGCTTTTTGGTACATGAGGCACAAAAGCTGCTAAGGATACAAATTGTTCTTTCCTCTTAAATATACCATTCGTCATACCATCTTCCACAATAAAATCAAGTAGTGGTTTTGGGAACCTTTCTTGAAGTGTCTGCAGCAGCTCTGCTTTATTGATCCCTGCCTTCATCGAATGGGTTAGATGGAATTCTTGAAGTTGGTCAAAAATAGCTTCTTCAATGGACTCAATTAAGAGTTTAAGTGTATACTCTTTTCCATTATATAAAACAAATTCCTTATTAGCTAACTGCTCTGTTAACGTTGATTCATCAAGCGCCGTACGTTTTATCAGTTCGGTTAATGGGAGGCTTTTTGCTTCCATGAGTGCGGCCGAAATCCGCTCCCTTGGTGTTCCAACTTTCTTTTTTCCCAGTTCATCGATTGTTTGGTTTCCAAAACGGTATTTATTGCCACGTGGATCAATCACCCATCCGCCGCCTATGGTTTCCTGCGGACTTGGGCGGCGAAGAATAAAACGGTCTCCCCGCTTTGTTAGGATTTCTTCTTCCAATCGAAGCTGACATAGAATTTCACTGTTTTCTTCTTTAATTTCATTCCGATCAAAGAAAACAATTCGCCCCATAACCTCCGCTGTTCCAATATGAAGCTTGATCGGCATCCGCTGCTTGACGATATGTTCAAGGTCTGCGACAACCCGAATCGCCACATCGACTGTTTTTGTTACAATGAAATGCTCGGAGGAAACTAACACATCTCCCCTTTCAATTTCTTCTTTTGAAACGTTTGAGATGTTTATAGCTGCCCTTTGACCTGCATACGCTTTCTCTGCAGGGTGATGATGGACCTGAATTTGCCTAGCTCTTACTTCAAGACCCCTTGGCATAATTTTTAATACTTGTCCCTCCTCAACTGTTCCTTCATAAACAGTCCCACGTACAACGGTCCCTTGACCTTTTACAGTAAACACCTGATCAATCGGCAGACGAAAAGCCCCTTTGGCATCTCGCATCTCTTGATCCTTTAGCGTCCTAATAATTAAGTCTTTTATTTCTTCTATCCCTTTTTTAGATAAACTATCAACTAAAACAAAAGGGGCATCCTCAAACACAGTCCCCGTTAGTTCTCCTAAAATATCATCTTTCACCAGCTCAATGAATTCTTCATCAACTCGGTCTATTTTTGAAATGGCGACAATCCCAGTTTTCACACCTAAAAATTTTAAAATATCAAGATGTTCCTTTGTTTGCGGCATAACACCTTCATCCGCTGCAACCACAAGGACGACGAGGTCGATACCGGCTACCCCGGCAATCATTTGTCGGATAAAACGTTCATGCCCTGGAACATCAATGACGGAAATTTGGATTTCTTGGTCTTCATATAAAGGAGCAAAGCCCAGTTCTATGGAGATTTGCCGTTCCTTTTCTTCTTTTAAACGGTCTGTATCGACATTCGTCAATGCCTTTGTTAGAGATGTTTTTCCATGGTCAATATGACCTGCCATCCCAATCGTAAAATAGCGTTTTTCCAAATTAAGCACCTTCTTAATCGTTCTACCATTCTACTGTAGCTTGAAATGGTTATTTGTTCAAGCGAACACTTTTAGACATATTTACTTAGAGAAAACGGTTCTAAGTCGTTTTATTTTTTTTCAAAAAAAATAAAAATTAAATAGGCAAAAATATACACAAAATATCAGAAATTTATTATAATAAATCTAAAGATTTTGCACGTGTGCAACTTTTGTTGATTAACGAACAAACCTTGCGCCTATGAAAAATAACATAAGAAAGGATGGTGTCTTATGAGCCAGACTAATTCACTTGCCGTTGAAAAGGCTCGAGCAGCAGAAAACAAAACTGTTTTAGCCGCAAGGGATGCCATAAATGGAAAAGTAAAAGGGATTCGGGCATTATTGCCATTCCTTGGTCCAGCCTTTATTGCATCAATTGCTTATGTAGATCCGGGAAACTTTGCTACCAACATACAAAGTGGTGCCCGTTTTGGATATAAAATGCTATGGGTCATTGTTTTAGCGAACCTTATGGCAATGCTCCTTCAAAATATGTCAGGAAAGCTTGGTATTGCCACCGGAAAAAGTTTACCAGAGATTTGTCGGGACCATATGCCAAAATGGCTGACGATAATAATGTGGATTGTTTCAGAGCTTGCTGCAATGGCTACCGATCTCGCTGAATTTTTAGGGGCAACACTGGCACTAAATTTACTTGCAGGAATACCTATGCTATATGCCACCCTTATCACTGGTGTGGTCACGTATTTAATCCTGATGCTTGAGAAATTCGGATTCAGGCCATTAGAAAAATTCATCGCTGCCTTCGCGATGTTAATTGGTTTATGCTACTTGGTAGAAACCGTACTATCACAGCCTGATTTTTCACAAATCGCCTATCATAGTGTGGTTCCTTGGCTCGGTAATAATGAAAGTATCATGCTTGCCGTTGGTGTGATTGGTGCCACGGTTATGCCACACGCGATTTATTTACACTCAAGCTTAACCCAAAATCGGATCGTTCCTAGAAATAATCAGGAAAAGATTAAAATTCAAAAATTTAGTACGAAAGAAATTATGATTGCGATGACTTTGGCAGGCTTTGTTAATCTTGCGATGATGTATATGGCCGCCTCTGTTTTTAATACAACCGGTCAAAGTCATATTGCAGATTTGACAACAGCTTACCATACCCTTACCCCACTGCTAGGCTCGGCAGCTGCTAGTGTATTCTTAATCTCCCTGCTAGCATCTGGTATTTCAAGTTCGGTGGTCGGAACAATGGCGGGCCAGGTAATTATGCAAGGGTTCGTTGGCTTTAGCATTCCTTTATGGGTCCGCCGATTAGTAACTATGCTGCCAACCGTGATTATCGTCGCTCTTGGGGTCGACCCAACTCAGACACTTATTATTAGTCAAGTCATCCTGAGCATTGTCTTGCCGTTTCCAATTATCGCTTTGATTTATTTTACACAGAAAAAAGACCTTATGGGTGTACTTACAAATAAGCGAATTACCACAATTCTTTCTTCCCTATTTGCTTTAATCATCCTTGGTTTAAACATTTGGATGGTTGTACAAGTAATTTTTGGGTAATGAAGATGAAGAAACACCATCTTATTCGGGATGGTGTTTTTCCTTTCTATAATGACTAATATAAAAATTAGGTACTACCTCTTGATCAGATATCCATTGGTAGCCATTTTTTAAATATAAATTTTTGGCTGGAGGGTTATCTCTTCCAGTTGATACATGCAGTATAGAGATATCCTGATGGTGTTCCTCCACTTTTGTCAGCAGTTTTTGAGCAATTCCTTTTCGGAAATGGTCTGGATGTACGACCATACGGCAAATGGTCAGTTCCTGATTATGTAGCGTATATGAAATGGCACCAGCGAGACACTCTCCCTTATAATACCCCAAAAATGTTTCACCGCTGTCTTTCAGTTCATTGATTGTTTCTTTAAAAGGAGGGATCTCATAAAAATTAATTATTTGGGCTTCAACCAAATAGGATTCTTTTTGGAGGTCAAAAACCTCCTTCAGTACGCTGGTTTGATTTAAATCCAGTTCTTTTATCACTTTGTTCTCCTCTCCCCTAACTTAAAAAAATCCCCCACCAGGTGAGGGATAAAGGATTATGCCACTTTAATGGCCTTCCCAAAAGGAACCCGAGGCAGGAAATCCCCTGGTACAAGCCAAAATAATTCAAAATCTACCTTTTCCATCTCTTCAGAGAAAAAGCCTGTGACATCGGTTATATAAAATAGTGTATCAATCTTCTCTTCTTTTGCCCACTCTAAAACTAATGTATAAGAAGACTTCCCATGAGTATGATATTTAATCGAATCACTTTGAATGGGGGAAATGCTTCTAATTTTAAAATCTGCTTGAACTAATAATGTGTCGGGTTTTACCTGCTCAAACAGTTTTACTATGTTATTAATCAGGATCACTGGTGCCTCATTTGTGGAGGTATCCACTGCTAATGCTACCTTTTTATCCTGCCGCTGCTGAATCATTGATAGTATCGTTTTATGCCATCTCAACCCCAACAACCCCTTTGTATTGAATGAGTGAACTATCTTATTTTGGGTTTTAGTGAAGGGGTTTATGATTGGTTAAATGCGGGAAAATTTGCTCTATTTCTTAAGTATATCACAATAACAGGATATTTTTCTCAAGCGTTTTTTGTGATGTACAGGTTATATTATGATTATTGGTTAAAGTACTCTCGTTTTTTCTTTAAGTATTCTTTTTCGCACTTTAAAAGCTTGTAATGAACGGGATTTCCCTCTTTCTTTTTCTTACCCACTACATCCCATTTGAAATCTGCCAGTTTTAAATGAACAGCTACGTTTGTATTGTCAGGCTGTTTATAAAGCAGGTAAGCTTCTTTTGGTTTGATATAAAGGGTCGGTTTTCCTCGAGATGCCACGATAAATTGTTCATGTAATGATCGGTAGTTTTCATCCATTTCTTTCCCGCCGTAAATTAGATGGGCAGCGTCTAAAGCTTTGTCTGAAACCTCAATATAATTTTGATTGTCGATATCCAGCCCAAGTTCAGTAATAATCTCCTTCATAATGGATTTATTATATTCAACATCTCGAATTTTCATATCCTCAAGGCAATCGGAAGATAACCTAGGCAGTTCATCGGCTCGTGTATTAAGTGGACAAAGAACGATGAACAGGCTCCATAATATGAATGTTATCATTTTCATAGAAAAATATCCTCCTAACCATGTTTGAACATATTATTCATCATTAATGGAAAATCTATTCTGTTAATAGAATTCATCTTATTTCATGAGATCGATATATGCTATAATAAAAATATTGATTATTCAGAAAATATACATAGGTCTAAGTCGAAATGGGGGGAAGAATTTTGAAATATGACGTGATCGTAGTTGGTGCTGGCCTTGCCGGGTTAGTGGCAGTTTCTGAACTGGCTAGTTCTGGTAAAAAAGTACTTTTATTAGACCAAGAGCCCCAAGCCTCATTGGGAGGCCAGGCGTGGTGGTCGTTTGGCGGTTTATTTTTAGTAGACTCACCTGAACAAAGAAGAATGGGCATAAAGGATTCCCGGGAGCTGGCTTGGCAGGACTGGTTAGGATCCGCCGGCTATGACCGCGAGGAGGACGAGGATTACTGGGGGAAAAAGTGGGCTGAAGCCTATGTGGATTTTGCTGCTGGGGAGAAACGTCAATGGCTGTATGATATGGGTGTTCGCTTTTTCCCGGTAGTTGGCTGGGCTGAGCGTGGCGGATATACGGCAGAGGGACATGGAAACTCTGTGCCACGTTTCCATATCGTTTGGGGAACTGGTCCTGGACTTGTGAAACCGTTCGAGGAACGAATGCGAGAGGCCATGGTGAAAGGTCTAGTGGATTATCGACCGCGTCATCGGGTGAACGAAATACTTAAGGAAAATGAAAAGGTCGTCGGCGTACGGGGCGATATTTTAATAGCCAGCTCTGCAGCTCGTGGGGAAGCAAGTTCCCGTGAAGTAATCAAAGATTTTAAGTTTCACTCCCAAGCCGTACTGGTTACTAGCGGTGGCTTAGGGGGCAACCATGAGTTAATTCGAAAAAATTGGCCAGCACGTCTTGGTGAAGCTCCGAAACACATGATTTCAGGGGTACCGGAACATGTGGATGGCAGGATGCTCGCTATCACGGAGAAAGCGGGCGGCCGTATTGTAAATCGAGATCGAATGTGGCATTATACGGAAGGCATTAAAAACTGGGATCCCGTTTGGCCTAACCATGGGATTCGTATACTCCCTGGTCCCTCCTCCCTTTGGCTTGACGCAAAAGGGAACCGTTTCCCAGCACCAAACTTCCCAGGATTTGATACACTCGGAACACTTGAAGCGATCATGAAGTCGGGTTACGATTATTCGTGGTTTATTTTAACCCAAAAGATAATTGAAAAAGAATTTGCCCTTTCTGGTTCGGAGCAAAATCCTGATTTGACAGAAAAGAGTATTAAAAAGGTTTTAGCCCGTGTCCTTCCTGGACCTACTGCACCTGTAAAAGCGTTTATGGACAAAGGAGAAGATTTTGTTATTGCCAAAACCCTGGAAGACCTCGTTGATGGGATGAATATACTTACTGGCGAAAACCTCCTCCAAGTTGAAGCAGTCAAGCGCCAAATCCTCGCGCGGGACCGGGAAATTGATAATAAATTTACAAAGGATTTGCAAATTACTGCCATGAGGGGTGCACGTAACTATTTAGGGGATAAATTAATCAGGGTTGCTCCGCTGCATAAGATCCTTGATCCCAAGATGGGACCATTAATTGCTGTCCGCTTGAATATTGTCAGCCGAAAAACACTCGGCGGTCTGCAAACGGATTTATCTGGAAGGGTCTTGGACGCCTCAGGTAATCCTATTCCAGGACTTTATGCCGCTGGAGAAGTTTCAGGCTTTGGAGGCGGAGGTATTCATGGCTACCGATCATTAGAAGGAACTTTCGTCGGAGGCTGCCTGTTTACTGGAAGACAGGCTGGGCGGGCACTCGCAAAGGAACTATGAAGCAAGGGTAATCAAGGGGACGGTTCTCATGCTTACGAAGCAAAAGAACCGTCCCCTTGCTCTCATTGATTTCAATTTGTAAATTTAAACTCTGTCCGGCTTCCAGTTTGTCCGGCTATAACTTCAAGTCTTACATCAATGCGCTCTTTTAATTCAGGCACGTGAGAGATTATTCCGACCAATCGGCCGCTGCTTTGTATATCCATTAAGGATTCAATGGCTTGGTCCAGTGATTCGGGGTCAAGTGTACCAAACCCTTCATCAATAAACATCGTTTCCAAAGAAACACCACCAGCATAATTTTGCACCACATCTGCCAAACCCAATGCCAATGACAAGGATGCTTTAAAGCTTTCTCCACCCGATAACGTTTTAACATGGCGTTCCTGACCAGTATATTGGTCAAAGACAAGCAATTCTAAACCGCTTTGAGCGTTACCTTTCGAACGATCAGTCTTCCTTTGTAACAGATAGCGTCCAGAGGTCATTTTTCTCAAGCGGACATTCGCTTCTCGTAAAATATCATCTAAGAAGGCAGCAAGAACATAACGTTCAAACGTAATACGTAAATTATTTTGTCCTCTTGCAATATCAGATAGATCACCGATAATACTGAACCGTTCCTCCAATTCCTTAAGCTCGTTATTCAGATTCTGGACACGGCTATAAATTTCCTCATTATCACGTTTTTTGAAAACTAAATCATTTCGTTCTTGTCCCAGCACTTCAATCTCACTTGTAGATTTCGATAACTCCTGTTTAATTCCCTCAACATCGGGTGTTTTCACATCGGATAAAAGCTCGATTAATTCCTTCAGCCTGTCAGAAACAGAGCGTAACTCCTCACGATAGCTGCGAATTTCTTCCTGAAGGCTCTGAATTTCCCCTTCTGTCCTTTTCGAAGCAGCATAAATACCATATTTCTCAAAGCCCTGTTCAGATAGTCTCGTTAAAAAGATACCACGTTCTGTTTCAAGATCCTTTTGTTTCGAAGCATGAAGCTTCTCGGCATCCTTTAATCTCGCCTTTTGATTAGATAGTTTTTCATGAACAGCTTGAAGACGTTCCTTCGCTTCTTCTAGCCGTTTCACTAACATTTCATGACGACTTCGAGAGGCAGCCAGAGCCCTTTCATATTCCGTTTCTGAGCGTAAATTTTCAGGAATTACCTTCATCATTCTAGAAAGATCAGTTTCTTTTTTTGTAAACTGAACGGTTAGATCACTTACCATTCCCCTTAACTGTTCAATCCCTTTTTGTAATACGCCTCTTTCATTCTCTCGAGAATCAATTTCTGACTTAAGCCGTTCTAGCATTTGAATTTGTTCTTCTAACTTACTTTGCCGATGAACTAAATCCTTAATGGCCGAAGCTGCTTCTAACTTTACATTTGATAACTGATCTAGAATAAAGTCTGGATGGGTTACTCGTATTTCGATTAGCATGTCTTTAACTGCTTCTTTTTGTGCTCTTTCTTCTGATTGACACTGATAAAAGTTAGCTTCCACTCGTGATTTTTCTTTTTCCCATTTTTCGACTTGTGCCTTAGCAGCCTTCATATCATCTTCGGTTGGAATACTATTTTCTTTACCACTTGCTGGTGCTGGATGATGCAAAGACCCACAAACAGGACAAGCTACATCATTTCGCAGATTAGCAGCTAAAATAGCTGCTTGCCCATGAATCCATTTTATCTCCAACTCATCTATTAGGGCTTTTGCATCCTTAAATCGAGCCACCGTATTTTCAAAATGGCCACTTATGACAGCCAGGTCTTGCTCGGCTTTTTGATGACGGGCAAGCAATGTTTCTAGTTTTTCAAGACGGGCAAAATCAACTCTCAGTTTTTCAAGCTTACCCTTATTTTCTAAAAAGGTTAATTTGCCTTTTTCGATTTCTTCTTTTTGAACCTTTAACGAAGCAACTCTCTCTTCTAACTGTTGTAATCTTTGTTCATCCTTCAATTGCTTTTCTTTTGCAGCTTTTAGCTCGACGGCTTTCTGATTTGTCTCTTTCTTTAAGGCTGCAAATGAATAGACATCTTCTTTCATATTCACTAGACGATTCACTTCAGAAAGTGCGGCTTGGCGGTCATCCTCACGCTCAAGTTCTTTCTGTAACTGCTGTTTATACTGTTCTTCAAGTTCATTCAATTCTTTAATCTCGGCTAATATCGAGTTTATATTTGCCTGAAGCTTGTCTGCCTCCCGTTTTAACCGATGGCAAAGCTCCTCTTGTTTAGACAATAAAGCCGCTTTTTGCGCGCGTTGAACCTGTAATTCTTTCTCAGAGAACAGGTCCTGTTGATCAAGCAGGTGCGCCTTTTGTTCTTTTAACTCCTCTTTCGTTTGCAGCTGTTTTAGAATAGCTTCTGCTTCAAAAAGCTGCCCCTTTAATTTATCTTGCTCTTGAACCTTTACTGTTAATTGACTTGTTAATTGGTCTAGTTTTTCCACCATGCCAACGATCTCATCATGTAATAGCGGCATGATCACAGTGTGATTCTCCGGATCGGTATTAAGAACTTGGCGGAGTCCTTCATTTGTCACCACTTGGATTCGGCGTAAGGCTTCATTACGTGCCTTCTCCTGATCTTCAACTGCCTTTTTCAGATCGGCCGCTTCCTGTTTAAGCTTTTCTTCTATTAATTTATATAGCTGAGTATGAAATAGCCGCTGCAGGATGAGTTCTTTATCCTTACTGTCTGATGTTAACAGTTTTCGAAATTCTCCTTGAGGAATCATTAAGATCTGCCGGAACTGATTGGCATCAATCAACATAATTTCCTTAATTTTTTCTTCTACATCACTTGTCTTCGAGGCAAGCAATTTTTTCTCCCCATCTACATCCCATACATATAATTCCGCTTTCGCTCCAATAGATGTGAAACCCTCGCCTCTGTCCTTTTTCTTTTGCTGCTGTGGTGAGCGTGTAATGGAATAAACTTTGTTACGCAGGGAAAAATCAAGCGAAACCTCTGTTAACAAATCTTCTTTTGCAAATTGGCTGCGGAGCTCCGGGCCATTACGGTCTTCCCCGCTAGCTTTGCCATAGATGGCATAACTAATCGCATCAAAGATCGTTGTCTTTCCCGCACCTGTTTTTCCAGAGATGACAAACATGGTCCGGTTTCCAAGCTGATTAAAATCTATTTCCTCCCGGCCTGCATACGGTCCAAACGCCTGCATGATTAATTTTAACGGTTTCATTTAACTCCCTCCTCTCGCAACACCTTGTCAATAATTTCAGTCATGACGTTTCTTTTATTCGCAGTAAATTCAGAGGTTGTCATATCGGAATAAAACTGTTCGAATAGATCAATTTCAGATTTTTTCTCACTTTTTATAACTGTATAGGATTGTTTTTTCTTACTGTCTGTAAGGTCAATCTTCTTTTCCAAATGGAGAACATTTGGGTAAACTTGTCGCAATTTATTTATCGGATCAAGCAGGGCACCTTCATCCAGCAATGTAATTTTTAAATAATCTTCCACTTGTTCCTTCCCATAAAAATTAGGATCAAGCAATTCTTCAATATGTCCTTCGATCTCCCGCATGTCATGTTTTGGTGTAAGCGACCGATACCGGTGGGAAAACTCCCCTTTTTCATCCATTTCAATAATAGAAATGGACTTTCTTTGCTTTGCTTCCGAAAAAGAATATTTTAACAGGGAACCAGAATACTTCACTTTCTCGTGGTTTATCGCGTCAGGACTATGCAGATGTCCCAGCGCCGTATAGGAAAATGGAGCAAATAACTCTGCACCCACACAGCCTGAGCCGCCCACAGATAAAATCCGTTCAGAATCGGAGGTTTGTCCGCCTAAAACAAAGGCATGTCCGACCAAAACATTTGGTTCATTCGGATTTAAGTTCTCTTCTATTTTACCAATCAGGGCCTTCATCGCTTCTTGGTGTGAATGGATAGAATCATCCTCAAGCAGCTGGCGGACCATCCCTGGCTCTGCATAGGGGACAAGATAAAAGTTTACCCCATTAACTTGAACCGGCTTTAAGTTATTTGTTAATTTTCCAGTTAAATAGAATTGACTATGTTTATACCACGAGCTTCCAAAGGAAAGACGCTCCGCGCTATCATGGTTCCCGGCTATGGCTACAACAGGGGTCTTTAACTCAACATTGATTTTAAAAAGAATTTCATCTAGTAACTCCACCGCATCTGTTGGAGGAACTGAACGGTCATATAGGTCGCCTGCAATAACTACTGCATCCGGTCTCTCTTCCTCTACAATAGAAACAAATTGTTCAAGTGCAGCACGTTGATTCTCTGTCATATAAATACCATGTACTAATTTACCTAAATGCCAATCAGCGGTGTGAATAAATTTCATTTAAGTCACCTCTTGCATATTCGAATACTACTATTATAGCAAAATACCAATTGGAATGAATCTGGAAATCACTTGTATAACTAAACTAAGACAATAAAAAACAGCCTTAGACAATGTCCAGGCTGTTGTAATTGTTGTTTTGGTAAAATTACTTCTTCGTTACGTTAGCAGCTTGTGGTCCACGAGCTCCTTCAACAACTTCGAAAGAAACTTCTTGACCTTCTTCTAAAGTTTTGAAACCTTCTGTTTGGATTGCAGAATAGTGAACGAATACGTCGTTTCCGTCTTCTGCTTCGATGAATCCGAAACCTTTTTCTGAGTTAAACCATTTTACTTTACCGTTTTTCATGTAAAAAAATCCTCCTATTGGCTTAAACTTTAAGCCATGTGTAAAATTCACCAAAGTACAACGTGATAGCTTTACTTTCATTTCCTCATCCAAACATCGGTTAAAACTTTGAACAAGCTGGTAACATAAATCTTATCTCGTGTGCAACGGCTGTTTAAAATTTATCATCTATATTAAAATCTGTCAAGAAAGGGCTTTACGACACGCTATTACACGATTCTACATTCCTCTATTTCTACCTTCTGGATTCTCCATTAAATATAGCAGTTTAGTAATGAGTTTGTCGTATTTTGAAGAAAAATAATTGGGCTCAATTTTAAAACGGTTCCATTTTTACAATTTTCTCTCATACTATTGCTGTCTTCTCAATATTACAATAAATAAAAACAGCCGAAGATTAATTCTTCGACTGCGTGAGGACATCGTCTTCCTCTTCTTTAAACTTATCCAGGATGGTAATTGTATCTACTAAATGATTATTAAATATCTGACGGGCCACTGCCAGTAATTCAATAATCATCGGGTCCTTTAACGTATAGATTACCTTATTCCCTTCCTTGGTTCCTGTGACAATATTTTTTGCTCGTAAAACCGTCAGCTGTTGGGACACAGCAGAACCTTCACTGCCCACAAGGGTTTGAATTTCATTGACATTTTTATCCCCCTCAGCAAGCAGTTCCAAAATGCGGATTCTTAGGGGGTGAGCCAGTGCTTTAAAAAATTCCGCTTTAAATTGCTGCATTTCTAAATTCAAAAAATCACTTCCTCATTTTTTAGAAGGTGGCTGTTAATTTTGTCCTATTATCAACTGCCTCTGCCGCAGACAATTGTTTACATTCCCTAAAGGCAAAATGCTTACAGCCCAAGCATTTATTTTCATTAATTTTTGATAATCCATATTGAATGGCATCTCCGGTATGTTCAAAAAAATGAGTCTGGCCTATTAAATCAAATAAACCTGTCTTTTTCAGAACACTCTCTGGCTGTGAATTCAATCCTGATATCAACACTATACCACTTTTTGAAAAATGTTTCACAATACTCCTAAGAATGGCTTCACCGGTTGTGTCCATTAACGGTACCTTGCTCATTCGCAATAAAAGAATTTTAGGCCGATAATTGATTGTTTCCATAATGGTCTTTTCAAAGGTTTGGGCTGCCCCAAAAAATAATGGACCTTCCACATTAAATATACTAAATTGCGGACAATCGTGGGTATCAGTTACCATAGACGTTTCTACTTTTCCTTGTTTATTCTGAGGGTTTGGCAACGCCTTTGCTGTAATTGTCACATCACTCATCCTTTTAACAAACAGAATAGCGGACATCACTAACCCACTTTCTACTGCTGTCGTTAAGTTTACAAATACGGTAAGTAAAAACGTAACTAAGAGGACAATAGAATCCGTTGATTTTGTTTTTAAAATATGAGCAAAGACTTTTCGTTCACTCATATTCCATGCAACCACCATTAGGATTGGTGCCATGCTGGCAAGTGGAATATACGATGCCTTTGGGGCAAAAAACAATAAGACAAGGAAGACAACAACCCCATGAGTGATACCAGAGAACGGGGAAACTGCTCCATTTTTAATATTGGTCGCAGTCCTAGCTAATGCCCCAGTAGCAGGGATTCCCCCAAATAATGGGGTGACCATGTTCGCAATCCCTTGACCAATCAACTCCTTATTACTGTTATGGCGGCTGTTGGTCATACCATCCGCTACCACTGCTGATAGAAGGGATTCAATCCCCCCAAGCATAGCAATTACGAACGCAGGCTTCAAAAGTTTTAAGAACATATTCATATTAATATCAGGCATATGAATCTTAGGCAATGTACCAGGAATTTCTCCATAGGCTGTTCCAATGGTAGCCACTTGATCAGGATAAAATAGTACAGCAACAAGTGTTGAAATGATTAACCCTATAAGGGGACCGGGAACCTTAGGTGCCACTTTCGGAGTCAGTAACACAATCATTAAACAAATACCTGCTGTGAGCAAACTAAATAAATTAGTTGTGTTTAAATGAGAAAAGATTTCTTTAACATTTAAAATAAACTCTTCATGTTTTTTAATCCCAGTTAACCCTAGGAAACTGGCAATTTGTCCAGTAAAAATGGTTACAGCGATCCCTGCTGTAAAACCAATCGTCACCGGTCTAGGAATCCATTTAATAAGCGACCCTAATCGAAAAATTCCCATCAGCGTTAGAATAACTCCTGCGATAAACCCCGCGATAAGTAAATTTTCATAACCATACGTCATAACAATTCCAAATAAAATAGGAATAAACGCCCCTGTTGGTCCACCAATTTGATATTTTGAGCCTCCAAGTAATGAAATAAGTATTCCGGCCACAATGGTCGTATAGATTCCATACTCCGGCTTTACCCCTGATGCTATGGCAAACGCCATTCCCAGCGGAATCGCAATCACACCCACAATCAAACCCGAAAGCAGGTCTTTTTGTAAACTTCCTAAGGAGTAATGCTGGAACCTCTTGTCAATTAACATAGTAACCCTTCTTATCAATTATTTTTGTATATCTGATTATTTGAATATAGCGGAATACTATGTATTATTCAAGTAGTTTACCCCAAAAAGTTTCGCTTGTTTTTCTTGTTATTATAGTGTTATAATGATTAAGCGATGAGCTGAATTGTGTAAGTCGAGAAACATTCCTTTATGGAGCACACAATGTGGAGTGTGGTTTTTCGCCTCAATACGCAAGACGCCTGTATATACAGGCGTCTTTTTTATTTTATATCTACGGAAGCTCCTGTTGCGGGCTTTTTTTGTCTCAATTAAAATTAGCACTTTTTTCCTAAATTTTTTATAATGAATATGGGCATTTATTTTTATAATGGTGGAGGAATCTAAATGAATAACCATGAAATTGATTATAAGATTTATGGCGATGATATGCAGTTTGTTGAAGTCGAGCTTGATCCACAAGAGACTGTTGTGGCCGAAGCAGGAAGCTTTATGATGATGGATGATAACATACATATGGAGACTATATTTGGTGACGGATCCGGCGGCGGCGGATTAATGGGTAAATTATTCAGTGCAGGAAAACGAATAATTACAGGTGAAAGCCTGTTTATGACTACCTTTACCAATCATGGTGCCGGGAAAAGACATGTTTCATTCGCCTCTCCATACCCTGGAAAGATCATTCCAATGGATTTAAGTGAGCTTGGAGGGAAAATCATTTGCCAAAAGGATGCTTTTCTGGCTGCGGCCAAAGGTGTTCAAGTAGGTATTGAATTCCAGCGAAAAATCGGTGTTGGCTTCTTTGGCGGTGAAGGTTTTATTATGCAAAAGCTTGAGGGCGACGGGATGTGTTTCGTTCACGCCGGAGGTACGATTGTACGTAAAGAACTCCTGCCAGGGCAATCGCTGAGGGTTGACACTGGATGTTTGGTTGCGATGACAAGCAATGTACAATATGATATCGAGTTTGTTAAAGGTGTTAAAACTGCCCTTTTCGGCGGCGAAGGCTTATTTTTTGCAACGCTTAGAGGCCCGGGGTCTGTTTGGATTCAATCCCTGCCATTTAGCAGACTAGCCAGCAGAGTGTTTGCTGCTGCACCTTCACGCGGCGGTTCAAAAGATGAAGGCAGTATTGCGCGAGGAATTTTTGATATGTTTAATGGAGAATAAGTTTTTTAAGGCAGGGTCGAATGTAGCCCCTGCCTTTTTTATGATGATTTTTCCAGCTGTCCCACTAATTGAAAGTCAGGACACGAAGATTGTTTGACTGGATCCTGTTTTATCTTTCTCCTATTCTTATACCTTCTTAATACTTTTCTACCATTCAAATTTTCCTCTAATTCTTTTTTTATCATATTCACAATCACAATCACTAGAAAATAGGCAATGATTGGCGTAAGGATAGCCCAAGGGGCACGCATAAACTCACTGAAGTTTTGACCAATCAAACCAGCCCACTCATTCGATATTGTTGCGGGTTTTGGCGGTTCATCATAACCCATAATTCCCGCCCGATTACGGCCTCCCAAAAACATCCCGAATAGCCCAAGCTGCATCGTAATATGCAGTGTGCTGATAATCTGCTGAACCGTAAATAGTAACCCGTACGAACGGAGATGGGGCATCAATTGACGCCTGATAATATGCCATTTGCTAGCCCCCATTAAGTAGGAACTTTGCACATAGTTCGTCTTTAATAAATCATCCGTCACATCTGAAGCAAACATGGTTACCGATGGGATTCCAATAATAACGAGAATAATTATTTGATAAGTAACGATAGAAAAAATCGCAACATCATTAAATTCACCAGCAATCGGCATCATTAAAATCAGTCCTAAGAGGATGGCCGGTATATAACGAAAAATAATAAAAACATCCTGGATATAACTTTTTAAATAAGGGACCCCTATTGATAGAAACAGCCCTAGAGCCCCTCCCAAAACAACTCTTATTAAAGCTACGCCAAAAGCCGTGATTAGAGTAAATTTCGCACCATATAGTAACAGCAGATGCAAGTCCTCTCCATTTCGATCGGTTCCGAGCAAATGTTTTTCAGATGGGGGAAATGGGGCTCTACCAATAACATCTCCCTGTTCATTTGTAACAATGATCTTGTGATTAAAATCCTTGGGACCATAATAAGGGTATAACAGGCTAAGCAATAAAAGGGCTAATAGGATAGCAGAACCAATCACTGTTTTTGGATACTTTCTCATATGCTTACTTTCGCCCTTCCTTTAATCATCTTGGATAGTAACCAGCCAATTGACTCAATAATCAGTAATGGAATGGTTAACATGAATATAAAGATGACAAGCGTAGTTATATTTCCACCGAGAAGCACTACTTTTAATAATTGTTGATTAAACCCATTAATATTAAAAATAAATTCTACTAAATAAATATTTGATAATAAGACCCAGACAATAGTCCTTAATTGTATAAAAGCAAGGGGAAAAATATTACGCATGATATGGACTAATAGGACCCGTATCTGCCCAATTCCTTTTGCTTTAGCATACTCCGCATAAGGCTGACTTTGTTCCTCAGTAATAACTTTTATTAGAAACTGTAACATTAAGAATAAAGGTAAAAAAGATACAGTTATTACGGGTACGAAATACGGCTTTTTACCAAAAATTCCATATAGCTGCAAGAACTTTAAACCTGTGGTCTTATAAAGGGTGACAACCAAAAACATAAATAAGAAAATAATAAGTAAATCAGGAACACCTTCGAAAAAGTTAATCACATTTTTTAATAGGTTCCTCACTCTAGCAGAAGATAAGACCACAACAAAGGCAAGGCCGATAGCCAAAATAATAATCAATGATAAACTCAGTAATAAAAGGGTCATGGTATATCGATAGCTTTCAACCATATCTACTGTATGAAGGAATTCCCAATATTTAGGGTCACTTATAGTAATCAGTCTATGAAAATCGGATCTTACACTCCCCCAAAAGGTATGTATATTTATTTGCACCCTGTCTTTTCCTATACCTAACAAGGAAGGTAAATTAAAGACAAATAGTAAACTTGCTAGAATTAACACTAATCTTATGAAAACACGCAAAGCCCGTTTCATCTCTTCCCCCATCTCTAAAAATTAGCATGTTAACTATCCGTAAAATTTTGGAATATTTCTCCCATTTTCAATTGTAACCTATTTTTCCCAATATTCAATTTAATATTGTTATATAATGGAATTTAAAGAGCATGCACATTACTTGCATGCTTCGATACTTACTTGAATTGTAGTCCTTTTAATTTTTGAGAAGCTTGTTCTCTTTTAAAATTATACCCTTGCCATGTAGAATTTTCCCTTTGTACATCCATTTGTTTATTACGTAAGATGGTTTCTAAATGTGGAATGTTTTCTCCCTGTTCATATAGTTGAATTAACCCCAGAACCCCTGTAGAGGATAAACTCCCTAGATAATAGGCATCTATTTTACCGGTTTCTTCATATCGGTTGATATTTTCTTTCACTACCATTTTGTCTAAATCAATTATGCTAATGGCTGTGTAGTAAATTAATGCAGTTATAAAATAAAAATGAAACAGTGAAAGTTTTTCAACCCAAATTTTCACTAATGTATACGTAAATATGACAACTAGAAAAATCATAAATGAATGCACTAAGACCCTTGTGAAAGTAAAGCCATAGGCATCCTCATACATACTTAAACGTAAGAAGGCGGAGCTGAGCATCACTGCACTTGTTAGGACGAGTATAGTTAGCAAGACCTGCCTCATTATCCTAATTCCATTTTTTCCGCTGTCTCCCAAGGATAGGACAACAATAGTAATGGATAAATTGATTAATGTAACAAAAAGCAGTTCAAAAAACCCTTTTCTGGCGTACTCAGCGTAAGTATAATCCCCTTGGAGGCTGCCACTGAAAAAATACTTAAATTGGACGATGGTAAAAAGGATATAGACTATATTGATCAACACCAGGACGGTGATGGATATAACCGTATCAAGCTTTAAAGGGGCCTGCCATTCTTGCTTTTTCATGACGGTGACTTGTTTTATATAAAGGACTTGCATCAGGCCAAAAAAAGCACTCATTGCAATGACAACTACAATGAATCTAAATACTCCTTCTGCATCCACAATCCGAAACAAATCAGGAATATCCCCTACCAGCAGGGCAAACTGGCTATCTGCCGTCATTAATAGTCTTAAAACCACAACCAATACTGGTAATGAAATGACCACACCAATCAATATTTTTTTCCAAATTATTATTCTATTATCAGCTACATCCTTCTTTGCTAATTTACCAATTGCGCCTGTAAATGCAGCATTATATTTTAATGCAGCAATAATCCTAGAAAAAATATAAAGTATAAAAGCCGGCTGGTTCCATTTGAAATTTTTCGGACTGGTTACCAGCACAAGATGAAATATAACCAATCCTGGTATCGCTGCAATATTTAAGATATAAAAAAGGATATTTTCATTTAGTACATACCCTGCCGCCAATAGCCATATACAAATAACAACAAGGTAGCCAAAACGTTGATGGGAAAACGGGAAAAGACGATACCGCATAAAAAATACCGCATAAAACGCTGTGATAAATACAAGATAAGAAATCCCAATTATACCTCGAAAAAACGATTCCTCCGCTAAAATTCCAAGCAGTAAGCATACGACTAAAAAGAGCCAATCATTCTTGTTTACTTTCATTTTCATTGTTTATCCCTCTCTTTTTATATAGAAATTCTATATATATAGTTTTACTAGGTATACAAGCAAAAAAAACTGCTCATATCGAAGCCTTTCTTCCCCAGCGGTAACCAAGCCAGCTTACTGGGTAAAGAATAATCGTAAAAATGATACAAGCAATAATAAAAGTTCTGGTAAGCAGCGGAGCAAACCAGGAATGTGGGATGATTTCAAAAAGTGTTAGAAACATCAATAATAAGTTCGGAATCAAAGAAAGCAGGAATGTTTTTTTTAGTAATGTCCTCCCGCCATGACCAAAGCCTTTTCCAATTTCATAACCAAGGAAGGCCCAAAAGAACATGTACAGAAAGGCAATCAGAGTCGGAACAGCGGTCAAGTTGTCCCAAACGGCCGTTAACCACTTCCATTCGTAAAGATTGTGTGCCAGTGTTAAAACACTGCCACCACCAAAAAAGACGATATTTAGTAAAATGAATAACCATTTCATATTACTTGGAGTTACTGACAACTCCTCTTTCCACATATCTGCAATCTCTGCGGGGTTTCCAAGCCTTAATATAATCCTTTCCATCATCTGATCTTCGTTTGAACAATCGGACGATTCTAAAAGAATTTCATCAATATGGGCCTCATATTCAAGGAGGATACTCTCTTTATCTTGATGACTCCCCAACCCATATTTTAATTGTTTTAGAAAATCACTCTTCGGCCGTTCCATGCTTGCTTCTCCCTATTACCTTGTTCATTACTTGAACAAAATCCTGCCATTCACGTGTCTTTTCACCTAACAATTTATGGCCAGCACTAGTAATCCGGTAGTATTTACGTGCTGGTCCCTTTTCTTGCTCCACCCAGTAACACTCAATGTACTCCTGCTTTTCAAGCTTATGGAGGGCAGGGTATAACGTTCCTTCTTTAACGCTCAAACCATTATTACTACGCATTTCTAGTTCTTTTACTAATTCATAGCCATACATATCACGCTCGTTTAGTAATTGAAGCAAAATTAAGGATGTACTCCCCTTTACCAATTCGCGATTAAACATTTTCTCACCTACCTAGAATTTTTAGGTACATAGAAATTCTACAGTTAATTTCCTCCATTGTAAAGGTGATTTTTTACATTTTCAAAAAATAAAAGTGGCGATTAAAAAATCGCCACTAATTATTTCATTTTTACATTCTTTTTCTGTCTTTGGATCACTTGGTCGCGTTCTCCGCCGTCAGATAATTCTTCCGAAAATTCGTGTCCTGCCAATTTCCCTGTAAACTCTCCTGTTTTTAGGGTTTTTGGAGATAGATTGTTATTTGGTGCGGCTTGTTCATTCCAATCTTTCATTTTTATCACCTCATGTTTAGTATCTAACGTTTCAGTGACTTTATCCCAAAACAAAAACGTTTGGACAAATCCAAACGTTTTTGTTTTGGTTAAATGATCATTTTTTTATTTTCATTAAGATTTAATTCTTGTTCGGCTCCTCCATCCAATTCACGATACTTCTTAATTCTTAAATGATAAATTATATAACAGGCCACGACAAATGGAACTCCTAAATAAAGGGCAAGACGCTGTTCTGAATCAAAGGCTAAACTGGCCAAAACAAGACAGTTTAATGTTAATCCAATAAGCGGAAGGATAGGATAAAGCGGTGTTCTAAATTTTAAATCCTCCACATTTCCTCCCTCACGAATGAATTTTTTACGAAAAGCAATTTGTGAAGCCGTAATGGATATCCAGCCTACTTGTGCGCCTAGTCCCGCAACGGAAAGCAGCCATACAAAGACGGTTTCTTCTGCAAAAAATCCAGATAATAGAGATAATAAGGCAATTCCAATCGTTAAAACGAGAGCATTAAATGGAACACCTTGCTTATTGACCTTTGTTAGTCTTCTGCTTGCCATCTTCTCCTTGGACATCGCATAAAGCATACGTGTTGCAGCATAAAGTCCTGAATTCGCAACAGAAAGTAAGGCTGTTAAGATGACAAAGTTCATAAGGTCTGCTGCATATGGAATACCAATGCTGTCAAACACGACAACGAACGGGCTTTCCACCACTCCAGCTTGTTTCATCGGAATTAAACTGGCTAAAACAAAAATAGCTAAGACAAAGAAAAATAGTGTACGCCAAACCGTTTGTTTGATTGATCGCGGGATGGTTTTCTCAGGCTCTTCACTTTCACCTGCTGCTATACCAATTAATTCCGTTCCTTGAAACGAGAAGTTTACAGTAATCATTGTAATAAGTAAGGCTGTAAATCCATGTGGCAGCAGGCCATGGGATGTGAAATTTGTTAAAAATGGTGCTGCCTGCCCGCCCTTCATGTGGATCAAGCCAAACATCGCTGCTCCGCCAAGGACAATAAACGCTAAGATAGCGAAAATTTTTATACTCGAAAACCAAAATTCTGTTTCGCCAAACGCTCGTGCAGATAACGCATTAAGTGAAAATAGAACAATAGCAAAAATAGCACACCATATCCAAACAGGTGAAGCAGGAAACCATCTTTGCATAAGCTGACCTGCTGAGAGTAACTCTAATGCAACAGTGACGGACCATCCTAACCAATAGAGCCATCCAAGAGCAAAACCTGTCCCGGGACCAATAAATTTAGTCGTATAGGTTTGGAAGGAGCCTGAAACCGGCATAGCAACTGATAATTCACCTAAACAAAGCATGGTTAAAAACATTATAAATCCGCCGACAACATAGGATAAAATAGCGCCCATTGGACCGGCTTGGCTAATTGTATAACCAGACCCCAAGAAAAGCCCAGATCCAATGACCCCTCCTAAAGAAATCATAAATAAATGCCGTGTCTTCATCGTCCTTTTCAACTCATGAGTTGAACTATTTTCCTGTAAATTCATTCAATTTCCCCCTTCTTTTAATCAAGAATGCGCTTTCAATAACTTTCCACCTGAATGGCTAGGGGACAATTATTTTAATCACTGCCGGTTATAAGCAAATCATCTTTAATGACTGCCAGGGCAGTTTCCACATCAACTTTTTGGCCGTCCTTCACCTTCAAAGAAGTAATATGTCCGCTAATGCCTACAGAAATCTCCACCATATTACCGTTGGAAGCCTTAATTAAAAACAGCTTCTCCCATTCATATACATGGTTATTTTTCTCAGTAAGAACTTTCTCAACGGTCCCGGAACAAGGACAGTAAATTGTTTCTTCGCACCTTGGCACTTTCTCCACTCCTTATTTGATTTCATATAGACAAAGCGATATTCATTCTTTATACCCAACCACGGAAGCTTGAGGCTTCTGCTACTTTTTTTATCCCAACCATGTATGCCGCTAAACGCATATCCACTTGGTGTGCCTTAGCTGTTTCGTAAATTGTATTAAAGGATTTAATCATTACCTTTGCAAGCTTTTCTTCTACCTCTTCTTCAGACCAATAATACCCCTGATTGTTTTGGACCCATTCAAAATAAGAAACTGTAACACCGCCAGCACTTGCCATTATATCTGGAACAAGCAGAATGCCTCGATCCGTTAAGATCGACGTTGCCTCAAGTGTGGTTGGTCCATTTGCCGCTTCCACCACTATAGAAGCCTTAATATTTGCAGCATTTTGCGAAGTAATCTGGTTTGAAATAGCCGCAGGAACAAGAATGTCACAATCTAACTCCAAGAGTTCTTGGTTTGTAATAGTGTCTTTGAATAATTGCGAGAAAGTCCCAAAGCTGTCTCTTCGATCAAGTAAGTAATCAATATCGAGGCCGTTTGGTTCGTAAACACCGCCATACACATCAGAAACAGCTATAACCTTTGCCCCAGCGTCGTGCAAAAATTTAGCAAGATAACTTCCGGCATTACCAAACCCTTGAATCACAACGCGTGAACCTTTTAATTCCATGCCCTTCTTTTTAACTGCCTCTTCAATACAGATAGTCACACCAGCTGCAGTTGCTGTTTCCCGGCCCTTTGAACCGCCCAGGACAAGAGGTTTACCTGTAATAAATCCCGGTGAGTCAAACTCACGTAAACGACTGTACTCATCCATCATCCATGCCATGATTTGCGAATTCGTATATACATCTGGGGCAGGAATATCTTTCGTTGGCCCAACAATTTGGCTGATTGCCCTTACATAACCGCGGCTTAATCTTTCTAGCTCTCTAAATGACATTTTTCTTGGATCGCATATGATTCCACCTTTACCGCCGCCATATGGAAGGTCGGTAATACCACACTTTAAACTCATCCAAATAGACAATGCCTTGACTTCTTCTTCATCCACTTCAGGATGGAAGCGGACACCACCCTTTGTTGGTCCTACGGCATCATTATGCTGTGAACGGTAGCCAGTAAATACTTGAACTGTCCCGTCATCCATCCGTACAGGTATCCGAACGGTTAATACTCGAAGTGGATCCTTTAGCAGCTCATACATTTCGTTTGTATATCCTAACTTATTCAATGCTTTTTGAATGACTGTTTGCGTGGAGTAAAACAAATTTAACGACTCTTGTTCTTTTTGTTGTTCCTTTGACATTTCTTCAACCATTCGATTAGCAGCCATCTATGCCACCCCTTATTCTGATAGAGTTTTAGTTTTATGATAAAACGGTCTGAATCTTCTCAATAGCCCAATCAATCTCTTCTTTCTTTATAATCAGTGGGGGCGCAAAGCGAATAACTGTATCATGGGTTTCTTTGCATAATAACCCTGCTTCTTTTAATTGTTCGCAATAAGGTCTTGCTTCTTCGGTTAATTCCACTCCGATAAACAAACCTTTCCCGCGAATTTCTTTAATAATCGGAGTCTCGATCGCTTTTAACTGTTCAAGAAAATACTTACCTAATTCAAGCGAGCGTTCTGCTAAACGCTCCTCCTCGATTACATCTAAAGCAGCAAGTGAAACGGCACACGCAAGAGGGTTTCCGCCAAAAGTAGAACCGTGTGAACCTGGATTAAACACTCCCAATACATCGGAGTTTGCTACTACACAGGAAATGGGGAAAACTCCGCCTCCAAGAGCTTTTCCTAAAATTAACATGTCAGGTGCAACATTTTCCCAGTCACAGGCAAACATTTTACCTGTACGTGCTAAACCAACTTGAATTTCATCGGCAATAAATAATACATTATTATCTTTACACAAGTCAGAGGCTTGTTTTAAGAATCCTTCGGGAGGTAAAATAATTCCTGCTTCCCCTTGAATAGGCTCCATTAAAAATGCCGCTGTATTCGGAGTAATCGCGCCCTTCAATGCCTCTAGGTCTCCATATGGAATTAATTTAATACCAGGAAGCATTGGACCAAATCCGCGCTTATATTCTGGGTCAGAGGATAATGACACCGCTCCCATTGTCCGGCCATGGAAGTTACCTGTACAAGCAATAATCTCAGCTTGATTCTCAGCAATCCCTTTTACATCATAGCCCCAGCGGCGGGCGGCTTTTAGAGCGGTTTCGACCGCTTCAGCCCCCGTATTCATCGGAAGCGCCATATTTTTATTCGTTAATTTACAAATCTTTTCATACCATGGACCCAGCTGGTCATTGTGGAAGGCACGAGAAGTAAGTGTTACCTTGTCTGCTTGGTCTTTTAGCGCTTGAATGATTTTCGGATGGCGGTGCCCCTGGTTCACTGCAGAATAAGCACTTAACATATCCATATAGCGATTACCTTCTGGACTTTCAACCCATACCCCTTCTGCTTTCGCAATTACGATTGGCAGAGGATGATAGTTATTAGCACCAAATTTATTTGTTTGTTCTATGATTTCGGTTGTTTTAGTTGTGATCGTCATTATGTTTTTCCCCCTTTATTCTAGGAGAGCGATGATTATGCCCTCCCCGTTACAATCCTAGAGCATTTCTGATGTTGTTTTTGCCTGCATATGGAGTAGTAAGTAATCTGGTCCGCCTGCTTTTGAATCGGTTCCGGACATATTGAATCCGCCAAACGGCTGATAACCTACGATTGCTCCTGTACATACACGGTTAAAATAAAGATTTCCAACGTGGAACTCTTCTCTTGCTCTCTCGATATTTTCACAGTCATTTGAAATCAAGGCACCTGTTAGACCATAGTCTGTGTTGTTAGCAATTTTCATCATATGATTAAAATCTTGAGCTTTACAGAAAGTGACCACTGGTCCAAAGATTTCTTCCTTCATAAGGCGGGCATTCTCATCTAAATCGGCAAAAATGGTCGGCTGAATAAAATACCCTTTGGATTCATCCCCTTCGCCGCCAGTCATTAATCTGCCTTCTTCTTTACCAATTTCAATATAATTCATGATCTTTTTGAATGAACGCTCATCAATAACAGGTCCCATGTAAGTATCTTCTAATTCTGGATTGCCTAGAGTAAGAGTTTTCGTTAGTGCAACCGCCTTTTCAAGGACTACATCATAAACATCTTGATGAACGACTGCACGGGATCCAGCTGAACATTTTTGACCAGAGTAGCCAAAGGCTGAATATACAATAGAAGCTGCAGCAAGATCTAAATCAGCATCATGATCAACCACAACCGTGTCTTTTCCTCCCATTTCAGCGATTACACGTTTTAGCCAAATTTGTCCTGGATTTACCTTTGCAGCCCGTTCATAAATACGGCATCCTACCTCACGGGAACCGGTAAACGAAACAAAACGAGTTTTTGAATGATCTACTAAGTAATCACCGATTTGAGACCCACTGCCTGGTACAAAGTTTAAAACTCCATTTGGAATACCTGCCTCATGCATTAGCTCTACAAATTTAGCAGCCACAATAGGTGTCGAGTTTGCCGGCTTTAACAGGACAGTGTTTCCAGTTACAATGGCAGCGACTGTTGTACCCGCCATAATCGCTAACGGGAAGTTAAATGGAGAGATGATAATTCCAACTCCTAGCGGAATATAGCTGTACTGATTAAATTCACCGAAACGGCTTTGAACTGGTATGCCTTCTTTGATACTTAGCATTTGTCTAGCATAAAACTCGAGGAAATCAATAGCTTCTGCGGTATCTGCATCTGCTTCCTTCCACGGCTTCCCCGCTTCTTTTACAAGATAGCTAGAAAATTCATGTTTACGATGGCGCAATATCGCTGCAGCGCGGAAAAGGATATTGGCACGATGCTCTGGTTTCCATGTTTTCCAAGATTCAAATGCAGTTAGAGCAGCCTGCATCGCTTCTTCAGCTAATTCTTGATTTGCCATAGAAACCATTCCAATGACCTCTTCCTTATTAGCCGGATTAATGGAAACCATTTTTTCTTCTGTTGTAATAGATTCTCCACCAATAATCACAGGGTAGTGTTTTCCAAGTTGGCTTTGAACGAAGGCAAGAGCCTCTTTAAATTCCTGTATATTTTTTTCTTCTGCAAAATTAGTGAATGGTTCATGTGAGTATGGATACATGGTTTTTCCCCCTTTTATTTTTCATTAAAGTATAATGCAATTTCTGTGCCAATTATATTTTTGCAGTTTAATAGCTTTTTAACGTTATAAACAGCCAAATTTTTTTGCACATAAATTATTTTTTTAACAAAAAAAGCAAAATTATTTTGCGTTAAGTGGTTTTCTTTGTTTAAATAGATGCATAGAGGAAAAACAAGGGGTATTAAAATGATGGAAAAATCAAAAAATGATTTACTTTTTCTAACAAAAATGTATAAACGAATATTGGATGAGATCGATGTCGGAGTTCACGCCGTCGATGATACAGGTAAAACGATCATCTACAATAAAAAAATGATGCAAATGGAAGCTATGGATTTTCAGGATGTTATGGATAAAAATCTGCTAGATGTATTTATGTTTAAAGATGACCAATCAAGTACTCTAGTTAAAGCACTTCAAGAAGGCAAAGAAACGAATAACGTTAAACAAACGTATTTTAACAATAAGGGTCGAGAAATTACGACCATTAATAACACCATTCCGATCTATTCAGAGAATAAGCTTCATGGTGCGGTTGAAATTGCTAATGATGTCACAAAGCTTGAACGCTTAATCAAAGGCAATATGAATAAGGGGTCCTCAAAGTATACCTTCGATAATATTATTGGGAACAGTGCGGCCATTCAAGAGGTGATTGAATCGGCAAAGCGCGCCACCAGAACATCCTCCTATGTTTTAATTGTTGGAGATACAGGAACGGGAAAAGAACTTTTTGCCCAAAGTATTCATAATGGAAGTGGGCGGTTATCAGGACCCTTTATTTCACAGAATTGCGCAGCCTTACCAGATAACTTAATCGAGAGTCTCCTGTTCGGGACCAAACGCGGGGCATTCACTGGAGCTGTGGATACTCCTGGATTATTTGAACAAGCCAATGGAGGCACATTGCTGCTTGATGAAATTAACTCCCTTAATTTAAATCTCCAGGCAAAGCTGCTGCGAGTACTTCAGGAAAAAACGATAAAACGAATCGGGGATACAAAGGAAACCTCTGTTGATGTCAGAGTCATTGCTAATATGAATGAAGATCCGATTGATGCAGTAGCTAATAATCGGATGCGAAAAGACTTATATTATCGACTTGGAGTGGTAACGATCTTTGTTCCGCCATTAAAAGACCGAAAAGAAGATATACCATTACTTGTGGAACATTTTATTGAAAAATACAATGAGCGTTTTCAAATGCGGGTAAAGGGCTTATCAGAAGAGGTTAAACTGTCATTCTTTGAATATGATTGGCACGGAAATGTTCGTGAACTGGAGCATATTATTGAAGCCGCCATGAATATTATGATGGATGGAGAAGATTTAATCATGTACCGTCATTTACCGTACCAGTATCGCAATAAAATGCAGATGAAAGAACGTATGATGCCCTTATCAACGGTTGAAACCTTTATGAAAGATAATGGAGATGTAACAGTACCTTTAAAGGAGCAAATGGAGGTATTTGAAAAAACCTATGTTGAACATGTCCTCAAGAAAAATGATTTTAATATTTCCAAGACTGCTAAATTACTTGGGTTGAGCCGTCAAAGCTTGCAATACCGATTGAAAAAATTAAATTTAGAAGTTAATACCTAAAGCCAATGTATAAATATAACGAACTCTAGGATACCAACATCCTAGAGTTCGTTATATTTTTTATTTTTATATAATAATTTAGTACAAGCATTGAAACGAAAGACTCACTACCTGGGGAGTTTTTTCATATACTATACCAGAAGCAAAATTATATATATCAACAACCTACTAAGTAATCCCCTTTTTGATATAAAAACATGCAAGCATAAATATTCCATTTTTCCCCCATACTAAGAAGAAAAATGATGAGGTGAAGAAAATGGGACTGCTCAATTCATTTAATCAATGGAAAGAGGCTAGATACCAAAATCATGTCTCCACTATGAAGGAGCAAGGCAAATGCCCAGATTGTGAGGGCAGAGGATATACCGTGTATCCATATAATGAGTTTGCCTATTTTAATTCATTTGAATGCCCAGGATGCCAAGGCAGCGGCCATTACGCAGATTGGGAAGAAATGCAGTAAAAAAACTCCCTGCCTTTGACCGGATCATAAGCAGGGAGTTTTTTCTATCTTCTTTCCACCTGATTTAGATATATCTTTGCTGTCCTCACTTCTACTGTGATGGTCCCTTTCCTTACAATCGCTTTAAGCATCAGTGGTACACCGGTAGTATTTTTAAAGCGGAAATCTTTGCCGCCGTAAGAAACTGTTGCATCTCTTCCAGTCGGCACATAGCCAACATGCAGGGAATGATGATGTTTTTCAATATAACTAACCGTTAATTTATCAATCGCGTTATACAAAGTGGAAGATGTTTGGCAAATCCCACCGCCGATTCCATCGACTAACTTTCCGTTAAGAGCTTCCGGTGCAGGTTGGTATCCATGCTCAGCATCACTTGGCCCGACCGTTGTATTAAAGGAAAAGGAATCGCCTGCTCCGATAATGATATTATTGATGGCCTTTGCCGATAATTCAATGTTTTTTGTCCTTCCTGGCATCCCACTATTAAAGTGTGTGGTATAGGATGCTACTACGACTTGTCCTAATTGTGCTGCCTCCTCCTGCTTGTAGCCGCTTGCTGTAACATACAGGGGGATTTCTACCTTTCCTCCTTTTAACGAGGCTTGGATAATTTTTTCTGTCAGTTCTTCCTCATCCAGGATGGTTTGAGGTCTCCCCTTTATAAGTAGTCCGTTTGCATCTAACTTATCAAGGATCATTCTTTTATCATACCCTGGAGTATCTTTTGTTCCTCTTGCTAACTCTCTTGTTAATACAGCTAATTCGGCATTATATTTATCATTATCCGTTCCAAATCCCATATCCTTGGGTTTGATTGTTTTAATTATACTTTTTGTATTTGGATCGACTATTTTTACATAAATCGTTTTTTCAACTTTCTTCTTCTCTGTCTTAACTTGTTTCTCTTGTTGACTTTGCTGATGACCCGCTGCCTTTGCTTCTTTTTCCTTCGTTGTCTGTACAGCACAACCAGTTAACCCCACTAAACTTCCTGCTAAAAGAAAAGTTACAATTCTACTAAACTTTCTCATTTTCCCCCATCTTTTCCTTTTATATAGTTTTTTACTTAACCTATTAATATATTATTTGACGATCAGTAACAAATTTAGTTTCACTCATTATATCCTTATTATCCCATATTTTTTACCATTTCCTGTATTATTTATCAAAGCATGGGTTCATTTTATCACTTTTATCATGGATTTAGGATTACTTTTTCTTCAATTTCTAAAAATTTTTTGCACTAAAAACTAAGAATAAAAATATGAGAAAGGTAAATAGTAATACTTAGGTTTTTTCATTTTTTTGGAGGTGCTTAAATGTCTGTTTATGTACATCAGACGTTTGTCATTAAACAAGATAAATTTAAAGAAGGTATTGATAATTTAAGGGAGATAAAGAAGTTTAGAATGGAAAATTATAATCACAAGGTGGAAATTTTAACACCGGTATCTGGAGAGGATCATACATATGCCCTTTTGTCTGTTTATGAAGGTTTAGCTGAGATGGAATTACAAAATATGAAAATGTTTGAAGATGAAGAATACTTGGAGCTTATTGGTCCTTTCTTCTTGGAAAATATCGAGCAGGGCAGTATGTATACACAAATCTATCGTTCCTTGAGCGAGCGAAAATCAGATAAAAAGAAGGAAAAAGAGAAGGATTGATTTACCTGACAAAACACAAAAAGGGCAATATTGCCCTTTTTGTGTTTCTCTTATAACAATATATTTAGGAGAAGCGCTCCTCCAAACGCTACAAATGAGAGGATGGTTTCTAAGACTGTCCAAGTTCTGAAGGTTTCTGGAACAGTTAATCCTAAATATTCTTTTACCATCCAGAAACCGGCATCGTTGACGTGTGAAAACATGAGTGAGCCTGCTCCTGTGGCAATAACTAGTAATTCTAGATTTACATCAGGCATTCCGGCAACTACAGGAGAAACAATCCCTGCTGCTGTAGTTAAAGCGACCGTCGCTGATCCCGTAGCGATACGAATTAAACCTGCTATTAAAAAAGCTAATACGAGTGGTGATAATGACAAGTTCTCTGCCATTCTTGCAATCGTATCTCCTACTCCACTTTCAATTAAGATTTGTTTAAATCCCCCGCCAGCACCAATAATTAATGCGATCGAACCTACTGGCAGTAAACATTCTTCCGTCAACTTTTTAATAGCTTCCTTATTCATACCTTTTTGCATGCCAAGGAAATAATAAGCGACAAAGACTGAGATTAAAAGGGCGATAATAGGACTGCCAATGAAAATGAGAATTTTCGCAATCCCTGCCGTTAATCCCAAATAGGGTGCGACTGCGGATAGAATCATCAGTAACACGGGTAAAAGGATAATAAAAAAAGAAATCCCTGTTCCAGGTAAATCTTTAGCCCTTGTAGTAATACGGATTAATTCCGGTTCCCCTGCTGGAACAACACGTTTGTTAACCCACATCGCAAACAAAGGACCTGCGATAATAACGGCTGGAATAGCGATGATTAACGAATATAAAAGGACCTTGCCTAGATTCGCCTTGTAGATACTAATGGCTGCCAATGCCCCTGGATGCGGCGGTACGAGTCCATGGACAATTGATAACCCTGCAATACATGGAAGGGCTATTAATAAAATGTTTTGTTTGGATGACTTATGAATCGAAATGACTAAAGGTAATAAAATTAAAATCCCTACCTCAAAAAATACAGGAATACCAATAATAAAACCTGAAAGCATCATAGCCCATGGCAGTTTGTTTACACCAAAGACACGGATAAAGTATTCAGCAATTTGCATACCCGCACCAGAGTCCGCCAACATCTTTCCTAAAATCGTTCCTAGAGCCAAGATCCCGATTAAATGTCCTAAGACACCACCCACACCTGTTTCATAAGCTGCCACAATTTTATCAAGTGATAATCCTGATACCAACGCTAAAAACAAGCTGGCTACTAACAAACTGATAAATGCATGCCATTTAAATAAAGATACGCCTAGGACAACGATAACAATCGAAACGAGGGTCATCAGGAGTAAAAAAGTGTCCATTTTTGTACACCATCCTTTACAATATTATTTGTTGTATATCACTCTTATTGTTAACATTTGTTACGTTTACATTCCGTTATTCTTTTAAAACCAAAAAAGCCTTCACTCCTTTTGGAATGAAGGCTTATATTTTTAATCCCTATCTAATAGGGCAGCACCAGCAATGCCTGGTTTGGTCATTTCAAAAATATTTAAAATAAGATCTAATTCCTCTTCTGTAAGTACATCATGCTGCAAACATAAATCACGGACAGATTTTCCGCTGACAATAGCTTCTCTGGCAATCCTTGCTGCTACTTCATAACCTAAATGTGGGTTAACTGCCGTAATAATACCAACACTCTTTTCGACATACTCTTTTAAACGTGCCTCGTTAGCTTCGATTCCCTTCAAGCAGAAGTCCGTAAAAGAACGGAAACCATTATTCATTATACTTATTGATTGAAGCAAGTTAAAAACTAATACAGGTTCCATGACGTTCAGTTCAAGCTGACCGGCTTCCGAAGCCAGACAAATAGTATGGTCGTTTCCTATCACCTGAAAAGCTATCTGGTTAATAAGCTCTGGCATCACCGGATTCACTTTTCCTGGCATAATAGAAGACCCAGGCTGGCGGGGCGGCAAACTAATTTCCCCAAGACCAGCACGCGGACCTGAAGCCATGAGACGTAAATCGTTGGCTATTTTTGACATATTCATCATACATACTTTTAATGCAGCCGAAACTTCAGTATAAGCATCGGTATTTTGGGTTGCATCGACAAGATGTTCTGCATTAATCAACGGCAGCCCGCTAATGTCCGCTAAATGAGTTACGACATCTTTAATATATCTAGGGTCCGCATTTAAGCCTGTACCCACCGCTGTAGCACCCATGTTGACTTCGTATAGATGATCTTTAGAATGAGAGATCCTTTTTATATCTCGTTCTACTACACGGGAGTATGCTTCAAATTCTTGACCGAGGCGAATGGGAACGGCATCCTGCAAATGGGTACGTCCCATTTTTATTACATTTTCAAATTGCTTAGCCTTCTCCTTGAAGACCTTGAGCATATCATTCATCGTTATAAGTAATTTTTCAAGTAATTTTAAAGTTGCAATGTGGATGGCTGTTGGAAAAACATCGTTTGTTGATTGCGACATATTGACATGTGTATTAGGACTTAAGTGAATATAGGCTCCCTTTTCATGTCCGAGCAATTCAAGTGCACGATTAGCAATCACTTCATTTGCATTCATATTCATGGAAGTGCCTGCCCCGCCTTGAATCGGGTCTACAATAAATTGGTCATTCCACTTCCCTGCAATGACTTCATCGGCTGCTTGACAAATCACTTCACCGAGTCCGGAATATAACCTCTTAGTATTCATATTGGCAATTGCCGCGGCTTTTTTTATCATAGCAAGCGCTTTTATTAATTCTTCGTGTATGGAATAGCCAGTTATCGGAAAGTTCTCAACCGCCCTAAGTGTTTGAATTCCATAATAAGCATCCTTTGGAATTTCTTTTTTTCCTAAGAAATCCTGTTCCGTTCTGTTTGCGACCATGTCTGTCTGTCTCCTTTTTAATAAAAACAATAAATACAAAGAAATCATAACAATAAAAATTACCTGTGTCTCTACTTCTAATATGAATTCTTACCTAATTCACATAATTACTCTGTTAAAATAATAATCCTTCAAGGAACTTTGTATTTTTTTATTTATTCTTGCCAAACAATCGTTAATTTTACAATATTTTTAAACCTCTCAAAGTGTAGATTTTTGTCAACTTTAGAAATTCATGTAGAATTTTGTCATTAATTTTATTTTTTAATATCTTATATTAATATGTTATTCATGATATAATCATCTAAAATATTATTTTAATATTATAAATTTTATAACAATGATGTTTTATATGAAAGAGAGGTTTCATTATTAATGGTAACTACTGCTATTGGTATTATTCCACAACCAAAAACCTATGGCCCGCTTGGCAATCTTCCACAGCTAGATTTACATCAACCATCTCAATCCATCATGAAACTTTCCTATGAGTACGGACCCATTTTTAAACTTAAATTCCCTACAGGTACAGGAATCTTTATATCCTCAGCCGAATTAGTCGAAGATGCAGCCGATGAATCCCGGTTTGATAAACTGGTCAATGCTCCTTTACAAAAAGTAAGAGCGTTTTCAGGCGATGGTCTTTTTACAAGCTGGACAAAAGAGGAGAACTGGCGGAAGGCCCATAATATCCTTCTTCCGAGTTTTAGTCAAAGTGCGATGAAAGGCTATCATTCGATGATGGTTGACATTGCCCTACAGCTTGTCCAAAAATGGTCACGTCTTAATTCGGATGATCGTATTAATGTACCTGAAGATATGACAAGGCTTACACTTGATACCATCGGCTTATGCGGTTTCAATTATCGGTTTAATAGTTTCTATCGAGAAAAGCCGCATCGTTTTATTAAAAGTATGGGCCGTGCCCTTGATGAGGCAATGAATCAAAGTAACCGACTTGGGGTTCAGGACAAACTGATGATAAAGAAAAAGCGGCAGTTTAATCGTGACATCGAATATATGTTTTCTCTTGTGGACCGGATTATTGAAGAACGGAAAAAGAGTGACAGCCACGAAGCGGAAGACCTGCTATCCCGAATGTTAATTTGTGCAGATCCGGTAACGGGAGAAAAACTTAGCGATGAAAATATCCGCTATCAAATTATTACATTTTTGATTGCCGGACATGAAACTACAAGCGGTTTACTCTCCTTCGCCCTCTACTATTTAATGAAACATCCAGAAGTTCTGGCAAAGGCTTATGAAGAGGTCGACCAGGTGCTTACAAGTCCGATTCCGACTTATCAACAGGTCCGACAATTAAAGTATATTCGAATGATTTTAAATGAATCGTTAAGGCTCTGGCCGACAGCCCCTCTTTTTTCTTTATACGCAAAGGAAGATACTTTATTAGCAGGTAAGTATCCGCTTAAACGAAGAGATGTTGTTAATATTTTATTGCCAGTATTACATCGGGATCCACATGCATGGGGAACAGATGCTGAAGAATTTAAACCGGAACGATTTGCTGATCCCAAAAATATACCACACCATGCCTTTAAGCCATTCGGTAATGGACAGCGAGCTTGTATCGGACAACAATTTGCCATGCATGAGGCAACTCTTTTAATTGGCATGATATTGAAACAATTTGAATTCATTGATTATACAAACTATCAATTGAAAATTAAAGAAACCTTAACCTTTAAGCCGGATAACTTATACATAAAAGTTCTGCCTCGCATCTCTGAATCTTCTGTCACTTTTATCCATGAGAAGCCGATGCCACTTAATCATGGGAACCGAGTTCAGACAGAGAAAACAAATTGGAATTCTCATAATACACCACTTTTAGTCTTGTATGGTTCAAATATGGGTACAGCAGAAGGAATTGCTCATGATTTAGCAGTTTCAGCTCGTTTCAAAGGCTTTCAAAGTGAATTTGCACCACTTGATGATTTTATTGGAAAGCTTCCAACACAAGGGGTCGTTCTTATTGTCACTTCCTCTTACAATGGAAATCCTCCAAAAAATGCTCGGAAATTCGTTAAGTGGTTAAAGGAAGCTGATCGTTCAGCAGCTACTGGTGTCCGTTATGCAGTGTTTGGCTGCGGAGATACAAATTGGGCTAGTACTTATCAAAGCATCCCTACTCTCATTGATGAGCAGCTTGCCGAAAAGGGAGCCAGTCGTTTAGTTATAAAAGGACAGGGAGATGCAAGCGCTGATTTTGAACAACAATTTGAAGCATGGCACGAGCAATTATGGCCCGAAGTGTTCAAAGCAATGGGATTAAAGCACAAAGAAAATACATTAAAAGACTCTCTAGCAATTCAATTTGTCAGCGGGCCGAACCAAGGTACACCAGATCATCCTGCTTCTATCAATAATGTCCTATCTGCTCATGTACCTCAGAATTCTTCTGTTCTGATTGAACGTGTATTGAATCGTTTCGCATTGGAGAGATTTGAACAGTTTCTTCTTTCAGGCGACAAGGAAAAACTAGTTCATCTTCCATTGGAGTTTCCAGTACGGGCTTGGGATTTATTGAAATATAGTGTAAACCTTGAGGAGCAGGTAACGCAGCTGCAGCTTAGTGAGTTAATTCAATATACTGTTTGCCCTCCTCATAAAAGAGAATTGACAGATCTGGCAAATAACAAAGAAATGATTACACAAAATGACTTGTCTATGCTGGACTTATTAGAAAAATATCCTGCCTGTGAACTTCCATTTGAACGTTTTATCGAACTATTATCACCTCTAAAGGCAGAATAAAAAAACGAGGTAACCAATGAGTGTCTCCATATAACTCATTAATTACCTCCTATTTTTTTACCTTTCTAAAAAAGAATAGTTGAATTTCTTGAGCAGTTCGCCAAAAATCCGGCACTCGTCTTCTGGCCAATCTTTTAATAATTCAGTAATTCGTTCCAAGCGAGCATGCATATGGTCTTGCAGCTCTTTTTTCCCTAACTCTGTTATTTCAAATGAATATGCCCTTCCATCTAACGGATCCGGTATTTTATATAAGAAGCCCTTCTGCTCTAACGCTGCTGCTTGTCTGCTTACAGTTGAAATATCCAATTGGAACTCACCAGCTAATACCTTTACGCCTACCGCTCCTTTATTTGCGATTCGACGAAGTAATAAATAGGCAGAACGATCAAGCGTCCCAATTTTTTTATTAGTTGTAACAGATGTTGTTCGTCGAAGCAGGATCGCTAATTCAAGTTCAATCATTTCTAAGGCATTTTTGTTCATTCTAAGACCTCACAGTATACAAATTCCTCAACACTATCATATCATAATCATAGTTATTTTTTTTAATTCTAATCACCAAACATCTAAAAACAACATTGACGTAGTGAAAAATAGTTGTATAATACAATCATATAGTTTCATTATACAACTTTTTACAAAGAATAAGGAGAGATGTGAATGTCGTCGACACCACAATCAGTTGCGTCAGCCTCAGCAAACGCTTCTAAAGAGTTACAATCATCATTATTATCACAACCAAAGTCCGTGTGGGCAGTGTTTTTTGCTTGTATCATTGCTTTCATGGGTTTAGGCCTGGTTGACCCCATTTTACCGGCTATTGCAGAACAGTTGCATGCCTCCCATAGTCAAGTCACCTTACTATTCACCAGTTATAATGCGGTTATGGCCGTCGCGATGCTCATTACCGGAATGATTTCATCAAGATTGGGAGTAAAGTGGACCCTGCTTTCTGGGATTGTAATTATTGCCATCTTTTCCGCACTTGGAGGCTTTTCAAATGGAATTTGGTCTCTCGTAGGTCTTCGCGGAGGCTGGGGATTAGGAAATGCTTTGTTTGTAGCAACTGCATTAGCAGCCATCGTCTCACTATCCAACAGCGGAACAGCCAAAGCAATCATTTTGTATGAAGCGGCCATTGGCCTAGGTATATCTGTTGGCCCCCTTCTTGGTGGATGGCTGGGCGCCATGTCATGGAGAGGTCCATTTTTAGGGGTAGCTGCATTAATGGTAGTAGCTTTCATTGGGTTAATCGTATTAATGCCAACTTCAAAGAAGGAACAAACGGGCCAAGTGAAAACATCTTTAATCGATCCCTTCCGCGCTCTAAAGCACCGTTCCCTCCTTGTTTTTGGTATCGCAGCTGCTCTATATAATTTTGGTTTTTTTACTTTGCTAGCCTATGCCCCATTTGTCATGGGATTGGATGAACATGGTCTGGGGTTTGTATTCCTAGGCTGGGGGATCTTACTAGCCATTACTTCTGTCTTTATGGCACCTAAACTACAGCAAAAGTTTGGAACCATTAAATCGATGTGCGCGATGCTAGTGATGTTTGGTATTCTTCTATTTGTTATGGGGACATGGACATCAACACAATCGGTCATCATCATTTGTGTTATCGCCGCCGGTGCATTATTAGGCAACAATAATACACTCATTACAACAGCAGTTATGAATGCAGCACCAGTTCAGCGTTCAACCGCTTCTGCCGCTTACAGTTTCCTTCGCTTTATTGGAGGAGCTATTGCACCGTATACGGCTGGAAAACTTTCGGAGATTTATAACCCTTCTCTTCCTTTTATTGTCGGCGGAGGTTTTGTAATTATCTCGGTACTATTCATATTAATAAACAGTAAACACATTAACCATGTGGATGATGTTGAGTCAAGTCATTAAAATTTCTGATTGGGATCTGTTGAGTTGACAGATCCTTTTCTTTTAGCCATTTGATAATTAGTCAGTGAATGTCCCGTTTCTTAAAACGACCGCCTCTAACTTCGGCTATATCTGCAATCGCTAAAAACGCTGTAGGATCAATTTCCTCCACAATGGTCGTTAGTTTCGATTCTTCCAATCGAGAAATGATACTGAAGATAACTTTCTTATTATCCCCTGTATAAGCGCCTTCACCGTTTAAGTAGGTTACACCACGACCCAATCGATCATTAACAGCATTTCCAATTTCTTCGGCATTGTCACTTATAATCCAAACAGATTTAGTTTCTTCGAGCCCTTGTACAACCGTATCGATTGCTTTTGAAGCAATCACATAGGCTAATAAGGAATACATAGCACGGTCCCAAGTGAAGACAAAGCCTGCTGCTCCTAAGATAAAGATATTTATAAACATAATGATTTGTCCGACTGAAAAAGGAACCTTTTTGTTTATGACGAGTGCTAGAATTTCTGTGCCGTCTAATGCCCCGCCATTACGGATGACAAGACCCACTCCGATTCCTAAAATCATTCCGCCAAAAAGGGTGGCTAGGAGAATATCTTCTGTAAAAGGGGGAATGGGGTGAAAAAATGAAGTAAATATGGATAAAACGATAATTCCATAAACTGTTGAAAAAGCAAAGGTTTTACCCATCTGTTTATATCCCATATAAACAAAGGGCAGGTTCAATACAAATAGAAAGAGTCCTAATTTCCATCCTGTAATATGTGCGAGCATGATGGAAATACCTGTGATTCCCCCATCGATAACATGGTTTGGAACTAAAAATATTTCCAGCCCTGTTGCCATAAGTATGGCACCGATGGTGATCGTAATAATGCGAGTAATCACCCTGCTGAGAGGAAGTTTTCGATGCTGAAGATTTGCCTTAATTAATTCTGTCATTCAACCACTCCTTATTCATTTTATTTTGCCATATGATCATCCAATCTATTAGGAATACCCATAATATTGTTCTCTATAGTATTATATCACATTTTTCACAAAAAATGAACTGGAGTTCAAATTCATTTTTAAAAAAAGGATTGCAAGAAGCAATCCCCTACTTTTTATACCATTACTTTACATATACTATTTGTAAATTCTACCGGATCCTCAATCGGTAAGCCTTCAATCAGAAGTGCTTGATTATATAATAAGTTTGTATATAAAGCTAACTTTTCTTGGTCCTTAACAAAGGCATCTTTTAATGAGGCGTACACCTCATGATGAATATTAATTTCTAGAATTTTGTCAGCTTTTACATTTTGACTGTTAGGCATGGCATTAAGAATTTTTTCCATTTCAATCGAAACGGCTCCATCCGTTGATAAACACACAGGATGGGTTTTGAGTCTTTTGGATACTTTTACGTCCTTAACTTTATCGTTTAGAACATTTTTCATAAAATTGAATAGTTCCTTATTCTCTTTTTCCTCTTCGTCAGTATCTTGGTCCTCATCCACAGTAAACCCTAAATCACCGCTTGAAACAGATTTAAACTCTTTTTCTTTATAGGACATTAACATTCTTATCGCAAACTCATCAATCTCATCAGTGAAATATAAAATTTCATATCCTTTGTCTGCTACTAATTCGGTTTGCGGCAGTTTATCAATACGTTCGTTAGACTCACCCGTTGCATAATAAATATACTTTTGGTCTTCTGGCATTCTGGATACATACTCATCAAGTGTTACTAATTTTTTCTCCTTAGATGAGTAGAACATTAATAAATCTTGGAGTTCATCTTTATGGGTGCCATAGTCACTGTAAACCCCAAATTTTAACTGCCTGCCAAAAGACTTAAAAAATTCTTCGTATTTTTCACGTTCATTTTTTAAGATGGCCAATAATTCACTCTTGATTTTCTTATTAATATTTTTTGCAATAAGCTTTAATTGACGATCATGCTGAAGCAATTCTCTCGAGATATTTAATGATAAGTCCTCTGAGTCTACCATTCCTTTTACAAAACTAAAATAATCTGGAAGCAGGTCAGCACTCTTATTCATAATTAATACGCCATTAGAATATAGCTCTAATCCTTTTTCATATTCCTGGGTGTAATAATCAAAAGGAATTTTTTCGGGAATATAAAGGATGGCATTATATCTTACTGCGCCGTCAACGCTGATATGAATATGTTTAAGCGGTTTGTCAAAACCGTACCGTTTTTCAGAGTAAAAATTTTCATAATCCTCTGTTGTTAAATCCTTCTTATTTTTTCTCCAAATAGGGACCATGCTATTTATCGTTTGTTCTTCTACTACATCCTCATATTCATTTTCACTGCCCTCTTTTAGCTTCCGTTCTGACACATCCATTTTAATTGGATAGCGGATAAAATCTGAATATTTTTTGATGATAGACTTTAAACGATATTCTTCGAGATACTCATCATAGTTCTCGTCTTCCGTATTTTCTTTAATCTTCAAAGTGATTTCTGTTCCAATGGAGTCCTTTTGACAAGGAGTGATGGTATAGCCATCTGCTCCCTTAGATTCCCACCTGTAGGCCTCTTCACTGCCAAGTGCCTTACTAATTACAGTAACTTCATCTGCAACCATAAAGGCTGAATAAAAGCCAACCCCGAATTGTCCAATAATATCGTAGCCATCTTTTAATTCATTTTCCTTTTTAAATGCTAAGGAACCGCTTTTAGCAATCGTACCAAGGTTCGTTTCCAGCTCTTCTTTAGTCATACCAATTCCGGTGTCTGATATTTTTAAAATTCTATTTTCCTTATCCGCAGTAACTTTTATGTAGTAACCATCTTTATCAAAGGTCAACGCATCATCTGTTAACGCCCTATAGTAAATTTTATCAATCGCATCGCTGGCATTTGACAATAACTCTCTTAAGAAAATTTCTTTGTGTGTATAAATAGAGTTAATCATCATGTCTAATAATCGTTTGGACTCTGCTTTAAACTGTTTGGTTTCCATCAAGACCTCTCCTTTTTTACAAAATACACCTATATTTTAGCACTCCAATCTATAGAGTGCTAACTATTATTTTAATAACATAGTTATTAATTTTTTGTCAAGACAAAAAATTAGCCCCTAAAGGATGCTAAAACAGCCATTAATACTCAAATTATTGAATAATTTTCGACGACCTTGCAAGCTCAGATGTCTTTTGAATTCTTTTACTTAAAGGTTTTTTCAGAACTAATCCTAAAAGAATGCTGGCAGCGGCAAAGACGAGCAGGTATAGAACATCCCATATCACCACATCCGCTACCATTCCTCCAACGGTTTCACGCAGCACACTCACTGCATAAGTAAAAGGCATGTAAGGATTGATTTTTTGAAAAAAAGGAGAAGTAGTACTGACCGGAAAGGTCGCGCCGGAGCTTGAGATTTGAAGCACCAATAGAATGATAGCCAACCCCTTACCGATTGTTCCAAAAACAGAGCATAATGTAAACGTGATAATCACAAATATTATCCCAATAAAAATGCTCAATAGGACAAACCAAAGTTTATCAACCGCGTAAGCATGAATAATATACAAATCACCAAGAGAAACAATTAAGGCTTGCAGTATTCCTATCGTTAGAAAAGTAAGCATCCTTCCAAAGTAAATCTGATAACTCTTATACAGATTATGCTCCTCTACATCCACACGAAGTGAGGCGATAAGGAAGGTAGCTCCAACCCAAAGAGCAAGCATTGTATAAAAAGGAGTCATCGCCGAACCGTAATTTGGGATGGGGAAAATCCGTTTTGTTTTTAATAGGACGGGACTTGCTAAAAAATTACTTTCTGCTTGCGGGTCATGCTTCAAAAATTGAATTAATTCATTGATATTCACACTGTTTTTTAATTTTCTAAGCTTATCAGCTGTACTTCTGATCTGCGCTTCAAAACCTGGTAAGTCATTTCTTGCAATATTAGCAGCCTTATGGATTGCTTTTTCTAATGCCGGAAGCTTAGTTCGAACAAGATTGGCGGCCTGCCGAATATCGATTTCAGCATTTGGCAATTCATTTCGAACAAAATTGGCTGCTGTATGTATTTTCCCTTCGATCGTTGGGAGATCATTTTTAAAAAACAAGGCCGAATTGTTAATTATTTTCTGTCCTTCTAAAGCTCTCTGCTGGAGATCTGCACGAGCTTGGATGATCGTATTCCGACTACTTGCTAATTCGTCATGAAGCTGTGTTAATTGTGCTTGATTTCCACTAGGTTCGATCTGTGGGACTGTTTGAGAGGAACGGTCGATAGCTTGGCTAAGGCTCATCTCCATTACCGATAATTGATTATCTACCTCTGCCACAATCTCATTCACACGATTCAAATCCCCCAATCTCTCTTGAAGTATCAATACCTTTTCACCTGCTTTTTTAACGAGCGGCAGGTTTGCTTCAATTTTTAGAATACTAATACCAGCCTGGTTAATATCCGGAATTCTTTGTTCTAATTCAATTATTTTTTGTCCTTTTTCCCTAATTTCGGGGAGCTTTGCTTCCAGTTCCATTGCTTTCTTACCCATCGCATCGATTTCCGGCAAGGCCTTTTCTAGTTCAAAGATCTGATTTTCCAAATGATGAATAGATGGCAGTGCTTTCTCTAACTCAATTCCTGCTTTATAAAAACCTGAAAAAATAGCATCTCCCACTGTTTTAACAAAGGCCTGACTGATTTGATTCGTTACACTTGATGCCCCAGTACTGGCAATTTTAGGGGCAACCGCATTGATCTTTTCATTTACACCAAATTGAATTTCCGGCTTTTTTGGATTCATCTGAAGAATGCTGGTTAGTTTCTTTGTAAAGTCATTTGGAATGATAAGATAAGCGTAATAATTTCCTTTTTTAACTCCTTCTTCGGCGGTAGTTTGGGGGACAAACACCCAGCCAAGCTTCTTATTTTTCTTCAAATTTTGAACAATCTCTTCTCCTACATTAATCCTTTTCCCCTGCACTTTACCCCCCTCGTCTTCATTGACTACTGCTACCTTAATGCCCGATGTATTCCCATATGGGTCCCACATCGCCTTAATATTAATCCAGGCATAGGCAGAAGGCAGAATCGAAAGCGCGCCAATTAAAAAGACAACCAAGGGCACCTTAAAAATATTTTTCCAATCAGTATTATAAATTTTCCAAATTTCCCCCATGTTTTTTCCACCTCTTGCGAAAAGTTTCATCTTTTATCTTTTCACTAAGTGCAAAACTGATTCAGGGAAATTCCTCTCAATAATAAAGAGACTATAAAAAAAGACTGCCTAAATGGCAGCCTTCTAATTGTTATTCGTTTCTTCTTTGTGAGAAGGATTATAATCATATTTTGTTCGGTCAACAGGAGTAAAGTTTTTAGGCGTGTAGAAACGCAATAAATCACCATTTACAACCTTATCCGAGAATGTGAGTTTTTGCTGAACTAATTGTTTATATTTCTTAGCCTCTGGTAATTTATCCGATTCTAATTTTAAACCAGTACGTGAATCATAATATTTACCATCAACCGAAGAAATCGTAGGGCTAACATAGTCGCCGTTTCGGAATGCTACTAAACTATCATGCTGTTTAGATAGCAAGTCTGTACCAAATTGAACATAATCTTTTGTATCAATTCCTAACAGGTGAAGGAGAGTTGGAAGAAGGTCGGTTTGACCGCCGTACTCATGATTCACTCCACCTTGCATGCCTGGAACACGGATAAACAACGGTACACGTTGTAATCCAGCATTGTCAAAAGGTGTGATTTCTTTGCCGAGTATTTTTGCCATCGCTTTATTATGATTTTCAGAAATACCATAATGGTCACCGTACATAATAATAACGGAATTGTTATATAGACCAGATTTCTTAAGGTAGTCAAAAAATTGTCTCAATGCTTCATCTGCATAACGAGCAGTTTGGAAATATCCGTCTACTGATTTATCACCTGTAGTAGCAGGCGCAATTGTTGCATCTTTTTGATTCATTGCATACGGATAGTGGTTAGCAACCGTAATAAACTTGGTATAAAACGGCTGCGGCAATGACTCTAACAGTGTGATCGACTGCTGATAGAACGGTTTATCCATTAACCCATATTCCGCCTCGTCAGCAGAATTAATTTTATAATAGTTAGCATCAAAAAACTTGTCAAAACCAAACGATTTGTAAATTTCATTGCGATTCCAGAAGCTTCCGGAATTCCCATGGAATACAGCAGAAGTATAGCCATTCTGCCCTAAAATAGCGGGCGCAGCCTGGAAGGTATTTAAACCTTTTGTGGTAAAGACAGATCCTTCAGGTAAGCCAAATAGAGAGTTTTCTAGCATAAATTCGGCATCAGATGTTTTACCTTGTCCAGTCTGATGGAAAAAGTTATCAAAATACATTGTATTCTGGTCTTTAATCAATGAGTTTAAGAACGGTGTGACCTCTTCTCCGTTCAACTTATAATTAATTAAAAAGTTTTGCATGGACTCAAGATGCAAGTAAATGACATTCATACCTTTAGCTTTACCAAAATTAACTGGATTCGGTTCAGCATAGTTAGACTTTGTATAATTAATTACTTCAGTAATATCATCACTACTTGCCATTACTCTTTGTGCAGATGCATGTGTACTTTTTACCGCATCATAAATCGTGTAATTGTACATTCCTAGATATTTCACAATATAATTCCGGTCAAATCCTCTAGTTAACAACTGTGGACGATCCATTTCCGCCAAAGATAAATTCACACAAGAAATCATCAGTGCTAAAGAGTATAAAACCGATATCTTTCTACGCCTAATATCTTTGACATCAATCTTTACGAAACGGAAAACAAGTAAGGCAACTAAAACGATAAAGTCTAGAAAGAAAAGAAAGTCATAAGGCCTTAATAATGAATAGACACTTCCGCTTACGTCACCAAAGTTTTGGGTCTGAGTTAAAGTAGGCAGTGTGATAAAGTCGTTAAAGAAACGGTAAAAAAGAACGTTCGCATATAGCAAGAAAGATAATAGAAAATAAATGACCATCATCCAAATATATTTTTTTCTTCCTTTAAAAAAGGTAGAAATTCCTAAAAAGATTAAGGAAGAACCTAATGGGTTAAAAAATAAAAGGAATTTTTGTAATGTATTTTCTATTCCCAATTGGAATTGAGTTAACTGGACAAGATAAGTTTTCAACCATAATAAAAGTACGGCCAAAAAGAAAAAGCCAACATATTTATTTAAAATACTTTGACCCTTGTTAAATAACTTATTCATTTTTTTACATCACCTCATAGAGCATAATTATGACAAAAAAGATTCAATCAATAAATAGAAAATTGGAACCAAATTGACTAACATCTATCATAACAGGTAAATATGAACAAACAATGAACAAATTTTTAATATGTTTAAAATTGCAGGTCCTCTCCCACCTTAATCTAATATAATCTTTTAGGGGTGAGAATGAATTTTAAAAAGTGTAGGTAAACTATCTCTGTGCACTTCATGGAAGGAGGCACTTAACTTGAACAACTTTTCTAATACCTTAAGGAGGGTAACGATGGGAATCTTAAGTGGCAATCCAAAAGAAGAGCCGTTACATTATGGAGAGGTATTTGGCATTTGGTCCTCCCAACTAGCAGGAAACAATATGATCTCCGGTTATAAAATTATGTTAAATCATGCCGGAGATGATGATTTAAAAAAGATACTAATTGAAGTCATTGAAACAGGGGAACAGCAAAAGAAACAAATTGAGGAGCTCTTAAAAGAAAATGGAATTGGCCTGCCGCCAGTTATGCCAGACCCGCCTGAAGCTTGTTTAGAAGACATTCCGATTGGAGCTAGAGTTCCGGATCCTGCCATCGCTGCAACCCTTGCGACAGATACAGCTGCCGGTTTGGTTGCTTGCAGTCAGATCATAGGTATGTGCATCAGAGAAGATGTTGCTATGATGTATGGGCAATTCCATGCTCAAAAAGCGGCACTTGGCGCAAAAATTTTACGTTTAAATAAAGAAAAAGGCTGGCTGATCCCTCCTCCGCTTCATCTTAATAAACATCACGATTGTTAGAAAAGATTTAAGTTAAAGTCCTATCAGGAGGTGAATCAATTGGCTGAACAAAATAAGAAGCAAAATAGTCAGATCAATAGTTCAGAAGGATCCGGTTCTGAATACCATCGTGAACATGCAGGCAATATTCCGGATTACGGCGGAAATAGTATGGAACAAATTGCTAGAGAAGAATTACAAAATGAAGCTGATAATACAAATATGTAATCTTTGCTTAACGCCATTTTTGTGGCGTTTTTTGTGTTATATTTAGGAATAAGCAGCCGTATCGGTCAATATAAATTCGTCTAATAAACCAGCCGATCTCTCGACTGGTTTATTCAATAGCTAGTTTTTCTTTATTGATGTTTCAGAAAGTTCATTCAATGCATTTCTAACACCCATTTGTTCTATTTGAAGGAGGTTAGTACACAAAGCATCCACCAAGCCTGGAATAGAGGCTAGATTCATTTCCCAAAGCTTTTGTTCACTTAAAACTTTTTCTATAAGATCTTTAGCTCCAATTAAATGATCCTCATACTGTTGCCAAACTGTTTGGAAAAATTGGATGGTTTCAGGCTGATCCTGCAAATGGATCGATTCCTCTCCCCGTTTGCCGCGATAAAAATAAATTAAACTACTTAAAGTGAAGACCATCCGTTTTGGCAATGTATCCTTCTTCGCAACATAATCAAGTAAAGCTGGTAAATTTCTGGTATTAAATTTTGAAATTGAATTTAGTGAAATGCTCATTAAATAATGCTTGATAAATGGATTGGCAAACCGGTTAAGTACGTCCTCTGCATACAACGTAAGTTCTTCTAAGTCTCCTTCCAATGTCGGAACAATTTCCTCAGAAATCATTTCTCTTATAAATGAACCCACCTCAAAATCATTGACTGCCTCTTCTACTGTATCTAAGCCAGATAAATAAGCCACAGGAGTCATTGCCGTATGGGCTCCGTTTAGAATTTTCACTTTACGGGTGCGAAAAGGAGTTAAATCGTCAACAATTAGAGTGTTTAAGCCTGTTCCATTTAACGGGAGCTCCTGTTTTAATGATTCAGGACCTTCAATTACCCAAAGATGATACTGTTCTCCAACTACCATCAATTCATCCTCAAAGCCTATTTCAGCTGTTTTTTCTTTGACTGAGTCCGTAGGGTAACCGGGTACAATCCGATCAACCAGGCTTGAGCAAAAGGTATTTGCCTGATGAATCCAATGAATGAATTCACTGTCTAAATTCCAGTGCTCGGCATACTTTAGGACTACCTCTTTAAGCACTCCGCCATTATTTTCAATCAGTTCGCATGGAATAATGATACACCCATGATTAATATCACCGTCAAATGCTAGGAAGCGCTGATAAAGAAAGGCGGTTAATTTTCCCGGAAAGCTTTTCTGAGGGCGGTCCTCTAACCTATCAAAAGGATCAAATACAATGCCGGCCTCCGTTGTATTGCTAATGATAAAACGAAGTTCATCACTTGCAGCAAGTTTCAAATAGTCTTGATAATTTGTAAAAAGGTCAATTCCCCTGCTAATAGAGTCAATAATCCTATGTTCATTGACAGGTATTCCCCCTTTTAGTCCTTGTAAATAAAGGGTGAACAGACCATCTTGACGGTTTAATCTCTCAATCTTATCAGAACCTCTTGGCTGAACGACAACTACGCTGCCATTGAAGTCAGTTTTTTCATTTAAAACTTGGACCTGCCAATCAACAAATCCTCTTAAAAAATTCCCTTCCCCAAATTGGAGAATTTTTTCGGGATAGGTGTTGTATTCCTTGTAATTCGTTCGATTTAACTTTTGCATATTCCACCTCTGTTTAACTAATAAATTAAAACCTAAGTTATTTTAAAGGAAGGCAATCTGCCGTCTCTACTTCGGAAAAATTAAAATATTCTTTAGCGTTGTAATAGGAGATTCTCTGAACGATCTTTCCAAGCAATTCTAAATCATAAGGAACCTCTCCATTTTCGACCCATTCGCCAATCAGATTACAGACAAGTCTACGGAAGTACTCATGTCTTGTATAGGAGAGAAAGCTCCGCGAATCTGTTAACATGCCAATAAACCGGCTAAATAGCCCCACATTTGACAAAGTCTTCATTTGGTCCAGCATTCCATCCTTTGTATCGTTGAACCACCATGCTGTTCCAAATTGGATTTTTCCAGGAGTATTACCATCTTGGAAACTGTTGATGATACTTGCAATTATATAATTATCACCAGGGTTCAAGGAATAAAGAATGGTCTTTGGCAACTTATCTTCTTGTTCCAAGGAATCAAGAATCTTAACAAGCGGTTTAGCAATTTGATCATCATTAATGCTATCGTAACCTGTATCTGGCCCCAGCTTGTTAAACATTTTCGTGTTATTATTTCGATGAGCATTAATATGAAATTGCATAGCCCAGCCAAGGTCTGCGTATAGTTTTCCAAGAAAAATAAGTGTGTAGGTCTTAAATTTCCTTTCGTCAGTTAACGAAATGGTACTTCCATTTAATCGATTAGCAAAAATCTTTGCAGCCTCTTCAAACGATACTTCTTCATAAACAACGGAATCTAAGGCATGATCGGAAACAGTGCCTCCAACAGCATGGAAGAAATGGACACGGGCTTCTAGCGCAGCAAGGTAGTCTTCAAAATTGTTAATTTCTATTTCAGATGCCTGCTCTAACTTTTCTACCCATTCAGGGAAACCTTCACGGTTTATTTCAAGTCCTTTATCTGGTCTGAAACCTGGGACTACACTAACCGGAAAATCCTTCTCATCTTTTAATAGAGTGTGGTATTCCAAACTATCCACTGGATCATCTGTTGTACAAATTACTTTTACATTCGATTTGATGATTAAATCTCTAACACTAAAGCCTTCCTCAGACAATAAGGCGTTTACTTTCTCCCATATAGCTGTTGCACTTTGCTCGTTCAGTACATCATAGATACCGAAAAATCTCTGTAATTCGAGATGAGTCCAATTATATAAAGGATTGCCAATGGTCATAGGAATGGTTCTTGCCCATGCAAGAAATTTCTCATAATCGCTCTTGTCTCCAGTTATGTACTCTTCAGGGATTCCATTTGCCCGCATAACTCTCCATTTATAATGATCTCCGTAAAGCCATGCCTCCGAAATATTTTTAAATTTTTTATTTTCGTAGATTTCCTTTGGGCTTAAATGGCAGTGGTAATCAATGATTGGCATTTCCTTAGCAAAATCATGATATAAAGTGACGGAGGTTTCATTTTTTAATAAAAAATTAGGACCCATAAACTTTTCCATTACCAACACATCCTTGAATAATATATGTTAACGTTAACAATTTCTATAAATTAGTCTAACAGAATAATTTAAACTAGTAAATAATTAATGTTAACGTTAACATTTTATCAACAAAAAAATCCAGACTTTTTAAACACTTCGAGTCTGGATATATCATTTTATTACTCTGCTAATTTATCAAATATTTTATCTGCTAGAAAATAAACTCGTTCCGGGCGCCCTACTGTTCCATAAGACAAATCCGCCTCTATTTTTTCAATCGCTACCAAATGTTCTAAATATCTTCTGGCGGTCGTTCGACTAACCCCTACCTCTTTAGCCACAATTTCTGCTGTGAGTCCTGTTTTCACTTTACTAAGGACCTCAAGTACTTTTTCAAGGGTTAGTGGATCAATGCCTTTAGGCAAGTAAACCCTTTCATTAGTAGTGCTATCGTTCTCTTTCCATAATAGTTTGTCTATCTCTTGCTGAGATATTTGAGAATTCTCTTCATTTAATTTTATAAGTTTTCTATGATAATCCTGAAATCTTTGTAACGATTGTTTAAATCTTTCAAAAACAACCGGTTTAATGATGTAATCAAATACACCTAGTCGAATCGCTGCTTGGACCTTATCAATCTCTTTAGCGGCAGTTATCATAATGACATCCATTTGCTTAGTTTGAAGCTTGGTTTCTTTCAATAAATCTAGTCCATCCATATCAGGAAAATAGACATCAAGAAGGATTAAATCAGGCTGTAAAACCTCGATTAGGGTTTTTGCTTCCACATAGCTCGCTGCAATACCAACAGGCTGAAAGCCATCCATTAGGTCAAGAAATCGTTTCTGAATCTCCGCAATCCTTAAATCATCTTCAACTATTAAAACTTCGATATCTCTGTTCCCTTTCATTTAACAAGCCCTCCTTTTTGGTATGGCTACCGTGAAAATAGTCCCTTCCCCCTTAGTTGATGTAAATGTAAGATAACCGCCTAATTCGTTGATTGCTTTTTGTGCTAAACTTAGTCCAATACCAGAATTGCTGCTAGTTTTCTTAGTTGAAAATCCGGGTTTAAGTATTTGATTCTGAATTTCCCCATCCATTCCAACCCCATTATCTTCCACTTCAATGATTAATTCTTTACCCAAATCCGTTAAGAAAAGCGATACTCTTTTTTCTTCATTTTGGCTTTCTCTCACGGCCTCGAAGGCATTATTCACAAGATTGCCAATAATGGTTACTAATCTGTCTCTATTAATCTCAGCTGGCACATCTTTAAAACTGCTGCCTCGATCAATGGAAAGACTAATTTTCAATTCACTCGCAAGACTTACCTTCCCTAAAATGAAACCAGCAATAATTGGGTCAGGTATTTCTTTCATCAAAAATTGGATGAAACCTTGGGCTACATCCACTTCCTTTGAGATAAAATCAATTGCTTCTTTATAGGAACCAAGCTGTATAAGACCAAGCAGTGTATAAAGCCTGTTTGAATACTCATGGGTTTGTGCCCGCAGCCCTTCCGCATAGGCTTTTATATGAGAAAGTTCCTTAAGTAGATTCGCAAGTTCTGATTTATTCCGAAAGCTCGCTACCGCCCCAATTACCTCGCTTTTTTTATTAAAGATTGGTATGCGGTTGGCCAGATAAACATCCCCATTAATGAGAATTTCCTGATCGTATTCAGCCTGACCTGATCTTACGACATCATAAAGCTGAGTATTTTCAAGAACTGCTTCAATCTTTTTACCCCGTAAAAGAATATCATTCGGCACATCTAAAATAGAATGTGCGGTTTCATTGACTACTGTAATCCGCCCAGCCGTATCAACCGCAATTATGCCTTCATGGATAGACTCAAGAATGGCATGCTTTTCCTGATACATCCAAGCAATCTCTCTTGGTTCAAGTCCAAAAATGGCCCTTTTGATATTCAGAGAGATTAGGATCGCAGCGATCAGACTTCCTACCAATATGAATAGGGTAGCGACAAAGATTTTTTGCTGTAATTTCGAAACCTGTTTTTGAATATCAGTTTGGAGATAACCGACGGAAACGACTCCAATTACTTTTCCCCCAGTAATAATAGGCGCTTTCCCTCTTAGTGAAGGTCCCAGTGTTCCAGTTGATTCTGAAATGACAGACTCTCCCTTAAAGACACGTCCATTATCACCACCGACCATTTTTTGACCTATTCTGTTTGGATTTGGATGAGAGTAACGAATTTCATTTCGGTTACCCACTACTATAAATTCTGCACCCACCTGCTTTCGAATTTTTTCAGCCACTGGTTGAATAAGGGATGAGGGATGATCTGTACGAAAAGCAGACTGAATATCCGGCATATTCGCAATGGTTCGCGCAACGGATAAAGCTTTCGTACCTATCTCATGCTTAAGGTTAGTCTCCATAATATTTTTAAACGTAAATTCAATTATAGTACCCATGATAATAATTAAAACAGATATTCCCAGCATTAGTTTCGTATGTAAACGCATGCAAACACCTCTATATCCATTATATAAAAAAAACTCCTTATTTAAAGGAGTTTTTTAACTATTAAAAAGATTCAACCTTCCACATTTATAATTACTTCCTTCCCTCTTCTTTTCATCAAAAAGGGAATGACTAACCAAAGAGCTGTAATAAGCAGAAAAACAAGTGAAATCGGGCGGGTAAAGAAAACACCATAATCACCATTTGAAATGGTTAACGCCCTGCGCAAATTATTTTCTACCATTGGTCCTAAAACAAGACCGAGTACAAGCGGAGCGATTGGATAATCATTCTTACTAAGAAAATAACCAAATACTCCACATCCCAACAGAAGTAAAAGATCGTTGATAGACACCTGTACGGCATAGACTCCAAAAATAGAAACAGCAATAATCATCGGAATTAAATATTTCTTGGGAGTTTGGATGATTTTTGCAAATACTTTAACAAGTGGCAGATTCAGAATTAACAACATAATATTTCCAATAAACATACTAGCAATAAGTCCCCAAGCGACTTGTGGATGATCTTCAAATAAAAGTGGGCCAGGCTGGACATTATACATCATCAATGCCCCCATTAGAATGGCCGTTGTTCCAGAACCAGGAATCCCTAAGGTTAGTAACGGAATCATTGCACCACCTGATGCAGCATTATTGGCTGATTCTGGTGCAGCTACACCGGCAATAGCTCCTGTTCCAAATTTGGATGGATTTTTGGATATTCTTTTCTCAAGTAAATACGAAAAGAAAGACGCGAGTGTTGCTCCTGCACCCGGTAAAATACCAACGAAGAAGCCTAGAATCGAACCACGGGCAATCGGGCCAGCTGACTCTTTAAACTCTTCTTTGGATGGAAGTAAATTATTAATGCGAGCAATCTCTCCATCTTCCTCTTCTTTTTCTAATATCGTTTTAAATACCTCCCCAAGTGCAAACAATCCAACAGCGACTGTTAAAAATTCAATTCCCTGATAAAGCCATGGAATATCAAAGGTGAACCGGGCAATCCCGGAAACTGTATCAATCCCTATTGTTCCAAGTAACAATCCGCAAACTGTCATAATCAGTGCTTTGGTTACAGACTTCCCTGCAAGCCCGCTGACAGCACCTAATCCTAAGAGCATTAATGAAAAATATTCGGCTGGACCAAATTTAAGAGCCACATTTGATAATGGTTTCGCAAGTGCAATCAACGCAATGAGTGTGATAATCCCTGCCACAAAAGAACCAATAGCTGCGATGGATAGAGCACTCCCTGCTCTGCCCTTTTTCGCCATTTGATAACCGTCCAATGTGGTAACAACGGAAGAAGATTCCCCAGGGGTGTTTAAGAGAATGGAAGTAGTGGAACCACCGTACATGGCCCCGTAGTATACCCCTGCTAAAAGAATAATAGCGCTTGTTGCTGCCTGTTCCGGAGGCAGGCTTCCTGTGATAGACGCTGTGACAGGAATGAGCAGTGCAACTCCACTCATTGGTCCAATTCCTGGAAGCACCCCAACCGCTGTACCAATTAACACTCCAACAAATGCAAACAAAATATTATACCAAACGAGTGCTGTTCCGAATCCTTGCAATAAATAATCGAGTGTACTCATTGTTTGGACCCCTTTCTAAAGATTATTAAATATTAATTTTACTAAAACCATACTGGCCAGCCTGGGAGTGTACCCTTTAAGACCTCAACGAATAAAAAATATATAATTCCTGAAAAAGCGGCTGATATTATAATAGAAGAAACAAGTTTTTTTCTCTCCATGGTTTGAAAACAAACCACCAAAAAGAGAAAGGTTGTAATAACATACCCGACTGATTCCAAGGCTAACATGTACACCAAGGTCGCAACAAAAATGATTAAGAATGGCTTGTAATCTAATTTCTCTTTCTGGCTTTTATTACTCTGCTTTATAAATGTTTCATAGAATAATCGGATGCTTAATAGAACAAGAAGAATCCCCAGAATAAATGGAAAAATATCAGGACCGACGACACTTCCATAAGAGGAGCTTGAAATATGTTTGCTCCCAATGATAAAAAGAACACCGACAGTTAAAAACAAAATAGATGCAAAGCGATCAAATTTTATATCCATCGATTTAAACCTCCTATAAAAATAGGGAGGACCTAAACTCCTCCCCGGCCTGCTTACTTCTGCATCCCTAACGCTGTTAATAATTGTTGTACTTGCTTTTCTTGTTCATCTAAGAATGTTTTAAAGTCAGAGCTGTTTTTATATTCTAATTCCCAGCCTTGTGTCTCTACTTCTTTTTTCCATTCTGGCGATTGAACTAATTTATCAATGGTTTTTTCCCAAAAGACTAAAGCTTCTTTTGACATTTTTTCTGGACCAAATACACCGCGCCAAATAGTAAACTCTGCATCAATGCCTTGTTCCTTTGCCGTTGGAACATCCTTAAAATCCCCGCTTAATCGTTCTGAAGCAGTAATTGCCAGGACTCTTACTTTACCTGCTTTTAAGAACTCTTTCACACTAGAAGCATCGGTTCCGATTACGTCAGCATTGCCGCCAAGAAGTGCAGTAATTGCTTCCCCGCCTCCATCGTAGGAAACATATTTAATTTTTGTAGGGTCCACTCCATATTTATAAGCAGGCAGGATAGAAATCAAATGGTCCATGGAACCTGGTGCCGAACCTCCGGCAAACGTTAATTTACTAGGATTCTTCTTAACTTCGTCTAACACTGATTTTAAATCCTTGAATTTTGAATCCGTTTTTACGACGATCGCTCCATAATCTTTGGTCAGTTGTGCAAGAGGGGTTGTATTTTTGTATCCGTATGGACTGTTTCCTTCTTTTTTGAGATTATTGATGATAATTGGCGGTGAATTTACTAAGAGCATGTCATTATTTTCTGCTTGCTGGGTTGCATATTCGGCCATAAATACTGCACCGCCGCCCCCCGGCTTATTCTCAACCGTTAATGGCTGATTGACTAGTTTGGTTTCACTTAGAATTTTTGTAAATGACCGGGCAGTTAAGTCCCATCCACCACCTGCACCAGATGGCGCAACAACAGAAATCGCTTTCGTTGGATAGCCGGTACTTTCCTCTTTTTTGCTAGAATTTGAGCCAGCTGTTTCTTTACTGCTGCTGCATGCACCTAAGCTTAATGCCAAAGCACCTGCAAACATTACTGCTGATATTTTTTTAAAAGTAAACATGTTATTTCCCCCTTGTAACCGTTTTCTTAATTTTACAAAATTATTGAATGTTTTAAATATTATATATTTAAGTCTCATTAAAAACTTAATCGCCATTTTGTTCATAAAGTTCACAAAAAAATAACACAATAAATT
>NZ_PGVE01000029.1 GCF_002860255.1 Neobacillus cucumis
AACATTCTAATTATAGTATAGGTGAAAACCCCCGTCAAAACCAAATTGAGGGAGAATATTTTTAATAAGAAAAGCGCAAGCGCCTTGATCAGCCCCGACAAGCATAAGACGAGCCGACCGAAAGGTTGTTTTTTAACCTTTTGGGCGGATTGGCTTATGACCTCGAGGGGCTTGGCGCTGGAGCTGGACATTTCTCAAAGTCGAAAATTTATATATTTTCTTAACTTATAGCTCTGTTGTAACTGAATGTTGATTTCATTGTGTTTGAAAAATAAACGGTAAAAATCCGTTTAAGTTGGGAAATACCCATATTTCCTTTAAAATAAAGGAAGTTTTTCCGTTTATATTATTCAAATCTTTGGATTTTGTTTTATTTAGAGCAGTTAATCGGAATATCTCTGCTTATATCTGCTTCTTAAGCTTCCTCTATAACATTAGCCGGAAATTCTCCGCCTATGAATTCTCATACCTACAAGAAAATCAACAATGAATAATAACAGAGCCTAACATATAAAAAGAGACATCGGGAAATCCCAATGTCTCTTTCTATTTCTTACTTGTGAATCCAAACTGCACCAGCAGTGTTGTCTTTTGCTTCTCCAACGACTTGGAACTTAATTGGATACTGATGTGGTACTTTCACGCCAGCATCAGGAATGATATCGTTAATGTAATTATTTGTTGAATCAAATGTTGCTACGCCTGGAAGGCCTTTGTAATCATAGATACCGCGTGTTGGTGAATTAACATACCAAGCGGGTGTCTGATCTAATGAGAAAGCAGCATCTGCCACTTGGTAGCGAGTCGTTTGAGAGATGGAAGGTTGACCCTTTAGGTTAAAAATAAGCGCTTCAGGATGAGAGTCTACTACACTTAGGAAACCTTCACCCGGGTGAACACCGCCCCAGTTATCCGTAAATGTATCATCACCATACCAAACTACTAAACCAGTATTATATTTAGCATCACGGGAGAATTGTAAAGCCTGATCTGAACCAGCATAGTTTCTCCACTCTAGGTAATAGTAGTGAGGTTTAGTGAAGATCCCATTTGTCTGTAAGAAACCATCAAGCGTAACTTTAGCATCGCCTTCAGCTCCATCAGCAAACACTTCATTGCCATCAACGGTTAACTTCAAGTCGTCCATTGCAAAACCTGCAGGAGCATAACCTCCGTCTGTTACATATTCAAAAGACAACTTAATTTTCTTTCCAGCAAATTGGCTTAGGTCATAGGTTTTTTCAACCCACTTACCTTGAGTTGTGTCCAAGCCATCCGCTACATTTGTGTCTCCAAGCGTATCAAGTTCTACTGTTTTACCATCTACAATGGCATTGACATAAACATAGTCATAATCGAACTCAACTTCGTAATTTGTATTGTACGTAAATGTTGCATTTGTTGCATTTGTAAGATCAAATTCAGGAGTTACAAGAGTCGTATCTAGGTCATCACCTTTTTGGCTAAAGTAATACTTTTCACCCGTTGCTGGAGCAAACCCTTTTACTTCTTTACCAGGAAGGTTTACTTTCACAATTCCTGGGTTCTTAGATTTTGTCACACTTTGGTCGATAACAGTAGCAAGACCGTTTTTATCGATTTCATCGTAATTCACTTCTTTAATATTAGCCCAGTTTCCACCGATTGTATTTTGATAGAATTCTTTCACTTGAGGGGAGAAACTTGGTGGCTGCGTACCAGCAATATGACCGCTCCAGCTTCCGCCGCTCATGATAGACCATTGTGCAACTGTATCTCCATTGCCAGTATACTGAGTATCATACTCATCTGGAGCCCCTAAGTCATGTCCATATTCGTGGGCAAATACACCGACTGCTCCGTCTTCTGGCTCAATTGTGTAATCATAAGCACCCATTTTTCCGCCCCAGTAATTTACCTTAGCAGTCGTATTAGGTACTGCATAGACACCGTTTAATGTCCAGCGGTGTGACCAGATCGCATCGTCACCAAGTGCTCCGCCGCCAGCTTCTTGTCCGACACCCGCATGAAGAACCATTAAGTGGTCAACTAAACCGTCCGGCTCGTTTCGATTACCATCCCCATCTAAATCATATTGGTCGAATTGATCATAATCGGCTAAATTAATCCCCTTGTTAACTGCTGCGACTAATGCATCCTTTACAAGATCACGTGGTCCCTTTGGATTAAGGTTGTCATGACCCCCTTGAGGATTATCATCACCATATTCCTTTGCCGTTCCAGGAACAGTTAACCAATCGGAAACAGTTCCGTCCACAGTGTAGCTGCCGCCAGACTGTTCTTCATAATATTGTTTGAAGGTTTTAATCTTATCTCCATTGAAAAGCGTGAAATCTTGGTCACCAAAAAGCATTTTTTCATAATGTTCTTTACTGAAGTCCTTAGCATACATATAGCCTGGCTCTTGAACAATTTGGTTGTGTTTAAAGTCTGAGTATTCTACTAAAAGTACAAGCACTTTATCTGTACGAACAGAACCATCATAAGCTGCTTGCTTAGCAGAATCTACTTTAACAGCACCAGTTGGCTTACCCTTTTTAAAATTCTGGTGACCTTTGGCAAGCTGCTTAGCTAGCTTGTCCTTTTGCTTGGTCACAAAGTCCTTTGCTTTTTTGTCCATTTCCTGCTGTTCTTTTGTTAAATTTTTGTCTGCTTTCCCCGGCTTTTGCCCCTGTTTTTTCTGTATGTAGGCCTTTGCTGCTTTTGTAATTTCTGCAGGTGTTGCATCCTTCGCAATAAGTCCTCTTTGTTGTAGTGCTTTACCAAGGCGATCGATATCAACTACATTCAAATCGATTGGTGTCGATGAGACTGTTGTTGCCGCTGATGCCGATTTTGGTGCAATGGTGCTTCCAGCAAATGCGCCTGCAAACATGGTAGTAGCTACCATTGTACTAGCAGCGAGGCTGGATAAGACCTTTAAGGTATTTTTCTTCTTCACCTGTTTATTCCCCCCATTTATATAGTGCAATGTTCTTCGAGAAGAACGTGCTCTATCATTTTATCAGACTAGTATAAAAATTGTAAATAATAGAAATATAGTGATAATTTACTACGTAAAAATGGATAATTACTCCCAACACAACAAAATATTAGTAAAAATACAGGTAATAAGAAATATAAACTCCAGTTAAAATAAGTATTTATGCCCATTTTTCCATTTTTATCCTCTAAACCTATTAAAAGCTAAAATTTCGAATCTCGAAATTTAAGTCTTTAGACCTAGGAATTCTATCAAAATAACATTTAAACGATATATTCATAGAGGCGTTCTTTATTATAAACATTATAGATATAAAAAAACCTTATCAATATGATAAGGTTTTTACTGCCTTAGTTCTTATTCTGCTTTATTTCATCTGTTAATTCCTCAATGCTTTTTCTCACATTAGACTTACCAGAGTAGTTTTCAATTAATTCTTTTACGTCAATTCCACTTGAAGCCTTCAAAGACTCCTGCAGGCTTGCCATTAGGTTGGTCGCATAACTGGTGATTTTATTCGCACCGCCATTGGATCCAGAACCTCCACCCGTATCTACAACCGTAATTTTATCAATATTGGATAACGGAGCAGCCACCTGCTTCGCGTATTCAGGAAGCATTTTAATAATCATATCCAGGATAGCTGCCTGACCGAACTGCTCGAAGGCCTCAGCGATTTTCTCCTTCGCTTCCGCTTCCGCTAAACCTTTTAGGCGGATAATTTCTGCCTCTGTTGAACCTTGCGCCTTTTGTGCTTCAGCTTTTGCTAGACCATCCAGGCGAATACGCTCGGCTTCCGCCTTTGCCATCGCTTCAATCCGATACTTATTGGCCTCCGCTTCCGCGATTTCTTTTGCCTTATTGGCTGCGGCTGATTGCTCGACAGAATATCGATCTGCGTCAGCTTTTTTCTTCACCTCTGAATCATATTGGCGTTCACGACGAAGAATTTCTTTTTCCTCGAGTTCAATTTGCTTTTGTCTTTCAATGATTTTAATTTGCATTTCCTGCTCAGTTACATCCTGCTTCGATCTTGCACTTTCAAGATCATAGGCCTGGTCTGCACGCGCTTTAGCGATATCCTGCTCCCGGCGGAATTCTGCAATTTTCAACTGATTAATTTTCTCGGCTTCAGCAATTTCAGTGGCCCGCTCTAATTCATTCCGCTTGGCTTCCTTAGCTGCTTCTGCTTTTTTAATACGAGTTTCTTTTTCAGCCTCTGCCGTAGCAATATCGGCATCACGCTTTACTTGAGCAATCCTTGGTTTCCCTAATGAATCAAGATACCCATTTTTATCGCGAACATCTTTAATCGTAAAAGATACAATGACCAAGCCCATTTTTGCTAAGTCCTGTGAGGCAACTCGCTGGACCTCCTGCGAGAATTTATCGCGGTTTTTATAAATTTCTTCCACCGTCATGGAACCAAGAATGGATCTCAAATGACCCTCAAGCACTTCTCTTGCTTCGTTCTCACGGTCATCCTTTGGTTTGCCGAGAAACTGTTCTGCAGCAGTCGCAATTTCACTAATCGAACCGCCGATTTTAATAATTGCCACTCCATCCGCCATCACAGGAACCCCTTGCTCTGTGTAAACCTCTGGAGTTGTTACTTCTAGTTTGCTAGATAACAAGCTTAGTGGTTTAGCCTGTTGAAAGACAGGTAAAATAAAACTACCGCCCCCACGGATAATTTTTATTCTATTCCCTGATTCATCCACATGGACATTTCTATTACCAAGGAAGCTTCCGGTAACAATTAAAGCTTCGTCTGGTCCTGCCGTTTTGTACTTTGTAATAAATACACCGATTAATGCAACCAGAATAAGTGCTACAATCCCAATAATGACCCAAATAATACCAAATTCCATTTTCGTAACCTCCCTATAGATTGAAATTCTCTAATTGTTGATAAACGGTTACTTCTAGTGCACCGTTTTTCACCTGAACGACTAACACCTTAGTACCATTGGGAATAGAATCACCATCAAAGCTTTTTGCCGGTTTGGCAATTCGACCGCTCGTACTATCAATCATCACCTCTCCATACCCATCAGCAGGAATTGGAGTAATGACCGTACCAACCCTTCCTTGCAAATCTGACTCTTTGTAAACAAGGGATTCCTCTGCTCTGGAAACAGGCACAAGAACGAATACATTTAAAAGGGTGACAAGGATAAACGCAATGACTGCGGAAATCCCAAGTATAAGTAAATAATGTAAGGATGATAGCTTTTCAAATAAGTATCCGCTTGCGGACAGAATGGTCACGAAAGCAAAAATGAGTACCGGATTAAGAAAATCCAGTCCGTCTCCTGCTCCTTGAAAATGAAAAACGTCAGCAAATAATACGTACAAAACGGTTATTACACCTGAAATGATCAAGGCATACAAATAAATGGTCTCTAGAGGAATGCTGAAAGGTTCCATAGGTACTCATCCTTTATTTTTAATATGTATAAAAGGAAGACGTTTTTCTAAATTACACCAAGTAAGGACTAAATTCTTCCTTTCTTAACCAGTATAGTAAGTAATACGGACTAATAAAAGGAAAAGTTTCACAATTCCCTGTACAATTTTCTGTTTTAAAAAAATAAAAAGTGCCATAGCTAACGAGCTACAGCACCTTATTGAATCATATTCAAAAACTTTCTCGTCCGTTCTTCTTTTGGATTGGTAAAAATGACATCTGGCTTATTTCGCTCGACTACAACGCCCTGGTCCATAAAAATAACTTCATCCGCTGCTTCACGGGCAAAGCGCATTTCATGCGTAACCACGATCATGGTCATTCCTTCCGCTGCGAGATCCTTCATGACTTTTAATACCTCACCGACCAATTCCGGGTCGAGTGCAGAGGTAGGTTCATCAAACAACATCACTTCCGGCTCCATCGCCAGCGCCCGGGCAATTCCGACACGCTGTTGCTGGCCGCCTGAAAGCTGTGCTGGGTAATAATCCTGCTTATCACCAAGGCCTACTTTTTCTAACAGGGTTTGGGCCTTTTTTCGGGCTGTATCTTTATTTTCTCCCTTTACAACCACCGGACCTTCCATCACATTCTCAAGGGCAGTTTTATGAGGGAATAAATTATAATTTTGAAACACCATTCCCGTTAAACGACGGAAAGAAGCAATATTCTTCTTTGGAACTTCTTTAGAGAAATCTAAGCTTTGTCCTGAAATGGATATGACACCTTTGGTCGGTGTTTCAAGTACATTCAAACACCGCAGCATGGTTGTTTTCCCGGAACCAGACGGCCCGATGACAACCACTACTTTTCCTTTTTCAACTTCTAAATCAATCCCTTTTAATACTTCTAATTGGCCAAACTGCTTATATAAACCACTGATCCTAATCATTATAACACTCCCTTTTTCCTCTAGTTAAGCCCCATAGCGGCCCAGTCTCTTTTCCAAGTACCCTTGAAGGATGGAAAGGAAAAAGCAGATAACCCAATAAATGAGTGCTACTTCTGAATAAACTAATAAAAATTCATAGTTGACGGAAGCAATCTCTTGTCCGCGGCGGAACATTTCTGTTACTAATACCAGTGACGCTAATGAAGTATCTTTAACAAGGCTAATAAATGAATTGGATAAAGGCGGAATAGATACCCTGGCTGCCTGTGGCAAGATGATTCTTCTAAGCACCTGAGAATAGGTCATGCCAATAGAATAACCTGCTTCCCATTGACCTTTTGGTGTCGATAAAATCGCAGCCCGAATGATTTCAGACGTGTATGCTCCCACACTTAAGGAAAAACCAATGACAGCAGAAATATAAGGATCTAATGTAATCCCTAGATTGGGAAGACCATAAAAAATGATAAATAATTGGACCAACAAAGGAGTACCACGGATGGCTGAAACATATACCCGGGCAATAATTTGTAGTACCTTCACCTCTGAAATTCTGGCTAAAGCCGTAAGAACGGCCAATATTATTCCAATGACAAAGGTAATAAGGGTTAACGGTATAGTATAAAAAACAGCCCCCTCCAGCAGAGGCTGGAGGGAACTTTTGGCAATATCAACTAACCTTGCTGTTCGTTCCGGGTCAGTAAAAATACTATTTAAGTACATCTTCACCAAACCATTTCTCTGAGATTTTTTTATATGTGCCGTCGTCAACAATCTCTTTTAAGACTTTATTGACTTCATCAACGAGTTTGTCACTATTCTTCCTAAACATAAATCCACTTGATGACGCATCATTTGCTGTTGCGGCAACTTTAATTGGTGCATCCGGCTTTTGTTTTTTATAATCTAAATAAGTAAGCTTATCGTTAATGGTCACATCTACACGCTTTTGTGCCAATAATTCAACGGCCTGCTGGAATCCTTCTACTCCAACAAGATTGGCTCCATATTTTTTAGCTATATCACCGTAGTTACTCGTCAGCGATTGGGCAGCGTTTAATCCTTTAATATCTTCAAATTTTTTCACCTTAGTGTTAGAAGTATTAACAATTAGAACACCGGCTGACGTGATATATGGGTCAGAAAAGTCGTATTTCTTTTGACGGTCGGGACGGATTCCAACCTCATTTGCAATCATATCAAAACGCTTCGCATCTAAACCTGCAAACATGGCATCCCACTGGGTTTCTTTGTATTCCGCCTTTACACCTAGACGTTTGGCTACTTCATTTGCTAAATCTACATCGAATCCGGTTAAATGACCGTTCGTATCATGGAAAGTGAACGGTGGATATGTACCTTCAGTTCCAATCGTGATCTTTCCATCGGCTTGGATTTTTTTCAGTAAATCTTGATTATCAGCGGTTTTGTCTTTATCTTCCGTATTTACTGCTCTCTTTTGATCTTCCTTGGCTTCATCTTTATTTTTGCCGCAAGCTGAGAGTACGAGCATAAAGCTTAAGAGCAATGCAAAAATGACCATCAGTTTCTTCATGTTGTTAATCCCCCTAATTCATATTGTTTTTCTAGGATTTAATCATTCTAATACAACTATTATTGTCTGTCAAAGAATATGATACATTTGTAGTAAGGTTATTTTACCCGGTTATAAAAAATAAAAACCTATCAGAAAAATTCTGATAGGTTAAGCAGATAATGCACGTTTTGTTTTTTGATCGGCAGTCTCTTTCTTTTTGAAGATTGGCCGATAGAAAAGAATACCGCTTGCAAGTAAAATCATTCCATACATAAACGTTTTAAGGTCAGCAGTACCTGCAATAATTACCCATATAGAGTAGGCAGTCGCTAATACAGCAATCAACCCGTCTGTTATTCTTTGTGATCCAAGTGTATAGGTCTCTCCAGTTACAACTAATTTCAGCTGGTAAACAGACGAAATTAGATATGGGACGAGATAAGATAAAGTAGCGATGACAATGACAAAGTCAAATGCTCCTGAAATCGATTTTGACACGGTTGAAAAAATAAATAACTGACCTAACCCATTTGAAATAATCATTGACAACACTGGCAGCCCTTTTTTGTTTTCTTTTAGGAAGGCAGGCAGAAATAATCCCTGTTTCGCTGCTTGAAATGGTACTTCTGCAGTTAACATTAACCAACCAATGGTTGAACCAAATAAACTGATCAATCCAATAGTGGCTAATATTTTTCCGCCGATTGGCCCTAAAACCGTTTGAATCGCATCAATTAATGGTTTATCAGAGTGAATCAGTGTATTTTGATCTAACATCCCCATGACAAGGGTGCTGATTCCAATATAGATCCCTAGCGCAATAAATAGTCCAAGAATCGTTGCTCTTCTTACATCTGTTTGCTTTTTAGCGCGGGAAGCAAACACGACAGCAGACTCTACCCCAATGAATGCCCAGAGGGTATTAACAGCCGCACCGTTGATTTGACTCATGATTCCGATCGCATGTCCAGCATCATCCACTCTTGGCGCCATAAGCGGCAGAATGTTGCTTTTTTCAAATGCGAATAGACCGACAATGATAAAAAGAACAAATCCAGCTACTTTGGCTGCTGTGGCTAAAAAGTTTAATTTCCCGGCGTTTTCCATACCACGTAAGATAATAAAGTGGGTACCCCAAAGCAATAAAGAACAGACAAGAAACGTAAGACCATTCCCCACCTTTAGTGTAAAACTTCCAACCGTAAACCAGTCAGCCTGACTGGTTAAGATCGGGAAGAAGGTGGATAAATACCCGGCAAATGTAGTAATCATTGCTACGTTTCCGGCTAAGTTACCGATCCAATATCCCCATGTAGACATAAACCCTGATAAAGTGGAAGCATGTGAACCTGGTTTAAATAGTTCCTTTGCATATATTTGCGGCCCGCCTGTTAAATTTGGTTTACGAACAGCCAAGCTGCCAAACACAAGCGCCAGCATAAGAACCCCGAAGCCTGTAACAAGCCAGGCTGACATAACACCTGCAGGACTCGCTGCCTCAGATAAGGAACGCGGCAGCATAAAAATACCAGAGCCAACCATATTACCAATGACGAGGGCAGTTAAAACCCAAAATCCTAATTTATTTGACTTCCCCATGGCTTGATCCTCCCAAAGTTTTTTATATCAAAATAATAATTTCAGTCAATAATCATCTGTAAAATTAAACAACATCAACAAGTATAAGTATTTTAAAATACGATATCAATGGAAATTTTATCTTGGTAAAGTGTTAATGGGACAAAAAAAGAGATTGCCGCGTCGGCAATCTCGTCTGTTTCTTTATTTCCACCAGTCATCAAACATGCTGGCTGGAAGTCTGCGTTTATGTTCAGTAAGGATATAACGTTTTTCTACTTTCTCTGCGATTTCTGGAGAAACTGGTTTGCCTTCTAAATAGTCATCAAGCTCATCATAGGTAATACCTAACTCCGTCTCATCTGCTTGTCCTGGTTTTTGGTCAAGAAGATCGGCAGTAGGAACCTTTAAATATAGACGTTCGTCTGCCCCTAGTTCCTTAAGAAGTTCCTTTCCTTGTCTCTTAGTTAAACCTGTGAGCGGCAGGAGATCCGCACCTCCATCACCATATTTAGTGAAGAATCCCGTTACCGCTTCAGCTGCATGATCCGTGCCAATGACAAGCAAGCCTTCCATGCCGCCGATTGCATATTGGCCAATCATTCGCATTCTCGCTTTGACATTCCCCTTATGGTAATCACTTAACGCTTCCCCTTTAATGCTGGCGTTATATTCATTTTGTACTTCATCTACTGGATTTTTGATGTTAAAGACTTCCTCGCGATCGGCCCTTATAAAATCTAGTGAGCGCTGTGCATCTTCTTCGTCCTGCTGAACTCCATACGGCAGGCGAACGGCAATAAACTTAACTTCCGTACCTTCCTGTCTTAATTCTTCAACAGCCATCTGGGCGAGACGTCCCGCTAAGGTGGAATCCTGACCGCCGCTAATTCCTAATACAAACCCTTTTGCCTTTGTTTTTAACAAATAATTTTTTAAAAAATCAATTCGCTTACGTATTTCTTCCTTTGGATTAATGTTTGGATTCACATTTAAATCTTTCATAATTTGTTCTTGCAAACTCATTTGTTGACCTCCTGACCAATTAATTGATATATGTAATGTACCACATTTACCTAAATTTAACTAAAAAGAAACAAGAAAAATCTAATTTGTGGATAAAATAAAGATGACAAACTTGGAGGGATCACATATGGAAGCGAGAAATTGTAATGAAACAAGAGTTGTCCGAACAAGCAGGATTTTCCCAAATGATGTAAATAACCATAACACCTTGTTTGGCGGAAAGCTGATCAGTGATATCGATATGATCGCATCCATCTCGGCAGTGAGACATTCCAGGGCCGAGTGCGTTACCGCCTCAATTGATTCAGTTGATTTCCTAAGTCCGATTACACCAAAGGATTCTGTATGCATTGAAACCTTTGTAACCTATACTGGGACTACTTCAATGGAGATCATTGCGAAAGTGATTGCTGAAAACCTCATGTCAGGTGAACGAAAAATTGCGGCTACCGCCTTTTTAACCTTTGTGGCATTAGATGAGAATGGGAAACCTAAAAAGGTTCCGGCCATTATCCCTGAAACCGATGAAGAGAAAAAGCTTTATGAAACAGGTAAAGACCGGGCAGAAAAGCGGAAAGTACATCGAAGAAACAGTAAGGACCTAGCCAGCGTCTTAACCACACACAAACCTTGGGAATAAGAAAAGCGGAATCGCCCTGGTCAGCGGCGTATGGCCTGGAGCGCTCCAACTGAGATAAAGGAAAACCGAAATGCGGAAGCGCCTGATTAGGGGCGACAAGCATAAGACAAGCCGGCGAGAAGGCTGTTCTTTGCCTTCTTGGCGGCTTGGCTTATGACCTCGAGCCCCTAGGCGCTGGAGCTGGACAACACGAAGAGCGTTAGCGATTCGATGTTGACTTATCGTAGGGCGGAGAGCGAAGGACACTAGCCGCTAGGGGATGGAGCTGGACAATTTTCAGAGCAAATATTAAAACATTCTTACCTCGTAAAGAAAGGTTCACGATTTCTCGTGAACCTTTTTTATGTCTGTTGGTTTGGGGTTTTGCCAACTCATGACGTCATCCGCTTCATCAATTTCAATCGTGACATCGACGACACCTTTTTCGGCCATGATTTTTTCTTGTAGCCTGTCTTTGATATCATCAGCAGCTGCCACGGTTAATTTAGGATCAATTTCGATTTCCAATTCAACGTGCAGGTCTTCTCCCTCTTTAATGACAGTTATATCTTGGATATCTTTTACATCAGGGTCCTCCATCACAAGGACTCCGATTTTATTCTCCATTTCCTCATCAGCTTGGCCAATAACCCCGGCCGCATTATCTAAAAAGACTCTTCCCACTACAAAGAGCATCATCGCTCCAATTAGGACAGAGGCAACACCTTCTGCCTGATGCAGCGGCGTATAATGGGCTAGAACCACCGCAATGATGGCTAACAAGCCCCCTAAAGTGGCTACTAAATCCTCCATAAACACAAGCTTTGTGGCCGGCTTTGCTCGTCCTAAATTAGCAAACGCCTTAGCAAATACGTTTAACCCCTTTGCCTCCAATTCGATTTCGTGCAATATTTCTTTCATTGCTTTAAAAAGAACAAAGGTTTCAAGCAGAGTAGCTACTATTAAAACAAGAATATTAATTAGAAAACCACTGGACTCCGTCGGATGGATGATATGGTGATAACCTTCTTTGACTGTTTCAAACGCCATAATCCCTACAATTAATACGGCTCCTAAAAGAACAAGGTTCACCAGGCGGCCAAACCCATTAGGATATTTCTCCGTAGGGGCTTTTTTACTCAATGCGGAACCAATAAATACAAAAAGCTGATTTGCTGCATCGCCAAGACTGTGCATCGTTTCTGCAAACATGGCCACATTCCCTGTAAACATAAATGCAATGCCTTTTATAATAGCAATAATCGTATTAATAATGGTAGCAAGAAAGGCTGATTTATTTCCTCGTTTTAATAGTTGAAATAATTCTCCCATCATATCCTCATTTCTTTAAACGTTTTTTAACACCATGTATAAACGGTTATTTCGCTCATTTTTTTCTTCTGATGGTGCTAAATCATATTTTTTCAATAAATGGAACACTTCATTCAACAATTCCTGAGTATGTTCTTTTAAAAAAAATTGATTGAATAATTCCTTCATGTCTTCTGGCAAAAAGGCTGCCTGGGATTCAAACTTATTTTTTACCTCTTCATGTGAGTGATTCAGTTTGCATTCGCTCATTTTATTGTTCCTCCTTATTGTATCTACGTTTAGCATAGCAGAAATGTTTCGAAAGAAAAAAGCCCACGAACTGTGGACTTTTGGTTATACCTTTTTATGATCTGTCACTTCTAATACATCCAATAGGAAAACAAAGACAGGAATCCCGATAATTAAGCCCCAGACACCAAAAAAGTGCTCAGAGAAGATCAAGACAATGAATGTATAGAAGACAGGAAGATTGGTTTTTGAACTCATTAGATTTGGATTTAAGATATAGGCTTCAATGGCATGAATAATCATAATCGCAATACCCACATAAAGAACCTTCATGATTCCGCCGATACTATAAGCGATAATCACGAGTGGAATTAAGGAGATAATCACTCCAGCCACCGGGATTAATCCCAAAATAAAAATCATAATCGACAGGCCGCCTAATTGCGGAAAATCTAAAATCCAAAGAAAGATGGTGGTAAGAATACAGTTCACTATGGCAATAATTAATTGCGCTTCAATGACCTTACCGAATGTACCAACAAATTTACGAGCAAAAAACTCAACCTCCTCATAAATGGAAGCAATTTTACTCGTTCTAAATTTCTTTGTAAATTCAATAAGCCTCGGCTTTTCCAACAAGCAAAAAATACTCAGCAGCAAGGCCAATAGGACTTGTAAGGTAACACTGCTAATATCCGTAAAATACTTAATTAAAAAAGTAAAGCCTTGCTCTAAATAGCTGGAAATCTTCACTTCTTCCATCCGTTTCACAATGTAATTTAGAATAATGTTATCATGCTTTGATGTGTAAAAAGCTGTTAACTGTTTGATCAGAGCGGTAATTTCTTGAATTATCATCGGTAAATACATGACTACACAGTAGGAAAGTAACCCAACAATACAGGCATAAGAGATTACCACAATTAAGCGGCGATTAATCGGGATCTTTTTTTCAATGAATTGAACTAAACGATCCATTAAGAAGGTAAAGATAAAGGTAAGTAAGATTAAATTAATCATCGAGCGCATCGCATATAAAACGAGTGCAATGATGACAAAAATCGATATTCTTTTAAATCCACTGCTCTGCATAAGTTTATTTATCATAGAATTTTATCGAACTCCATTTACGTTTACTAGTAAAGTGTTTAACTTTTGTTAATTATATCAAAACTTTATCCAATTTTGTCTTTTTTAGACTACTTTTGCGCTTTAAATTGAACCGGTGTCATGGTTTTGTCAATCGCTTTACTACTCCACCCGTGTTTAGACAGGTAGTCAAGAAGCTGAGGTAAATGAGCTAACGTTTCCTTCCTTTCGTGAAGCAGAATGACGATCGGCCCTTGATGGTTGACCATCCGATTTAATTGCATAATCACATTATTAACATATCTGGCATCCTTATAATCCCAATCCCTGCTGTCAATATTCCAGTCCCACATCAAATATCCATTTTCACGCACCGCCTCCCGATATTCCTCTTTCATATACGGAACACTCCCATAAGGGGTTCTCATAATATGAGAATTAATTCCGGAAATTTGTTCCAACGTCTGACGATTTTGCGTTAATTCCGCAATAATGGATGCAGCTGATGCATAAAAAATCTTCGGATTATGCGATACACTGTGCAGTCCCACCGTCTCCTCAGACTGAACCATTAATTTTACTGCATTTGGATATCGACGGATATTGCCATCAATCATAAAAAAGGTGGCTTTATAATGAAATTTTTCCAGCAGGGCAATAATCTGACCGGAATAGGCCGACGGACCGTCATCAAAGGTTAAATAAATGGTTTTCTGTGAGCCGGAGTTAACTGGCGGTGATTTAGGTTGTTCTGTTTGAGCTGGTTTTGATTCCTTTGTTGGTTGTTGAGGAGAAGCTGTATCGTTTGTGGCAGGTTTTTCCTCGCGCTCGGCAGGTTTCGTGGTAGTCGTTTCATTTACGTTGCTTTTCTCTCGTTCTTGTTGATTTCTCCAAGCAGTCACTTGTCTCTTGAGCATTTGGTCTTTTTCCAATCTTGGATCAATGGTATCCCCTTTTATGGCATCAGGAGCTGGCCCCTTTGCCTTTGCCCGTTGAATAGATTCATGTTTTAATTGATTAGTAGGTTTGTTAGTAGTTTTTTCCTTAAAATAATGGTTTATGACTCCCCCTGTAAATAAGAAACCAATGGCAAGAAAAACAACTAACGTCCCTTTGGACCAATCTCTTTTTAGATTCCCCATGATTCATACCCTCTTTGGTGTTTATTCACTTCCCCCATTATAGACGAAATCCCTATCCATTTGTTTCAATTCTATTAAAAATATTACATTTCTATTAAACCGTACTTTTAGCACAGGTATTTTGTCACTTCACTTAAGATTACAAGTTTCTCCACCAAATTATACCAATACTAAACAAAAAACAGGGTGAAAAAGGAAAAATTAATCTTAGATTTCAAAAGGAAGACAGGCAAATTCTAAAAACGTTCGACATACATATCATTGAACAAGATTTTTCTCCTATTATCACGTGTATATTGATGGAGGTGAAATGAGTGTCCGGTGGACAAAAAGCACTTTTTTATATTCTATCGATACTTATTCCGGTGGTGGGGATTGTACTAGGGATTATTTGGATGAATGACCCGGATCTTGAGAAGAAGGCTGTGGGGAAAAACTGTTTAATTATTGCCATTGTTGTGATGGTCTTAAGCTGTATTTGCTGGTTTGCGGCATCGGCACTTTCGATTATGCCGGCGTTATCGGGGTATTGATTTTTTGTCATGAAAAAGCTAAGGACCCCATTCGTGATGAATGAATTGGGTCCTTTAAGGGGGGAATTTCTCTTGATTTACGAACTATTGCATTTTTTCGGAAGGGCCATTTGTCATCAAATAGAGGATCGTTCACTCCTTGCTTCTGGAAAGACCCTTTCCGTCTGCGCGCGTGATACGGGGATTTATTTAGGAATCTTATCCTCGTTTACTTATTTGTTTCTATTTAAACGAAATCAAATAATAACCATCCCAACTATAAAAGTTAGCTTTTTATTACTTTTATTTATGGTTCCCATGATGATTGATGGTTTAGGGTCGTATACCCATTTATTTGAAAGCAATAATGAGCGGCGCCTGTTAACAGGACTTGGATTCGGGTTTGTTCTTCCCTACTTTATGTTTCCACTGATTTTCGGGAATGCCTTAGACCCTAGGAGTAAACCGGTTATAAAAAACACATTAGACATTATCATACCGCTGATTTTTTGCAGTCTACTTGGAAGTTTAGTCTATTGGAATTATATTACATATTATATTATTGATAGTTTAATAATCTTTACCATTGTGATATGGTTTAGTTTATGGACATCTCTTTTGTTTTTATCGTTACGATACAGGTTCATTAAATGGTCACTTTCAATTATTACTAGTTTAGCATTTCTTACAATTTTATCATGGCTGCACGACTACCTGCTATCATAGCATTTTATCCACCTAAACCTTTTGTAATTAACTGAATGACTACCGGACCTAAGATGACAATAAATAAAGAAGGAAAGATGAAAAAGACCATTGGGAACAACATTTTAACAGGAGCCTTCATTGCTAATTCCCTAGCTGTTTCTCGCCGTTGCTCTCGAATCCTTACTGATAAATTACCTAACGCTTTCGCCATGCCTATACCAAGCTGATCAGCCTGTATTAAAGAGGTGATGACACTTTGAAATGATGGTGAAGGAACACGTCTTCGTAGTTCATAAAAAGCCTCTCTTCTAGATTTGCCCAGCTTCATATCCTCTAATGTTTGTATGAATTCTTCTGAAAGTGGACCCTTCATTTTTTTTGCTACCTCTACAATCGCTAAGTCAAGCCCCATTCCAGCTTCCAATAAAAGTGTAACTGTATCAAAAAAGTCAGGCATAGATTTATTTATTTCTTTAATTCTTTGAGTTTTTCTTTTACCGAGATAAAACATTGGGAGACGGAACCCTAAAATAGCAACCATTAGTATAATCATCCATACTGATGATTTATGCTCTGCAACTGGCAGTATGAACATAAACATTGGTAAATTAATTGAAATACATAAGAGTAATTGACCCAATCTAAAATCGACAGCTGATTTAAAAGGGTATCCTGCATCTCTTAATAGCTGGTCTAATTTTTTTCTCTCTGTTATCGACACTCGTTGATTCAACAAAAGGGTACCTTTATCCCAAAAGCTTTTTAGCTCTGCTTTTAATTTGCTATTTGTCTCATTGTTGCTTAGAGGATCCCTTTTTTGATTTTTAGCAGGTTCCGTAAAGTACATGCTGACACGTTCATTAAAAGCAATTTGTTTTTTAAACAGAGTTAACAGAACTCCTGCAATAAAGAAAGTTAGAAAGGAAGCTGTTAATAGTAAAAAAATCAATCCATACATACTCTTACACCTCGATTTTAATGATCCTCTGGATGGCCATCCAGCCTATTAAGATAGAGACACTGCCTATAAAAAGCATTATCCATCCTAATGGATGAACAAGCATTGGCTGAAAATACTCTTTATTTACTAAGGCCAAATATAGACCTAGTCCAACAGGGAGTAATGTAATAATCCAAGCTGACATCCTTCCCTGGGCAGTTAACGTATGTAATTCTTCAAGAATTCGGACTCTCCCCCTTATGGTTTCCTCCATTGTTTCTAACAACTCTGCTAAATTCCCACCGCTTTTACGCTGCGCTAGAATCGCTTGGACCACAACCTCCAATTCCTTATTAGGAATACGTACAACCAAGTCCTCAAAAACCTCTTCCAATGGTACCCCCAGCCCTGCCTGTCTAATCACCCGTTCAAATTCAGGTCCAAGCGGTTCAGGCATTTCTTTACCAACAAGCTGCATTGCCTGCAAAAAACTAAAGCCTGCTCTCATTGAATTAGCCATCATTCCTAAAATCTCAATTAATTGATAAGAAGACTGTTGAAGTCTCTTTTTTCTTTTTTTCCTTATTATATATTTTGGTATCCCAAAACCTAATAGGCCTACAGCTGCACAAAGGTACCATGCCCCCCCAATGAATACACAAAGTAAAACAGTCCCCGCTGAAGTTAACATTCTTAGTGCAAAAAATTCTTCCGGTTTCAACTCGCTTCCGGATTCAAGTAATATTTTTTCTGTCTTTTCACTAAATTCAATGTTTTTAAAAATCATGGCAATAGAAAGAAGAAATCGTTTTAAGATAAATGTTTTCTTTTCTTCATTTTGCTTAAGCTGTTCCATTTGCTGTGTTGGCAGGAACTCATTGATTCTGTTATTAATTCTTCGCCTATTTGCATAACCTCTTAAAAAAATAAACATTAAACAACTTGTTATTAAAAATACACAAAACAGTTCTATTGTTATGTTCATTCCTACCACTCTCCCATAAACCACGATGCTGGCAGGGAATATCCATTCTTCTCAAGCTGCTCGGTAAATTTTGGACGAATTCCAGTCGAAATAAATTTACCTACAATTTTTCCGTCATCTGAAAAGCCCGTTTCCTTAAAGATATATAGATCCTGAAGAACTATTGTATCTCCCTCCATCCCTAGGACTTCGGTAATATGGGTAATTTTTCTTGTTCCATCCTTTAATCTTGACTGGTGAACAATTAAATCAATGGCACCTGCAATTTGCTCACGTATTGCCCTGATTGGAAGTTCAAATCCTGCCATCAACACCATTGTTTCCAATCTAGATAGGATATCTCGGGGCGAATTAGCATGCCCTGTACTTAAGCTGCCATCGTGGCCTGTGTTCATAGCCTGAAGCATATCTAATGCCTCGGCACCACGAACTTCACCGACAACAATGCGGTCAGGTCTCATCCTGAGGGAGTTTCGTACTAAATCTCTGATCGTGATTTCCCCTTTTCCCTCAATATTAGCAGGACGTGATTCAAGTGAAACAATATGATCCTGATTAAGTCTTAGCTCAGCAGCATCTTCAATAGTAACAATTCGTTCATCATTTGGGATAAACGAGGATAAAACATTTAAAGTGGAGGTTTTTCCTGAGCCCGTTCCACCGCTAATAAAAATATTAACCCTGGCTTTAACACAAATATCCAAGAATTTAGCCATCTCATCACTTAAAGTGTCAAACTGAATCAAATCTTTAATAGTAAACGGAGTATCGGAGAACTTTCGAATGGTTAAACTTGGCCCTTTTATAGCAAGCGGGGGGATAATCGCATTCACACGTGAGCCATCAGGCAACCTTGCATCCACCATTGGTGAACTTTCATCAACACGGCGCCCAATAGGGGAAACAATCCGCTCGATCACCCGCATAACATGCTGATTATCTATAAAATTAACATTACTTTTTACAATTTTTCCATTTGTCTCATAATAGATTTCATCAAAAGAATTAACCATTACTTCACTTATCAAGGGATTTCCTAACAATGGGGTAATTGGACCATAAGCAAGTAATTCGTCTTTTACATAATCTAACACTTCTTGTTTTTCTTCAAACGTTAGACGTACACCCTCTTGTTCAAAATACTGTCGGGCAATCTCTTCCAACTTTAGCTTTTCCTCTTCTTTACTTTGGACCGGATACTTTTTCAGTTCTTCCAACATATAATTGTGAAGTCCCGCTTCAATTGCCCAAAACTCTTTTGATTTAGTAAGCATGGGTAATTCTTGAATTTCTATAGTGGAGGTTTTAGTTACTACATTCGACTCATCTAGATAGCGTTTAAATAGTGACATTTTGCAAGTTCCTCCTTATTTACCAATTAGAAACCAGCGTTTTTCTTTTTTTTCTGATTTCTCCTCATTTGTTAGCTCAAGCAACCTCTCAGATAGCTTCCAAACTGCTTTTCCAAGCTGGCTTCTTGAGTTTGATAGAATAAACGGCTGCCCTGTCCTAATAGCCGAAGAAGCTACATTTGCTTGTTCTGGCAAAGAGTAAAAAACATCTAACCTTAAGATTTCCTGTATTCTATTTAACTCAAGTCCATGCCCCTTAAAATATCTGTTTATAATAAGTTTAACTTTATCTCTTAGATTGATAGATTCTAATGTTTCTAGATAGAGTTTAGTAAGCCTTAAGACTGATATTTCATTACTTGACAGTAGTAATATTTCATCTGAAATGGAAAGACAGCGTAAATGAATTTCTGATAACTGGCTTGACATATCTATTAACACCACATCAAAAATCTCTTTCGCCTCTTCAATGGCTACTCTGATATGCTCTTCTTGAATTCCCTCGAAAAATTCTGGCCTTGGAGGGGCTGCCAGAATAGAAACATTCCCTTCTACTGTAGTCATAAATTGGGTGATTGAATGATTTTGACGACCATATCCTTCCTTTACCCATTCATAAATGGTTCGCTTTGGTTTCATATTATAGTACATAGCTGCCTCACCAAATTGGAGATTTACATCAATAATAGCAACCTTTTTTCCCATTCTCGAAAAGGCAAGAGCAAGGTTCACTGTGACAGTCGTTCTCCCAACCCCGCCCTTGGGGCTTGAGACAGCGATGACTCTACTATTACCTTTTAAAAGATTAACGAATTTTTGATCACTCAATGCCCGATGCTGCATGTACTTCTTTGCGTGATCAACAGCTTCACTTAGTTCCTCGTGGTTATAAGAAGATCGTAGGGTATCAGATGCTCCCATTAGCATGGCCTTTTTCAAATCCTCCATATTATCAGGAACAATTAAAATAATATACACATGTGGGTAGACAACCGAGATTTCTTGACAGAGTTCATAGACGTTAAACAATGTATGGGCTTTAATAAATAATACTGATTGGTTATTCTCACCTAGCAAACTATGAAGCTTTTCAGTTTGATTCGTATCGGTCAAATGAAATTTCTTTTTTTCTAAGAGTACTTTAATTTCTCCAGGAGGAGTATTCGTATCTGAAAAATAAACCCAGTTTATATCCATTTCGTTAATTGTCCTCCTCTTTGATCACTTCTCTTGTTTCTTTAATCCCCGCTTTCCCTGTTTCTGTATCTTCCTGATTACGGAGCATTAAATAGAACCCATCTTTATCCTTAGAAGCTAAGCTCAAAGTAATCCCTTGTTCTGTTGTGACCTCTAACGTCACCGTATCATAATGCAGAGCTTCTTCTTTGTTATCTGATGATTTACCTGATGCAAGTACTTTGACATTTTCAAGAACTAATATAGCGGATTTATACTTTTTGCCGGTTTTATCGTCTTTGGTCATTCCATAAGCAATGACATCGACTTTTGAATTTTGCGCGAGATAACCTGATACCCCCGCTTCTGTGTTAACCCTTAAAGAAATAGCCCGCTTTCCTTTACTAACCTCAACAATCGGGTTGGAAAATTCTCGTGGTGGCTTTTGTTCATCCGAGGTTTTCTTTTCTGTTTGAGTACTATTCTTCGGATTTTTTTCTTGAGTGACTGTTTCTCCTGAAGCAGCGTTGGATACCTCGTCTTTCGAAAAAATGGTTAGATAGGAAAAACACGCCACCGTTATTCCTAAAATTAAGGATATCATCCAAATTTTTTTGGTATTCATAGGGCCTCCTTATTTTTAAGCTATAGGTGTTATTCAACTAGTTTTACACCATAAAGTTGATAGTCACCAATTTCGGTACTACTACCTATTTCACCGGGTGAAACCATCTTAATAAACTTCCCATATAGCTTTTTGTCTTCATATTTATCAATCCAGTAAGAGGCAAACCCGATCACATTTACGTTATCATGGCCTTTTACTCCATCCCATGTATCGATTACAACAATTGTAATAACACGTTTACAGGAATGATCGGCAGTATCCGGACTTTGACAGTTTGGTTTGGCTGCATCACTATTGATTAAGAAATCAATGGCACTTCCGACAGGCCCGGTATTTTGTCCTGTTTCTGTTGTGACGGGGGTTCCTACTTCATAAGTTAGCCCATTCTTAATAGCCTCTCCAAGATCTGTTGCCCCGGTGCCGTCGATCCTAAGATAACCACAGTTACCACTTTGGGACCCTGGATTCGAAGCGCCACAGTTTATAATTGTTGCGGAAGGGACATCTTTTTTCTCAATTGCAATTGGGGCAATTCCGCCAGCCTTCTTCAATGGAGCAATCATGGCCTTCGCGGATGCACCTACTGTTACATTAGAAAAGCCGATGACCTTTGCAAAGGTCATCGGTACGGTGACCTGCTTAGTTGCAATTATCTGTTTTGTTGCTTTAATTGAATCACTGGTAATTGAAATATTACTTTCCGTATATCCATTTTTTTCAGAGACATCGTTGGCAATAGACCTCGCCTGGGAGTCACTTATTCTAAGCCCTTGGGCACCTGCCAAAACTGCTGCATCAAGAGCCTTTTGCAGTTTTGCTTTTTCTAAATAAACCCTGCCTCCATCTATGGCTAAAGCTGTGAAGCAGAGAAGTGCAACCATGAAAATAGCTGCAATCACGATAGCCGCACCGCTTTCATCTTTCAATTTTAATAATCTTTGTAATAACTTCATTCATTCCACCCTCATTACAGTGGTATCTGTAATCGTTATTGGTCCAACCATCTGACCTACGATTGGCGTAAGAAAAGATATCGGATAGGTTATTTTGACGGTTGCATTTGTACCGAGTGTGACTTCCACTTGACCATTTGTTAGTCCAATACTGGCTGCATTGGTAACCGCTGTACTTTTCACATCAGAAACTCCATTACCAATACTTGCTTCACGTGCAGCTTCTCTTCCAGCATGATCAATGGTTAAATAAGCATGCAATATTCTCGAAAAGTCAATGATTCCGAATAACAATATAATGAGCAATGGCAAAATAAGTGCAAACTCAACCAGTGCCTGTCCTTTTTCAGATTTCATTAATTATCCACCCCAGATAAGGGAACAAAACGTTCCAAGTACAATGGCAATTCCGTATGGAAATGAAATTTTACCTTCTGATACTTTTGAAATACTTAAAGATCCTTGGTTACTTCTGAACAGTGCAATATTTATAAGCAGTGACTTAATTGAATTTCTAAAACCTTTGGTTTTTAAGATGATAAAAACTCCAATCATCCCTCCAATTATGGCCGTGTAAATAAAAGAATAGAAAACGAAGCTTGTCCCCATTAATGCTCCTATTGCAGCCATTAGCTTTACATCGCCTGCACCCAATCCCCCAAGTATAAATGGGATAATTAATAAACCTACTCCTGTAAGGAAGCCCTTACTACTAAATACAAGACCACTAAGACCAAATGTATAGGTATGAAATACAAATGCAATTATTATAGTAGGAAGTGTGATAATATTTAGTATCCTGCGGCTTTTTATATCTGTGTAAAGGGAAACTATTAATATAGTTACTAAAACAATTAATAAAATCACTTTTATCTACCTCTATATTTAAGAATTAAGCCCTACTTAATTAAGCAGGGCTTTTAGTTAGACTTGATAGATTTTTGCCTAATTTTATGGATTAATTTGAGCTTTAATTTTTGTGAACACTGCAACTAAGTCACCTTTAAATGCTGTTAGGGTTGCTGCAATTGCTACTGCTACCAACGCAATAATTAATCCATACTCAGTTAACGCTTGCCCTTCTTCTTGTACGACTAGATTCTTCATTTTTTTCAACATTTTGTTTCCTCCTAAATAATTTGTTAGTTTTTGAGTTTTGTTCATTCTATCGAACACTTGCAATTTAGAGTTCGTTCTTTAGATTTATCACTTTGTTCTTTTTAATGAACAACCCTTGAGTAAATAATAGTATGATTATCCCAAAAAGTAAATAGATTTATAGTAAAAATGTTCTAAATAAAAAACGACACCTTTCTACAAAATTCAATATTGAGAACAATTGTATTTTGTATTATATTCAATATATAGAACGAAATTCACAAAAGGAGATAAAAATAATGGAACAACAAATAATGAGAACAATTCCCTATTCTATTAATCTGGCAGATTCATTTTTTAAGAGGTTAAAAGGACTTATGTTTAGGAAGGAGCAATTAGTGGAGGAGGGCTTGTGGATTGTGCCTTGTAATTCCATTCATATGTGCTTTATGAATTTCGCTATCGATGCTGTGTTTCTAAACAAAGCAGGGAAAATTGTTAAACTGGTTGAAGATCTTCAACCATGGCGGTTTGTTAAACCTATTCCGGAGGCGTACTCAGTAGTTGAACTCCCAGCTGGAAGCGTAACAAAATTGGGGTTAAAACAGGGTAATATTATTAATATCTAGAACAAAAAAAGCTATCCTCTCTAAAATTATGAGGATAGCTTTTTCTCTTCTAAGCATAAAAAAGACCAGCATTTCTGCTGGTCTTGTATCCACCTATGTATGGTGGAGACGGCGGGACGTGCGTTTCCATGCTTTCGTCATGGCACTGACTATATCTTGAACCTGTCCAAAACAGGCCCTCTGGCGTCTTATGCGAAACATAAATTTACCAATAAGATATGAGATTTCGCATCCTAGTACTACCTTTTAAAAGGCAGCCTATAAGTCGATACACGGCTGTTGAATTACTTCACATACCGCTCGGCATTGCCCTATCGCTAAAAGCGACTTAGGTTTCACCGATAAAGCCAGATTATCACTTGTATGTTACCACACAAGGCGACTAATAATTAATCGAACCCGCGTCCAAAGATATCGGCACTTAAGCATCTACGAGTGTAGTCGACATATTGGCGTTTCACTGATCCTTTTGCCTATCGACAGGCGTCCGGTCAGCTAGCCTGGTTGTTCTCTTCCTTCATCCTCAGGCGGTGGAATCCGGCGTAGCCCACTTAAAGTGAGTCCGCTACCCTACCACATGGGCGATGGAGGGGCGAACCGCTAAGCGCTAATTAAGCAGCTAAAGCGAAAGATTTGTTAGTTTTGCCAGTTATGGCTTTGACGTTTTAACGAGGCCGATCCCCTCGACTCGCAACCTAAGCTCAAACTACCCCTGTCGAATCCGTAGCGTCCCCATATAAAATGTGCTTAAAAATCAAGCAGCAGACGTTAGGATGCTCCAACGTTTGTAAGAGCAAAAGATTGTGCCGCTCATTAGCGACAAACTTATTATAACACACTCAGAACATTTTTCAATTGTAACTATCTGTAAAATAATTTCCAGTTACATCTTTTGACGATCACGGAAAGCCCGCTCGATCTCACGCTTGGCCTCTTTCTGCTTTAACGATTCGCGCTTATCATAATTCTTTTTACCCTTTGCCAGACCAATTAAAACCTTACAGAATCCATTTTTTAAATATAACTTTAACGGCACAAGGGCATAACCTGCTTCTTTTGTTTCTCCAAGCAGTTTACTAATTTCACGTTTATGAAGTAACAGTTTGCGTGTTCTTAATGGATCATGATTAAAAATGTTTCCCTGCTCATAAGGACTAACATGCATGCCAAACAGAATTGCTTCTCCATTTTGGATCCGTGCATAAGCATCCTTCAAATTGACTTTCCCGGCACGAATCGATTTAATTTCGGTCCCCTGAAGAACAATTCCCGCTTCGTACGTTTCTTCGATAAAATAGTCGTGGTAAGCCTTTTTGTTTTGTGCGACTGTTTTTCCTACACCTTTTGGCATTTATATCACCTCAACTCTATGGACCTATTTTAGCAGAAATACATAAGTCGTACAATGAAAAGGGGCCTTGCGGTAAGGCCCCCACCTATTATTTATTTTTTCTTTTTCTGCTTTTGGATTTTGGAACATTATCGTAAAATTTGCGTTTCTTTTTCGCTTTGCCGCCCTGGCCGCCTCCGGATTCAGACTTTTGGCCATTGCCATTTCGTCCGCGTCCTTGTTTAGCTTCGCCTTGCTGCTTATTTCGGCGCGGTTTGCGTGTATCGCTGCCCGTACTAAAGACTCTTGGTGTCTCCGATCTTTCACGGCGGGTGCCTTTCATTCCGACAATTTCAAAATCAATGGAACGCTCGTCTTTATTCACTTTTACCACACGAACGGTAATTTCATCACCAATACGGAACACATTTCCTGTCCGCTCCCCGATCATCGCATAATGACGCTCGTCAAATCGGTAATAATCATCGGTCATATAGCTGACATGAACGAGGCCTTCAATGGTATTTGGCAGCTCGACAAACATACCGAAATTGGTCACAGAGCTAATAATCCCATCATATTCGACCCCGATCTTATCCTCCATGTACTCCGCTTTCTTCAGTTCGTCCGTTTCACGCTCCGCGTCCACGGCACGTCGTTCCATTTTCGAAGAATGCTGGGCAATTTCAGGCAATTGGGCATTCCATTTTTCCCTCGTCGCTTCATCCAATTTTCCTTCAATTAAATAAGTACGAATTAAGCGATGCACAATCGTATCTGGATAACGGCGAATCGGCGAGGTGAAATGGGTATAAAACTCTGTGGCTAACCCAAAGTGTCCAAGGCTTTCAGGATCATATTTGGCCTGCTGCATGGAACGCAGCATCACGGTTGAAACGACCATCTCTTCAGGCTTGCCTTGAACCTCTTCAATAATTTCCTGTAAGGCCCGAGGATGCACTTCGTTTGCGGTTCCTTTTACAATGTAGCCAAAGTTCGTGATAAACTCGAAAAATCTCCGTAACTTATCTTCTTTTGGATCCTCATGGATACGGTAAATAAACGGAACCTCCAACCAGTGGAAATGCTCCGCAACCGTCTCATTCGCTGCAAGCATGAATTCCTCAATTAAACGCTCGGCAACAGACCGTTCACGTAAGACCACGTCTGTTGGTTTGCCTTCTTCATCCACCAAGACCTTTGATTCTTTAAAATCAAAATCGATGGCCCCGCGCATCATTCGTTTGTTTCTGAGAATGGCCGCAAGTTCTTCCATTAATTCAAACATAGGGACAAGCGACTCATATCTAGCACGTGTCTCTTCATCCTTTTCGGTAAGGATACGATTCACATCATAGTAAGTCATTCGCTCCGTTGTTTTAATCACACTTTGAAAAATTTCATGCGAAACAACCGTACCCTCTGGTGAAATTTCCATTTCACAAGACAAAACAAGGCGGTCGACACGCGGATTTAAGGAACAAATCCCGTTAGAAAGACGGTGCGGGATCATCGGAATCACTCGGTCTACTAAATAGACACTTGTGGCCCTGTCTGCTGCTTCAACGTCAATCGGCGTTCCTTCTTTTACATAATAGCTGACATCCGCAATGTGGACACCCAGCTTATAGTTGCCGTTTTCAAGCTTTGAAACAGTTACCGCATCATCCAGGTCCTTCGCATCTGCCCCGTCAATTGTCACAATGGTCTCATTGCGTAAATCACGGCGATTGTCTAGTTCACTTTCATCAATCGTATCTGGTGTTTCATTAGCCTGTTTTAATACATTATCTGGAAAGGCCATTGGCAGCCCATGTTTATGTATGACTGACAAGATGTCTACACCCGGATCATTCTTATGCCCCAGTATTTCAATAACTTCGCCTTCTGCGCTTTTTCGTCCTTCAGGGTACGTTACAAGTTTAACGACCACTTTATGGCCTTCTACTGCCCCCTTGGAAGCATTCTTGGGAATAAAAATATCGCTGGCAAATTTTTTGTCATCAGGGATCACAAACCCAAAGCTTTTGCTCTCGACATAGGTACCAACAATCTGCTGGACACCACGTTCAATGATGCGAATAATGCTGCCTTCCCGGCGCTGACCAGACGTTTCTGAAGAAACACGGGCTAGGACCGTATCACCATGCATTGCCGTATTGGTTTCACCTGGCGGGATAAAAATATCATCCATCCCCGGTTCATCTGGTGTGACAAACGCGAAGCCCTTCGAATGTCCGATGAGCTTACCGCGAATTAAGTTCATTTTTTGAGGCAGTCCATAACGGTTACTGCGTGTCCGCACGACCAGGCCTTTTTCCTCCATTTGAACCAATGCTTTGACGAACTCTTTAAAGTCAGCGGAATCCTGTATTCCAAAGGCTTCTTCGAGCTCTTGTACGGTTAATGGTTTGTAGGCCTCATCTCTCATATATTGCAAAAGCTTTTCTATGTGCTTTTGAATGTTATCTTCCAAACTATTCCCTCCTTTGTGGGTGCTTTTTTAAACATGCCAATCAAGACTTTCTAAAAAAGCATAAACATCTTCATGAAGCTGGTCACGTTCCTTATCTAATGTAATGACATGGCCCGATTCTTCATACCACTTGATTTCTTTTTTAGTGGATTCAATTTCGTTGTAAATAATGTTAGCACTGTCAGTATTAATCATGTTGTCATGGCGTGCCTGAACAACGAAGGTAGGCGCATAGACCATATCTACGTTGTTTCGAACATCCGCAATTAATTCTTGCAGCGCTTTTAACGTTTTCATTGGTGTTTTTTTAAACTCGTTCATTTCCAATTCGATTTGCTCGTCCGTTTTTCCTTCATATCTTTTATATTCTCGGGCATATTCTAGAATTCCTTGATACATAACCTCTTCACTTTTTATATACATGGGTGCACACATAGGTACAATACCCTTTATAGGTACAGTGTATCCCAATTTTAAGGAAAATACGCCGCCAAGCGAAAGACCAGCCACTGCTATTTCTTCATGTCCTTTATTTTTCAAAAAATTGTATCCATTGATCACGTCCTGCCACCAATCTTCGGGGCCGGTGTGAACGAGTTCTTCTGGGGGGACTCCATGGCCTTTATAATGCGGGGCGTGACAGGTATAGCCATTCTTTTCTAAAAAGCGGCCCAGCATCCGAACATCTGCGGAATTTCCGGTAAAACCGTGCAGAAGTAAAACAGCCCGTTTTCCTCCTTCAAAGGTGAATGGTTTCGGTGGTGCAACTTTCATTTTAAAAACTCCTTTTAATTCTATTAGCTTCTATTAGTTTAAGCATTATAAGTGGTAACATTCCAGAAAAAAGTCTTACGACTCCCTTGAGAGGCAAATAAAAAACAAACCTTGCTGAAGCACAGCAAGGTTCGTTTTTTATTGGTTATATTATTCAAAGCCAACCGTCATTTTATCCGGATGGGAGCCAGCGCGGCTATCCTGGTTTAATGAATCGATTCTTTCCATATCCTCTTGGGATAATTCAAAATCGAAGACATTGGCATTTTCAATAATGCGCTGTTCTTTAATTGATTTTGGAATCGTTACCACTTCATTTTGCAGATCCCAGCGTAAAATTACTTGAGCAACGGTTTTATTATATTTATGGGCAATATCTTCAAGAACAGGATCATTTAAAAGCTGTCCTTGTTTCAAAGGTGACCATGCTTCAAGTTGAATTCCTTCTTTTTTACAGAAAGCTTGCAGTTCTTTTTGCGTTAAATGAGGATGGTATTCCACTTGGTTAACCATCGGTTTAATCTCTGCGGAACTGATTAAATCTTCTAGATGGTGAGTCTGGAAGTTACTAACACCAATGGCGCGTACACGCCCCTCTTTATAAAGCTTTTCAAAGGCTCTCCAGGTTTCTTTATATTTATCTTTTCCTGGCCAGTGGATTAAATAAAGATCTAAGTATTCGAGACCTAGCTTATTAAGACTTGTCTCGAACGCTTGTAAGGTGGACTCATACCCCTGTTCTGAATTCCAAAGCTTGGTGGTAATAAACAAATTTTCACGGGGAACTCCGGACTCCTTAATCGCTTGACCGACCCCTTCTTCATTGCCGTAAATAGCCGCTGTGTCAATGCTTACATATCCGTTTCGAATCGCAGCTTTGACAGACTCAACTACCTCTTCGCCTTCCTTTACTTTAAAAACTCCTAATCCAAACCATGGCATTTTTACACCATTATGTAATGTCGTCGTGTCCTTTAAGCTCGTTGGCATCTTCATTCCTCCTATTCATTAGTCATTACATTTAATTCTTCGCTGCCTTATTATAAACCTCTTGCTGCTTGAACTTTTTCAATATACTGTTTCGCATATTCCGTAATCTTATCATAATCTCCTGTTTTCGCTGGTGCGACTAAATTACCGCCAACTCCAACGGCGACACAGCCATTACGAATCCATCGATCTACATTTTCTAAATCCACTCCGCCCGTTGGCATGATGTTTATTTGTGGCAGAGGCGCTTTTACGGCTTTCACAAAATCGGGGCCAAAGGCGCTTCCTGGGAATAGTTTCACGATATCTACGCCTGCTTCCAAGGCACGTTTCATTTCAGTAAGGGTCATACAGCCTGGCATATAAGGAACTTGATAAAGATTACATAATCTAGCTGTCTCCTCATCAAATGCTGGACTTACGACAAACTGTGCACCTGCTAAGATCGCAATCCTTGCCGTTGCCGCATCGAGAACGGTTCCAGCGCCAATCACAACATTCTCATTGCCCTGATAAACAGCCACCAATTCCTTAATGACTTCATCCGCTCCATTGACTGTAAAAGTCACTTCAATTCCTTGGATTCCACCTTTGACACACGCTTCAGAAATATTTACAGCCTCTTCCTTTGAATCCGCCCGAACGACAGCTACTACACCGCACTCGGTTACTTTTGATAAAATATTCACCTTTTTCATCTGCCTGTCTCCTCTTTCCACTTATTATTCCAACATGCCATTAGAACGAGTTCCCTGCACCCTAGAATTAAATTTACAAACGTTTCTACATACCGTATCATATAATAGAACGCCGTTTTAAAAAAGACCTAAAACTACTAAACATTCCAAATAAACGAGGTTGTATACCATGTCTAATGTTCAATCCCTTGAACGGGCTCTAACGATATTAAACAAGCTTTCCGAGTATCCAGACGGCATTCAAATTGCTCGATTATCGGAGCAGGTTGGTTTAACAAAGAGTACTGTTCACAGACTGTTAGCTACATTATCGAGTATGAATTATGTCGTGAAAGACGAGGAAACTGACAAATATAAACTTGGGTTACAAGTCTTATTTCTTTCTAGAAATCTATTGAATAACTCAAATATTGTTACCATAGCGAAACCTTATCTCGAAAGACTATCACAAGAAGTAAATGAAACAGTTCACTTATGTATAGAAGACCACGGAGAAGTTGTTTATATCGATAAAATTGAAAGTAATCAAACCATTCGTATGTACTCCCGAATTGGAAGCCGGGCACCCATGTATTGCACGGGGGTGGGAAAGATCTTACTTTCCGACAAGGATCAAGACACGCTTGAAGAAATCGTTTCAAACATTCACTTCATCCCTAAAACACCGAACACAATTACCTCTAAAGAAGAATTTTTAAAGGAAATTGAAACGGTTCGAAACCAGGGATATGCATTAGACAATGCCGAAAATGAAGCGGTCTTAATGTGTATTGCTTCCCCCATTTTCGACCATAGAGGAAAGATTGTTGCCAGCTTCAGTATTTCTGGACCTAATAATCGAGTGACGATGGATGTAATCAACCAAACCTTAATTGAAAAAATGAAACATTACAGCATCGCCATCTCAAGAAACCTTGGCTATACGGGTTCTTGAGATTAGGGTATTCCCTATCTTGGGAATACCCTATTTTTTTAGAGCTGAACAGAAGTGCTTCCAATAAATTCTTCCAAATGGTTTCTAGTTGGCAGCCCGTCATTGTCTCCTGGGGACATAACCGCCAAGGCACCAATAGCTGCCCCGCGTTTGACCGCTTCCTTAAGCGGCAGCCCCTCCAAAATGCCGCTTACTACCCCGACTGCAAAACCATCTCCAGCCCCTACCGTATCAACCACTTGTTCTACGGGGAAGCCTTCCGTATAGAATCGCTCACCTTGGGAGCTTGTAAAGGCACCTTTTGCCCCGAGCTTAATGACAACCGTTTTAACGCCAGCAGCATGATAATAATCAGCTATCTCCTGAACGTCTTGTCTGCCTGTTAACAGCTTCCCTTCTTCCATACCAGGAAGAACAATGTCAGCACGACAGGCAAGATCATTGATGACTTGAACCATTTCCTGCTTGTCAGCCCAAAGACCCGGACGTAAATTAGGATCATACGAAATTTGTACACCTCTTGTCCGTGCCTCTTTAATTAGCTCGTATACCATCTCCCGGCATCCGGCTGACAATGCTGGCGGGATACCTGTCAAATGGATATGATCAAAGCCATCCCAGTCCAAATTGGTGATGGTATCAAGTCCCATATGGGAAGCGGCGGAATTTTTACGCGCGGAAAAAACTTCCGGATCCCCGTTGACTACCTTTTCCTTAAATTGCATGCCAGTTATATAGTTAGGATGAAATGTCACATAGGAGGTATCAATGGCATTTTCCTGAAGGAACGTTTCAATGTTTTTACCGAAGGGATCCTTCCCTAGCTGTGTAATATAGGTGACTTGATGTCCTAAACGTGACATCCCGATTGAAAAATTGACTTCTGCGCCTGCAACAAAACGGTTGAAATGCTCTACATTTTCTAATGAGCCTTCATGTTCGGCTACAAATAGAGCCATGGGCTCACCAACAGTAATAATTTTACTCATCCAAATTCCTCCTGTTACTTTAAAGAGGAGACACATGGTATGTCTCCTTAAAGATAGATTATTAAGCAGTAAACTGATTTCCCTTTGTAACCACTTTTCCTTTGTTTTTCTTTTTCATATATTGAGAATAATAGGCTGTCATGATTGGAACTAATATGGAGGTGACAATCACTGATGCTGCTACTAAAGCAGTAGCTGACTGAGCAACAGGCATAAATTCAGGTTTCATACTGGCAATAATCATTGGATTAGCAACCGCAGCCCCTGCAGTACTAGAAGCGGCAAGTCCTGCTGTTCCATTTCCTCCACCAATAAATTTATCAGTCAGCATCAATGGGATACCTGTAATAATAATGACGAGGACACCTAATAAAATTCCTGCTAAACCGGTTTTAGCAATAACTGTAAGATCAATCGAATTACCTAATGCAAAACCAAAGAATGGGATCATGGTGTGCGTAGCTTTGCTAAAGAAATCACGGAAATCACGATCCAAATTACCCAGAATAAACCCAACTAAGAAAGGTAGAACAGCGCCTGCAAAAGCTTGCGGCTGAAATGCTGCTAATCCAGTTGTACCCAAAATTAACATGGTTACAAGTGGTCCAGACTCAAGAGACATTAAAACAAAGGCACCTGCTTCTTCTTTAGAACCGTACTGCTGCATGATAGAAGCATACAGACCGCCATTTGTCATATCCATACATGAAATTAACGCTAGAACAGAGAATCCTGCAAAGAAGCCTGTTTGAATTCCTCCCTCTGGGATAAACAACGCACCTATAAAGGCAACAGCCCATGCAACCAATATCTTTGTCAGTACAAGTGTGCCAGACTTCCTTAACACCGTACCTGTTGCTTTAATATTGATACCTGCACCCATACAGAAAAACCACACAGCTAAAATAGGAACCGTACCGGTCATCAAACCATTGGTAAATGAACCGAAGTACTCACCGGATTTAGGAGCAAACGTATGGATAATCGCTCCTAAAAAAAGAGGAACCAGCATCAGACCGCCAGGGATTTTTTCCATTGACTTCATAATTTTCATAAATGTCTACCTTACCTTTCAGTTTAAAATGGGTCATTCTTTTTATAATGGTAGATTCTGATATATCATGCTGAGTGTATTTTTGTTAGTCAGCACGGGGATACAAGCGCTTTCAAAATTATCAACCTTCTATTTTTCTCTTTGACAATCTTTTATACCTTCCCAGCTGGTTCCCCTTGAAACCCGTTAACAAGTTACAAGGGAAGTATTTGGTTTGCTTGGCATGTTCTATTCACCGTTTGGTTATCTGGCTAACCAGCCGCCATCAACCGCAAGTATATGTCCATTCATATAGTCAGATGCTTTACTTGCTAAGAAGACAACTGACCCCATGAGGTCTGAAGGGGACGCCCATTTTCCTGCTGGAATGCGCGACAGGATTTCTGCATTGCGTTGTTCATTCTCACGAATTGGCGCGGTGTTAGCGGTTGCAATATATCCCGGTGCAATCGCATTGATCTGAACATTGTATTGTCCTAGTTCATTGGCGAACGCCTTGGTGAGACCAGCCACACCATGTTTACTTGCTGTATATGGCGGAATAAATTTTCCTCCTTGGAAAGAAAGCATGGAACCGATGTTAATAATTTTTCCACTCTCTTGCTTAACCATGACTCTAGCAACCTCTTGGCTTAGGAAATAGACAGCGTTCAAGTTAATATCCAAGACCGCATCCCAATCTTCTGCTTTATAATCTAATAATGGTGTACGGCGGATCGTTCCTGCATTATTGACCAGGATATCTATTTTTCCGTATACATGTAAACATTCATCTACGATTTGTTTTAACATTTCTCTTTCCGTTAAGTCAGCTTGAAAGAAATGGACTTTTCTTCCCGTTTTTTCGATAAGGGCTCTTGTCTCCTCCCAATTGTTATTATGAGTCACGATAAATAAATCGGCTCCTGCTTTTGCTAAGGCAACCGCATACCCTTGGCCAAGACCGGAATTTCCTCCTGTCACAATCGCTACCTTATCTGTTAACTTAAAATAATCTAGTGAAAATTCTTCTAAGCTCATGTATTTCACACCTCTTTGCCTCATTTTGTCAGTCGAATGTTTAAGCATGTGACTGTTTAGCAGATTAATCTATTAATCTGCTAAACATCAATTATCGAATCTGGTCCATAGAAACGGCATCCATGTCATTATAGGTCTTGTTTTCTCCGGCCATCGCCCAGATAAATGTATAATTACTAGTGGCACTGCCACAATGAATGGACCATGGAGGTGATATGACCGCCTGTTCATTTTTCATCACAATATGCCGCGTCTCTGACGGATCTCCCATCATGTGGAACATTCGGGCTTTCTCCTCTAAATCAATGTAGAGGTATACTTCCATTCTTCGGCTGTGAGTATGAGTGGGCATAGAGTTCCAAACACTTCCCGTATTTAATTGCGTCATCCCCATCACCACCTGACAGCTTTGGATCCCTTCATTATGTATCATTCGGCGAATGACTCGGTCATTAGCACTTTCTAACGAACCTAACCTTTCCCCTTCAATATCCTTAAAGGCCACATGCTGTGTCGGATACTCTTTATGGGCAGGTGCGGAGAATAAATAATACTTGGCAGGACTTTCTGACGATTCACTTGTAAACAGCAGTTCTTTCTTTCCGAGTCCTACATACAAGCAATCTTTATTTTCCATTGCAAACGGCTCGCCATCAACGATAATTGTACCGCTTCCACCGACATTAAAAATCCCTGCTTCTCTTCTCTCTAAGAAATAATCAGCTTTAATTTCATCATATCCCTTTAAAGAAATGGCCTCACTCGTAGGAGTGATGCCGCCTACAATCGCTCTGTCTTCCATCGTATAAACAAGCTTCATTTCACCTGGTACAAATAGTTCTTCTATTAGATAGTGTTTTCGAATATCCTCGGTCGTAAATGTTTTTATTTGTTCTGGGTGTGTTGAGTATCTTATTTCCACAATCTTCATCTCCTTTATATCGTTCCACATTACGGAACGTTGTTTCATAATATAATTATAGCGCTTCCAAAGTAAAATTGCTAGATGAAAATGAATAAAAATATGAATTTAACTTTCTATCTTATTATTCTGAATAATTTTTAAAATTTTTGTAATAAAAAGGAAAAGGTATGATACAATGAATTTGAGTTTTACATAATAAACCTTGGTTTTGTATAATAAACTAGAAAAGAGGATGATTATGGTAACGAACAGGCAATTTCATGGAATTATACCACCCGTACCCACTATTTTGTTTAAGGAAGGACAGATTGATGAAAAAGGAATGGGAAACCTGATTGATTTCCTCATTCATTCAAAGGTAGACGGACTTTTCTTTTTAGGATCTGGGGGAGAGTTCGGCCAAATGCCTGTCGAGTTAAGAAAAGAAGTTGCTGAATTTACCATTCGCTATGTGAATGGCCGTGTTCCGGTATTAATTGGAACAGGTACACCAAGTACGAAGGAAACCATTTCCTTAAGCCTTCACGCCAAAAGTATAGGGGCGGATGGAGTGGTGGTCATTAATCCTTATTATTATAAATTGACCGAGGAAAGCCTTTTTCAACACTATGCAGAAATTGCTGAAAATGTAGACCTGCCCATTATTTTATACAATTACCCTGAATTAACTGGCCAAGATTTAGCGCCAGACTTTGTGCTTAGACTAGTTAATAACTATCCAAATATAGTCGGAATTAAAGACACTGTCTTAGCGGTTGGGCATACGAGAGAACTAATCCAAACCATTAAGTCCGAACATCCCGATTTTGCTGTATTTTCCGGGTATGACGAGCACCTTCTAAATACTTTATCCCTTGGCGGAGATGGTTCGATCCCTTTAACTGCATCGTTTGCACCAGAAATTTCAGTGGGAATCTACCAATCCTTTAAGGAGGGAGACTATGCTCAAACGATTGACCTGCACCAGCAGTTGGCTTCGCTGCTCCCTTTATATAAACTTGACTCACCATTCATGAATGTTGTAAAAGAAGCTATTCGCTTACGCGGAATAGAAATCTCTACGGATGTTTTAGCTCCAGTCCGTAGCTTAAGTCCAGAAAAGAAAGAACTAGTTTATAGCATACTTTTAGAAAAGTCGAATTTCCTATCATAAATTTTTTAATAGACCGTGTTTTTTACTACAAAGAGGTGTTTAAGTGTCTGAAAAATATTGGGTCCCAGCAATCGAGCGAGCTAACCAAGTGATAAATTTAATTGCCAGAGAACCGGGTCTTCACAGATTAATTGATCTTTCAAAAACCTTGAATGTTAATAAGAGTTCTATGTTTTCATTATTGAATACATTAGAAACCCTAGGGTGGATTGTAAAAGAAAAAGGGGATACCTATTCGTTAGGTCCAACCTTAGGAGGTTATAGTGGTGCGTATTTTCGCCAATTCAATCTTTTAGAGTTCTTTTACAAAGAAGCTGCCCTCTCGATAAATGCAATAAATGAAACGATTCAACTGGGGACGCTGCACGGGACCGATATCGTGTACGTAGCCAAAGAAGAAAGTGATTCCCGTGTCCGGCTTGTGAGTGAACCAGGCATGCAGTTTCCAGCCCATGCAACAGCATTAGGAAAAATTCAATTAACACAGTTTACTTATGAAAAAATACAACAGCTTTATTCTGGAAAAGAGTTAGTGCGGGTGACCCCTTTCACAGTGACTAATCTCGATGAGCTGTGGAAGCAAATAGAAACTGCAAAAAAGACTGGCTATATTTGTGAAGAGCAGGAAGCAGTGCTTGGATTTTATTGTGCAGCGGCCCCTATCTACAATAAGGAAGGTAGAATTGTTAATGCAGTCAGCTTTACCATGAGCGAAAGCAGTTGGGGAGTCAAAAAAGAAAAAGCTATAGACGAGATTATGGAATTAGCCAAGAGACTGTCCATCCATGCTAGGTTTGGTCAGGATGCAGCTTCGAAGATTCCATAAACGATGAAGGGGGAACAGTTATACACTGTTCCCCTTTCTGCATTAAGCACTAAAAAAGTCTCTTTATAAACAAAAAACCCAGCCCATGGGCCAGGTTTGTATGTTCAATTCATTAAATTTTAAAGTAAGTAACCGCAAGGGCAAGTAGGAAGAATAAAACTGATAATACGACCGTAATACGATGTAGGATCAAGTCAATTCCTCGTGCTTTTTGCTTGCCGAATAACGTTTCAGCACCGCCAGAAATGGCACCAGATAATCCAGCACTCTTACCAGACTGTAGTAAAACGACTGCAATAAGAGCAATACTTACGATAACTAATAATGTTACGACCAATGCATGCATGTAAGCCACCTCCTGTTAGACGAACAGTTCACATTATATTTAATTTACCATACTATTTCTCTTTAGACAATAGTCGTTAATGTGACAGCACGAAAGGAAATTTCACAAGATAACTGAGGCCTCTCACCCTAAAAAAATACCACAATGCAAATGATTGTGGTAAATCAGTTTAAGTGATTAACGTTCATTTAAATCTTTCTTCAGCCATTCAATCAGCTCGCGTTCACGTTCCTCATTCATTTTTTTTGAAAATGATGGCGTCCATTCGTAAAAGCCTGCGCCATTTTTCTGGCCATATCGGCCTGCTTCTACACAGTTCTTCATTGCCGTCAGGGATGTTTGGCCGGCAGATAAATCAGGGAAAAGGTAACTTGAAATGGATTCGAAAACATCAAGGCCGCCCATATCTGCGGAAAGAAAAGGACCAGTTACTGATAGGCGGCGTCCAATACTATATTGAACAGCTGCATCAATATCTTCCATCGATGCTGCGCCTTGTTCCAGAATATACTGTGCTTCACGGAAAAGGGCATATTGAAGGCGGTTGCCAATCGCTCCAAGAATCTCTTTTTGGACCACAATCGGTTTTTTATTCATTTTTTTTAGTAAATCAAGGGCACGTTCAACCGTACGATCAGACGTATCCTTTCCTCTAACAATTTCGACAAGCGGTATAAGATGCCCCGGATTCCAAAAATGAGTCACAACCGTTCGCTCTGGATGGCTGGTGTGAAGGGCAATGTCGGATGGGCTTAATCCGGAAGTGTTACTGGCAAGAATCGTTTCCGGACCACAAAGGTGGTCAAGCTTCTGAAACCATTCTTGTTTTAACTCTAATGTTTCCGGGATAGCCTCAATGATAAAGGTTGCCTCCCGAACACACTCTTCAAGGATGTCTGTAAATACAACACGTTCCTTAATCTGCTCCGCTTCTTGCGTATCAATGACCTCGTAACGGTGAAGGACCTCGAGCTTTTCTAAAAATCCCCTTTTCCCCCGTTCTAAATCGTCCTGATTATTTCCCCATACCATTACATCTAGTCCCGCCAGACCTATGGATAAGGCGATAGAATGCCCCATCGTTCCGGAACCAATAATAGAAATATGTTCATTCCCCAACATAAAAATCCCTCTCCATCTATTATATTGCGGTCCAGCCGCCGTCTACTTTAATTGTTTCCCCAGTGATAAAATTAGCAAGATCTGAAGCAAGAAATAATACTGCACCCGTTACATCACTTGGCTGTGCCAGCCCGCCTAAGGGGATCCTTCTTATCACATCATCATAAAAATCACGTTCCTTAAACATTCCCCGAGTCATTTCCGTTTCAATAAACGTAGGGGCAACGGCGTTCACTTTAATTTGATGTTCTGCCCATTCAACCGCAAGTGCTTTCGTTAACTGCACGGCTCCACCTTTACTTGAACAATAGGCTGCCCGCTGATAATACCCAACAAAGGCCATTTGCGAGACGATATTGATAATCTTTCCGTATCCTTGCGGAATCATATGCTTTCCAGCCCGTTGTGCAGAAAAGAACATCCCTTTTAGGTTTGTATCAAGTATCTGATCCCAATCCTCCTCGGTCACCTCAAGCGCTTTTTTGGGAATATTAATCCCTGCATTATTAATAAGGACATCTAATCCTCCCAGTTGCCTGACCGCTTCATCTACCATTGCATACACATTTTTAACCTCTTGCATGTCTGCAACAAGATAGGAACAAACCTTTGCATGCTTATTAAGCTGTTCCGCGGCTTCAGCCAAAGTCGCTTTATCTCTCCCGGTAATTATTACGTTGGCACCGAGGCTGACAAATGCCTGGGCAATTCCCAAACCAAGCCCTTTACTTCCCCCAGTGATTAACACCCTTTTTCCGTGAAGCTCCGAAAAATACGCCAAGTTCCTCTTCCCCCTATTTATAAACAACATCTTTAAAAAAGCAGGACACTAAGAAATAGTGACCTGCCTTATGGATTAGATTAGCCCTGTAAGCGAATATAAACCGATAATAAAGAAGACCGCTGCAGTTTTAATAACAGTAACCGCAAAAATATCACGGTAGGATTGTTTATGAGTTAATCCGCAGACCGCCAGCAGAGTAATAACCGCACCATTATGCGGTAATGAATCCATTCCTCCGGAAGCCATTGCTACAATCCGGTGCATTACTTCCATCGGTATACCATGATCAAGTGTTGCCTGGACATATTTATCACCCATTGCACTTAAAGCGATCCCCATCCCGCCGGAAGCCGATCCGGTAATTCCAGCTAGGACGTTCGTTGTTACCGCTCCATTCATAAGCGGGTTTGTAAAAGTATGAGAAATGCCGTCACGAACAATACTAAATCCCGGAAGTGATGAAATGATACCTCCGAATCCATATTCGGAACCAGTATTCATGGCAGCGAGCAATGCCCCGGCAATACTTGCGTTAATTCCTGTTTTTAGATCGACCTTAACCGCTTTAAAGTTGAATGCAAGCGTTGTCAAAATTCCGATTACCAAAGCTAGTTCTACTGACCAAACCCCAACTACAGCTGGGAGTTCCACTTTTCCAAACGCATCAAGACCAATTTCAGAAAAATCAAATCCGTTTGGATACCATTTCGGAATAAACACTGTAAAAAACTTATTCATTACGCCGACTAAAATCAATGGTACAAATGCTAGAATTTGGCGGACAGTACTTTCGTTTTCAGCTCTGATTAGCGATTCAGGGACAGCTTGAATTTTTTCTGCTGTGGCTGCTGCCATTTCTTTTTCGGCACCATCAAAACCGAAATACCCTTCACCAGCCTTTTGGGCTTTCCGGCGGCGGGATTCTAAATAAACCATACCAAGGACAAAGACGAAGATGGCACCAATAATCCCTAATGTTGGTCCAGCATAAATATCCGTTTTGAAAAAGGTGGTAGGAATAACGTTTTGAATTTGCGGTGTCCCCGGAAGCGCATCCATCGTAAACGAAAGAGACCCCAATGCCATCGTACCTGGAATTAGACGTTTAGGGATATTAGCTTCTTGGAATAATTTTGCTGCAAACGGAAAGGCAGCAAAGGCTACAACAAAGAGACTAACGCCACTGTAGGTTAATATCGCGCACAAAAGTACAATTGCCAGCATGGAGCGTTTTGCACCAACCACTTTTACAATCGTTTTTGCGATGGACGAAGCGAGACCAGACATCTCAACTATCTTTCCAAAAATCGCACCTAATAAAAAGACAGGAAAATATGTTTTTATAAATCCTACCATTTTCTCCATGAATATATTAGAAAAAAACGGCAATACATGGCCCGGGTCTGTTAGCAAGACGGCAAAGAGGGCACAAATAGGGGCAAACAAAATGACGGAAAATCCCCGATAGGCAACAAACATCAGCAAACCTAAGGCTAGTAAAATAATAATAAGTTCCATAAACTTCCTCCCGAATTACATAGTTTTACGGTAATGGGTTAAGGAGCGGGCAGCAGATGCTGTCCGCTTATTAACGTCAAGTGCTGGTTAGTTATGAACTGTCTCTTTTTTATAACGGCGGACTCTTAGCAAGGCCTGTTCACGATGGCCGGCAAAGTTTTCTAAATGACAAAGACGTTCTGCATATTCCCCAATAAGCGCACTTGCTTCTGGCGTTTTCACCTCTTGGTATGTACAGGTTTTTAAGAATTTCCCTACCCATAAACCGCCAGTATATCGGGCAGCTCCCTTTGTTGGCAAGGTATGGTTAGTACCGATTACCTTATCTCCATAGGCGACATTTGTTTCAGGTCCTAAGAACAAAGCACCATAATTGGTCATATTTTCTAAAAAGTAGCGTGGATTTTCAGTCAGTACTTCTACGTGCTCATAGGCTAGCTTGTCAGCCTCAGCGACGGCTTCATCCAGGTTGTCAACGAGAATTATTTTGCCGTACTCCTGCCAAGCTGCTCTTGCTACTTCTGCCGTTTCAAGAGTTTGCAGCTGTCTCTCAATTTCTAAAATGGTTTCATTTGCAAGCTTTTCTGATGTAGTAATTAAGGCAGCAGGAGAAGTTGGCCCATGTTCCGCCTGCCCAAGAAGATCAGTCGCAACAATTTCCGCATCAGATGTTTCATCGGCAATCACTAATACTTCTGTTGGACCGGCAAGCAGGTCAATTCCCACACGGCCGAACAGCTGGCGTTTTGCTTCAGCCACAAAGGCATTTCCAGGGCCGACTAGCATATCAACCGGCGAAATGGATTCAGTTCCAATCGCCATAGCCGCCATCGCCTGTACACCGCCAAGTAAATAAATCTCATCTGCACCGGCAAGTGCCATGGCTGCAATGGTAGCAGCCGGTATTTCCCCATTAATCGGAGGAGTACAGGCAATTACCCGTTTCACTCCAGCTACTTTTGCGGTTAATACACTCATATGGGCCGAAGCAACCATTGGGTATCTCCCGCCAGGAATATAGCAGCCAACACTATTTACCGGGATATTCTTATGGCCTAAGACAACACCTGGAATGGTTTCTACCTCGATATCTTTTAAAGCCGATTTCTGCGCTTCCGCAAAGTTACGGATTTGAGCCTGAGCAAATTTAATATCTTCAATGGTTTCCTCAGGAACCCTTTTAATAATCTCTTCGACCTCTTCTTTTGAAAGCCTAAAGCTTTGCGGTGACCATTTGTCAAACTTAGCCGAGTAAGCTCGAACCGCAGAATCACCATTGGTTTCAATATCAACGAGAATGTTTTTAACTGTCTCTGTCACCTGTGCTGCTTGAACGGCCAGTTCTTCTTTGGTTTTACCAGTTTTCAAATATCTTGCCATGTTCGCTCTCCCCTTTGTTCATAAATAATGTCTGGCTGCCGGGGAAGAATCTGCCCCGGGCTTAATAAACTCTTATACTATTAATAACGAGCTGTCAGCATTTTTTTACGAGTATAGAATTCGACACCATCCCGGCCATTGGCATGCAAATCACCATAGAAGGATTTTTTATAACCGGAGAATGGGAAGAAAGCCATTGGTGCGGGAACTCCCATGTTTACCCCTAACATGCCAGCATCAATATCCTCGCGGAACTGTCTAACGGCTTTTGCACTGTCTGTAAACAGGCAGGCCCCGTTAGCAAATTCGGATTGATTCGTGAGTTCAATCGCTTCTGTTAAATTTTCGACGCGAACAATGGATAAAACAGGTGCAAAGATTTCATCCTGCCAAATCTTCATGTCTGTTGTGACCTTATCAAAAATAGTAGGTCCGACAAAATAGCCCTCGCCACTGGCTGCTGCATCCTTTCGTCCATCGCGAATGAGCAATGCCCCTTCGGTTTCACCAATTTCAATATATTTAACGGTTCTTTCCTTATGTGAATCTCGAATCACTGGTCCTAAGAAAACCCCTTCTTCAAGGCCATTTCCAATTTTCATTTCCTCTGCTTCTTTAACAAGCCGGGCCACTAATTCATCAGCAATATCTCCGACGGCAACCACCACGGCACATGCCATGCAGCGTTCACCTGCAGACCCAAAGGCAGCACCCATAATGTTTGTGACAGCAATATCAAGATCAGCATCCGGAAGAACGATTGAATGATTTTTTGCTCCGGCTAGTGCCTGAACACGCTTACCGTTTGCCGCTGCTGTTTTATAAACGTATTCAGCTACCGGCTGAGAGCCAACGAAAGAGACAGCCTTAATATCTTGGTTCTCTAAAATTCCATTAACTACGTCATGTGCACCATGAACAATATTTAACACACCGTCAGGCAGACCAGCTTCCTTGAACAATTCTGCTAAACGGTTTGCTAAGATAGGTGTCCGTTCAGATGGTTTTAAGATAAAGGTATTTCCACAGGCAATCGCCAGCGGGAACATCCAACAAGGGACCATCATTGGAAAATTAAATGGGGTAATACCGCCAACAACCCCGATTGGGTAACGGTACATCCCTGATTCTATTCCGGTAGCGATATCAGGCAGTTGATTCCCCATCATTAAAGTTGGGGCACCGGCAGCAAATTCAACACATTCAATTCCCCGCTGTACCTCACCATAGGCCTCAGCAAAGCTTTTGCCATTCTCAACTGTAATAAGCCGGGCAAGTTCATCCCAGTGCTCAACCAGCAGCTGTTGGTAACGAAATAGAATTCGGGCCCGTTTTGGAACAGCGGTATTTTTCCAAGACCGGTAGGCTTCTTTGGCAACGGCAGCTGCCCTATCCAGGTCTTCACGGCTGCTAATCGGTACATACGCTAATAGTTCACCCGTAGCCGGATTTGGAACCGCCTCCATTTTTTCTGATGAGGAAGCAACCCATTCCCCGCCAATAAAGTTTTTCAGGATTTTCGTTTCGGTTAATACAGACATGTTCCTATCCCCTCTCTTATCTATTAATGGATAACCTTTTCAAGTACAGTAAAGTCATAGTCAAAGCAAATATGATAAAGTTCAATGATCTCTTCATGACTCGGGACACGCGGATTATTCCCCGGACTTCCGCTTGCCAATGCATCTGTTGCCATCTTGGCCACAACTTCATTGAATTTTTCCTGGTTTAATCCGTAATCTTTCATATTTGGTATGTTTAAATCACAGCAAAGCTTTTTCACTTCATTCACGGTAACGTCTGCCAGTTCCTCAGGCGATAATCCAATTAAATCTGGACGTAATAACCTGCCGATCACTGCTAACCGTTCGACAGCGCTTTCTTTCGTGTACTCCAACACAGCTGGCAGGAGCATGGCATTCGATATTCCATGCGGTACATGAAATAATGCTCCGATCGGCCGGGACATTCCGTGCACAAGGGTAACCGATGCATTCGTAAAAGCAAGTCCTGCCTGCATGGAGGCTAAAGCCATTTTTTCCCTCGCCTCTTGATCTTCACCATTTTGGTAGGCGGTTCGAAGATTGTTAACGATTAACTCAATCGCTGATAAGGCGAGTTGATCGGTCATTGGCTGAGCGACCCTAGAAATATAGGCTTCCATCGCATGACATAAGGCATCAACACCTGTTGCAGCGGTAACATGCTGCGGTGAGGAGTAAGTCAAGACTGGATCGACAATCGCGACCGCCGGAATGAAGGCCGGATCTTTAATCATCATTTTTATGTCATCTTTTGTATTCGTAATAACCGTTACACTGGTGACTTCTGACCCCGTCCCAGCAGTCGTTGGTATGGCAATTAGCGGAATAGGTTTACAAGCGAGCGGTTTTCTCCCGCCCATATAATCACCAATATAACCGCCGTTTGTTGCTAGTACAGCGACAGCCTTAGCTGCATCGATACAGCTGCCTCCTCCAATTGTGACAATTAACTCACATTGATTCTCATGGAAAGCTGCTAAAGCTTCCGACACATGCAGGTCTGTTGGTTCTGAATTTACTTCCAAATAGGAAACGGTTGTCAAACCGGCATCTTCAAGATAATACCGGCATTTTTCCACATTGCCGATTTGATTCATAATTTTATCGCTGATAATCAACGCTTTTTTTCCAAAATGAGATGCTTGTTCTCCCAGCTTTGTTAGCGATTCATTACCATAAAAAATAGCTTGAGGCATTCGAAATTCTGAAAACCCTTTCATTTATATTCCCTCCTTTGTTTACACATAGATAAATATGCAAGAAGCGTGCCAAACTAAAAAAGGTGAATATAACTAAAATTCAGATATCTAACTGTCCGTTTTTCCATACACATGTGTCCGAAATATGTCGGTCAATACATACACTTATGGACGAATATCATATTTCTTTATTTTTTCATATAATGTCGAGCGTTGAATGCCCAACTTTCTCGCTGCAGCAGCTTTATTGCCTTTTGTTTCAAGGAGAGCTTGAATAATGATCTCTTTTTCCCTTACCCAAACGGAATCCTTAATATCTGTTAAAAGTCCTTTCTCCTTAATAGGATCTGGGGATGATACTATACCTGCTAAACGGCTGGTCCTAATCTTTGGTGGTAACTCCAGTTCTGATATAATGACCGTTTCTGATAAACTGACCAGCATTTCAACGGTATTGACAAGCTCCCTTACATTCCCCGGCCAAGGATAGTGTACCAATGCAGCCATGGCCTCCCTTGAGAATGTCTTCTGTTCAAAGCCGAACCGATCAGAAAACTGATGGAGATACTGATTTAACAACTCCGGAATATCTTCTTGCCGTTCCCTTAAGGGAGGAATTTCAAGACGGATGATGTTTAATCGATAGTACAGATCCTCTCGGAATTTACCCTCAGCCACCATTTCCTCCAAATGTTGATTGGTCGCAGCGACAATTCTAACATCAATTTTGTGTTTGGCAATCCCGCCGACACGTTCTACCTCTCGTTCCTGGAGAACACGAAGGATTTTACTCTGCATAAATAAAGGCATATCCCCAATCTCATCAAGGAAGATTGTCCCTTTATGAGCGAGTTCAAACTTACCGGGTTTCCCTCCTTTTTTCGCACCGGTAAAGGCCCCTTCCTCATAGCCAAATAATTCTGCCTCAAGTAAATGCTCCGGAATAGCAGCACAATTGACACTGATAAATGGACCTTCTGCATAGGGACTTAATTCGTGAATAGCGGTAGCAAACATTTCCTTCCCTGTCCCGCTTTCTCCGGTAATTAGGACGGTTGAGGGAGTTCTGGCCACCTTACGGGCTATTCGTTTGACGGCTTGAATTTGTGAACTTTGACCAATAATTTGGTCAAAGCTATCCATTTCTTTATATAGGATGTTCGATAATTCGGCATTCTCCGAAACTTGACGGGATAATTCCTGCATCCTTCCAAGGATATCGTAAAGTTCTGTCACCCCATGAAAAATAATCATTCCAATCGCCCCAACCACTTTCCTTTCTCTCCAAATAGGGATACGGTGTACAACCATATCCTGCCCTTGAATGCGTTGGATGTAGCCTTTTTCAGCCACACCCGTTTGGATCACAACGTGCAGCCGGGTATTTTCAATAATTTGGGTTACATGCTGCCCAAGCACCTCTTCACGTTTTTTTCCAATAAAACGGCTATAGGCATGATTAAATTCACTTATATAGCCATTTGCATCGATTACAACAATTCCTTCATAAGCACTTTCCAATATGGTACTTAAGGTTTCAGCGATATGTAGTGTTTGTTGAAGCTGACCGATATGTTTGGCATAAGAATGCAGGATATCGGTCCGTGTTAGTACGCCGACAAGACGGCCGTTCACATCCACAACAGGGAGTCGTCCTACCGGCAGCTCATAGGCTTTTGTTATCGTTTCGTTTTGTTCAATGGTCACTACTGATTTCGTCATTACATTGGAAATCGGACTATCAGGTGAAAGCCCTTCCAAAAAACAAGACATCAATCTTGTTCTGGTAATTAAACCTACTACTCTATTGAGTTCATTCACAACCGGCAAACCGTCTATTCGGTAAGTCTGAAGAATGGTGACCGCCTCTCTTAATGTCTGGTTTGGCAGGACCGTATACGGATTGGTGGTCATCCATTTCCAGACAGGGTCAGTACTATTTAGATTTTGGATCTGTTTATCATCTTTTCTGTAATTGACGATCATCTGTAAACCTCCCCCAAAATGTAACAACCTACTACAAGTGTACACTATTTTTTCGAATAGTTGTCAAATTTCTGACACAATGTCCAGAGAAGTAGACAAAAAAAACCCCCGGGATTCGTGGATATCACCCACTTCCCGGAGGTTTAAAAAATTATTTCTTTAAGTTATAGAAAGATTTAAGACCATTGTATTGAGCAGTTTCAGCCAATTGATCTTCGATGCGAAGTAATTGGTTGTATTTTGCTACACGGTCAGTACGTGATGGCGCACCAGTCTTGATTTGACCAGCATTTGTAGCAACCGCGATATCAGCGATTGTGCTGTCTTCTGTTTCACCAGAACGGTGAGAGATAACAGCGGTGTAGCCTGCGCGTTTAGCCATTTCGATCGCATCAAAAGTTTCTGTAAGAGTACCGATTTGGTTAACTTTGATTAGGATTGAGTTGCCGATTGATTTTTCAATACCCTCAGCAAGCTTCTTAGTGTTAGTTACAAATAAGTCGTCACCAACTAATTGAACTTTTTTGCCAAGACGCTCAGTTAAAAGCTTGTGGCCTTCCCAGTCGTTTTCATCTAAACCGTCTTCGATAGAGATGATTGGGTATTTAGAAGAAAGCTCTTCATACCAGTCAACCATTTCTGCAGATGTTTTAACAACACCTTCACCAGCAAGATGGTATTTACCGTCTTCTTTGTTGTAGAACTCAGAAGATGCAGCGTCCATAGCTAGGAATACTTCTTCACCAGGCTTGTAGCCAGCTTTTTCGATAGCTTCTACGATGGTTTGAAGTGCTTCTTCGTTTGATCCTAAGTTTGGAGCAAATCCGCCTTCGTCACCAACAGCAGTGTTTAGGCCTTTGCCTTTTAATACAGAACGTAATGTATGGAAGATTTCTGCGCCCATGCGAAGTGCTTCTTTGAAGTTAGGAGCACCAACTGGCATGATCATGAATTCTTGAATATCCACGTTGTTATCAGCGTGCTCTCCGCCGTTAACGATGTTCATCATTGGAACAGGAAGCTGCTTCGCGTTGACACCGCCAAGGTATTGGTATAAAGGTACACCTAGGTAGTCAGCAGCAGCACGAGCTACAGCAAGAGATACACCAAGGATTGCGTTAGCACCTAATTTACCTTTGTTTTCAGTTCCGTCTAATTCGATCAAAGCGCGGTCAACAGCCACTTGATCAAGAACGCTTAATTCTTCTTGAACTAAGTGTGGAGCAATGATTGTGTTAACATTCTCAACAGCTTTAAGAACACCTTTACCAAGGTAACGTTCTTTGTCGCCATCACGAAGTTCAACTGCTTCGTATTCACCAGTTGAAGCTCCACTTGGAACTAAAGCACGGCCAAATGCACCAGAATCAGTAGTTACTTCTACTTCGATTGTAGGGTTACCGCGGGAATCTAATACTTCACGAGCGTATACATCTAAAATATATGGCATGTAATTTCTCTCCTTAAATAATGTAATTATTTTTTGATTAATGATGTTCCAGTCATTTCAGTTGGTTTATCCACATTTAATAAATCTAACATAGTTGGTGCTAAATCGCCAAGAATTCCGCCTTCACGAAGTTCAACACCCTGCTTTGTTACAATCACAGGTACCGGGTTAGTTGTGTGGGCTGTCATTGGCTCGCCTTCTAGTGTTACCACTTCGTCGGCATTCCCATGGTCAGCTGTAATAATTGCTGTTCCGCCTTTTTCAAGGATTAAATCAACAATTTTACCTAAACATTCATCAACCGTTTCAATCGCTTTAACAGTAGGTTCGAGCATTCCTGAGTGTCCAACCATATCTGGGTTCGCAAAGTTTAACAGGATGGCATCAAACTTATCATTTTGGATTTCATTGAGTAATGCATCGGTTACTTCATACGCACTCATTTCCGGTTTAAGGTCATAAGTTGCAACCTTTGGAGAATTGATTAAGATCCGTTCTTCCCCAGGGAATTTTTCCTCCCGGCCGCCGCTCATAAAGAAGGTAACATGCGGATACTTTTCCGTTTCGGCAATTCGAAGCTGTTTTAAATTATTTTGTGAAAGGACTTCACCTAAAGTGTTATCCAAGTTAGATGGCTTGAATGCCACATAACCATCAACTGATTCACTGAAGTGTGTTAAGCAAACAAAGAATAAATCTTTTGGATGCTTTGGTCCGCGGTCAAAAGCACGGAAATCTTCATTTGTGAATGTGTTAGAGATCTGGATGGCACGGTCAGGACGGAAGTTATAGAAAATAACGGCATCATTGTCTTGAATCGTAGCCACAGGCTGTCCATCTTCTTTTGTGATGACGGATGGAATGACGAACTCATCAAAAATTCCGTGTTCGTAAGAATCCTTCACAACGTCTAATGGATTAGTGTAGGCAGGACCTTCACCGTAAACCATCGAGCGGTATGATTTTTCCACACGCTCCCAGCGCTTGTCACGGTCCATGGAATAATAGCGTCCGGAAATCGTAGCGAATTCGCCAACGCCATACTCCTTCATTTTGTCCAATGTTTGCTGAATATATTTTTCAGCCGTTTTTGGACCAACGTCACGGCCATCTAAGAATGCATGTACATAAACCTTTTCCACGCCTTCTTCTTTAGCAAGCTTTAAAAGAGCAAACATATGATTGATGTGGCTGTGTACACCGCCATCTGATAGTAAACCAAATAAGTGAAGTGCAGTGCCATTCTTTTTCACATGTTCCATTGCGCCTGTAAAGGTTTCATTTTTTTCAAATTCCCCTTCACGAATAGCAATATTTACACGTGTTAAACTTTGGTACACAATTCGGCCGGCACCGATATTTAAGTGGCCAACCTCTGAGTTTCCCATTTGTCCTTCCGGAAGACCAACTGCCTCACCAGATGCTGTTAAATGGGAATGAGGGTAAGTGTCCCAAAAGCGGTCAAAGTTTGGCTTTTTCGCATGTGCAACCGCATTTCCTTTTGTTTCGCCTCTGCATCCAAAACCATCAAGGATGATCAGCGCAACTGGAGATTTACTCATACTGACCTGCCTCCAGTAGCTTTAAGAATGATTGTGCTTCAAGGCTTGCTCCACCTACTAATGCACCATCAATATCTGGCTGTGCCATGTATTCTTTAATGTTTTCAGGTTTTACACTTCCGCCGTACTGAATACGTACAGCATCAGCAACATCTTGAGAGAATTGCTCTGCAACCACTTGACGGATATGAGCACATACTTCATTAGCATCAGAAGATGTAGAAGATTTACCAGTGCCGATTGCCCAGATTGGCTCATAAGCAATAACGGATTGTTTTACTTGCTCATCGGTTAAACCAGCAAGTGCTTTGGCTACTTGGTCACCAACTAATTGGTTGGTTTCGCCATTTTCACGCTGTTCAAGCGTTTCACCGCAGCAGATGATAGGAGTTAAGTTATATTTAAATGCAGCAAGAGCTTTTTGGTTAACAGATTCATCTGTTTCATTAAACATTTCACGGCGTTCAGAGTGTCCGATAATGACATATTGAACATTAAGGTCAGCTAAAGCTTTTGGGCTAATCTCGCCAGTAAATGCTCCGCTTTCTTCAAAGTGCATATTTTGAGCACCAATTTTTACGTTCGTACCTTCTGTAACTTCCACTAGGCTTTGTAAAAATAGAGCCGGAGCACAAATAACAGATTCCATTGTGTCGGATGAAGGTACTTGCCCTTTTACTTCCTCTGCAAAACTCTTTGCCTCAGAAAGGGTTTTATTCATTTTCCAGTTTCCTGCAATGATCGGTTTACGCATGGTGGCACATCCTTTCCTATTGCCCATTGTTAATATCTATCTAAAAATCGTTAATATCGATCTCAATATTGTTAATATAAAGAAGAAATTTGTAAATATCTGCGTGATTTTTGTTAATAAAATGCAAATATTTGTTAAATTATTATTTATCGTTCAGCGCCACAACGCCAGGAAGTGCTTTACCTTCCATAAACTCAAGTGATGCTCCGCCGCCTGTAGAGATATGGCTCATTTTGTCTGCTAAATGGAACTTTTCAACTGCAGCTGCAGAGTCTCCGCCCCCGATTACTGAATATGTATCTTGTGATTCAGCTAGTGCTTCAGCAACCGCTTTTGTACCATTTGCAAAAGTATCAATTTCAAATACACCCATTGGTCCGTTCCAGATCACAAGCTTTGATTTTTGAATGACATCACGGTAGATTTCTCTTGTCTTAGGTCCGATATCAAGAGCTTCCCAATCAGCTGGAATTTCTTCGATTGAAACAGCTTTTGTATTGGCATCAGCAGAGAAATCATCAGCCACGATCACATCAACAGGCATGTAGAAATTAACACCTTTTTGTTTTGCCTTTTCGATGAAAGAATTCGCCAAGTCAAGTTTATCTGCTTCTAATAAAGATTTACCAACTTCATGGCCTTGAGCTTTAACAAATGTATAAGCTAAACCGCCGCCAATGATTAGGTTATCAACAAGCTCAAGAAGGTTCTCAATAACACCGATTTTATCCTTTACTTTCGCACCGCCGACAATCGCTGTAAAAGGACGCTCTGGATTGGAAAGTGCTTTGCCAAGAACATCAAGTTCTTTTTCCATCAAGAAACCAGCTACTGCAGGCAGATTATGAGCAATTCCTTCAGTAGAAGCATGTGCACGGTGAGCTGCACCAAATGCATCATTTACATATACATCTGCAAGTTCAGCAAAGTTTTTAGCCAATTCAGGGTCATTCTTTTCTTCACCAGGATAGAAACGTACATTTTCAAGAAGAAGAACATCGCCTTCATTCATCGTATCAATGATTGCTTTAACAGAATCTCCATATGCTTCGTCCGCTTTCTTTACTTCTTTGCCAAGAATCTCAGAAAGTCTTACACCTACAGGAGTAAGGCGCATTTCCTCTACTACTTGACCTTTTGGACGGCCGAAATGGCTGGCAAGGATCACTTTTGCCCCTTGTTCCATTAAGTATTGAATGGTTGGTACTGCTGCACGAATACGTGTTTCGTCTGTGATTTTGCCATCCTGCATTGGAACGTTAAAATCTACACGGCAAAATACGCGTTTGCCTTTTACATCGATATCCTTAAGTGTTTTCTTGTTCATGTGTAAAGGACCTCCATTTTTAGCGGTATAACAACCGCTCGAGTAATAGTGAAAGTTCATCAATCAAGTAAAAAAGGAGGGGGAATCTTCCCCGCTCCCCTTTGGAAAACATTAAATTATATTAATCTTAAGGATTAAAGTCCTTTGCTAGCAATGTAGTCAACAAGGTCTACAACACGGTTAGAGTAACCAACTTCGTTGTCATACCATGATAATACTTTAACCATGCTGCCTTCCATAACCATTGTAGAAAGAGCATCAATTGTAGAAGAAACAGTTGCACCATTATAGTCGCTAGATACTAATGGAAGTTCAGTGTATGCAAGGATACCTTTTAATTCGCCTTCAGCAGCTGCTTTTAATGCAGAGTTAACTTCTTCAACAGTAACATCTTTTTCTAATTCAGCAACAAGGTCAACTACAGATACGTTTGGAGTTGGAACACGCATTGCCATACCGTTTAATTTACCTTTTAATTCAGGTAATACAAGCGCAACAGCTTTAGCAGCACCAGTTGAAGTTGGGATCATGTTTTCAGCAGCTGCACGTGCACGACGGTAGTCCTTGTGTGGTAAGTCAAGGATTTGTTGGTCGTTAGTATAAGAGTGAACAGTTGTCATCATACCACGCTTGATGCCGAACTTGTCGTTTAATACTTTTGCAAATGGAGCTAAGCAGTTTGTTGTACATGATGCGTTAGATAATACATGGTGGTTATTTGGATCGTACTTGTCTTGGTTAACACCCATAACGATAGTGATATCTTCGTTATCTGCTGGAGCAGAGATGATTACTTTCTTAGCGCCTGCTTCAAGGTGTTTCGCAGCATCTTCACGCTTTGTGAAACGGCCAGTAGATTCAACAACAACATCTACACCAAGGTCGCCCCAGCCAAGTTGTGCAGGATCGCGCTCAGCGATAACCTTTACTTTGTGGCTGCCGATTACTAGGTATTCACCGTCAACTGTTACTTCTTCAGCAAGTGTTCCGTGAACAGTGTCATATTTTAAAAGGTGTGCAAGCATTTTTGCATCAGTTAAGTCGTTGATTGCAACAACTTCCACATTGCTATTGTTTAAAGCCGCACGGAATACGTTACGACCAATACGTCCAAATCCATTAATACCAACTTTTACTGTCATGATAAATTTCCTCCTTTGTGTAGGTGAAGATATATTTTTTAAAAGGAATTACCCTTTCAATAACGTTTTTGCTGCACCTTCATCTGTAATTAAAATCGTCGATTTCGGTGCTTGTTTTAAATAAGCTTTGATGGCTTTCGCTTTTGATTCTCCGCCTGCCACCGCAATGACATCCGGAATATGCGCAAGATCTTCTAGCTGTAGTCCAATGGTTAATACCTTATGGACAATTTGGCCTTCTTCGTTAAAATAATACCCAAATGCCTCGCCGACAGCCATCCCTTCTTCAAGCTTCTTCTTAATTTCAGGATTGGTTTTCCGCCGTTCAGCCATTGTAATAGCATCCCCAATTCCATGGAGAACCATGCTGGCAGATTGAATTAAAGTTAAAACCTCGTGAATATCAGGTTCTTTGATCAGTGACTCGTAAATTTTCGAACTGACCTGACCTGGTACATATAAAACGCGATGCTTGGAATCAGTGTTATGTGCCATATTTGAGCAAATGGTGTTTGCCTGATTATGTACATCTTCACCAACCCCTCCCCTTGCAGGAACAAATAGTAATTCCTTATGGGTTAAATCGGGTGTAAGTCTTTCCGCAACGGCAGCCATTGTTGAACCGCCAGTCACAGCGATGATATTTTTCCCGCCTAGAAGCTTTTTCATGCAAATTGCAGTCGCCTTGCCGAGTTCACCTTTGACCATCGGCGATTCGTCACTGTTTCCAGGGACGATGATCACCTTTTTAATGCCGAGCCGGTGCTTTAATTCTAGTTCCATGACGTCTATACCCTTTAGCTCACGCATTAAACCTTCTAAATCTTCAAGTAAATTTTTCCCTTCTGAGGTTAAACTCATTCCTACATTATTTGTAGTAATAAGATTTTGTTCTTTGAGGAATTCTACTTCACTGCGAAGTATTCTTTCGGTAAGCCCAAGGCTGACAGCTAAGCTCCTTCTTCCTACTGGCTGCATGTATCCTATGTAACGTAAAATGGTGTGTCGTTTCTGCAGGACTTGAAGGAGATCGGGTAATAATCTTTTTTGAATATCAATAAATGACTGCATGAACTGCATGCTCCTTTATTATATGTAGTTGGTCTTAAAATGTCCACCCTAGACATATTATGTCCCGCCTACACTAAAAAAAATCACCCCTATTACGAAATTCATTGTAACAGGAGTGAAAACCGATTTCAACTCATTTGATTCGGTTTTTTTCTTGCAAACGGTTACTTATGTCAAATTTGTCAACAAATCCATAACCTACTTCTTCATCGTTCAAATAAACCACAGGGATCATCAAACCATATTGTTCTGTTAACTCATCACTTGTTTCAATATCAATTTCCTCTAGCTTAAACTCCCACTCTTCCTGCAATTCTAGAATCGCAGCTTTGGCTTTGTCGCAAAGCGGACAGCGATTCCTTGTATATAACGTAATTTTATGCATTTCCTCTAATCCTTTCAATTGAACCGTTTCCTTTTAGATGATGAGGGAATACCGAGCTGTTCTCTGTACTTGGCTACTGTTCTCCGTGAGACAAGGATGCCCTTTTGTTGTTTTAATTGCTCTGCCATATCTTGGTCTGACAGCGGCTTCTCCTTATTTTCTCCAGCAACTAACGCACTGATTTCATTTTTAACCTGCGCAGAGGATGTACTCTCCTCGTCTGAGATGGTTTGAATCGTACTTGTGAAAAATGTTTTTAGAGGAAAGGTCCCAATTGGTGTCTGCACATACTTTTCTCTAACCGCCCGACTAACGGTTGATTCATGAATATCAAGTTCGTTAGCTATTTCCTTCATCGTCATGGGTACTAAATATTGGCTTCCCTTTTGAAAAAAGGCCGGTTGTTTTTCAACAATCTTCATCACTACTTTTATAAGAGTCTCTTTTCGCTGTTCAATACTTCTTAAAATCCATTGGTAATCCTGAACCTTATCCTGTAAAAAACGGCTGACCTGCTTATTTTGATTATGAAATTTTTGATAGTATGACTCATTAAAACGAATCCGCGGCAAAAAATCATCATACATACGAACAGTTAATCTCTCATTAGTTTGTTCAATAATGGCATCAGGAATAATATAAGTGGTCGGCTCCTTTTGCAGCATGGCAGCTGGTTTGGGATTTAACTTCTGAATTTCATCAAACACATCCTGCAAATCCTTCAAGCTTACACTTAATTCTTTGGCAATAGGCTTCCACTTTTTTTCTGCAAACGGAACAAAATAGTTGGTTAGAATAGTTTGGGCCAGTTCATTATTAGGATTATTATAATAACATTGCATAAGCAGACATTCTTGTAAATCTCTTGCTCCAATACCAGAAGGCTCAAGTGTTTGAATAATCGCTAGACAGTCTTCCACTATTTCATGATCGACACGTAATTTCCGGGCAATTTCCACAAGGTCTTCCGTAAAGTAACCGTTTTCATCTAAGTTTTTAATTAAGTGCCGAATGACTTTCAATTGTACGGCTGTTAAGTTAGTAATCTTAAGTTGAGAGATTAAGTGTTCCTCAAGTGAAAACGGTTTGTCAGCAATCTGTTCAATCCAATCTTTTTCCGTTTTCTGGTGTTTCCCGCGGTTACGATCAATCAAGGGATTCATTGGTTTGACGTTAACATTTTCAATTTTAAGCAGAGGATTTTCCAATGCCTTATCTTCTAAAAATGCAGCAAGCTCTTGCGTAGAATACTGTAATAAGGCGATTGCCTGTGATAGTTCCTGCGTCATTGCTAACTTTAATGTTTGCTGCTGCCATAAACCCGCTTTTAAATCCATCAGGCTCACCCCTCCTTTACCTATTTTACACGATGAATAGTTATTCGTGTGAAAATAATTTAGTTTGCTTACAGAGGGAAGTTTTTACCAAAACAAAATAAATTCCACACATAAAGACTTGTATGAATTGGTATAGAGTAACAGGTTCCGTTTCCTATCTCAAACATTAAACATGTAGGTTTAAATGAGTGCCTATTTGCATATGAAATTGACACTCACTTTTTATTGGGGTAAAACCATTTGTGCTGAAATTTCATATAAATTTGTATAGGGAAATGCACCCCAAAATGTGGGGGTACAATGGCTGTTGTACCCCTACAGTTTCACCCCAATTTGGTATACAATTTGTCTCACAAAAAATGCTACACAACACATTATAATTGATATATATATATATGTTATAATGAAGTCTTATCCTTAATTGAGTAACCAATGATATTTAAAATAAGCGGAGATTTTTCGGTTAGTTTGCACAATAGAGCTCGGTTCGGGGTATATAAACGGAGGTTTTCCGGTTAAGCAAAGCAAAATTACCTATTTTCACGCTTTTCGAGTCAATAGACGGAATCTTTCCGTTTATTTAAGCTGTTTTCAGTGATATTTCCTAATTAAGAGAAATTTCTCCGCTTATTTATCAAACTTCCACTAACGAGTAGGGATTCTTGAAGAATTAGGGAATTACTTATTGAAGTAACAGAGGCGTTATTTTTAACTGGTAAAAAGCGGTTATTAAAATAGCTCAGTACAGTGAACTGAGCCATTTTATTTTTAATTGTAAAAACAGATACAAAAGACAGTACCAAATTGGGGTACATTTTCGATTTCATTTTTGGGTTTTGCGACAGGAAACGGAACCCTTTAGGTATAGAGTCACTGTTTTTTCGTTAGAAATTAATCTTCCAGAACTTTCACATCTACATCAACCGTTAATGTTTGCGCTGCAGTTCCTGTATAAACTCCCTTTACAGGTACAATATCCCGGTAATCACGTCCATGACCTATTTTTACATAACGCCAGTTGACCATTTCATTATTCGTAGGATCAAATCCAACCCAGCCCATATCCGGTATGTATGCTTCTACCCATGCGTGGGAAGCTTGTTCATAATCCGCATTCCCACCCTGTAAATCACCTATAAAGTGATACCCGCTTACATATCTGGCTGGAATACCTCGGGAACGGCAAACAGCTATCATCAAATGCGCAAAATCCTGGCACACTCCCCGTTTCAACATCAATGTCTCTTCTACCGTTGTATGCACGTCTGTTGCTTGTGGATCATAGATAAAGTTAACATATATACTTTCTGTGATATCTTTCAAAAGGAGATAGATTCCTCCAGACGAATCCAGATCCGCCATGCTATCAGCATAAGCACTTAGATCCGGCGATAATTTTGTATAGGCAGTTCCGTTCAAGTATTCCGTAAAATGGTTTTGAAAGGTAATACTTCGAATGATTTTTTTTTCAGTAAAAAGAGGCAATGGCCTTCTATGATAAAGTTCCTTTTCATCTGTAAACACAATAGAATGCGCTTTGATTAAAAGCTCCTGATGAGGTTGGGTAACCGAAAATGCATGTACTTTATTTACAAAAAAATCCTCGTATGAAAAAAGTTCTACATTGGGTTGTACACTAATAGAATGCTCATAACAGAATTGCCTTGAATCCGTCTGAGGGGTCAGCCGAATTTCATTGACACTGTAGTCTATCGCTTCTTGATATGTATAAAGAGTGTAATGAGAAATCTTCAGTTTCATACCGCCGCAACCTTCTTTTGGGGTGAGCTTTCCGAAAATTCAGCTCCCTCTTCATAAAAAAAGCAATTTTCAATTTCCATCCCGATCTGATTCACCATGCCATGGATTTCATTTAACCAGGTTTGAAGGTCTCGGTTAGTTTGTTCTTTTAAATCAAAACCAGCTGACAACTCCGCTTTTATTCCAGTCAAAAGGCGATTTAACTTCGTGTACCTAACTATGTAAATATCATTTTCTACGATCTTCAAATACATTTCTAAATTGGTTAAGGAAAAGAAAACTGACTTAGGGAAAGCTTTGTTATGTACAAGAAACTCAAAAATTTCTTCTTGCTTTATTTGATTAGAATAATGTTTTCGGAAAGCCTCTAGACCATCTGCACTCTCTATAATAGAAATGAATGGATGATAAGATTCTCTCTCCTCTTTTAATAAATCACAAAATAGCTGAAGAATACGAAGACTATTTGCTGCTCTTTCAATAAATTTACCAGCCTGAATAAAATTCCACTCGTTTTCGCGAAGCATGGTTGAATCAGTAATCCCATTGAAAAGAGATACTTTTTGATGAATTTTTTCAAAAAAACGATAAGGCAATTGATTGTTACCTTCTTGACCACCCTGGGCCTTTAGCCAATGGTAAAAAGAATTAATGGAATCCCATATCTTTTCTGGAAGCTGCCCTCTCACTATTCGGACATTTTGTCTTGCTTTTCCCAAACAAGAGAGAATGGAATTGTCATATGTATGTTCAAAAGATAGAAAATCAAGTAACTCATGATTATGAATTTCTATTAACTGATTGGCAAAACGATGATCACTGAAAGCAGCTAGAAGTCTTTTCTTTAGGTATTCCTGGTTATTCTCTTTGTCAAGAAGCACATGATGCGAATGGTAGTTTACATCGATCAATCGAGTAGTAAAGTCCACCCTTTCCATATAACGTCCAATCCAATAAAAAGATTCAGCCATTCTATTTAACATGTTCTTTCCTTCTTTCTGATAGATTAATATAGGCTCTTTTCGTAAACTTTGTAGCTTCGGGACATTAATTAGGGCCATTTACTATGTTTCTTGGCAATTTCCGCAAATTCCCTTACGAAAAGATGCCACGAATCATATAGTTATACGGGTTGATAGCCCTATACGAAAAACAACAATCTTTGCGAAAATAGCCCTAATATAAGACCCACGTATCTTTACTTCCGCCGCCTTGAGAAGAATTCACTACTAGAGATCCTTCTTTAAGAGCTACCCTCGTTAATCCCCCCGGCGTAACATCCAATCCTTCCCGTCCCATGAAAGTGAATGGACGGAGATCGACGTGCCTCCCAACCATTTGACCGTCCACTAAAGACGGAGTACGAGAAAGTTGAATGGTCGGCTGTGCGATATATTTTTCAGGAGAGTTTATAATCTTCTCTTTGAATTGCTGAATCTCTTCCATGGAAGCATGAGGACCAATCAACATGCCGTAACCGCCTGAAAGAGAGGTTTCTTTCACCACCATCTCTGATAGATGCGATAATACATACTCTCTATCTTCACCGCGAGAAAGAATATAGGTCGGTACGTTTTTTAAAATTGGTTCTTCATTTAAGTAAAATCTAATCATTTCTGGAACATACGAATAGATAGCTTTATCATCGGCCACTCCAGTCCCAGGAGCATTCGCAATGGCGACATTCCCTGCACGGTAAGCATTCATGATACCAGGGACTCCAATTAAAGAATCCGGTCGAAAAGCGAGAGGATCCAGGAAATCATCATCTATACGCCTATAGACCACATCCACTTGTCTAAGCCCCTTCATCGTTTTCATATAGACTTTGTTATCCATTACAATCAGGTCTTTACCTTCGACTAGGTGAATCCCCATTTGTTGCGCTAAGAAAGTATGTTCGAAATAAGCAGAGTTATAACAACCAGGAGTTAGCAACACAACAACAGGATCTTTTTTATTATGCAGTGCCAGGCTCCGCAAATTAGATAGAAACAAATTGATACTCTCATCAATTGGGCGAATCTTATGTTGAAAAAACAAATCTGGAAACAAACGAATCATCCAAGATCGATTTTTAAGAATATAGGATAAACCAGAAGGTGTCCTTAAGTTATCTTCTAACACGTAATACTGACCAGAATCATCCCGAATTAAATCGACACCTGAAAGTGATATATATACATCGCCTGGAACGTTCACTCCCATCATCTCAGGTAAAAAATAGGGATTGGAAATAACAATTTTCCGCGGAATGATCGCTTCACGAAGGATCGCTTGTTCATGGTAGACATCCCGAATAAACTGATTTAGTGCTGTAATCCGTTGTTTAATCCCTTTCTCGATCAGTTCCCATTCATCTGCCGGGATAATTCTTGGAATAACATCTACTGGAATGGTTCGCTCCAGGGGATCTCTTTGTGTTTCGTTGTACAAGGTAAACGTAACTCCTTGCTTCATCATCTGAAATTGCATGGATTCCTGCAGGTTGTTCAAATCAACGCTGCTCATGTTAGAGAATTGTTGATACACTTGTTCATAATGATCCCTTACTCCCCCTTTTTCGTTGAACATTTCATCAAAATAGGATTGGTGTTTATATTCCGAAAACATTTGAATCCTCCTTAATTAAATATGAATATGGACGCTGCTATTTTTGTTTCTAGCTTCTTTGATGACTTCAACCTGGTTATTTATATCTGTCTTTATGAAAATGCGAGTTGATTTGACCAATAATCATCTTGTGTTTTTCCTTTTGGACTAACTCTTTGCGAATTTCATGTGTCTGGACACCGTCTTCAATTTTTTCGGCTATCTCCATGAGTCTTTCAATATCTGAAAAAGAATACTTCCGAGTCCCCGAAGGCGTTCGTTCCGGAAAAATCAGTTTACGAATTTCATAGTAGCGGATCTTCCGATTAGATAACCCCGTTATTTCCGTAACAATCCCTATCCCCATTACCTTTTTATCTCGATATGATTGACTATTGCTCAACAATGTCCCCTCCTATCAGATTTATATAAATAGTTCAACACATCACAAATGTTAAAATTCCTAACATAATTAATTATATGCCCTGTATATCAGACATCCATTATCTAAAAAATAAGCGAAAATATTCAGAATCTTTATTCATGTTAACTATTCTAACATGTATTGTAAGGAAATCAACACTAAAAATGTATGTTAATTTCCAAGTTTATACTTTTAAAAATTTTTAATAACAAATTACTATTTCTGAAAATAACTTTCATGATGGGATCAAATGGGAAAGTGGTTTTCAAAGGCTGTAAGCGGAATAATTACTAGTACCATTGGACTTTTGGCATTCAAGTGGAAATTATGGGGAGAATAGGCAATCGCTTACAAATTGCTCATTGGTTCGTGCAAACACATGTGTATTTCTATTTTACTATTTTAATGCAGCTTCACTTTTACTTTCTTACAATAATCATTTTTTTATATTTACTAAAAATGAACATAAAAAAATATCACTGCGTCCTAAGGACGTAGTGATATTTTAAGACGCGCTCGGAGGGAATCGAACCCCCATTTTAAGAACCGGAATCTTACGTGCTATCCGTTGCACCACGAGCGCATGATTATTATAAACGTTGATATATCAAGATCCAGTTCATTTTTGCTTATTACCACTTCTCTATACTGCTACAAAGACGAACCGTCAACGTTATTAATAGTACATGATGCAGCTCCTTTTGTCAACGAATTTTAAGCCTTTCTTAGGTAAATGGAAGATAATGACTTTTGCCTTTTTATATATCGTCTTTTAGTTTGTCTTCCCATGGTTCAAAGGAAAATGGAATGCCAATCATTTTAGCGGTCAATTCATCATAAGACACTAAATCCTTTTTTGATAACTCTTTTAAAGAGTGTTTTCCCATTGCTCTTAAAGCCATTTTCATTTCTTCTATACTAGATGTTAAGAATTTTTCCGCTGTTTTTACCCCATCTTCGATCTTAAATTGATCCTTGAACTTCCCATCATACCAAATTGCTTGAGTAGGCGGTTCAAATGGAAGAGCATTCAATACTTGATCATGTGCGAGCGCAAACAACATGGCAGAGCCTAAATAGACAGCATCGGCCCCGAGTGCAAGCACTTTTAAAAAATGTCCGGGGACTAAAAGCCCTCCTGAAACGATTAAACTAATCTTTCCCTTCATCTTTCTTTTTTCTAAATGATTAGCAGCTCTAACTACCGCATGCAATGTCGGGATTCCAAAGTCATCAAATAAAATAGGCGGTGCACCGTGCATGGATGCTTGGCCTCCGTCAATAACAATAAAATCAACACCCATAAATATTAGATGATCAATGTCTTCTTCAATTTTCCCTCCTGCTCCAATTTTCACTCCAATTGGAACGCCTCCTGATAATACCCTAAGTTCCTCTACCATTATTTTTAAATCTACTAATGTTTGATTTTCACAAAAGTTGTCATAAATGACCGCTTCCTCATTTTCCTTAAGTCCCATGACATCACGAGCCCGGCCTTTTAAACTTTGTGGTTGGATTTTTCTTCCCATTCCTCCCAAAGCACCTTGTCCTAATTTAATCTCAATCATGTCAGCCCGATTATACAAGTGTTCTTCCTTTGCCCATTCTGTTTTAGAAAATTGTAAAATATACTTTCCTGCGGCGTTTAATTCATCTGGTAAAATTCCACCTTGACCTGAATTAATCGCAGTTCCTGTCTTTTTAGCAGCTTTCGCCAAAGAAAGCCTAGCTTGCTCACTAAGCGAAACCCCATAGCCCATTCCACTGATCATTAGTGGAATTTTTATTTCCATTGGTTTTTTTGCCTTTGGCCCAATGGTAACAGTAACATCTACATCTTCTTCACCATCAATTGGAAATGGTGACGTTTGGGCAGGAATAAAGGTAATGGGATCCAAATTCGGCCATTTCTTTGCAGAGCCTCCTAGGGGGCGCAAAAGGACAGCTCCTGCTTCTGCACGCAAGCTATTTTCTAGCATATTTTGAATGCCCATATGCCGAAGGCCTGGTATTAGTTCCATAATATTTTCTTGATAACTGTCAGATAAAAGAATTTTTCCGGCCTTTTTCACTATTAGTTTCATAATCCAGCGCCAACCAACGAGCATGAATAGAGTCACGACAAATAATAGGGACATCATTGCAAAAGTTAAATATAATAATATGTTCGCCATTGTCACTTCTCCAATACGGACAATTATTTCTCCATTTGTTTGTCTTCCCATGGTTCAAAGGAAAACGGAATTCCAACCATTTTGGCGGTCAATTCATCATAAGACACCATATCCTTTTTTGATAACTCTTTTAAAGAGCGTTTTCCCATTGCTCTTAATGCCATTTTTATTTCTTCCGTACTTGCTGTTAAGAATTTTTCCGCTGATTTTACCCCTTCTTCTATCTTAAATTGATCCTTGTATTTCCCTTGATTCCAAACAACTTGTGTAGGCGGTTCAAACGGCATGGCATTCAATGATTGTGGATGTGAGACGGCAAATAACATAGCAGAGCCTACATATACGGCATCGGCTCCTAGTGCGAGCACTTTTAAAAAATGCCCGGGTACTAGAAGTCCGCCAGAGGCAATTAAACTAATTTTCCCCTTCATGTTTCTTTTTTCTAGATGATTAGCCGCCCTCAAAATTGCATGCAGCGTTGGAATTCCAACATCGTCAGATAAAATTGGCGGAGCGCCGAGTGTAGATGCCTGCCCGCCATCAATGGCAATATAATCAACCCCTATGTAAATTAAATGATCAATATCTTCTTCAATTTTCCCGCCGGCCGCCATTTTTGCCCCAATGGGAACGCCATCTGTCATACCTCGCAGCTCATCAACAAGTTCTTTCAAGTCATCGAGCGTTTGATTTTTAACAAAATTATCATGAATTACGGCATCCTCATTTTCCTTTAATCCCATTAGTTCACGGGCACGACCTGTTAAATTTTTAGGAGAAATCTTCCCACCCGTCCCGGCCAATGCGCCTTGCCCTAACTTAATTTCTATCATATCGGCCCGCTTAATCAATTCCTCTTCCTTTGCCCACTCTGTTTTGGAAAACTGTAAAATATACTTTCCGGCTTTATTTAGTTCCTCAGGTAAGACCGCCCCTTCACCAGAGTTAATCGCTGTTCCTGCATTATTAGCTGCTTCTGCTAAAGAGAGTCTCACTTCTTCACTAAGTGCGATTCCATAGGCCATCCCACTGATCATTAACGGAATTTTTATTTTCATCGGTTTTTTTGAATTTGGCCCAATGGTTACCTGTACATCGACATCTTCTTCTCCATCTATAGGAAAGGGTGTTGTTTGGGCAGGGATAAAAGTAATGGAATCTAAATGCGGCCATTTTTTTGAAGAACCCATCGGGCGGTGTAGAACGTCGCCTGTTTCTGCACGCAAGCTATTTTCAAGCATATTTTGTATGCCCATATGCCGAAGTCCGGGCATCAATTCCATTACATTCTCTTGATAACTGTCTGTTAAAATAATTTTTCCCATTTGCTTTACCATTCGTTTCATTAACCAACGCCATCCAAAAAGCAAGAATACAAAAATGATAAAAATAAATGTCACCATTGCAAAAGTCAAATAATAAAGAATGTTCGACATGTTTATTGCTCCATATCCCGCATAATTTCAATAAAAAAATCAACATTTATATTATATCCAAAAAAAGGGAAATCATATAAATATCAAGGTAATGCACCTGAAAATAGTTGAGATTTGGTATTCCTAAACGTATGAAATTTTCTTTTTCCACCAAACTATGAACATATAAAAACAGGGGGATCATTCCATGAATATAATGAATGATATTGGTCATCGTTCTTGGCCATTACCTTCGAAATATTGGATTATGCGACAAAACTGGAAAAATCTATTGTTTTTGCATTGGCCTATACCACTTGAAAAGCTTCGGCCGCATATTCCTTCTTCTTTACAAATTGACACCTTTAATGGCTCCGCATGGGTAGGCGTCATTTTATTCGTTTTAGAGGGAATCTATCCACGTGGATTATCATCTGTTTCCCTAACTTCTAAATTTCCAGAAATCAATGTAAGGACGTATGTTAAATGTGATGGCAAACCCGGTATTTATTTTATGTCTATTGATGTTGAAAACTGGGCTTCCTTAAAGATTGCCAAGAGATGGTACCATTTACCCTATCATTCAGCGCAAATTTCTTTTCAAGAAGAGGGACAAATCTTTCATTGTCAAAGTATTCGTAAAGGAAACGGGAATCATCCTATCTCATTTAAAGGAACATACCTTCCTGTATCGGAAGTTTATTTTCCAAAAAAAGGAACACTGGACCATTGGCTTACTGAGCGATATTGTCTCTATAGTTCCAATAACGGAGTCAACATCTATTGCGGTGAAATACACCATCGGCCTTGGCCGCTACAAAAAGCAGAGATAGAAATAGTCAGGAATAACCTTTTTATACCTTTTCATTTTGACCTTTCTGAAGTAAAACCAATCGCTCATTTCTCTTCAGGTGTGGATTCGCTAATGTGGAATATTAAGAAAATACGGATTAGTAATAATCATTCAATTGGAACTTAGAGGTATTTCAAATTTGAGGATGGCTTGTACTTATTTTCATAATCACCCATAAATTGGAGATAATATAAATATCTTAAAGCACATTCAAGGAGGAGCTTCATGGTTAAGCATAATACAAAAATGGCATTCTCTTTAGCAACATTAATTCTTCCTTGGCTAACCGTCCCTTTTATGGGGAAACGAAATTTTATTAGGTTTTTGCCTGTTGCAAGTTTCACCAATTTGTTTTTAAGTGTTTTTAGTCTTTTCTGTTATAGGAAAAAATGGTGGATAACTAAAAATCCTCTATCACCTGGGCCAATAGATTTTACCTATATATTAGGGCCTTATTTTGTCGCAACGCTTTGGATATTTAAATTAACATTTGGAAATTTCCCGAAATACTTAATGACAAATATGGTATTGGATCTTATTAACGCTTTTCCTTTGCCTTACATTGGGAGTAAAGTTGGAGTTGTCAAATTTATAAAGATGAAAAACAAGACATGGTATTTTATATGTGTATCCTTGGCAATTATTATCTATGGTTTTCAATACGTTGTGGAACAATCCATCAAGAAAGCAGCTAGTTTAAAAAACACAGAGTTATCAAGTAATAAGAATTAAGATGAGGTAGATGTGCATGACTTTTCCTTCTTTAAGAAACGGGCGCTATCCTGAAAAAGGATAAGCGCTCATTTTTTATTTGAGTGCCACATCGCAAGCAGCGAATAGGTTTTAAATGAATCAGAAATGGTTATCCTGATGTTGGGAAAGTTGTCGAACATTTTTAAAGGCAAACTGTTTGACCTTTATTGACCATCAGTGTATGATACTATTACATAAGCTTTTACCTTTTCTAATCAAAGGAGGAAGAAAAATGAATTTGATTCCTACAGTTATTGAACAAACTAATCGCGGCGAAAGAGCCTATGACATTTATTCCCGTCTTTTAAAAGACCGGATTATTATGCTAGGAAGCGCAATCGATGACAATGTGGCTAACAGCATTGTAGCACAATTATTATTCCTTGAAGCAGAAAACCCAGAAAAAGATATTACCCTCTATATCAATAGCCCAGGTGGAAGCATTACAGCTGGAATGGCGATTTATGATACCATGCAATACATAAAAGCAGATGTATCAACGGTATGTATCGGTATGGCTGCTTCCATGGGAGCATTCCTGCTTTCTGCAGGTCAACCTGGAAAACGCTTCGCACTTCCAAATGCGGAAGTCATGATCCACCAGCCACTAGGCGGAGCTCAGGGTCAAGCAACTGAAATTGAAATTGCTGCTAAACGCATTCTTTTCCTTCGCGAAAAATTAAATGGTATCTTAGCAGAGCGTACTGGTCAGCCGCTTGAAGTGATTCAACGCGATACAGACCGCGATAATTTCATGACTGCTGAAAGAGCCAAAGAATACGGTCTTATCGACAGTATTATCACACGTAAGCCAACAGACACAGATAAAAAATAATCGTAAAGCAACCGGCAAATTGTCGGTTGCTTTTTATTCGAAAAGCGTAAGCGCCTTGACCAGGGAAAAAAGTAGTTCATTTTTTCCTAGGGGCGACAGGCATAAGACGAGCCGGCGAGAAGGCTGCTTTTTAGCCTTCTTGACGGATTGGCTAGACCTGAGAGCCCCTAGGCGCTGAAGCTAGACAATTATTCTTATTAAAAAAGGATTCAGTCTAGGCCGAATCCTTTTTTGATTATTGTTCTTTTTGAATAAAATTCGTTAGTACATCAATGGCTTTGTCTTCATCGTCCCCGTCTGCAATAATATTAATCACGACTCCGGAGCCGACAGCCAGGCTCATTAACCCCATGATACTTTTAGCGTTTACCTTTTTTCCGTCCTTTTCAAGAAAAATATCTGAAGAAAAACGGTTTGCTTCTTGTACAAACAAGGCTGCAGGGCGGGCTTGAAGACCCGACTTCAATTTTACTTCTATCTCTTTTACCAACATTTCTATTCCTCCTCAAGTTGTATATATAACATGTTTATTATTACATATTTTACAAGTTTTAATATTTTGCCGATAATTCTCCCATACGGAGCTTTTCAGCAATCTCATCAATTTTTCTCAGGCGGTGATTAATGCCCGATTTACTAATGGCACCGCCAGATACCATTTCTCCTAATTCCTTCAACGTAACATCGGGATATTGAACTCGAAGCTCAGCAATTTCCCTAAGCTTATCCGGTAAAACTTGCAAGCCGACAGTAGCGTCGATAAAACGGATATTCTCCACCTGTCTGATCGAGGCACCAATCGTTTTATTTAAATTGGCTGTTTCACAGTTTACTAAACGGTTAACGGAGTTCCGCATATCCCTGACAATCCTTACATCCTCAAAACGAAGCAGAGCATTATGCGCACCGATAATATTAAGAAACTCGGTAATCTTTTCGGCTTCCTTTAAATAGGTGATAAAGCCTTTTTTCCGTTCAAGCGTTTTACTATTCAAATCAAATGTATTCATCAATTCACATAAAGAATCATTATGCTCTTTATATAGTGAAGATATTTCTAAATGATAGGATGAGGTCTCCGGATTATTAACAGAGCCTCCTGCAAGAAATGCTCCACGCAGATAAGAACGCTTACAACACTTCTTCTTTATAAGTTCCGGTGATATATCATGAATGAAGGTAAATCCTTCTCCAAGTATTTTCGTATCCTCTAAGATTTCTTTAGCCTGCTCAGCTAATCGGACAATGTAAACATTGTTTTTCTTTAGCCGCATTTTTTTTCGAACTAAAAGCTCTACCTGTACTTGATAGCTCTTTTTTAGTAATGTATAAATTCTTCTGGCAATTGCCGCATTTTCGGTTTGTATATCAACAACTAACTTACGATTGGAAAAGGAAAGGGAACCATTCATGCGAATCAACGCTGATAATTCAGCAAGATTACAGCAAGTTTTCACTTCCAAGTTAGTTAATTCTTTTTTAGTCTCCGAAGCGAAAGACATCCCCTCACCACCTTTTTTTGAAAAGAACCTGCATTTAACCTTTATTGTACTACTAATTACGATTCATATCGCTTTTTAGTTTCATCAATCAGTAAATTATATAAAATTTTGGCTACCTTTTTGGGATCATGCCTTAATGCCCCATTTTCCTGATAAGCAATGTCAGCATGAACAACCTCAAGACCAAGTTCAGATAACTCGGGCAAATCATATTGGACAGGATCTGCAAGCTCCTCATTATAACGGAGTTGAATATCAGGAGGAATTTCTTCATTATTAACAAGTATGGTATTGATAAAAGAACAGCTCATATGGTCATAAATCGCCTTTACATGATCGCTCGCTGTAAAACCATGCGTTTCTCCTGCCTGTGTCATCAGATTGCAGATATAAACCTTTTTCGCATGAGAACGGCACAGCTCATCTCCTAAACGGGGAACAAGTAAATTGGGCAAAATACTGGTATACAAACTACCTGGTCCGATAATGATTAAGTCTGCCTGACGAATCGCTTGAATCGACTCTGGCAGGGGACGAATACTGCTTTTTGAAGTCAGGAAAACTTTTTTAATTTTCTTCCCCGAGTAAGGAATTTTCGATTCCCCTGAAACGATGGCTCCATCCTCCATCTCAGCATGTAAGACAACACTTTGATTAGCAGCTGGCAGAACCTTCCCCCGCACATTTAAGATTTTACTCATTTCCTGTATCGCATGAACAAAATTTCCGGTAATCGAGGTCATGGCTGCAAGAATTAAATTTCCGAGCGAATGACCGGATAGTTCATTTGCTGTTTTAAAGCGATGTTGAAACATCTCCTCCACGAGCGGTTCAACATCTGACAATGATGCTAATACATTGCGTATGTCCCCAGGAGGTGGAATATGCAGATTCTCGCGCAGACGGCCAGAGCTGCCACCATCATCCGCAACTGTCACAATGGCAGTAATATCAACAGGATACTGTTTTAATCCACGTAATAGAACGGGTAATCCTGTTCCACCGCCAATTACGACAATGCGAGGCTGTCCTAACTCTCTCATGTTGTTTTTTCCTTTCTCCTCTCAATGTCACGATGTGAAACGACTGTTTTATAATCGTTTTGGAAAAAACGGCCAATAGTTTCTGCCAATGCAACTGAACGATGCTGCCCCCCAGTACAGCCAATCGCAATAACAAGCTGTGCTTTTCCTTCCCTTTTGTAATGCGGAAGCATGAAGCTTAGCAAGTCAGTCACCTTTTCCAAAAACTTATTCGTTTCATTCCATTTCAATACGTAACTGGAAACCTCTTCATCCAAGCCTGTTTTTGGCCGCATATGTTCAATATAATGAGGATTAGGTAAAAAGCGTACATCAAAAACAAGATCTGCATCGATTGGGATTCCATATTTAAAGCCAAACGACATGACATTGACAGTAAACATTAATTGTTTATTCGTCGTAAATTCAGTTAATATTTTCTCACGCAGTTCACGTGGTTTCATCTGGGAAGTATTGTAAACTAATTGCGCCCTGCCTTTTAATTCTTCTAGAAGTTCACGTTCGAGTGTGATCCCTTCAAGTGGCAGTCCTGTTGGCGCTAGCGGATGGGTCCGTCTTGTTTCTTTATATCTTCGCACCAATGTAGCATCATCCGAATCCAAAAATAAAATCTGTGGAGTTACCCATGACGTCTCTGCCAGCTCATCTAATCCTTTAAATAAGTGTTCAAAGAATTCCCGGCCGCGCAAATCCATGACGAGAGCAACTTTATTCATTTTATTCCCTGATTCTCGCATAAGTTCAAGGAATTTTGGAAGAAGCGTAGGAGGCAAGTTATCAACACAGAAGAATCCTAAATCTTCAAAGCTTTGAATGGCCACCGTTTTTCCAGCACCAGACATTCCTGTGATAATGACCATCTGGGTTTCGCTTGTCGAACCGGTACTCATGTATATTCCCCCTATTTATTAACTTGGATCTAATCGATAACTAATTAATTCAAAATCACTTGTATAAGTAAACGTTCCGTAAATAATACCTTTTCCATGAACCATATAATCAATGATATGTAGATCACCTGCCGCCATAGGCAGACCTTTGATTTGGTCAATTGGCTGCCATGAAAGCTTGCCCTCTTCTGACTCATCTAAATCAATCCCGTCAGAGTCAGTGGCCACAAAGGTAAACAACATCCACTCGGACAGAAGCTCGTCAGCATCCTTCATAATCATTGTAAAAATTCCTTTTAATTGTGGGTTTTTTAAATAAATCCCCGTTTCTTCACGGTACTCGCGAATACAGGAATCACGTACGGACTCCCCAGGTTCCATTTTTCCGCCCGGTGCCACCCACCAGCCGCGTCGCGGTTTTTGCAGTAATAACACTTGATTATTTCTAATTAATACACAATTAGTAACCCGCTGCACTTTTTTCACCTCTTTAGAAGTGCACATGCGCCCTTGTGACGCAAGCTTAAAATTTAGGAAGACAGAAGACAAGCTATTTACATGTAGCTTGTATGAATCCAATTAATTTATTCTTTTCATTATACTATTTTTAGGAAACAGTCACAATGAATACAAATTTGATATTTCTGTTAAATAATTGTGTTTAAAAACAAAAAAAGAGCACAAGCTGCTGGGCCTGTGCAAGAAAAGGTATATATTTTTAAAGGGGGTCAATTTCCTCTATCATACCTCATCTTTATTTCACTACTGTTACAGGAAAATTATAAAAGGGTTACTTTTTTATATATTTATTTTTTTAGCTTCATTTCTTCTTTCAATTCTTCCACATAGTGCTGAGCACTTTGAGCAGCAATACTTCCGTCTCCTGTCGCCGTGACAATCTGACGAAGCATTTTTTCACGGATATCTCCTGCTGCAAAAATACCAGGTACCTTTGTTTCCATACGGTCGTTTGTCTCGATATAACCGTTTTCGTTCGTAATACCTAGGTTTTGGAATGGTTTTGACAGCGGGACCATCCCAATATAGATGAAAACACCGTCTGCCGGTAATTCTTGCTCTTCGCCGTTTTGGGTTGAGACAAGTGTGACACTGCCGACTTTTCCATCTTTATCATTAATGGATTTAATGGTGTGGTTCCAGATAAAATCAACCTTCTCGTTCGCAAAAGCGCGATCCTGAAGAATTTTTTGAGCGCGAAGCTGATCACGTCGGTGAACAATGGTTACTTTTGAAGCAAAGCGGGTTAAGTAAACGCCTTCTTCTACCGCAGAGTCACCGCCGCCAATGACAAACAGCTCTTTTCCTTTAAAGAATGCTCCGTCACAAACAGCACAATAAGAAACACCGCGTCCGCCTAATTCTTTTTCACCCGGTACACCGACTTTTTTATACTCGGCACCTGTTGTGATAATAACTGAGTAGGCTTTGTATTGTTTAGAACCAGCGTTTACGATTTTATAATCGCCATGATCTTCAATTCCTTTAATATCTCCATAGGCATATTCAGCACCAAACTTTTTCGCATGCTCAAACATTTTCGTTGATAGATCTGGTCCTAAAATGCTCTCAAAACCAGGATAGTTTTCAACATCCTCTGTATTCGCCATTTGTCCGCCTGGCATCCCGCGTTCAATCATTAGTGTAGACAAATTGGCACGAGATGTATAAACAGCAGCCGTCATTCCTGCAGGACCAGCGCCGGCAATAATCACGTCATAAATTTTTTCTTCAGACATATAGTTCACTCCTAACTCGAAAAGCGGAAGCGCCTTGACCAGGCGCTGCAGCTAGACATTTTTTATAAAAAAAATACGATTAAGTATTAGTATTCCCTACTTAATCGTATAAAACAATTGAATTATAGTCCACGAATATGCTTATTGCAGGTAGTTGTTAGCTAATTTTACATATTTGCCGATCGTCGCAGCCGATAAGCCATAGCGTTCTGCCATTTCCTGCTGGGAAACTTTTTCGCTTCTTAGTTTATGCCACAAATATTCCACTGCTGCAGCCCAGGCATGTTTGTTTTTCAAATCCACGCCTGCTTTTGAAGCTTCTGCATATACGGAAAACCAAAGAAGGTACAAACCGGACTCGACAGTCCCAATCGGCTGATGGTTTTCATAAAATAGTTCAGCTACTTCCTGGGCATCACCTGTTTTAGAAGGTTTGCCCAATCGAATAAGAGAGAGATACTCTTTTTCAAGATTCGTGAATTTGTGATTTTGGAAGAGCCGCTTGGACCCGATAATTTCTTCCTTCTTACTTGAAACTGTGGTCAAAAAGAGGGCAAATAACCGCTCCTCGACATAGTCGCTTTCAAGCTTTTGAAAAATCGACTCTGTTAAATCTTCAAAACCGTTAACAGCTGTTTTTTCAAGATTCCATGGCTCTGATCCCTCTTTATCGGGAGTCAGTTCGAGAACCTTTTTCCAAATACTCTTTGCAAAATTTTCAAACCCTGTATAAAAGGCGGAATATGCGAGCCAGTAATAAAATGGCCCATCTCCGTCAAAGCCGTGTTTGTATAACTTTTTTAACCATAAGTAGGCTTGTTCGTATTCCCCAACTAATGCAAAAGTGGCGCCTAGCTTAAATTGATGCTCACTTAAGAGTGGCTGGATTTTTTTCAAAACCTGCAGTAATTCAGCAACTTTCTCTGATTGCCCTTGATAATGGGCAAACACAAGCTTGTTACAGAGAGCGTGAAGATTGCCAGGATTGCGATCTAAAACATCCTCCAAAATCGCTTCTGCTTTTTCCACTTTACCTAGATAAAAGTAAGCTAATGCTAAATTATTATAAGCAGACCAGTATTCAGGATATTCCTTCACGACATCTTTCAGCAGTTCAATTGCTTTCGGAAAGTAGCCGGATTCCAAAAGTTCACGTGCCTGCTCTTGTTTGATGATGAGGTCATCCTGCTCATATAGCTCATCCTCAAATTCTTCCGCTTCCAATGTAAGTACTTCTAATAACTCTTCGGTGTCATCGGAAAAATCTCCGTCCGGATCAAGCTGTAAATACAGCTTGCTATGGTGATAAGCATCTTTAAAAAATCCCATGTGGGCATAATTATTTGCTAAAAAGTAGTGGCACTCCGCCATTTCTGGATCAAGCTCTTCAAGGATTTGATGCAAGAGTCGGTTAGAATGTTCGAATTCGCCAAGTTCTGTCGAGACAATCGCCAGCTGGCATGTAATCATTGGTTCACCTGGCTCGAGCTGGATCGCCCGGCTAAGATATTTTTTGGCTTTCACAAAATCTCGACGATGGTATGCCTTGATACCCTTCGTGAAATAATATTCACCCGTAGGAACAAATGATACGATTTTTCCCTTTTGAATTCTTGCCTTCGCTTCTTTCACCATGAAGTCCTCCATATATTTCAACATAACTTATGTAGTATAGCACACTTGGGTTTGTTCGAGAAGAGGGGGATGTATCGTTTATACGGATCGTGGCATCTTTTCGAAAAACAACAATTTATGCGAAAATAGCCCTTATAAAAAACAAAAACCGAGCCTAATTAGGACCGGTCTTTGTGTCTTTCTTCTAGTGTTCGTAAGACTTCTGTAAATGGAAGCCCTTGTTCTACCAATAATACTTGGAGATGGTAGAGCAAATCGGCAGCTTCCCATCTAAGCTCTTCATGATCACGGTTTTTTGCCGCAATAATGACTTCGGCCGCTTCTTCGCCAACCTTTTTCAAAATTTTATCGACGCCTTTTTCGAACAGATAAGTGGTGTACGCACCCTCTGGACGCTCACGCTCACGGTCTAAGATGACTTTTTCAAGTGACTGAAGAATCTGGTAGTCTGCTAAGTTGGCTTTCCCTTCAACAACCCGTTCAGAGAAACAGCTGACCGCACCTGTGTGGCAGGCAGGACCTTTTGGATAAACCTGAACTAATATGGCATCCTGATCGCAGTCATAATTGATGCTGGCAACGGTTTGTATATTGCCGCTTGTCGCTCCTTTGTGCCACAATTCCTGGCGGGAACGGCTGTAGAACCATGTTTCGCCAGTTTCAATCGTCTTTTCCAATGATTCCTCATTCATATAAGCAAGAGTTAACACTTCTTTTGTATCAGCATCTTGTACAATAGCGGGGACGAGCCCCTTTTCATCAAACTTCACATTCATCGTATGCTCACTCCTTTTTCCCTTAAAAAGCCCTTTACCTCATCCACAGAAGTTTCTTTATAATGAAATATCGATGCAGCAAGAGCAGCATCAGCCTTTCCTTCTAAAAAAGCTTCAGCAAAATGATCGGCATTACCTGCCCCGCCGGAAGCAATAACAGGAATGGTAACAGCTTCACTAACTGCTTTGGTCAGCTTTAAATCAAAGCCATTTTTCTCGCCGTCACTATCCATGCTTGTAAGTAAAATTTCACCTGCACCAAGCTTCGCTGCTTCAACCGCCCACTCAATCACTTTCTTCTCTGTCGGTGTTCGGCCGCCATGAGTATAGACGCGCCAGGTTCCCATCTCAGGATCAAATTTAGCATCGATGGCGACTACGATACATTGGGAGCCAAAGTAATCCGCGCCTTCCTTGATCAGTTCGGGGTTTAAGACTGCTGCGGTGTTTAACGACACTTTATCAGCACCAGCCCGCAAGATTCTTTTCATATCCTCTAGGGCATTGATTCCCCCGCCAACGGTGAACGGAATGGCGAGCTCCGATGCTACTGCTTTGACAACCTCTACCATCGTTTTCCGGCCTTCAACCGAAGCAGAAATATCAAGGAAAACCAGCTCGTCCGCGCCTTGTTCATCATAGAATCTTGCCAGTTCAACCGGATCCCCTGCATCGCGCAGCTGGACAAATTGAATACCTTTAACAACCCGGCCATCTTTAACATCCAGGCAGGGAATTATCCGCTTGGTTAAAGTCATGATACTCCCACCTCTTCCAATGCTTCCTTTAGAGTAAACCGATTTTCATAGAGAGCCTTGCCCACAATGGCTCCTCGGATTCCTTTTCTTGCAATGGCTTGTAAATCGGCAAGACTGCTGACTCCACCAGATGCAATGACATATTTACCAGTCACCTCAGCCATTTCACAAACAGCATCGATATTGGGCCCTGCAAGGGTACCATCTGTAGCGATATCTGTAAAAATAAAGGTTTCGGCACCTGCATCGGCAAAACGTTTTCCAAGTTCAACTGCCTTGACTGAAGAGGTATCTAGCCAGCCATGTGTGGCCACGTAACCATTTTTCGCATCAATTCCAACTGCAATTTTCGCGCCGTACTTTTGAATCATTTTGATGGCAAACTCCGGATTTGAAACAGCAATACTGCCAATAATCACTCGATCTACTCCGTTTTCCAGATAGTGGAGGATGTCTTCTTCCGAGCGGATCCCGCCGCCAATTTGAACCTTTGCGTCTAAGTTTTGCGCCGCTTCTATAACAAAACGGTCATTCACTCGCTTACCATCCTTTGCTCCATCAAGATCCACCATATGAATCCATTCCGCGCCCGTTTCTGCAAAGCTTTTTGCCATTTCAAATGGGGAATCCCCATAAATCGTTTCTTTATCATAGTCCCCTTGAAGGAGACGGACACATTTTCCGCCCCGCATATCAATTGCTGGATAAATCGTTAATGTCATCGAACCGCATCCCTTTCTGCAGCTAATTTTAAAAAGTTATTTAGGAGGGCCATCCCAAGTCTGCTGCTTTTTTCAGGATGAAATTGCATGCCAAAAATATTGTCTTTTCCAACGACAGCTGACACTTGTTCATGGTAGTCTGCCTTTGCCAAAAGTGCCTCGTTATTGTCAGCATCAACAAAATAGGAGTGTACGAAATAAACGTAGTCCTCGGTTAGGTCTTTTAAAAGCGGTGAATCTTTCACAAATTCAAGCCGGTTCCAGCCCATATGCGGAACTTTGTACGTTTCGCCTTCTGATGTCGTACCCGGAAAGCGGCGAACTTTTCCTTGCAGCAGCCCTAATCCTTGCGTCGGACCATTTTCTTCGCTTTCTTCAAACAATAGCTGCATGCCAAGGCAGATGCCAAGAAGCGGCTTGCCTGTTGCCGCAAATTCCTTTATTGTCTCTACCTGCAAGCGTTCCATCGCATCACGAAAGGAACCTACTCCCGGTAGAATTAATGCATCAGAACGAAGTAATTCGTCTTTATCTGCCGAGATGAAATAGTCGGCACCCAGCCGCTCAAGGGCTTTGCTTACACTAAAAAGGTTTCCCATCCCGTAATCTACGATTCCAATCATTCTCTGTCACCTTCCTTTGTTTGTATGTATCACCGCTCGCTGTTAGAGCATCCCTTTGGTTGATGGCACGCCTTTAATACGTGGATCAATGGTAGTTGCTTCATCTAGCGCTCTCGCTAATGCTTTAAAAACAGCTTCAATCATGTGGTGTGTATTTTGTCCGTAATGAACAATGACATGGAGGTTCATCCGTGCCTCAAGCGCTAATTTCCAGAGAAATTCATGAACAAGCTCCGTATCAAAGGTTCCCACCTTTTGGCTTGGGAATTCTGCACGCATTTCAAGGTGCGGTCGGTTGCTTAGGTCTACAACGACCTGTGCGAGTGCTTCATCCATTGGCACAAATGCATTTCCATAACGTTTGATGCCGCGTTTGTCCCCTAATGCTTCGCGCAGGGCCTGCCCTAAACAAATGCCAATATCTTCTGTTGTGTGATGATCATCGACTTCGATGTCTCCCTTGGCATCAACTGTTAAATTAAACTGTCCGTGCTTTGTAAATAAGTCTAGCATGTGGGTCATGAATGGGACGCCTGTTTCAAGATTGGACTGACCTTCTCCATCAATATCAAACGCCAGTTTAATTTGTGTTTCGCCTGTATATCGTTCAACGCTTGCTGATCTTTCCATTTGAGGTGCTCCTTTAACTTTTTTTAAAATGGTCTGAGGACAGCCCTTGGGTTTTTTCGTAATTTTTGTCTTCAAGAAATCCAGTTGAGACAGTTTCTTCAGTTTTCCTGTTAGTTTTGTCCTCAAGAAGCCTTATTGACGACCGCTTCTTCGATTTTCCTGTTTGTTTTGTCGTCAAGAGGCCTTATTGACGACCGCTTCTCCGATTTTCCTGCTGGTTTTGTCGTCAAGAGGCCTTATTGACGACCTTTTCTTCGATTTCTCTGCTGGTTTTGTCCTCAAGAGGCCTTATTGACGACCTTTTCTTCGATTTTCCTGCTGGTTTTGTCCTCAAGAGGCCTTATTGACGACCGCTTCTTCGATTTCTCTGCTGGTTTTGTCCTCAAGAGGCCTTATTGACGACCTTTTCTTCGATTTCTCTGCTGGTTTTGTCCTCAAGAGGCCTTATTGACGACCTTTTCTTCGATTTTCCTGCTGGTTTTGTCCTCAAGTGGCCTTATTGACGACCGTTTCTCCGATTTTCCTGTTTGTTTTGTCTTCAAGAGGCCTTATTGACGACCGTTTCACTGATTTGCTTGTTAGTCTTGTCCTCAACGAGCTCCATAAAAGACAATCCCCCGCTTCCCCAAGGGTTTTATCCTAAACGAACTATTACTTATCGTTCTTCAGCCTTGTTTCCACTGCACGAGCGTGTGCTTCGAGCCCTTCCATACGGGCAAACTTGGCGATCTTTTCTCCATTTTCCTTCAATGCCTTCTCACTATATATAATGACACTAGATTTCTTTTGAAAATCATCCACATTCAGCGGGCTGGAGAACCTTGCTGTCCCATTTGTCGGCAGGACATGATTAGGTCCGGCAAAATAATCGCCAACAGGCTCTGAGCTATACCGTCCAACGAAAATAGCTCCGGCGTGACGAATTTTCCCAAGAAGCTCCATGGCATTCTCCGTGATGACTTCCAGATGCTCAGGGGCTAACTGATTGACGGTTTCAACTGCTTCTTCCAAATCTGCCGTTACATAAATTGCACCATATTCGGCAATAGAACGAGCAGCAATCTCTTTTCTTGGTAATATTGCTAGCTGTTTTTCAACCTCTTCGGCAACCGCCTCTGCTAACGCCATCGATGGGGTCACAAGAACACTGCAGGCGCGCGGATCATGCTCTGCCTGCGATAATAAATCTGCCGCCACTTCATCCGCTCGAGCGGTATCGTCTGCTAAAACGGCAATTTCACTTGGGCCGGCAATCATGTCGATATCGACATCGCCAAAGACCTCTCGTTTGGCTAGGGCCACGAAAATATTTCCAGGACCGGTAATCTTATCAACAGCTGCAATCGTTTCTGTTCCGTAAGCAAGGGCAGCAACCGCTTGGGCACCGCCTACTTTATAAATCTCTTTCACGCCTGCTTCCTTCGCGGCAACTAACACGGCTGCTGGCAGTTTCCCTTGTTCATCAGGGGGGGAGACCATCACGATCCGCTTTACTCCAGCCACTTTGGCTGGAATGACATTCATTAAAACGGAGGATGGATAGGCTGCCGTCCCGCCAGGCACATAAACGCCAACCGAATCAAGCGGCGTTATTTTTTGACCCAGGATGGTCCCATTCTCTTCTGTTGTCATCCAAGAAGGTCGAAGCTGCTTTTCGTGAAAAGACTTAATATTTTCCGCCGCTTCACGAACAATTTCAATATACTCCTGATCTACTTGCGAATAGGCCTCTTCTATTTCACTTTCTGTTACTGAAAAAGAAGGTAATTGGACGCGGTCAAATTTTTCCGTAAACTCTCTTAATGCCACATCACCGCGATTGCGAATTTCAGTAATGATTCCTTTCACAACGGCGAGCTGCTCAGAGGTGCCTGCTTCAATCGACCGTTTGATGGAAACTAGTTCATTTACTTTCAAAATTTTCATATTAAAGCCCCCATTACACTACTTCGCTAAGTCGTTTCACCATATCATCAATCTGTCGGTCCTTAATCCGGTAGCTGACAGGATTGACAACGAAACGAGAGGTGACATCCTTGATTCGTTCATACTCCACAAGTCCATTTTCCTTCAATGTCCGTCCAGTTGAGACAATATCAACAATCCGGTCAGACAGCCCGATAATCGGTGCCAGCTCAATGGAGCCGTTTAATTTAATAATCTCCACCTGTTCCCCTTGCTCACGGAAATAAGCTTCCGCCACATTCGGATATTTGGTTGCCACCCGAGGAGCGACGTCATTCATTTTTGTATCTGGAAGACCTGCAACCGCTAAATAACAGTAGCTGATTTTAAGATCAAGGAGTTCATAGACATCGCGCTCTTCCTCGAGCAATACATCTTTCCCGGCGATTCCGACATCGGCCACACCATGCTCTACATAGGTAGCTACATCCATCGGCTTTGATAAAATAAACCGCAAGCCCTCCTCGGGAACGTCGATGATCAATTTCCGTGAATCATCGAATTCCGGCGGCAGCTTATAACCTGCTTTTCGGAGCAGCTCTACCGCCTCTATAAAAATCCGTCCTTTTGGCATCGCAATTGTTAATAGGTTACTCATTCGCGCGCCCTCCAATTAAATAAGTTGTATCAGCAAATCTTTTTGTAAACGCATCGAGATTTCTAACCCCAGTAATATCTTGGAGAACAGCCTTTTTCCCTTGCTCATGCATGCTTGCAGCCAATTCAAAGGCTTCCTTCCGCCGCTCCTGGCTGAAAAAGATGCAATGAGCGGTGTTTTCTAGCTGACCGCCTCGAAGTGCCTCAAGGAGCATATCCATTCGGACGGCAAACCCAGTGGCGCTTGCCGTTTTGCCAAATTTCTCTATTAAACTATAGCGGCCGCCATTTCCAATCGGGAAACCTACATTTCCGGCATAGGCTTCAAATAGAATCCCGGAATAATAACTCATATGGCTGACGATCGTAAAATCAAATTTCACATACTCTTCGACGCCATAATCCTTAATCACATCCCAAAGCTCCTTTAGTTCAAGGATGGCCTGTTTGCCTTTGTCATTCTCGATAATATCGAGAGCCAAGCCCATTACTTCTTCTCCCCCTCGTAATTCAAGAAGCTGGAGAAGTCTCTTTTTATCAATCGATGACAATGGAAGAGATTGGACATGCTCGCGGTAACCGACATAATTTTTTTCGAATAAAAATTTACGTAATGCCGTGGCTCTTCCATTTGTTCCAAGGATCTGCACGAATAGTTCGTTAGCAAAGCCAACATGCCCGATCGAAACCTTGAATTCCTCGAGTCCTGCTTTTTTTAACGAGGAAATCAAGAGGGCAATGACCTCACCGTCACAAGAGACCGTTTCTTCGTTAAGGCATTCCACGCCGATTTGTTCAAATTCAGCTGGACGGCCGCCTTCGCGCTGCTGGGCACGAAAGACATTAGCCGAGTAAGCCAGTCTCACAGGAAGGTCCTCATTTAAAAGCTTAGAAGCAGCTACCCGGGCAATCGGTGCTGTCATATCAGGCCTTAGCACGAGTGTATGACCTTCCTTGTCGAGTAATTTAAAAAGCTGAGTATCATCAATGGCTGATGCAGCTCCAACGGTTTCGTAGTATTCAAGTGTTGGGGTTTCAATAAATTGATAGCCCCACAGCTTCATCGTATCCGCCATTAAGGTACGAACACGGTGTTTTTTCTCATATAGTTCGGGCAGTGTATCCCGCATCCCAAGCGGCTTTTCAAACATAAACAAGCGACTCATTTTGCTCATCCTTTATCTTCAGATTTGCTATTATTTGGCTGTGTTAAAGATTATTGTTGATTTTTTAGCAGGTTGATTGGAGCGGAAGGCGCGCAGACTCCTGCGGGAGTACGGGGCTGGGGAGACCCCACAGGCGCATAGCGCCGAGGAGGCTCCCCAGCACGCCCGCGAACCGCTTGCGCCTGGAGCGGAAATCAACAGCCATTATTTTCAAAAATCCTTTAGTCTGCTAATGTGCTAATAAACTAAAGTTTACATTTTTCTATACGACCCGTCAATCAAAAACTACTGAGTTTCTTTCTATTTTAAACTAGTTTCACTTCTGGTACGCAATAAATTTCGCGAATTTTCACGAAAATCAGCAGAATTTGTTATTATTACACACAAAAACACCCCTGAAAACATTCAGGGGTGCCTGCTGCAAACCTTATTGGAATTTCGGATTGCTTTTTACTAACTTCACGGACGTGACTTCACTTGTATTTCCAGCTGCATCTGTTGCTGTAAAGGTTAATACCGTATCATGTGTCTGAGCTGATTTGAATGAGATCGTAAATACTCTGTTCTGGTCGGCAACAGCACTGCCTAGCAGTGTTTTTCCATTATATACTTTAACGGTTGAACCCTCTTCAGCATTACCGGTAACACTTTTAGCTGGGGCAATGATTTGTTCAACCTTTGGTGCCTTTGGAGCTGTCACATCTTTAACAACCACTTTTGTTTCGGCACTCTTATTACCGGCAACATCTGTCGCTGTAACCGTTACTTCGGTTCCTGCTTTTAAAGGAGAAATGCTGATTTCAAATGTTCCATCAGCTTTCGCAGTGGCTGTGCCAATCACTTGACCATCCGCTTTAACTTCCACTTTTGCTCCATCCTCCGTATTCCCCGTAACTTTTGTCGATTGATCAGTTACTTCATCCACAGTTGGAGCGGCTGGCGCTACATTGTCAATGGTGATTCTGCCTTCAATTTCTGCTGAAATAGGCTTGCCGTTAAATGCCTTAATATAGTTGACAAATGCATCAAGATCAGAGGACCAAGTCACACGGTTTGTTCCTTGTTTAAGAACAACGAATCCATCTCCGCCGTCTGCCATGAAGTTATTGACCGTTACAGAATAGACACCATTAGGATTAATTTTTGATCCATCTGGCAGATAAATATCGATGACTTTTTGTCCTAGTGGCAAGTTATCGGACCAAGTATACTTCAAACCAGAAATTTGCATAATCCGATTTCGATCAGCAGCAAACTGTTGATTTAGTAAGGTTCTTACTTGCTCACCAGTGATATTCATTGAAACGATATCATTGCCGAATGGCTGGATGGCGAAAAGTTCTCCCCATGTAATATCGCCAGCATCCTTAATATCGTCACGGATCCCGCCGATATTCATGAACGCAAAATCAGTATGGGTTGCTGCTCTCATACCATCGGCAATCAGGTTACCGAGAGGTGCTTCCCCTGCAGCATTAGTTGTACGTGAAATTGGTGCCGCTGCTTGCCCTACTACTTGATTCGTGACAGGAGCCACATCTGCTTGATACTGATCCAGCTCTGCTTTAATTTTAGCATCGAGATGGGCCGCATCTTGGAATGTGGTCACAATTTCTGCCTTTTTCTCAACTATATCTTGAGTAACTGGGTCGATTGTTAAATCGACATCTGAGAAAGCTGTTCCATAGGAATAAGATTGAACTAGCAGTTTCCCGTCAACGGTTGAGTTTAGATACTTATGGTCATGCGCACCAAAAATGACGTCAACCTCATCATCTACCGCCTTGGCGATATCGACTACTTTACCAGTTGGGTTAGAGCCATCTGTTGCGGAAGTACCAGGATCATGCGCAAGAACCACAATGGCTTTAATCCCTTGAGCTTTTAATTCAGCTGTATATTTATTAATTGCTTCTGCTTCGTCTGTGAATTTTACTCCTGCAACACCACTTGGAGTGACAATACTTGGCGTTTCCGTTGTGACAACACCGATAAAGCCAACTTTCACCCCGTCTACTTCCTTGACCGTATATGGTGGAAGGATTAGTTCGTTTGTATCTTCTTTTACAACGTTTGCCGCAACATAAGGGAAATCTGCCCCTTCAAAAACACCATACTTGTCAACCGTTTTTGGATGAGCACCGCCGTTAATTAAGCGAAGCATTTCGGTTACGCCTTCGTCAAATTCGTGATTACCGATTGTTCCTACATCAAAACCAAGTTCGTTTAGAATACGGATCGTCGGTTCATCTTGTAATAGCGCTGATACTGGACGGCTCGCTCCAACCGCATCTCCTGCCTGTACCATTAAGGTGTTAGAAGGATTGGTTGCTTCTCTTTCCTTCAAGTAACCAGCTAGATATTCAATTCCACCGGCAGGTTTACCAGCTACCGTAGTTTTATAGTCTAATTGACCGTGAAGGTCGTTGATGCCAAGTAATTGTACATGAACGTCCTGATTCAGAGCGTATTGTTCAAAGCCATCAGATAAAGTACCAACATCTTTAATATTTGGTGCAGCTGTTAAAACGTTTTTAGCTGCAGGGGAAGATTTAAAGGTTAAGGTCTTCGCCACTCCACCGACAGGAGCAATTTTCCAGTTATTATCCGCAACTGGATTAACAACTCCCTGTTCCTTAATATAATCCATTAGAATCTGACGGTTTTCTAAAGGTGAATCAACCACAACGGTTGCCTTTCCACCCTTTGTTCCAGGGAAATTCCCACCACCGCTTGCACGATAATTATTCGTGGCAACGATGAATTTTTGGTTTGGATCAATCGCGGATCCATCCATATTTGTAAAGTTAATAATACGGTGAGAATCCGGGTTAGAAACAGCACCTGTTGTATAGTTATATCTTGCAGGCTGTGTGACGTCAATTTGATATTTAACCCCATCGATGACATCGAAATTATATGGCTGGAATCCATAATCGATTAATTCTTGGGCATTTGCATTATTTGGATCAATTCTGTTGAATTGTGAGGCAGACATTTCTAACCATTCTTTTACTTCAGCGCCAGTTAATTCTACAGCCTTTAATGTGTTGTTATACAAATAAAGGTCATTGGCACTCTTAATCGAAAGGTCGCCTTTTGCAATATTTGTATAATCAGTGGCCCCTTGCCGGCCAGCTTTGAATGGTGCCCCTGCTGAAATGATTGGTTCATTTTCAAGATCTGGACGGTTCTTCTTAATCCAGTTTTTCACATAATCTGTTTGGGCATTGTTTACAATTTGGATGGTAGGGTCATCCATTACCCTTGAGAAATAGCTGGACATTGGTGCACTAGTTTCACCAATTTTCCCACGCACATAGGCAAGTGTTGCTTCGTGTTCAGTTTTCACTGCATCAACAATAGCCGAATCTTCTGTAGTTGCAGCTGTTACTGGCTTATCAACTGATTTTGAAGCAGCCTTATCCGCAGTCCATTTTCCATCCGCATTTTGGACTAAGGCTAAATCAAGGACACCGAGGTTATTGCCCCAATAGCCTGCTTCTACTGCAGGTGTGCCATTAATCGTACCTTTTGTCGTATCAAGGCCCGTTAAATCAGGATTAGCAAGATTGCTTCCTTGGTGGAACTCTTTACCTGCCGGGAAGGCATAGTGGGCATGTCCAAATAATAGGGCATCAATGCCAGCGACTTTACTTAATGAGAATACGGCATTTTCTGCATCTTGTTGGCCATCATTTGTCACATCACAGCCGGAGTGTGCAATCGCCACAATGACATCTGCACCATTATCTTTCATTTCTTGGACATATTTTTCGGCGGTTTTCACTATATCTTTGACAATAACCTTTCCTTCAAGGTTATCTTTATCCCATTGAAGAATTTGCGGCGGCGCAAACCCGATAATCCCTACTTTAACCGTTTGTTCGACACCGTTACTGTCTTTAATTTTTTTAGGAAGGATTTGATAAGGAGTAAAATAATTTTGATCATTGGTTGGATCATTGTCATGATCATCTTTATAGATATTCGCATTGACAATTGGATATGGAGCATGTTTTAAGGTCTTATCTAGAAAGTCTAAACCATAGTTAAATTCATGGTTTCCGACAATCCCCCCATCATAGTTTAATAGACTCATCGCTTTAAACATGGGGTGAACCTCGTCATCTTTCAGAGGATTAACCTTTGCCACGTAATCTGCCATCGGATTGCCTTGTAGTAAGTCACCGGCATCAAACAGCATGGAGTTACTTGGATCTACCTCTGCTCTTGCTTGCTGAATTAATGTGGCTGTCTTTGATAGACCGTAATTAATTCCATTGGCTGTATCTTGGTAGTAATCATACGCCACTGCGGCATCATGTAGATCAGTAGTTTCTAAGATTCTTAGAGTAGCAGTATTACCTGTCGCTGCCTTTGCTTTGTAAGGTATTGAAGGTGATACAATTGTACTGAGTATCAAAGCTGTAGCGGCTATTTTACTATATCTTTTTACATTCTTCTTTTTCATAATGCCTCTTCACCTGTCCCCTTTGTTTAAATGTTTCTTACTAAGACCTCCACATTTTATCTAATTTTTTAGATAACCCTCTCCTTTTAAAAGATTCAGAAAAATACCGGTATTTTGGCGCTCGAAATCGAGGAAATTCTTTCTATCTTTTCTATCATCCAAAAATCGACAATTTTTTAATAGATAAAACGATTCTATTAAATATCTGAATCAAATAGATTACCATGCTCTATTATTATATCGTTCCGAATCACGAACAAAAATGTGCCTTATCACCTATTTTTTGTAAAAATTTTTCAAACAAAGTAAAAAAGTCTAGTCAATTAAGACCAGACTTTTTTACTTATCTATAGATAGGATCCTCTTCCCAGTGTTTTTCTAGTTCTTCTTTCGTATAAATGACCCTCATCGGGTTTCCCCCAACAAAGCATCCAGGCGGAACGTCCTTATGAACCAAGGTGCCGGCAGAGATAATGGCACCATCCCCTATGGTGATACCAGGTAGAATGGTGGAATTCGCCCCAATCATCACTTCACTTCCAATTTCGACATGCCCCAATCTGTATTCTTTTATTAAATACTCGTGGGCGAGAATTGTCGTATTATAACCGATGACTGTGTTACGGCCCACACTGATTTTCTCGGGAAACATGACATCAAGCATCACCATCAGCGCGAAGGAAGTTTGCTCCCCCACCTTAAGACCAAGAAATGTACGATATAACCAGTTTTTCAAACCTAAAAATGGTGTGTAACGTGCCAGTTGAATCACAATAAAATTCTTAACAACCTTCCAAAATGGCACGGTCTTATAGACGTGCCACAAGGAATTCGCCCCCTCAACAGGATAGCGAGTCGTATTTCTCATTCTTTTCACTCTCCGAGAACGGTTAATAAGTCAGTCATGTTCTCTAACATGTAATCCGGTTCATAACTTGCGACATAGTCACGGCCCTTAATAGACCAAGAAACACCGGCTGTTCGTGTGCCAGCATTTTTACCAGCTAAAATATCATGATAGTTATCGCCGACCATAATGGTTTCCGAAGGAGTAGAATTTAGCTGCTCAAGGGCGTTCATAATTGGTTCCGGATCAGGTTTTGTCTTAGATACATGTTCATAAGCAACAATCACTTCAAAATACTGCTCCAAGTTCATCAGCCGTAAACCTTTAAGTGTTACATCCAGACGTTTGGTTGTCACTACAGCTAATTTATAGCCCCGTTCCTTTAACGTCTGAACTGTTTCTGTCACTCCAATAAACTCTTTTACCAATTCGTCATGTTTGGAGATATTATATTCACGATAGGCCGCAATCATTTCCTCCACATGTTCGGGTTCCGGAGCCATACTTCCAAATACCTCATGGAGTGTTGGGCCGAGAAACGGCAGCACATCCTCGCGTTTATACTTGCTTGGAAAATACTTTTCTAACGTGTTTAAGTAAGTCGAAATGATTAATTCATTCGTATCAATTAATGTTCCGTCTAAATCAAAGAGTATGGTTGTAATTTTATTGTTCATAAGCCCGAGTTCCTTTCTTCTAGTTAGCCCTATGCGTGGTGTCTGCTATCTAATTGGTCTGATCTAAGTAGCGAGCCTCTGTGTGATGCTTTGTCCGGCGATAAATTATAATCGCAAGGGCGGCAACGATCAGTGCAATCGAAATGGTTTGGGCCATCCGAAGGCTTCCTAGCATTAAACTATCTGTTCGAAGTCCCTCAACAAAAAAGCGGCCGATCGAATACCAGATAACATAGGATAAAAATAGTTCCCCACGGCGGAAATTCGCGCGGCGTAGGAAGATTAATAATAAAAAGCCCGCAAAATCCCATACGGATTCATATAAAAAGGTTGGGTGATAATAGGTCCCATGGATATACATTTGGTTAATAATAAACTCAGGCAGGTGCAAGCTTTCAAGAAAAGATCTTGTAACCTCACCGCCGTGGGCCTCCTGGTTCATAAAGTTCCCCCAACGGCCAATCGCTTGTCCTAAAATGAGGCTGGGAGCAGCAATATCAACTATTTTCCAAAAGGAAATTCCTCTTTTTCTTGCAAAAACGAGGGTGGTAATGACAGAGCCAATTAAAGCTCCATGGATAGCAATCCCGCCATTCCAAATTTTCGGGATGTCTGCCGGGTGAGCGGAATAATAATCCCATTCAAAAATGACATAATAAATCCGCGCTGAAATAATTGCGATCGGAATGGCCCATAGCATTAAATCAGCAAATGTATCCTTTGGTAATCCTCTTCGATTGGCCTCTCTAATCGCCAGGTACAAGGCAAGTGCCAGACCCGATCCGATAATAATCCCATACCAGTGTACCTCAATCGGACCAAGGGAAAAGGCGATGGGATTAAGCGGTTTGATTGTTTCATTCATTTTTTATCTCTCCCCCTACTCGTGATCTCCCTCTTCAATAACATCTGCCAGACGGTCGGTAAATTGCTGGGCAGCATTCACTCCCATTCGTTTTAGACGGAAATTCATCGCGGCTACTTCAATAATGACAGCGAGATTTCGTCCTGGACGCACTGGGACAGTCAACTTAGGTACTTCTGTATCAATAATTTTTATTTTTTCCTCATCTAAACCGAGACGGTCATACTGCTTTTTCGCATCCCAAATCTCAAGGTTCATGATCAACGTAATCCGTTTGTTACTGCGGACAGCCCCAGCTCCAAACAAAGTCATCACATTAATAATCCCTAACCCGCGGATCTCTAACAAATGTTCAATTAAATCCGGTGAGGTCCCAACTAATGTGCCTTGGTCTTCCTGGCGAATCTCGACACAATCATCCGCAACTAACCGATGTCCGCGCTTCACAAGTTCAAGTGCGGTTTCACTTTTACCAACGCCGCTTTTCCCTGTAATCAACACGCCAATACCATAAACATCTACTAATACCCCGTGAACAGCGGTAGTTGGGGCAAGCTTACTTTCTAAAAAGTTGGTGAGATGGCTCGAGAAACGGGTCGTTACCATGTTTGTCCTTAAGACAGGCACAGACTCTCTTTCAGAAGCCTCGATTAGCTCTTCAGGAACATCAAGTCCTCTTGTAACAATAATGGCAGGAGTGATATCTGTACAGAGCTTTTCCATCCGAGAAGCGCGTTCGCTTGGAGAAAGTTCTCTGAAAAAGAATAATTCTGTTTTTCCTAACAGCTGAATTCGTTCAGCCGGATAAAATTCGAAATAGCCGGCCATCTCAATCCCTGGACGGGATATATCACTCATAGTAATCGGGCGGTTAATGCCTTCTTCACCACTAATTAATTCTAGCTGAAATTTTTCCAAGATATCTTTGGTACGTACTTTTGGCAAGAAGATTTCCTCCTCAAACGGATGTATTTTTATAAAAAATTTGAATAAGAAGAATTCATACCTCCTATTTTAGCATTTTTTGAAAAAGAACCAAATGGATAGTTTTTAAAAAGGTTCTTTTCGTAAATTTTGTTGCTTTTGGAACTTGTAAAGGACCCTTTACTAAGATTCAGGGCAATTTTCGCAAATGTTCTTACGAAAAGATGCCACGATGCATTAGTTATACGGGTCGATGAACTTTTACGAAAAACAACAATTTATGCGAAAATAGCCTTTAAAAAAGGAAAAAGGTGTACTCCGAGGGAAAGGAGTGCACCTTTTTTGGTTATTTTTTCGCTTTTCTGGATGGCTCGAAAAGTGTTTTTTGAATGATGACGTTAACGAGCGCCATCAGTACAGCAAAGAACAGTGCCATACCAAAGCCCCTGATTTCAAAGGCTGTGCCCATCAAATAATCCGTTAGTTCAAGCGTGATGGCATTGATGACAAATAGGAAAAGCCCCATCGTTACCACGGTCACCGGTAAGGTAAGTAAAATCAAAAACGGACGAACGAGTACATTCAAAATGGATAATAATACGCTCGCCTCCAGTGCTGCCACAAAACCGGTTAATTGAAAGCTTTCATGAAAATAACCGGCCAGTGCCATAAATAATACAGCATTTATCAAACAACCTAACAGCCATCTCATTCATTTATCCGCCTACTTTTCTTCTTGTGATTGATTAATGGTGATTGAACCTGTCTTAGTATCTGCATAAATGTATGCTAATTTGTCAGGATGATTAATGGATTGGAAACGAAGTGATTTTTGGATCATTTCACTTTTTTCTTCCAGCACCTGAATACCGACTAGATTGACATGGAATCCGCCCAGATTCGTCTTTAAATCCCCATTGACCGGGAGCCCATCAGGAATATAGAGGTCAATGCCTCCAGCCGCGGTTTTAGCTTGAATAAATTCGGCTTGGTTTCCGTGTAATTTTAAACTAATATTTCCATTAAATGACTCCATCTCGATTTTGTTGAATTCTCCATCTAGTTGAATGGCGCCATTAATCGTTTCTGCTTCGACTTTATCAAATTGGCTGGCTTTTAGCTTAATTTTTCCGTTAGCCGTTTCCATTTCTGTTTTTTTGCCGGCGAATCGATCAAGGATAATTTTCCCATTGGCCGTTTTTACACGAAGTTCGTCTACATTCATTTGTTCCCCTGTTATCGGACCATTAAACAGTCTAACTCGAACTCGATTATAGACAGTTTTTGGTACATAAACGACTGCTTCAACCTTCATCCATTTCTGTTGGGTAATAAACCGTAATTTTTGATGTTCCACCGCAAATGTAACATCTCGTAAAAAATTCTGCCGGGCTTGGTCCTGGTTTTCCACCCGATATACTTTTGCCTGACACTCAATCCTGATGTCCGGCTGTTCCCAGGCAACGAGTTTTACTGCGCCATTTGCAACGTCAATGTCAATATCTTTTATGTCGGCATCCCCTTGGTGAAAAATATGAGAGATATCAACGGATTGGCCGAAGTTTAAATCTAAGTCCAAGTCTTTAATCTTTTTCAGGGCTAGATCAACAAATTCAAAGATTCTGTCCTTTGTAGATTGATATTTAGCTTGGAAGGGCTCTTCTTTTTTGGCTTCCTCAAATTGGACCGTGGTTGATAGTTCATTGACAATTTGAGCTTGTTTTTGTTCCATCGATTGTTCTGCTTTTTCAAGTTCTTCGAGAAGGGTTAAGGCTTCATCGACCTTCAGTTTTCCTTCCTCGACCATTTGTAAAATCCGTTTTCTTTCCTCTTTCATTTTTTCCACCTCAAGTTTTATGGATTTTTCCTACTTTCAGCTTATTCAGCTGTTAATACCTTTACGCCTTTGACGATGTTCCAGATGATCACAATAAGCCATAGAAGAATGAGAACGATGATGCTGATGATTGTGAAAATAGGGATGGTATCTTGCTGCTGTGAAGTAAAGTCATAGAAAACCGCAAACACGATCAGCGGTGTCGGGATTAATGGGATTAGGTGTGAGATTAGTGACTTTTTGGCATGGCTTTTGGTTCCTTCGTCCCCCGTGGCTAAATAAACGGCGAACGGAAAAATAAATCCGGCGAAAAAAATACTAAGATAGCACAAACAGGATAGGACTTTTCTAGATTCCATTTGTTCATCACCTCTATCCTTTATTACGAACTTATATAGGTAAAAGTTTCTTTTATTTTTTTAGAGTGCGGCGGGGATATGGAGAGATCCACCGGTTTTTGGGGTGATTTCCGCGCGAATTGGTATTTTTTCCGCGGGTTTTTTTGTTTTTTCCGCGGGTTACTACGTTTTTTCGGCGCCCTTTCGAATTAATTCCGCGCACTTTCTTTGTTTTCCCGCAGGCTGCTTTTTTCTAAACTTGATTCCGTAGGATTTTCCATTTATTCCGTAAACATTCTATTTTATTCCGCAGGTTTTTAGATTTATTCCGCAAACTTCAGGATTTATTCCGTGCGACCTTCCCATTTTTCCAGCAGAAAGAAAAAAAGAGCCAAAACCATCCAGATACCTGGAGATTTCGACTCTCTTTTCTATACCTTAATCGTACTCTTATTCTCAATTTGCTGTTTCATCCGCTCTCGATCCCGCTCAAGAATCGGTTTTAAATACTTCCCAGTATAAGACTCAGGAGCCTCCGCTACTTTTTCCGGTGTTCCCGTTACTAAAATGGTACCACCCTTGTCTCCTCCTTCAGGACCAAGGTCGACAATATAATCCGCAGCCTTAATGACATCGAGATTATGTTCAATGACTAAAACCGTATCACCATTTTCAACAAGACGCTGCAAGACGACCAGAAGGCGGGAGATGTCATCCACATGAAGCCCGGTGGTCGGCTCATCGAGAATATAGAATGATTTACCAGTTGAGCGGCGATGCAATTCGGAAGCAAGCTTCACACGCTGAGCTTCTCCCCCAGACAGCGTTGTTGCCGGCTGGCCAAGCTTAACATACCCAAGACCTACATCCATAATCGTCTGAAGCTTACGGCTGATTTTAGGAATATTTTCAAAAAATTCAACAGCTGCTTCCACGGTCATATCGAGAATATCCGAAATATTTTTCCCTTTATATTTCACTTCAAGCGTCTCGCGGTTATAGCGTTTGCCGTGGCAGACCTCACATGGCACATACACATCCGGTAAAAAGTGCATTTCAATCTTAATAATCCCGTCCCCACGGCAGGCTTCACATCGGCCACCCTTCACATTAAAACTAAAGCGGCCTTTCTTATACCCGCGTACCTTCGCTTCATTGGTCGAAGCAAACACATCTCGGACGTCATCAAAGACACCTGTATATGTGGCAGGATTGGAACGCGGCGTTCTGCCGATTGGGGATTGGTCAATATCAATGACCTTTTCTAAATGTTCGATTCCCTTGATGGCTTTATGTGCTCCTGGCTTTGTTTTTGCCCGATTCAGCTTTTGTGCCAAGGATTTATGAAGAATTTCATTTATCAACGTACTTTTACCCGAACCAGATACACCGGTCACAGCAATAAACATGCCCAGAGGGAACTTCACATTGACATTTTTTAAATTATTTTCGGATGCGCCTTTGATTTCAATATACCGGCCATCTGGCTTGCGGCGCTCAAGCGGCAGCGGGATGAATTTCTTTCCTGATAAATATTGACCTGTCAAGGAGTTCTGGTCAGCCATGACTTCTGCAGGCGTTCCAGCGGATACCACTTCCCCGCCATGGACACCGGCACCAGGTCCAATATCAATCAAATAATCGGCCGCAAGCATTGTGTCTTCATCGTGCTCGACAACAATCAAGGTGTTGCCGATATCCCGCATACTTTGCATGGTACCGATTAAGCGGTCATTGTCACGCTGGTGCAGACCAATGGACGGCTCATCCAAAATGTAGAGCACACCCGTTAAACGTGAACCGATTTGTGTAGCTAAACGAATCCGCTGGGCTTCCCCGCCGGAGAGAGTTCCGGCCGTCCGGCTGAGCGTTAAATAGTCTAAGCCGACATTAATTAAGAAACCAAGCCGCTCGCTAATCTCACGGAAGATCAACGTCGCGATTTGCATTTCTTTTTCCGATAGCTTGAGCTCTTGAAAAAATTGATTGGCTTCTTCAATCGAAAGGTCCGTTATTTGAGAAATATGGCGTCCGTTAATCAAAACAGCCATAGATTCCTTTTTCAATCGATACCCTTTACAAGTTGGACACGGCTGCTGGCCCATATATTTTTCCATCTGCTCACGGATAAAGTCAGAGCTTGTCTCTTTATAGCGGCGCTCAACATTCCGCATGACCCCTTCAAATTCAATATGCCCCTCACGGATTTGGCCAAAATCATTCTCGTAACGGAAGTAAATTTTATCTCTGCCGGAGCCATAAAGGATTTTATCCATTTGGTGGTCCGGGATATCCTTAACAGGGATATTCATATCGATTCCATAGTGATCACATACCGCTTCGAGCAGCTGCGGATAATATTGTGAGCTGGTTGGCTCCCACGGTGCAATCGCATGCTGTTTTAAAGTGAGATCCTTATTCGGGATAACTAAGTCAAGGTCCACTTCGAGCTTGGAGCCAAGTCCATCACATTCTGGGCAGGCCCCGAATGGGCTGTTGAATGAAAACATCCGCGGTTCTAATTCTCCGATGGAAAAACCACAAAGCGGGCAGGCATGGTTCTCACTGAACAACAGCTCTTCCTCACCGATGACATCAACAATCACATTGCCTTCCCCAAGCTTTAATGCTGTCTCAAGGGAATCAGCAACACGGGAAGAGATACCTTCCTTTACAACAATCCGATCGACAACCACTTCAATCGAATGTTTCTTATTTTTCTCTAATTCTATCTCATCGCTGAGGTCCAGCATTTCTCCGTCCACACGTACACGGACAAACCCTTGCTTTTTAATATCCTCAAAAACTTTTACATGGGTCCCTTTTCTTCCTGATACAACAGGGGCGAGAATTTGCATTTTGGTTCGTTCCGGATAGCCGAGAATACGGTCGACCATCTGTTCAATTGTTTGCGATGAGATTTCAATATCATGATTCGGACAGGTTGGATGTCCAACTCGTGCAAAGAGTAGTCGTAAATAATCATAGATTTCCGTTACCGTCCCAACCGTTGAGCGAGGGTTTCGGCTTGTTGTTTTTTGGTCAATCGAAATCGCAGGGGATAATCCTTCGATTGTATCAACATCCGGTTTATCCATCTGTCCGAGGAACTGCCGGGCATAAGCAGACAGAGATTCCACATAACGGCGCTGCCCTTCTGCATAAATTGTATCAAATGCGAGAGAGGACTTCCCTGAGCCGGAAAGTCCCGTCAGAACAACAAGCTTATCTCTCGGAATGGTGACATCTATATTTTTCAAATTGTGGGCGCGGGCGCCTTTCACAATCAGTTTTTCCATTGCCATTTAACCGTCATCCTTCCGCTTTCAATTCCAATAATAAATCACGAAGCTCAGCCGCACGTTCGAAGTTGAGTGCCTTTGCTTCTTCTTTCATTTCTTTTTCCATGGTCATAATTAATTTTTCTCTTTCCTTCTTCGACATCTTGCCGAAGGATGCTGCTGGTTTGTATTCTTCCTGATCCTCCGCAGCCTGTGTTGCACGAATGACATCACGAATTTCTTTTTGGATGGTTTGTGGTGTGATGCCATGCTTCTCGTTGTACTCCTCTTGAATGGCCCGGCGCCGTTTTGTTTCATTAATCGCCAATTCCATGGAATTGGTGATTTTATCGGCGTACATAATCACATGACCATTCGCATTACGAGCAGCACGCCCGATGGTCTGAATTAATGAACGTTCAGAACGCAGGAAGCCTTCTTTGTCGGCATCGAGAATGGCGATCAGCGATACTTCCGGAATATCGAGTCCTTCACGAAGCAGGTTAATTCCTACGAGGACATCATATTTCCCGAGACGGAGCTCTCGGATAATCTCAATCCGCTCGAGTGTCTTGACTTCGGAATGCAAATATTGCACTTTAATACCGATTTCTTTGAGGTAATCGGTTAAATCCTCTGACATTTTTTTCGTCAAAGTCGTTATTAAAACACGTTCATTTTTCTTGATTCGGTCTTGAATTTCGCCAATCAGGTCATCGATTTGACCCTCGATTGGACGGACTTCAAGAGTTGGATCGAGCAATCCGGTCGGACGGATAATTTGCTGGATCATTTCCGGCGTATGCTCAAGCTCGTATGGCCCTGGCGTAGCCGAAACAAAAATCGCATTGTGGATATGCTTGTCGAACTCCTCAAAGGTGAGCGGCCGGTTATCCTTTGCCGATGGCAGACGGAAGCCGTGGTCGACTAGTACTTGCTTTCGTGCCTGGTCTCCATTAAACATACCCCTAACTTGCGGTAAGGTAACATGAGACTCATCAATCACGATGAGGAAATCTTCCGGAAAATAGTCCAGCAAGGTATAAGGAGTGGAACCTGCCGGCCTTAGGGTTAGATGGCGGGAATAGTTTTCAATCCCTGAGCAAAAGCCCATCTCCCGCATCATTTCTAAATCATAGCGGGTGCGCTGCTCCAGCCGCTGGGCTTCAAGCAGTTTATCGTTGTCTCTAAGTTCAGTAAGCCGTTCCTCGAGTTCTTTTTCAATATTTTCAATGGCAATTCGCATTTTCTCTTCTCGGGTGACGAAGTGGGAAGCTGGGAAAATGGCGATATGGGAGCGTTCACCGATGATTTCTCCTGTTAAGGCATCAACCTCGCGGATCCGGTCAATTTCATCTCCAAAAAACTCGACGCGAACACAATGTTCATCACGAGAAACAGGGAAAATCTCCACCACATCCCCACGAACTCGGAAAGTTCCCCGTTTAAAATCTATATCATTACGTTCATATTGTATATCCACTAGGCGATGCAGCAGCTGATTGCGTTCGATTTCCATGCCTGTACGTAAGGATACCACCATTTCCCGGTATTCTTCCGGAGAACCGAGACCGTAGATACAGGATACACTGGCAATAATGATGACATCTTTCCGCTCAAATAAGGAGGAAGTCGCCGAGTGGCGCAGCTTATCTATTTCATCATTAATGCTGGCATCTTTTTCAATAAAAGTATCGGTCTGCGGCACATAGGCCTCCGGCTGATAGTAGTCATAGTAGCTGACAAAATATTCAACCGCATTGTTCGGAAAAAAATCCTTGAACTCACTATAAAGCTGTCCGGCTAACGTTTTGTTATGGGCAATCACAAGGGTTGGTTTGTTGACTTCTTTAATCACGTTTGAAACCGTAAAGGTCTTACCCGTACCGGTTGCACCGAGAAGGGTTTGATGACGTTTATTGTTTTTAATCCCTTCCACTAGCTGGCGGATGGCTTCGGGCTGGTCACCTTGTGGTGAGTACTTTGAAACTAATTCAAATTGATCTTTCACAATTCATTTCCTCCCGTAAAAAATATTACTCTTAAGCTTTAAAACTGTTTATTATCCGGGATGGTACTAAGTATGTGGTTTCTCGAAAATTGCATATTAACATTCTACCACAATCACCCAAAAACAAACCAACAATATGCGAACTAACATTCGACTTTATTTGCTTTTTAAAAAGAAAAAGCCTGCCGGTATTCAGCAGACTTAGAAGTAATGATTAGTTTTCTAGCTATTTTTAACTGCGCGTGGTTTCATCTTAGCTGCCAGCCAGAAACCAGCCGTAAGTGAAAAGGCATCGATAACAATCAGGTAAAAGGTGTCGGTATAGCCTTTATAGACCGATCCAGCAATGAGCGCGACGGTTAAAATCAGGCCGATAACTCGATTGTAAGTGACCCGAGAAAAAAGCAATACAAGTAATCCAGGCATGGTAAGCGCCGAAAATATCCTAATAATCTCAAACATGGGTCCACCTCATTAAAAAAATCTCGTTAATTTATTCTAAAAACTAATCCCAAAAATTGCAACTAAAATATCATGAATCCCCAGCCTTCACAAGACTAGCCGCTGCTTTTTGCTGCATGAAAAGACTCATAATTATAAATCCTAGTAACGACAGAAGGATGGGCAGGACAACCGTATGAAATCCAAAGGCATTAGGATAAAAACGATCTAATAGAATATAAGAGCCCATACCGAGAATCATTGACGTAACCGCCCCGTACTTATTTCCTTTACTCCAATACAAGCCTAATATTACCGGCCAAATAAAGACGGATTCTAGTCCGCCAAAAGCAAACAGATTCAACCAGACGATTAAGTCCGGCGGGCTTAAGGCAAGGATGATGACGATGATGCCAATAATAGCCGTTACGCTAAAGCTTACCTTTTTAATTTGGCTGTCCGCTGCATTCGGCTTGATGTAATTTAAATAGATATCCTTTACCAAAGCGGAACTCACCAAAATCAGCAAAGCATCAACCGTTGACATAATGGCAGCCATCGGAGCAGCAAGCACAATCCCTGCAACAAACGGCGGCAATACTTTCATGGATAACAACGGCATAACGGTATCGCCGATTTTTACTCCAGGGAGCACCGGGCGGGCAAATACACCGATTAAATGCATGCCGAGCATAATAAATCCAACAACAATCGTTCCAATAATGATGGCATTATGCATCGCTTTCGAGTTTTTATAGGACATCGCCCTTACCGCGATCTGAGGCAAGCCAATGACCCCTACCCCAACCAGGATCCAAAACGAAGAAACGTAGGTTGGGGTTAAATTGTGTTCAGCACCAAACGGACTGATAAGGTTTGGATTTTCGGCCGCTAAATCAGAGATAATTTTTGGAATCCCCCCGCCTGCTTTAATGGTAGCAATCAGAAGGATTAATGTTCCCACAAACATCACCACTCCTTGGATGGTGTCGGTGAGTGCGACCGCTCGAAAGCCGCCCACAATGACAAAGATGAGCACGGAAAAAGCAAAAATCAATAAAGCTGTTGAATAGGGCATGCCGGTCAGTGATTCCACCAGGCGCGCCCCGCCAATCCACTGCGCTGTCATCGATGAAAAAAGAAAAATAATGATGCTTGCCGCAGACAATATAACAACCGTTTTACTTTTATATCGTTCTTTTAGAAAATCAATTAAGGTAATCGCCTTATACTGACGGGACACAATGGCAAATTTTTTCCCGAGGACCATTAATGTAAAATAGCCGGTCACCAGCTGTGCTGAAGCTAGGAGAACCCAGCCCAACCCTTGAGTATAGGCAATTCCGGGGCCGCCGATAAAACTGCTGGCACTTCCATAGGTAGCTACCATGGTCATCGCCAGGATGAACCCGCCCATTTGCCGTTCTCCTAAAAAATATTCTTCTAGAAATGAGCTGGATTTCAGGACAAATTTATTTGACCAGATCCCCACCGCAAAGATAATCAATAAGAAAAGAATTAATGGTGTAATAACCGCCCAGTTCACTTGTTTTCCTCCTCGTTTACATCAAAGGGGATATCCTGGAAGATGAATTTTACTGTTAAAATCACAAGGATAATCATGACGATGGAGCCAAGAATGCAGCTATAAAAAAACCAAGCTGGCAGACCAAACAAATAGGTATAATCTTTAACGTCAGCGGAACCAAGTCCGTAGGCAAAACCATACCAAATAATAAAATTGATCATGACGAGAATCACGCCGATTAGTGCTTCTTTATGGGCAATCTTAAAACGCTTGTCCATAGAATCCACAGATTTCTTCACACTTTTACACCCCTAGTATGTATACATATTTAGTTTAGATTTTTACCAAGCTAGAACATTTTACCACAAACACAGAAAAAACCTTACTATCATGTGTTAAAGTGTTCTTTACATGATAATAAGGTTTTAGAATAAATTCTATTAATTACAAGTCCCATGCGGGCTGGGGCACCCGTTGGCTTCTTTTTCGACCTGAATGGTACTGTGTTCTATATGGAATTCATCGTGAAGAATTTTTTGTGACTGCGACAAGATTTCATCATGCACGCCATCATCATAAATCGTAATATGACAGCTTAAAACCGGATATCCTGAAGTAATCGTCCAGACGTGTAAATCATGGACCTCCTTCACAGCAGGTATCTTGCACAATACCTTTCTTACCTGAACCATATCAATTTGTGATGGAGCTCCCTCCATCAAGATATGGAAGGAATCTTTCGTTACCCGGTATCCACTGATGAGAATTAATACAGCGACAATACAGCTTGCAATTGGATCAGCAATCCCCCACCCTAAAAACATAATTAACAGGGCTGCAACGATCGCTCCTACCGAACCTAGCATATCACCAAGTACATGCAGGAAGGCACTTCTGACATTCAGATTTTCTTCCTTATCACCCTTCATTAGGATCCAAGCGGCAATGATATTGACTACTAATCCTGTAACAGAAATGATGAGCATTCCCTTACTTTGTACTTCCGGTGGATTGAAAAAGCGATGAAAGGCCTCAAAGAGGATATAAATAGAAATAATCACAAGTGTTAATCCATTCAAGGCGGCAGCGATAATTTCAAAACGTTTATAGCCATAGGTTTTTTCCTTTGAGACTTGCTTTTCCCCAAGCTTTAAGGCAAAAAAGCTTAAACCCAGCGCAGCGGCATCGCTCAGCATATGACCTGCATCAGACAATAAGGCAAGGCTGTTTGTAACGATTCCGCCGATGACTTCAACAATCATAAAGGCTGCGATTAACAGGAAAGAACTTAATAAGGCCTTTTTGTTACTTGTATGTGAATGCCCATGCGAGTGGCCGTGTGAATGTCCATGATGGTGATGATGACCCATGTTTTTTCCCCCCTAGATCTCTTTTAAAAGTGAGCTCTTTCTCTTTCTAAACCGAAAAGGTTACGATTATCTTAGCTTTTTCTAATTCTTATATTTCGATACATTTCTCCGAACAGAATAGGCTGATTCACTTCTATGATAAGCTTATTATCCTTGTAGTTCTCATAGATTTTTTCAAATGAAAGGCCGATATCTGTTCCTAAGACTTTAATCATTGGTCTAATCAGCCTCTTTAAAGGTGTTAATTGAGAAGTGAACTTATCAAATATTATAATCTTCCCGTGCGCTTTTGTGACCCGGACCATCTCAGAAAATGTTCGGTCATAATCCGGGACTACCGATAGGACTAAGCTTGCAATAACATAATCAAAGTCTTCATCCGAAAATGTTAAGTTTTGGGCATCCATTTGTAGAAAAGTAATAGCTGCGTCCGAAAATTTTCTTTTTGCCTGTGCTAGCATTTCCTCGGAATAATCAATGGCGGTAATATCCACTAACTCCATTGGAACTTGATAGATATCCGCCCCGGTACCGACCACGACAAACAATATTTTATCCCCCTTATGAAAGTCGAGGTTATTGAATACTTTCTGCCTGGCTTTTAAAAAAGGACCTGCATTAAAAAATGAATCATAAACAGGGGACCAAAGTCGATAGATCCACTTATTCCACTTATTATCCATCAGGTTCACCCTTAATGTTTTACTTCTTTTACTCTTAAAAATCATAATCTAATAAACCCTATAAAAATCAAGCCGTGGTAAGTTTTTAATACCCGTTTTAAAGAGAGGATATCTCGCTACACAGGAAATTCCGCAAATATCCTGTTCTTATTCATTCAAACATCCGTTTGATTATATGATATTCAAATGTTCATTTGATTGTCAATGATATTGTTAAATTTAGTGAGGTTTAATGGAAGTAAAATGTGGAATAGACGATTCTTTTTTTGGCAACTCATGTATTGCAAAAAAAGAACCCCTATTTAACCATTTTTTCGATGTACAGTCGCCAAGAATGGTTATTGACTACTCTGCTGATTCTTTTTTTCGGTGTACAGTCGTCAAGAAGGGCTATTGGCTACTCTGCTGATTCTTTTTTTCGGTGTACAGTCGTC
>NZ_PGVE01000030.1 GCF_002860255.1 Neobacillus cucumis
GGGAGTGCAACTTCCAGCTCAACCGCTTCCACCACAAGGAGTACTTTATTAATTACAATCAAGCCAAGTTCTGATAGCCTCTCCTTACACAAACATCTAGCTGATGAATGTTTAAGACACACAAAAAGCCCCTTAAGGGCTTTTTTGTATTTTTAATTAGTAGCAGACCGTTGCTCCTACGATAATCAGCAAGATAAACAAAACAACGATTAAAACGAAACCGCAACCGTATCCCCAACCGCCATAACCATAGCCGCAACATCCGCCGTATCCGCCATAACCATATCCAGACAATTCATTTTCCTCCTTTTAGACTCATTCACTACAAAATATGTTAGAAATTTATGGAGGTATGGGCTTTTTAACTAAAATTTAATGAGGAAAAGTATGCGGACAAAAAATACATCAAACCACGCCTTCCACCATCCTAATGGGAGAAAACAAATATGGGATCGGGTATTTTATTACGACAATGTAGAGGCAGCAACCGATTTCCTGGCTGAAAGCTCTTTTTACCAATTCGCCTATCACCAAGTGGTAACCAAACAAATTGTAAAAACTGAATTTATTCTTGGAGTGGCTAAACCTACTTGTCGATACGATTAATGTTGGGGAATATCAACTTATTCATGAAAAACAGTCTAAAATCATTATTGGTCTTGAAACCATGAAAGCACTCTTAGAAAAGGCAGAAAATGATGTTGAATTAGATCAATGGGGATATATACGTCCAAGTATGATACCATTACAAGTCGCCAGTAACATTTTTCCAAAGATTTATCCCCGTTTCAGCGAAATAATACAAATCATTGGTGCAAGCGGCATGATTTCCTTACCAACAGAAAACGCATTTGATTCTAAATTAGACCAGAGCTTGACCAATATCTTCAAGCAGATGGTATGAACGCTTTGGACCGTGTGAAACTATTTCGTTTGGCGTGGGATCTTACAATGAGTTCCTTCGGTACAAGGCAAACCCAGTATGAAAGATACTTTTTTGGTGACCCTGTTCGATTATCCAGTAACCTGTATAGAAACTATCAAAAGGATCAACATGTAGAAGATATTATTAAATTTTTAAATCTAAAAAATTAAGGGTATTTGAACAAATTGTCATTTTATGCAGTATCCATCAGCCATACTTTCTCCATACCCAACAAGAAACAGGCGTTTCTACTCTTGCAGAAACACGCCTGTTTCACAGAAATTTCGTTCCTTTTTATTTGAACGGCAAGTTTATTAGCAAATTTTAATAAGGGTAGTGGTGGTGGTGGTACGGATAGTGGTGATGATAGTACGGGTAGTGATGATGATAGTACGGATAGTGGTGGTGATGATAGTACGGGTAGTGTGGGTGCGGATGCGGATAACCTGGAGCTCCAAAACCAAGTCCTGGTGCAACACCAAAACCTGATCCTGGTCCACCTAAACCAACCCTCTCATTATAGGCATTAATCATACAAGCATTCATCCTCCTCATTTAATTTACATTAAGCATATGCATATTTGTAAAAAATTCCTGGGTATTCGTCCTGATTCTAAAATATTATATGACAAATGCGGATAGGGTAATTATTTAAGCTAACCTGGGGCTACTAGGCATACATCCAATCCAAGCTATGACCTGAGCATAAACTGGTTATACGTCTAATTTCAATTAGGAGTGAACCTCGAATTATGGTAAATATACGACAAATGCCACTCTATTCCCTGAGTCCCTGGGGTCTTGAAAATTGTATCTTTCGTTTCACATATTTGTGGCTTAGAAACGGCGATAATTTCTGGTTTTTTTTGACGACTGTCGGGCATCAAAGAGCTTATGGCTATAGGTTTTTCGGCGGAAGATGGAATCAATATTCGGTTGCTTTAAGAGATATTGCTAACTTCCATTGTTCTCCTCCAACTCCAACTCAATATTAAACACTGCGTCTGACCTTCGTAATCGTATCGACCAGTCTTACTTTAGAAGGTTCTGGACTTTCACATTAACCATTTGAACTTTATTTTAGGACCTTTTTTTGTTGTAACCATCTTGATTTTCGTTTTACATTCGGATTGTTTTGGTTAACTTTAAGCCAAATCACATCTTTTTCACTGCCATTTGCTATGCCCTTGTAATTTATGGCTTCCAATTATTCATCACTCATAAAAAATCCAGTAAGTAAGTAAAACTGGATTTTTTTCGTCGTATTTTGGGTTAAATAAAACATTTAATAACAACTTCTTCTTGAAGTAAACTGCCCAGTTCGTATTATAAGGTTAGCCA
>NZ_PGVE01000031.1 GCF_002860255.1 Neobacillus cucumis
TAAGAGCAAAACAAGCGATGATATCATTCCTCGTAATAAGAAATTACGAGAGTTTTATGATAAGAAACGTGAAGAAGGAAAACCTTTTAAAGTAGCTGTTATCGCCTGTGTAAATAAGCTCTTACATTGGATTTTTGCCTTATTAAAAAGCAAATCGACCTTCCAAGATATAGCTTAGAACCTAAATTAAACTAAAAAGCACAAAACCTTCCAAAAATGAATTAACGGAAGGTTATTTGGCATGCACATTTTTAATATCATGCGATTTTTAAAAATTTTATTGAAAAATATTGACAAACTATTAGCTGGTTTAGTTGAACAAGAAAAAAAGCCGCAAATACGACTCTTTGTATAAACTCAAGCCCCCATTAGTGTAAGTGAGTAAATGCATAAACACTAAAACAAAAACAAATAAAGGCAAATATAAATAACAATGTTTTGGTAACCTGATATGGCAACAGTCTCAATAAGATGACAACGAATAAAGCGACGATGGCACCGATAATTGAATCAGCTCCAGAACCATCTAAACCATCATCTTCGTGTCTTTTTTTATTATAGGCGAATCCACCATATAACGCTATAAAACCAATCAAAACAGACATTGCACCCAATAAATCCATTATCTCACCCTATTAATAGCGATACCTTATTTAATAGCTTAATTATACCTTACATAATGTTTTTTTGTAACTTGGGGAAATTCACCTTTTTCAACTAAACTGCCACGTTAGTCCAATAAAAAAAGCTGCCAAAATTACAGCACTGATCTTCAACTCTTGCACCCAATTTTTGAAAATCTACTACTTATTTCGTGTTGAACTAACGCAGCCGTTCCCGTTAGCAAAAAAAAAAGGGTCGCCTCCTGCAACCCCGTTCTGTAAACTCTTAACCCGTTAGTTTAAGTGCAACATTTCACAATCTTTCTTGTAGGAAAGGAAAAAAGCGACCTTCGTTATAGAAGAATCGCACCTGTTAGTTGAAATATCTCTTTTTATTTTCATAAATGTATTGAAATCCATATAAAAGAAACGCCTTGTAAAAAAAGTATAGGTAGAATTGAAATCCATTTAGACGCACCAATTTAAATAATTTAATCTTTTGAAATAAACTTTTAGCTAGAATAATAAAAATCAACTGAAAAAAAGCGTTAATCATAATAAATTTTTTGAAATTACCGTATGACCATTTTAATGTCCATAAAGCCACTGCTAGCATGGGTCCTATTAAGAAAGGAAATTCATTATAAAAAAATGAATTTGGTTTATTATAGAAAGACCACCATCTACGTTTCTTTCCAATCGGAACATCAATACAATTTATTAAAAATACAAAGATAAAGGCTGGGAAAAATCTTTTTATACTTTGCCAGTTCAAAAAGGGTAATGTTATCCATGAGATTAGTACCATTGCAATATTAAATAACCACTTTTTTTGCACTATAACTCTCCATGTCCTTCGCTACAATCTTAAGCAAATAATCATGGCTTCCTGTCAGTGTATATAGAATAAAATTCACTTTAATTAATTTGTGCTTAAATTAATTATGACTGTAGTTAGTTCGTTAGATATTAGGACAAAGAAAACCCCTACCAATGTTGGTGGGGTCAGTAACTGTGCATATATTTAACTTTTCTGCACCGTTAGTACAAGAAGAAAAAGCCACCACAATGGCAGCTGAATCTATAACTATTGTACCCCAGTTAGTTGATTAAGATTTAAACAATCCTTACTAGTAAACTAGTCGATTAGAAGGGAGCCTTTCTACCTTGCGGTTAATTGTACTCCTCCCCCTTATCTGACAACAGGACTTGAAGTGGTATTAGAAATTCAAAAACAAAACCATAAGCATTCGAAGAATATTTGTGTTAAAATGAGTAGTCTGTTGGATTTATAGAGAGAGGAATAGATATGAACCAAATGCAAACTAAAACACCTAAAAATTTCTTTAAAAACCTAATCAGCCTCATTAAAGGGAAAGTCTTTGTTATCAATGTGCTTCCTGTGCTGGCAGGATATTTTTTATCTTCGCATATCAATCATCTTCCACTTGCTGAACAACTTACCTCTTTCTTTGTTACATTAATAGGAAGTGCCTTTGTCATTGCTGGTGCTTTAATGTTGAATAATTGGTACGAAGCCGATTTAGATAAACTAATGGAGCGAACTAAAAGTAGACCGAGTGCTAATGGAGAGTTTAGCAAGAAGTTTGTTTTAACTTTAGGAATTACTACAAGCATCCTAGGTTTTTTAATATTGCTTTTTACTAATGCCGAAGTGTTCCTATTTTCATTCATTGGTTGGTTTTTTTATGTGGTCTTGTACACATTTTGGAGCAAACAAAAATACTCATGGAACACGATTATTGGTGCCGTATCAGGATGCGTTACACCGTTAATCGGTTGGTCTGTGTTATCCAGCAGTTTTCAACTTATTCCAATGATGATGGCACTCATCATATTCATTTGGCAAATGCCCCATACTTATTCCATCGCCATACGAAGATTTGATGATTACAAACGGGCAGGATTCGCCATGTTACCTGTTGTATCAGGAATTAAGAAAACGAAAATACACCTTCTATTTTATCTTATCTGTTTGATTCCAATGCCATTCTTCATGAAATCTCTTGGTTTGTTTTTCATCGGGTTTATGACACTTTTAAATATCGGATGGATCATTTTATCTATCAGCGGATTTGCTACACAAAATGAACAACATTGGGCGACGCGGATGTTTAGATACTCCGTTATTCATATGATGTTATTTCTTATATCTATTATCGTGATGTCCATTTAAAAAGAACCCTGGCTCAAGGGTTCTTTTTGTTTCATCACTCTACATTTTTCATTTTTAGGTCTTGGAAGATCATTTCACCTTTTCTTCTTAATTCATTCTTTAGCTAACCTCTTCATAGTTCTTGGGCTATAGCAGCTTTAGAAAGTTGTTTTGTAGAAATAAGCATATAGCTTCTTAGTGTATTTACTATCAAAATTAGTATTAATGAAAGGATTCCGACCGAAAGCACCTAACGGCTGAAACATTACATTTAAACAAAGAATAATCTTCCCTTTAGTATGCCTTTTTAAGAGTATCATTACATATTTGATATAGCTTCTCGTGTTGTCCATGTAGCACTACTGAAAGCTCGGTAGTTCGTAACAGCAGCATGAAAATCGTTTTCACTAATTGTGGCAGTTGCATCGTAAACAACAGCTGTCTTGAAGCCATTTTCGATTAAATCTCTCATATGCGATTCAACACATACGTTTGACAATACCCCAGCCAAAATTACTTGTTCTTTTCTTCGTTGTCTTAGTTGATAGACCAGATCATTTGTCTGAGGACTGGCCACCTTGTGAGGTGTTGCAATGACGGTTGTTTTGTCCCAGATATACGGTGCTAAAGTTGGAACATAATCGGCTTCTGAAGTTGGAGGACTATATTGATTTAATTTCTGATAGACACGCAAACTTATCAACATCTCTTGTTCGTTCCCTGTAAACCGCCAATCATAGTCATGTGGATATAAGAAGTGTGGGGAAACAAAGAGTTGATAACCTTTACTACGGGCAGTGCCTAATAGTAGTTCCAAGTTGGCTAAAGTATTATTCTGTTTAATGTTAGCCTTTGTCAAATGATATCCTCTTCCGTCTGGAGACAAAAAGTCATTTTGAGGGTCAGTAATAACAATTGCAGTATTCGCAGGGTTTGGTTTAAACATAGAATGGTTCCCACCTTTTTTATGCTTTCACTTATCGATTATACGAACGACATTGACTTAAAATTCCTTAGGAAAATGAAATTTTGAATTTAATGAGTGACAATATTAAGAGTTTATTAATCTTTGGGATTAGTTTATTCGTTACAGGTACCCTTATAGGGTACAGACGAATGATTTTATCGTTGTGGTCTTGGCTCGTATGATTCAAGCGTCCGGTGGTAGTTCGTTTATTGCATTATCCATGATCCTGACGAATCAGTTTCTCGCCTTACCTAAACGCAATCTGGCTCTAACATTAATAGGTGCCTGTCTATCACTAGGTTCAGGAATAGGATTTTTGCTGGGAGGCTTCTTTACTCATTCTTGGGGCTGGCATTCCCTATTTTTATTAATGAGTATGTCTATTTTCACTTTGCTAGGAATTATTTGGTTTGTCCCTTCGGGGTATGCCAATCAGAAGAAGCTCACCCAACCGTTTGATTTTTAGGCTTCCTTTATGTATTGATTTTTGTCGGGACGTTTATTTTAGGAGTCAAATTAAATGGTTATTTGCTAATCATTACAGTGATATCTGTATTTTTTATGGGGATCCATGGCAAACGTCAAAATGTCGGGATATTTATGGATCTGTCAGTTTTTCGATTCTATGCTTTTATTCGGTTCCTTTTGCTTAGTTTTATTAATAGTGCTGCCACGAAGGACGTAACCCCACTGAACCAGTGCCCTTGGGAAATATTCAGGGAACCACATCGTATATTCAGATGCAGTGGTAAGTGTTGGAATTGCCCTTATTAATATAGGCTTTACAATCCTTACCATTGTCATCAATATTGATATTCCCCACACGATAAAGAAGGAAAAAAGTGCAATGGGGATAGGGATCTATAACTTAATCAACTTTTTAGGAATGTCATTTGGCCCTTCAATAGCGAGCCGAATCCTAAACGTGTCATCAAGTTTCAGCCTGAGCTTTGGATTTTTCGTTAGTCTTTTACTTGTAGCATTGCTATTATCATGCCTGAGCAGCATTCCAGTCTCTTCAAGAAAGATAAAGCAGTCACGTCAACTGTAATCTTAAAAAACTGGTTAGATATTTTCTAACTGGTTCGGTTTTGAAGGACAAAATCGTACATAACATTAAAAAAATACGTCCATTTAGCAATAATTTGGTGTGCAAATTAGCAATGAATTTAGCAGTAATTTAGACATTATTAAAGCACCTTTTCGAAAGGTGCTTTAATTGTTTATTTATTGGCTTTATAACAATTTATATAGGTAATATTCATTTACAAATTCTCCGTTAATTTTTGACGATTGGACCCTTTCTCCTTCTAAACCGAACCCCATCTTGCTATATAAGTTGAATGCCTTTTTGTTATCTTTGATAACCGTAAGCCCTAATCTTAAAATTCCAACTTCCTTTGCCCATTCAAACACTTTGTTGAATAGCTTAGTCGCCATGCCTTGTCCTCGATAGTCTTCAAGAACACTCAAAACAATATTTGCGGAATGTCGATTTCTATTTAAATTGCTTCCTATTACTGCAATAAATCCGACAAGTTTGTTTTCAATTTCGGCAACAAAGAAGATTGAGTTTTGTTCAGACAAACTTCTTTCAATCGATTTTCTTTGTTGTTCAACAGTTGTTTGTCGTTCTCCAGTCAAACAACATAAAACTAGACTCATCAATTTTCTTGCTTAATTCCAAAAAATTTTCGGCATCGCTAACTTCAATAGGGCTTATTATCATTTTTCTCTTCCCCTTTCTTTAAAAATTTTACTATATTTTTCAATATCCCAAAGAAAATTAACGGAAATTAATTATCTCACTCTATATTTGACATGTATTTTAGCACTATTTTTGGAACCCATTTTAGCGTACTTATAGAACGTATGACATCAGCTATTGTCATTCTGTTAATTCATGTGCTAATTTGTTTGTTTATTTATATGTCAATTGTCGATCAACCATATAGAATCAACAAAAGTAAAAGGTCCAAATCATATGAGATTTGAACCTAAAATTGATACGCTAATTAAGTTTTTGTACTCTTAGTCCGAACCCGTTAGCCGCTCTTTTTATCAATTAAGCCTTTTCTTTTTTTAAGTAACCTGCCCCGTTCGTATGATAAGGTTAGCATGAATGCTAAATATTTCTGGTTGACCATTTTTTATTTGGTCTTAGAGTTTTTAGTTAAAGGCAAACCATATCGTGAGGGTTTTAAAGTTTCTCATACTCTAGAAGGTCTTAGTTTACTTGTAGATTGTTAATGACGTTCTATTTTGGCAAGAAATTGACGGAATCATTTGTCCGGATTCTGACGGATAACTTGACTATAAGGAAGGGGAAGCCCATACTTTCTTAGCTTCCCCTTCAACTAAATTCCGAGTTCCATACGGCAAGAAAAATTGTTTTTTATAGCTATGCACCCATTCTTTTAAATATGGGCTTGTAGATCTAGTTATTAAACCAGCCACAAAAAGCAATATTACATAGGTTAAGTCAAACAGTACGTTTTTTAAATGAGGAGAATAAGCTATGCACCATTATTGGTATGTGAATTCTAAGGGGAGCGGGACGCTATATTATAACCGAATTTCAGTACCATTATATTCACAGCCCCAATTACCCAATCTTAGAGGAATAAATGGTCTTGGGATTCCCGAGGGTTTGAGTTGTCGAGTCTATACTGCTGGGTGGAAGAGGCCCGGGGGTTTAAAGGGTTTTGATCGTATGGAACTGCCTGCTAATTGGACTTCTTCCGCCCGCCAGATGAGCTTGACATTACAAGAGCCTTCTTCCAGTTGGACAACACCGGTTGACAATAAGGGCTTTACACCCCATGGACACAACGGAAATTCGGTGCCGTTGGTGGATCATGACGATTGGGAGGCGAAGATGGAGCCAACCAACTGGCCGCAACCGGCTGACCATGAGGGTTCCACGTCTCAAAAACAACTCGGAAATTGGTTGCCTCCGGTCAATCTTGACGATTCGGAGTCACATGAGCAGCCTGACAATTGGCCGCAGCTTCCCGAACATCCGGGTGTTATGTCACAAGAACACAAAGGAAATTGGCTTCTGCCGGTCAATCCTAACGTTTGGGAGTCACATGAGCAGCCGGCCAACTGGCCTCAGCTTCACGACCATCCGGGTTTCATGTCTCAAGGACACAAAGGAAATTTATTGCCGCCGGTCGCTCCTAACGATTGGGAGTCATATGAAGAGCCTACCAACTCGCCGCAGTTTCCCAAACATCCAGGTTTTATGTCTCAAGGACAGTCCACTCCTTGGGCGCAGCCGATAAACCATGCAGGGATGTTCGCACAAGGACAGCCTCTAGGTTGGGCTCCATCAGCCAGCCATGCGGGTTACCATTTCCAAAAACAGCCCTTCTCTTGGGCGCAGCCGGGCAATCATGCGGGGATATTCGCACAAGGGCCTCTCGCCGCTATGCTGCCGCCATCCGTCAATCCTTTTGGCTTTAACGCCAGTGGGCAGCAGGCGAAGTGGGGCGATTTTGGAAACCCTGCAGGCTGGGGAGGACATGTAAATCCCCTGGGATGGGGGAATAACAATGGGAATGGTCAGCCGGGGATATTTGGAAGCTTACTTAAAGTGGGAAAAGGCACCATGAATGGAATAGGAATTATTAGTAGTCTAATCGGTGTGGGAAAGTTCCTATTTTAGTGAATTAGGTCGAGGGTTTAGGTAACGTGGTCCAGACATTTTAACAAAATATTCCCCTTCATAAAAATTTTTAATTTATTGTTCATACTCCTCCTCCATTTTACCCGCTTTTTTATTGGTGTTTTCAAATGCCCGGGGAGCTTTAGTTAATATGGGAAGTTCTTTTTATCATCTCTGTAATTTTATCTTCAACAATCGGGCGCGATTGCGGAAGATTATTCGTCTAATTCCTCGGTAAAAATGCAGAGGAATTAGACTTTTTTTATCTCCGCAAATCCTACGTTACAAATCCTTTTTCCTTAACATTACTCCGTTGGTAAATGTGTTGGCAATGAGTGGTAAATAAAAATAGCTAGTAATAAACATACCCCGTAAAGTTAGACACATTAGGCAACTTGTTGGGCATGAGCTCTGTATTAAACTGGGCACATACCTTTTAATTTTGCCTTGATTCGTTTGTGATTATAGTAATTGATATACTTTTCTAATTCTTGCTTAAAGTGTTCCACACTCTCAAATTCCTTTAGATAAAGAGATTCGGATTTCAATAATGCCAAAGAAATTTTCCATCACGGCGTTATCGTAACAGTTCCCTTTGCGTGACATACTTTGTGTAATGACACGTTTACTGAGGGCTTGACGGGATTGTTTCATTTGATAATGCCAGCCTTGATCAGAATGAATAAGGAGTTTATCCTTGTCTGTTAAATGGTCAAAAGCTTGAGGTTACATTGTTGAAACAAGCGAATAGGTTGGTCTTCTAGGGTGATAATACAGGCTACAAGGTGCGACTTCATTTGGAAAATCGGCTTTTTTCTATTTATTTAGTAAGTTGCTTTATAGAACTAGGCATTTTGAAATCCATATCCCACTATCTCTATAATGTGGGGGTCATTGTGGCATGACCTTGACTGTCCGCAGATCGGGCGCAGGGGCTAATCATCGATCTAAGATATGGGCTGCTACTGTACTTCTTACGATAGGCATTGTCGATGATGTCGTTGGTCGGACCTTCCACCACCAGCTCAAAATTGACATCCTTCGTCATACCGGCAACAGCAATCCTCCCAGCCTTCTGCTTTACTGCAGCCTGGTACCAACGAGAGTCCTGTCCGTAATAGGCACGCACATAAAGGGCTTCGTCAACCTCGACGGACCAGATCCAGGTCGGTTTACCCCATCCTCACGGAACGGTGAAATGTGCAGGTCATCAGCATCAGCAATCTTGAGCAGTTCATCCTTTAACCATGTGGACATTGTGTATCCTCCTTTAACATGTTTGTTCTTAATTTTAAACAGAAACGGAATGCTTGCAATGGTTAGATAACGTCTATTTGTTGATTATTAAACAGATGAAACAAGATTGTTCATTATATGTCACGCCCCTGTGCTTTTTGACAACGAACGGTTAAACCCAAACAAGATGACCGCAAAAGAAGTGTTGCCGCACCAATCCAACAAATTGGGATGATTTAAATAATCCAACCATCTTCGAGTAACACGAAACCAAGAGAATAGACTAACTTTTATCTTCAAATGCTTCCTTCTGGCCTTCCTATATGTGTTTGGAATATCTCATTCAGTTTGAAATTATTGATAAATTAACTTGTCACTTTAGTTGAACAACCACCAACAATTAAAACCTTTATCTTAAATATTTCCTCTATCGAATTGGGCATACTTACCTATGAGGTGAAGTTATGAAACACACATTAGAGAAAAATATATTAAGGGCTTTATTAATTTTTGGAATAATCTCATTCATAAATTTGATTAGAAAACCACCCGCAAAAGATTGGTTACTTATCTTTCTTTTTAAAGGATTTTTATCTTCAATTTTAGATAATTTAGTTGTGAAAAAGGGATACATCAAATATCCAATAAAATTATTTAAATCATTTGATTTTAGCTTTATTTTCGATTATTTACTTTATCCAATAACCTGTGTTTACTATAACCAAGTTACAAAGAAATCTAATATTTTAGGTATATTTGTTAAAACATTTTGTTTTAGTATTCCAATGGCTGCAACAGAGCATTTCTTAGAAAAGAAAACGTCTTTACTTAAATTTAAAAAGGGGTGGAATTCCTTAACTAGCTTCTGGACTTTAAGTATAACTTTTCTTATTTCTCGGGCTTTCATCGCTATAGTCCGAAAAGCAAATAACAGTCCTGTTCCAAAAAATTAATTTTCTTTGGGTACAGGATTTTTTAATGAAAATCGCTTTTAAATTTCTACTATGAATTTATATACATTGAAAAGGGTTCATAATCTTATTTCATTAAACTGCCACGTTAGAATTCCTGTAGAAAGCTAATTATCAACTTTGAAAAAAATTAGATCCCTCAGTAAGATATGAGTATAGACACCACTCTAACTCAAAACCTTAAGGAGGAACCCTAATATGAAGTTTAAGATGCAAGACAAACAAAATCAACTAATCGAAAGAATTTCAGATAAACACCTTGCGGTCGGTGTGGATATTGCCCAAGAATTACACGTAGCTAGAGCTGTAAATTTCCGTGGAATAATAATTGGAGATCCTCTTACATTTGAAAATAATGAAGAGGGTTTTACGAAATTACTACAGTGGATTAACCAGTTAAAAATCTTAGGAGGATTTCATTCAACTATTGTTGGCATGGAGCCTACAGGACATTACTGGATTAACCTATCAAAATGGTTATGTTCAAGAAATAGAAGCAGTAACTGTTAACCCCCATCTTGTAAAAAAGAATAAAGAAAACCGTGATAATACCCAATCCAAAAGCGATAAAAAAGACGCTCTTGTCATTACTGATATGGTCAAGAATGGTTAATACTCCTTTATTCGTCCTACTTCAGAGGCCTTTGAAAAACTAGGAATAATAATGTCAAATCGTGACATAACTGTTAAACGACTTGTTAGTGCGGTTAATCAAATCAATTGTTGGGTAGATATCGTTTTCCCTGAACTTAGACAGGTATTTAAAGACGTTAAAGGAAAAGGTGACAAGAAGCAGTTACTTCTTTCACTATTACCCTGACAAACATTGCTTTTAAAAAATATGCATTTTAGATTCACTTCTAGCATGCCTCACAAAAGCTAGCCTATATAAGTGTACAGGAAATTTGGATTTCAAAAAAATATTGCAAGATTATATTGCTAAAATTAACCAAAAACATAATATATAATAGATTAATAGAAAGGAGCGAAGTAACTTGGGTAAATTGTTCTCTTCTGTATCATCACTTTGGGTTCTATTCATTCCATTAATAACCGTTTCTAAAATTGGAATCGTTGAATTAATTAACGATTCTGAGGAAAATTCCAACGATCATGATCTTGAAGTTATTATGTTGATAAAACAATTAGGAGAGCTTAAACAATCAGGTTTAATTACTGAAGAAGAATTTAAGTCTAAAAAGAGAATATTGTTGGATAAATTGCTATTGTAACTAAATACACAACTAAGGACATCGGATTAAATCTGGTGTTCTTTGTATCATTAAACAGACTTGGTTTTGGAAACACTTATATATATCTCTTCCAGCTATTAAATGAACCTGCCACGTTTGTTCAATCTTCCGTAATTTAAACTTCTTAACCCGCTTTAAATCCAATAGCGACAACAATCTTTTGGAATTACACTCATTCACTTATATTTTAGCTTCACCATAGGATGGGGACAGCTTAACAATAAAGTCCTCTTCTATATAGAGAAACGGTAGGTTGCTTCATTATAATAAAATGGCAAGTCATTTGATGTTGAATCTAATAATATTGGTTCCGTTTCAAATAATGAGAGAAGGCGACTTCATCTGGAAATATTGGCATTTACACATCACCTTTTTAACTTCTATTTTAACATTCTTATTAAGCTAACCTGCCCAGATAGTTCAATACCTAACGTTTTCATTTCTATAATCAAGGTAATAATTCCTCTAATATAACGATTAAGGAGGAATTACTGTGTTATTGTCAAAATCCTGGAGACTTTATGAATCGGATAAAAGGATTGAAGGATTCTCTCCTCAGACCTTAAAAGCGTAAAGCTCCAATCTAAGCTACTTATCCAACACTTAACGATGTACATATTGAATCTATGATAACTGAGAACCTGAAGGAATACTTAGCAAAATCAAGTGAACACTTAAAACCATCAAGTTTAGCTCATCGGATTAGATTCATTAAATCTATATTTCGTTGGTCACACGAGGAAGTGCATATACCCAAAAACCCAGCTGCGAAAATCAAAGAACCCAAACAAGGAAACGAATTCCAAAATTTTTAACAAAGAGAGAAATTGAACATTTGAGGGAAGCGTGTTTTACTCCAATGGAAAAGGCATTATTTGAATTTATGTTTTCAACAGGTTGTAGAATTGGTGAAATTGTTTCTCTTGAAAAGAAAAGCTATTTTCCTCCAAAACAATTGAAGGAAAGGTCATTAATTAATAAAAAACAATAATAATAAATAAAAAATACATTATTATCCTTAATAAAGGCATTTTATAAATATATGACACTGGAGGTTAATCTCTTATGAATTCAGAACATAATATTCGTCTTACTTCTGCTGAAATAGCTCAGCTATGGACTGGATATATGAATAATAGTATGTCTAAGTGTGAATTGATGTATTTTAAAGAAAAGACCCAAGATGAGGAAATACGAAACGTAATAAGTTTTGCAATTTCTATATCAGAAAAAATGTTACAAAATATTAAAGGAATTTATATTAAAGAAAATCATCCCATTCCCGTTGCTTTTAGTGAAAATGAGGATGTTAATATAAATGCACCTGCACTATATTCTGATACCTTTTTTTAAATTTTGTTCACAATATGGCAAGACACGGATTGACCGCATATGGTGCAGCCTTATCCAGTTGTACACGCTCCGATATTTTAGAACTTTTTTCAAGTGCTATTGACCTTACAAGGGAATTATATTTTAAATCCTTAAACATCTCATTAGAAAAAGGCTTATATGCTAGACCTGCTTATATCCCAATTCCAGATAAAGTTGAATTCATTGAGAAAAAAGGATATTTAACAGGTTGGTTTGGAGAACGCCGTCCAATCAATTCTCTAGAAATTATGCACTTTTATGAAAATATGCAAAGAAATTCTGTTGGTAAAGCGTTACTATTAGGCTTTGCCCAAGTTGCTGGATTAAAAGAGGTTCAAAATTATATGATAAGTGGAGCAAATATCGCTAGTAAAGTGGTGGAGGTTTTGGCACATATTCTTTCTGAAGAAAATATTTCTGAATCGCCCACATATGATTCAGAAGTTCTTAAATCTACAACTCCTCCTTTTTCTGATAAGTTAATGATGTTTCAAGTATCAATGCTTACAGGTATGTCTCTTGGCTATTATGGAACTGCAACGGGTACGGTTGCTAGACGTGACTTAGGTTCTAAGTTTATTCGTCTATTCCTTGAGGGTGTTCAATTTGCAGAAGATGGAGCAAACATAATGATCGAACACGGTTGGATGGAAAAACCCCCGTCATCAATAGATGAATTTGAAATAGCTAAATCCAAAAAGAAATAGGGATTATGATTGGATAAGAATGCAATAGAGAAATTATTATGGTCCATTGCTTTTCCTGGTTTTGGACAACTATTAAATCAAAAGTATTTAAAAGGTATACTCTTCATATCCATTGAATTTATTGTAAATATACAAGCTAATTTTAATGAAGCAATCATTTCAAGCTTTCACGGTAATATTGATACTTCTCTTGAGCAGATCGATTTTAAATGGTTAATGTTTTATCCCTGTTTGTATTTTTTTTCGATGTGGGATGCAGTAAAGGATGCAAATGGAGGAGGGGAAAAATCTCCCTTTTTATTTCTCCCTTTTGTTTTTGCAGCATATTTTGTCACTATTGGTTTGATTTATTCCAACGATATTAAAATTTTCGGTATATTATTAGGACCTATCTTTTTACCAATATTATTTGTTATACCAGGATTGATAATAGGATTAGTTGTGAAAAAATTCATTAATTCGTTCATTAAATAAGAATGCTAAGTTGGTTTCATAAGATGAAATCTAAGGCGTTCTTTTTTTATGTTTTTTAACAAAAAGGATCTTCCACTAACCTGCCCAGTTAGCACAACAAGCAAAAAGATGTTGCCGCAGCAACACCTTGTTTAATTCTATCAACTGTTACTTTAATTAGAAATATTACATTATTGATATATGTTGTGCGAAAAGGAATGTTAGCTCAAAATATAAAAAGCACTCATAATTTGAGCACTTTTTTAATAAACAATCGCAAGTATTTTGAATTAGGTTTTGTATAAATCAATTGATAACCATAGATTATTGTAGAATAAATCATTGCAACGATAACATGGTGTATTCGTGAGAACTTAACATATTTGATAAAATTTGCTTTTTCTAAAAAAGGTATTATTCCAATTGCATAAATAAGATTATTTATTAAATTAGCTAATAGATATAACTTAAATTTACCGAAGGTTAAATGGAAAATCCATAAACACCCCACTGGGAAGGGTCCCAATATAATTGATAATAAGTTCCATAATCTTTTTCTTTCACTACCCTTTACTGCCCAAAAACGATAGTGAATTCCTACAAATGTTACTGTTACTGTTATAAGTGAAGTCAAAATAGTAACTGGCATGTATTTTTTAATTGACTTTTTGGGGACAAAAAAAATTGTTGACCAAGACATTAACATACTTAAGCGAATTATGAACGTTAACATAATCTCCCTCTTTCTTTTTTTATCTTTGGCAATTATAAAAAAAAATATGAGGAAGAGGTAGAATTTTTTTACTTATTTGAAGTAAACTGCTTCTTTAGTGGATCAAGAAGCTACGACCCTATATACAACTCAATTATCCCTTGTTGAAGGAAATTTTTTATATAAGTTTAGACATATAGTATTCATCGACAAATTTGCCGTCTATGTAGAGCGACTGTTTTTTTGTTCCTTCAATTTCAAAGCCCATCTTTTTATATAACTGTAATGCTGCTTCATTTTGAGTTACTACGGTTAATTCTAAACGATGCACACTATGTTCTTTTCCCCAATTCTCTAATTGTTCAAATAGTTTTGTTCCTATCCCACGCCCCCGATATTCGGCTAAAATACCAATAACAAGATATACAGAATGTTTGTTTCTTTTGGCATTACCGCCCATCGCAATAAGATACCCAATTAATTGCTTATCCTCTTTTGCGATAAAAATAGTCGAATTGTACGACTTTCTCATTACCTCCAATCTTTTTTTCTGTTCTTCTTCTACCATTTTTCTTTCTCCTGGTTCTAGAAGCATAAATTCGTATTCACTTTCGACCTTCTTAATTAAATTTATAAAACTTCCAGCATCATCAGGTTTTATTTCTCTGATTAACATAAGAGTCCCCCAAAAAATTAATTTATCCAACATAATTCGCTATCTTATGTAAATAACCTGCTGAGTTAATAAGATTTTGTTGAACAAACCTGCCAAGTTAGTTCAATATAAAAAGGCTGCCTTTTTATTAGCAACCTACTCTTTAAATAAGCTTGCCTTAGCCAATTTTTTCTCAAACTATAGATTCTTTTCTGTCTTACATATCAATTTGTAATACCCCAATAACATAAGCAAAAGAATTGGATCAATAATTGCAGAGTACCATAATTTCCACCAACCATTATGGAAATATCCCCAAGGTTCTGGAAGTAACGCAATTGCCTCATATATTACGATAGCTAATGTGAAAAGGACAATGTAAATAGATTGTTTAATGATTTTGTTTTTAAAAGGATACCAATTTAAAAACATCATATTTACTGGTGGAACAATTGCAGTATGTGGAAGAATTCCTTTCCACTCAATGCTCTTATCAAAATACCAATCGGCTCTCAGGATTTTATCCGTTATAGAAGATTAGCTGTTCGTTACAATTTCAGAGCCTTTCTAATTAAAAATTATAGGAAAAGTAAATGTAACGAAAGCTGCCCAAAGTCCGTAGACCGGCAAATACTTAGTAACGGCATCTTGGATCGTTGAAGGTCCGGATTTGTTTTGTAGAAAACGTTTATAGGATAACATAATCCAAATTAAATTTGCCCAGATAAGTATGTTTACTCCTAAAACAGCAAGTCGATTAGGAGTGATCCCATAAGAAGAAAGTCTGAACACGATGGCTGACAAAGCCACACTGTCAATAATAAGCGCAAGTACAATTAAGGCAAAATTTATATAATCTGAAATGTTCTTTTTCTCGTCCGAGTCGCTTTCGGTAATGGAAAATATGGTAACGGCCAATACACCAAGAAGGATTCCATTGAAGGCTATCAGGAAATTGCGGTCTACGAATGGATTTTTTCCGACCCATATAACCGTAATAAGATAGACCAACAGTGTGACCAGGACAAGAGGACTAAAAATTTTAGCTATATAGGGTGTAATATTCTTAGCAAGTTTAAGATTCAATGATACTAGGTATGCAGCCACAATAGCGAGAGCGGCAGCACCAAATAAAACGACATTACTAAAATAGAAGTCTTCTATATCTAAGCCAACAAAGCTAAATAAGTGCATGGTTAATCCTGCTAGCACCATTCCGCTAACTGCCATGCTGACGTAGAGGATACCATATTCCAAATTAAATTTAATATAGGCTAATCTTGTACTGCCTTTTGAATAGTCATTTCCTGTAAATGCAAGCCCTACCAATACCCATAAGAATATGGGAAGGTGTAAATAAGCAAGGAAAATACTGTCTTTATGATTTAATGGCAGCCTATTAAGATAAAACCCGGAAATTAGGAACAATGCTACAAGGGAATAAATTACCCTTTTTTTCGGAGTATTTATGTAAACAAAATAGGCAGCAATAAAGGGAATGATACCAAAGGCCAGGTTAATGGGAGCAATTGCTTCCTGTTCGACAAAATGGAAAATGATCCTGGTACTGATCCCGGCCAGAATAGCTAAAATGCCCATGAATAAGAATCCTTTTTGAAAAATGGAGGATTTTTCTGTATTTGCTGTCTTCTTGAAATGCAATCTTTCATACCAAACGCCAAGGACCTGAGAATCAGGATTTTGTTCCCATGCGTGTGAGAATGACTTTTTAAAAGCATTCGGGTCTTTTCTATACATTTTCTCCAGCTCATGAGGGTTTTCAATATTTTCAATAATCAAATTATTAATGTCCATAATTTTACCTCCCCTAATAATTGCTATATTGAGTTTCCTCCACCATGTTTAACTGTCTTCGTCACTTTTGTATTCTAAAATATCTCCAGGCTGACATTCTAATGCCTTACAAATTGCCTCTAAAGTGGATAATCGAATCGCTTTTGCCTTTCCATTTTTCAATATAGAAAGGTTCGCCATTGTTATTCCAACCTTCTCCGAAAGTTCAGTTACGCTCATTTTCCTTTTTGCTAACATCACATCAATATTGATTATTATTGCCATTGTTATTCACCTCAGACCGTTAGATCATTTTCCGATTTGATATCAATTGCTTCTTGTAAAAGTTTTTGGAGGACAGCCGCAAAGACTGCGATAATCATCGAAGCAAAAGGAACAACCAATCCGACAAAGATCACTCCTGGTGCGTCGTCTACTTCCGCAAAGATATAGAAGAGCGGCCAAACTAGCACATGCAAAATAGTGATTGTGATTGCACAGTTTTTGATTTCCTTTAAAGCTTTCACAGATAAATCAGAAAAGGCTTTATTTTTGTCAATATAGCGTAAGAGTTTGAAAGCTTGATACAAAGCAAAGTAAAAAGGGATCGCCGATGCATCAAAAACGATGAAAACGAGATATTTTATAAAAGCCAACTCGGGAAGCAATTTTGCTGCAAGATTCGCCATCTCAGGCACCAAAAAAATGCACAGAGCAAGAACTGGGACTCCTAAAAGAATAACAGCTATTTTTAAAAATAACGTTGTTACTTTTTCCATAAAAAGCACCTCACTTATTTTTCTGATTTTGATTTTAAACTATTTTTTATCGTTTTACAATAAATTTTTATTAATCTATATAATATTTTTATTGTAAGAGTGTTTTTTAAGCAAAAAATAAAAAGCATTACTCATTCAAAGAAATGCTCTATAACTTTAAACCATTAAATTTTTTCATTTTTTACAAATTCTATTCCTTCTCAATCAACCTGTCACGTTATAAAAAATAAACGGTAAAATTCCGGCTAAATTGGGAAATACCCATATTTCCTTAGAAATAAGAGGAGTTTTTCCGTTAATATGATCAAATCTTTGGATTTTGTCTTATTTAGAGCAGTTAATCGGAATATCTCCGCTAATATCCGCTTCTTAAGCTCCCCTATATACATTAGCAGAAAATTCTCCGCCTATGAATTCTCATACCTACACGAATTCGATACGGAGAAGCGGAATGGTTTGCAAAATTCGCCATCCGAAGAATTAGCAATGAAAAACATTAGAAATAGCAAGAGTATAAACCCTTGCTATTTCTAATGTTTTTTAATCACTCTAGCCTTACAAATTGACGTTATGCGATAGGAAACGGAACCCGTTAATATAATTCTCGACTTCATTTTGCAAAAGTGCTACCCTACCTTAGCACAATGCTCGTCCAGTCTGATTATCTCCTAATATCCCTTTTCTATTTAGCTTCAATCAACCATACAAACTCATTGGATTCTATAATAAATCCACTTCTGTTGGATCTTCTTTTACAAATCGGCGGGAAGTAGTGCCGTATTAGCGGATAAAATTCGTTTTGGCAAGATCAATAAGCTCGTTGCCATGTCCGTTCAGTACCGCTTTCATCATCCAAAGGCTAAATCCACGTGCCTGTTCAAATGTGATTTTCGGTGGAAAAGCCAATTCCTGGCGATTCACAACGACATCAAGCAATACTGGACCGTCATATTTGAGGGCACGCTGAATCGCTTCCTCCAGTTCCCCAGGGTCCTCCACGCGAATTCCTTCCATGCCCACCGCTTGCGCCACCGCTGCAAAGTTTGGGTTATCAAGAGCGGTACCTGTTTCCAGGAAGCCCTGTGCTTTCATTTCAAGCTCGACAAAACTAAGCGCACCGTTGTTAAATACGACCACCTTTACGGGCAATTTATGCTGCCTAAGTGTGAGAAGGTCGCCCATCAGCATGGCAAGCCCTCCGTCACCAGAAAGGGAGATGACCTGGCGGCCTGGCTCGGCAAGCTGTGCTCCAATGGCCTGCGGCAGGGCATTTGCCATCGTTCCGTGATTAAAAGAACCCAATAACCGCCTTTGTCCATTCATTTGCAGATAGCGGGCGGCCCAAAGTGTCGGGGTTCCGACATCGCATGTAAAAACCGCATTCTCACTTGCCAGATCACTGACGGCTTTTGTGAGATATTGAGGATGGATGGGTTTGTGGCCAGGTTTTCCGGTTGTTAGTTCGTCCAGATCATCGCGGATTTTTCGATAGTGGTCGGTAAATTTCTTCAGGTGACCTCCATCATGAGGCTCTGTCAGAAAAGGCATCAGTGCTTCAATTGTTGCCTTCACATCACCGCACAGCCCGTAGGTGAGGTCGGTTCGGCGGCCGAGATGTCCCGGCTCAATATCGACCTGCAAAATGGTGGCCTCTTTTGGATAGAATTGCCTGTATGGAAAATCGGTCCCAAGCATCAGCAGGACATCGCATTCCTTCACCGCATGATAGCCTGATGAATACCCGATCAGGCCTGTTAATCCGACATAGTACGGATTATCATACTCCAGGTGTTCTTTCCCTCTTAAAGCAATGACCATAGGTGATTGCAGTTTTTCGCAAAGCTGCATGAGCTGCGTGTGAGCCCCCGCACAGCCGGCTCCGCATAGCAGGGTGATACGCTTGCCATGGTTCAAGTAGTCCGCCAGCTGCTTTAACTCTGTTTCCGAAGGACGGATGACCGGCTGTGTCACATGAAGAACATGTTCTGGTACAGGGGTCTCGTCTGCTTCATAGCCAGCCACATCCCCAGGCAGAACAAGAACGGACACACCTTTACGTGAAACGGCATTCTGCATGGCAACGAGTACGGAGCGCGGCATTTGGTGAGCGGTCGTCACAACCTCGCAGTAGTAGCTGCAGTCCTTAAATAGATGATCGGGCCGTGTTTCTTGAAAGAAATTGGTCCCGATTTCGTAGCTTGGAATGTGGGCTGCAATGGCAAGCACAGGAACCCGGTTGCGGTGACAGTCGTACAAGCCATTGATGAGGTGCATATTACCGGGACCACTGCTTCCAGCGCACACAGCAATACTTCCGGTCATATCTGCATCAGCACCGGCTGCGAATGCTGCCACCTCTTCATGGCGGACATGAATCCATTCAATTTTCCCTGAACGCCGGATGGAATCGATGACGGCATTCAGTGAGTCTCCGATAATACCATAAACCCTTTTCACACCTGCATTTAACAAGGCTTCAACCAGTGAATCCGCGATGGTTCTCTTCATTCTATTTCTCCTTCGTTATTTTCCTTTGGTATTTTTTTGTATTTTTCCTATTTTATTGGGTTTTATTCTGAACCAATGGAATGCGTGATTGTTCTGTTGTTACCTTGACAAAGTTTGAATCTTTATCTAGTTCTCGCCTCAATCAATAAGGATGAAAGTATAAGGGCCTCTTGCGAATGCATGCAAGAGGCCCTCCTATTATAAAAGTTATTCCCGGGTTCTTTTTTGATTCAATACTCCTCAATAGATTTAATACTCCGATGGTTTCTTTTTAAAAGCTTTTAATCTAGCATATTCTTCCCTCGTAATCGGCAAAATGGTCCCATGTTTATAGCCATACGGGAACTTAAAGGATTGATCCGAACGAATGAAATTTCCTTTTGATAATTGGTCCGCGATAAACGGAACATAGCCTTGTTCTTCTGCGGAAACTCCATAAAAATCCAAGAATAAGCACCATCTGCCATCTTCCAATTTAAAGGCTGTCGGAGCTTCATATTGTCCTTCTTGCAGGGAGTCCATGCTTTTATCAAAGTCTTCAATCTTCTTAAACGGTCCAGTAATATTCTCTGACTCCATAAGAATGATTCTAGCAGGATTCTTTTCACTCTTTAAGAAAAAATAATACTTGCCATCTTCCTCATACATGGCAGAATCAATGACTCCACTGTCTTCTTTCTGATACAAAACTTCCGCTTTTGTAAAATTCACAAAATCCTTTGTTCTAGAATAATAAATTCCCTTTTCTCCATAGTCATTGGAGCTATGGGAGGATGACCAGTGAATGACGTAATCATCATTTCTCTTATCATAAATAATATCCGGTGCCCACAAACAGCCGAAATCGTCATCTCCCAGTTGGATCATTCTCTGGTCTGACCAGTGAATCAAATCGTCAGACTCCCAAAGAACCAGACATTTGCTTCCGTTTCTGCCGATTTCCGCCCATGAATGTTGATACTGATTCAACATGCCGTATGACAAACTTAAGTCTGTTGCTAAAATAACAAATTTGCCTTCTTTGGTTCTAGTAATCGTAAAATCTCTAACACCTTTATCACCATAGTAACTCCATAGAACAGGATTTCCGTCATTCACTTCTTCCCATTGGAAGCCATCCTTACTAACTCCAAAGTAAACCTGTTCTCCATCCGGTGTTCTCTTTTCCTTAAAGTGTACAAATAGGTAAGCCTGCATGAATTCTCACTCCTACAAAGATGACTTTTATTTGTTACCAGATTGGTACGAACCCATTTATTTCTGCCAAAACCGATTCGATCTCATCGAGAATGGTTTCGGGAATTTTGAAGCCAGATGCTTTTATATTTTCCTCCACTTGTTCAGGTCGGCTGGCTCCAATAATCGCCGAGCTTACTCCAGGCTGTCTTAATACCCAGGCAAGTGCTAATTGCGACAATTGGATGCCCAGAGCTTGTGCCATATTTTCAAGTTTTTGAACGCTTGTTAGGACTTCATCATTTAAGTAACTAGTAATCCATCTGTTTGTTTCCTGATTGGCCGCACGGCTGGTTGATGGGATGTCTTGTCCAGCTTTATATTTTCCAGTCAAAATCCCTTGGGCCAACGGAGAAAATACGACTTGCCCCATGCCGTGTTTCTCACTGACAGGCAAAACCTCTTTTTCAATATAACGGACAATCATATTGTAAATGGGCTGATTGGAGATGATCGGCCGTAAATTCTTTTCTTTTGCCACATGGGCTGCATCTGTGATTTGCTCCGCCGTCCATTCACTCACCCCTGCATACAGGATTTTTCCTTGTGAGGTTAAATCATCTAATGCTCTGAGCGTCTCTTCTACCGGTGTGTCAGAATCATAGCGATGACATTGATAGAGGTCAATATAATCGACCCCGAGACGTTTCAAGCTTGCGTCGCATTGTTCGATAATATGTTTTCTCGATAGGCCTTTGTCATTAGGACCGTCTCCCATTGGAAAATAAACCTTTGTTGCTAACACATAACTGGAGCGAGAGTATTCCTTTAACGCTTCGCCTAAAACCACCTCAGCTGCTCCCCTGTTGTAGGCATTGGCTGTATCAAAGAAGTTAATTCCTAGCTCATATGCTTTATGAATACAAGCAATAGATTTCTCTTTTTCTACGGCTGTACCATAGGTTAGCCAGCTGCCTAACCCAATTTCACTGACCTTTAAACCTGAGTTTCCCAGATTACGATATTCCATCCCCTCATCCTCCTGCTTCTATTTGAACTTTGAGACACTTCTTCCGGGTAAAAACCTATTGGCTTTATTCTCTTCCTCTAGTTCGTTGGTTTATAGCGTCCTGATTATATGGATAAGTCACATATAAATCACTTGCTCTGTTTAATCGGTCGAGTTGCTCCATCGTTAATGACCAGCCCGCTGCACCCAGGTTTGCTTCCAGTTGTTCCATCGTACGGGCTCCAATGATGGGAGCTGTTACACCTGGTTGATTTAATAGCCAGTTAATGGCTGCTTGGGCCGGCGTTTTTTCAGCTTCTTTTGCCACAGCATATAACGTCTCTAATACATGCCAAGTAGATTCATTATTATAATTGCTCCAGGACTCGCCCCAGCCTTCTTTTTCCGCTAAAGCCACCCGTGTATTCTCAGGAGGGGTCACCATATCCTTGGTATATTTCCCGCTGAGCCATCCACCGCGTAATGGGCTCCAAGGAATGACACCCAATCCTTCATTTATACAAACATCTAGTAATTCCCATTCAGTGGCCCGGCAGAGAAGATTATATTGCGGCTGCAGGCAGACAAATGCTTCCCAGCCCTTTCGGCGGCTTAGGTCAATCGCCTTTTGCAATTGCCAGCCTTTAAAGTTACTGGCTCCAATATAGCGGACGAGTCCTTCACGAACCAAATCATTTAACGTGCTTAATGTTTCTTCCAAAGGTGTACGGGGGTCCCAAGCGTGAACCTGATAGAGATCGATATAATCGGTACCAAGGCGGCGCAGGCTTTCTTTGACACCAGATAGGATATGTTTTCGGCTTAGACCGATATCATTTGGCCCCTCACCCATAGGAAAACGGACTTTTGTGGCAAGGACCACGTCATCTCTTTTTTGGCCTTGCAGCCATTTGCCAACGATCTCCTCTGAAACGCCTCCGGTATAAACATCGGCTGTATCGACAAAATTGCCACCTTCTGCTACGAAACGATCTAAGATTTTGAAGCTGTCCTGCTCACTTGTTTCACGGCCAAACGTCATTGCACCTAAACAAAGCTCACTCACTCTTAAACCCGTTTTTCCTAAATAACGAAATTCCATCAAGTATCACTCCTTATTTTTTATGTATGAATAATGATTTTCACTGATTATATAGAAATAAAGCATTAAGGGCAGGAATAGAACCTATTCATTTCCGGCTGTAAGTTTAATAGTTTTTAAATTTTTTCATCAAGAACCTCCCCTTGTCATAGTTTGTCGGTTAAATTAACTAAGCGCTTACATACCTATTATACTTATTTTCTAAAAAATATGAAAATAAATTGAATCGCAATATTTAATAATTACTTTTTTAATTCCAATGTAAAAAAAGTAATTAAAATTTTACTATGTTACAAGTTAGTTAGTTTACTGGACAAAGTATGTCTGGTAAACTTTAATAGAAATACGAATACGTTTTCTTTGATGAAATTCATTTTATGAAAATGGAGGGATAGAATGGGCCTGACAAATGAATTTGCACACCGAATGGCGCGTAAGACCATTAAACTCGTGGATGTATCAGGAAATCCTGTTAAAGGAAAGGAAGTATCCCTAAGACTGACAAACCATAAGTTTTTATTTGGTTGCGGTATTTTCGATACGATCGAAGTCGCAAATAAAAGTGTACCAGCAGACAGACTTACTTTTTTGGAAGATAAATTGGATAAGTTCGTAGATGTTTTTAACTTTGCCACCCTGCCCTTCTATTGGGGAGTATTCCCTGACTATTGGGGTGGATTTGAGCCTGAAAAAGGAAAACCACGGACAAATGAATTAAAGGCTGCGGCACAATGGTTAAAAGAAAGAAACGTAACCGTGAAAGGTCATCCCCTTGTCTGGCACACTGCAACGGCTCCATGGCTCTTGGATATGAGCAATGAAGACATCCTGAAAGCACAGTTGACAAGAATTGAACGTGAAGTATCCGACTTCAAAGGATTAATCGATATGTGGGATGTCATCAATGAAGTAGTGATCATGCCAATCTATGATAAGTATGACAACGGGATAACAAGAATTTGTAAAGAACTTGGCCGTGTGGGTATGATCAAAGAAATGTTTGCCAAAACACGGGAATGCAATCCTGGTGCGACTCTATTATTAAATGATTTTAATACATCGATTAACTATGAAATCTTAATTGATGGATGTTTACAAGCAGGTGTTCCAATTGACGCGATTGGGATTCAGTCCCATCAGCATCAGGGTTATTGGGGACGTGAGAAATTGGAAGAAGTACTGGAGCGTTTCTCCCACTTTGGCCTTCCAATTCATTTTACAGAAAACTCATTGTTATCTGGACATCTTATGCCGCCTGAAATTGGAGACCTGAATGATTATCAGATTCCAGATTGGCCATCTACACCAGAAGACGAAGAACGCCAGGCAAAAGAAGTAGAAGAAATGTATTCGATTCTATTTAAACATCCACAGGTAGAAGCCATTTCATCGTGGCAGTTCAGTGATGATGGTGCATGGATTGGTGCTCCTTCCGGATTTATCAGAAAAGATAATAGCTTAAAACCATCTTATAAAGTTCTGCAGAAACTGATCAAAGGGGATTGGACTACAAAAGAGACACTTAAGACAGATGAAAACGGAATGATTTCATTTGAAGGATTCCTTGGTGATTATGATCTTGTTTGTGATGATAAGAAAGTAAGCTTCCAATTAGATAATAAAGAGGATGAAGCATTTCAGATAATAAATCTAATCCACACCGATGTACTGGTGTAAGCTTCGGCCCATTTTCGGCAGGTTTTGAGTATCGGGAAAAGCGTATATCAGAGTGATAAAACCAACGCAAAAAATTAATAGAGGTGATTAGGCAATGGCCTATCCAGAAATTAAGAAAATTGATTACAATCCGTCTTTGAAGGGCTTGGCACACATCTATCCAGATATTGTCTATTCACTTGCCCAAAGGTCCGGTACGAAGATGACCATTATTTCCCCGCAGATTCCTGAAGACTCGCAGGAAAAATACCCATGCATCGTCTTCGTGCAAGGAAGCGGCTGGACTTTTCCAAATATTTATTATCAAATTCCACAGCTCTCCCAGCTTGCTGCAAAAGGTTATGTGATCGCAACCATAACTCACCGTAATAGTTTGGAAGGACACCCGTGGCCTGCCTGCTTTGAGGATGTCAAAACGGCGATCCGATTTATGAGAGCAAAAAGTGAAGAATATCATATCGATTCTGATCGAATTGGTATCTGGGGTACTTCCTCCGGAGGAAATATGGCTTTGCTTGCTGGGCTTACAGCGGATGATCCGAACTATCGAACAGAGGAATATGCCGATTTTTCTGATCGGGTTAAGCTGGTCGTGGACTGCTTTGGGCCCGCAGATTTGCTACAGAGGGAAGCTCGTCTGGAAAATCCTACTCCAGTCGATATCGCACTGGCGGGTGGAAACCCAAAAGAAAATTTGGATGTTGTTAAAGATATGAGTCCCATTTACAAAGTAAAGGAAGGAATGGCCTATCCGCCATTTTTACTGGTGCAAGGAAATAACGATGAGCCAGTACCATATGAGCAGAGTCTAAATATGTTCCATAAATTGTGCGACTGTGGCGCAGATGCCCGTATGATTGAGGTGAATCATGGACCGCATGAGGGTACTTTCTGGAGTCAGGAATTATTGGATCTGATTTTTGGGTTTATCATGGAACGTTTATAAAAAAGGGGAAGAATTCACTTGCCATTGTCCATTTGACCTAAGCTCACCTAATCAGAATACAATTTAACGCCTTTTGGGATACATGCAACCGTTCATCCCAGGACATGATAATTTAGATGATTGTGATGTTTGGGCGTATAGGTATTTATTATGAACCAATTAAAATACGAAATTCAGAGGAGAATAGAACATGAAAAAAATTGTAAAACCAAATGAACCTTTAGTGGAACATATTTATACTGCAGACCCTTCTGCACATGTATTTGAAGGGAAACTTTATATTTATCCTTCCCATGATATTGATCATGATGGACCTACCAATGATAATGGGGATCAATATGCGATGGAAGATTATCATATTTTGTCGATAGATAATTTTAATTCTCCATGTGTAGACAACGGCGAAGCACTTCACCTTCGAGATGTACCTTGGGCTAGTAAACAGATGTGGGCACCAGATGCTGCTTTTAAAAATAACAAGTATTATTTATTTTTCCCAGCAAGAGATAAGGATGATATCTTTCGAATCGGTGTTGCGACTAGCTCGAATCCTGCCGGGCCTTTCCAAGCTGAAGAAAATTACATTCCAGGAAGCTTTAGTATCGACCCTGCCGTTTTAGTGGATGACGATAACCGAGCCTATGTGTATTTTGGCGGACTTTGGGGTGGGCAATTAGAAAAATGGCAGACGGGTACATTTATTCCTGATGCGGAGGGTCCTGCCCCATCAGAACCTGCGTTAGGACCAATGGCAGCAGAATTAACTGAAGACATGCTTAGTTTTAAGGACAAACCGCAAGAAATATCGATTGTAGACGAGGATGGCAAGCCAATTCTTGCCGGCGATGAGGAAAGAAGATATTTTGAGGGCCCTTGGGTACATAAATACAATGGAAAATATTATCTTTCTTACTCTACTGGTACGACCCATAGCATTGTTTATGGAATCAGCGAAAATCCTCTAGGTCCGTACGTTTTCAAAGGGAAAATCCTGTCACCTGTCATCGGCTGGACCACCCATCATTCGATTGTTTCATTCGAGGATAAATGGTATTTATTTTATCATGACTGCTCCCTGTCCGACGGGGTTGACCACAAACGCTGTGTTAAATATACCGAACTAAAATACAATGAAGACGGAACGATTCAAACCATCGATCCTTACTCAAAGTGAACATAGTAAAGTCGATGTTAAAAAAGACCTTGAGAAGGCTTGTAGCCTCCAAGGTCTTTTTCACTAAGATCTTTTATTCATTAAAAATCTTGGAATCCACAAGGAATTTTTTTATCATAAACGAAGCTGCTCCGAGGACGGCAGCATGATTGTTGAGTTGTGAGATGAAAATCTCATTTTTTAGCGGTATAAATCTCGATAGTCTCTTTGAAACCGCCTTCTTAATCGACTTTAAAACGATTGGATTCGCCTCAATCAAATTACTTCTCAAGATCATCGAGTCAGGGTTAAACGTATTGATCAAATTCGCTAACCCAATTCCTAAATAATAGCCGAATTTTTCTATTTCTATCAATATATCCCCATCGTTTTCCATAATCATCTTATTGGCCTTTTCAACTGTCATTTCGCTACCATTTTTTATTCTGGAAAGATTAGTGAAAAAGGCATTTTCCGATGCATACAGTTCCCAGCATCCTTGATTACCGCAGCCGCATTTTTTTCCATTGTATTCAATGGTCATATGTCCCATTTCTCCTGAAACTCCATCGGATCCGCGGTAAAGCTTGTTATTTACTATGATCGCTAGACCAATTCCAGTTCCGATGCTTACATAAATACTGGTATCGGAATTCTTCATGGCACCATACAATTTCTCTCCAAATGCTCCTGCATTTGCTTCATTCTCAATAAAAACAGGAAGGTTAAAATGAGCTTCGAGCAAATTTTTTATGTCAACTTTGTCCCAATTTGAATGAGGAGTATACACTACCGTTTGATTCTCATTAACAAATCCATGTACCCCTACCCCGATCCCAATAATGCCATAGGGAGATTCTGGTGCATGATTCCTCACCAGCCTAATTCTATCAATTAAAATTAATTTAAGCGCTTCCATCGACTCGTATACAAATTCAAAGTAGTCAGAGAAAAGCTTATTCCCCTCTAAATCAATTAAAATCGTAAAAATATAATTGGCAGCAAGTTCCACTCCAATCGAATAGCCGGCATTTTTATTAAAAACTAGCAATATAGGTTTTCGGCCCCCGTTTGATACTCCCACCCCAATTTCGGAAACGAGATGTTTTTCGATTAATGAATTCGTTTGCAAAGAAACGGTTGCTTTGTTCAGGTTCGTAATTTCCGCGAGTTTTGCCCTGGAGATCGGGTAGTGTTTCATAATGGTACTCAGAATAACTTTTTGACTATGCATTTTACTATCGTTTTGTTCTGCTAATTCCACTTATTCTCCTCCTCTCTTTATTTGTTTATCCTATCAAACTAACTACCGATTCCTTTATTTGATTATTTAATTTATTATATCGTAAAAATATATAAATTTGTATGTTGTTCAATTAAAAAAGATGTGGTAGTATAAGTTCATCGCTTAGTTTATCCGATAAACAAACAAAGATTTAAGTAGTTTTGTTTTTTTTACCATGAAGTGTTGACGGTTTCAAAGTGAAATTATTAGTTAAAGAGGTGAAAAACAGCTTTAAAGCAAAAAATACACAACATATTTACCGTTCGCATGATTTAAGTTTTGTTTAGGAGGATTCTTCTTAGTTTATTCATCTAAACAAACTAAACAAGTCTTTATACTGAAAAATTACTAGTTAGTTAGTGAATGCCATCATTCACTTTAAAAAGCATTTACCTATTTTTATGAGCTTTGATTAAAGAGTTTCTAATCTTTGCCATCGATGAAAGCGATTAATCCTAGTAATATGTAATTAAAAGATTAAGTGGCTCATTTTTAAATGTCTATTATTGTAAGCGGATAAATCGATATAAAATTTATCTGAAAAGGAGATCTATGACATGGCTTTAATGGAATCAACAATTAAACAAATGAACAAAAACACACAAAATATTCAACATAACGAGTATCATAAGCTCAGCCTTTCTGAACGGATCGGTTACGGTCTTGGGGATTTTGCCCAAAACCTCGTATTTGGTACTGTCGGAGGATTTCTGGCTCTCTATCTGACTACCGTTAATGCTATTGGGACAGCAGCTGCTGGATTCATCTTCTTGTTTGTCCGAATCGTCAACGTATTCTGGGATCCAATGGTTGGTACCTTCGTTGATAGATATACATTCAAGAAAGGTAAATATCGTCCTTGGCTTTTGATTGCAGGTATTCCAATGATTATCTTAGCTGCGATGCTCTTTGTTCCAATTCCAGCTATTCGTGGTTCAGTGCCAATCGCCTTTATCACTTACTTCCTGCTCGACTTGATTTATTCCGTGGTTAACATTCCTTACGGTTCGCTGAATGCATCACTCACAAGGGATCCTGAATCCGTAGATAAAATCACAACCACTCGTATGATGTTAGCTAACATTGCTAACCTCTTGGTTTACACACTGTTTCCCATGTTTGTCCAAATGGCTGCCCCATTAGACCGTACACCTAAAGACACAGGTTTCTTTGGTCTTAAGCTCAACATGGGTACTTATACAGATGCATCAGCAAGTCACGCTTGGTTTGGGGTTTATATGGTTTACATGGTACTAGGCGCTGTAGCTTTATTCTTCTGCTACCGTCTTACAAAAGAACGCGTTGTTGCAACTGCAGAACAATCTGCAGAAGTGAAGGCTTTCGACCTGTTCGTTGAATTGAAGAACAACAAACCACTTGTTATTCTAGGTTTCTTCTTTATGCTTGCTTTCACTTTCATGTTCTTCATGAACACAGTGAATGGCTTCTTTAACCAATACACGGTCAACCACTCAGACTGGATGGGTGCAGTAGGTCTCATCGCCTCCATCCCTGGTATCGCTTTCCCAGTCTTCTGGCCAAAATTAAAGAAAATCTTTGGTAAAAAGGGATTCTTCCATTTCTTCCTTGGTATGTTTGTTGTTGGTGAAATCCTTACTTGGATATGGTCGTTAGATGGCATGCACGATTCACTTTTCCTTGCTTATCTTTCAACCTTTATCAAACAATGGGGTCTCACATCTGCAACTGGTTTCATGTGGGCACTCGTTCCTGAAGTTGTCTCTTATGGTGAATTGAAGTCTGGCAAACGTAACGCTGCAATCATCAACGCGATCATGGGTCTCTTCTTCAAGATTGGCTTCACTCTTGGTGGTGCTGTTCCGCTCTGGTTCCTTGCGGCTTTCGGCTTCGATGGAAATGCGGCGAAACAAACAGCTAGTGCTCTTTCCGGTATCAATATAACTGCTATCTGGATTCCAGCTGCGCTTGCGGTCGTTTCGATGATTGTTATGGCTCTTTACCCACTTTCAGATAAAGACGTTGTAGACATCAATAAGCAACTCGATGCTTCTCGTGCCAAAGCAAAAGTCAGATAAGAAATTTATGTATCAAAAAAGGCCAGGTAAAGATACCTGGCCTTTTTTGATTGTTCTTTTATTTGAGTTCTAGTATTCTTTTAATCCTCGGGTCTGTAAATAGATCACTATCATCTGTACTTCTTGTCGAGAATTCCGAAACAACCGCCCCTTCACTTCCTGATTTAAACCAATGAAGGGTATTTGGATAAATGGTATATTGCTCTCCTGGCTGTAAAATAATTTCATTGAAAGCCGTATAGTACTCTTCATCCCCTTGCGGCGGGTTCATTCTACGATTTTTTGTTTCTTCTCCTTCTACATATAGATATACTGTTCCGTATCGACATCTAAACGTCTCTTCTTTTCCGTCATCAAAATCTCTTTTTGGATGCTTGTGTTCAGGACAAGTTTGATATGGCAGCAAAGCCAGTTCCTTCGCACAAACCAGATCCGTGTTTACGTATGTAATCAATTGCAAGCCTGTATCCTCGATTTTATTTAGGCCAAAGTCAGCCACCTCTAAATCCTTTTTCTCTTCTTCAGTCAAAATGATATTTGCCTTATCGAACAATATTAAAGACTTGGCTTTTATTTTTTCATAATCTTGCAGATTCATGCTTCACTCCTCCTAAAACATTTTAGGCTTTATTAAGGAAAAGTCAGCCATTTCTGGCCGACCTTGGCTCTATTCATTGATCATCTTTAAGGCACTATTTAATGCGTCAACCACCCTGTCACACCAATGGTCAAATTCCTCATCCGTTTTTTGTAGTTCAGGATGAGCTAATATGTATTCGACCGTTTGCTTAACCCCTTGGTCAAATCGGATCGTAGCCACAAAATCGGGAACCAGTCTTTTTAATTTGGAATTATCGAATACGACGGAATTGGCCTTATCCCCCAATAATCCCCCCCTGTAATCTTCCTTACTGCATGCGTCCAAAAATTCCGATGACACATGGACCGCATGGAGTTTGACTCCGAGTGCGTCCGCGATTGCTTGGTAAATTTGATTCCAGGTAAGACTTTCATCTGAAGTGATCTGAACAGACTCACCGATGGCGTGGATATTGCCCATTAAGCCAATAAAGCCTTTAGCAAAATCACTATTGTGTGTCATCGTCCACAAGGAGGTTCCATCCCCATGAATAATAACCGGTTTATTCTCAAGCATTCGTTTGGCTACCTGCCAGGAACCTTTGCTTCCATGTACTCCAAGTGGAATCGAACGTTCATCATAGGTGTGACTTGGTCTTACAATCGTAATCGGAAAGCCTTCCTCTCGATAAAGTTTCAGCAAATATTCTTCACAGGCAATCTTATTTCTCGAATATTGCCAATATGGATTGGATAATGGCGTTCCTTCTGTAATTCGATAGTCGGACAAAGGAGTTTGATAGGCAGAAGCAGAGCTAATAAAGATAAATTGTTTCGTTTTCCCTTTAAATAAGCGATAATCTCTTTCCAATTGTGCAGGTTCAAACGCGATGAAATCCGCAACGACATCAAACTGTAAATCTTCAATCAGATTGGAAACTTGGTTCTCATCATTAATATCCGCTTGAAGTAGGTTTACCCCTTCTGGCAAGCGATCCTTTCGATTCCCTCTATTAAGAAGGTAAAGCTCACATCCCATGGTTACCAATTGCTTCGTAATGGCAGAACTAATGGTTCCCGTTCCACCGATAAATAACGCTTTCATTTTTCCACCTCCGGCAATTTTAAAGCGATCCATTCTATCAAATAACTATTCTATACTCATACCAAAATTCCTTTTTTCTTCATTCAAAAGGATCATTTATTCTTTTTTTTGAAATAATCATTTCAAGGAAAGGATTGACCGTGTTTTCCTAATCTTAGGAAAATATTTATGTTGTAAGCGCCCTATAAAAAGACTATGATTACTTGGTAGGTAAAATTTACAACTAGGCTTCCTGAGGGCGAGGATATAGTCATGCATTTGTTTGATTTGAGAAGATTGTTGATGATGGTGATTGGAAATTTATGTATAGGAATGGCCGTTTCCCTATTACGTTTAAGTCATTTTGGTACTGACCCTTTTAGCACGATGAATTTAGGGGTAAGTGGATTTTTAGAGGTATCGTTCGGTGTTTATCAATTAATCTTTAATTTATTTATCCTTATTATTCAATTTATTTTTGCTCGGCATGCGATTGGGCTGGGTACGATTGTTAATATGGTTGGAATTGGTTTTATTTCCGATTTTCTTGTATATGGCTACCATGAGCTATTCGGCTCTTCTCCGCTGTTCGTTACAAGAAGTATATTCCTTCTTATTTCTGTCGTCATCGTCGGAATCGGAGTGGCCTTTTATATGACAGCCGACTTGGGCATTTCGCCATGGGATGCTATGCCGCTAGTGATTCAAAAAATATCACATAACAAAATACCGTTTGTGCTGGCTCGAATGATGGCAGATATTTTAGGCGTAGTAATTGGATTTTCCTTCGGTGCGATTGTCGGGGTTGCGACTGTCATCATGGCATTTGGTATCGGTCCACTTGTGCAATATTTTCGGAAACATCTTGCCGAACCATTATTAAGAAATCATCACAAAGCCTTACCGGTTTCCATTCATCTCAATAAGTAATTGTGTTAAACCTCTATTTCAAAATAGAGGTTTTTTTGTGAACGATCATTTTTGAATGCATTCATATACAGTGATGTAATCAAATGAACTGCTCTCCATTAATCGCTCCCCCGAGTTTTCTCCGCCCCTATGTTCCAAGTCCTCATTTCCTAGGCAAGCGCATAATTTGACATTTTCAGCAAAAGCGAAACTAATACTCTTCTCTATTTTATAAACAATCATAAAATGGGACTCTAGAACTTTTCCGTTCTTATGTTCATCGGCATACCATATCGTACCGATTACTTTAATGGAGAGGAGGAGTTGATCTTGAGTAAGAAGAAAAAAAGCAAATCATTTTGGCGCCCTTTATTGGCGGCACCCGCTTTATTTTTTCTTGCCCCTGTTTCCATCGGATTGTATCTAACTCATCCCTTCCCTGCAAAAACCACAAAAACACCGAGGGAATACGGTCTTGAATTCGAAGATATTGAATTTTTCAGCCGACAAGACCAAGTAAAGCTGTCTGGCTGGTGGATTCCAGCCGCTTCAAAGCAAAGCAAGAAAACGGTCATCACTGCACACGGTTATATGAATGAACGTGCCATGGAAGGGATTGATGGACTACAACTTGCCAAAGTTCTCTCAGAACATGGATATAATGTACTGATGTTTGACTTTCGGAATACAGGCAAGTCTAAGGGAAGAACCACAGGGATTGGATATTTTGAAAGGCACGATTTGTATTCAGCGATTGAGTATGGGATACAGGAAAAGAAACAAGAAAAGATTGCTCTCCTTGGCTGGAGTATGGGAGCTGCTGCTGCCCTTATTGCTGGATGCGAACATCCTGCTGTTTCCGTCATTATTGCCGATAGTCCCTTTAGTGAATTAGGACCTTTTTTAAAAGAAAATCTTTCTTATTGGACCAAGCTACCCAAAAGGCCTTTTACTCCGATCATTTATCATTCTATGCGAATACTCCTCAAAATCGACCCCACTGAAGTTTCACCTATTAATCATGTGAAAAATACGAAAGGAAAAGCGTTTTTCTTAATTCATAGTAAAACAGATGAAGCCATTCCTTATATTGAGAGTGAAAAAATTGTTCAATCTATCTCATCAGATAACCATAAAGAATTGTGGCTGACCAACGATTGTCCACACATTCATTCATGTCTTTTAAATAAAAAAGAGTATACACTCCGTGTACTCCGATTTCTAGATATGTACTTAAATCTTGGATAAGGCTGTAAAAAGCCCATACCTCTCATCTGTCGGAGCAACGACTCACTTCCTTCTTCGGGGGATATGGACCCCTCTCATCTGTCGGAGCAACCACTCACTTCTTCCTTCGGGGAATAAGGACCCCTCTCATCTGTCGGAGCAACCACTCACTTCCTCCTTCAGGGGATGAGGACCTTTCTCATCTGTCGAAACACCGACTCGCTTCCTCCTTCGAAAAGGGCGATGACACCCTTGTTTGTCATCGCCCTTTTTTATGCTTATCATCATCCCCATTAAATACAATTCGCGTCTATTACCTGTCCAGATACCGACATAAGTTCATTTATGTTCACCCATCCACCAATATTTTGAGATTGGTCCACACCTTCTATGGTAAAAGCTAGGCTAATATGATTGGGAAGTGACAATGTGGCTCTTTTGCCCATGCAATTCTGTGCTTTTTGCAAAGAATCCACCCTTACCCCTTCACACGAAACCGTATACCTTTGCATCGGTACATAAATTAATATTCCCCTAAAAGGGTCATAGGTCTTTATAAAACCTTCAACCGTTGTTCCATCTCGGAAAGATAATCTGATCCATCTCTTTTGCTGATAACAAGCAAGAATTTTTTGAAAAAGACCTTGTCTGTAGTCATAATAATATGGATAGAAAGGCTGGTAAGGATCATTTGGATACAATGCAGCCTCCCCCCTTTCTTTCATTTGTAAATCTTTTCATGTATATGAGAAAAAAAGGGGTTGGTGCTTGTCATTAATGGATAAGAAAAGCGAATACAAATCGTTAAAGCTTTCAATCAATGGTATGCTGTTATCCAACAAGGATACGTTAGCAGATACACCTTGGCTATGACTTGAAAATATGAAACTAGTAGTTTACCATATATGTAAATATATCCCTTAAATCCCACTGCTCCTTACCATACAGTATTATATCAATACTAGGGTTAAGAGTGAGCACTTTATCACTGGAGGAAACTAATACCGAAGGGCTGTTGTAAATGAGTCAGAACCTTTTAATGCCAGCAGTAATATTAGTCGTATTGGCGGGAGTTATTTATGTTCTTTCTAAGGTGTTTAGAAAGAAATCTTCTAAAGATACATAAATAAGAAGAAAGGCACCTTTTGAGGTGTCTTTCTTCTTATAAAAATATTTGGTTACGAATCTGGCAACTGATATCAATAACTCCTACATCATTTAACTCCTTTTTTATGACCGTTCCTAAGCTTTTTCCCTTCAGGAGGGAATAATTCTTTTTTATTTTGACCGTTGCAGCTCTTTTATTATTTCAAACGTCTTAATTCCCTTTTTTTATGACCGTCCCAAACCTTATTCCCGTCAGAAGGGAATAATTCTTTTTTATTTTGACCGGTGCAACTCTCTTTTCCCCTCAAACGTCGTAATTCCCTTTTTTGTGTCTGTCTCCATAGCTTAATGGAGTTATTTTTCATCTATATAAATAAGGGACGCGAAAAAGCATGAGCCTTTTTCCCTTTTTGCCCCATTTCTGCCTTTAGACGCTTGTTCTAGACGATGGTCAAGTTTCCTTCATCTATCCATGCTGGAATCTGATTTATACTCGTAACCATTACGCTTTTCTCGTCCACCATCGCTTCGGTGAGGAACAAATTGCTTTTATTTTTCAATGTCATATCATATCTTCCAGGAGCAGGGAGTGTATAGTGCGAATAGGGAGTTAACACCGATCCAGTCCGTTCGCATTTTACTTCGTATCAGTGGCTGATAAGATTGGGCAGCTCCTCGACATTCCCAGCTAACAGTTGTTGTCTGATCCGAGTCGAACTGATTTTTTCTCCTTTATACTCCACTTTGTCGACCGTCGTGACCTCTATCTGATCTCCGGAATCTTGTGTCAATGTTTCCATATTCCCTACACCACGGCTGCCATATGAGTCATAGCCCGCGACTGTATGAATAACACCCAGCTTGATCAGGTAGTCGTTAACAAAAGCTTGAGGTGACAACCCGGCAAAGTCCTTATCGAACTCCACAAGATAGAACGTATCTACACCGAGTTCACAAAACCTTTTTTCTTTTTCGGACTGCGGCATTAAATAGTGACAACTCGCCTTCCCCCCGATGACCGTTTTCGGATGTGGAAAGAAACTCATGACAGACAATGAAACGTTTCTTTCCTTTGCTTTTTCGAATGCGGTTCGAATCACTTTTACATGTCCATGATGGAGACCGTCAAAACATCCAAGTGCAATAACATTTGAGCTTGCCCTTTCCTGATAAGCAGCGAAATTCCCTCATTTTTTTTTGGTCGGTCGTCAATGAGCTTGATTTCAGTACGTGCTCCATGAATACCGCAGTTCTTCCATACCATATCCCCTCCTTCATGATCTTTTCACAGGCATATTCCTTCAGCAGGCTATGTTGCTGGTCAAAATTTCTGTTCACTCGTGGAAACTCGGGCATATACACTCATCATAAAAACCTCCTGTACAATATGCTTGTATTATTCAGGAGGCGTATTTTTTAAAGGTATTTGGTAAACTAAAAATCTACTAAATTTTCCGCACCACCGCACGGACCGGACTCCCATCAGCTTCAGCCAGTGAAAGCGGGAGGGCTGCTAGTTCATAGTCGCCGGGATGGATGTTATCTAACACCAAACCTTCAAGGATATGGATTCCATGATTGGCGAGTTCATGGTGTGCCGAAAGCTCTTTACTATCGATGGGGTCGACTGACGGCAAGTCGAGACCAATCAGACGGACTCCAAATTTTGATAAATATGACGCTAATTCGGGTTCAATACTAGGGATAACCGCTGGGAAATACCGCCGATCAATCCATGCATCTGTCCTGATTAACAAACGAGTGATCCCTGTTAGTTCGAAATCAGATAATTCCTTGACTCCGATGGATGACTTATTGGGCAAATGGATCACCCGAGACCTGCCAATGTATAAATTCACATCAAGATCGACCACTTTCTTCCCATCATCATCAAAATGAAAAGGGGCATCTATATGCGTGCCGGTATGGGTACTCATGATGATTTGCCCTACATTGACCGAGCCACTCTCTTCTTTATTCCACGTTCGTTTATAGGAGAAAGGAGTATCACCTGGCCAGACTGCGACCTTTTCATCCAGTCGTTGAGAAATATCCATCCAATCACTCATGCAAACTACCTCCATCTCTTCTATCTATCCTTTTACTTTGTTGTTTTCCTGATTGAATAGGCTGCTCTATTAAAGTTTCGTTCTTAAACTCCACAGTTCCGGGAAAAAGTGCTGATCCAGAGCTCTTTTTAAGTAGCTGACACCTGATGATCCGCCTGTTCCTTGCTTGTGACCAATAATTCTTTCCACCGTACTCATATGATTAAAACGCCATAATGACTGCTGATTGCTGATATCAATTAACTTCTCTGCCAACTCATATAAGTCCCAATATTGCTCAACATTACGGTAAACGGTTAGCCATCCTTTTTCCACGCTGTCATTTGGTTCATAATTTTTTGATACATCTCGATTAAGCACCTCTAGGTCGACAGGTATTCCACGCGCAGCAAGAGCCTTTATTGCCGCATCATAAATACTTGGTTTATTTAGTGCTTCCTGCATTTGTTCATAGAGCTTTGTTTGATGTTGATAGACGGCTAATGTGTGGACATTTTTGTTACCCAATGCAAATTCAATCAATCTGTTCTGATAAGACTGGAATCCTGATGATTGGCCCAACTTATCCCTAAACTCCAAGTACTCTGAAGGTGTCAAAGTAGAAAGAACACTCCACGACTGAATCAATTGCTGTTGAATTCTTGAAACACGCGATAGAATTTTAAATGACGGTTCCAAATCGTTTCGGCTAATATACTCAATTGCTGCTGTCAATTCATGAATAATTAATTTCATCCATAATTCACTTGCTTGATGAATAATGATAAATAACATTTCATCATGGTGACCAGATAAACGATGTTGACTGGATAAAATCTGATCGAGATGAAGGTAATCCCCATATGACATGGCTTCTTGGAAATTGGTTTGAATGCTTCCCTCTAGTTTTGAGTTCGTACCTTTTTCATGTGTATTCATATGACCCGCGCCCCATTCTTTTCCATTAATTCGCCAAAAATAAGCAATCCTTACCATTGAGCAGTTTAGTTTATCTTCTTTTTTATTTCATCATTTGGAATTTGATTCATCGTTCTTTTTTTTAAAATAGGATAGACAGCAGTTAAACACAGTAACCATGGGATACCGAATTGCAGCATGATTTTAAAACCAGTAAACCAGGTAGTGATCATTAAACTCAGGAGAAGTATTGCTCCTGCTATCGTTAAATACGGATAACCAAGCATTTTAACAGGCAATTTTCTGCCACCTGACTTCTCCCACTTTCTTCTAAAAAACAAATGTGATACAAAAACCATAAACCATGTGAAAATAGCACCAAACATAGAAATTCCCATCATAAATGCATAAGATGAATCAGGTAATAAGGCATTTACCATTGCAGCAAGAAAAATTCCTAGAGTAGAAATAGCGAGTGCCCCAAGAGGAACACCTTTTTTGCTTAATTTCCCAAAAACGGCTGGTGCTTGATTTCCTTGGGAAAGTGAAAACATCATTCGGGTAGAAGCATACAATTGACTGTTCATAGATGATAAGGCAGCCGTTAAAATAACAAAATTCATGATTCCTGATGCACCAGGAATATTTAGTAGCTCGATTACTTTCACAAATGGACTTTCTTCCACTCCCGCTGATCTCCAAGGAACAATCATTAACATAATGCCAATCGTCAAGATATAAAAGATTGATAAACGGAACAGTGTTGCCTTCAACGCTTTTGGCACGGCAACATCCGGGTCTTTCGCTTCACCCGCTGTAACCGCTATTAATTCTGTTCCTAAAAAGCTAAAAAGAGAAATAAAAATAGCCACCCACATTCCCCAGAAGCCGAATGGTAAAAAACCCCCGTCATTTACTAAGTTTTTTGGTCCCATATTCGGTTCTGCATGGCCTCCGAAAAAAACATAGGCTCCCAGGAGGATAAAACCAATGATTGCACTTATTTTAATCATGGAGAACCAATACTCAAACGTCCCAAAAGCATTTACACTTGTGGCATTTATATAAATGAGGACTGACGAAAAGATGACGATCCAAACGATTCCAGGCACATGTGGGAACCAATACTTCATATAAACAGCAATGGCACTTACCTCTACTCCAACAGCAAGAACGTTTGCAATCCAATAAGAATATCGCACGAGATAGCCTGTAAATGGATTGATATATTTTTCAGCAATTGTGCCAAAAGATCCGGAAGTAGGGTGAGCAACCGTCATTTCCGATAAACAGCCCATTAAGAGTAGGACAATCAATGCACCAATTGCATAACTGAGTATGACACCAGGTCCTGCCGTACTAATGGCCATACCACTTCCCAGAAAAAGACCTGTTCCTATGGCACACCCCATTGCAATCATCGTAAGCTGATTCGTTTTTAAAGCTCGCTTCAATCCCTTTTCTTGAGCATTTTTGTCCTCCATATAAATCCCCCTCGTTAGGCTACGATTTCGCGCTCATTTTCAAATTTTTCATATTGCTTATCCTTCATAATCCTTTTAAGTATTTGTACCACTGACCAAACTTCCTCGTAGGAAGTATAAAGAGCAACAGGTGCAAAACGAATGATATTCGGTGCTCTGAAATCCGGAATGATCCCGTTTTCCTTTAATGACTTACATATTCGTGCTGCTTCCTCATGCTCAAGGCTTATATGCCCGCCTCGACGCATGTCTTCTCTTGGTGTACCAATGAAAAATCCCATGTCCTTAAGTTCATTTTCAACTAACTCTATTAAATATTGATTTAGTTTAAGAGACTTTTGACGAATATTTTCAATGCCTGCTTCGGTAAAAATTTCTAATGAGCCTATCAAAGGAGCAGCACTTAAAATATGAGGAGTTCCTATTTGGAATGATGCAGCTGAATGAGCAGGTGTGAAGGTATGTTCCATATCAAACTGTTTCTCCTTTTTAGAACCAAACCATCCTGCCAAGCCAGGGATTTTTCCAAAATGTTTACGATTTACAAATAAGCCTCCAACACCTCCAGGCCCGCCATTTAAATGTTTATAATTACACCAAAAAGCAAAATCAACGTCCCACTCACTAAAAGAATGAGGAATCGCTCCTACCGAATGGCATGCATCAAACCCGATTAAAATACCTCTATTATGTGCTTCAGTCGTTAATCGTTTTATATCTAAAATTTGACCGCTGCGGTAAAGGACAGTAGGCAAGATGATCAGAGCAATGTCATCGTTCATCGCTTCAATCATGTCTTCCTCTTCTAAAAATCGGCCATCACGGCTTTTCACTCGAATGAGATGCGTATCGAGATCATATCCATGGAGGCGTAACTGGCTTTGAAGGGCATAAATATCTGTTGGAAAAGTTAGTTCATCTGCTAGAATTTTAGTCCGCAGTCCTTCCGGTTTATAAAATGTAGATACGAGCTGATGCAGATTAACGGTTGTAGAACCCGTGACCATGACTTCTTCAGCAGAGGCTCCAACTAACGGTGCAAGCTTCTTACCTAACTCTTCTGCCATAAAGAACCATGGATGTTTCCCTTGGGTCCAGCCATCAATTCCAAACTCCTTCCAATCCTCTATGGATTCTAATAGAGTCTTTTCCGCTCTTTTTGAAAGAAGTCCTAATGAGTTCCCGTCCATATAAATGGTTCCAGGCTTTATATAAAACTCTTCTCGAAAATGTCTAAGGGAATCTACCTTATCCAATTCTTTCGCGTAATCTAAACCTTCTAGCATCATGATTCTCCCCTTTACAATGAATAAATATTTTTAAAAGCGCTTTCATAATAATATTGACATCATGTCAATATTATTATTGAATGAATATGACACTATGTCAATATTAATTTTTAAAGCTCGATTCGTTTTTATTACATCCCTTTATTTTTTTTAATAATACCTTTATTCTAAAGTAGAGACGCGTGTGTGGAGGAATAAAAATGAAGCAAGGTCATGTAGAGGATAAACGACATTTACGATCGCTCATAACGAGGCAAAAATTATTAGAGGCTGCCAGAGAGGTTTTTCTCGAGGTAGGGTTCCAAAAAGCGACAATCTCACAAATGATTAAGAAAGCGAACATTGGATACGGAACTGCCTATGTTCATTTTGAAGGAAAAGAGGATCTTTTAATTGTATTAATGGAGGATGTCATGCAGCGATTTTATAAAATCGCAGAGACCTCCTTTCGGCCTAAATCAAGACAAGAAGCTGAGGAAATCATTTACACACAAGTCAAATCTTTTTTATTAATGGCAGAAGCTGAACAAGATATGATGCAGATTTTTGAACAGGCCATTGGGATCTCTTCTTTAGTATCTGATAAATGGAAAACCATTCGGGAAAAATTTATTCAGCGAATTTCACAGGACATAGCATATGCACAACAAAGCGGATTGGCTCGAGCAGAATTAGATCATGAGATCGTCGCACGAAGCTGGTTTTTTACGAATGAAATGTATTTATGGGAATTTGTTCGAAAGGAACATCATCGTTCTGTTGAAGAAATTGCTAAAACGATTACATCTATCTATGTAACAGGACTTTATATCTGATTTTCAGATTAATAAATCTTTTTTTACCCATTCCTCTTTTTGTTTCCTAAGGGTCTTGATCTATTTATAACGTATAAAAAGCTAACCAGCAACCTGATCAACATAATAAGAACCCAATCTAATCATCCATAAGATGCAATTAAATTTTTCCATGGTTAGCCAATTCCCTTATTTTAGTTGGGCTGTCTGTAAAGGATTACCGGCTAAAATTGTTTCCACATCTTTTAGCCCGGTAGAAAAGCATAGTTGTATCACCTTTAAGAAACAAACCTTAACATAAATTGTTTTCAAGTATGTAACCATTCTCCCAAGTCCCTATAAGTAATAATCGATCATCGCTGCTGAATTGCCCAAAACAAGCGTATTTAATTTTTTCAACTACTATGGGTTTTAAATCATCGTATCGCAGGATTAAAACTGTCTGACTATATATAAGGATAATATATCGACCATCGTTTGACTGGTGAATGTGTTGAAAATAGCCAAAGTGGTCAGGATAATCCTAAATTTTTTATTAGATTAATGGTTTTGACTAATTGAAACCCACCTGTTTCATAAACACAAATTGTCCCGATTGTCCTTTTTATATATAAGTAATCATCGTTTTGTGAGAACTGAATATAACCAGGATCTTTAGGTTTACTAAGTTCTGCCATTTTTTCCCAAGAACTTGAATCAAACACAATGGTTTTACTACCCATGGTATGGCATAAAAAACGATGGTTGTTTGAAAGCTTAATTTGATATGAAGTTTTCAATTTTTTAATCAGGTTCATTTGAAGCATTCCCTACCGAGCTCCTTGTAAATTCTTTGCCTAGTCATTTATGTATTCTATCCCTTTAATTTGAATAATAAAAAGTTGGTTCGCAACAGATTACCTATTATGTTAGTAATCACCTCCTGCTATCTCTACTCAATGAGCAGCTCGCAGGTCCACCGAGGTCACTATCACTATTTCACCCGTTTTAATATTTAATAAAGAAAGTGATTCTTCAAACTGCATTTCCATTTCCTCAATAATATCTTTTAGATTAACTTTTATACTCATTATTAGATCACCTTTTGATATATTTTACTAAAGCACCCATTAGCTTAAGTACAATGCTTCACAAACTTATATTAGAAAATAAATTACCATAAAACATCTGTTCCTACAAACAATTATTTCCTTGGAACTCCTACCCATTGAGTTTTTCCATTCCAAAAATCATCAAGGTGGTTCCACCATTTAAGTGATTCTGGTTTGAGGTACTTCTTAAAGACATCAGGGTTGATTTCATCTCCTGACATGTTTTGAATGCTTTCTAGTAAACCAATTGTTGCAGATTCTTTAACAAAGTCATCTCCATCAGTATGCAAAAGCTCAATTACTTCAAAGATTTTTGGAAATTCATTTATTTGATTTTGTTTATAAAGTTCAATAAGATGAGCAACAAATTCCATTATATCAATATAAATTAACTGCTCTCCATCATCACCAAGATTTTCTTCATAATATGGTTTATATGAAGGACACGCTTCAAGCAGTAAATTCATTACTTCATGTTTACTTATTTCCCTTTTCAAGCTCAGTCACTTCCTTCAGTAATTACCACCTTTAACAAATGCTCCTGTTTGTTTAAGTACAATCCTTCACAATCTTAATTACAATCGACTATGTTTCTTAAATTATGTTGCCTGTATTGAAATGCATTTTATTGCACTGGTTGCAAAATAGTCATATTGTTTAGATATCTTTGCGAGGTGCTTTTATAACGCTACGGAAATGAATAGTTTTTGTTGAACTATCTTTAACTCCACTGTGAGTTATCATAATAAATATACAAAGTCCTTGTCTTAACATCTAAAAAGTAAGCTTTGCGTTTTGTATACCAATCTCCATCTCCAACTGTTTTTTTAATGTAGGAATAATAATACCCTTCCTTTTTTTCTTTAGGTAATGGATATTTTTTGCTTACCATTAGATCTTGGAAGTCATTAGGTTTTGGATGTCGCATTGAGTTTGGAACAACAGTTCCATATTTCCAACCTTTATCTCTGATTGCCTGGATGAATTGATTCATTTGAGGGTGACTAAACCGAATCACTTCATACTCTGTCTCTGAATCTATCGTACTTTCTTGATAGTCCTCTAAAACATGAACCGACATGGGTATATATACATGTATTCTCTGTGCAATAGTGAATGGTGCCCCGTTAAATATTTTCGAATATCCTAATACAATAATTCCATAAAAACAACATATCCCAACAATAATTCCCCACCATTTTATTGCTTTTTTCTTCTTATAAGATACCAAAAAAACCAATGAAATAATTAACCAAATTAAAAGAGGAATTGTAAATATTAAAATAAGTAAAGTCAAAATACTGCCAAGGGTATCTCCAAAGTTCCCCAAAGCTAATTGAGTGTGTAAATTCAAGTTGATAACCTCTTTTCGCAAAATTGAACTATTCGCAATGGGCTGGAAACCATTGCACCAACTTTTTATGAGGGAGTAGAATGCAGTTCATTCCAGCTTTATATTCTATGGGAGTCTCAACCTGCTTAATTCCTTCTTCACTAACCTGTTCCATTACATCAATAACGTTATGAAAAAAGACTAGATACAGTCCCTATGTTGCGAAAAACGAAAGGATCCATTTGTTTTATTTAAAGATGGTTTGAATGGTTTGAATTATCGTAGGAATTAAACCCAAAATTGTTCCTATCACTTCACAAACAATTATGATAGTAACTCTTTTAACCCATTTATTTGACGTTTCTTCAGATATATTTTGTTCTTTATCCAATATTTTAACTTCCCTTTTGATTTGATATAATTGGAACAACCCAATCAGGATAAAGATAAGCCCAATACATGCAACAATTTGATTCCATTTCATTAAAATCCGTCTCCTAATCCTGCAATATTTTACTGTTAGTTTTCTTTTAGCACTATCCTGCCACGTTATCTGAAAAGTCAAAGTCACCAAATTGCAATGGCAGCTGGATCTTTTATACGCTTTCATTCGATAGCCTTAATCAAGTTAATAGTTATTTTTTTTGATGAAAGGTAAATCAGAAAAAGCTGAACCGAGTGATATAGCGAAAGGCAAAAATAAAACCTGTTGAAAATTTATTTCTGATGGTTTTTTAAAGTAGTAATAAATCAAACCGAGACAACTAATTAGGACAAAGCTAATAATGAATTTATATAATCTTTTTCTTATATCTACCCATTCAATTTTACTTAAATTTAATATCGTTCCAATTACGAAATAAAAAACAAATAAAACAAGAAAAATCAAATAGCCAAGTACAAATTTAGTGGCAAATGAATTATCAATGTTTTTATAAATAATAAATAATGTAAGGATTAACCCGACAATACATAACGTATACATTAAAATTGCAAAAAGGTTTTTCTTCATTGAATAACCGCCTTCATTTTTTGTCTTCCAAACTCCATTTTCTCAAAATTCTACTTACCTTTTCTACTGGGAATTTTTACTTATTTAACTAACCTGCATCTTATCTACAGTATGTTTTTTCACCGTATTTAACGTAAGTATAGATACCAAAAATGCCATTTTTCTATCTTTGTAGACACATTATCTACAGTAGGAAATTATAGTTTTCAACGTAAACAATGATAAAGGAAAACTCATGTTGGCATATCCGAGTGGGAGTAAGATCGTCATTGCTCTGACCTTAATGAATTTATCGGGATTGACATCTACTCTAGTGGAAAAGGCAAGCGTAAGCGGTCCTTGATACTGAGAAGGTGGATATGATAGGCTGTCCAGCTGACAGCCCCCCAGCGACCATCGGGAGCGCCCTTAGGGGGATGACGGCTAGGGCTGCCACATCATATCTGCCGGAGGCTCAGTGTCAAGGATGCCTTTGGAACGGTCGGTAAGGAGGGATTCGCCCCGCCCTTAACGATGACGATTGATTATTTTCAAAGTCAAGTTCTTAAACGCTTATCTATAAATACATGTAAACAGTGATATAAGGTTCATCAGATCAACGTTTTTATTGCTGATACTGTATATAAGCCCCTGTTTGTTCAATAAGAAAAGGAGGTGCCGCAGCAACCTCCTTTGTTAAACTCAAGCCCCCTTTAGTGTAAGTACATTCCTTCACAAACTCACATTTCGTTGAATATGAAAAGGGTACTACCTCTTGACGAAGTTATACCCCTTTGCCTAATGTAGCTTTTTATTAATTAATTCAACTAAAACCTTCACAAAACATCCTAATAAAAGGTATATCGGAAAAGAATATAAATATTTCCACTTGTACAAGGCGTAAATTCCTACCCAGTGAAATATCGGTTCAATTATAAATGATATAAAGGCAGAAAAAACAATAAGAGCTAAAAGGAAGTTGAACCATCGTTGCCCGTATCTTTGATAAATAAGCATATAAAATACTGGTAAATAACTCAAATCGAAAGGTATTAGTGGGGGAATAAAAGCCCAATATAAATGAATGGGATATGCCCATGCACCATGATTGGTGCCAATCACATCAAGTGTAACTGAAAGTCCGCCAATAATTAACCCGAAGTTTAAAAGCAAATGAACTCGCTTTCTATCGACAAATTTTACCCATAATATCCATATTAAAATTGTTGTTATTAATAATATCCACCATTGCCAAGTTAAAAAGGCATTCTCTAACCAAAATTTGTGATATGCTTCTAAAAAATTCATCCTTTTATCTTGTACATCTTTAAATAAAAATTCTGTTTTAATCATAAAAATGATTCAATCCTATTCTTATGGTTTAACTGTTATATTTTCCTAATTCCTCAAAATTATTTTCCAATCCTATTCCACTAAACTACCAGTTATTTCAATAAGAAATGCTTCCGAGGGCGAACTCAAATAAATAGGGGAATCATTAATCAAATGATTCCCTGGGCAAATTAAATATGTTGGAAAGAAAAATTAAAAATAAAATTGAAATTATCCACGCTAACCAAGGTTTACTAACATGAATCTTTAGGACTGTAAACATTATTATATTGAAAAGTAGTGACCAATAAATGTTCCAACCGTAATGATACTCAATCGAATTTAACTTATTGCTAGAAATTTCAATGAAAGTATAAATTAAGACCCACAGCAATATCCAAAAAAGTTGTTTTAATCTTTGATGTGGAAATCTCCCTAGGTATATTAGCAGGGTGGATGTATAAGAAAAAAACATTACAAAAAGGCTAATAATAAGATGACCGTGTAGTATATCTTCCCCGATTATACCTTTGGTAAAATTCCAAAATCTATGGTTTCGAAGTAAGGCATTATAAAAAAAATCGCCACCTATCAAAAATAAGAAAGTGGGATAATATTTGCGCCAATTTTTCCAATCACCCCACTTATAAGCAGCAAAAATAAAAGCTGAGTATAAAATAATTCGCATTCTTATCTCCTTACAATGATGGAATGGAGTTTAAAAATATTATTAGGATTTATTTAGTGCTTTTTGTATCTTTTTTGATTTGCCAAATAAGATATTCTGTCTGGAGTTGGGACCATACAAATCCACCAATCATTAATTGCAATATACATTTTACGTTCTTGCTTAGTTTCTTTAGAACGGTTTAGAAAAACGAAAATGGCGATGAAACTCGTCGCCCCATGTAATTAATATCACAAACCATGTTCATACCGGTTCTACAGTTTTTAAAAGTATTTGTAAAACTAGAAAGTATAATACACCTTATCAAATTTTAACTATGTAATTGAACAATTCGAACTTATTATGTTTATTAAATTAATTGACTTCAACAAGCATAATTGACCGCCGCAGCGATCATCGCAGGAATATCATCTTGAATTCAAGCTACCCATTAGTTGAACAAGGAAAAGGCAGCCGCAGAAACCCCGATTGTTGAGCATAAGCACCCCGGTAGTTTAACAAGGAGTAATTTTGCCCTCCAACTAAAAAATAAAAATGGATAACCATTCTATATAATTTGGTTATCCATTTTTATTTTTAGCTATTACTTTTTCTTTCTCTTGCCGCTTTTTTCCTAGCCTTTTTACTTTGTCCAATTTCTGCACCGAATTCCGTATCTGCTGCTTTACTTCCTCCAGTATGTGGCTGATTTCTATTGTTATAACGGTTTGTCAACGTTTCTCCACCTTTCAAGGATAGCTTCTTCTATTATGTGTTGAATACAAAGCCACTCACTTAAGAAAAAAGCATTTATGGTAATTTACTACTACTTAAGTATTAAGTGAACCATTTGTATATTGCTTTTTATCTTAGAAAATTATTCCTTAAATACGTCTATTTTGTTCTTAAACTTTTCTTCTCCTATTGTTTAAGTACATCTCTTCCCATTTTAAAATATTCGCTTGTAGCATTCATATATGGGTGTTTTTACTCTTCATTGAAATAAAGGGTTGCGATATTAGTGAATTTTCTGTAAATTATAATTAAAAAGGGTGAGACTTCATGAATATTGCAGAGGTAAATGATCAGATTCGATCTAACAAAGGAATTATCGGGCTTGTAGAAAAGGTTTATGAAAACTCCGTAATGATTAAAATACATATTAATCCTACGGATATTTTTTATGAAAATAATGTAACCGTTATCAATCATAAAAACTACGAAGTCATTAAAAAAGCAGCATTACAATTATAAAAAAAGCCAATCTAAATATAAAAGCCTTTATCGATAATAATTAAGTTTTTACCGGTAAAGGCTTTTTATTTATTGAAATAACGCCCCTTTTACTTTAAGTACAAATGTTCACAAACTTACATTTACTATTTATAAAAACTGTAACAGACGAACATTTTTGGTAAGTAGCTTTTCTCCTGCTAAATTTCCAACTAGACTGGCTATACCTAATATAAATAAAGCCAAAGTTAATGTGGAGAGTGGGAGTCATTAAAAGTTAATACCCCGCCCAAAAAAAGAACAAGCTGATTTTCATTTGGAAAATCGGCTTGTTCCAAAGCACTGGAAACTGATAACCGCATAATAATCTATTTTTTACATTTCATATTTTTTTAAAGCAATGACTGCATTATGCCCACCAAACCCAAATGAATTGGAGATCCCTATTTTGAGATTTGTTTGTCGGGCTACGTTTGGTACATAATCTAAATCACATAATGGATCGGGGTGTTCTAAGTTGATAGTAGGCGGTATGATTCCTTCTTGGAGACTTTTTGCTAATGCAATAGCTTCAACCCCACCAGCTGCTCCTAATAAATGTCCTGTAATCGACTTATTAGCTGTAACTGGTATCTTGTATGCTTGTTCGCCAAACAATTTTTTTATGGCATTTGTTTCAGATATGTCACCTATCTCTGTACTTGTAGCATGAGCACTAATTACATCTACATCATCAGTAGAAAGGGACGCATCTTTTAAAGCCATTTTCATTGCGAGATAGGCTCCTTTACCTTCTGGATGTGGAGAAACCATGTGATAGGCATCAGAACTAGCACCATATCCAATTACTTCAGCATAAATTCGTGCATTTCTGTGTAAAGCATGTGTTAAAGATTCAAGTATTAAAATTCCTGCACCTTCAGACATGACAAATCCATCTCTATTCGCATCAAAAGGACGACTAGCAGCACTTGGTTCATCATTCCTCGAAGACAACGCTTTTGCATTCCCAAAACTGGCTAGAGACAATTCTGTTATGGCTGCCTCAGCCCCTCCAGCAAATGCTACATCCGCCATACCATACCGAATAATTCTGAAAGCCTCTCCAATAGCTGTATTTCCAATTGCACAAGCGGAAACAGGTGCCATAGAAGGTCCCAAAGCCCCCCATTTGATACTTATTTGTGCTGAAGCTGCATTTGCTATCATCGAAGGCACCATTGTTGGACTTACCCTTTGTGGTCCCCTTTCTCGAAGTACATCAATATTTTGTATCAAAGTCTCAATTCCACCTATTCCCGAACCAATATATACACCAAAACGCTCTAAATCTATTTCCTTTATGTTCAGATTGGAATCGTTCCATGCCTGTTCAGCTGCAACTAGAGCAAATTGACAAAATCTATCCATGCGCCTTGCATCCTTCTGACCAAGCATATCCTCAGCATTGAAATCCCTAACTAATCCAGCAATTTTGGTTTTATGTTTACTTACGTCAAACATATTAATGTAAGAAATTCCAGACTTACCTTCGGTTAAATTCCTCCAAAATGTTTCAACGTTGTTACCCAAGGGTGACACGACTCCCATCCCTGTAATCACAACTCGTTCCATAGTTCTTCCCCCTCTTTATTAGATTATCTATATTTTGGCACTGTATTTATCCTATTACAAGTTGTTGTTTATCATAGTATAATTAGTAATATGATTATCGTTTTAAGACAGGAGTAATTAAACATGAATAGTAAAACAAGATTACAAGCTCTATCAAAGTTTTTAAAGTCAAAACGTGCAAATATACAACCTCAATCAGTGGGATTACCAAAGGGAACTAGGCGGAGAACTCCAGGTCTAAGGAGGGAGGAAGTCGCCCAGTTAGCGGGAGTGAGCACTACCTGGTATACATGGCTAGAACAAGGGCGAGATATTAAGGTTTCATCTTCTGTACTAGATTCTATAGCATCTGCTTTACAGTTAAATAATGATGAACGAAAGTATCTATACGATTTAGCATTAGAAGTTAACACAAATGTGTATAAACATGAAGTTTTACAAACAAAACTTTCCCCTTCTTTAGAAAAAATTTTAACAGAATTAAAATACTGTCCTACTCTGATTACAGACCGACATTTCCAAATCGTTGGGTGGAATCCTGCTGCATCCTATGTTTTTCTGGATTTTGAACAAATACCGATTGAACAGAGAAACTTGATCCGCTTAGTGTTTACGAGGAAAGAGTTGAGGACTCTTGCTGTCAATTGGGAGCATTTTGTGAAAGGATTTCTTTCCATCTTTAGGGTTTATTATGGGCAAAATATGGGGGATGAATGGTACACTCAATTTCTTGAAGAAATGTCGAATCTTAATTCGGATTTTCAATCTTTATGGCAAGAAAATCAAGTAAATATGGCTCCCGAAGTGTTGATTGAATTCAGACATTCCAAGGCAGGTAAAATGATTTTTAATTTAACTTCTTTACAAGTTCATGGAGCTACAGATTTTTGGTGTAGCATTTATACACCTGTCGAGGGTTCATCTACAGAAGAAAAATTGAAGAAGATGATGAAAAAAAGTGTTATTGTTTAAAATCGAATGAAAGAAAAAAGCCGATTTTTCTTCCCCTATGAACTAAGATGAACGGCTTTTTCTGTAACTTTGTGAAGAAATGTACTTAAACTAAACTGCTAGTTAGTAGAGTAGAAAACTGAT
>NZ_PGVE01000032.1 GCF_002860255.1 Neobacillus cucumis
ATCAGTTTTCTACTCTACTAAAGGGGCAGGTAAGCACAAGAAGGATATTTTTTTACTAATCTTGAATACATAATAAAAGGGGTAATTTAGTGGAAGAAAAAACGCTTAATGCCTATATGACTTAAATTGCGACGTAAAAGGAGATTAAGTAATAAAAAAAAGTTAAATAGTAATAAACTATGTGTACTACGAATCAAGGCACGATTGCAAATCCGCGCTGAGGTGAAGACGGGGGAGTTTGAGCGAGTGCTTTCGAGGATGTTACTGAGGTTACAATCCATGAATAATTGTTAGTACAGATTCAAGTTTATCATAAAGTTCGATATTTTGAGTCTTGTGATAGGTTATTTCATATTGATTATTTTTAAAGCACACAGACAAGATTGGGGTTTGATCTTCTTCTTTGAAAGTTGAATAAATCTCGGTATGATTAAAATATCTCATGGTCTCAAACAAAATTTGGGTATAGGCTAAAGACATATTCTTACAACCTCCTTTCCTTTAGGGGAGGAGACTAAAAAAAGTCAAAAAATTCCCAGTGATTTTATTGTATTTTAATTTTAACATGGAAAAATTTTCTTTTCTGTAGGTAATTAGAGGCGTTTATTTCGTAATACGAACATATTGTGAAGAATTGTACTTTAACTATATGGGCAGGTTAGTTAAGAAGGATAAGTATTCGAGGTAAACGAATTATTAATGTAATAAACATTTTTAAGGAGTAATTTTACATTGATAAATGAGGAAAAAATCATTGAACTTATTACAGAAGATAAATGGATGATGGACATTTTAAAAGCAGCAAAATCATTAAAATTGCCTGATTGGTGGATATGTGCGGGATTTGTTCGTTCAAAAATATGGGACACACTACATATTTTCAATGAAAGAACTCCAATCCCAGATATTGATTTAATTTATTTTGACACTATAAATATTGATGAATTAATGGAAAAGAAATTTGAGGAAAAGCTTAAAACCCTTATGCTGAACATTCCTTGGTCTGTAAAGAATGAAGCAAGAATGCACGTTAAAAGTAATATGCCTCCCTATTCTTCTTCCATTGACGCTATTTCCAAGTTCCCAGAAACAGCAACGGCATTAGGAGTAAAATTAGATGAAAGAGATAATGTGAAATTAATCGCTCCTTGCGGCATTAATGATGTTATTAATTTAGAAGTGAAGCCCACTCTTTTTTTTGCAGAGACTAAAGAACGAGTAGAAATTTACGAAGCCCGAATAACCAAAAAGAATTGGAAATCAACTTGGAATAATTTAATAGTGCATCATATAGGTCGTTAACTAAACTAAGATGACAGGTTAGTTGAAGAAAGGGGGATGTTCAATTATTGGCTCCATTTTTTCCACTGGTACTTTTCAACACTAATAGCATACTTGCTTATTGGGAGGTACTTAATCTTTAGAGGTTTATTCCTCAATCTTTTGTTAAAATCTTTTTCAACAATATACAAATGTGAAACTTTTATTTCTGTATCGTCTATTGTGATTGTATCAATATAATCGGGAACATTCTTAGAACCATCATAGGTAATTTCAGATGGAATGCCTTTCGCAATTTTAAAATTTCTTTGATCGTATGCCTCCTTATCAAGATACAGCTGTGCCGCTGAAAAGACCCACTTTGCAGAAAAAAACAAAGCCCCTACAACAAACAAAGGAATCACTATTTTGTCGATGACTTTGACCATTTTGTACCTATAAGCAACTATAAGTGAAGACGGAAGGTAAAAAACTGCTCCAGCTAACAAAAGGAATATTTCCGACATAACCAGGTTCTCATTAAAAATAATTGACAGAAGTAAAAATAAAGAACTAACTAAAAAAACAATTATGCTTGCATAAAGGATAAATTTAGTGATTTTACGTTTGGAATTTTTATTTGTTGCTTGTTTATGTTTTTTGTTTGCCATACCCTTTCACTCCTCTATTTATTACTATACAAGAAGCCAGAATAAATGACACTTTAGACTTTGAGAGAGGATTATTAAAAAATATTTTTTGAAATTAGAGTGATTTATCCTTGTAAGGTAATAGATATGTGTTGGAAAGATTTTGCAAGTGGAATAACCAATAAAGAAGTATCAAAAGAAGATAATTATATTCATTGAGCTGCAACTATTTTCTTGTTCAAGGTTCCAACGAATTTATGACTTTGTGAAAGAGTGTACTTAAGCTAAACCAGCTAATAGTTTGTCAACATTTTTCAATAAAAAGTTTAATAACATCTGATATACTAAAAATGTTCATGCCAAATAACCTTCCGTTGTACACTTATTGGAAGGTTTTGTTGTATTTAGTTAGATATAGTTCCTATGCTATTTCTTGGAAAGTTGTTCTGCTTTTTAGTAAGGCATAAATCCAATGTAAGAGTTTGTTTACACATGCAATAATCGCTACTCTAAAGGGTTTTCCTTCTTCGCGTTTCTTATCGTAAAACTCACGTAGTCTTCTATTGCGTGGAATAATCTCATCAGTTGTTTTCTTTTTACGGGAATCCCGAATACCACTTTGAACAGCCATATACAAGGCATGGCGAAGTCTACACGAGCCACGTTTAGTTATTCGGTTTACCGATGCAGTAAACTTCCCAGAAGAGTAAACACTCGGATCTATTCCAGCGAATGCAACTAACTTCTTGGCATTATTAAACCGATCTATCTCACCGATTTCAGAAATAATCGTTGCAGCGATTTTTTCTCCGACTCCAGGGATAGATTGAAGGATTTCATATTCTTCAATTTCACTAGCGAGGGCATCTATTTCATCCGCAATATTGGATAGATGCTCTTGGTATTGGAGACCAATCTTAACCAAGATTTCAAGGTTAAAAATATGACTATCGTAGAGATTGTTTACCCTGGCTACTGTTATAATAAGACCTAATAAAAAATGGTCAACCAGAAATATTTTCTGGCTGACCTTATAATACGAAGGGGCAGGTTAGTGCAAAAGCGTTCTCTTATTTTATGCAACTAATTGTTACATATAGTTGACTTTTAAATTGGATTATTTCAATAGTTAATTAAAACGTTAAAAAGAGTCAAAAAAGAAAGCAGAGGATCGGAAATCATCCTCTACTTAATGGTATTTAAAGGTTATTTGCATTCTGAATCGAAATCTATTTTAAATTCAGTGAGGTCACCATTCGCATTGAATGTAACTTTGCTAATAGCATGCGTTTGGAAATTCGGAACTGTACCTTGGGCTATTACCCTAAGGGTATCTATCGCGGTAAATTCAGATGGAAAGCCAGAAGGTCCAGTGTTTTGTTCGGCATTTGATGTTGATACAAATTTATATTGGGCACCCGTTGTTAGACCTGTCCCCAAAAGGTTTTGAGTATTAACATGAAATTTAAAATGAAAACCTCCATTACCATCCACTGTTTCAGTAATTAATACATGAGTATTTCCTGTTAAAACTATAGTTTCATTGTTGCAAGGACTTGTGATTGTGCCATCCGCAGGTATAGTAAAATTAAGAACCTTTGTCATTGTTTTACCTCCTTCGGCCATTATATTATTGAAATACTTTCATAAATGATTAATGGTTTCGAATGTTCTAATATAAATTTATTTTAATTACATACATCCCTACTATAATCATTTCGATCCTCACTATAATAAATTCAAAAGTAATAAAAATGGTTTGGACAAGTACACAAAGCCTTAAAGATTTAAACAGATTATTCGCATTTTTAAATGATGCTGATACCTTATTTAAACTGAACTAATTGGGTGCAAGAGTTGAATATTGGGTTGCTGTAGCAGCCCTTTTCCTTGTTCCATTAACGTACCAGGATAGTTGAAGAAGAAATACCAATAATTGGGCAAGTAAAAAGACAGATTATCACCATAATTTAGTTATAATGAAATTAATAAATAAACGGTAAATTGGAGAATTTTTATGAAGTTAATAAATACTTTTTTTGAACCTGTTTCTAATCTTTCAAAAAACCAAAAAATATTGCGGTTGTTTTTCTTTCTTATTCTATTTACTGAAATTATCACTTGTATTTTAAAAATTGATTCAATATTGGTTCAAAATATAATTGATTCAGTAATGGGATTATGCCTAATTGCTTTCGTCTTTGAAATGTTGATTTTAAAGAACAAAAAGTAATAATAACTAGTTCGAGTTGTTAAGCTAACGGGGGCGTTTGTTGAAGAAGCAAGGCCTACTGAAGGAGAAAAAGCCCACTCAATTGAGAAGCTTTATACTTTATTACATCTAAATTGTCCTCTGGTGTCCTACTATTTTTCCTCCGTTGTTTTATATCATATTTAAGATATTTAGGTTAAATCTCCTGAAAATGTTAGCTTTTTTATTATAATATTTCTTTCTATGTTTATATGAAAATGAATGCTCGTCATGATGTAACCATTCTGCAATAACATCGGTATCTCGTAGGGATTATATTTTTATTGCCTGTATTGCTAAAACATTTTTATCCAATTATCATCCATAAAAAATAATTCAACTTGAATAATAAAAATCTTTATTGACTCTGCTCTCTAATAGTAAATTTCGAGGTCATTAAGGTCTTTATGACCGATGTGACCTCGAAAATAAATAAAACACATGTGTAAATAAGTCTCCTTACGGGTAGTCTGACTGTGAAAATAAAATGCGCCTGTCCACATATATATTTTTTTACTTAAAACTTCCCCCAAAACCTCCCCCAACAAATTGGGGGATAATACATTATTCTACAAAGCAGACAAAAATAAAAAACCCTAGAAGTTGAGTAATATCAACGTTTCTAGGGTTTTTATTCGTACAGATTACAACTCGTTTTAATTAACGAGAGTAGAACTCAACGATAAGAGCTTCGTTAATTTCAGCTGGAAGTTCAGAACGCTCAGGTAAGCGAGTGAAAGTTCCTTCTAGCTTGTCAGCATCGAAAGTTAAGAAATCAGGTACAAAGTTATTAACTTCGATTGCTTCTTTGATCACATCAAGGTTACGTGATTTTTCACGAACGCTGATTGTTTGACCAGCAGCTACGCGGTATGATGGGATATCTACGCGAGAACCATTAACTAGGATATGACCGTGGTTTACTAATTGGCGAGCAGCACGACGAGTGCGAGCAAGACCTAAACGGTAAACAACGTTATCTAGACGTGATTCAAGTAGAGCCATGAAGTTTTCACCGTGGATACCGGATAATTTGCCAGCTTTTTCGAAAAGAGTACGGAATTGGCGCTCATTTACACCATACATGTGACGAAGCTTTTGCTTCTCTTGTAATTGTAATCCGTATTCAGAAAGCTTTTTGCGTTGGTTTGGACCATGTTGTCCAGGAGCGTAAGGACGCTTTTCTAATTCTTTACCTGTGCCGCTTAGAGAGATTCCAAGACGACGAGATAGTTTCCAGCTTGGGCCGGTATAACGAGCCATGAATGACTCCTCCTTAGTGTTTTTATTTGGGTAAAATAAAAACCGTTATGAGACTCTTTAATAGACATTTTGTTTTCATGCACCTTCGCCCTAGCAGCTAAGGGTTACAAGATGCACCATCAAAAATGTTTGAGGAACAAAATGAGACCAATAAAGTAAACTCAATAGGCTGCATATATTTTACACAAAGAGTATTATATGATTTTTATACATGTTAAGTCAAGTATATTTTTAAAAACCAAAATGAACACGGAAATTTTCTTGAAAAATTAATAAAAATTTCTAAAAGTATATTCCAAAAGTATCCTAAAATTAACTATAATTAGGGTGCTATGTATTTATTTGGAATTTCCGACAACTGAAATGCAAAATGTATTCTCTAAAGGGGATTTACTATTGGATGCAGAAAAGTATAAAAAATTATTTCAAATATCAGAAAAATTCTACTCGACGTTGGAAGTGGATAACTTATTAGCAGAAATATTTATTACGCTAAAAGAGATATATCCAAGTTATTCCTATTATTTACTTTTATCCCTTGATTCCTATAATCATAATGACTTGCCGATCATTGATCTAGAATACGATAGTGAAAATATGATGGTCATAAATGCCTATGAGTCTGGCCAAATACAATTTGAAAGCTCAGAGGTGTCCAATCATGCGATTCTCTATGCCCCCTTAAAAGGTAAGTCAGCGATATATGGTGTTATGCAAGTAATTGTACCGGAAGTAACTGAATTTCCTGCTGTTGAGGCAGAGTTTATTGGTTTACTTTCAAATAGTGCAGGCGCTGCCTTAGAAAATGCTAAAATACATCAACAAGCGCAACGAACCATTTCAGACTTGCAATTAATCAATAAAACCTCACACCAATTAAATTCAAATCAGCCTTTAGTAGAAACCTTGACCTTTATGTCTGGGCAAATTAAAGACTCCTTTGAGGCTCAAGAAGTAGGTTTTTTCTTATTTAGTAAGGACCAGCTAAAAGCAAAAGTAATCCCTGGGTCTACTTCTTTCTTCTATACACAGCAGGCTCGAATCTATATTGACTATATAAAGGGGAAATTTCAACAGAGTAATGAACCATTATTTATAGGAGATTTAGAAATTCCCAAACAACCTCATACAGTATTTCATTCTATTATGGCTGTACCAGTGGTAATCAGTAAGAAGTTGAAAGGCTTCTCCATTATTATGCACCAAGATCCTTACTTTTTTCCGTTTGAAGCGTTTAAACTGCTTCAATCTCTCGTCCATCATTCATCTTTAGCACTTACCAATGCATTATTAAGAGATGAACTTGAAAAACTAGTGATCACGGATCATCTTACAAAGCTGCATTCAAGAAAGTTCTTAGATGAAAAAATTCAACAATCTATGAATATAGATCAGGAAGGAACCTTTATACTTATAGATATTGATAATTTCAAAGAAATTAATGATACATATGGCCACCAAATTGGAGATATGATTCTAGTCCAAGTTGCCAATTTAATAAAAGGAAGTATTAGAGAAAGTGATATTGGTGCACGCTGGGGTGGGGAGGAGCTAGCTATCTATCTGCCCCGGGTACCGCTGGAAACGGGAGTTGCCATCGCGCAAAGAATCCTAAACAAAGTATCGGAATGCTCAGACCCGCATATTACGGTATCCTGTGGGGTATCCTGCTGGAAAAAAGAGTGGAACGATACCTATCAATATTTATTTAAAAGAGCCGATGAAGCATTATATCGTGCAAAAGAAACAGGGAAGAACAAGGTAGTCATTCAAGAGGATACCAGTTTGGCGAGTTATCAAAATATTATATAAAAAAGAAGCACAGAATGAAAATCTGTGCTTTTTCCAATTAGGTTTATGTCTAATCTAAAGTTTTACAAAATATGCTCCATTAAAATAGCTGTAATCTCTTCAAGTTTTTGTTGATCCAGAGCATCAAAGCGATTCTTTTCAGGAGAATCAATGTCTAACACGCCAAATAATTCCCCGTCCTTTGTCAGTGGAATCACAATTTCAGATTGGGAAGCTGCATCACAGGCAATATGACCTGGAAATTGATGAACATCTTCAACTCGGAGGGTTTCCTTTTTTAAAGCAGACGTTCCGCAAACGCCCTTACCAAGAGGAATTCTCACACAAGCAGGCAACCCTTGAAATGGACCTAGAACAAGCTCTCCATTTGTATCCAATAAATAAAATCCAACCCAATTGATACGGTCAAGAAATTGATTTAATAGTGCAGTTGTATTACTAAGATTGGCTATTTGATTCTTTTCATCATGAAGCAGGGCTTGCAACTGTTTTTTCACAAGCTCATAATTTTCTTCACGACTTCCGGTATACATTTCGACGTTAAACAAGATGATTCACCTTTTTCTCTTAAGAATTAGTTTTTATTTTATCAAAATTAGAAGAAAATGAGCATACTTTGTCGATAATTTCATAAAGGAATAGTCAGGATTATAAAGAAATCCTTTATGTAGGGATACCTTAAGGGGGAAAATACATGAAGAAAAATGCAAAGGAAGCAATTGTAAGGGCTGCTATTTCATTATTTAATTCAAATGGGTATTCAGGGACGTCTGTTAGGGATATAGCCAATCTAGCAAGAGTAAACACTGCTACCATTGCCTACTATTTTAATAATAAAGCGGGACTCTTAGAATATTGCTTTATGCATTTTTTTGAACAGTATATCGGCAAGATAGAAGAAGCGTATCTCTCCATTGATCGTGGCGCAAAAGAATGTTTAAAGAGGATTGTCTCGGATTTACTACATTATCAATGTGAAAATAGTCAACTTGCCAGTTTTGTCTATCGGGAAATGTCCATGGATTCTCAAGTGGTAAGAGAAATTATGTCCACTTATTCTTTAAAAGAAAAATATTATTTACAGAAGATATTTGAAAGAGGTTTTGAATGGCAGGAGTTTCGGCCCCATTCGATACCTTATCTAATTATTCAATTAAAGGGTTTGCTAATGATGCCATTTATGAATACACAATATATGCGAGAAGTTTTATACATTTTCCCAAATGAGCCGTTTTTTGAACAAAAGTATTTGAAAGACCTTCATGCTTGGATTGATAAAACCTTAAGCTTTGAAGGTCCGATGATGAAGGGGGCAGTGATAAAATAGCGGTTATCGCTATTTTTTTTTCTATTTTACAAAAAAATTGAAATTAATAGTCAAAAAATGTCGTTTACATGGTATCATAATAGCAATGAATGAGAATATTAAATAATTTTTTAATATAAATGGATCAGCAATAATTTGAATCATTGTTGTTTGAAATAGGGGGCTTACTTGTGAAGTATTTCATTGGATTTTTCATCCTATTACTAGCCTTATTTGTATGGGGATATTTAATAAAGCGAAAGTACTTTAAAGAAATGGACCGGCTTGAAGCATGGAAAATTGATTTGTTAAACAGGCCAATACTTGAAGAAATGTCCAAGGTAAAACAGTTAAATATGACTGGACAAACAGAGGAGCTCTTTGAAGGCTGGCGAAATCAATGGGATGATGTAGTAACTGTAAAACTCCCTGATTTGGAAGAGATGCTTTTTGACGCGGAAGAGTATATTGACCGTTATCGTTTTAAAAAAGCAAAAGAGGTACAAAAATCAATTGATACAAAATTGCAGGAAACTGAAAATCAAATTAAAAAGATTTTGGAAGAATTACATGAGTTGGTCGGCAGTGAGGAGAAAAATCGTGTAGAGATTGAAGAGTCAAAAGAAATGTACCGTGAAGCTAAAAAAATACTGCTTGCTCACCGGTACAGTTTTGGCAATTCGGAAAAGCATTTAGAAAATCTGCTAAATGACGTGGCACTAAAATTTCAAGAGTTTGATGAGAAAACCACCCTCGGAAACTATCTAGAAGCACGTGAAGTCGTTTTACTAATACATAGCCAGCTTACAACGATTAAACACTATATGAAATTAATTCCTCAGATGCTAATTGAATGCCAATCATTGCTGCCAAATATGTTATCCGATTGTTTAGAAGGACATCGTGAAATGATCGGGCAGAATTACTATTTAGAACATTTAGATGTGGAAAAAGAAATTAAACGTTTGGAAGAAAAGATATCTGAAAATCTTGAGTTCATTGAAACTGCTGAAATTGAACGTGCAGAGGAAGGTATTAAAGAAATAAAGGATCGAATTGATGTCCTATTTGACCTTTTGGAAAAAGAAGTTCATGCCAAGCATTATGTGATTAAAAATGAATCTGCAGCATATGAGCATTTAGCAGCTGCTCAAAAAGAGAATAAAGAGTTGTCTGCTGAAGTGTCAGCCATTCAGCAAAGCTACCAATTGTCAGACAGTGATTTTGAGACACAGAGGCAGCTAGAAAAAGAGCTATCAATGGTCTATAAGCATTATGAAATACTAGTTGAAAAACTAAAAATGAATGAAACGGCTCAAACAGCGCTAAGTGATGAATTGAGTTCGATAAAGGAACAGCTCGAGATGATCCGGGAAGGCCAGCAGGTCTTTGCTGTAAAACTACAAGCGTTAAGAAAAGATGAAATGGAAGCAAGAGAAAAGGTTAAAGAAATGACCAAAAAAGTGGGGGAGACAATCAGGCTTGTTAAGAAAAACAATGTTCCTGGGTTACCTGCCGATTATAAATTCTTATTTGAAGATACAAACGAAAGCATACAAAATGTTCGTTATCAGCTTGAGGAAAAGCCGCTTAATGTTTCTGCATTAAATCAGTACCTTGAAGTTGCAGAATTGACGGTTGAAAAGCTGGTGACAACTACTCATGAGTTGATAGAAAATGTCGCACTTGCCGAAAAAGCCATTCAGTATGGAAATCGTTATCGCAGTCATTACCCATCAATTGCTAAAGGGTTATCAGAAGCGGAGGATGCATTTAGGCATTATGAGTATCAGGAAGCATTAGAGCAGGTAGCAGCCTCCCTTGAAGGGATTGATCCCGAAGCATTAAAGAAAATAAAGGCAGCCGCTGTTACAGAATAATATCAATAGTTAACCGATTCAGCCATGGGGCATGAATCGGTTTTTCTTTTTCAAATAAATGAAATATGGTAAGATTTAATTTTGTTAAGTGTCTGGGCGGGAAGGAGATGACAACATGATTTATTTTGATAATAGTGCAACCACTAAACCGTATAAAGAGGTTTTAGACTCTTTTGTAACGGTTTCAAGTCAATATTACGGTAATCCTTCCTCCTTGCATAATATGGGGGGGCAGGCCGAGAAACTGCTGACACAATCTAGGGAACAAGTGGCCAAGCTGCTAGAGGTAAAGCCCTCTGAAATATATTTTACTTCTGGAGGCACAGAGAGTAACAATATGGCAATTAAAGGGGCAGCTATGGTAAACCGAAATAGAGGACGTCATATCATTACCTCGAGTATTGAACATGCATCTGTTTTGGAAGCAATGGAGCAGCTTGCCGGGGGAGGCTTTGACATTACGTATTTACCAGTGGACAAAGATAGTAATGTCTCTGTAAATGATGTAGAAAAGGCGATTCGGAAAGATACGATATTAGTTTCCATCATGCAGGTTAATAATGAAGTTGGGTCCATACAGCCGATTGGTAAAATTGGCGAAATGTTAAAAAAACATCCATCCATTTTATTTCACATTGATTCCGTTCAGGCCATAGGGAAGGTTCCACTTTCCTTATACAGGAACAGGGTTGATTTTTGCTCATTATCTGCACATAAATTCCATGGTTTAAAAGGGACCGGAGCATTGTTTATTCGGGAGGGAGTTAGACTTGCCCCCTTATTATCAGGCGGCAACCAAGAGAGAAAATTACGCAGTGGTACGGAAAATGTTGCTGGATTCGTTGCTATGGCTAAAGCTCTAAGAATGACAATGGCAAATGGTGAACTCGGAATAGCAAAATTAAAAAAGATTCAAGAAAAACTACGTGCAGGGTTAAATGAATTTGATGGTGTGACTATTCATACACCGTTGGAAGGGGCTGCCCCGCATATTTTAAATTTTTCACTAGATGGAATGAAATCAGAAGTATTCCTTCATGCATTAGAACGTGAAGGGTTGTTCGTTTCCACCACCAGTGCCTGTTCATCTAAAAAGAAATCACCAAGTAAAACACTGCTGGCAATGGGTGTTTCAGAAGATTTGGCAGATCGTTCCATTCGAATCAGTCTCTCATTTGAAAATACGGAAGAAGAGGCAAGAGAAGCCCTTACTATAATTAAAAAAACTGTAAACCAATTACGAAAGGTAATGAATTAAATGAATTATGACCGTATTTTAATACGTTATGGAGAAATCTCCACAAAAGGAAGAAATCGCAATAAATTTGTTGAAAAGTTAAAAAGAAGTGTTATGACAGTCTTAAGGCCTTTTCCGAAGATCAGGGTAGAGGCTAGCCGGGATCGGATGTATGTCATTTTAAATGGAGAAAATGGAATAGAAATTATTGAAAAACTAAAACATATATTTGGAATTCAATCCTTTAGTCCAGCGATTAAGGTGGAGAGAAATGTAGAGGCACTAAAACAATCGTCTTTAGAATTAGTGAAGTCACTTTACAAGGAAGGCCAAACATTTAAAGTAACTCCTAAACGTTCAGATAAAACGTTTGAGTTGAATACTGATGGTATCAACCACACCGTAGGAGGCTATTTACTTCAGAATATCCCTGGGCTCCGAGTGGATGTAAGGAATCCGGATATTAATTTACGGGTCGAAGTAAGAAATGAAGCCATTTATTTATCCTGTGAAAATATCCTTGGGGCAGGCGGCTTGCCTGGTGGTTCGAGCGGAAAAGCTATGCTAATGTTGTCAGGAGGAATTGATAGTCCCGTTGCCGGATATTTAGCGATGAAACGCGGTTTAGCAATAGAAGCAGTACATTTTTTCAGTCCTCCGTTTACAAGTGAACGTTCAAAAGAAAAAGTAGTCGATTTAACTAAGAAACTTGCTGGAATTTACGGTAGTGCGATTAAGCTTCATATTGTCCCATTTACTGATGTTCAACAAGCTATACGTGAACAAATACCTGAAAACTATACAATGACAACAACAAGAAGAATGATGCTAAGGATTACTGATGAAATTCGGAATAAGCAGGAGGCTCTTGCAATAATTACGGGTGAGAGTCTTGGGCAGGTGGCAAGCCAAACCTTAGAGAGTATGTTCACAATCAATGAGGTGACTAACACCCCGATTCTCCGTCCATTGATTACGATGGATAAAACAGATATAATCAAAATCGCCCATGAAATCGATACACTTGAAATTTCGAATCGGCCTTTTGAGGATTGCTGTACCATATTTGTTCCAGCCTCTCCTAAAACAAAGCCTCGACGGGAGAAAGTCCAGCATTATGAAAGTTTTTTTAATTTTAACCCATTAATAGAAGAAGCTGTTCAAGAGGTTGAAACGCTTGTCATTCAGCCTTATGATCAACATTCAGAATTTGATTCATTGTTTTAAAATGCAAAATATGAAATTTTTGTGAACAATTACCAATTGGTTTATAGAATGAACTTTAGGATTTCTACACATTCTATACTCACAAGGAGGTGATTATCACATGGCAAACAATAATAGTTCTAACCAATTATTAGTTCCTGGTGTTGAACAAGCTCTTGACCAAATGAAATATGAAATCGCTCAAGAATTTGGTGTAAATCTTGGTGCTGACACTACTTCACGTGCTAACGGTTCTGTTGGTGGTGAAATCACTAAGCGTCTAGTAGCAATGGCTGAACAACAATTAGGCGGCGGATTTTCTCGTTAATCAAATTGAATAAGATGGCTACAGAGAGTGTGGAGGTTTACCTCCCACTCTCTTTTTGTCTTGTAATAAATAATTTTAAATCTTTAATAAATTCAGTATAATTATAAATAGGAAAAATTTATTAGAAAGAAAAATTTAGAGGGGGAGAAGGATGAGACGGGAAGATTTAATTGCACCTGAAAGGTATAATCTTGTATCGGAAATGGAGAAATTTGCTAGTGATTTAGAACGAGTGGCATTAAAGTGGGAAAACGAGTCAGGTGAAACCAAACAAGTTACATATTCAGAATTACTAGAGCAAGTGAACCGTGCAGGAAATGTTTTTACACAATTTGGCCTGAAAAAAGGTGATGTCGTCTTAGTTATAGTCCCTCGTCTAATTGAAGCTTACGCAGTTTATTTGGCTGCATTAAAAGCAGGTTTGGTAGTTATTCCAAGTTCAGAAATGCTTAGAGAAAAAGATTTGCAATATCGTATTTCTCATGGTGATGTTAAAGCCGTAATTAGCTATTATCCATATGTAAATCAATTTAAACCTATTAACGTAACACAACCATTGATAAAATTTATTATTGGGGCAAAAGAAGAAGGCTGGATTTCTCTCGATGAGGAAATGAAAAGTGCAGATACTGAATTTGCTCTTGCAGATACCCATAGAGATGATATGGCATTTTTGTCCTATACATCAGGAACAACGGGAAATCCTAAGGGCGTGGTGCATACACATGGCTGGGCCTTTTCTCATTTAAAAACGGCTGCAGCAAAATGGTTATGCATTGAAAGTGGAGATACGGTATGGGCTACTGCGGGTCCTGGCTGGCAAAAATGGATTTGGAGTCCGTTTTTATCAGTTCTTGGTTCAGGTGGCATTGGACTTGTCTATAACGGAAAGTTTGAACCACAAAAATATTTAAATCTACTGCAAAAATATAATGTAAATGTGCTTTGTTGTACGCCAACGGAGTACCGTCTAATGGCAAAAGTAGATAATTTAGGAGAGTATCATTTGCCTAACCTTCATAGTGCAGTTTCCGCTGGAGAGCCTTTGAATCGTGAGGTCATTGAAACCTTTAGAAAATATTTTAATATTGACGTTCGTGACGGATATGGGCAGACAGAAAATACGCTGCTTGTCGGTGTAACGAAAGGAATGAAATTAAAACCAGGTTCAATGGGTAAACCTACACCAGGAAACAGAGTAGAAATCATTAATGATGAGGGGCAGCCTTGTGCCGTTGGTGAAGTAGGTGATATATCTGTTCATGTTGAAACACCTGCCTTATTTAAGAGCTATTATAAAGATCCAGAAAGAACAGCGATGCAGTTCCGTGGTGATTATTATGTAACGGGGGATAAAGCTAAAATGGATGAAGACGGTTATTTCTGGTTCGAAGGCCGTGGGGATGATATTATCATCAGTTCCGGGTATACAATTGGACCTTTTGAAGTAGAAGATGCTCTTGTTAAACATCCGTCAGTGAAAGAATGTGCTGTAGTGGCAAGTCCAGATGAAATTCGCGGCTTTATAGTAAAAGCATTTGTTGTTCTAAAAGATGATGTCGATCCTGCTGACCCGGAATTGACGAAAAATTTACAGGAGCATGTTAAAGCATTAACGGCTCCATATAAATACCCAAGAAAGATTGAATATTTAACAGAACTTCCAAAAACAACTTCAGGAAAAATACGTCGAATTGAACTTCGTCAAAAAGAAATGAAAGCGCTAAAATAAACGTAGATCACACGTTTAAGGAGACGGTTACTCACCGTCTTTTTTTTTATGTGAACTTGTTTTTGAAAGGAAAAGTTTGGGAGGCAAAAAGGTCTTCTAATTTCTAATTTTAGAGGTATAATAAAGAGTATTTCGAAATTAGAAACATTAAGGGGATCGAAAGACGATGAAAAAGACAGATACAAAGATGGGTGCGATCCATGCGGGCTTTTCTTACTTTCTTTGGGGATTACTCCCGATTTATTGGAAATTTTTAGAGGGTGTGAATGCGAAGGAAATCCTTGCCAATCGGATTTTTTGGTCTTTTATTTTTATGTTGTTTGTTCTTGTTATGACAAAAAAATGGAGTTTATTTGTCCATACCTTTAGAGGATTTGCGGAAAATAAAAAGCAAATGTATGCATTAACACTTGCATCAATTTTAATAAGTATCAATTGGTTTGTTTATATCTGGGCAGTGAATAGCGGCCATATGATTGAGGCGAGTCTCGGTTATTATATTAATCCGCTTGTTAGTATATTATTAGGGATAATTGTTCTTAAAGAAAAATTAACCGTCTATCAATTTGTTTCTTTTATTTTAGCAGCTATTGGCGTTGGTATTATTACAATTTCCCACGGTGTATTTCCGTGGATAGCTATTACTCTGGCATTATCTTTTGGGTTATATGGGCTGGTTAAAAAATTAATTAATGTAGAATCCTCGGTTGGGCTGACATTAGAAACGATAGTATTAGCGCCAATTGCAGCGATCTATATGATTTATTTGTTTTTTAATGGGGCTAATTCGTTATTTACAGCAGGCTGGGGAACCGATTTACTTTTAATAGGTGCAGGTGCAGCTACTGCTATACCACTTCTTTATTTTGCAAAAGGAGCGCAAAAAATCCCTTTATCCTTACTTGGCTTCCTGCAGTATATTTCACCAACGTTAACCTTAATCCTAGGCGTGTTTGTCTATCAAGAGCATTTTTCAAAAGTACAATTGCTATCTTTTATATTTATTTGGTCCGCCTTAGTTATCTTTTCTTTATCAAAAACAAAACTGTTTAACCAAAAAGAGGTTAAGCTTCAAAAAGAAAAAAGAGCGGCTCTTTAATTTAAAAACCCTTATCCAATCTTAAAGGATAAGGGTTTTATTTTTTATAAAAAGGTCCGCTTCACTTTATTCCAAAAAGAGTTGTCTTTTAATTTTAATGTTTTAATTTTTTTATCGCTAATTTTGATCTGAACCGTTTCCACATGACGGATACTTAAGGCCTCATTATCCATTCCCATCGTTGGATGGTCATTTCCTTCCGAAATAACTTTTAAGGTAAGTATTCGATCACTCCCAACAATAAAGGAAGCTCCAAGGGTACGATACTGATTCGTATTAACAGAAGCCACCTCACTTACTTGCATGCAGGAGAGAAGCGGGTCCACAATCGAGCCGCTGACGGATTTATTATAGGCGGTACTTCCAGTTGGAGTAGCTACAATTAACCCATCCCCACGAAACGTTTCTAGATGCAGCTGATCGATAAAAACATCGATTACAAGTGTCTTAATAATGGCAGACCTGATACTTAATTCATTTAAACATCGAAACGTACTTTGACCATCGACTGTTACTTCTATTGTTGGATAGCGGCGCACCTTCAATTGTGCATTCGAGGTAATGGCTTCAATCATTTTCGATGTATCATTGATTCGAAAATCACAGTACATACTTAAACTATCTAGAACTGAAATGCCCATATAAAGACAGTCGTCACGAAAGCCTGTTTTTCTTACAGCTTGCAAAAATGTCCCGTCATCACCGACGCTGGCAATAATATTGGCCTGCCGATAATCGTCAACAATTGTAAAATCATAACGTGTGGCAAGCTCTTTCAGGGGTGCTATTTTCAAAAGCATATCCCCATCCCGTTTGTGATAAAAATAAATTTTTCGTCTATTATCCATTTTCTATCCTCCAGTAAGATGTTGAATTAGTGATGACTCTGTCGAAATTAAAATGTCTGAAAATAGTTTAGCATTTTTTTGAAACAATATTAAAGTGAATAAATTTTGACTTATAAAGTGAGGTCCATTTGGTGAACTAAGTTTATCGCTATACCTATCATCATCTGAATAGCAGGTTTATTTTTCTATTAAAAGCAAATAATAATGGGCTGAAAGGGTGTGAGAAAATGTTTTGGTTGTTCCTCGCTCTGCTCATCATTTTGTTCTTATTCCTATTAATCATTTTTACAAAGCTGACGATCTATATTTTTTATTCCCATCTTAATGATGATGACGACTTAAAGATCGAGTTAAGGGTGTTCTTTGGATTAATCAAATACAAAATAAAAATGCCCTTAATTAAAGTGGATGATGACTCTCCGAGTATTGTTGTGGAAAGCAAATCTCATATGGGAGAGACCCCTGGCGAAAATTCTGAATCTAGCGTATCTCAATTTACCAAAGATGATTTCTTAACAAAACTCCAGAACTCAAAAGAAATAATTCATAAGGTCATTGGATTGAATATCATTGTGAAAAAGTTTTTACAAAAGGTTACTATTAAAAACTTTGAGTGGCAAACATTAATTGGGGTTGGTGACGCTGCTCATACTGGAATGATGACGGGGGCTTTATGGGCTGTCAAAGGAGGAATTGTTGGACTCCTCAGCCATTATATGCGGCTGAAAGAGATGCCGTATTTATCGGTTAATCCGCATTTTCAGGCAGTCGTCATCCATACTAGGATATCATGTATGTTTCAGTTTCGAATTGGGTATGCTATTCTCGCAGGATTAAAGCTGATTAAATTCTGGAAGGGCGGGAAACCGCACCTAAAAAGCAGCAACACAGATTTTTGAGATGAAAAAACTAAATCCGTTTTATAGAGGAGGAATTAAACATGTCTGACCATCCAATTCAAGGTTTGATGACGACCGCAATGGAAAGCTTAAAAGAAATGATTGATGTAAATACTATTATAGGTGATCCAGTAGAAACTCCAGACGGAAGTGTTATTTTAACAGTATCAAAGGTTGGATTTGGATTTGCTGCCGGGGGCAGTGAATTCAAGTTAGATAGTTCTTCTGGTTCTTCTAAGTCAGATGGGCAAGGGCAAGGGCAATCTAAGCATCCATTTGGGGGAGGAAGCGGCGGCGGTGTGTCCATTACCCCAATTGCTTTCTTAATTGTAAACTCTCATGGTGTAAAAATGCTTCATTTAGACGAAAGCACTCATTTATACGAAAAAATATTAGAGATGGCTCCACAGGCAGTTGATAAAATACAGCAAATGTTTTCGAAAAAAGATGAGGTAAAACAGCAGCAATCCAATAAACAAGAACAATCTCAACAACAGCAGCAACAGCCAAAAGTTGATCTCGAATTTTGAGACAAAAGTTAATCTTCCACCTGACTGGAAGATTAACTTTTTTTGTGCATCCCTCTTTTCAGAGTAAAGTCTCCAAAAGTATTTATTTTCTCTAGTTCAAATAATTGCAAAAATAGCTTTGAAAAGATATATTTACACTGTACATAATTAAAGTTTATTCGTCTTAAACGAAGGCTTTAATACGACAAAGGAGGATGAATTAGAATGGCAACTGTTACATTTAAAGGAAATCCAATTACTCTACTGGGCAATGAAGTGAAAGTGGGCGACAAAGCTCCAAATTTCACAGTTCTTGCCAACGACTTATCAGAGGTGACGCTAAACGATACTAAGGGTCAAGTTCGTTTAATTTCATCTGTTCCATCCCTTGATACAGGCGTTTGTGATGCAGAAACACGCCGTTTCAATGAAGAAGCGAACAGCTTAGGAAATGTTAAAATTTTAACTGTGAGCGTAGACTTACCGTTTGCTCAAAAACGCTGGTGTGCCGCTGCTGGCATTGAAAATGTTCAAACTCTTTCTGACCATCGTGACCTTTCTTTTGGTGAAGCATTTGGAGTAGCCATCCAAGAGTTAAGACTTTTAACTCGTGCCGTATTTGTAGTAGATTCAAGCGATACAGTTGTATATGTAGAATATGTTAGTGAAGCAACAAACCATCCAAACTATGAAGCAGCACTTGAAGCAGCTAGAAACGCAAAATAAGTATAGTAGAGGCCTCGTTAATTCATGCGAGGCCTTTTTACTTGTTTAAAAAATAGATACTCGTATAAAATGAATAAGGGAAATTTAGTAATGGAGGCAAACAATGAATATTTCTCCAGTTGAACAGTTATTTACATTATTTAATGAAACTGCCCTTACTTTACAAGAGGAATTAGCCTGCAGTTATCTAGAGGCACTTGCCGAGACAGGTGATAATCTGTTTCAAGGAGCTATCTTGCAGGAGGAATTAAGTGAATTAGCAGTCAAGAGGCTCAAGAAGCAATATAGTGAGCTTAGTTTGGACAACTTCTCCAATGAAGATCTTCGAAAGGCCTTTCAATTAGTGGTTTTAAAAGGAATGAAGGAAAATGTCCAGCCCAATCATCAAATGACTCCTGATTCTGTAGGAATGCTTGTGGGTTATTTGGTAGAAAAATTTATGAAGAAACCATCCTTTCGTCTCCTCGATCCTGCCGTTGGTACAGGGAATCTTTTAACTACGGTAATCAATCATTCAAAAAAACAAATCACCTCTGTTGGTGTAGAGATTGACGATATTTTGATTAAACTGGCATATGTTAATGCAAACTTACAGGGTCATCCAATTGAATTCTTTAATCAGGACAGCTTGGAAGCATTGTTTATCGATCCAGTCGATGCCGTTATTGCTGATTTACCTGTTGGATATTATCCGAATGATATTAGAGCAGCAGATTATCAATTAAAATCCGATAATGAACATTCCTATTCTCATCATTTGTTTATTGAACAAAGTGTCCGGCACACGAATCCGGGTGGATATTTGTTTTTCTTAGTTCCTAATGGACTATTTGAAAGTGAGCAGGCGGCACAGCTTCATGAGTACTTAAAGGAACATCTTTATATTCAAGGGATGCTGCAGTTGCCGACCAGCATATTTAAAAATAAAAGTTCTGCGAAAAGTATTCTGGTTTTACAAAAAAAGGGTGAAAATATCCAGCAGCCAAAAGAAGCACTGCTTGTCAATTTGCCAAGCCTTTCTAATGCCTATGAAATGGATAAAATTCTAAGAAAAATGGAAAGTTGGTTTCAAGAAAATAAAGGATAAAACAGGAG
>NZ_PGVE01000033.1 GCF_002860255.1 Neobacillus cucumis
TTTCTTCAAGGAAATACAGCATTTTCTGAGAAACGACCGCATCTGTCACCGTTCGCGCTTCACTCGTGCCGAGTTTACCTTTTGTTTGGCCTTCAAACTGCAAAATTTCTTCCGGAATACGTACGGAAACGATCGCCGCAATTCCTTCACGGATATCCGAGCCATCGAGATTTTTATCTTTTTCTTTCAATAAACCCGCTTTACGTGCATATTCATTCACCACACGTGTCATCGCAGCTTTCGCACCGGTTTCGTGCGTCCCTCCGTCTTTAGTTCGGACGTTGTTAACGAAGGAAAGAATCGTTTCAGCATAACCGTCGCTGAACTGGAACGCAAATTCGACTTCAATGCCGTCGACTTCACCTTCGAGGTACGCTACGTCATGTAGAACTTCTTTTTCTTCATTCAAATAGGCGACAAACGCTTCAATACCTGATTCGTAATGAAAGATATCTTGCTTATCTGTACTTTCTTCTTTTAGCGTAATCTTTAAACCTTTCAATAGAAAAGCGGACTCACGCAATCTTTCTGCCAGTGTGTCATATTGATATTTAATCGTAGAGAAGATCGTCGTATCCGGTTTAAAATGGATCATCGTTCCTGTCTCTCGAGTTTTACCGATTTCTTCAAGCGTTGTAGTCGGTTTACCGCCATGCTCAAAGCGTTGGTGAAATTTCTTGCCTTCTCGATGGATCGTCACTTCTAGCCACTCGGACAATGCATTGACAACGGATGCCCCTACACCGTGCAAGCCACCACTCGTTTTATAGCCGCCTTGTCCGAACTTTCCACCTGCGTGCAAGACCGTCATAATGACTTCAGCAGTCGGTTTCCCTGACTCATGCTTCCCTGTCGGCATACCGCGTCCATAGTCTCGTACGCTGACACTGCCGTCTTTATGGATTGTGACATCAATTTCATTACCGAAGCCAGCTAGTGCTTCATCCACCGAGTTATCCACTATTTCGTAGACTAAGTGATGCAGACCTCTCGTGTCGGTCGAACCGATGTACATTCCCGGCCTTTTTCGTACCGCTTCCAAGCCCTCTAAAATTTGAATGGAACTATCATCATACGTATTTTGTATTTTCTGTTTCGTCAAAATGAAACCCCCGTCAAACAAATGTTCTGTTATTTTAATCATACATCTTCTGATAAACCTTGTCAAATCAACGTTTTGTTTCAGCTCAACCTATTGTATAGAAGAAATGTACGGAATGCAACGAGCAAACCATGACAACACACCGAACGATTTATGCGGAAATTCCTTTTTCCGGCTGTTCTTCATCTTCCTCCAGAATTCTATTATTGTCCAGAACTTATGCATCTGCTACACTAATAATAAAATAGTTTATCATGCATAAAGGGGTTCACTATGGAAAATTACGTTATCATTCTGGCAGCTTATTTGCTTGGCTCCATCCCTTCCGCTCTGTGGATCGGCAAACTTTTTTATGGAACGGATGTTAGACAACATGGCAGTGGAAACATGGGTGCGACGAATACATTTCGGGTACTCGGAAAAAAAGCTGGCATC
>NZ_PGVE01000034.1 GCF_002860255.1 Neobacillus cucumis
ACGTCACAAAGAAGTTCTGCTACATTTTCAGAAGTCACATCTGCCGAGTTGATCCACTTAATATCGATATCTGCATCGAACGCGTATCCAGCGTGACGCATAGCTTCAACCGCTGAAATGTATGCATCTTGTAATTCTACATACTTACCAACTAAACCGATTGTTACTGTTTCTTTTAGTGACTTAACCAACTTCACTAGTTCTTCCACTTCCGAAAGTTCAGGCTGTGGTGTTTCAAGACCCAAGTAATCCACAACTAGCTGATCCATGTTTTGTTCATGCAAACGAAGAGGTACTTCATATAGAGTTTCTGCATCAAGTGCTTCAATCACTTCTTCTGGCTTGATGTTACAGAATAAAGCAATCTTGTCTTTCATTTCTTGTGGTACAGGATACTCGCTTCGCACAACGATCATGTTCGGCTGAATTCCTAGACTACGCAATTCCTTTACACTGTGCTGTGTCGGCTTCGTTTTCATTTCACCAGCTGCATGCAAATATGGAATGAGCGTGTTATGAATGTACATGACGTCATCTTTCGCAAGGTCCGTTTTCAATTGGCGAATAGCTTCAAGGTATGGCAATGATTCGATATCCCCTACGCTTCCACCAATTTCTGTAATAACGACATCCGCGTTCAATGTTTGACCTGCACGTTTGATCAATTCTTTAATTTCATTGGTAATATGAGGGATTACTTGAACTGTTGCTCCGTTGTATTCGCCAGCGCGTTCTTTGCGCAATACTAGATCATACACTTTCCCCATCGTTACGTTGGAGTAACGGTTACATTCGATGTCGATAAAACGCTCGTAGTGACCGATATCCAGATCCGTTTCCGCTCCGTCTTCCGTTACGAAAACTTCCCCGTGCTGGTACGGGCTCATCATGCGTGGATCAATATTGATATATGGATCGAATTTTTGGTTCGTGACTTTCAAACCGCGGTTCTTAAGTAAACGTCCGAGTGATGCCGCGTTGATACCTTTACCTAAAGAAGAGACGACGCCGCCTGTAATGAAAATATATTTTGTCATGTGTAGTGCCTCCATTTATTCTTTTTCCAAGCTATTAGGGTCGATATAAAATCAAAAAAGCGCCCCGTTTGTAGCGTAACTACAATAAGGAGCGCGTATACACGAATTCATGTGTCCTTTTCAGGAGCCCATACAAATCTTATATTTTCAGGCTCCAAAAGTCAAGAAATTATTTCTCTTCCTCGTACTCTTCTTCTTCTTCTTCCTCTTCATCTTCATCTTCTTCATCGATATCGAGTTCTACTTCAGGAATAACTTCCAGGTCGTCGTCAGGATCGATTAAATCTTCATCGATTTCGACTACTTCCTCTTCTTCCTCATCCTCGTCGTCTACATCATCTTCTTCGCCGAGTTCTACGTATTCCTCATCGAAGATTTCTTCTTCGTCATCATCATCATCTTCGATATCATCTTCGTCATAATCTTTTTTCTTCTTTTTCTTCTTGCGCACTTTTACGACAGGTGCAGTTTCTTCTTCGATCTGATCCACTGGATACCATTCGCGTAAGCCCCAACGGTTGTCCTGGATTGCAAGGAATCTGCCATCGATGTTCAAGTCTGTATAAAATTGAAGCATTTTCGCTTTCAATTCTTTCTCGGTTATACCTGTAAGTTTACGGAA
>NZ_PGVE01000035.1 GCF_002860255.1 Neobacillus cucumis
TGTTTTCCGGCTAGCATAAAATAGGATTCTTATATATTATCTAATTGACGATGCTGAATAAAAGCACCGTCTTTTTTATTTCGACATCTACAGGCACCCTATAACATAAAAAAAGAAGTATCATTTAGACACTTCATATTAGGAGTTAAAAAAGTGAATGTCGACAATACCATAATATAAAAAGAATATGAAATAGCATGGACGATTACAAAAAATTTACATTTTTAAAAATATTATTACGTTAGTCGGCTGATTAGTCTTGATTTTTTGTCAATTTTCGCAAATTATAGACTACTTATTTCTTGTTAATATTGCTATTATAAATATTATTCTTACCAAATTAATTGTGGTGGATTCCAAATGACTAGTACTTCACATTTTCTTATAAACCTAATAGGCATTCTTATTTTAATTCTTGTTCTTCAATTTTGGTTAAATAGGCTTAACCAGAATCCAGTAGTTACAGAAATAATTATGGGTTTTTCTCTTTCTGTAACTGTTGTCCTGTGTATGTTGTTTCCATTTCATGTGAATGGCGGGGTGATTTTTAACTTACGATTTATTCCATTTGTAATAGGTTGCTTATATTCACATAAGATAACGAGCATTTGGCTTACCATTTTAATTATCTGTTTAAGACTTACATATGGATTAGGAACTTCGTGGTTTACCTGTATTAGTCTTATTATTTTTTTCCTAATAATTACGAACCTCAAACCTTTATATAATAATTTGACAATAGTAAAAAAGATAATCTTTTCAGGTTTTTTGTTATTGTTTATGTCTATTTGGATAATGGTAGGAGTTAAATATTTATTCCATGTCCCTATTACAATTGATTTATTTTTATCTTATAGTTTAATTCAATCATTTGGAATTCTTTTAATTGTATATATTATGGAATCTAATAAGGAAAAACAAGCTCTTCTCGACGAAATTATCAGAATGGAAAAAGTAGAGGTGGTTAGTCATTTGGCAGCAAGTATTTCTCATGAAGTACGAAATCCATTGACAACAACTAGAGGTTTTCTTCAATTAGCTAATGAATCTGAAGGTATTCCGGCAGTGCAAAAAGGATACTTAGAGGTAGCATTGCAGGAACTTGATCGAGCCGAAAGCATTATTCGAGATTACCTAACTTTTGCAAAACCAGTACCAGAAGAAATTGAAGTGCTTAATTTAAAAAAGGAAATTGAGAAATCAATAAATATAATTGAGCCCCTAGCAAACATGAACATAGTTAAATTATTTTCAGAATCTGAAACATGCTACATTAAAGGAAATACTGGATTAGTTCAACAAGTGCTCGTTAATCTCTTGAAAAATGCAATTGAGGCAATGCCTTCAGGCGGAACACTATCAATTACAGGCACTGTTGAGAAAACAGTTGCAAAAGTAACCATAACAGATGAGGGATTAGGGATGAATAAATGGCAGCTACAGCGTCTTGGCGAGCCATACTTTTCAACAAAAGAAATTAAAGGTACTGGACTTGGTATGATGGTTGTGTTTCGTGTTATCGAGAGCATGAATGGATCTATTAATATCGAGAGTGAACTGGGGAAAGGAACCAAAATTTCACTTATGTTTCCACTAAGTTCATTTGCTTAAGTTGCTTTTTTTAGAATTCAAGTTTTGAAGAATAGGCTGCCTTCATAAACTTTATTGGAGGTGGCGATATTGAATAATAAAACAAGTGAAATCGAGTGTCTGGTATGTAATGGCACACATTTTCGAAAAGGTTATTTTGGTGCTGAGTATGAAAAATATGATGAGGTATATAACATTAGTGAAAATTCCGAAGCAGAAGTAAACTTAATATTAAATTCTGAAGAAAAAGATTTTAAAATAAAACATTACTCAAAATACTATACCTATGTTTGTGAAGATTGCGGATTTATCATGAATTTCAACAAAGAAAAAAGAGTTGAAAGCTGGAAGGAAGAACGCGCAAGGAAACAAAAACAAAGAATGTATGACTGGACTAAATTTAAATAATATCTGTTATGAATATATTAATCATAGTACTTAATTTTTGGTTATTAAAGAGGAATGTTATAAAAAACAAAAGTGCTGGTTGTTTTACAATCAGCACTTTGTATGTAATGAGCATATCTACGCTATTAGATAGAAAAATAGCATTAACAATGTTATTACGATATGTAAGTTTTTTCACAAATGGGTTTAAAAAGAAGGTGAAGCTGAGGATTACTTTGAAGAGGATTTAGCTTATTTTCTCTAATAAGGTAGCTGAGGATAGTTCATCCTTTTTACTTGACTGAACTAATGAGGAAGCTAATGTATTTGCATAATCAATTAATTCCATATTCGTTGAACAATAATACGGAGCTTTCCAATTAAAATCACCGTCGATGGTGGCTGGATAGATACTAACTTTCCAATGATAATAAATTTTGGGCTGAGGCAGCTGCACTCCTTCAACTGCGATTAGCCAATGGGTAAAGGGCTGGTCGGGACAATAAGCATCGGATTTTTGCAGGGACTTTAGGTCATTTAGGCCGATTGGTACTAATGCCTTTTCATAAAAATCATGATAATTTGGAGTTTTCATCTATATTACCCTCCCTTATAGGTTTATTTTTATTATATGAAACAATGCCCTCATATTTGTGTGATAATTGTTAAAAGTTTTCAAAAAAATTGAACGATTTCATAAAATTATCACAAATTAGTTCTTCAGTAAATAAAGGTAGGTAAAAAAGTGACCTCTATCACTACATGATCTAACAGTTGTTTATATACTTAAATCACAGAAACAATATAGAGGTGAATGGAACATGAGCAGATGTATGAGTGGTTTAGGCAGTATGGGCCAAGGGCAATTAAGTGAAGGGATTGCCAGGTTAAAAAGCGAACATCCTGCATTAAGAGCACAAATGGAAGATTTGTATTCTTTAACACAAAAAATTGATCAAGAAATCAATTTGGTTGAAAATTTTAATGAGTTAATCATAAAGGTAAAAGAGTTTAAGAATGACCTAGATCCTCATTCTGAGAGAGAAGAGGGAGTTTTATTTCCGATGATGGGTGTATACATCGGTACCACTTCTGGGCCAATTGCCGTCATGGAATATGAACACGATCAGGCAAAAGCCAATATTAGTGCCTTCCTGAATCAAGCAGAAGCTGGAGAATTTACAACGGATGAAAAGAAAAAATTAGCTGAATTAATTCAAAATGCATATTTTATCTTAACTGACCACTTCTTAAAAGAGGAAAACGTCTTGTTTCCAATGGCTGAAAGAATGCTTTCAGATGAGGAGAAGGCGGAGTTATTACGTAAGATACAAGAGATTCATTAGGTAAGGATGGGCTAAGCCCATCCTTTAATTGTTTAGGACATTAGAATGCAAACCATGCCCTAAATGGGACTTTTTAAATCGACAGTCTAAGTGCGTACTTCGATACTAACTAAATTAACCTCGCTGATTCCATTCCCAGACCTTCTGATCACTTGGAAGCAGGAAGGCGATTAGACCTAGAATGGGGAGGATACCCAGCCAGGTGATCATTGATTGCAATCCTATCCAGTCGGCAAGTGAACCGAGTCCGACGGAACCAATTGCTCCCATCCCGAACGCAAGCCCTACTGTTAAACCGGACATGGTTCCAATCTTTCCTGGAACTAACTCTTGGGCATATACAACTGTAACCGAAAAACTTGTCATTAAGATAAACCCTGTAAAAATCAAAAAGATAAATGCCAACGCGGGCGGAACGTGCGGAATCAAAATTGAAAAAGGGACGGTCGCTAACATTGAAAAGGAAATAATATTTTTCTTACCAAATCGGTCTGCCAGCGGTCCTCCAAAAAAGGTACCAATCGCGCCTGCAACTAAAAAAGCAAATAAAAACACCTGGGATTCTTTGATAGACAAGGCATATTCTTTAATGGCATAGAATGTATAAAAGTTGGTGATTCCGGATGTATACCAAGTCCTTGCAAAGATTAATAACAAAATTAATGCCAATGCATTTTTAACTTCTTTTGACAACCCCCTGCTTTTTTCTTTTGTTAAATCCTTTTTCTTTACTTGAGGAGAAACTAACAATCTATGTTGATACCAGTTAGCGATATAAATGAGTAAAATAACCGCTATAGCTGCGACAATCGTAAACCATGAAGCGCCAATTTGTCCTAGTGGTACCAATATGAGTGCAGTTATCACCGGTGCTAATGCTTGACCGCTATTTCCCCCTACTTGGTAGATCGATTGTGCGAGCCCTCGTCTGCTTCCTGCTGCCATATAAGCAACTCGGGAGCCTTCAGGATGGAACACAGCTGAGCCAAGTCCAATGAATAGGACGGAAAGAACAATCAAAGCAAAATTGCCAGCGAATCCTAATCCAAAGATTCCAAAAAGAGTAAAAGTTAGACCAATGGGCAGAGCAAAGGGCATAGGTTTTTTGTCTGTAAAATATCCCACGACCGGCTGCATAACGGATGAAACCATATTTAGCGAGAAAGCTATAATTCCTAATTGGGTAAAGCTTAACCCCATTGACTTTTCTAAGATGGGAAACATGGCAGGTATTACAGCTTGAATGGCATCATTTAATAAGTGGCAGAGGCTGATAATAAACAAAATTTTAAACATAGTTGATTCCGCTGTCTTTGATGATTTAGTGGATAAAGCAGCTGGCTGATTCATATAATCCCTTCTTTATTTGTTTTTTCCTATCTTACTACTAATTTACCGAAATAAGAAACAATTATTTCTATTTTCGAAATTTTAAAATTATAATATAGGATAAGAGAGGCTAAGGGGGATATATGGAAAAATACATTGATGTTTTATTTACTAGGGATATATTAGATGAAATATTAATTAGATTTCAGTTGGAAAAAACGGTTCAGAAGTTGGGGGACTTTGAAAACTTTGTCTTTGAAGTTTACCGTGAGGGAACGCCATTAGTTTTAAGAATTACACATAATTCACATCGTAAAAAAGAAGAAATTGAAGCAGAGCTTCATTGGCTCGATTTTCTTTATAAAAACGGAGTAAATTGTCCAGAGATTATACCAAAACTTAATGGTGAATTGATACAAACTGAACCAGCAGCAGATGGAACTTCTTTTTATGCCTGCCTGTTTTCAAAGGTCAAGGGAGAACCTGTTAAAATCAATTCCCACAAGTTTAACAAGGATTTATTCTATGCTTGGGGGAGAGAAATCGGTAAAATGCATCTGGTAACAAAACAGTATCAACCGGAAAAGGGTGCGAGTTTACGCTCTTTGTGGTTTGAAGAGGAACTGCTTCGAGTGGAAGAGTATTTTCCTGATGAACCTGAAATAATTGAAAACACGCATCAGTTAATCGCTGAGTTACATAGACTGCCTCAAAACGTTGATAACTTCGGTCTGATTCATTCTGACATCCATTCTGGAAACTTTTTCTATGATGGCAATGAGATTCATGTTTTTGACTTTGATGATTCAAATTATCATTGGTTTGTTTCAGATATCGCCATCCCTTTATATTATTCCATTTTTTCCTGTTACACGAACGCAAATGAGGATGAAAAAACTGAGTTTGCTCATTTTTTCTTATCCCATTTTACGAGAGGCTACGAGGTTCACCATCCTCTCCCAGAGAAGTGGCAGGATCAGTTATCCCTTTTTCTAAGATTGCGTGACATCACACTTTATTCTGTCTTTCATAAAAAAATAGCACCTGAAGATAGAAACGATCGGTTAAATCAAATATTACGCGAAATAAAAAAGAGAATCATCCAAAGAGAAGCTATTGTTCTTATAAAGCCTTAATTCTAGGGGATTTGACAGCGATTAAAAAATTTTTTATAATAAATTTTGAAATCAAGATAATTTTCTTGAATTATGTTTCAAACATCTTATCAAAACTTAAAAGGATGAGTTTCATGGAAAACGAATCAGTACAGAAGTCATTAAAGTTATTTATTGTCCTTTCAAGAGCATATAAAGCGATTAATGAACATGTAAATAAAGCTATTCAATCTAATGGCTTAAATCCGACTGAATTTGCAGTCTTAGAACTGCTTTACCATAAAGGTGATCAGCCGATGCAGCAAATTGGCGGGAAGATACTGCTTGCCAGCGGCAGTATTACCTATGTAGTCGACAAGTTAGAACAAAAAGGCCTTCTTAGAAGAATTGCCTGTCCGAATGATAGAAGGGTAACCTATGCTCAAATCACTGAGCAAGGAAAAGCCTTTATTGAAGAGATTTTTCCTGAACATGCGAAACAAATTGATGCACTCATGTCAAGCTTGTCCGATTCCGAGAAAACCGCTGCAATAGACCTGCTGAAGAAATTAGGAATACCTGCAGGGAAATTTTAATACGGCCAATGGTCGTATTTTTTTTATTGGAGGAATATTAATTAAGAGTGTCGAAATGATAGACTTGGAACGATGGAAAGGGGTTGTTTTTAAATGAGTTTTGAAAATTATACATATGTAAGACCAAATCTAGAGGAAGTAAAGACAAAGTTTGATAAAGTATTGGCAGGGTTTAAAAATGCAGATTCAGTTGAGTCCCAAAGCAGGTTCATGGATGAGATTAATCAACTCAGAAATGATTTAGGTACGATGTTTAACCTTTGTTATATCCGTCATTCTATTGATACAAATGATGAGTTTTATAAGGATGAACAAGATTTCATGGATGAAATTCAGCCTGAAGTTGAGGGATTGGTAACCAAATATTATCAAGCACTAGTTGAATCTAAATTTCGGCCTGAGTTAGAAAAAAAGTGGGGTACACAACTATTCGCCCTTGCTGAAGGACAGTTAAAAACGTTTAAACCTGAAATCGTTTCATTACTGCAAAAGGAAAACCGCTTGTCTACAGAATATACTAAATTGCTTGCCTCAGCGAAAATAGAATTTGAAGGTGAGGAAAGAACACTCGCTCAGTTAGACCCATATACAGAGTCGAAAACTCGTGACATGCGTAAAAGGGCCAGTGAAGCGAAATTTGGATTTTTTGCGGAGCATGAAGAGCAGTTAGACCGTATTTATGATGATTTGGTCAAAGTAAGGACAGAGATTGCCAAAAAATTAGGATTTAAAAACTTTGTTGAACTGGCTTATTATCGGATGATGAGAACCGATTATGATGCGGAAATGGTGGCGAATTTCCGCAATCAAGTAAAGGATTTTATTGTCCCGATTGCGACAAAGTTAAAAGAACGCCAAAAAGAAAGAATTGGTGTTGAACAATTAAAATATTTTGATGAAGGCTTTAATTTTCAGTCTGGGAATGCAGTTCCAAAAGGTGATTCACAATGGATTATTGAAAATGGCCAAAAAATGTACGAAGATCTTTCTAAAGAAACTGGTGTTTTCTTTAGCTATATGCAGGAAAACAATTTAATGGATCTTGTTGCCAAGAAGGGAAAAGCTGGCGGAGGTTATTGTACCTTTATTGAGAATTATAAAGCACCGTTCATTTTTTCCAATTTTAATGGAACGTCAGGCGATATTGATGTCTTAACTCATGAAGCAGGTCATGCGTTCCAGGTTTATTCGAGCCGTCATTTTGAAATTCCCGAATATTATTGGCCAACTTATGAGTCAGCAGAGATCCATTCGATGAGTATGGAATTTTTCACATGGCCATGGATGGAATTATTCTTTAAAGAGGATACAGACAAATATAAGTTTACTCATCTAAGCGGTGCTTTGTTATTCCTCCCATATGGGGTTTCAGTGGATGAATTTCAGCATTGGGTCTATGAAAATCCTACTGCTACACCTGTAGAGCGAAAGCGTCAGTGGCGTGAAATTGAAAAGAAGTATTTACCGCATAAAGATTATGATGGTAATGGTTATTTAGAAAAAGGAGGTTTTTGGCAGCGTCAAGGCCATATTTATAATTCACCTTTTTATTATATTGACTATACGCTCGCACAAATTTGTGCCTTCCAATTCTGGAAACGTTCAATTGAAAACAGAGAAGAGGCTTGGGCTGATTATGTGAAGCTTTGTAATCTTGGCGGCAGCCTTTCTTTTACAAAGCTTGTGGAGGCTGCCAACTTAATCTCTCCATTTGAAGATGGTTGTGTTGAGTCGGTTGTTGGTGCTATTGAGAAATGGTTAAATTCTGTCGAGGATCAAAAATTATAAAAAGAAGCGAAGCCCCCTGGCTTCGCTTTTGTTAATGGACCGAAATTTTTTCAGCTACTACCTTTAGTTCACCATTTTCAAGGATAGAAACTAAATTTTTTGCATCTGGCTCTTCTAGGATAAAATCAGCAATCTTATCTTCCAATTGTTCTTGGATAATCCTGCGGAGCGGACGTGCACCAAATGATGGATGATATCCAATTTCAGCTAATTTTTCTTTTACCTCTTCCGAAATGTTAAATTCAATGTTTTGCTCTTTTAATGTTTCCAGAAGTTCTTTTACCATTAAATCAACAATAGATAAGATATGTTTCTTATCAAGTGCATTAAACTCGATAATGCTGTCAAAACGGTTTAAGAATTCTGGTTTAAAGAAACTTCCAAGAGAATCTAAAATGCTTGCTTCTTCAATAGCTTCACTAGTTCCAAAACCTACATGGATGGTTTTGTGTCCTACGCCTGCATTACTTGTCATGATAATTACTGTGTCTTTAAAACTTACCACTCTACCTTGACTGTCTGTTAGACGGCCGTCTTCAAGAATTTGCAGGAACATATGCTGGACGTCAGGATGAGCCTTTTCAATTTCATCTAATAAAATGATACTATATGGGTTTCTGCGGACTTTTTCCGTTAATTGTCCTGCCTCATCATGGCCAATATAACCTGGAGGTGAACCAATTAGTTTCGAGACACTATGTTTTTCCATATATTCACTCATATCAAGTCGGATCATTGAATCTTTGCTGCCGAATAATTCCTCGGCCAGTGTTTTTGTCAGCTCAGTTTTCCCCACCCCTGTTGGACCTACAAATAGGAAGGAACCAATTGGACGATGTTTTGATTTTAAGCCTGCGCGGCTGCGTCTGATTGCCTTCGCAACTTTTTTCACTGCTTTTTCCTGTCCAATTACCTTTTTATTAAGATTAGCTTCTAATTCTCGCATCTTAAGCTGTTCGTCCTGTTGCAGTTTACCAACTGGAATTTTTGTTTTTTCTTCGATGATTTTTTGAATATGAGAGACAGTGACCACAGGTCTAGTTTCACTTGAGTTGTTATTTATTGTTTTTTCCAGTCTAGTTTCTTCATCACGGAGGACAGCTGCCTTTTCATATTTTTCATTTTTTAATGCTTCTTCTTTTTCACGAGCAATCTCTTTTAAACGTTTTTCAGCTTGCTCTGTACTCTTATATTCAGATGTTAGATTTAATTTAGAACCGGCCTCATCAAGTAAATCAATGGCTTTATCCGGTAAGAAGCTGTCTTGTATATATCGTTGTGATAACTGTACACAAGCATGAATAGCTTCATCTGAATAGCTGACTTCGTGATAGTCTTCATATTTCTTTTGAATACCCTTTAAAATCTCAATTGCTGCTTCTGTAGTTGGCTCTAGAACATGAACTGGCTGGAAGCGGCGTTCTAATGCAGAGTCCTTTTCGATTTGACGGTATTCTTTTAGGGTTGTTGCACCGACTACCTGTAACTCGCCACGGGCAAGAGCTGGTTTTAGAATATTTCCAGCATCCATAGAACCTTCGGCAGATCCCGCACCGACAAGTAAGTGAATCTCATCAATGAAGAGAATAATATTTTTACGATTTTGCAATTCCGAAATTAATTGCTTCATTCTTTCTTCAAATTGTCCGCGAATACCAGTATTGGCTACAAGTGAGGCAACATCTAATAGGTAAACCTCTTTATTTCGCAATTTACCAGGAACATCTCCGCTGGCAATTTTCAAGGCCAGACCTTCTGCGATGGCGGTTTTACCTACACCTGGCTCACCAATTAACACTGGATTATTTTTATTTCTTCTATTTAGAATTTCAATTACACGTTTGATTTCTTCATCACGACCAATAACAGGGTCAATTAAACCTGCCTTTGCCATTGTGCTAAGGTTTCGTCCAAACTGATCAATAAAACCGTTATGGGCTTTATTTCTGTCGCCAGCTTTGGGTGACTGGTCTATGATCTCTTCACCATGAGCAAATCCTTTAGAGATAAAAAAGTCCTCAAATGGGAAGTTAGGTAATGAATTCATGTTTGAACCAAATCCTGCTCCAAGAGATTGTTTTTCTTTTGAATAACATTCGTGGCAGAGTTTCATTTCCTTACGTTGTCCATTGAAATTCAAACTTAATTGTACATTGGCTTGGTTTTGCTGGCATTGTTGACAAAGCATAAGTAAATTACCTCCTACTATATATAAATTTGTCATTGTTTGACTTTGACTATATTTGACCTTGTGATCATAGTATACTCTGACGTTTTTTGACTTTCAAGTGTTTTGTTTGATGAAATGATTGGAAAAAAGCTCGTCTTTGTTTGTCCCTTATCTCATATATTGATGATAAGGGGGAGATGATGTGAGGAAGAATTGGACTCAGGCTATTCAAATTGCCGCAGTTTATGTGGGAACTGTGGTTGGGGCCGGATTTGCCACAGGCAAAGAAATTGTTGAGTTTTTTTCACGATTCGGTTTCTTTGGTCTAATCAGTATAATAATGAGCGGTTATCTTTTTATCATGCTGGGTTCAAAGCTAATGAGGATGGCTGCCTATATAGATGCAAAATCTTACCAAGAGTTTAATGCGTACTTATTTGGAAAATGGCCAAGCCGGATTATCAATATTTTTATGCTTTTTATGCTTCTTGGTGTTAGTGCTGTCATGCTCTCTGGTGCAGGGGCAGTGTTTGAAGAACAACTAGGTCTATCAAAGAGTATAGGTGTTTTTTTGACGATCTTCCTCTCGGTCCTAGTAATGTTAGTTGGTACAAAAGGGCTGTTTGCCGTAAATACATTTGTTGTCCCGTTAATGATTAGTTTTAGTGTTATCCTTATGGTTTTCTCAGTTCGAATGCCTCATTTTATTGATCAGCTATTATTCATCCCACATGCTGAGGATGGCTGGAAAAGTGTTGTAGCTCCATTCTCGTATGTTGCATTGAATCTTGGTCTAGCCCAAGCTGTTCTTGTCCCAATTGCAGCTGAAGTGAAAGATGATTGGACGATAAAATGGGGAGGGATTCTTGGTGGGGCAGCTTTAACGCTGATATTAGGTGCAAGTCATTTCACCCTAATTATGCTTCCTAATTTGGAAATGTATAATATCCCTATGGCAATTGTTATGAAGAACATTGCACCCTTTCTTTATTGGATTTATGTCTTAGTGATATATGGCGAAATTTTTACTTCGGTAATTGGGAATGTCTTTGGACTTGATCGGCAGTTGAAGCAATATCTACCCATTCCTACAATCGCTTCAGTTACGGCCATTTTTTTGGTTTCCTATCTAATAAGTCTGGTGAATTACGGTACGTTATTATCCTATTTATATCCCTTGTTTGGCTATATTTGCATGATCTTTTTTATATTACTGTGGATGAAACCATTTAACCCAGATATAAAAAAATAAACAGCTGTCAAACGACAGCTGTTCTTAATTAAAAGGGAATATGATAAAAATCAGAATATCAAAGATGATATGTGACACAATCACTAGCGGCATACTTCTTTTCCAATAATACAGCAGCCCCCAGGCAAAACCGGAGATGAATGCTGCAAACATTAAAAGAAACGAACCCGAATAGATCTGGACTGATGCGAAAAGAAAAGCCCCGAATAATATGCTCCAAAATGGTTTGAAAAACTTTAAGAGACTTTTTTGTATAAATCCACGCCAGTAAAGTTCTTCACCAGGTGCAGCGACTAAAACAAGCGCAATATAATGCCAAAATGCCTGTGGTGCATACCATCGGTACAATTTATTGACTGATTTTTCAAATGGTAGGCCTACTAATTGGAAGGCATGAAATCCTAACCAAAAAATCAAATATAATAATAAACCTGATATAACTCCAAAAAGTATATATTTTGCAAATGATGCTTCATCATCCACTTCACCTTGGAGCATGGCATAGGCAATTAGGATGAGTATGGAGCCGGAAAAAATATACCAAAATATTGTTTTATCATGGAAAGAAAAATAAATAAGTACATGTGCAATAATGAAACCTACAATCAGTCGATAATCTAGGAAGCGTCTATCCATCCTAACAAGCTCCTTTTTACAAAATCAATAAAATTTATTTTAACAAAGATATTTTTTAAAAGGAAATGATTTCTTTTAACATTTTAACCAAATCAGCTGATAAGAACATATGTAAAAGAAAAAAATAAAAAGGAAAGGAGTGAGTGTGTTGAGTAAATCTAAAAGCCAACAAGAACGTGAATGGACAGTCCGTAAACAGGATCAGAATCCACATGGTAAAGTAAAATCCTTAAAGCAGCTTTCAAAAGAAACTGATCAAGGAAGATAAACATAAAAAACTCGCCTTTTTTGGCGAGTAGGGTCTTTATAATAAAAGTAGAAACGGCAGTCAATGACTGCCATTTCTACCAAACTATTACTTAATAAGCGCTTTCTTTTATCACTTTATAGTTTTTATGATTAACGACTGTGCGCTGATCTAATTCCAGGTCACGGTAATTATCCATAAATGTCAGGTCGACTATAACAGAGTTTTCATTTACTTTTTCAACTATCCCTTGCAGGCCACCGCGAAATTCAATGATATTACCAACTTCTGCTTTTTTCATTACCCTCTCTCCTTTGCCCCTCAAAAACTATTAATTAATTGTTTATATAACAGTTTGCACTACTTTATTCATTTCGTAAAGGTTTTTGTATGACAATTATGTTAATTCTTTTTAAATAATATATTATATGAAAGATGCAGCAGGAAAAGACTAGGTAGCGCTTACAATTTCGAAGTGGAGAAAATAGACTGTTTGACTTAAAATAAAGATGAAAAGGTGGGTGTTCCAAAATGAAGGAAGAATTAGTAACAGAAATTTTAGACAAACTTATGACAGGTGAACTGTCTGAGTATTATGTTAAGAATGATGATTTTATGGAGTTTAGAAGTGTATTAGTTAAAAGGGAGGATTTTAAACATTTCCGAGGAATCGGTCAGCGAGGAGGGGATGTTCTTTATCAATATCTTAAAGAACCAAGAAGTTAATTTGAGTTGATCCTTTAAATTACATATCACGATTGTTTGTGGGGGGATATGATATATTTTGGTGGTTTTTGACAGATTTGTGAACATTCCAAAATTCGAAAATTTGTTGTTGTCGGAATAAGACGAAAATGTTATCCTATCATGTATGTAATAACTGCTTATCAAAATAAAAATGCTGTATGATTGTTTTTATTTTTGGGAAAATAAGCGAAAATGAACTAATTTTATTTGTAGTCGTTTCGTCTTAGTTGACTAAATGATTAGAAATGTTTATTTTTAATTAGGCAAGTTTTATTCTTACTATTTATTAAAGGAGTTTGATTTAGCATGGCAGAAAAACAATTTAAAGTAGTTGCAGAAACAGGAATTCACGCAAGACCGGCGACTTTATTAGTACAAACAGCTAGCAGATTCGATTCTGAAATTACTTTAGAATATAAAGGTAAAACCGTTAATCTTAAATCTATTATGGGTGTAATGTCTTTAGGTGTAGGCCAAGGCGCAGATATCAAAATTGCAGCTGAAGGTAACGATGCTAATGATGCATTACAAGCACTTGAAGATACATTGAAAAAAGAAGGATTGGCTGAATAATGGCTTTTTTAAAGGGTATTGCTGCATCAAACGGTATTGCAATCGCGAAGGCATACCGACTTGTTGAACCGGACTTATCGTTTGAAAAACATACAGTTGAAGATGTAACTGCTGAGGTTGGACGTTTCCGAAAGGCAATGGAAAAATCAAAATCTGAACTCGAAGCCATTCGTGACAAGGCAAAAGTAGACCTTGGCGCAGATAAAGCAGCGATTTTTGAAGCGCACCTTCTAGTTCTGGGCGACCCTGAATTAAATGCACCGATTGAAGATAAAATTCAATCAGAAAAAGTAAATGCAGAGTCTGCCTTAAAAGAAACAGCAGATATGTTCGTTATGATGTTTGAACAAATGGATAATGAATATATGAAAGAACGTGCAGCAGATATTCGCGATGTAACAAAGCGTGTACTAGCTCATTTGTTAGGCGTTCAACTTGTTAATCCAAGCATGATTTCGGAAGAAGTTATTATTGTTGCTGAGGATTTAACACCTTCTGATACAGCCCAATTAAACCGTAATTTTGTTAAAGGTTTTACAACAAATATCGGCGGGCGTACATCTCATTCAGCTATTATGGCTCGATCAATGGAAATTCCAGCAGTAGTAGGTACAAAAACTGCGACTGAGGAAATAAACAATGGCGACCTTGTAATTGTTGATGGTCTTAAAGGGGAAGTACATATTAACCCAACCCCTGAATTAGTGGATGAATATCATAAAGTCCATGAAGAATATGAAGTTCAAAAAGCAGAATGGGCGAAGCTTGTTAATGAACCAACAGTTTCCGCTGATGATCACCATGTAGAATTAGCTGCCAATATTGGTACTCCTAACGATTTAAAAGGGGTTATCGAAAATGGCGGTGAAGGTGTTGGCCTATACCGTACAGAATTCCTTTATATGGGACGCGACCAACTTCCAACTGAGGAAGAACAATTCGAATCATATAAAGCTGTATTAGAAGGTATGAAAGGCAAGCCTGTGGTTGTTCGTACTTTGGATATTGGCGGAGATAAAGAACTTCCATATTTAGATCTTCCAAAAGAAATGAACCCATTCTTAGGCTTCCGGGCGATTCGCTTATGCTTAGAAGAACAGGATATTTTCCGTACACAGCTGCGAGCATTGTTGCGTGCTTCAAGCTTTGGGAATTTAAAAATTATGTTCCCAATGATTGCAACATTGGATGAATTCCGTTCTGCGAAGGCAATTCTTGAGGAAGAAAAGCAAAAGCTTCTTTCAGAAGGTCAAACAGTGGCTGAAAAAATTGAACTTGGTATCATGGTTGAAATACCTTCTACTGCAGTTCTAGCGGACCAATTTGCTAAAGAAGTTGATTTCTTTAGCATTGGAACAAATGATTTAATTCAGTATACTATGGCAGCAGATCGTATGAATCAGCGTGTATCATACCTTTACCAGCCTTATAGCCCATCCATCTTAAGATTGGTTAAAATGGTTATCGATGCGGCACACGCTGAAGGTAAATGGACAGGCATGTGCGGTGAAATGGCGGGGGATGAGACGGCTATACCAGTTCTTCTTGGTTTAGGCCTAGATGAATTCTCCATGAGCGCAACTTCTATCTTGAAAGCTCGTTCACTTATTCGGAACTTGAAAAAATCCGATATGGGAAACCTAGCTCAAGAAGTATTAAACATGCAAACAACTGACCAGGTTATTGAAGCTGTTAATAATGCTACAAAATAATTAAACTTTTTCAGAAGGACCAACTAGTATTTAGTTGGTCTTTTTCTATTTGATTACAAGAGGAATTTGTCAAAATTGGTAATTTCCTTTTTTGATTATTATCTGCCAGTTTGATTCATACTAAAATGACTTTAAAATCCACATGAAAGGTGAATGACAATGGCTAAAGTTTTATATATTACTGCGCACCCGCATGATGAAACACAGTCTTATAGTATGGCTGTAGGTAAAGCATTTATTGAAGAATATAAACAGGTTAACCAAAATGATGAAGTCGTTCATATCGATCTTTATAAAGAAAATATCCCGCATATCGATGCTGATGTTTTCAGCGGCTGGGGTAAACTGCGTTCTGGGCAGGGATTTGATCAATTGTCTTCTGAGGAACAAGCAAAGGTTGGAAGGTTAAATGAATTAAGTGACCAGTTTGTAGCGGCAGACAAATATGTATTTGTTACCCCGCTTTGGAACTTTTCTTTTCCTCCTATTATGAAAGCCTATCTTGATTCTGTTGCAGTGGCAGGAAAAACATTTAAATATACGGAAAGTGGACCTGTGGGTCTTTTACCGGATAAAAAGGCCTTACACATTCAAGCGCGCGGCGGTTTCTATTCAGAAGGGCCCGCTGCACAATTAGAGATGGGACATCGTTACCTTAATGTCATGATGGGCTTTTTTGGAGTACCGTCACTAGAGGGGCTATTTGTTGAAGGTCACAATGCCATGCCGGAAAAGGCTCAAGAAATAAAGGAAAATGCCATTGCCAGGGCAAAAGATTTAGCTCACACATTCTAATCAAATAAGTGAAATGAGACAGAAAACTGTCTCATTTTTTATTTGCTTTACCAAGAGTTTCCTTTTAAATTTTAGTATAATAGTAAATAGATACTAAAAAGGAGGAATGGAATAAATGGATTTGAATTTAACAGGAAAAACAGCGCTAGTTGCCGCTTCAAGCCAAGGATTAGGATTTGCCATAGCGGAGCGGCTCATTACTGAAGGCGCCAATGTCATGATTTCGGGCCGGGATGAAGAAAAGCTGAAACTGAAAGTTTTGGAACTTGAACAACTTGGTAAGGGAAAGGCTGCTTTTCAAAAGGCAGACATTACAAAGATTGAAGACATTAAACAACTAGTTTCTTCGACGGTTGAACAATTTGGAGGCATGCAATTGTTAGTTAATAACGCAGGGGGACCACCGGCAGGTTCCTTTGAAGATATGTCAGATGAGGCATGGCTAGCTTCTTTCGAATTAAATTTACTATCCTACATTCGTTTGATTAGAGAGTCACTGCCCTACCTGAAAAAACAGGGAGGGAAAATCTTAAATATTGCCTCTTCGTCCATTAAAGAGCCGATTCCTGGACTTATACTATCAAATACATTTCGTACTGGAATGGTTGGACTTTCAAAAACACTTGCATCTGAATTTGCCCCTTATAATATCTTAATCAACACGATTGCACCGGGGCGCATTGCGACAGACCGAATAATCCATTTAGATCAAGTAAATGCGGACAAGTTTGGTGTAGACCGTGAAACGATTGAATCAAGAGCAAAGGCCGAGATCCCCTTAAAAAGATATGGAACCCCGGAAGAATTTGCGAATGTTGCTGTCTTTTTACTGTCTGATGCCAATTCTTATATGACTGGTAATGCTTATCTAGTAGATGGTGGATTGGTAAAGTCAATTTAATCACTTTTTTCCGTATATTAACCTTTCTTAACGTTTATTACCAAAATATTATGGCTAAGGTAAACATATGAGGGAGTGTTATTGATGAACAGGAAAATCCGATTGATTGGTACTTTTATTATAGGATTAGTATGTTTAGTTTATTTAAGTGGATGCAGCTTACTTTATTCCAATGAATTAATTGTCAATCGCTATGCAGACGCCTTACTTACCAAAAATAATGAATTGCAGTTCCGGTTTCGGATTAATAATGAAATACTCGATGGTCAGCAATTATATAAAGTGAAAGTAACCATTCACGATGACAAACTAGCTCGGGCTATTGGGAAAAGAGAGATTATTTATGGTGAGGAGCAAGTTAGAAACGGGGATTATTTAGAGACAAAAGGACATCCAGAAAAATATATCTTTATGGACCCGCTTCCTTTAAAAGAAGACCTGCATATACAGGAACTGCGAAATATGATTGAAAGAGACCAGGCCGTTTCAATTGAAGTATTTAATGATAAGGAAGTTCTAGGTCGGGCTTTTTTAACAAATTTCTCTTCTGAGTTATAAAAATGTTTAAGAATTATTTATATAGGACAATCTAAAATGTGCATAAATTTGGAGATGGAGCACTAAGGCCGGACGTTCAACGTTCCGGTCTTATTTATGCATTAAAATCACTAAAATTTCGGAAAAATGTTAAAATGGAGAGAACCCAAAAAGGAAGGATGAATGATTTTGGTATTACCTGAAAGTACGGTGATAGGTTTTATTGGAACAGGTGTAATGGGGAAAAGTATGGCAGGACATCTTTTAAAGGCTGGATATCCTTTGGTAATCTATTCTAGAACAAAAGAAAAAGCCACTGAATTATTAGAAAACGGTGCTGCCTGGGCGGAAACTCCAAAAGAAGTAGCTGAAAAAGCTAATATTATTTTCACAATAGTTGGTTACCCAAATGATGTTGAAGAAATTTATTTAGGACAAAACGGCTTGATTCCAAATGGTAAATCAGGCAGTATCTATATAGATATGACTACTTCATCACCTTCTCTTGCAGTAACCATTTATGAAGAAGCCAAAAAGAAAGCAATCCAGACAATTGATGCTCCGGTTTCCGGAGGTGATGTAGGGGCCCGAGAGGCAACCCTATCCATTATGGTTGGTGGTGAACAAGAAGCATTTAAAGCCGTTAAACCACTTCTTGAGAAAATCGGTAATAATATCGTCTATCAAGGGAAAGCCGGAGCTGGACAGCATACAAAAATGTCCAACCAAATTGCCATTGCTTCCAATATGATTGGCGTTTGTGAAGCAATCATTTACGCAGAAAAAGCAGGCTTGAATCCTGAGAATGTATTAAAAAGTATATCTACTGGAGCAGCAGGAAGCTGGTCTCTAACCAATCTTGCACCTAGAATGTTAAAAGGGAATTTTGAACCTGGTTTCTACATAAAACATTTTATTAAAGATATGAAAATTGCTTTAGCTGAGGCAGAGAGAATGGACATGCCAGTCCCTGGATTGTCTCTGGCTAAGTCTTTATATGAGCAATTAGCTGAAACAGGAGAAGAAGAAAGTGGTACCCAAGCACTATATAAATATTGGGACTAGTAGAAGTACCAATAGGCCATAATTTGGGTAGAATAAATTAAACCTGACTTCAAGAAACTAATTCTTGATAGGAGGGATTATGATGGCAAAACGGACAAAAAAGAATGACCCACAGCAAAAGAATAAAAAGGGTTTTGATTCAGCGGTATTAAATGAAGAGTTTGCACATGAGATGGGTTCTGCTGACACCAATAAAATCCACAAAGATAAAGCAAGAAAAGAAAAAGCCCCAAAAAATAACGGTAAATATAAAGGGCAATAAATGGTAATAACCCCTCACAAGGTTTTGTGAGGGGTTATTATATTTACTTCTGCTGTTGAAAAAAGGTTTCCATTTGATTGAGACCACGTTCTAAATTAGCCATAGAGCACGCGAAGGATAATCGGAAATAGCCTTCCCCAAATTCCGAAAATGCACTGCCCGGAACGACTGCCACCCTTGTTTCTTGAACAAGTTTCAAGGCAAAATCAAAACTATTTAGAGAGATGGTTTCTGGTATTTTTACAAAGAAATAAAATGCGCCATCCGGTTTCACAACCTCTAGTCCCATGCTCTTTAATCGGTTATATACATATTCTCTTCTTTTAGCATATTCCTCTTTCATGATATCCGCATCATTTATGCCAATAGTCAAGGCCTCGTACGCCGCTTTTTGAGCAATGGAATTGGCGCATGAGACATTATATTGGTGAACTTTTAAAATGTGTTTGGCAAGGGACTCAGGCGCAAATAAAAAGCCAATTCTCCAGCCAGTCATCGAATGTGATTTTGAGAGCCCATTAATTACTATCGTTTTTTCTTTAATAAAGCTGGCGATTGAAGTATGTTTTTGATCAAAAGTAAGTTCACTGTATATTTCATCCGCAAGTATAAAAATATCCTTATCCTTCATAAAATCTGCAATTTCTCTTAATTCGTCACTTGATAGGCTGACTCCAGTAGGATTAGAAGGATACGGCAGGACAATACAACGTGTTTTGTCAGTGATATAAGGCTTCATCGTTTCGAGTGTAAATCTGAATTGATTCTTCCGAATATCAACATGGACAGGAACAGCCCCCATCATTCGGATAATTGGTTCATAGCCTGGATAAATAGGGCCGGGCAATAAAACCTCTGTACCTTCTTCTAAAATCGTCCGAAAAGTAATGTCAATGGCTTCACTTGCTCCCATTGTAACAATTACCTCTGATTCCGCTTTGTAGTCTAACCTATATTTTTTATTGACAAATTGACATGCCGCTTTTCTTAATTCGAGCGTTCCGGCGTTATGTGTATATGAAGTAAAATCCTTTTCTATAGCCTGTATTCCCGCTTTTTTTACATGGTCAGGAGTAGGGAAATCCGGCTGGCCAATAGTAAAAGAAATTAGGTCCTCCACATCTGCAACAAGATTGAAAAATTTTCTGATTCCAGAGATTTCGATGTTTTTAACTCTTTGATTAATTAAGTGCTCCATTATGTACATCCTTCCGACAAACAATAATTATCATGATTATAGTCTATTTAAAGGGGAGTTTCTACCATAGAGATTTTTAATTATTCTTTTTAAATAATATAATTTGTGTTGACTAGGATGTTGATTTCCGCTCCAGGTGCGAGCGGTTCGCGGGCGTGCCGGGGAGCCTCCTCGGCGCGTTTGCGCCTCCGGGGTCTCCCCTGCCCCGTACTCCTGCAGGAGTCTCGCACCTTCCGCTGCAATCAACGTGTAAATAATCAAAAATGTATTTAACATAACAAAAAAACGGCCGAGTATTACTCGATACCGTTTTTGGAAATAATTTGAAATTTATTTAATATCCGTAATCCCAATCGATTTCGTCTTCATGCCAAAAAACAGGTGAAACTGAACCAAAATCAACTGGATGGTTATTAATTCTGCAGTTACAATGTTTACAATCGCATTGTTCTTTAATTTCTTCAAAAAAGGAATGTTCAACATCTTCAATAAACGTAATATTCCGCTCCTGAAAAAGGATAGCCGTTCCCTTCATTGTATAGCACCTCTTTAATAGTTTTTCCTGCTTAATTCTTATTCCGTCATTATTGTATGTCTGTTTCAATAAGGAGTCTATGAGTTTGTTCCGTTGTTCACAAAATTATCAAGAAGATGTTGCAGAATTTAGAAATCGCTTTCAATCTAAAAGCTTTACACCTAGAAGGCAATTTTTTTTATTTTTCCCACATAAAAAAGCCAGGGCAATCCTGACTTTTAGTTCATTTATTAGTAGCGTTCGCCTAACTTTTTGAAAATTGGTTTTTGATAAGTCTTTTGATTTTTTCGGTGGTAAGAAGTCTGATGCTCCAGTTCAGGGATTCCTGTATAGGATTGTAATAAGGCTTTAGCTGCATTAAGTGAGATATGTGCCTTTGGATTTCTTACGCTGCCATCTAGTTTTCCAAGATGGGGAAGGGTATGAAAATCTGATTTAGTCGGGGGAATATGAAACGTATATTTTCCGCATTCAACTAGTACATCTGATTGCTGCTGGCTATTTCGCGGATGATCGGAAAAATGGAGGCCGACCTTCTTGGCTTTTCCTTCATCTATCAATTTTTTTAATGATTCCTGTTTCAATTTGTATAAATATTTGGGGTTTGGTGCCGTTTTAGCATGGCGATTCACGATAAAGACAGCTTGGGAGAGGTTTTCAATCGTTAGATTTAATTTATTTCGAGGATAACTCTGATCGTGATTCAACATATAGGCTCCTTTCATTCTATAAAAACATCTATATTATACCTTTTTTTTAGGAAAATAGAAATAAGTTGAAGATATTTTCCGGCTTTTCGTACAATTCATGTAAAAGAAAAATGAATGAATCTAATTCTATGAGTAATCTATGCTGTTCTTAGTGTAAAAACAGTCAGTTCTGGTTTAGCCATAAAGCGAAACGGGAGACGGGTCGTTCCTATGCCTCTATTTACATAAAGGTTTAATGGATAGTTTCCTTGGATGAAATAGTGGCCCTCAGGGTATTTTTGCGCAAAAGGAGGAATAATAAGGGCCCCTAAAATTGGGAGTTTAACTTGTCCACCATGACTATGCCCGCTAATTTGCCATTGAATAGGATACTGTGCAGCTGCTTCTGCAAGGTCTGGGGCGTGGGATAGCAATATTTTAAAGCGATTGTTTGGAATGTTTTTTAAGGCTAATGGCAAGTCAGGATTTCCCAACATGGCATCATCGATTCCGAGCAGAGAGATATTGCTCCCATTTTTCCTTAAAGTAACTGACTTGTTTAGCAGAACCTTAAAGTCAGTAGATTCCATGATATTTCGGTATATTTCTGAACCATAGCCGCCATGGTCATGGTTGCCAAAAATGCAATATTTACCCAAAGGGGCGTGTAAACTCTCTAAAATAGGAATTAACTCTTTTATTTTGGTATATTTGTTTGGTTCATCCATTAAGTCTCCGGTAAATAAAATAATGTCGGGATTTAAATCCTTGATTTTGTTCACTAAGGTTATGAATTGAGTCAGATTGTAGTGGAAGCCAAGATGAGTATCGCTAAATTGGATGATCCTTAATCCATCAAAACTTGTAGGGATTAAGGAGTGTTTAATTTCGACATCACTTATTTCTAAAAGTGAAGGCTCAATTTGATTCGCATAAAAATAGCCGCCCGAACTTAATCCGAGAACGGTCAGGAATGAACCCAACATCTTTTTTAAAAATATTCTTCTTGTTTGCTTTCTAACCATACTTTCTCCCATCCTGCCTTTACTACAAACTGGGCTTTTAACACAGCCTATTCAAAAAAGGAGAAAAAATGCTAAAAAAAGCAGTCGAAAAGGACTGCTTCCTATTTATAACTAACCGCACGTGATTGCAATGCTTTCCAAGATCTAATAAATTGTTGCTTATTTACTCTTACTTGTTTTCTTCCTGATAAAGGATCATTTAAATATACATTGTTTGTATCATATCCTACAAGGACGACAGCGTGCAAATCAAGCGGTGTTTTGATGAATTGACTTCCGTGATACCAGCCTTCCCAACGGTCTGGCAGGCGGTAATCACCAGTAGTCCAGACAACCACTGGATAGCCTGCGGATACATGTGCCAGTACCTTATCAAAAGGCTGATTTGTTAAATTTACAGCTCTTCCCGGAAGTTTTTGATTGATCAGAGCGATCATAGGCCTATCGAATACTGCATAGCCAGCACGTCTTCCTGTCATGTCCCCCACAAAACCATCAGCGGGGTTCCCCCAGCGTAATATATCGCCTCTTGCGGATTTAATAAGCGGGTCAGGGTCTTTCTGTATTCTTCGGTATAAATCCATCTTATTTGTTTTCACACCTGCATAATTTAGGACCATCGCAAGACTAGTTACCTCACAACCATATCGTAATTCCGGATTTTGTTTAATTAAAACTACATTCAATAATGTGGACTGTTTTCTCGGAATAGTACTTGCTGAACGCTCCGCTGTCTTCTGACCTTCCACATTATTTACTTGAGCTTTCAAATCATTTATTGAATAAGATTGACTATTTATCTGCTTAGGTGCTGCAGCTTGGTTACTATTATTTTTTACAACCGTCGTGGAATTAGTTGTTGTATGTTCTTTAGTTACATCTTTGTTAGAAACCTCATTAGAGTGACTGCAGCCTATCATTGTCAATATAGATGCTAATAAGCATAGGGTTTTCATCAAACAACCTCCTTTTTGGAAGCCCCGAGTATAGGTTATGATTGTATCATCGAAGCTATAATGGTATCCTTTTGGAAAAGAACGAGATACGGAATTTAAGCGTATGGTATAATGAGAAAAATTATATGGAGGAACTTGGATGGATGCATTGGAGATATTATCGGATCTAGAAAATGTCTTTCCTCATTTTCAACCGATATTTAATGCGGATGAGCAGCGTGTCATTGCTTATGAAGTTTTGGGACGATATCAATCAAAGGGAAATGTCATCAGCTTAGGCCCATTTTTTCATGATGATCAGATTCCGGATGAATATAAATTTGAAGTGGATTTATTATTGGTAAAAAAAGCCCTCGAGAAGGTGCTCGATCTTGATGAGGATATCCTCATATTTTTAAATCGAAACGCTGAGTTATTAATGTATGGCCATGGGGAACCGTTTTTGCAAGAACTGTTAGAATTTGAAAAAAAGGGTTTGAGTTTAAAACGAATTATATTAGAAATTTCAGATCGGAATTATCAGGGGGATTTAGATCAGTTTGACCATCTTCTCCAATATTATCGGACCTACGGTATAAAAATAGCCATTGCGAGTATTGGAGATGAAAGTCACTATTTTGAGCGGATTGGGCAACTTGAACCTGATATTCTTAAAATTAACTTACAGGCACTTAAATCAACGGCCATTGGTGTTAATTTTAATGATGTGTTGTTCTCCTTATCGCTCTTGGCGAGGAAAATAGGAGCCACACTGTTGTTTGAGAATATTGAAATGAGTTATCAACTTCAATTTGCATGGAAAAATGGGGGACATTATTACCAAGGTTTTTACTTACATCCGCCCGCAGATGAATTTATTAATCGGGATTTTCTCAAGTTTCGCTTGAAGGAGAAATTTCATGATTTTATTACGTATGAAAAGCGGAAATTAGAAGCTGTTTATAACACTGCTGGGTATTTTCAATCAATGGTACAGGAAATAGTGCATAAAAACAAAAAGGCAGGTTATGATGCCTTATTTCAAGCGTTGATAAAGGAAATGGATCAAATTGCCTTCCGGATGTATGTATGTGATGAGGATGGATTTCAAAAATCAGCTAATATTTTTAAAGGGGAAAATGGCTGGACAACACAAGTCGTATACTTAAATAAAAATTGGAGCTGGCGCCCGTATTTTTTGGAAAATATCATTAAAATGCGGCATGAACAAAAGGGGAGATTGTCGGATTTATACTGTGATATTGAAACAGGCGAGACGATTCGTACTTTCTCCTTTCCAATGAATGAAAACGAATATCTTTTTATAGACATTTCCTATCGATATTTATTTGAACATGACCAATTATTGTAATGGTTGGATGGTATAGAAAGATTCATGGAGTGGAATTTTAATGATAACAATCAATAGAAGGAGTCTTGTTCATGAATCTTTTTGTCAATATCCTTTCCATTGTGATTATTGCTGTCCTTGCATTTTCCCTCCTTTATACATTTTCAGTTGCCAGACAGCATAAAGCTGTCGAAGGGAATTTAGATGCTAAAATTTCTAAACCGGTTCAAAAAAACGTTTATACAAGAAATCCAATCTTTTTGGCATATGGAATCTTTTTTGCATTACTTTTGTTTATAGTCCTTTTTTTTGCCATTACTTTTTATTGATAGGTCTCCAAAAGGGATCTATTTTTTTCTTTCAAATTAAAAAAATCATAATTTCATCATTTTTACTTGGACAAATGGAGTCTCTTATTTTATTCTTTTAATATTGGCATAAAATTTAGGCTGTCAAATTTTGAAATTTTTGAATTAGGATAGAAAAATGCCAAATGAGAAATATAACTGTAAACAGTTTGTTTTGTGTTAAAAGGAGGATAATATTAATGTCACAGTTACAAGGTATATTAACAAGATTAAAAAACCTTCAGGAGCAATCTACTAGCGGGGAGCCTGCCCAACGTTATTTTGAAGTAAATGGTGAAAGAAAATGTCAGGTGACATTTCATCCAAAGACTGAAACATTTGAATTAGAAATATATAATGAGAAGGAAAAACCTAAAAGATATCAATTTGATAATATTGATATGATTACAATTGAAATCTTTGACCTTATTCAGTAGGAGCCAATCGTGGTTCCTTTTTTTTCTATGGAAAACGGTTTTAAAATTAACCCGGACCCTTGGAAACTGTGATAGAATAAGTCTGTAGAAAAACATACATTGAGGAGTTTTCGACTTATGATTAGTCTTCCTAGCGGGGAATTTTTAGAATTAACAATTAAACAATTAATGGTGCCTTCCGAGCGCGTGGCTCATGTACAAATTGGAAACAATCTTGAACATGCCTTATTGGTATTAACTAAAAGCGGATATACCGCTATACCTGTCTTAGACCCACATTATAAGCTCCATGGACTTATAAGTACCCCAATAATAATGGACTCTATTTTGGGGCTTGAGAGGATAGAATTTGAACAGCTTGAAAACAAACGAGTAGAAGAGATAATGAAGAGTTCCATCCCTAGGATCGGAATTTCAGCATCTATTAGTCAGTGTTTGGATTTACTGGTGAATCACCCATTTCTTTGTATTGAAAATGAAGATGGTTTTTTTGAAGGGATCTTACCTAGAAGTACGGTACTAAACCAATTAAATAAAGTGGTAAAAAGAATAAAGAAATAGCCGTTCACGGCCATGCTCCCATTTGGGGGCTCTATTTTTTTACGATAAGAGGTGTGTAATGGGTATCGATATGGAAGCGTTTGGAACTCCGAAAAGAAAACAAACCAAAAAATCACTTGTACTCGCATCTGTTATGCTCGCGATGTTTATGGGAGCCATTGAAGCAACCATTGTTTCTACAGCTATGCCGGCAATTGTTGCTGATTTGGGTGGTTTTACCCTATATAGCTGGGTCTTTTCTGCCTATTTGCTAATGAACTCTGTAACGGTCCTTATCTATGGGAAACTTTCAGACTTATTTGGTCGAAAACCGATTTTAACTATTGGTATTATAATCTTTCTAATTGGGTCTATCCTTTGTGGGTTTGCCGGTTCCATGAAAACACTGATTATTTTTCGATTGATTCAGGGTTTCGGGGCAGGGGCAGTGACACCTATTGCAACAACTATAGTAGGAGACATATATACAACAGAGGAAAGGGCTAAAGTTCAGGGCTATCTATCAAGTGTATGGGGAATTTCAGCCATTACAGGTCCTGCTGTCGGGGGTCTGCTTGTTCAATATGTCAGCTGGCATTATGTGTTTTGGATTAATATCCCGCTTGGACTTTTATCTTTAGTCGGTCTGTGGCTATTTCTACATGAAGATGTGGCGAAGAAAAAGCATAATATTGATTATTTAGGTGCCGTCCTTCTTACCATTACGATTTCAACGCTAATGTTTATACTTGTTGAAGGGGAAAGCCGTTGGTCATGGGGATCATGGCAGCTAATAGGATTACTGTCTATATCAATTTTAGCTTTAATTGCTTTTGTCTTTCAAGAGAACAGAGCAATTGAACCGGTCATGCCGTTCTCCATCTGGAAGGAACGATCTATTTTTATTGCAAATATCACATCCTTAACGTCTGGGATTATATTAATAGGGATTTCTAGTTTCCTCCCTGCCTTTGTCCAAGGGGTTATGGAACAAACACAATTGTGGCAGGTTTTACACTAACAACCATGTCTATTGGCTGGCCGATTGCCTCTACCCTCTCAGGCAAAATGCTGATTAGCATCGGTTATCGAAAAACTTCAATTATTGGGGGAGCTTTTTTGGTACTAGGCAGTTTTGCCTTCATAACTATGTCGGCTTCATCAGGCCCTATTTGGGCAGCTGTCGGCTCGTTTGTTGTAGGGGCGGGAATGGGCTTTACATCAACTGCCTTTATTGTTTCCATTCAAAGTACAGTTGTGTGGCAGCAAAGAGGAATTGCAACCGCAGCTAATATGTTTATGAGAAATTTGGGTAATACCATTGGTGCAGCTTTGCTGGGTGGAATTCTTAATAACCGTCTGGTTCATTACTTTAGTGAAAATAACCAGTCGTTAACGGTGGAAGATGCTAATAAACTTTTAAAGCTAGAGGAGCGCAAGCAATTAGTGGACTCTGTTAAAAGTATTTTGCAGGAAGGTCTGACTTTCTCTTTGCACTCCGTTTATTATGTTGTATTGACCTTTGCAGTGATTAGTTTGCTGCTTATCTTATTTATCCCTAAAAAGACAAGAGAAACATGAGAAATATGTAAACTTAGTAGTACCAAAAAGTGAAAAAATTTTTTAAAGAGGTTTTGCCTTTGTCTTCCCTATCAGAATTTCAGTTATTATCGGTTTTAGCTCAGGAAATGAATATGAGAAAAGCCTCAGAACGACTATTTGTCTCGCAGCCAGCTCTTTCACAAAGGTTACAATCCATTGAAAAAGAATGGGGGACTAAATTATTCATACGTTCTCAAAAGGGGTTATCCTTAACACCTGCCGGAGAGCATGTCATTGATTTTGTTAATGACATTTTAACAAAACAGGAAAAGGTTCGTGAAACCATTGATTCTCTTCAAGAAGGGGTGTCTGGTACATTAAAAATCGCTGTAGCATCAATAGTAGGACAGAATTGGCTGCCAGAGGTCCTAAAGAAATTTATTGATAAATATCCACAAGTAAAAATCTCTCTTGTAACAGGCTGGAGCAGTGAAATTCTCAAATGTTTGTATGATGATCAAGTACATATTGGTATTATCCGCGGTACTCCTGATTGGAAAGGGGTCAAAGTTCATCTATTTGATGATCCTTTATATCTTGTCGATCGGGAAATAACAAAACCAGAGCAAGTCTTGAAGACTGACCGGCCGTTTATTCAATTTAAAAGTGATTCAAATTATTATCAAGAGATACAAGATTGGTGGATGCGTAACTATAAAACATCCCCAAAAAGAACAGTGGTGGTCGATCAAATTGAAACATGTAGGCAAATGGCATTTAATGGTATAGGTTATGCTATATTACCATCAATTACACTTAGGAAAGCAGATCGAGGAATTTTTAAAATTCCTTTAGTTAATGAGAATAATGAACCGCTTAAAAGGGATACTTGGTTATTAGGGTATGAATCTGCTTTTCAACTTAAACAAGTTCATGCGTTTATGGAATTGATTAAGGAATATATTGATGAATCTTCTGAAGAATAAGTTTGTTTTTCTTGTTTTCATTGCTTTTGTTTGTTAAAGTATTTTTTAGTACACGATTATAGGGGGCAAGTTTGAAAAATGGATGCACATGAAATTATCGCGTTTATTGCAAATAGTAAAAAATCTACACCTGTTAAGGTTTATTTAAAGGGTGACCTAGAAGGTATTGATTTCGGAAACGAAGCTAAAGCTTTTATTAATGGAAACACAGGCGTTGTCTTTGGTGAATGGTCTGAAATTAATGCAGCGTTAGAAGCAAACACAGCAAAAATTGAAGATTTCGTAGTCGAAAATGACCGCCGGAATTCAGCTATCCCATTATTGGATACTAAACACATTAACGCAAGAATTGAGCCAGGTGTTACGATTCGTGACCAAGTAGAAATTGGTGATAATGCTGTTATTATGATGGGATCAGTAATTAATATTGGTGCCGTTATTGGTGAGAAAACAATGATTGATATGGGGGTAGTTCTTGGAGGAAGAGCAACCGTCGGCAAAAACTGTCATATTGGGGCAGGAACGGTATTAGCAGGGGTAATTGAGCCGCCTTCCGCACAACCTGTTATCATTGAAGACGATGTTCTAATTGGTGCCAACGCAGTTGTTCTTGAAGGTGTGAGAGTTGGTAAGGGATCGGTTGTTGCTGCAGGAGCGGTGGTAACCAAAGATGTAGAGCCATACACTGTGGTTGCAGGCACACCAGCAAAGAAAATTAAAGATATTGATGAAAAAACAAAATCAAAAACAGAAATCATGCAAGAGCTGCGTCAATTATAAGGCGGACAAGCTCTAGAATGGTTTAGAAATTGTAAATAGCTTTAAACAAGCGTGGACCTAAATCCACGCTTGTTTTATAGGGATAGAAAGGCAGGTTTTATATATGAAATCATTAATCGAAATACGAAGGGATCTACATCAAATACCGGAATTAGGTTTTCAAGAATTTAAAACTCAAGCTTATCTTTTGTCCGCGATAAAGACATTCCCGCAAGACCGAGTTTCTATTAAAAAGTGGAAAACTGGATTACTCGTAAAAGTTCATGGACTAAACCCCTCAAAAACAATAGGGTATCGAACAGACATTGATGGGCTTCCTATTCCCGAGGAAACTGGTTTAGACTTTTCTTCCTCACACGAAGCAAAGATGCATGCTTGTGGTCATGATTTTCATATGACCATTGCTTTAGGTGTACTGTCACATTTCATTAATAACCCCATTAATGATGATCTTGTGTTTGTGTTTCAGCCTGCGGAGGAAGGGCCTGGCGGAGCGGAACCAATGCTTAAATCCGACGAAATGCAGGAATGGATGCCTAATTTAATCTTTGCTTTACATATAGCGCCAGAATATCCTGTTGGAACCATCGCTCTTAAAGAAGGCTTATTATTTGCTAATACGTCCGAATTGTTTATAGATCTAAAGGGGAAAGGAGGTCATGCTGCCTATCCGCATCAAACGAATGATATGATTATTGCTGCTTGTACTCTTGTGAATCAACTTCAAACGGTTATTTCTAGAAATATCGATCCATTAGATAGTGCAGTAATAACCATAGGAAAAATAACCGGCGGGACGGTACAAAATATTATTGCAGAGAAGGCAAGACTCGAAGGCACCATCAGGACCTTGTCACCTGAAGCGATGAAAAGGGTGAAACATCGGATTGAGGCCCTTGTAAGCGGGATTGAGACGGGATATGAGTGTGAAGCCGTAATAGATTATGGTTCCATGTATCATCAAGTCTACAACACAGAATCGGTTACTAGGGAATTTATTGATTATATTAGAAACAAAACGGATGTGACAGTTGTTGAATGCAGGGAAGCAATGACAGGAGAAGATTTTGGCTATATGCTTAAGGAAGTCCCTGGGTTAATGTTTTGGTTAGGTGTGGACTCTCCATTCGGACTACATCATGCTAAACTTAATCCTGATGAGAGAGCAATTGATGTTGCAATAAAGGTTATGACAAGCTTTATTTCCTATAAAGGCAATTAGCAAAAAGGGCAAAGGAAAGTCATTCCACTTTGTTCTATTGGTTAATTATGTTAAAATAACAAGGAATATATTGTTACATATTGTCGATTAACCTTATGCAAACAGGAAAAACTGACTAAGGGGAATTTTACATTATAATAATAATTTTGGGAGCGGCTCTAGATTAGCTTGGACCTTGCAGGATGGGTAAAAACAAGAATACTAAAGAGAAATATTATTACTCATTTAAATATTTTTTGGAGGGATTTTAATGCCAGAACGTATGGTAGGCAAACAAGCACCACGCTTTGAAATGGAAGCTGTTTTGCCAAACAAAGAATTTGGTAAAGTAAGTCTTGAAGAAAACATGAAAAACGATAAGTGGACAGTATTATTCTTCTATCCAATGGATTTCACATTTGTCTGTCCAACTGAGATCACTGCATTATCTGACCGATATGAAGAGTTTGAAGACCTAGATGCCGTAGTGATTGGTGCATCAACGGATACAATTCATACTCATCTTGCGTGGATTAAAACGGACCGAAAAGAGAACGGTCTTGGAGATATTAATTATCCATTAGCTGCCGATACAAATCACGTAGTAGCTCGTGATTATGGTGTTCTTATTGAAGAGGATGGAGTGGCTCTTCGCGGATTATTCATCATCAGCCCTGAAGGGGAATTGATGTACTCTGTTGTTAACCACAACAATATCGGCCGTGATGTAGATGAAACATTACGTGTTCTTCAGGCACTACAAACTGGTGGACTTTGCCCGGCAAACTGGAAGCCCGGCCAAGCTACATTGAATGTTTAATTTATCAAGGGTAGACCTAACCGGATGCGTTAGGTCTTTTTAAAATAGGGGGCCTACCATGAAATTACGCGAACAAATGCCGGAATTAACTGGGGCAACAGAATGGTTAAACGGGCAAGTTACTAAAAAAGAGTTAGTGGGAGAGAAACCGACTTTAATTCATTTTTGGTCTATTAGCTGCCATTTATGTAAAGAAGCGATGCAGCAGGTAAATCAATTCCGTGATGATTATAAAGAAAAATTAAATGTGGTTGCTGTTCACATGCCTCGTTCAGAAAACGATTTAAATATTGAAGAAATTAAAAAAGTGGCAGAAGAGCATGGAATTATTCAACCTATCTTTATTGATGGTGAACACAAACTAACAGAAGCCTTTGAAAATCAATATGTTCCTGCCTATTATGTTTTTGATCGTGAAGGTAACCTCCGTCATTTCCAAGCTGGAGGAAGCGGAATGAACATGCTTGAAAAGCGCGTCAATCGTGTACTTGATGAAATGGAAACAAATGAATAATTTTTGAAGAAAAGCTGTTCATAACGAACAGCTTTTTTTTAATGGAAAAACCCTGAAACCTTCCTTCTAAATATACGTCGATATGTTTAAATAGAAAAAGAGGGGGCCAAGCAAATGAGATGGTCTAAAAAGGCAATATCGATTTTGTTCATAGTTATGTTAATGTCTTTATCTGGTTGCAGCTCGGATAGTAAAATGGATAGTGCAAAAATGAGTACAGAAAATAAAGAAGTTAGGGACTCAGTTCAGTCTGGAAAAAGTGAAGAATCCTTATCCGCCACTGAAAATGCCAAAAGAGAACCCTCGATTGAGACTACCAAAGGGCAAACAAACAATCAGATGGTCATTTATCAGGCTAATCTAGAGCTGCGGGTTAAGAACTTTGAGCAAACCGTGCAAAGCTTAGAAAAAAAAGTTGAAAACTACGGTGGCTATATAGCGGAGTCAAATGTAAGCAGAAATGGGGATGAACAAGTTAGCGGCAGTTTGAAAATGAGGATCCCTCAAGGACATTTCCAAGACTTTTTAACAGATGCTGAAGGGCAGGCGGCTGAGGTTCTGCAAAGGAATATTAATGGGCAGGATGTTACTGAGGAGTATGTCGATTTAGAATCCCGGTTGAAATCTAAAAAGGCCGTTGAAGAGCGTCTCTTGAGCTTTATGAAAAATGCAAGCAAAACAGAGGATTTACTAAAGATTTCTTCAGATCTAGCTTCTGTACAAGAGGAAATTGAAGTCATTGAAGGAAAGATGAAATACTTAAAAAATCAAACATCTTACTCCACAGTGAATATCACCCTATATGAAACAAAAGTGGTTGTTCCTAATCTCGATAACGATCAACTTAACACATGGGAAAAAACAAAAAAGCAATTTATGAAGAGTACTAACTTATTATTAGCTGCCATATCTGGTGTAGTAGTATTCATTATCGGAAATCTGCCAATTCTTATTATTTTTGTCCTATTGGGCTTTCTTGTTGTTCTAAATTATAATAAGAAAAAAAAACGGAGCAAACGGGAGTAGGGTATATTATAATTTCTACAGATACTTATTAACGAGGGAGTTTTATACATGAAGAAGAGTTTTGCAGTAATTGGACTCGGACGGTTTGGCGGAAGTATTTGCCGTACATTAACTGAAGAAGGAATGGAAGTACTTGGAATTGATGTCAATGAAGAACGAGTAAATGAGTATAGTATGATTGCTTCCCATGCAGTAGTTGGCGATACTACCGATGAGAATGTCTTGAAAAGCTTGGGGATTCGAAACTTTGACCATGTAATTGTTGCAATTGGTGATGACATACAGGCGAGTATATTAACTACCCTTATATTAAAAGAGCTGGGGGTCGCACGGATTACTGCCAAAGCGCAAAATGATTATCATGGAAAGGTACTAAAGAAAATCGGGGCAGATCAGGTTGTTCATCCTGAAAGAGACATGGGCAGGCGGATTGCAAACAATATGGCTTCTAATAGCGTACTTGATTATCTGGAACTTTCTGCTGAACATAGTATAGTGGAAATTGCAGCAAATAAAAAACTTAGCGGCAACACCATTATGGATTTGGATATTCGTAAGAAATATGGTTTAAATATTGTTGCTATAAAAAGAGGAGAAGAGATTATCGTTTCTCCACAAGCAAAAGAAACGATTCAAAGCAATGATGTTTTAATCGTCATCGGTAATGATCAGGATATTGACCGGTTTGAGAAGAAAGTCCTGGAATAGGAAAAGTGGAAGCGTCTAGGTGTTGAAGCTAGATAATAAATAAAACGGAAGCGCCTCAGGGCACTTCCGTTTTTTTATACTTCCATGATTATTGGTAATATCATTGGTCTCCGTTTGGTTTTTTCGTATAGGAAAGGTGCAAGTGTGTCTGTAATTTCATTTTTAATTTCAGACCATTGGCTCGTTTTTCTTTCCATTACTTTATTTAGATGTTTTGTAATAAGGTTCTGGGCATCATTGATTAAATCGCCAGATTCCCTCATGTATACAAATCCCCTGGAAATAAGGTCCGGACCTGATGCTATTTTAAATTCTTTCATATTAATACTCACGACAACTACCACTAATCCTTCTTCAGAAAGGATACGACGGTCTCTTAAGACGATATTTCCGATGTCTCCTACACCGCTTCCATCAATGTATACTGAACCTGATGGTATTTTGCCGGCCACCTGTGCTGTACTGTCAGAAAGTGCAAGGACTTCGCCGTTGTCCATAATAAAGCAATTTTCTTCTTCAACGCCGCAGTCAACAGCGAGTTTGGCGTGCATTTTTTGCATTCGATATTCACCGTGAATAGGCATAAAGAATTTTGGCTTGATTAAGCGCAACATTAATTTTTGTTCTTCTTGTCCACCATGTCCTGAAGTGTGGATATTACTTAGCTTACCATGGATAACCTCAGCCCCGGCACGATACAACATATTAATGGTTCTACTAACGCTAATCGTATTTCCAGGAATAGGTGAGGAAGAGAAGACCACTGTGTCTCCAGGTATAATTTGAATTTGTCTATGGGTACCATTTGCAATCCTTGATAAAGCAGCCATTGGTTCGCCTTGACTACCAGTACAAAGAATGGTTACTTTATCCGCAGGCAATCTGTTAATTTGATTTGCTTCTATAAACGTTTCTTTTGGGGCTGTAATATAGCCTAAATCGAGCCCAATATTGATCGCTGCTTCCATGCTCCGTCCAAACACAGCTACCTTTCTTCCGTTCACAACCGCAGCTTCTACGACTTGTTGAAGTCTGTGGATGTTCGATGCAAAGGTTGCAAAAATAATTCTTCCGTCTACTTTTCTAAAAATATCATGGATACTTTCGCCAACGCGGCGCTCAGACATTGTAAAATCAGGGATTTCACTATTTGTACTATCCGAAAGTAAACATAAAACCCCTTCCTTACCGATCTCAGCCATTTTCGTTAAATTAGCAGGTTCACCTACGGGGGTAAAATCAAATTTAAAATCACCTGTATGGACGATTTGTCCTGGAGGGGTTTTTACGACAATACCATAGGAATCAGGAATACTGTGGGTGGTCCGGAAAAAAGTAACGGATGTTTTGCGGAACTTAATGACATCATCTTCTTTAATTTCAATAAGCTTTGCATTTCGTAATAAACCGTGCTCTTCTAGTTTATTTTTAATTAACCCAAGGGCAAGCTTGCCGCCATATATCGGAATATTTATTTCACGAAGTAAATAGGGGATTCCGCCAATGTGATCTTCATGTCCGTGGGTTACAAATAATCCTTTAATTTTATCTTCATTTTTCACCAAATAGGTGTAATCCGGGATAACATAATCGATTCCTAGTAATTCATCTTCTGGAAATTTTATACCGGCATCGATTAATATTATTTCATCTTGGAACTGAACTGCATATGTGTTTTTGCCAATTTCCCCTAAACCACCCAAGGCAAAAACTGCAGTTTGATCATTTTTTACAAATTTCATAAATTATCCAATCTCCAATACTTTAAAGTCTTCATTTTGTTGTTCGTATTCTAAATAAGCTCCTTTAACTTCTTGTACATGCTCTACATTAAAACCGCGGTCAGCAATTTTTTTTCGTACATCTACTACTGATTCACCTTCAACAAAAATGGTTTTAGTGTTTTCTCTAACGGGAACTTCTGTAGCTCTTTCTTGATAATACACTTTAAAAATCATGACAAATTCGCTCCTTAATAAATCATAGCTTTTTATATTATATAAAATATTTTCATCTTTTTCATTTATTTTCTTAGGTTTCCCCATTGACCATAATGAAAAGTATGTAAATTTGAATCATATTACTACAATTTACAATAATGAAGGAGCCCTTCGCAAGTTTAGAAGGGCCCTCTAAAAGTTAGGCAATAGTTTTTTTTCTAAGTAAATCGTTCCACTGTTTTAAGAGCTTTTTCCTTAGCTTCTTTAACATAGTGGATCATCTCCTTACCTTTATTTTATACGAACCTTGTCCAAAGTAAAGCAAGCTATGGCAGATAATTGAAATTTTTTTTTTATTAATATTTTTTTACTATTATTATATGGAGAAATGACTTATTCTTTCATGGATAAAGTTGGAATAAAAGTGAACAATAAAAAAACACTGGCCTCTCCTAAGGCCAGTGTCTTATCTCTCGATAGCAATTGCTCCTTCAATCGGTTTAAAAGGATCGTTTTTATCGATATAATCATAAAACATAACTCCATTTAAATGATCAATCTCATGCTGGAAGCAGATCGCAGGAAGACCTTTTAGACGAAGTTTGACTTCTTCTCCCTCAAGAGTAACACCTTTTATTGTGATTCTGGCATATCTCGGAACATAACCTGGGATCGCTTCATCAACAGACAGACAACCTTCACCAGATTGAAGGTAAGCCTTCTCGACTGAATGACTGATGATTTTGGGATTATACAAAGCGTAGCTATATAAAGTACCTTTATCGTCTGTTAGGTGAACAGCAATCATTCTTTTTGAAACATTTATTTGCGGAGCAGCCAAACCAATCCCTGGACGCAGGCTGTATTTAGCAGCGATTTCACTGTTTTGGCTGTTTTTTACGTATTCTAAAAGACTGGCTAAAATTTGTTTATCTTCTTCGGAAGGCGGCAAGACTACTTCTTCTGCTACCTTTCGAAGGGTGGGATGCCCGTCTCGAATGATATTTTCCATCGTTAACATGAACATTCACTCCTGTGTTCCATAAAGTTAGTCACAAGCATTAGTCTATCAAACAAAAAGCAAAATGTTAATAATTCTTTACTTTTTGAAATTCGTCTGTCTATTACAGTTACATATTGTCAAACAAACTTTATATAGATATAGTAGGTAGTGCAATAGTTAGGAGGTTAGAAATTGTTATTCAAAAGGAGAAACAACATCCTAATCATATTCATCGCCATTATCTTTATATTATCAGGATGTACAGAAAAAAAGACCCCCGTTGATAAAATGTATACTGTATTAGAAAAGGTAGCTGCCAAGGAAAAAGTATTTGAGGAACAACAAGAACCTCTTGTTAATTTGGAAAAACAAGAAAAAGAGGTATATGATCAAATTATAAAACAAGGAATGAAGGAATATGACCAGATACTAAAACTTTCTGATGAAGCCCTTGGTTTAGCCGATCAAAGAAAAGAACACTTGGATAAAGAAACAGCAAGTATTAAAGAATCAGAGCAAGAATTTGCAAAAGTTGCAGATCTAAAGGGAAAATTAGAAGATCCTGCACTCAAGAAAAAGGCAAACGATCTTTATGGGATAATGATGAAAAGATACGAAGCACATAGAGAGCTATACAAGCAATATTCTAAGGCACTTCAATATGATAAAGAACTATATCAAATGTTTAAAAATAAAAATCTTCCCTTAGAAGAGCTGGAGAATCAAATTAATAAGCTCAATGAAGTATATAAAAAGGTATATGCATCAAATGAACAATTTAATCAATACACAGTACAATATAATGAAAAAAAACTTTCATTTTATAAAAAAGCAGGAATAAAAACTAAGTAAAATATCATTCATTTCTAAGTCGGCTGATTCTCAGCCGATTTTTTCTATATTATAACAAGTGTCTAAAATGTGACATTATATATAACAGTTTGATGAATTGAGTAATACAGTTGGAGATTATAAATGTTATTTCTTACATGACATTTGGTAACAAATAATAAAACTTAGTATTTGACGGCATTTAATAAAAGTTGTAAACTCATTAGTGTGATAAATGTTGTACTAATGATGTTACATAAAATAGTGATACAGAATAAAATATATTAGAAACAGAACTTTTCGTTTTATCTTATCTTTTCTGTGAGACACTAGTTCATAGTATGTATCCATCCATATTCAGGCCTCAAAAGTTATGTAATATCAAAATAGATGAACCAATGACAAGTTGCTTACAACTAAAGTTTATTCGCAATTTTTGGGTAATCTAAAATAGTGGATTTTATTTTTAAAAATAGGCCCTAAATAGAAAGGAAGAGATGACACAATGGCTTCTAAACTTAAGAATGCCCAGCTTGATGCCAAGAAAGCACTCGAAGCTGTAGAAGAACAATTCCAAACACTTCAAATCCTTAATGAACAAGGTGAGGTTGTTAACGAAGCAGCAATGCCTAACTTGACTGATGAACAGCTACAAGAATTAATGCGCCGTATGGTTTACACTCGAATTCTTGATCAGCGCTCCATTTCTTTAAACCGTCAAGGACGATTAGGTTTCTATGCACCAACAGCAGGACAAGAAGCGTCCCAGCTTGCATCTCAATTTGCGCTTGAAACTGAAGACTTTATCTTACCTGGATATCGTGATGTACCTCAAATCGTTTGGCACGGATTACCATTATCACAAGCGTTTTTATGGTCTCGTGGACATTTTGAAGGAATGAATATTCCTGAAGGTGTTAATGTTCTTCACCCGCAAATTATCATCGGTGCTCAGTATGTTCAAACTGCTGGTGTGGCACTTGGAATGAAGAAACGCGGAACTAAAGCTGTAGCAATTACCTATACAGGTGACGGTGGAACATCACAAGGGGATTTCTATGAAGGAATCAACTTTGCAGGTGCTTACAAAGCTCCAGCGATCTTTGTTATTCAAAATAACCAGTTTGCGATTTCAACACCACGTGAGAAGCAAACTGCTGCAAAAACCTTAGCACAAAAAGCCGTTGCTGCTGGTATTCCTGGTATCGTAGTTGACGGTATGGATCCGTTAGCAGTTTATGCTGCAACTCGTGAAGCTCGTGAGCGTGCAATTAATGGCGAAGGTCCTACACTGATCGAAACATTAACTTACCGTTATGGTCCACATACAATGGCTGGGGATGACCCAACTCGTTACCGTACAGCAGACCTTGATAATGAGTGGGAAAAGAAAGATCCGCTTGTACGTTTCCGTAAGTTCTTAGAGAACAAAGGACTATGGAGTGAAGAAAAAGAAACAGAAGTAATTGAACAAGCAAAAGAAGATATTAAAGAAGCGCTTAAACAAGCGGATGCGGCACCTAAACAAAAGGTAACTGATTTAATGTCTATTATGTATGAAGAAATGCCGCAAACTCTAAAAGAACAATATGAATTATATAAAGAAAAGGAGTCGAAGTAAGCCATGGCTCAAATGACAATGATTCAAGCGATAACAGATGCATTACGTACGGAACTACGTAACGATCCGAATGTGTTAGTTTTCGGTGAAGACGTAGGCGTAAATGGTGGTGTATTCCGTGCAACAGAAGGATTGCACCAAGAATTTGGCGAAGATCGCGTATTTGACACGCCTCTTGCTGAATCAGGAATTGGCGGTTTAGCAGTAGGTCTAAGTTTACAAGGCTTCCGTCCAGTTCCAGAAATTCAATTTTTCGGTTTTGTGTTTGAAGTATTTGACTCCATTGCTGGCCAATTAGCCCGTCAACGTTATCGTTCAGGTGGAAGATACAGTGCTCCTGTAACAATTCGCTCACCATTTGGAGGAGGCGTACATACTCCAGATATGCACGCGGACAGCTTAGAAGGACTTATGGCGCAAACTCCTGGTGTAAAGGTAGTTATCCCAGCAACTCCTTATGATGCAAAAGGGTTGCTAATTTCTGCCATTCGTGACAATGATCCTGTTATTTTCTTAGAGCATATGAAATTATATCGTTCATTCCGTCAAGAAGTCCCTGAAGAGGAATATACCATTCCACTAGGTAAAGCTGATGTAAAACGTGAAGGAACTGATGTATCAATCATTACTTACGGTGCTATGGTTCATGAGTCATTAAAGGCTGCGGAAGAACTTGAAAAAGAGGGTTATTCTGCAGAAGTTATTGACTTACGTACTGTAAGCCCAATTGATATTGAGACTATTATTGCTTCTGTTGAAAAAACTGGCCGTGCAATTGTTGTTCAAGAAGCACAGAAACAAGCAGGTATTGCAGCAAACGTGGTAGCTGAAATTAACGATCGCGCTATTTTAAGCCTAGAAGCTCCTGTATTACGTGTGGCTGCTCCTGATACTGTATTCCCTTTCCCACAAGCGGAATCAGTATGGCTTCCTAACTACAAAGATGTTCTTGAAACTGCAAAAAAAGTATTAACTTTCTAATTAACTGCTGCTAGGCAGTGTTTAAGATTTTAACATATTGGAGGGGAAAAGATTTTCTTTCCCCATCCATACTTAAAGTTTGATTAAAAAATACATGAAAAATAGGAGATGAATCTCTGTGTCATTTCAATTTAAAATGCCTGATATCGGTGAAGGTATTCACGAAGGTGAAATCGTCAAATGGTTTGTAAAGCCAGGGGATAAAGTCCAAGAAGATGATGTCCTTTGTGAAATTCAAAATGATAAAGCTGTAGTTGAAATTCCATCGCCAGTAGAAGGTACTGTTCAAGAAGTACTAGTTGGAGAAGGAACTGTTGCAACAGTTGGTCAAGTTTTGGTCACTTTTGATGCACCAGGATACGAAAACCTACAATTTAAAGGCGATGATCATGCTGAGGAAGCTCCGAAACAAGCTGAAGCACCAGCAGCTCCAGCGCAAGAAGCTGCTGCACCTGCTGCTCAGGCTCAGCCGCAAGCTGAAGCAGATCCAAATCGTCGTGTGATTGCTATGCCTTCTGTCCGTAAATATGCTCGTGAAAAAGGTGTTAATATTCTTCAAGTAGCTGGTTCTGGAGATAACGGCCGTGTACTTAAAACAGATATTGATGCGTTCTTAAACGGCGGCGGAGCTGCACCAGCTCCAGAAGTATCTGCACCAGCTGCTGAAGAAGCTAAAGCAGAAGCTCCAAAAGCTGCAGCTCCAATCCCACAAGGTGAATACCCAGAAACACGTGAGAAGATGAGCGGTATCCGTAAGGCAATTGCTAAAGCAATGGTTAACTCTAAGCACACTGCTCCACACGTTACATTAATGGATGAAATTGATGTAACTAAGCTAGTTGCACACCGTAAGAAATTTAAAGAAGTGGCTGCTGCTAAAGGCATTAAGCTTACATTCTTACCATATATCGTAAAAGCATTAACTAGCGCATTAAGAGAATTCCCTGTATTAAATACTTCTCTTGACGATGCAACAAGTGAAATTATCCATAAGCATTATTACAACATTGGTATCGCTGCTGATACTGAAAAAGGTCTTTTAGTTCCAGTTGTAAAAGATGCTGACCGTAAATCTGTATTTACGATTTCTAATGAAATTAACGAATTAGCTGGTAAAGCTCGTGATGGTAAACTTGCTCCAAATGAAATGAAAGGTGCATCTTGCACAATTTCAAACATTGGTTCTGCAGGCGGACAATGGTTTACGCCAGTTATTAACCATCCAGAAGTTGCGATTTTAGGTGTTGGCCGTATTGCTGAAAAGCCAATCGTTCTAAACGGTGAAATTGTCGCTGCTCCAGTATTGGCTTTATCTTTAAGCTTTGACCACCGCATGATCGATGGTGCGACTGCTCAAAATGCTATGAATCATATTAAACGTTTATTAAACGATCCAGAACTATTGTTAATGGAGGCGTAAGAAAATGGTAGTCGGAGATTTCCCAATTGAAACAGATACTATAGTTATCGGTGCGGGTCCTGGAGGATATGTTGCAGCTATCCGTGCCGCTCAGTTAGGTCAAAAAGTAACGATTGTAGAAAAGGAATATGTTGGCGGCGTATGTTTAAATGTGGGCTGTATTCCTTCTAAAGCGTTAATTGCTGCAGGACATCGTTATGAAACAGCTGTTCACTCTGAATCATTTGGTATCACAGCTGAAAACGTAAAAGTAGATTTTTCTAAAGTTCAAGAATTCAAAGGCGGTATCGTTAAAAAATTAACTGGCGGTGTAGAAGGCCTTTTAAAAGGAAATAAAGTAAACATTGTTCGTGGTGAAGCATACTTTGTTGATGCCAATACACTTCGTGTAATGGATGAAAATTCTGCACAAACTTATACATTTAAAAATGCAATTATTGCAACTGGTTCTCGTCCAATTGAATTGCCAACTTTTAAATATACAAAACGTGTTTTAAATTCTACAGGTGCCTTGAATTTAAATGAAGTTCCTGAAAAAATCGTCGTAATCGGCGGCGGTGTTATTGGGATTGAACTTGGTGGTGCTTATGCAAACTTTGGCAGCCAAGTAACCATCTTAGAAGGTGCTGACGAGATTTTAGGTCTTGGAGTATTTGATAAGCAAATGGCTTCGCTAGTAAAGCGCACCATGCAAAAAAGAGGCGCAGAATTCTATACAAATGCATTTGCTAAGGGTGTAGAAGAAACTGAAAATGGTGTAGTAGTATCTTTTGAAGTAAAAGGTGAAGAAAAGAAAGTTGAAGCGGACTATGTATTCGTCATGGTTGGCCGTCGTCCAAACACTGACGAAATGGGCTTAGAGCAGGTTGGAATCAAATTAAGCGAACGCGGATTAATTGAAATTGACAAGCAATGCCGTACAAATATCAGCAATATTTATGCAATTGGTGATGTTGTTGCAGGTCCTCAATTAGCGCATAAAGCTTCCTATGAAGCTAAAATCGCTGCGGAAGCAATCGCTGGACATCCATCTGAAATTGATTACTTAGGAATTCCTGCGGTTGTATTCTCTGACCCAGAGTTGGCTTCTGTGGGTTACACAGAGGCACAAGCGAAAGAAGAGGGCATTAAGGTGAAAGCAGCGAAATTCCCATTTGCTGCAAATGGCCGTGCCTTATCATTAGACAGCAGTGACGGATTCATGAAATTAATCACTCGCGCAGAAGATGGCGTAGTAATTGGCGCTCAAATTGCTGGGGCTAGTGCTTCAGATATGATTGCTGAGTTAGGCTTAGCCATTGAAACGGGTATGACAGCAGAGGATTTAGCACTTACTATCCATGCTCACCCAACTCTTGGAGAAATTACCATGGAAGCTGCTGAAGTAGTTCTTGGAACTCCAATTCATATTATTAAATAATGGAACTTTAAAGTCCTTTCCCGAAACGGGAAAGGACTTTATTTATTAAGCGCGAATTTATCTAGTAGAAAAAGCTTTATAAAGAAATTGGACGCTAAAAGATTCCTAAAATTATATCTAACTGCTCATGAAGGAACATATATTTAAAACACTAGCTAATGTCTTTGTTCTGTTCTTATATAGAAGATCAATGTATTTTGCGTGGTGATAAAGGATGAAGGTCTATCTTGTCGTCATATTACAATTTATAATTTGGAGCGGGTATACGTTGATTGAATGGCTTTCAAAGCATGATCAACTCATTTATAAGGTGATTATGTTTTTCGTCTTTTTCTACTTGGCATTTATGCTTGGAAACCATGTAACCAAATCTCGTAAAAAAACATTATTTATTACAGCCCTAAGCTTGGTGATGTATACTTCCATTCATTATACTCTCGCTCTTTTTGTACATTAAAAAAAGCCCCGATTTAATAGGAGCCTTTTACTGTGTTATTTTCTTGGATAATAATACATGATTCTATCGTTAAAAAGGTGCAGCTCTCCTTGGAGTTTCTTGGCAAGGAATTTGCAAAATTCATTTGCTTTCCCTTTATCCCCATGGGTTGACTGTTCTGGCAATGTAACTTGTATGTATTGTTGCTCTCTTTCTGTTCCGTCTTCCTCTTTAATTGTTTCCTTATCAACACCAATTAATATGGCATTGTATCGCTCATGTTCAGAATGTAAATAAAACGCCTTTCCCTTACTTCCTTCTGTTTCTTTTATTTCATAAGGAAATGCAGTTTCTCCATACTGCCAATTTAATTGGTCGCCTGTTTTTGCAGTTATATTTTTATAGTAATGAAATAATTCTTTTACTTCTTCAATCGTGATTGTTTGTTTAACAGATGAGGGCACGAGCTTAATAAATGCATTAACAGCCATCACCATTCCCCCTTTTTCATCCATGATTTGTGCAATTCTATTCTAGCACTGATTAAAAAGTACTGACAACAATAAACAATAAAATAAATTATCAACTATTCTTTATATTTTATCATGTTAGAAAATAGACCTAAAAAGGGTCATTTTTTATTTAAAAATTTATTAATGTGACATACAAATTAGGCTTGAAAAGTTAAATGTGATATATTATTATTAAATCAGGGATGTTAGAAAGCGTTTCAAAAATATGATCATTCATTAAGAAAAGGGGATTGAAAAAATGGGTACTCTTGTATGCCAAACATGTAATTCTACTATTGATCATTTTGAAGATGAAAAAGTAACAGTGCTTTATGCTAAATGCAGCTGCTGTGATGAGAACAAGCATGCCGAAGAAGTATAATAAAATATAATAAAAAGGATTCCGTTGCCGGAATCCTATTTTTTTGCTTATTATTGAATAGCTTTGTATTCCTTTATCACTCGAAGAGTTTTAATTTCATCATCTTCAGGTCCTTGAACAGGGAGTCCCACTTCAAGATTTTTACGTATATAATGTAAATTTTCTTTCGTGATAATTTCCCCTGGTATAAAAATTGGAATTCCAGGAGGGTATACCATTACAAACTCTGCAATAATTCGGCCTTCCGATTCTTCAAGTGGAACAACCTCTGTTTCTGAGTAAAATGCATCTCTTGGTGTGAGGGCGAGGACTGGAATTTCAGGAAGTAGAACTTCAAGTGGTTCAATCTTCCCAACACGATGCTCACATTCGTTTTCAAGCTCTTTTAAAGCATTTACTAAGATGTCTGCTTCTGCTTCTGTATCTCCTAGTGAGATTATGCAGAGGATATTATATAGGTCAGATAATTCAACCTCGATATTATGTTTTTCCCGCAGCCACTTCTCAACTTCATATCCAGTTAAACCTAGATCTTTTACAGAAATAATAAGTTTTGTCGGGTCATAATCAAAAGTTGCTTTGGAACCGAGTATTTCTTCACCAACGCAATGAATATGATCCATTTCATTAATTCTCTTTCGAAGGGATTGAGCTAACTTAATGGTTTTATCAATTAATTCTTTTCCTTTTGTTGCAAGCTGTTTACGCGCCACATCTAAAGAAGCGAGCAGCAAATACGATGTAGACGTAGTTGTAAGCATGCTTAAGATACTTTGAACGTGCTTTGCCGATACTAGTCCTTCTCTTACATTCAGAATCGAGCTCTGGGTCATGGAACCGCCAAGTTTATGAACACTTGTTGCTGCCATATCAGCTCCTGCCTGCATAGCTGAGAGTGGCAGCTGATCATGGAAATGAATATGAACACCATGGGCTTCATCGACAAGAACAGGAATATGGTAGGAGTGGGCTATTTCAACGATTTTCTTAAGGTCTGCAGAAATTCCGAAATAAGTTGGGTTAATCACTAAAATTGCTTTTGCATCAGGGTGCTGCTTTAAGGCTTTTTCAACAGAATCAGTTGTAATGCCATGTGAGATTCCTAAATCTTTATCAATTTCAGGGTGGATAAAAACAGGAATGGCTCCTGAAAACACGATCGCTGACATGATGGACTTATGGACATTTCGTGGAACAATGATCTTATCGCCGGGTCCGCAAACCGCCATAATCATAGCAATAATAGCGCCACTAGTTCCCTGTACGGAAAAAAAGGTTCGGTCAGCTCCAAAAGCTTCCGCTGCTAAATCTTGCGCTTTTTTAATCATCCCCTTAGGTGAATGTAAATCATCAAGAGGACCAATATTAATTAAATCAATTGACAAGGCATTATCACCAATAAATTGGCGGAATTCTGTATCCATTCCAGCGCCCTTTTTATGACCGGGTATATGAAACTGAACGGGGTTTTTTTTCGCATGTTCTACTAAACCGCTAAATAACGGTGTTTGTTCTTGTGACAATGGTAAATACACCTCTTTATAAAAAACTCATATTATTCGTCTATATTCGACATCAAAACAAAGGAATTATAGCATTATTCCACTGTATTTAAAAGGATTTAAATTAAACTTTTACATATATATTTTGATTAAAGTTAGTTTCCCTTAATTAAAGGAAATTTAACCTTTTAAGACGAATTAACAATTAAAAATAAAAAAGGAGGGTTTCAAATTGAAGTGGAATACCCGTGTGACAGAGCTTTTAAATATTCAATTTCCAATCATTCAAGGCGGCTTAGCCTATTTAGCCTATTCAGAATTAGCTGCTGCTGTATCAAACGCAGGAGGCCTCGGTCAAATTACAGCTATGTCTCTTTCACATCCTGAATTACTAAGAGATGAAATCTGTAAAGTAAGACAGTTAACGGAAAAACCTTTTGGAGTAAACTTTGCTATCGGGCAGCAAGGAAGACCCTTTGCTGAGTATCTTCAGGTTGCAATCGAAGAACGAGTACCTGTTGTTTCCATGACAGGTGGAAACCCAGCCCCTATATTTGAACAACTAAAGGGGACAAACATTAAAACATTAGTTCTTGTTGCAGCTAGGAGACAAGCGGTTAAAGCAGAGGAGTTAGGTGCAGATGCAGTCATGGTGGTTGGACAGGAAGGAGGGGGACATTTAGGCAGAGATGATATTGGAACCATGGTCTTAATTCCGCAAGTTGTTGATGCTGTGTCCATCCCTGTGATTGCCTCTGGTGGAATAGGTGATGGCAGAGGATTAATGGCGGCTCTAAGTTTAGGAGCTGAAGGGATTGAAATGGGCACCAGATTTATTGCAACCAAAGAATGTGTACATGCTCATGACGTATATAAACAAAGGTTAGTTGAGGGAACGGAAAGTGAAACGGTTGTCATTAAAAGAACATTGGGAGCTCCAGGCAGAGCCATTGCTAACAACTGGACAGAAAAGATTCTTGAGATCGAAAGAAAAAATGGAGATTACGAACAACTAAGAGATTTTATTAGCGGAACAGCCAATAAAAGATACATATATGATGGCCAAACTTCAGAAGGGTTTGCTTGGGCAGGACAGGTAATGGGGATTATTAAGGATGTTCCTACAGTACAAGGTCTCTTTAGCAGAATGATTAATGAAGCGGAAGAAATTCGTGCAAAATGGGGAAAATAGAGGTATCATACACATTAGCATAGAGAAGCAGGTGATTGTATGGAATATCAATATCCCATTGATTATAATTGGACAACAGAAGAAATTGTTGATGTGATTAAATTTTTTGAAGCCATTGAGAGGGCATATGAAAAAGGAATTGAACGTGATGAAGTTATGAATGCCTATCGACGGTTCAAAGAAATTGTTCCTAGCAAAGCAGAAGAAAAGACCATTTGCGGGGAATTTGAAGAAATTAGCGGTTATTCATCATATCGGACAATTAAAAAAGCAAAAGAGTCCTCTTCTGGGGATAGGATTATCATGAAATAAAAGCAGAAACCTCCCGATTCTCTTACAATTTGGGAGGTTTTCTGCTTTATTTAATATTTTGAGCTATTTTATACAACGGAGTAACTGTATTGAATACACTCTCAATTTCTGTTAGTAGTCCTTGTGAACCTAATTCAATGACTTTATTTCGATCCATCGTAAAACCACATAATAATTCAGCCTTTTTAATGGTTTTCAATCGTTCGAATTGAGCAAGTAAATCTGTTTTTGATAACTGCTCATGTTTAATGGTTTCCGGTTTGGTATGGTCTAAAGACCAAGAAAACTCTTTTGGTATTTCCTTATGAATTTTTGCCGCTTTTTTTATAAAGCGCTCAGCCATCAACTCTTTTTGTGGTGCTTCATAAATGACAGCAAACCAAACAAATAAATGGGTATTCCATAGACCTATTTGGAAATGAGGGAGCATTTTATAACCACGAGGATTTGAGGCAAATGCTACCCATGTATCCTTAGGCGGGTTAATGGTCCGTCTAGCATGTTTGGCCACATGAACAAACATTTCATCTCCCGATAGAGCTGATAAAGTTGGTGCAAAGTACTCTCCGAGTTGCTCTAATTTTGGCCGGATGGTATTTTTTAAAGCTTCCATCCTTGCTTCTAATCCATCTATTAAAAAAACATCAAAATCCTCATTTGTAAATCCCGAGAACTCCATCTTTTTACCTCCAACAACTGTTTGTCAATTATTGTAGCATAAGATAGAAAAACCAAGAAGTGTGTTGCTCGTATGGGTTAGAGCACATATTTGTTGCAACAATTCTAGGCGGTTCATATTATACAGTAAAACTAATAATCAGAAAAATTAGTCAAAAACCGAAAGGGGGAAATATTAATGAAGCAATTAATGAATACATCTCTAAAAAAAGCAACTGAAAAGGAAAGAGCAGCCGTGTTAAGATTAGAAATGGATTATGAATTAGCTACATTATTTGAGGCAATTGAGGATAAGAATGAAAAGAAGATAAAAGAGTGCAAGCAAAAATTAGAAAAAATCCGCCTGGAATTATTACGGTTAAAGGCTTTTTGATCGACTTATAATCTAAGGAGTATAAAGATGGAATGAACCATGGAGAAACAATTTATCGCTTGATTTGAACGAACTCCAAAATGAGAATGTGGGGAGTTCGTTTATTATTGTGCATAGGTGTGTGATAAGGTGAACTTAACATAAGTAAAAAGTTGCTGTGTTAAGTTAATTTGATTAAGCTTAAAGTACATCAAATAATAAAAGGTGCCCCATACTACATACATTGGAATATTGGAAAAAAAGGGAGGAAGATTATGAATTGGGAAATCATCGATACCCATGCAAAGCAGTGGGTAAAAGAAGCAGGAGAGAGAATCCGTTCGTCTTTTAAGTCCAAGTTAAATATTGAAACGAAATCAAATCCTAATGATTTAGTCACAAATATTGATAAGGAAATTGAGCAGTTTTTTATTCAACACATCAAAGAGGTCTACCCGGAGCATAAAATCATGGGAGAAGAGGGTTTTGGTGACGAGCTTCAAACCCTTGATGGAGTCGTATGGATAATTGATCCTATCGATGGAACAATGAATTTTATTCATCAGCAAAGAAATTTTGCTATTTCAATCGGGATCTATGAGAATGGAGTAGGGAAAATTGGCCTTATTTATGATGTGGTCCATGATGAGCTATACCACGCCATACGTGGAGAGGGTGCATACATAAACGGAAAACCGATACCTGTTCTTAAAGAAACTCCAATTAATGAAGCGATTCTTGCTCTTAATGCTACATGGGTTGTAGAAAATAGAAGGATTGACCATAATTTGTTGATTCCTTTAGTGAAAGATGCCAGGGGAACAAGATCATATGGCACTGCCGCGCTTGAACTTGTATTTTTAGCGACTGGCAGGGTAGACGCTTATTTCTCCATGCGGCTTGCCCCGTGGGATGTTGCAGCAGGCGCGGTTATTTTAGAAGAACTTGGTGGAGTGGTAACCAACTTAAGAGGGGAAAAACTTGATTTTCTTTCAAGAAATTCATTATTAGCGGCAAAGCCAGGGCTTCATCAATCAATTTTAAAGGACTATTTAAAGGGCGGGCAATGGTAGAAGTAAAGTTTAAATATATAAAAAGAAGCCTAGGGTCATTCCTAAGGCTTCTTTTATAATTCTCCGTTTTCTATCATTTTTCTTTTTGTTTTAAAACCCATTCCCATAATGATTATAACAGCCATAATACAACCAGTTGCAGCAAGCAGGGACTGTTCACTAATAGCAATTCCGATTCCTACAATACTAGCAGCTGCAAGAATGGCATAAAAAAGTAAAGGCCACTTCACATTGTTCATCCGTACATCCCCCTTTGTGTTTTATTAAATGTTTGTTCCTTTAACATGCTTATTTTAATATTACACAAATTCATTTTAGGTTTCCACTTTAATTGTGGTATAATGTTTTAGTTGTATATGAAAAACTATAATAAAAAACAATTTTTATGATAAAGGTAGGAGTGGAATTTTTTGAATCTAAGAAATGATATACGTAATATAGCGATTATTGCCCACGTTGACCATGGTAAAACGACGTTGGTGGACCAACTGCTTAAACAATCAGGAACATTTCGTACAAATGAGCATGTGGAAGAACGTGCTATGGATTCCAATGATTTAGAGAGAGAGCGTGGAATCACAATTCTTGCAAAAAATACGGCAATCCAATACAAAGATACTCGAATCAACATCTTGGATACTCCAGGACACGCCGATTTTGGCGGTGAAGTAGAGCGGATTATGAAGATGGTTGATGGCGTGCTTCTTGTTGTTGATGCTTATGAAGGCTGTATGCCTCAAACACGTTTTGTACTAAAAAAGGCTTTGGAACAAAACTTAACTCCAATTGTTGTGGTAAATAAAATTGACAGAGATTTTGCCCGCCCTTTAGAAGTAATAGATGAAGTTCTTGACCTGTTCATTGAGCTTGGAGCAAATGAGGATCAGCTTGAATTCCCAGTTATTTATGCTTCTGCGATTAATGGTACAGCTAGTATTGATCCAGAGAAACAAGATGAAAACATGCAGTCATTATACGATGCCATTGTGGAAAACATCCCAGCACCAGTAGATAATAGCGAGGAGCCCCTGCAATTCCAAGTAGCTCTGCTTGATTACAATGATTATGTTGGCCGTATCGGAATTGGCCGTGTTTTCCGCGGTACGATGAAGGTGGGGCAGCAAGTAGCCCTAATGAAAATCGACGGTACTGTCAAGCAGTTCCGGGTTACTAAGATTTTTGGTTTCTTTGGACTAAAACGTCTAGAAGTTGAAGAGGCAAAAGCAGGAGACCTTATTGCTGTTTCTGGTATGGAGGATATTAATGTTGGTGAAACTGTATGTCCGTTTGAACATCAAGAAGCTTTACCAATTTTGAGAATCGATGAACCTACCTTACAAATGACCTTTGTTGTGAATAACAGTCCATTTGCCGGTAGAGAAGGAAAATACCTGACTTCTAGAAAGATTGAAGAAAGACTTCGTGCGCAATTGCAGACAGATGTAAGCTTGCGGGTTGATAACACTGATTCTCCTGATGCATGGATTGTTTCGGGTCGTGGTGAGCTCCATTTATCTATCTTAATTGAGAATATGCGTCGTGAAGGTTATGAGCTTCAAGTATCTAAACCAGAAGTAATTGTAAGAGAAATTGATGGAGTCCGTTGTGAGCCGGTTGAGCGCGTACAAATCGATGTTCCTGAAGAACATACAGGGGCAGTAATGGAATCAATTGGAGCACGTAAAGGTGAAATGCTTGATATGATTAATAATGGATCTGGTCAAGTCCGCTTAATTTTTAACGTTCCAGCACGTGGGTTAATTGGTTATACAACAGAATTTTTAACGATGACCCGTGGATATGGAATTATTAATCACACGTTTGACAGCTATCAGCCAATGCTTCCAGGTCAAGTAGGCGGAAGACGCCAAGGTGTTCTTGTTTCTATGGAATCCGGTAAGGCGTCTACTTATGGAATTATGCAAGTTGAAGACCGTGGTACTATTTTCGTTGAACCTGGTACTGAAATTTATGAGGGGATGATTGTTGGAGAGCACACTCGTGAAAACGACATTACCGTAAATATCACGAAGGTGAAACACGCAACAAATATCCGTTCTGCTAACAAAGATCAAACGTCAGTAATTAAAAAACCAAGAATTATGACACTCGAAGAATCATTAGAATACCTAAATGAAGACGAATATTGTGAAGTTACACCACAGTCAATTCGTTTAAGAAAGAAAATACTTGATAAAAATGAACGTGAAAGAATGGCTAAAAAGAAAAAATATGCTGAATTGAGTTAATTATTGAGAGGTGCAAACCGTGGAAGAATTAAGATCCTTCTCCCCAAGTTTAAGATTCTTTATTCAACTTACGAATGATATACAAACAGGTGTAATCCTGCAATATATTTTTATTGTAATTTTATCAGTTATTGTATATCGGTTAGGTTTTGCCAAAAAGCTGCCCCTTGGTAAAAATATTGTTATTTATTTCAGCCTTTGTATTGGATGCATTTTGATGCTGTTTTTCTCCTACGCATTACCAATTGCAGAAGGGTTAGGTGTCGCGGCGTTATTATTAATTATTTATAAGATCCGTCTTCACCAATCAAAAAGACAGGTAAATAGCGAAGTCTCAGGGGGGAAATAAATGCAATCATTGCAGGATGCACTTTATAATTGGTTAACCATTAAAGTCGTATGTGATGCCCGCCCTGATGACGCAGCGGCGATTGAAACACGGGAGTTCTTCGAAGAGATACTCAGCACCCAGCATCATGTCTCAAATATTGAAATAACCCAAGATGATGTGATGTATTATGTTTCATACCAACAGGGAGATGGAACAAAAAAAGTACGTTATCCTCGTGAGTTAATTGAAATTATGATTAACCAAATAAATCAAGAGCCTGAGAAGTATAGGGACTATCCGATGGATTAAAAGAAAAGCTTCAGCGCTGTTAAGGCGCTGAAGCTTTTTTACCATTCATCGTTATCCGATTTTGGACGGTATAAACGGAAATTACCAGATTCAAACCGTGCATTGGTTTTTTCAGTAATTCTAGTACTGCAGTTATTGCACATATATGTATGGATAGGACGGTTTCGAAGTCGTTTAGCAATTAATGATTCATCGTCTATGTTTTCTATTTTATCGCAAATCACACATTTTACTCTCATTCAAGCACCTCTTTAATTCTTCATTCGAAAAACAGAATGTTTGTAATATAGTATATCACACTCCTTACATCGACTGGTAAATCAATTGGTTAGAGTTGATGAAAAATAGGGATAGTAGTAATATGAAAATATCTGTTTTTTAAGGAATGAATAAAGGGGTTGAATAAAATGGCAAATCAAGTAGAACCAAAACTAATCCAGCCATTGTTTGATGAACTGCAAAAAGAACGTTTTGTAACTTTGGCAACAGTTGATTATGAAACGGGCGGGCCAAATGTCAGTGCCATATCTTGGGTGCTTGCTAAAGATGAAAGTACAATCTATTTTGCTGTAGATAATCGTTCTCGTATTTTAGAAAATATCAATAAAAATAATAAAGTTGTTATCAATTTAATTGCGAATGAATCTACATACTCCATTCAAGGGGAAGCATCTTTAAAAGAAGAGCGTTTACCGGAAGTACCATTAAAACTGGCATTGGTAGAAGTAGCGATCACTGAAGTCAGAGATGTCATGTTCTATGGTTCAAAAATTGTAACAGAAGTTCAGTACGATAAAACCTATGATAAGAAAGCAGCTGAGCGGCTGGACAATCAAGTTATGGAAGCAATGAAAAAAGCTTAGTGAAAAACTAAGCTTTTTTATTTTTATCTTACTCTTTATGGTGATTAGATTGGTCATTTTGTTCTTTGTTTAGTTTCTTTTCTTCCTTACCCTTCAGACTTTGATCAGGTTTTTCCGTTGCATTTTTAGGGGTTGGAGTGATTAGATCTCCAGGGATTTCTGGCATTAACCGGCCCGCTATATCTGCCAGTTCCTCCATAACTCCTTGAATCGGTCTGCCCTTTTTTATATCTGCTTGTATTTCCTTTAGACGCTGATTTGTGTCCGCATCTGCTACCACGATAGCTTTAGCACCATAGGGATCTTTTCTTAAACTTTCTGCAACAGAATACTTAATGGAGCCAACCTGCGAACGATCAATCTTTGCATTAACGTCAATCCCCACAATGGCATACCTTCCTAAAACTACCGCTGTGGCATCTGACACATTTGGAATGCTAGTTGCGAGCTCCACTAAACGCTTTGAAATCTCTTGGCCAGATTTACGGTCTACGTTTTCAATATAACTGTTTTTAACGTTTACTAGTGATTGGCTGCCACTTTTGGCATTTTCCTTATGATCAGTAATGCTGCACCCTGTTAAAAATAAACTTATGGCTGTTGTTAACAGGATTTTTTTCATTAAAACCACCTCCAAATAATAAATAATGGTTAAATGGGCTTGAACCTTAGTCTCTCAAATAAATTTAAATAGTCTTAATAACATTTATTGTGCGGAACGCCTTCTATCTTTATTCCAATAAACATATATTTTACCAAAGTCCAATCTAGCAAAGGGTTGTTGAAATTGATTTAACAAGCCACACACCAGTGAAGCAGGAGGCGTTGCTTTGAGTAAAATATACGTGTTAGATACAAATGTCTTGCTCCAAGACCCGTATTCCATTTATTCGTTTGAAGACAATGAAGTTGTGATTCCAGCAGTAGTTCTTGAAGAAGTGGACTCGAAAAAAAGATATATGGATGAAGTAGGAAGAAATGCAAGGCAGGTATCTCGATTAATTGATGGGCTAAGGGCAGCCGGGAAACTTCATGAAAAAATTCCTCTTGAAAATGGAGGAACCATTAGGATTGAATTAAACCATCGATCATTTCATGAGCTTCAAGACATCTTTGTAGAAAAAACCAATGATAATCGCATCTTGGCTGTGGCAAAAAATTTATACCTAGAGGAACAAGCGAAAGAAAATGGTAAGCCAGTAATAATTGTTAGTAAAGATGCATTGGTACGAGTAAAGGCAGATGCGATTGGACTTACGGCAGAGGATTTTTTAAACGATCGAGTTGTTGAAGTAGAACATATATATACCGGTTTTTTTGAATTACTCCTTCCGATTGAACTGTTAGGCCGTTTTTATGAAAAGGGTGAATTATCACTTTCTGAGGTAGCAAACCATCCGTTTTATCCAAATCAATTCCTTATCATGAAGGATGTATTAGGCAGTTCAGCTTCCGCAATCGGGATGGTCGATAAAACCAGTAAGAAAGTAAAAAAATTAACATTAAATCAAGAGCATGTATGGGGAATTCATTCTCGAAATGTGCAGCAAACCATGGCAATTGAATTATTGTTACGTAAAGATATTCCGCTTGTTACATTAACCGGTAAGGCTGGAACAGGGAAGACACTGCTGGCACTTGCTTCTGGATTAATGCAAACGGAGGATTTTAGAGAGTATAAAAAGCTTTTGGTAGCAAGACCGATTGTTCCGGTAGGAAAGGATCTTGGATTTTTACCAGGTGAAAAACAAGAAAAACTAAGACCTTGGATGCAGCCGATATATGATAATTTAGAATATTTATTTAATACAAAAAAACCAGGTGAATTAGATGCAATTCTTGCTGGCATGGGGTCGATTGAGGTAGAGGCTTTAACGTATATTCGCGGAAGAAGCCTGCCAAAGCAATTTATTATTATTGATGAGGCGCAAAATTTAACCAAGCATGAAGTAAAAACCATCTTAACACGTGTTGGAGAGGGCAGTAAGATTGTGCTAATGGGTGATCCTGAACAGATAGACCATCCATATCTTGATGCCTATAACAATGGCCTTACCTATGTAGTAGAGAAATTTAAAGACCAAGAGATTTCCGGACATGTTAAGCTTTTAAAAGGGGAACGCTCAGGTCTGGCAAGACTGGCAGCCGATCTTCTTTAAAACCAAAAGCGGAATCGCATTGATCAGGGGCGACAGGCATATGACCCTAAGCTCCTAGGCGTTGGAGCTGGACGCAGCAAAAAAACGGGTGCCAACATATGGCGCCCGTTTATTCTCACTTAATTATAAAGCCTGTAATATTTTTAATAGGGTTATCCTTATTAGAACCATCACCGTAATAAATATGGATTGGGCCGTCAGAGGTTAATGGTTTTCCATCTTTTGAATAACCTAAAATAAAATTATAGGCCGTTTCGAGTGGAATTTCGATTTCATCGGTTAAGGTATGAACAACCAAACTTTTTGCATCAACGGCCGGCTCCGAATTTAATAAAAATGGTTTAAATGGAATACCGAAGGTACCTGTTAAAACTTTTTCTTTTTCAAATTTTTTTTCAGTTTTTAAGGTTGGAGGATAAATTGCCCCCTCCATTATTTCTCGGTCCCAATGTTTAGAGACAGCTTTTGTATAGTTCTCCAAAGAATCAGAGGACTCTGCTGTTTGAGAGAAGTAAGTTGTTAAATCAACCCGGCGGTCATCAAAGATCCAAACACTTGGATCAAGAGTAATTGTATATTTTACTTTCCCTGCTATCGTCATAATATTTTCCATTGTCCCATCCCCCTCAAATCTAGATGAAATCACTCGAGTTCACTAGAATTCCGCATAACATCACTAAATTATCCGTACCATTATTAATGGATATCGCTTTCTTAGTATATCTCTTTTTTTCAACGTTGTCATAAAAGTAACTCATGTTCGTTAATATCCTTCATTGTTCTTGCAATTTTGAGGTGTAAACGGTAAAATTTATAGATAAGTTGAATTATCGCTCTGAAATGGGGGGATCAATGTTGGCGTCTGAAATGATCGTGAATCACCATGAAAAAGCCTATGCCTTACTCCAGGCTGACGCTGAAAAGATATTAAAGCTTATCAAAGTGCAAATGGACAATCTCACGATGCCTCAATGCCCTCTTTATGAAGAGGTATTGGATACACAAATGTTTGGCCTTTCAAGAGAAATAGACTTTGCTGTGCGATTAGGCTTAATAGATGCTAAGGATGGAAAAGCAATTTTAGACCAATTAGAGAGAGAACTATCTGCTCTTCATGATGCATCCTTAAAAAAATAATGCATAAATAAGAACTCAAACAATACGGCGTAATGTTTGAGTTTTTTATTATACATAAGTGGGGTATTTTGTACGAAAGTTCTTTATTAAAATCTTGTAACAAATGAGGATTTCCTCAAGTAAGATAACCGTTTTTCTATTATAATAGAATGGTAAACTATCAATTTTTAAAAAATGAGGACGTCTTTAATGCTGAAAAAAATATTAAAATCATATGATTATACCTTGATTATTGCCATTACTCTTTTGTGTGCGTTTGGTCTTGTCATGATTTACAGTGCCAGCATGGCCTATGCAGTTCAAAGGTATCAAGTGCAACCTGATTTTTTCTACCAAAGGCAAAAAATATTTTTGTTAGTATTTGCTGTAATATTTTTATTTACAGCCATTTTTCCTTATAAGATAATGACTATTACTAAATGGTTTCAGGCTCCGATGGTTATAGGTACCATTGCCTCTTTACTAGGACTTTTTGTTTTTGGTCAGGTAAAGAATAATGCTCAAAGCTGGTACCAAATTGGATCGTTTCTCTTGCAGCCTTCGGAATTTGTAAAATTGGCAATCATTATTTATTTGGCGTCTGTATATGCAAAAAAACAACCGTATATTAACCAATTTAATAAGGGGGTCCTTCCTCCTTTAGTCTATCTATTTATCGTCTGTGTACTTATTGCTGTCCAGCCTGACTTTGGAACGGCAGTGATTATTGCAGCCATTGCTGGAACCATTATAATCGCTTCCGGGATGAACTTTAAAACCATTTCAAAATTAGTTGTAATGGTGCTAATCGTACTCCTTCCGCTTGTTCTCGTTTCTTGGGGGAAAATATTTTCTCATGAACAAATGAGCCGTTTTGAAGTTATGGGTAATCCGTTTGATGAAAAATATGTGAATGATGCAGGTTTCCATTTAGCAAATTCTTATATTGCAATCGGTTCTGGCGGGGTAAACGGGCTCGGTTTAGGGAAAAGTATTCAAAAACTAGGATATCTTCCAGAATCCCATACGGACTTTATTATGGCAGTTATTGCAGAAGAGTTAGGGATCTGGGGAGTTGGTTTTGTCATACTTCTCCTAGCCTATATTGTGCTGCGGGGGATTTATACAGGTATTAAATGTAAAGATCCGTTCGGGAGTTTATTAGCGTTTGGTATATCAAGTATGATTGGCATTCAGTCTTTTATAAACTTGGCCGGGGTATCTGGTGTTATTCCTCTTACTGGTGTACCACTGCCATTCATAAGTTATGGGGGTTCATCACTTTTAATGCTGGCTGCTGCCTCAGGTATTCTTGTAAATGTTTCAATGTTTGTGAAATATGATAGTAAATATAAAAATCAACAAGGACAAGTTGACAAAAAGCTAAAAACTGAAGATGGTAAGGTGTATTATCTTTAATAAAAACGCGGGGGATTAAGTTCCCTTGCGTTTTTAAAAATACTTAGGAATAAGAGGTGCTCTACGTGGCAAGACAGATAAATAAAGTATTGGTTGCTAATCGTGGTGAGATTGCAATCAGGGTTTTCCGAGCTTGTACTGAACTGAATATTCGGACTGTTGCGATTTATTCGAAAGAAGATTCAGGATCTTATCATCGATATAAAGCAGATGAGGCTTATTTAGTAGGAGAAGGGAAAAAACCGATAGATGCCTATTTAGATATTGATGGGATTATCGATATTGCTAAAAAAAGCGGTGTAGATGCGATACATCCTGGTTATGGATTTCTGTCGGAAAACATCCATTTTGCAAAACGCTGTGAAGAAGAGGGAATTATCTTTATTGGGCCAACTTCCAAACACTTAGATATGTTTGGTGATAAAGTCAAAGCGAGAAGTCAAGCCGAATTAGCCAATATCCCGGTAATTCCTGGCAGTAATGGACCAGTAAATGATATTAAAGAGGTGGAAGAATTTGCCGCTTCCCACGGATACCCAATTATCATCAAGGCCTCATTAGGCGGGGGCGGACGTGGGATGAGAATTGTGAAAGATGCTGATGAAGTACGCGGAGCCTTTGAGCGGGCAAAATCAGAAGCAAAAGCTGCTTTTGGAAATGATGAAGTGTATGTGGAAAAACTAATTCAAAATCCAAAACATATTGAGGTCCAAATTATTGGTGACCAGCATGGTACAATTGTTCATCTCTTTGACCGGGATTGTTCTGTTCAAAGGCGTCATCAAAAAGTGGTTGAGGTGGCTCCGAGTGTGTCCATTTCAAATGAACTGCGGAACTCCATTTGTCTAGCAGCTGTAAAATTAATGGAAAATGTTCGATATTTAAATGCAGGTACAGTTGAGTTTCTTGTAGCCGGCAATGATTTTTATTTCATTGAAGTCAATCCGCGAGTGCAGGTGGAACATACAATAACTGAATTAGTTACTGGTATTGATATCGTTCAGACGCAAATTTTAGTATCTGAAGGTCATGAACTGCATGGCCCGATTATTGGAATTCCTGACCAAGAGGAAATTCAATTGAATGGTTTTGCTATCCAATCTAGGGTCACAACGGAAGACCCGTTAAATAATTTTATGCCTGATACAGGAAAAATAATGGCGTATCGTTCAGGCGGAGGATTTGGGGTACGTCTTGATGCCGGGAATGGTTTTCAGGGGGCTGTTATCACACCATATTACGATTCGTTGCTTGTGAAACTTTCTACATGGGCATTGACCTTTGAACAGGCTGCGGCAAAAATGGTAAGGAATTTACAGGAATTTAGAATTAGAGGGATTAAGACGAACATTCCTTTCCTTGAAAATGTTGTTAAACATGAGAAATTTAGAAATGGTGAATATGACACATCGTTTATTGATACAACACCGGAATTATTTATCTTTCCTGTAAGTAAAGACAGGGGAACCAAATTATTAAGCTATATTGGGACAGTAACTGTAAATGGTTTTCCTGGAATTGAGAAGAAAAAGAGACCTGTATTCTCAAAGCCTAGAATTCCAACTTTAAAATATGATGTCCCTTATCAGGATGGAACGAAACAAATTTTAGATAAGTATGGTCCTGACGGGCTTGTTCAATGGGTAAAAAACCAAAAGCAAGTTTTACTAACAGATACAACTTACCGGGATGCCCATCAGTCATTATTAGCGACAAGGATGCGGACTACGGATATTCTTCATATTGCAGAAGAAACTGCTAAATTATTGCCGAATTTATTTTCTTTTGAGATGTGGGGCGGGGCAACTTTTGATGTTGCGTACAGGTTCTTAAAGGAAGATCCTTGGGATCGTTTACTAACATTACGCGAAAAGATTCCCAATGTTCTGTTTCAAATGTTATTACGGGGTGCCAATGCTGTTGGATATAAGAATTATCCGGACAACTTAATTCGAGAGTTTATCAATCATTCTGCTGCGGCCGGTATTGATGTTTTCCGTATATTTGACAGTTTGAACTGGGTGAAGGGGATGGAAGTAGCTATTGATGCAGTCCGTCAATCTGGAAAAATTGCTGAAGCAGCTATTTGTTATACAGGAGATATTTTAGATCCTTCAAGAGTAAAGTATAATCTCGATTATTACCGGACTTTGGCAAAAGAGTTAGAGAACCAAGGGGCACATATTCTAGCCATAAAGGATATGGCCGGTCTTTTAAAGCCTGAAGCAGCCTATCGGTTAGTATCTGAATTAAAAGAAGCAGTTGATATCCCTATTCACCTTCATACACACGATACAAGCGGAAATGGAATTTTTACTTATGCTCGTGCAATTGAAGGCGGGGTTGATATTGTTGATACTGCTCTAAGTACAATGGCAGGATTAACATCACAGCCGAGTGCTAATTCTTTATACTATGCACTCGAGGGAAATAAGAGAAAGCCAAACGTAAATATTGAATCATTAGAAAAGCTATCCTATTATTGGGAAGATATACGAAAGTATTATCAGGATTTTGAAAGCGGAATGATCTCGCCGCATTCGGAAGTGTATCAGCATGAAATGCCTGGAGGACAGTATAGCAATCTTCAACAGCAAGCTAAAGCAGTAGGGCTTGGCGAGCAATGGGATGAAGTAAAAGAAATGTATTCTCGTGTAAACAGGATGTTTGGGGACATTGTCAAGGTAACTCCTTCCTCAAAGGTTGTAGGGGATATGGCCTTATTTATGGTTCAAAATGAATTAACCGAGGAAGATGTTTTATTGAAAGGGAACAGTCTGGATTTTCCTGACTCGGTGGTTGAATTATTTGAAGGGTATTTGGGACAGCCATATGGAGGCTTCCCTGAAGAACTTCAAAAGGTCATCTTGAAAGGGAAGAAGCCATTAGAAGTCAGACCAGGTGAACTCCTTGAGGAAGTTAATTTCGGCAAGTTGAGGAAAGAATTGTTTGAAGAACTTGGCCGGCAAGTAACAGATTTTGAAATTTTATCTTATGCACTCTATCCTAAGGTGTTTTTAGAATATACCAAAGCAGTTGAACGATATGGAAATATTTCAATGATGGATACACCAACTTTTCTTTACGGTATGAGATTGGGTGAAGAAATTGAGGTGGAGATTGAAAAAGGTAAAACCCTGATTGTTAAGCTTGTCTCTATTGGTCAGCCGCAGGCAGACGGAACAAGGGTGGTTTATTTTGAGCTGAATGGACAGCCGCGCGAGGTATCTATAAAGGATGAGAGCATTAAAGCAACGGTTGTTTCCAGATTAAAGGCAGATGTCAAGAACGAAGAACATCTATCTGCTTCCATGCCGGGGACAGTTATCAAGGTCTTAGTAGAAAAAGGAGAAAAAGTAGAACGAGGAGATCATTTACTAATTACTGAAGCCATGAAAATGGAAACAACGGTTCAAGCTCCATTTTCAGGTGTTGTAAAAGATATATACGTTAAAAGCGGAGATGCTATTCTTACAGGAGATTTATTGCTTGAACTGTCAAAAGCATAAATAATAGGAAATAAAAAAGTTGCTGGTAATTCAGCAACTTTTTTTAATGATGATTCCTCCGTGACCGCGAATATAAGAGAAGAAAATAACTTAATACTCCAAACAAACAGGTGATAAAAAAGGCATGAAGGAGTGCAATGTAGAGGTTTAATAGACTGAATATAATAAGTGCACCTGCAATGACCTGTAAGGTAACCAGAATGAAAGCAATCATCCATCCCCAATAAATCACCTTCTGTTCCTTATAGAAACGAGCCGCAAGGTAAAAAATATAAGCAATCCAGATAAAAATAAGACCCGCTGCCGTTCGATGACCCATTTGCACCCATTGGTAAATGTCCGATGGTAACGAAAGTGTGTTATTGGAGCAGAATGGCCAATCCAGACATACAAGGCTTGCCTTCATATGTCGTACCAGGGCACCAGTATAGATGACTATATAACTATAAATAGAAACACCTACAATATGAAACCCCATCCGCTTATCAATATAAAGTTTTTCTGCATTAAATTTCTTATCAATTTCAAATATAAGCAGTGTAAGTAAGAACACAGCTGCAAAAGAAACAAGAGAGATACCAAAATGCAAAGCAAGGACAAAGCTTGATTGCCCCCATAATACTGCGGCTGCACCAATTAATCCTTGTAAAAGCAAAAAGAAAAAGGAGAGTAATGATAAAAATTTTGTTTCCCGAATATGTCCAATGGCTTTCCATGACCAAACCGAGAGCGCAAGCACCATAAATCCTCCGACTCCTGATACTAGCCGATGAGCAAGCTCGATCATCAATTCAGGGGTTATTTCCGAGGGAACAAATTTGCCATTACATAAAGGCCAAGATCGGCCACAACCCATTCCAGAACCAGTCTTCGTTACCAAGGCACCGCCTATTAAAATAAATATCATTGCGATTGTAGTTGCAACCGCTAACCATTTCAACGAACGCCGCAAAAAATTCACCTCTTAAAAGTTCAATGATTTGTCATTGGATAAACCTGACAGTATAATAAATGCAAAAGTAACTAGATTTAAAATCCTTATTAATCATAACCAAATTATCCAAAAAAGAACAGAATTTTAGATGACAATTATTAAATAAAAAGTGGAGTCTGTATAATAACTATATTTCACTATTATTATAGTGAAAACAGTTAAAAGGGTTGAATCTTCATTTTAAGTCTGTAAAATTAGATATAGAGGCATGCTAAAAGTACGTTTAAAAGAATATAAAGTAATATAAAACATACGGATATTTTCATTGATTTTCTAAAAAGGTTTAAAGAATCTTATGAAGTATAAAAAATGTAAGGATTTTCTAGTTTGTTAAACGTTTTGTCATAATTTGATCAAAAATTATTCAAAAAAAGTTCACAAAAATAGCCAAAAGTGTGATTTAATATACAGAGAAAGTGTTTTAGAAATCACGCTTTTTAAGAAGCTAAACGACTTTTTGGTAGTAGATTTTATAGAAATAAAAGGGTCTCCCCTTTTGATAACCGTCAGCACTATATATTAAAAAAATCAGCAAGTATTTATGTTCTTTATTTGGTGAATATTTGTTAGTAGGATTAGGAGGAAATGATATGTCCAACTCTAAGGCATATGGAGATTCGGCCATTGAAAATGGTGCTGCAAGTCTGCATGGAACAATCGGAAAAACGACAGCATGGAAAGACTTTATGGCGCTTATAAAAATTGGAATTGTTAATTCTAATTTAATTACCACCTTTACTGGTCTATGGCTGGCCCTTCATTTTTCCGGACAAAGTTTTTTAGATAATTTAGATATTGTATTTTTTACAGTCGCTGGTTCCTCTCTGATTATAGCTGGATCATGTGCGATTAATAACTATGTTGACAGAGATATTGATCACTTAATGGAGAGAACGAAATCAAGACCAACGGTTACAGGGAAAGTAGTGCCTGTAAAAGTTTTAGCTCTTGGTATTTTGCTTATTGGACTGGGAACACTGTGTTTATTCTTTACTACGATAACTGCAACAGTAATTGGACTGCTTGGAGTTTTTAGTTATGTTTTCCTTTATACACTCTGGTCCAAGCGCCAATTGGTATCCAATACTATAATTGGAAGTATTTCAGGGGCGGTACCCCCTCTAATTGGGTGGGCAGCTGTTGATGCTAATCTTGATATTATGGCATGGGCATTGTTTGTACTAATGTTTGTATGGCAGCCTCCTCATTTTTACGCTCTTGCTATGAGGAGAGTTAATGAGTATAGAGCGGCAGGCGTTCCTATGCTGCCAGTAGTTAAGGGATTTAAAACAACCAAGATCCATATTTTAGTTTGGGTGGCGGCGCTTCTGCCAATCCCATTTTTCCTTGCTAAGTTAGGAATCCTATTCTTAATTCTGGCTACCGTATTAAATATAGGCTGGCTGGTATTAGGGATTTATGGATATAGGGTCAAAGATGACATTAAGTGGGCGAAACTAATGTTTGTCTATTCTTTGCAATATTTAACGATTATCTTTGTGGCGATGGTTATAGTTACATTAATTTAGTTTTGCCTAGGTTCAAACCAGGAAAAAGAGACACTTTTTTCTTTTTCCTAATTAGATGATGGTTGTCTGTTATATATTTAGGGGTAAAACAGCAGCCTTCCATCACAAATGAAGGGGAGAACCATTCTACATACTTCTTTGACCAAGCAATATTTTTTTAGAATTCATTAGCGAAAGAGGGGTTTGATTAAGCATGAAAAGGCTTGCAAGGTGGCGTCTGATTTCGTTGTTTGCGATGTTAGCGCTCGTACTTTCCGGGTGTGGTAAACCATATTTATCAGCGTTAAAACCAGCTGGAGAAGTTGCAGACACACAATTTGATTTAATGAAGTTAAGTACCTATGTCATGGTAGGAGTCATCCTAGTGGTAGTGGTAATCTTTGTTTTGGTATTTCTTCGTTTTAGAAGAAAAGACGACAAAATACCAAAGCAAGTTGAAGGAAGCCATCGCTTAGAAATTATTTGGACAACGATTCCAATTTTATTACTACTCATTTTGGCTGTTCCGACTGTCGCGTCAACATTTAAGCTTGCTGATGTAGATCAGATGGATAAAAAGAATACAAAAGCACTTATTGTAAATGTAAGATCGCATTTATATTGGTGGGATTTTGAATATCCTGGTCAAAAAATTGTAACTAGTCAGGAATTAGTTGTTCCTACAAATGAAAAGGTTTATTTTAACTTAAAGTCTATGGATGTTAAGCACTCATTCTGGATTCCGGCTGTAGGTGGTAAGATTGATACCAATACAGATAACGCCAATAAGTTCTGGTTAGAGTTTGATGATAAGCGTTCAAACGAAGCAGGTAATCTTTTCTATGGAAAGTGTGCTGAGCTTTGCGGACCATCACATGCTTTGATGGATTTTAAAGTAAAAGCTATGAGCCGGGATAAATTTGATGCCTGGGTTACTGCAATGCAGAATGTAAAGGCACCACAAAAAGCCACTACTGCTTCAGCACAAAAAGGGCAAGAAATATTTAATCAAAGCTGTATCGGCTGTCATGCTGTAACACCTGCTAACAAAATGCCTGAGACTGCTCGTGTTGCACCTAACTTAACAAACTTTGGTGACAGATCACGTGTTGCTGGTATTTTAGATCATAATAAAGAAGAACTAAAAAATTGGATTAAAAATCCTGAGACCTATAAGCCAGGTAATATGATGACAGGTAAGTATAACGTAGAAAAACTAACCGATGAAGATCTCAATAACTTAGCAGATTATTTAATGAGCTTAAAGGTTCAGTAATAAAAGGGGAATTGGTTGAAAGGGAGGTAAAATTGTGAGTACCATTGCTCAAAAAAAGGGATTTGGCGCAACATTGTGGGACTATCTAACAACAGTCGACCATAAAAAAATTGCCATCCTATACTTTATCGCTGGTGGATTTTTCTTCCTAGTCGGTGGACTAGAAGCAGTATTTATCCGTATCCAGCTTGCAGTACCAAATAATGATTTTGTAAGTGCTGGTGCATATAATGAAATTCTAACCATGCACGGAACTACGATGATTTTCTTAGCAGCGATGCCGCTTTTGATTGGATTTATGAACGCAGTTATGCCTTTGCAAATAGGGGCTCGTGACGTTGCCTTTCCTTTTGTAAATGCTTTAGGATTTTGGTTGTTTTTCTTCGGGGGAATCTTCCTAAATCTTTCATGGTTCCTTGGCGGTGCACCTGATGCCGGCTGGACTTCTTATGCATCACTTGCTTTACACTCAAAAGGACATGGGATTGATTTTTATGTTTTGGGTCTACAGATTTCTGGTATAGGTACATTAATTGGGGGGATAAACTTCCTAGTTACAATTATCAATATGCGGGCTCCAGGTATGACATATATGAGAATGCCTCTGTTTACTTGGACAACATTTGTTGCGTCTGCGTTAATTTTATTCGCATTCCCTCCGTTAACAGTTGGTTTAACATTAATGATGTTTGACCGCCTTTTTGGAGGTAATTTCTTTGATGTTACAATGGGTGGTAATACGGTCATTTGGGAACATCTTTTCTGGATTTTTGGGCACCCAGAAGTGTATATTTTAATTCTTCCTGCATTTGGTATTTTTTCAGAGGTCATTCCGATTTTCTCAAGGAAGCGTCTATTCGGTTATTCATCCATGGTATTTGCAACTGTGTTAATCGGTTTCTTAGGCTTTATGGTATGGGCACACCACATGTTCACAACTGGTTTAGGTCCTGTTGCCAATGCTATTTTTGCTGTTGCAACAATGGCAATTGGTGTACCAACTGGTATCAAGATTTTTAACTGGTTGTTTACGATGTGGGGGGGAAGTGTCAAATTCACTACTCCAATGTACTGGGCTTTTGCTTTTATCCCTACCTTTCTTATGGGAGGGGTTACAGGCGTAATGCTTGCTGCTGCTTCCGCTGACTATCAGTACCATGATACTTACTTTGTTGTTGCGCACTTCCACTATGTTATTGTTGGTGGGGTAGTGTTCGGTATTTTCGCCGGCATACATCTATGGTGGCCAAAGATGTTTGGAACAATGTTAAATGAAGCGTTAGGAAAAATTACTTTCTGGTTCTTCTTTATCGGTTTCCATTTAACTTTCTTTATTCAACATTTCTTAGGTCTATGGGGAATGCCTCGACGTGTATTCACCTACCTTCCAGGTCAAGGTTTTGAAACAGCCAATATGATCAGCTCTGTTGGAGCAGCATTTATGTCGATTGGCGTTCTTGTCTTGCTTTATAATGTTATTTTAACTTCTGTGAAAAATGTTAAAGTTGGTAATGATCCATGGGGTGACGGAAGAACACTTGAATGGGCGATTTCTTCACCGCCTCCATTCTATAACTTTAAGCAGCTGCCATTAGTTCGTGGATTGGATGCTTATTGGATTGAAAAAATGGAAGGTAAAAAGGGAATGACACCGGCTGAGCCGCTTGGTGATATTCATATGCCTAACTCTTCATTTATCCCGTTTGTTATTGCTTTAGGATTGTTTATTGCTGCCTTTGGCGCAATGCATCATCCTGATAAAGTGGCATGGTCATTACCTGTTATGATAATCGGATTATTAATAACATTTGCTTCATTGTTTACTCGTTCTGTCAAAGACGATCATGGATTCCATATCCATAAAGAGGAATTACAAGAAGAAAAGGGGGCTAAGGCATAATGCACGCTGAAGAAAAAATGACATTTGAAACATGGCCTGCAGAGCCGGAAAGATCTACCCTTGAAGCAAAAAATAAATTTGTTGGTTTTTGGTTATTCTTAGGCGGAGAGACTGTTTTATTTGCCTCTCTGTTTGCGACTTATCTTGCGTTAAAAGATAAGGTGCCTAATACAAGCCAGCCTTTAGCAAAAGAATTATTTGAGCTCCCGCTTACATTTGTGGCTACGATGCTGTTATTAGTTAGCTCTATCACAAGTGTATATGCTATGTATCATATGAAAAATTTTGCTTTTAAGAAGATGATGCTTTGGCTTGGCGTGACTGTTCTATTAGGTTTAGGGTTCCTTGGCAGTGAGGTATATGAGTTTACAAATTATGTTCATGAGGGTCATAAATTTACTAGCAGTGCCTTTGGTTCAGCTTTCTATACACTTGTAGGCTTCCACGGAGGACACGTAGCATTTGGTTTGTGCTGGATTTTAACATTGATGATTCGAAACTCAAAACGAGGCTTGAGTCTTTACAACGCACCCAAATTCTATGTTGCTAGTCTATATTGGCACTTTATTGACGTAGTTTGGGTATTTATCTTTACTGTAGTATATTTAATGGGGATGGTGGGATAAAATGACAAATCAGCCATTAAGCTCAGGCAACCCAAGAGTTGATCTCGAATACCGTCGAAAAAAAAGCGCTGAAGAGATGCGTTATCAAGTCATTTCATTTACATTAATGATTTTCTTAACATTAGTAGCATTTGCTGCGGTAGCTGTAAAAGGATTTACTGCTTGGTTTACCGTTCCATTTATTCTTTTGTTAGCAGTGGTTCAAGTTGTATTTCAGTTGTTTTATTTCATGCATATGAGCCATAAAGGACATGAAGCGCCAAAACTATTTCTTTTTTCAGGCATATTTGTAGCCTTAACAGCCATATTGGCATTTACAACTATTATCTGGTGGTAATCATATAAAAAGAAAAATCGGCTTTAAGCCGATTTTTCTTTTTAAGGATTTGAAAATTTAATCTTTTGCGTGCTCTCTTAATGAAATGTATAATAAAGACAAGATTCTTTAACTTAAATGAGGTGAGATCAGGGTGCTTTCTTTAGATATTTTTGGTTTTAACGCCCTTTGGAGCCCGTACTTTTTAATTATATTGCTTGTATTTACTTTAGCTTTCTTTCTTATTACTACTAAATTTAGAACAAAATTTCAGAATAGCGAACCATTAACAACTAAACAAGCTAGCTTATTTTTAACAGCGATGGTCTTGTTATATGCCATAAAAGGATCACCACTGGATTTAATGGGACATCTAATGTTCTATATACATGGAATTACGATGGTTTTGTTAGTTTTCTTAGTTCCGCCATTGTTTATTTTATCCATTCCAAATTGGCTATGGAGGACAATTCTCAATCTAAAGGGTATTAAACCTTTATTTATATTGTTTTCAAAACCGATCGTTGCACTGCTTTTATTTAATGCTTTTTTTTCTTTCTATCATATCCCAATAGTATTTGATCACGTCATGCAAAATAGATACCTCCATGCGGGTTATTCGATCATTTTGTTTGTATTTGCAATCGGTATGTGGTGGTCACTGATTTGCCCGCTGCCCGAATTTAAAAATTTAACAGGGATTAAAAAGGTTGCTTATATTTTTGTGAACAGTATCTTAATTACTCCTGCTTGTGCGCTGATTATTTTTTCGGATAACTCATTATATGCAACTTACCATGATCCAAAGGTTTGGTCACAGGTAATGAGTTTATGTGTAGGTCCCATGTTTGATAATTTAAATTTAACAGGGCCAGAACTATTTAGCTCCATGTCAGCAGTAGAAGATCAAAGACTTGGCGGTGTGGTAATGAAAATCATCCAAGAGGTAATTTTTGCAGTAGTTTTAGGCCAAGTTTTCTTTGAATGGTACCGTAATGATCAGGAAGAATCTGAACGTGAAATGAAAAAACATGTATTAAATCCCACTCTAGAATAAACTCCCAACAAAGGGAGTTTTTTTTATGAAATTACTAGTATTATTTGAAAAGAAAAGAGAACTAAACTACAATGGGGTTAGAATATTTGAGAGTGAGGATATATATGAATTTACCGATCTTACCTACCATTAGTACTTCCTTTATAGTTTTAAGTGCCATCACTGTGGCGATAGGCTGGGGGCAAATAAAACAAAGAAAAATTGAAGCTCATAAAAGAACAATGTTTGTTGCTGCTATTTTTGCGCTTATCTTTTTTATCATATACGCCACTAGGACCATATTTATTGGAAACACTTCTTTTGGCGGACCAGCAGATATAAAAATTTATTACACGATCTTTTTAGTTTTCCACATTACTTTAGCAACGATTGGAGCGATCTTTGGGATTGTTTCTTTAGTAACAGGATATAAGAATAACCTGCCAATTCATCGCAAACTCGGACCTATTACTAGTTTTATCTGGTTTTTCACAGCCATTACAGGAGTTGCTGTTTACCTTTTGTTATATGTTTTTTATAAGGGTGGAGAGACAACATCTATGATTAAGGCAATTCTTGGATTTTAAAATAAATCTTAGTTAACAGGGCTAATTGGACATTTGAATTTTATGCAATAGAAAGGTGCTGTTTTTAGCACCTTTTATTACATCATTTTTAGTTTTCTGAATACTTATAAAACAATGCAGCCTAAAACTGTACTTTTGGAGGAGGAATTATGGATATTAAATTACTTAAAGAGGATGATTACTTGGATTCATTGAGACTTTCTGAGTATGCGTTCCAATACAATGTGCCAGAGGACAAGATTCCTGCTAGATTAGAAAATTTAAAATCTCATAAATTATTAGGTATACGAAACGGAAGCTCGCTTGCAGCAAAATTACATATCATACCTCTAGCCGTATCGATGAATGGAGCAGTTTGGAGAATGGGTGGAATTGCAGGTGTAGCTGCCTATCCTGAGTATAGACGCAGTGGATATGTTAAATCATTAATTATTGCAGCCTTATCTCAAATGCAGGAGGATGGACAAATCGTTTCTTTATTAGCTCCTTTTGACTTTGTTTTTTATCGGAAATTTGGCTGGGAAATTTTAAGTGATAGAAAGAAAGTCATCATAGAAAAAATGAATCTTAAATTCCTTAGTCCACAGCCCGGTATAATTAGACGTTATTCTAAAGCTGCCCATCAAAGCGAAATAGAAGATATTTATCAAAAATATTGTGAAAATTATACAGGTTTGCTATTCCGTGATACCAAGTGGTGGAAGGAACACGTGTATGATGATAATTCGCAAATGGCTGTCTATTATAATACTTTAAAAGAAGCAATTGGATATATTTTATATAATATCAAAGATAGAAAAATGGATATTCAGGAAATGGCAGCTTTAAATCAGGAAGCACGAGAAGGGCTGTGGAATTTTATATGTCAGCATGATTCGATGGTGGAAAATGTTACTGTCACAACATCCGTTCATGATCCTTTTCCATATTACTTAAATCAGCCGAAATTAAAAACAGAAATAATGCCCTACTTTATGTGTAGAATTGTTAATGTCAAAGAGTGTCTAGAGAGATTCTCATTTAATAGGGGGTCAGAGCCTATTTTTCTTCATATTGAAGACCATTTTGCTCTTTGGAATAATGGAACTTACTTAGTAGGTAATGATGAAGTCAAGGAATATAAAGCAAAACAGGGAAGTCAGTGCGTTAATCCGCCAAAAAGAGGGATACGATTGTCCATTAATGAGTTATCAACGATTCTATTTGGCTATAAAAGGCCATGTGAGCTTTATAATATGGGGTTAATAAAGGGGTCAAAACAAGATGTTGACCAATTCGAAACAATGATTCCACAAATGAAATCAGCTTTCTATGATTTCTTCTAATTAAGATATATAAGGAGGGCGCATGAAAAATTTCATGCGCCTATCAAACATTAAAGTGCGAACTGACTAACTTCTTCCTTTATTTTTTCAATGATGCTTTTGCATTGATTTACAAGAGAGGCAGGGAAATTTTCACCTTCGCCATATTCCACACCATGTGGGTAATAATGTTTTCCTAAAAGCGGAGTGAGCAATTGAATCGTTGCTTTAAATGTATCCACATCACCCTCAACTGCAAAACCTTGAACGCGAAGATAAAAGACACCTTCTTTTAGTTCAAATTTACGGTCATATGTAACCCGGTCATAATCCCATTGACCAGCCCGAACTAAACCATATTCATCCATTACGTCATCTAAACGGTTTAAGTCCGCTTTTAGCTTCTCAATTCCAGTATTCTCGAATTTCATTCTAAATCCCTCCTAAAAACAGTTGCCCTGCGCCTTTGTTCCTTAAATTGGTTAAAGCAAAAAAGAATTCATTTTAATAATAGTTGAAATTACAGCAACTTGCAATGAATAGATTTGTTGGAATAAAACCGTTTGCAATGGTAAAGCCTATACTATTGAAAAGGGGAATAAAAATACTTTGGAGGAAAAAAATTATGGAAAAAATCCGTGATATTATGACAGACGAAATTGAGTGTTGTACTTTATTAGATAATATCTTTGAAGTGGCTGTTAAGATGAAAGAACTTAATGTTGGAGCTATACCCATTGTTGATCAGGAAAAATTAGTGGGCATGATTACGGATCGTGATATTGTGATTAGAGGGGTTGCTGAGAAGCATCCCGGTTCCACAAAGGTAGAAGATATTATGAGTAAAGAAATGGTAACGGTAAGTCCAGACACTTCATCCAGGGAAGCAGTAAAATTAATGGCAGATCACCAGATTCGCCGATTACCAGTAGTAGAAGATGGAAAATTAGTAGGAATTGTTTCCCTTGGGGATTTTGCTATTCGTGAACTAACAGATGATCAGGCTAAAGTCGCACTTACTGAGATTTCTGAACAAAACCAAAATAATGTTCAGCATTAAAATTATTATATAAATATTAAGATTTCTCAGTTAAAACAGGTACATCATGTGCCTGTTTTATTTTTAAAGTGTTAATAAATCAGACATTTTTGATAATGTCTCTTACTTATCAGGATTTAAATGATATAATTATTTTATCAATACATATAATGATAGAAATTGTTATAGAGAGGGTGAGTGCCGCTGCGTACTCTAAGCAGAATCTTAATACTCTCAGTTGTTTTTCTAACAATTGGTTTTTACGTTAGTATAAATGATAAAAATGATGATAGTAAGGTACTGATAAAGGAAGATCATACGTCAGAAATGCAACCATCCATGCCGCAGGAATCCGGCAAACCAACTGGAAGTCAAACACCATTGGAAAAGCCAAAGGAAGGCCTGGCATTGTTCATTGGACAAGATGCTTCTAGTCTTGAAAAAGAGTTTGGAACACCGATAAGAATTGATGAATCTATGTTTGGCTATCAATGGTATATTTACAATCAGAACTATAACCGCTACTTTCAAGTAGGCGTCGAAAATAAGCGAGTGGTCACAATATTTGCACTAGGAGAAAGCTTAGATGTTGCTCCATTTGAAATTGGCCAGCCAGTTGAAGAAATATTTAATACGCAATTTTTTGATACCAACATAAACCTCGAATTAAATGGGAGCACCTATCGTTTTGAGCTAAATGATACGGATCTAAATCTTCGGCCAATGGTTCGTATGGGGGATATTTACGTCCAGCTATATATTGATAAATTTACTGGTAATCTTTCAAGTGTGCGTTTTCTAGATGCTGAGACCTTGGTTAAACAACGTCCATATGAACTAGTTTATCGAGGGCAGCTGATCAAACCACCTGTACTAAGTGAGGATACGCTGAATTTGGTTGAACGAAGTACGGGACAGCAAATTTTTGATATCACCAATGCCCTAAGGATTAGGCATAAAGTAAAACCATTAATATGGGATGATAAAACGGCCGAGGCCGCTTTTGAACATAGCAGAGATATGGCTGAAAACAATGATTTTTCTCATACCTCAAAAAAATTCGGTGATTTGGCTAATCGCTTAAAAACAGCAAAAGTTGCATACCAAACAGCCGGAGAAAATATTGCAGCAAACTATACAGATGGACCTGCCGTAGTAGAAGGCTGGCTAAATAGTAAAGGACATCGAGATTCTCTATTAAGTAAAGAGTACTCTCATCTTGGGGTAGGGGTTTACGATAAGTACTATACACAAAACTTTATCCGTAAAGCAGATCATTAAAACAAAGAAAAGGTGACATTTGGTCACCTCAGATTGCTGAGAAAGGGAATTTTCTCGGCAATTTTTTATTTTGTCTTTTAAATTACGATTATTTGTTGTTTCTGCTAACTGGCACTTTTACCTTATTTTAACTATTTATTGAGTTGACAGTCTTTATTAATACTCTCTGTTGATTGGAGCGGAAGGCGCGAAGACTCCAGCGGGAGTACGGGGCAGGGGAGACCCCGCAGGAGCGTAAGCGACGAGGAGGCTCCCCGTCACGCCCGCGGAAAGCGAAGCGCTTGGAGCGCAAATCAACAGACTTGTTGCAAAGCCCTAAACATTAAAAAGGCTACCGAAAGTACTTCGACAGCCTGAGGTGATATTTGGTCACCTTTTCTCATTTACCCATTGATTAAATAAAAAATTGTTCCCTTCCCAGCTGCCGTATAAGTGAATGGTTTCACCAATGGTAAAAGTGTCTTTTTTTCTGTCTTGGGTAAGAGGAGTTCTTTTTATGGCATTGATTACTTTGGTGCTGGTTTGAAGCTTAATGGTTTGAACATATATGTAGCGATGGTAATAGAATTTCTGTGTTTCTTCTACAATACCTTTAATTTCCCCGGATACAACCGCTTCTTGACGCACCTCCCCAACTTCCAGCCATTTTCTTTCTTGCTCTTTCCTTTCTTTTCTCGTCAACCAAAAAAAATAAAGGCAAATGATTGGAACGACTATGGCGGTAACCATACAGATTAAACGCCCCCTATGGTTTCTTTATCATAAAGAAGGTCCCTGTGGCATGGGCGATCTTTTTTCCATCACTGCGGTAAGCCTCACCAGAAATAACCATTGTCTTAGTACCTTGATGAATCACCTCAGCTCTACACCGGAGTGTATCCCCGATTCCAGGAGCAATATAATGAATATTTAATTGATTGGTTACTGCACCATAACCTTCTGGCAGTAAACGATTTGCCAATACACCCATACTAGTATCTAACACAGTTGCGGTAATCCCACCGTGAACAATATCTAAATTATTATGAATCATTGGGCTTATAGGGATTGTAATTTCGCAGGAATCTTGTTCAAACCTTGGTTCCATATGGAGGATTCCATCAATATAAGTGCGCCTGTTTAGATGAATCTTATTTTGAACACCTTCAAGCAGCTGTTTAATGACAAGGAGGTCTTCTTCAGATCCATTTGCAAGACAGTTTTCTAATAAATGACGTAATTCTTCATTCATATTTTTACCTCTTTCATTACTTATCTGTAGCCATCTTACCACTAAGTGGGAGATTAATAAATTATTTAAGTGCGATTTCGTTTCACATTTCATCCTCTTATACATATTGTATTATTGGCGATTACTATGGGCAGAGGTGAGAAGAAAATGACGCAAAAAAAATTGCATCCTTCCGTGCTCCAATTTAAAGAATTTGTAAAAAATAATCCTAAAATCATTAAAGAAGTTCGAAGTGGAAAGGCGACCTGGCAGGAATTATATGAGGATTGGTATTTGTTAGGGGAAGAGGATAAACGCTGGGAAGCGATGGGGTCTGATAAGGAATCAGATTCATCGAAAACTGAACAAGATTCCAAAGGCGATTGGCTATCCAATATCATGGGGATGGTAAAAAAAATGGATCCTAATCAAATGCAAGGTCATATCAATAACTTAAGTCAAGCATTAGGGGCGATCCAAGGCGTTATCTCCCAATTTCAAGGTGGAAATGTTAACTCTGTTTCTGGACCATTAAAGCCGCAAGAAGGGCCAAAGCATCCATTTGTTTTTCGAAAAGATTAAAAAGGGAAAGGGACCATTAAACCATGCGAAGAGATGTACTAGATTATTTAGAACGTCAAAAGGATTTAAAACAATTTATTCGAGAACAGCCTTTATGGTATAGAAAGCTTACAAGAAACCCTTATGATTTACAATCGCTAGAAATTGCTTCGTTACACCATTATAAAAAGACTATTCCACACCAAGTCGAGAAATTTTCTAATAGCGTACAAATGGCTTCAATGATGTATCATATGTTTCAGGCTATGAAAACACAAGGTTAGCGAAAAGACCACATTTTTTAATTTGTGGCCTTTTTTATGCTTTTTTATGAATCGACTAAAAAAGGAAAAGGAGGCAAACAATACACCAAAAGGAGTGATAGTATTGAAAGGAATCAAACAACTGTATGTTCTGATATTTTTCATCCTTTTAGCTTCGGGCTGTCAGAGGGAAATCACGAAACCTGAGATAAAACCAAAATTTATTAATATATATCAATCCTCGGTGTCGGTGTTTCATCAAGACGATAACGAAATTCCTTCACTATTTGTAAAACATGAAATTAAAGGAAATCAAATCTACATTGAGTGCCTAGTTACCGGAATCAGCTTTCGAAATCGAGAGCGTTCGAAGCAAAAGATTGGTAAAATGCAGGTCTGGGTGGATGGGAAAAAAAGTAGAGAGATTACCTCCGCTGCTTTTATTATTAAAGGTCTCTCACCAGGTAAGCACAAGCTTAAGCTTGAAATTGTGAAGCTAAATAATGAGCCATATGGATTATCAAAAGAAATTATGGTAAATATCCCTAGGTAACAGGATTTTTCGCTTTCTCTTAACATATATGTTAAAATATCCTTGGAGGTGGGCGATAGATGCTTGCTACTTTAGAAAGAATTGAGCTGTTGGAATACGCTGAAGATCTAGCGAACATGGTCTTAAAGTCTGAAATAGTCGAACAATATCAAATTTGTTTATATAAAATGCAAAGCAACAAAGAAACACAGCGTAAAATAAAACGATTTGCGAGCCTGAAGGATCTTTATGAGGAGGTACAGCGCTTTGGCAAATACCATCCAGACTATAAAAGAGTAATGATGCAAATTCGTGAAGCAAAACGGGATATGGATTTAGATCTGCTTGTAGCAGAGTTCAAGCTGGCTGAAAATGATTTGCAGACTCTTTTGGATGAGATTAGTAAATTAATTGGGGGAGCAGTTTCCGAACATGTCAAGGTACCTACTGGAAATCCCTTCTTTGAAACTGGTCATGGATGTGGCAGTGGCGGAAGCTGCGGATGCAGTTAAGCATAAAAAATCAGCTTTTTAAAAAGCTGATTTTTTATTTTTTCTTATTAATAGCATATTATGATAAAAAGTTTGAATTGAAAAACAACGTTTTGATGTGCTAGACTTATTTAAAATGATGGTTTTGCTGAAGGGGAATAAGAATGTTTGTTCAAAGACAGGGACTTGTTGTTTGGCTTTACTCTTTAAAACAGGCAAAAATGCTAAGACGTTTCGGAAATGTTCATTATGTTTCGAAAAAACTAAAATATGTTGTGTTATATTGTAATCAAGATGAAGTAGAAGGCATTACGGAAAAGTTAAATTCATTTTCATTTGTGAAGAAAGTAGAACCATCGTATAAACCATTTTTGAGAATGGAATATGAGAATTCTGCCCCAGATAAAGCCAAGGAATATGATTATAAGATGGGAATATAAAAGGTGGGGGAACAGTCCCTCACCTTCTTTTTATTGCAACGGTAAAATATAATGGTTTAACCTTAAAATACCAATGAGGTACTGGTAATACAGTTCCTTTTCATTAAAAATAACTGATGGTTTTACCGAGAGTTCAATTATTTGTTTTCCAAGGGATTCAGCGGTTTGGGTAAACAGATCGAACCTTTTATTTGACATCATATTTGGATTAGGAATACCTTCACGGCAAATATAAAGTGCTTGGAATTTACCTGGGTCAGTTGGTTTTAAAACGACAACTAAAGAAGTCATATCCTTATTACCGATTTTGGTGTGCAGTGCTATCATATGCTGAAGCCGGTGTTGATTTGCATTGGCAAGTTCAATTAGTTCATAAATATCGGAATAGCCTTCACCTAATTCTATAAAACGCTGTATCAATTAACATTCTCCTTTAAAAACTTAATTCAATCCTACTTTATCATTTATTTAAATTTTGATAAATAAAAAAAACCCTGCAGACATAATCTGCAGGGTCCTTCTATATCCTAAAGCTTAGGATAGAAGGCAAAGGGAGAGGAGAAACCGGAGGAAGAACTTATGGGGAAACGTAAGTCTTCTCCGCGGTTGGCAACAACATCCTCGAATTGATGTTGTTAATAATATTATCCCCACAATGAAAAAGCTTATACGTCTTTTTTATAAATTTTCCTATTAGATGAACAATGTGGATTAAAAGTGAAAAGATACTCATAACAGATTGTCTTTTTTACAAATTATGATAGGATGTATTAAGAAAAATGATTTTCGAAAAATGTGGTGATCTGTCGATGAGAGTGGTTTCAGGTGTATGTAAGGGAAGACCGCTTAAAGCTGTCCCAGGAAATACTACACGTCCGACAACGGATAAAGTGAAGGAAGCCTTGTTTAATATGATTGGGCCTTATTTCGATGGCGGGACCGGTCTAGATCTATTTGCAGGCAGCGGAGGATTAGGTATTGAGGGACTTAGCCGAGGTTTAGAAAAGGTTATTTTTGTAGACCGAGAGTCCAAGGCAATTCATGTCATCCAAGAAAATTTAAAGGCATGTAAATTTGAAGAGAAAACAGAAGTCTATCGTAATGATGCAGATAGAGCGGTAAAGGCCCTTATAAAAAGAGGTATTACGTTTGATTACATATTTTTAGATCCGCCTTATAAAAAACAGCAGCTAGTCAGCCTGATGGAAAAAATGGACCAACAGGAATTAGTAAAAGAGAATGGCATTATTGTTTGTGAACATAGCTTTGATGTGGAATTACCTCAAACAGTAGGCCGTTTTAATCAGATAAAACATGAAAAGTATGGGATTATTGCTGTAACGATTTATTCCAATAGCAGCAATAAGTAAGGAGGAGTCCAGTTGGTGAGAATTGCGGTTTGTCCAGGAAGTTTTGACCCCATTACATATGGTCATTTAGATATCATAAAAAGAGGTGCTAAGGTATTCGATATTGTTTATGTAAGTGTATTGAATAACTCAGCAAAAAATCCGTTATTCAGCCTTGAGGAGCGGATGAATTTGATTAAAACGGTAACGAAGGATCTTCCAAATGTAAGGGTTGATGTTCACTCAGGTTTACTTGTTGATTATGCGAAGACCGTGAAAGCTCATGCCATCATTCGGGGTTTGCGCGCTGTTTCAGATTTTGAGTACGAAATGCAAATTACTTCGATGAACCGAGTATTAGATGAGGATATTGAAACCTTTTTTATTATGACTAACAGCCAATACTCTTTTTTAAGTTCGAGTATTGTAAAAGAAGTAGCAAAGTATAATGGCGATATTTCTTCATTAGTTCCACCCATTGTAGAGAAAGAACTGCACAAAAAGTTCGGGCGTTAAAAATAGCGTAAGCGCCTTCTGCTAATGATGAACTCAATCTTCTAAGAATACATAAAAAGAGCTGGCCCAAGCCTAGCTCTTTTTTAATCGAGTAAATAAAATCAAGATGTAGACGCAAAGTGAAAGAATTGTAATAAGCGGTCCGATCTCAACCATCTTATGATAAAAATGATTAGCCAATGAACCATCTCCAAAGACTGGCCAAGCATTGGAAGGTTGTTCGTGCTTATTAAAGTGTACATATAGTGGTTTCCAGAGAATTAGGGCAAAAAGGGCTGCAAAAATACCTTGGAGAATTCTTGCAATAAAAAAGGGTTTAAATCGTATATCAGTTTGGGCAAGGATGCTTGCAACCTGTGCTTGTATACTAAAACCACTAAAAGCTAGGATAAAACTCGTAATGATTGCTTTTTGTAAAAGGGTAGCATCTTGAACTTGGCTGATTAATTGGCTCCCCATGGTGATTTCAAATAATCCAGAAATAAATGGAATACTTAACATATCTGGGAAGGATAGAGACGACATCAGCAATTCAACTGTTTTCGCCAGTATTGCTGTTATATGTAGTAAATAAAGTAATTTGTTAATCACGGAGAATAAAATAATAAAGCCGCCAATCATTAGCAGGGTTTGAATAGATGAATTTACAGCATCACCCAAAAGTTTACCGATGGGCCGATTATCTTTTATTCTTGTTTGATGGAGTACAGACAGGGCTGCTCTTATTTTGAATTTTTTTCTAACATCCCTAGATACATCAGGTGTTTCATTTCCGTAAAAACGCATGATTACTCCTACACATATATTCCCTAAGTAATGTGAAGCAGCCAAGAGTAATCCGATTTTAGGATTATTAAAGAAGCCAACCGCCACTGCACTAAAAATAAATAATGGATTAGAGGAATTGGTGAAGGATACAAGTCTTTCTGCTTCAATTTTTGTAATGTGCCCTTCCTGACGTAATCGGGAAGTGAATTTTGCTCCTGCCGGTTGTCCAGAAGCCATTCCCATTGCCCATACAAACCCTCCTACACCTGGAACCTTAAATAGTGGTCTCATTAGGGGTTCTAGCAATACACCTATAAACTTAACCACTCCAAAACCTATTAACATCTCAGAAATAATAAAAAAGGGCAAAAGGGAAGGAAAGACAATTTCCCACCACATATTTAGACCTCGAATGGATGCTTCAAATGACTCCCTTGGAAAGGAGATTAAAGATGCAGCTAAAATGGTGACCGCTATGGATAGAAAAACGGTTTTTAGTTTTGACAGAACCAATTATGGTACCTCCTCCCAAACAATTGCTCAAATCGTGCAAATCAATAATATCAATGCTAAAATATAGATTAAACTTATGATATGTTAATTGACCCTTGTCCCCATATACATCAAATATACTCATAGAAACGTAATTTAGACCATAAGATTGAACGAGTTTCTCTTTAGCTTTTATTTTGAAAGCATTATTAATGGGAGGTCAGTTGGTATGGAGCACCCAAAAATTGGTTTGGCACTTGGTTCGGGCGGTGCCCGCGGGTTTGCTCATTTAGGTGTGATCATGGCATTGACAGAAGCCGGAATACCGATCCATTTAATTGCAGGGAGCAGTATGGGGGCACTTGTTGCCAGTTTCTATGGTGCTGGATTAGATTTGGATCGATTGTATAAGTTATCGACTGCTTTTAAAAGAAAGTATTTTTTGGATTTTACAGTTCCTAAAATGGGGTTCATATCAGGGAAGAAAATTAAAGAATTTATCAAAGTTTTCACCCATGGGAAAAACATTGAGGACCTTTCACTCCCAATTGGAATTGTTACAACGGATTTATTAACAGGTGAAAAGGTAGTCTTTCAAAAAGGGCCAGTTGCTGAGGCTGTTAGGGCAAGCATTTCCATCCCAGGTATTTTTGTACCTGAGAAATATAACGGTAGAATTCTAGTTGATGGCGGTGTGGCCGATCGGGTACCCATTTCAGTAGCAAAAGAAATGGGAGCAGATATTGTTATAGCTGTAGATGTGTCAAGGGTAAAAAGAAACGCAGAAATAACGACGATTTATGATGTTATTATGCAAAGCATTGATATCATGCAAGCGGAAATTATCAATACTCGGGAATTATCCGCAGATATCATGATCCGCCCACCTGTTGAAATGTATAGCTCACGTGCCTTCACTAATACAGAAGACATCATTAATATTGGCAAAGATGAAACCAGAAAACATATTAAACAAATAGAAACTGTTATCGAGAAGTGGAAGGGGTAACACGAGCAATGCATAGAAAATTTTATATAGGGTCGCTATTTTTAGCGGCTTTCATTTTAATAGGCGGAATGTATTATCCAATGCCTTATTATGTTTCAAAACCGGGAATGGCCAAAGAACTGGAACCAATCATTACAGTTGATGACGGCTACAAAGAAGAAGGTAGCTTTATGCTGACAACGGTTAGAATGGGAAGGGCAAATATTTATTCATACCTTGAAGCTAAAATGCGGAAATATGAAGAGATTTATCCAATAGATATGATTTTGTCCGATAAAGAAACGGAAGATGAGTATAATGCAAGACAGCTCCAAATGATGGCAGGCTCCAAACTAAATGCTGTCGAGGTTGCCTACCGAAAAGCAGGGCTTCCTGTTCAATACAAATATAAGGGAATCTATGTGGTTCAAGTTGTACCTGGGATGCCTGCAGAGGGGAAACTTCAGGCTGGTGACCGAATTTTTAAAGTGGATGGACACACGTTTCCTTCCTCAGAAAAATTTATTGAATATGTCAGCAAAAAACAAGTTGGAGATCAAATTACCTTAACGTTTTTAAGAAATAAGAAAACTAATACGGTTACGGTTAGTCTTAAGCGTTTTAAGGAGGCTCCTGAAAAGATTGGAGTGGGAATTTCGCTTGTAGACGATAAGTCCATCATTGTCGACCCTAAAGTTAAAGTAAAGACAGATGAAATAGGGGGGCCTTCTGCGGGTCTGATGTTTTCTTTAGAAATCTATAACCAGTTAACCAGTGAAGATTTAACTAAAGGTTACCAAATAGCCGGAACAGGGACCATCGATGAAAAAGGAAATGTTGGTCCGATTGGCGGGATTGAACAAAAGATTGTGGCGGCTGATAAGGCAGGGGCAGAAATCTTTTTTGCTCCAAACGAAAATGGTTCAAAAACATCCAATTATCAGGATGCATTAAAAACCGCTCGAGATATAAAAACAAAAATGAAAATCGTACCCGTTGATTCCTTTGATGAAGCTGTACAATATCTAAAAAAATTACATGAAAAGTAAAAAAGATGATGGTCTCCATCATCTTTTTTCTATCCAAATCGGCTGCTGCTTAAATTCCTGGTTCATTAACTCTTTTGTTTTATGATGAGCCACACCTAGGGAATAGATTCGGGCAGCTTTTAAATCAAGTAGAATATCTTTTTCTTTATAAGAGGAAAGCTTGGAAACAAGAGGCAGGGCGAAGTCCTTTTTTCGTTTGTTTAAGTATTCTTTCCCGGTATCTGTCATGCCTAAAAGTCTTAAATAGGATGCTTTATCTTCAGGACCTGCCATTTGTTCTTTTTTAGTATTTGTTAGTATATGAACACACAATCGTCGAAGCCTTGTCCATGTATACCGTTTTGTTTTAATCTTTTCCATAAATTCTTGGAAGCTGTCCGAGATGAAAGCAGCTTGTAATAATCTATTTTCAAGACCTTCTTCTACTTCATAGATTTCCTTTAATTCTTCTGTACTGGACTGAATAAGTCGGAAGTGCAGGTAATTCCAGTAATTTTCCCACTGATGAAATACTTGGTATTCGTTGTAATAGTCTAATAACAATTGTTTTGTAGGACCAGGCACATACTGCTCAATAGAAAAAGTATCGCATTCTTTAGAAAAGATTGCTTTTCGGATACTAGTTGCACTCGCAATGGTTTCAGAGGCAAAATGTTCATCGTGATAGTCTGCATTTTTCCGCGCTACAGTCAAAGGATGGAGAGAGCTCCTTTGATTTTTTATTGCCTTTATGTATTCGATTCCTAAGATATTGTTTGGTTTGGCTAAATCTAAATAAGAATTGGAATCGGACAATTGATGATAAGCTAATGATACAGCTTTTGGATAACTTACTCCTGTTTCTATAAAACGATGGATATTTTCTTCTAATTGCTCCTGCTGCTCTGTTAAAAAATCAATGGTTTTTAAAAAAGAAGCTAGATCTCCGCTCTCACTTCCGAAACAAACAGCGTTGCATCCCGCTGCATCTAGAATAGATACAGCCCCATTAGCAAAGATTTCAGCTTTTTGTACAGCAAACCTGTAAGGAAGTTCAAAGACAATATCTACTCCATTCAATAAAGCCATCCTTGTGCGATACCATTTTGACACAAGTGCGGGTTCACCTCTCTGGAGAAAATTCCCGCTCATTACTGCAATAACAACATCAGCGTTTGCTGCTTCCTTTGAAGCATTTAAATGGAAGGCATGTCCGTTATGAAAAGGATTATACTCAACAATTAATCCAACTGCGTTCATCTCATTCTCCTTTAAATTTCCAGTTCCTAATATAGGAATGATTATTTTTTAACATTATAGCAAAATTTTAAGGAAACCAATCAGATATTATGATAAGATGTTGTAGATGTTTGTAAAGAATACAACTGGATACACTATTTAGTGGAAACCTGTTTACCGTCAATCAATTTTTAAAAGGAAATCGACTAACTAGGTGTAAAGAAAAAACATTGACAAAAATATTATCGAAGGCTATAATTACCTTTGTTGCCTTGGGGTGATTCAATTGAAATGGACATTAAATCAATTACAAAAATATCGAAACAAGGATTTTATTATTGATGAGATGATTCGTGTGGATGAGATCAAACAAGTTGATACTTCCATTCGAGAAGTTTCTCCGATGCATATTACTGGTCGGGGGGATATCGATTCAACAAAAGTGACGTTTCATATTAAAATTGAAGGTCACTTAATTCTTCCTTGTTCTCGTACTTTAGTGGATGTAAAACTTCCAATTAATGTCGACACAACTGAAACTTTCCTCTTACAAGGATCAGTCTATGAAACTGAAGAGGAGACACATCAGGTAAAAGGTGACGTGATTGATCTAATGCCAATCATACGTGAAATTCTTTTACTTGAGGTTCCAATGCAAGTATTTTGTGATGATGTCGTGTCTGATGAAGGAGCCCCTCAATCTGGAAAAGATTGGGAAGTTGTTTCTGAAGAAGAACAATCAAAAAAGATTGATCCGCGACTAGCAGGACTTGCAAAGTTTTTTGACGAAAACAAATCTTCTTCCGAATCATAATCGGCAAAATCTAAGAAGCAAAGTGAAGAACCAGCATTCCTGGCCTTCATTACTTTCTTAATACTCTTTAAGGAGGTGGGAAGAATGGCTGTACCTTTTAGAAGAACTTCTAAAACTGCAAAAAGAAAGCGTCGTACTCATTTCAAATTAAACGTACCTGGTATGGTAAGTTGCCCAAACTGTGGTGAAATGAAACTTGCACACCGCGTATGTAAAGCTTGCGGAACATACAAAGGAAAAGACGTTGTTAACGACTAATTTCCATTAGGATAAAAAGCACAAGGAGCTTCATGGCCCTTGTGCTTTTGTCGTTTTGAAAAATAATTTAGTATACATAGATCAAAAAAAAGAATATGGCACATGGAAAGGGTTTGGGTAGGCGTTGGCATACATAATAGAAAAATCAGAAAAGGGTTATCTTATCTTCACTATTTCAAGAAGTGAGAAGAGAAATGCCATTAATTATGCAGTGATGGAAGGTTTGACCGAGGCTGTAAAAAGAGCGGCTGAACCGGATATAAAGGCGCTTATGATTACAGGAACGGGGGATAGAGCATTCTGTTCTGGGGGAGATTTGTCAGTTTTTCATGCGCTTCACACAAAGGAAGAAGCATATCCTATGCTCTCAAAAATGGCGAACATACTTTATGAACTCCTCACTTTACCGATTCCTACCCTTGCTCTTTTAAATGGAACCGCTATCGGCGGTGGTTGTGAACTGGCTGCAGCCTGTGATTTCCGTTTGGCACAAAAAGGGATAAAAGCGGGGTTTATACAAGGAAAGCAAGCGATCACAACTGGCTGGGGCGGTGGTTCCATCCTAGCTGAAAAACTTTCTGGTCCTAGTGCCATGAAGCTTTTAATGGAAGCGGAACTGCAAACAGCAGAACAATTGAAAGAGACTGGCTTTATAAACTCGTTATATGATGACAGCCCTCTTCAAGCAGGCGAAGAGTTTATTGAAAAAATGCTAGGGATTGATTTGAGCGTCCTTGGGTCCTATAAAAGAGTGTGGATTCGAAAATGGGAAGAAACGAAACTCCGAGAAAGAATAGAGGAGGAAGTCCGAAATTGTTCCATCCTCTGGGAAAGTGATGCCCACATTCAATATGTTAAAAACTTTATGAGAAAAAAGAGTCAATAAAGATAAAAGACAACTTCTGATTAAGTCTATCTTTTCTAGTAGATGCATATGTATTATAAAAACACTAGGAGGGATGAACAAATGTCACCAACTCGACAAGATGCATGGTCCCAAGATGAGGATTTGTTGCTTGCTGAAGTGGTTTTAAGGCATATCCGTGAAGGCGGAACACAGCTTCAGGCATTTGAGGAGGTTGGAAAACAATTATCGCGTACCTCGGCAGCATGTGGGTTCCGTTGGAATTCATATGTAAGAAAGCAATATAAAACAGGGATAGAACTTGCTAAGAAACAGCGTAAAGAATTAAAAAAACAAGATGCCCCTGCTGATGATGTAATTCAAAATGAGCCGGTCAATGTAGAAAGCGTTCAGTCTTCTACTAACGTGGAACAAAGTGGTAAGGTAACATTTCCGGCTGTTATCCATTTTTTAGAGGGTCTTCATAAAAAAGCAGAAGCCTCTTCTGGATTTGAAGAGGAAAGGATTAAATCAAGTGAAAAAATTAAAGAATTAGAAAAGAAAACTTACTATTTAGCCGCGGAAAATGAAAGATTGTCAAAAAATCTCAAAGCGATTGAAGAAGATTACCGCTCTTTAATTGAGATTATGGAAAGAGCACGAAAAATGGTTGTCCTCCAGGATGAGGATCGGCAGCAAAAAGTAAAATTCCAAATGGATAAAAATGGAAATCTCGAGAGAGTAGAAAAATAGAAAAAGCGGACTTCACGTCCGCTTTTCATTATTTATTTAGCTTATTTGTTATTTTTCAAGATGCTGGGCTTCTACTCCTTCTGGATACCAGACAAGTGGATTTTCGCCGCGATCACGTTCCATTTTGTACTCTACATTGGTAAAACCTAACTTTTCAAAAAAGCCGCTAGATTGTACCCTTGGATTTGTTTTAATTGGCAGACCAAAGCTTTTAGCGAAATCAACCAGTGCCTTACCAAAGCCTTTACCTTGATAACCAGGTAAAACTTCAAGCTTCCATATTTCTAAATAATTTTGTGGTGGTAAGAAATAGCGGTCAAATTTAGCGTCAATTTGGTATAAACTCATTCTTGCTACTAGTTTGTCCCCGAAGTAGACTCCATAAAAAGGTGATTCACTATTATTATCTACCATATTTGCTTCTAAATCTTCAAGCATAGATAATTCTTGAAGGCCGTATTCTTTAAACTTTTTAAACTCTTCAAGAGTTTTAAAATTTATTTTTAGTTTCTCCACCTTATACACCATAGTCTGCCTCCTAAAATCATAATTTCATGTTGTTGTATATATTTATATGCTTTTGAATAACATGAAGAGAAATAATTTTTGCATATTTTGAAATCGATTACTTTCATTATATAACAAATAGATAAAAAATTCTTTAAATAAGTTTAGAAAGCGTTTTCAAAGTTTGCAGGAAAATTCTTGGACTGTGTAGAAACAATTAGGGTAGGGGTAAAAGGGTATGAAAGGGGTAGAAAAGTGCAAAAAATTCTAATTGCCAATCGGGGAGAAATTGCCCTTAGGATTATTAAAACCTGTCAAAGGATGGGGATTGAAACGATTGCCATTTATTCCGAAGCTGATAAAGAAATGCCGTTTGTAAAAGCTGCAACTAAGGCTATTTGTGTTGGAGAACCCCATGTCAGCAAATCCTATTTACAAATTGATAAGATCCTGCAAATCGCACAGAAGGAACAGGTTGATGCCATTCATCCAGGATACGGCTTTCTTTCTGAGAATGCTGCATTTGCTCAACAAGCGAAAAATGCAGGAATTATTTTTATTGGTCCAGAGCCTAAAACAATTGAGTTGATGGGCGATAAGATTGCTTCACGTCTAACAATGGAAAAGGCTGGTGTCCCAGTTGTCCCTGGAAGCAGACATGGTTTAAAAACGATTGAAGAGGCATGTTATTTAGCCGAAACCATAGGGTACCCAATTATGCTAAAGGCAAGTGGCGGCGGGGGAGGAATTGGTATGGTGCTTTGTGAGAATGAGCAAGCGCTCGTTAAGTTTTATGATTCCACAAAGAAAAGGGCTATGACTTATTTCGGATCTGATGAAGTATTTATCGAAAAATATATAGCGGATAGCAGGCACATTGAAATACAAGTCTTTGGGGACCAATACGGAAATATGGTTCACCTTTTTGAAAGGGATTGTTCCATCCAAAGAAGACATCAAAAGGTTGTTGAAGAATCACCATCACCCTTTTTATCTGATAAGGTACGGCAAAAAATGTTTGAAATAGCTATTAAAGCGGCTCATGCCGTCCAATATACAAATGCAGGTACGATTGAATTTATTGTAGACGAAGAGGAGAACTTTTATTTCCTTGAAATGAACACACGTCTTCAAGTCGAGCATCCAGTAACAGAAATGATTACGGGGCTCGATTTGGTAAAATGGCAAATACTTGTTGCCCGCGGAGAAAAGCTGCCGCTTATGCAGGATGAAATAGTTTCTAATGGAAATGCTGTTGAATTCCGCCTCTATGCGGAGGACCCTATCCGCTTTTTACCTTCACCAGGAAAAATTACCGCTCTTAAATGGAGCGAGAAAGAAGGGACCAGGATTGATTCTGGCTATGTAGAAGGGGGAACAGTAACTCCATTCTATGATCCTATGATCGCAAAATGTATATTTTATGGTGATTCACGAGAGAAGGCATTAGCAGAGGCAGCGAAATTCTTTAAGGACATAAAAATTGAAGGTATAAAAACAAATGTACCGCTTTTCTTAAACATTTTAAAAAGTGAATCTTTCCAAAAGGGAGAATACACTACTAATTTTTTAAATACAAACTATGTGAAATAGAAGGAGGAGAATTCTTATGAAGGAAATTACAGCATCGATGGCAGGAACTGTCTTAAATGTTTTCGTATCTGCAGGGAATCAAGTAAATCCGGGTCAGGAAGTAGTCATGTTAGAATCAATGAAAATGGAAATTCCAATCGAAAGCGGAACGGAGGGAGTTGTCCGTGAAGTAAAAGTGGGTATTGGTGATTTTGTAAATGAGGGCGATGTATTGCTGGTAGTAGAATAGCAAGTAAAGGGGGAGCATGATGGCAACAATTAATACGTCAGTGGATCAATTAAACGATAATCGCAGAAAAATTGAAGCAGGAGGCCAGCTTAAATACCATGAGAAGGCTAAGGAGCAGAATAAACTTTTTGTGCGTGAGCGATTATCGTTATTATTTGATGATGGTAAGTATGAGGAAGATGGAAAATTTGCTAATTTTAAAGCAGGTGACCTTCCTGCAGATGGCGTTATAACCGCAATAGGTAAAATTAATGGTCAGACCGTATGTGTAATGGCAAATGACTCGACTATCAAAGCTGGCTCTTGGGGAGCACGCACCGTTGAAAAGATCATTCGGATCCAAGAAACAGCAGAAAAGCTGAAGGTTCCGTTATTTTATCTGGTGGACTCAGCGGGAGCAAGAATCACCGACCAAATAGAAATGTTTCCAAATCGGCGTGGAGCAGGACGAATATTTTTTAACCAAGTGAAGCTTTCCGGAATGATTCCTCAAGTTTGTATCCTGTTTGGACCTTCTGCTGCTGGCGGAGCCTATATTCCAGCATTTTGTGATATTGTCATAATGGTCGACCAAAATGCATCTATGTATTTAGGCTCTCCTAGAATGGCTGAAAAGGTAATTGGTGAAAAGGTAACGCTCGAGGAAATGGGCGGTGCACGGATGCATTGTTCAGTCAGCGGTTGTGGAGATGTCCTCGCTTATAGTGAGAAAGAGGCGATTGAATCAGCGAAAAAATATATTGGCTTTTTTCCTTCCAGTTTTGAAGAAAAGCCAAAAAAAACCGCAGGTGTCGGGGCAAAGGAAGGTCGGGAATTAGAAGTAATTATCCCCGAAAATCAAAATGCCCCTTTTGATATGTTTGAATGTATTGACCGATTAGTTGACAATCATAGTTTTTATGAAATGAAGAAGTTATTTGCACCTGAGATTATAACCGGTTTAGCTCGAATAGATGGTAGAGCGGTTGGGATTATTGCCAATCAGCCAAAGGTAAAAGGCGGGGTGTTATTTGTAGATTCTGCTGATAAAGCAGCTAGATTCATCCAGCTTTGCGATGCCTTCCATATTCCATTGTTGTTTTTAGCTGATGTACCAGGATTTATGATTGGTACAAAAGTAGAACGGGCTGGAATTATCCGACATGGTGCCAAATTAATCGCTGCCATGAGTTCTGCTACAGTACCGAAGATTTCTGTTATTGTGAGAAAAGCTTATGGTGCCGGACTTTATGCAATGGCAGGTCCTGCCTTTGAACCTGACTGCTGTATAGCTCTCCCAACAGCTCAAATTGCGGTTATGGGTCCTGAAGCAGCCGTAAATGCGGTTTATTCCAACAAAATAAACGAAATTGCCGATCCACAAGAAAGGATTGCTTTTGTTCAAGAAAAGCATAAAGAGTATAAAGAACATATTGATATTTATAAATTAGCTTCTGAGCTAATTGTAGACGAAATTGTTGCCCCTTCTGAACTTAGAGATGTGCTGATTCAACGTTTTGCCTATTATGAGTCTAAGGAAGTAACCTTTAGCGTAAGAAAACACCCAGTTTATCCAGTTTAATGCTTTAGCCCTTTTCGAGAAAAATCCGAAAAGGGTTTTTATTTTTAGTATCTATCAACAAACAGCCTTCATTTGGTAGAATATTAGCAAGAAGTATCTGTATGTTATTTTTTTATTATAAAGAGGGGTTAACAGCATGAGGGTTGGAATTATTGGTGCGGGATCAATAGGATTATTATTTGCTGCCTGCCTAAGCCGTGTTTTTAATGTAACTGTTTATACAAGAACATCTGAACAAGCAGCTGCTATTAATAAAAATGGAATTGTGCTTCTTAGCGGGTCTGAAGAAACGGTGTCGAAGGTTGAAGCACTGCCAATTACAGACTGGGAGGGGTTAGAGGATCTAACCATTATAGCTGTGAAACAATATCAGCTTGTCCCGATTATTGAAAGAATAAATCAATTCACAGATAAGCCTTGTAACCTATTATTTTTACAAAATGGGATGGGGCATTTGAAGCTGCTAGAACAACTAAAGGTAAACAATTTGTTTGTTGGTTCGGTTGAGCATGGAGCTCTAAAAGAGAATTTATTTACAGTAAGACTAAATGGTTTAGGTACGACAAACGTAGCTGTATTTAGAGGAGATTCTAGATTCCTTTTCAGTTTTACAGCTGCTGTTTCTCGCGTGTTCCCAATGAACTACCAAGAAGAATATTTTACCATGCTGGAAAAAAAGTTAATAGCTAACGCCATGATTAATCCACTTACGGCCATTCTTCAAGTGAAGAATGGAGTTCTTGTTGAAAACCCGTTTTATTTTAAGCTATTTCAAAACCTATTTAGTGAAATTACGACAATTCTCAATCTCAGAAAACCAGAAGAATATTGGGCACAAGTAATTAATATTTGTAAAAAAACAGCTGATAATCATTCTTCCATGTTAAAAGATCTTGAAGCTAAAAGATTAACAGAGGTAGATGCTATTTTAGGCTATATACTACAAGAAGCACAGAGGCAAGACAAGAAATCTCCTCAATTAGAAATGCTTTATTATCTAATTAAAGGAAAAGAGAAGCAAGTGGAGGTCCTTAAATGAGCACTATTTTTTCTTCCGTTTTAACAGTTTTCTTTGGAATCCCCATTTTAGGAACCATTCTTGTCTATACTGTTATTAAGGTAAGCTTAAAAACTACAAAAAAAGCACTTCATCGAGCTCTTGATTATACTACAATTTTATATATCATCTCTGTTCATTTTTTAATTATTACTTTATGGGGAAAATCGCTATTTTGGTTAATAATACTAGTAATGCTTGGTATCGCGATGGTGTTTGTTTTCGTCCACTGGAAGGTTAAGGAGGAAATCATCGTAAAACGTGTGTGGAAAGGCTTTTGGCGTGTTAATTTTATTTTATTTTTTTTCGTCTATTTCGCCCTTACCCTTTATGGTTTAGTTTCTCGAGCCATAACCTTTAGTTTTTCATCCTAAATTAGAGCAAAAGTTTTCTTTAAATGGGGTGGATAATGATATACTCGTTAAAGAATGAATCACGGTTACAGAAAGGAAGTACATGAATGGAGATTTTAAATCTCTCTTTGCCAGCAACCAATCGTTTTGCATCAAATTATTTGGAACAATCTGTTGAGATACAGCCTTTTTTTCATTATCGATATAATGACTTGCAAGAAGATATGAAAAGAATCGCTGAATTAAACGATAGACCGTTTCCTCGAATGGAGGTTGCTCGGCATATTGAGAGCTTTATGAAGGGGTTTCCCACTTCAGAAGCTGTAAAGAAATCAATTGAAAAATTAAAACAAGCTGATAGTCTGGTAGTAATTGGAGGTCAACAGGCAGGGATTCTTACAGGACCGCTTTATTCCATACATAAAGTTATTTCAATTATAAAGCTGGCAGAACAAAAAGAAAGACATCTGGGTGTTCCGGTAATTCCTGTTTTCTGGATAGCTGGGGAAGACCATGATTTCCAAGAGGTCAATCATGTGTTTGTTCAAAATAAGCTGAATGTGGATAAATGGATATATCCCGAGAAGATTCTTCAGAAGAAAATGGTATCTGATATTGAGTTGGATAAAGATATTTGTCTCTCATGGGTACAAAATATAATTAAAAATTTCGGTGAAACGGATTATTCCAATACACTATTAGCATTTGCAGAAGCGCAAATAGAAAAATCAAACACTTTTGTTGATTTCTTTGCGAACATTGTAATGGAACTGTTTAAGGATTATGGGCTCCTCATTGTTGACTCTGGCAATAAAGAATTCCGTCAGTTGCAGAAAGAATTTTTTAAACAGCAAATTGAGAATCATGACGTAATTACTTTCTCTTTATTAGAACAGCAAAAACAAATCGAAAAGAAAGGTTTTCCTAATACGATTGATACCTCAGAGAATGCAGCTAATCTGTTTTATTATGATCAAAGATTAAATGAGAGATTATTGCTTGAATTCGATCATGAAAACGATTGCTTTGTGGGGAAAAGTGGAGCAATTTCTTTTTCTAAAGAGGAGTTACTATCACTTGCTAATGAAAATCCAGGCGTTTTAAGTAATAATGTGGTAACACGTCCCCTTATGCAAGAATGGCTTTTCCCGACTATAGCCTTTATAGCAGGGCCGGGTGAAATTGCTTATTGGGCAGAACTTAAAATGGTGTTTGAGCATTTTCAAATAAAAATGCCGCCAATAGTTCCTCGACTAAATATAACTTTCTTAGACCGTTCGGTTGAAACAGATCTTTCTGAATTGAAACTAAATCTAGCTGAAGTATTAAGTAACGGTACAAAGCGGGAAAAGGAAAGATTTTTAGAAGCCATAAAAGACCAGGAACTTGAACAGTTATTTACGAGTACAATTAATCAATTATTGGAACAATACAAATTAGTTGAAATGAAAACAGAGCAGTTAGATCGCGGCCTTTTACCAATGCTGAAGAAAAATGAAGGTTATTTATTAAAAGAAATTGGATTCATGCAATCAAAATTGGAAGAATCGGTAAAGCTTAGACATGATATCTTTTTAAAAAAATATGCACGCGTTGACCTTGCCTTACGTCCAGATGGTTTCCCTCAAGAACGGGTTTGGAATATCTTTTATTATCTAAATCAATATGGTCTAAACTTTTTAGAGAGTATTATGACGGGCAGTTATGAGTTCGATGGCCGACATAAAGTAATAAAAATTTAGGAAAAACTCCACCTTTAGCCGTGGAGTTTTTCTTTTTTTTTCTAAAAACTTACTGCTAAAAAAGGATTTTTATGAAAGTGGGGCGAATAGTTAAAAAATAGGTGGTGGAAAGTGGGGGAATGTGGTACATTTTTAATAGAAAGTGGGGGTAATGGGTATGTTCATGGGTGAGTACCATCACAGCATTGATAGCAAAGGCCGGCTAATCGTGCCCTCCAAATTCCGTGAAGAACTTGGCGACATGTTCATCATTACTCGCGGATTGGATCAATGTTTGTTTGGTTACCCAATGTCTGAGTGGAGCCTCATTGAAGAAAAATTAAAAGGTCTGCCGCTGACAAAGAAAGATGCCCGTGCTTTTACTAGATTCTTCTTTTCCGGAGCAACAGAAAGTGAACTGGATAAACAAGGAAGAATTAATATCCCGACGCCACTATTGCAATATGCAAAATTAGAGAAAGAATGTGTTATTTTGGGTGTTTCCAATCGAATTGAAATCTGGAGCAAACAGATTTGGGAGGATTATTTTGCAGAATCTGAAGAATCTTTTGCTGAAATAGCAGAAAATATGATTGGCTTTGATATATAATGGGAAAAGTTATATTAATATATTTCTCGTATATATCGTTCGATTGGAAAAGGAAGGTACGTAAATGTTTGAACATACAACTGTGTTATTAAATGAAGCTGTGGACGGATTAAACATTAAGTCAGATGGCATCTATGTGGATTGTACGATGGGAGGGGCAGGGCATAGCTCTCTCATTCTTTCAAGACTTGGTGCAGGCGGGAGACTCTTTGCGTTTGATCAGGACGAAACAGCCATTGCTAATGCGAAAGAGAAGTTAGCCGATTACGGTGAACAATTAGTCATTATTAAAAGTAATTTTTTATATTTGAAAGAAGAGCTTGAAAAACGTGGGATCTATAAAGTAGATGGGATTTTATATGACTTGGGGGTATCCTCACCTCAGCTGGATACACCTGAGCGGGGGTTTAGTTATCACCATGATGCCCCATTAGATATGAGGATGGATAACGATGCGGATATTTCCGCATTCGACGTCATTAACCACTGGGCATATGAAGACTTAGTCCGTATTTTTTTTCGGTATGGAGAAGAGAAATTTTCAAAGCAAATCGCCCGAAAAATTGAAAGTGCAAGAGCGGTTAAGTCGATCGATACGACCGGGGAACTTGTTGAGTTAATAAAGGACGCCATCCCAGCACCTGCAAGACGAAAGGGTGGACACCCTGCCAAGCGAATTTTTCAAGCAGTCAGAATCGCTGTTAATGATGAATTATCTGTGTTTGAACAGTCTCTAAATCAAGCTATTGATTTGCTAAATCCCGAGGGAAGAATAAGTGTGATTACCTTCCATTCTCTTGAGGATCGAATCTGTAAAGCTGCCTTTAAAAAGGCAAGTGAGACACCGCCATTACCACCGGGTTTACCCATTATTCCAGATGAGTATAAACCTATTTTAAAGCTCGTTTCGCGAAAGCCCATTCTTCCATCTGAAGAAGAATTGGAGCAAAATAATCGGGCACGTTCGGCCAAGCTTCGGATAGCCGAAAAGTTATAAAGTCTTCCAGCACACGTTTCGTGTGCTGGCCACTACTTTCTTTTTTTAAGGAAGAGGAAAAACTATTAGATTATAGAATCTGGAGGGGAAGTATTTGAGTAATCTTGCCAGGAAAGTTTTAGAACAACAACAAGCCGAGCAATCAGTACAAATTAAGCGTCAAGTAAAAATTAAAAAATCCTGGCTGACTCCGGGTGAAAAAATCATTGGAGTGGCGTTTGCCGGAATGGTATGTTTTGGAGCGATCCATCTGATTTCAAATCAGTCCAAGATATACGAAGCAAACAAAGAACTTCAAACTGTTCAGGAGAAAATTAATGAACAGGAAAAGGTTAATGGGGATCTTAAGGTTCAGGTGAGTGAATTAAGTTCTTATGACCGGATATTTGCAAAGGCTAAGGAAATGGGTTTAATCAAAGATGAAAATAACGTCAAGGTTGTGCAGAAGAAATGAATAAGAAACAGCCATATATGAATGTGGGAGCAGCGATATTATTTGGGATATTCGGCCTGCTCTTTTTTGTATTGATTTTCAGGTATTTTTCGATTGAAATTTCAGGGGAAGTAAATGGACAACCTCTTGCGGCCAAAGCCCAGCAAAAATACAATCGCGTGGGAACCTTGCAGGCTTCAAGGGGTATTATTTATGACCGGACCGGAGTAGTTGTTGCTGAGGATACAGCCGCCTACACACTCATTGCGATATTGGATAAAAAGATGACAACGAATCCTAAAAAGCCCCAGCATGTAACGAATCTGAATAAAACGGCTAATGAGTTGTCAAAATATATTAAATTAGATGAATCTGAGATTTATAGTATTTTATCAAATGGTAAAAAAAATAAACGGTTTCAAGTAGAATTCGGGAAGGCAGGAAGGGATATTGATTACAATACAAAGAAAAAAATCGAAAATTTAAAACTTCCTGGAATCACTTTTACTCGTGATTCTAAACGTTTCTATCCAAATGGAATTTTCGCTTCCCATGTTGTAGGGTACGCAGACCGGATTGAGCAAAAAGATGGAACCTATAAGTCTGTCGGGAAAATGGGTATCGAAAAGACTTTAAATACAGAACTAACTGGTAAAAATGGAAAACTCACCTATGAAAGTGATCTATGGGGGTACATCCTTCCCGATGGGAAAGAAAGTATCACTCCAGCAAAAAATGGTGATGATGTTTACTTAACGATCGACCAAAAGATCCAAACTTTCTTAGAGGATGCAATGGATACAGTCGTTAAGGAGTACAAACCAAAAAAAATCATTGCGATTGTGGCTGACCCGAAAACCGGTGAAATTTTGGCCATGGGTCAGCGCCCGTCTTTTGAACCGAAAACACGAGATGGTATTGATAAAAGCTGGCATAATGAGGCGATTGAAACATCATACGAACCAGGTTCAACTATGAAAATCTTTACCCTTGCAGCGGCGGTGCAGGAAGGGGTATTTAATCCGAATGAAATCTATCAATCAGGTTCTTACAAAGTAACGGACAAAAGTCAAACCATTCATGACCACAATTACTCAGGCTGGGGACCGATTACCTATTTAGAAGGTGTGCAGCGTTCATCCAATGTGGCGTTTGCTAAAATTGCCAAAGAGAAATTAGGATTCGAAAAGTTTAGGGAGTACTTAAGTAAATTTGGTTTTGATAAACCTACTGGAATTGAACTTCCTGATGAGACATCCGGTAAAATTCAATTTCATTACCCGATTGAAAAAATTACGACTGCCTATGGACAAGGTACGGCGATTACAGCGATCCAGCAAATCCAAGCAGCCACCGCTATTGCAAATGATGGGAAAATGTTAAAGCCGCATGTAGTAGAAAAAATTGTGAATCATGATACAGGTAAGGTGATTGAAGAAACAAAACCAGAAGTAGTTTCAACACCGATATCGGCTGAAACTGCGAAGGAGGTACGTGATATTTTAGAGACAGTTGTAACCTCTCCAAAAGGTACAGGGGGACGTTACAAAATTGATGGTTATAGTGTGGCTGGTAAAACAGGTACGGCTAATATTCCAGGACCTAATGGGAAATATTTGGCTGGAGTAAACAATTACATGTTTTCCTTTTTAGGAATGGCACCAAAAGACAATCCGAAATTAATTGTTTATGTAGCCGTTCAACAGCCTCAATTGGAAGGGATGGAAGCAGGACAAGGGGCAATACCGGTATCGGCTATTTTTAACCCTGTTATGAAAAATAGTCTTCAATATTTAAATGTTGAACCTTCCAAACTAGAATCTGCAACAATTAATAAACTGCCAAAATTCTTAGGAGATTCTGCCTTGGATACCGTTAAAAGTTTAAAAGGAGATGGATTTGAACCAGTCGTACTTGGAAAAGGGGAAAAAGTTATTGGACAACTGCCTAAGGCAGGGACCACCATCATGGAAGGTGAAAAGGTAATTATCCAAACGGACGGAGAATTAACTGCTCCCGATATGACGGGCTGGTCACTCCGTGATGTCATGAAAGTTGCCAACCTAGCTAATTTAAAATTAAATTCAAAGGGAAAAGGATTTGTCACCGACCAAAGTATTAAACCAAAGGAACCGTTAAAAAGCGGAGATTTCCTTATTGTTGATTTAAAGACCCCAGAAGAACAATTTACTGGAACTGAGAACACTAATCAAAGTGATAATTCGGATGGGAAAACCGTCCAAGACTAATAAAATCCCGCCATAAGCGGGATTTTTCATGTGGTAGGTACCGATTTGCCAAGTCCAGCTCCAGCGCCTAGGGGCTCGGGGTCATAAGCCGAGCCGCCAAGAAGGCTAAAGTGCAGCCTTCTCGACGACTCTCTTATGCCTGTCGCCCCTGTTCAAGTCGCTTCCGCTTTAAATTTTGTCCGTTCTAATCAAATAAGTACAAGCATATAAATGAACGATAATGAAAGTGGAATAAAGGAGGATCATTCATTATATGCGTGTTTCTAATGTAACTGTTCGAAAACGTCTAATGATTGCACTATTCGTTGGATTCCTAACCTTCTTGATTATTGATGTTCGTCTTGGATATGTCCAGTTTGTTCTCGGTGATATGCTGACTGATAAGGCAAAAGGTTCTTGGAGCAGGAATATCCCGTTTGAACCGGAGCGTGGGAAAATTGTTGACCGCAATGGTGTGGCATTAGCGACAAATATTAGTGCTCCAACAGTCTATGTCATTCCACGACAAATTAAAGACCCGGCGACTACAGCAGAGAAATTAGCATCAGTCTTAAATATGTCAAAAGAAACAGCCTATCGAGAAATTACTAAAAAAGCATCATCCGTCCGGTTAAAAGAGGGCCGCAAAATTTCCCATGAAAAAGCAAAGGAAATTAGAGCGCTCGGGCTTGAAGGGGTATATATTGGTGAAGACTCCAAACGGCATTATCCAAATGGCAGCTACCTATCCCATGTCCTTGGTTTTACCGGGGTGGATAACCAAGGGTTAATGGGCCTGGAACAGTATTATGATAAAGAGTTAAGTGGACAGAGAGGAGCGGTTAAATTCTATGCCAATGCCAAAGGAGAAAGAATGAATGACATGGCAGATGATTATGAAAGCCCCACTAAAGGTCTTGATCTAAAACTAACGATTGATTCAAAAATACAAACCATCGTTGAAAGAGAACTGGACATTGCGGAGGCAAAATATAATCCGGATGGGATCATAGCTATCGCAATGAATCCGAATAACGGAGAAATTCTGGCGATGTCGAGCAGACCCACATTTGATCCAGCTAATTTTAGAAATGTTTCTCAAGAAGTATATAATCGAAATCTCCCAGTCTGGTCGACGTATGAGCCTGGTTCCACTTTTAAGATTATCACTCTTGCGGCTGCCCTGAATGAAGGAAAGGTTAATTTAGAAAAAGAACATTTTCATGATTCGGGATCCGTCCAAGTAGCAGGTGCTAGGTTAAAATGCTGGAAAAGAGGCGGTCACGGTGACCAAACGTTCCTTGAGGTGGTTGAAAACTCTTGTAATCCAGGTTTTGTAGAGTTAGGTGAGCGCTTAGGTAAGGATAAATTGTTTAAGTATATTAAGGATTTTGGGTTCGGTCAAAAGACAGGAATTGATTTGCAAGGTGAAGGAACAGGGATTTTATTTAATTTGAACCGGGTAGGTCCTGTGGAACAAGCCACAACGGCTTTCGGACAGGGGGTATCTGTTACACCTATCCAACAGATTACTGCCGTATCTGCGGCTATTAATGGCGGGATCCTTTACAAACCATATATCGCCAAAGAGCTAATTGATCCTGTAACCAAAGAAGTGGTTATGAGGAATACCCCTGTGGAAAAGAGACGGGTAATAACAGAGGAAACGTCGAAAGAAATTCGCAACGCCTTAGAAAGTGTTGTTGCAAAAGGATCTGGTGGAAGGGCATTTATTGAAGGTTATCGAGTCGGCGGTAAGACAGGAACAGCGCAAAAAGCACAGAATGGAAGATACCTCGAAAATAACTTTATTGTTTCTTTTATGGGCTTTGCACCCGCGGATGATCCGCAAATCGTTATTTATGTCGCTGTTGATAACCCTAAAGGAGTTACTGCCTTTGGTGGTACGGTTAGTGCCCCAATCGTCGGTGCGATTATGAAAGACAGTTTAAGTGCTATGGGAGTAAAACCACGGAACGGTCAAATCGAGAAAGAGATTAAATGGCCTGATGTACCGTTAGTCAAATTACCGGATTTTGTAGGTATGTCAAAAAGTGAACTTCAAGAGCAGCTCATCAATCTATCAATTGATGCTAGCGGTGAAGGGGATGTTGTTGTGAGACAATCTCCGGAACCGGGTACCAAAGTGAAGGAAGGCTCAAAAGTAAGACTTTACTTCGGTAAAGGGGACTAAAAAAGTTAACAGCATTCATGAGCAGGCGGCCGGAATATTTTCCGCCGCCTAAAAATTTTATTACGGATTCATTACTAAATGGTAAAATAAAATATTTTAATGTAAAATAAGATGGAACTTTCGTAAGGATTCACTTTTAGGCATAAACTGGTAATTAGCTATGTGCAGTAATGAGAGGATTTGAGATAATGAAGTTACAAAAGCTGCTAAAGAATTTGCATCCTATTGTTCCCTATAGTGGGGAAGATCCAGAAATTACATCAATTGAGAATGATAACAGAAAGGTGCAAAAAGGGAGCTTATTTATTTGCATTAAAGGTTACACCGTTGATGGACATGATTTCGCGACATCTGCAGTTAAAAATGGTGCAGCAGCTATACTTGCTGAAAAGCTGTTAGATTTAGATGTTCCGGTTGTTGTTGTGAATGATACTATGAGAGCAATGGCTGTACTGGCAGACGCTTTTTACGGACAGCCAACGAAAAGCCTTCACTTAATTGGAATCACAGGAACTAACGGGAAGACAACCACCAGTCATTTAATAGAAAAAATTTTCGCTGACGCTGGGACGAAGACAGGCCTGATTGGCACGATGTATACAAAAATTGCTGACCAAACAATTGAAACCAAAAATACCACTCCTGAAAGTCTAACACTCCAAAAAACGTTTAAACAAATGGTTGATTCCGGTGTTAGTACAGCGGTAATGGAGGTTTCATCCCATGCCCTTGACTTAGGAAGGGTTCATGGTTGTGATTATGATGTGGCGGTTTTTACTAACCTGACACAAGATCACCTTGATTATCATCAGACAATGGATGAATATAAGCGGGCAAAAAGTTTATTATTTGCGCAGCTCGGAAATACGTTTGACCTAAACAAACCGAAATTCGCGTGTTTAAACGCAGATGACGCTGCAACTGAAATGTACAGCCGTTCAACTGCTGCACATGTTGTTACATATGGTATCGATCAAAAAGCAGATATTCAGGCAAAAAATATTCAAATGACACCAAAGGGTACGACCTTTGACCTTGAAATTAAGAATGTGTCTTATCCAATTAAAATGCAGTTAATTGGTAAGTTCAGTGTGTACAATGTACTAGCAAGTATTACTGCTTCATTAGTTTCCGGACTAGGGATTGAGCAGATTATTCAATCCATTGAAAGCGTCGAAGGGGTTTCAGGAAGGTTTGAACTAGTAAATGCAGGCCAAGATTTTACGGTCATTGTTGATTATGCCCACACACCTGACAGCTTAGAAAATGTATTAAAAACCATACAGCATTTTGCTGAGAAGAAAGTTTTTGTTATTGTAGGCTGCGGGGGAGACCGAGATCGTACAAAACGGCCTTTGATGGCGCAAATTGCCTGCCGTTTTGCGACTGATCCTATCTTGACATCAGATAATCCAAGAAGTGAAGATCCATTAGCCATTTTGAAGGACATGGAAGCAGGGGTGAAAGGGGAAAACTATCAAGTAATCCCTGATCGAAGAACAGCCATCTTTACTGCAGTGAATCAAGCATCACCTGGAGATGTCATTTTAATCGCTGGAAAAGGTCATGAAACCTATCAAATAATTGGTAAAGAAGTCCATGATTTTGATGACCGGCTTGTAGCAAGGGAAGCAATTAAGGGGAGATAGCTATGTTTTTAGCTTTGAAGGACTTGGTAAATTTGTTTAACGATAAACAAGGAATCCAAGATGATGTGCTGTTCCGCACAATATCAGATAAAGCTGCTGAGGAACAGCCTATGGGATTATTTGTTCCGGTGAATTCTGAGGCAGGGGAACTATTAGAGGCCATATCCCATGGGGCAATTGCGGCTGTTTGGGACAAAGAAAAAACACTTCCACGCTACACGCCGACCCAGTTTCCAATCTTTTTTACAAATGATCTTGTGGAAGCGATGAGAGAAATTATAAATCTTTATATTGAAAAATTAGATGGAGAAACGAATAAGAATATGGATAGAACAAACTTTAAAATTTCAAACAATACACTTCTTAATAAAAATAATCAGACATATGATATAGCTGGGCAATTAGCGAAGCTATTGACACAAAATAATCAGGAAAGGAGGGGATAAAATGACGGAGCAAGTTATTTTTTTCACAATAATAATGGGCTTTTTAATTTCAGTTTTACTTTCTCCCATTTTTATTCCCTTCTTGCGAAGATTGAAATTTGGACAAAGCATCCGCGAGGAAGGACCTAAATCACACCAGAAAAAATCAGGCACGCCAACAATGGGCGGTGTCATGATTTTATTTTCCATTATCATAACCACACTGGTCATGATTGGAAAATATTCGGATCATACACCGGTAAATGCTTTTTTACTCTTGTTTGTGACCTTTGGATTTGGACTGCTGGGGTTTTTGGATGATTTTATCAAGGTGGTTTTAAAACGGAACTTAGGGTTAACATCAAGGCAGAAATTATTAGGGCAAATTATCATTTCTGTTATTTTTTATCTAATTTATAAGCATACTGGACAGTCAACTGAAATTAAGTTTCCTTTTGGGGATTTTAGCATTGATTTAGGCTGGGGGTATGTGTTATTAATTATTTTTTGGTTAGTTGGCTTTTCAAATGCTGTCAATCTTACCGATGGTCTTGACGGTTTAGTATCTGGAACCGCAGCCATTGCATTTGGAGCGTTTGCTGTCCTGGCTTGGAATCAAAATCAATTTGAGATTGCTGTCTTCTCTGTAGCTGTGGTAGGAGCTGTTCTAGGATTTTTGGTGTTTAACGCTCATCCAGCAAAAGTATTTATGGGGGATACGGGATCGCTGGCTCTTGGAGGGGCGATTGCAGCAATTGCTATTTTAACAAAGCTTGAAATCCTGCTTATTATCATTGGCGGTGTCTTTGTTATCGAAACATTGTCAGTTATTCTTCAGGTAGCTTCTTTTAAAACTACCGGCAAGCGGATTTTCAGAATGAGCCCGCTCCACCATCATTATGAACTTGTTGGCTGGTCTGAATGGCGGGTTGTTGTTACGTTTTGGAGTGTTGGTTTAATATTTGCGATACTAGGTATCTATATTGAGGTGTGGTTGTAATTGAAACAGATTGAATCTTATTGTCATAAAAAAATTCTCGTACTTGGTTTAGCTAAAAGTGGTGTAACGGCAGCCTCTTTGTTACATAAGCTTGGTGCATTTGTTACAGTGAATGATAAAAAGCCATTATCTGAAAATCCTGAGGCTCAAGGGTTACTAGAGCAAGGGATTAAAGTCATTTGTGGGGAGCATCCAATTGAACTATTAGATGAGGGTTTTGAACTGATTGTGAAAAACCCTGGGATTCCGTACTTCAACCCCATGATTGAAGGGGCTATTGAAAAAGGAATTCCGGTTATTACAGAGGTGGAGCTTGCCTATGAAATTTCGGAAGCCCCTTTTATTGGCATTACAGGAACAAATGGAAAAACAACAACGACTACGCTTGTCTACGAAATGTTAAAAGAAGGTAACAAGCAGCCGTTAATCGCTGGGAATATCGGCACCGTGGCTTCAGGTGTGGCCCAGAAGGCTGAAAAGGATGATACGATTGTCATTGAGCTTTCATCATTTCAATTAATGGGGATTAAAACATTTAACCCTAAGATTGCTATTATCACTAACCTTTATGATGCCCACTTGGATTACCATGGGACCAGAAAAGAGTATATTCAGGCAAAAGCTAAGATTACGGAAAACCAGACCGAGCTTGAATATTTAGTCATTAATGCCGATCAAGAGGAAACAATGGAAATTGCGAAGCATTCAAAAGCGAAGATTATCCCTTTCTCCACAAAGAAGGAACTTGCAGAAGGTGCGTATATCAAAGAAGGCTGGCTGCTCTTTAACGGTGAGCCAGTAATGGAAATCAGTGAAATAGCTTTACCAGGGGTCCATAACCTCGAAAACATCTTATCAGCCATGGCCGCCGCCAAACTATCAGGTGTAGAAAACAGTGCTATCCAAGTGGTTCTCAAAACCTTTACGGGTGTCAGGCACCGTTTGCAGTATGTTGCTGATGTCAATGGTAGAAAGATTTATAATGATTCGAAAGCGACGAATATCTTAGCAACTGTTAAGGCTTTGTCTGCCTTCAATGGTCCAACGATTTTGCTTGCGGGCGGACTTGATCGAGGAAATGAGTTTGATGATTTAATTCCGTACCTTAAAAATGTTAAGTCGTTAATCACCTTTGGTCAAACAGCTCCTAAGCTGGAACGTGTTGGGAAGCTTGCTGGAATAAAAACGATCAGCCGTGTCGATAATGTTGAAAAGGCAGTGCCGGAAGCTTATCGATATTCAGAACCTGGTGACGTCATTCTTTTATCACCCGCTTGTGCAAGCTGGGATCAATATAAAAGTTTTGAAGTCAGGGGAGACATTTTTATCGAAGCGGTGCATAAGCTTAAGTAAGGGCTTGTCCGAAAAGCTAAAAGCGCTTTGGGCGCTGGAGCTAGACACTCATCTAAGTTCAGCTTATTAACTACTAGCGGCCCTAAAACACGTGTTTCGAGGTGGATAGCGGTGCCGACAAAGAGAGCAACTCCCGACTTTATTTTAATGATTGTAACCTTCACACTCCTGGCAATAGGGCTCATAATGGTGTACAGTGCCAGTGCGATCTGGGCCGAATATAAATTTCAAGATTCCTTTTTCTTTGCAAAAAGGCAAACCCTATTTGCCGGGGTGGGAATCGTTGCTATGTTTTTTATTATGAACGTAAATTACTGGACCTGGCGAACTTATGCCAAAACGATTCTTATCGTTTGTTTTGTTTTATTAGTGCTCGTTTTGATTCCAGGAATCGGGAATGTTCGAAATGGTTCAAGAAGCTGGATTGGGGTAGGCGCATTCTCCATTCAGCCATCAGAATTTATGAAACTTGCAATGATTGCCTTTTTAGCAAAATATTTATCTGAGCGGCAGAAAGTCATTACCTCCTTTAAAAAAGGTCTGATTCCATCTCTAGGTCTAGCCTTTATTGCCTTTGCAATGATCATGCTGCAGCCGGACTTAGGGACCGGTACCGTTATGATGGGGACTTGTGTTGTAATGATCTTTATTGCAGGGGCCCGGATCAGTCATTTTGCTTTTTTAGGACTGATGGGTGTAGCCGGATTTGTAGGTTTGATTGCTTCCGCACCATATAGAATTAAGCGGATTACCTCTTTCCTTGATCCATGGTCGGACCCGCTGGGGAGTGGATTTCAAATTATTCAATCCCTTTATGCAATCGGTCCAGGCGGGTTATTTGGTTTAGGGCTTGGCGAGAGCCGTCAGAAGTTTTTTTACTTGCCCGAACCACAAACAGACTTTATCTTTGCGATTCTCTCCGAGGAATTAGGCTTTATTGGCGGTTCATTCATTTTGCTTTTATTTGCCCTATTGTTATGGCGGGGCATTCGTATCGCCCTAGGTGCGCCTGATTTATATGGAAGTTTTCTTGCGGTGGGTATTATTGCCATGGTGGCCATTCAAGTAATGATTAATATTGGTGTGGTCACAGGACTAATGCCGGTTACGGGTATTACGCTGCCATTCTTAAGTTACGGAGGCTCTTCGTTAACATTGATGTTAATGGCAATTGGTGTTCTCCTTAATATCAGCCGATACTCAAGATTTTAAAATGATACCCTGTTCACGAGGCAGGGTTCTTTTTATGTTTAATGGATAAAATGGATGTTGGCACGTTGGTTTTTCTTTATTACAATTAATTAACATTCTTTTTTCAAGCATATTTTCTTTTGTTTTTATAGTAGAATGTGTTTAGCAACTTTTTAGAGGTGAGAAAATGAAAGTAGTAGTAAGCGGCGGCGGGACTGGCGGACATATCTATCCAGCTCTTGCGCTCATTAGAGAAATTCAAAAGGAAAACAAAGAAGCAGAATTTTTATATATGGGAACGACAAATGGTTTAGAAAGCAAACTTGTCCCAAGGGAAAATATTGCTTTTAAATCTATTCATATTACTGGCTTTAAAAGAAAGCTATCTTTTGAAAATGTAAAGACAATTATGAGATTTTTAAAAGGTGTTCAGGATAGTAAGAGAATACTAAAAGAGTTTCAACCTGATGTTGTGATTGGTACAGGCGGCTATGTGTGCGGGCCTGTCGTTTATGCTGCAAAGAGGCTTGGGATACCAACTATTATCCACGAACAAAATAGTGTCCCAGGCTTAACTAATAAATTTTTAAGTCGATATGTTAATAAGATCGCTATTTGTTTTGAAGAAGCAAAGGAATATTTTCCAAGTGAAAAAGTGGTCTTTACAGGGAATCCAAGAGCTTCAGAGGTACTTGGAAAGGATGGAATTAAAGGTCGTCTGTCAGCTGGACTCAGTGCCACTAAGCCGGCCGTGCTAATCTTTGGCGGCAGCAGGGGGGCAAGGCCGATTAATGAAGCAGTTGTAAAGGCTTTGGCAAAATTAGCTGAAAAACCATACCAAATTCTCTATATCACTGGTGACGTTCATTACGAGAATGTTCAAAAGGAAGTAGAGCTAGTGGGCAATCCGAAAAATGTGGTGATAAAACCATTTATTCATAACATGCCTGAAGTTCTTGCTGGAATTGATTTGGTTGTGTCAAGAGCAGGAGCAACCACACTTGCTGAATTAACTTCATTAGGCATTCCAAGCATCTTAGTTCCAAGTCCGTATGTAACGAATAATCATCAAGAAAAGAATGCCAGGTCTTTAAGTGATCATGGTGCGGCAGAGTTGCTGTTAGAAAAGGATTTAAATAATAAAAGTCTTGTCAGCCATATTGACCGCATTCTATTAGATAACGAGCATTTAAAGGATATGAAAGCTAAGGCTAAAAAAATGGGCGTTCCTGATTCAGCCGAGAGACTTTATGCTGTAATGAAACAGCTAGTTAAAACAAATCAAAAGTAGCCCAAATTATTTTTATGCATAAACTGAAAAAAACGCATCTAGGAAAGTTAGGTGGAATGGATGGACGCAATTGTAAAAGAATTGCAAAACCTGAATATTGGAAAAGTAAAATCAAATGAACCTTTGTTAAATCATACGACCATTAAGATTGGCGGCCCTGCTGATATTTTTATTGAACCTTCATCTGTCGATAACTTAAAAAAGGTTATGTCAGTGATAGAAAAGTACGGGATTAAATGGCGGGCAATTGGAAGAGGCTCTAATTTGTTAGTCTCAGATAAAGGTATTGAAGGGGCAGTGATTAAGCTTGGTTCGGGTTTGGATCACCTCGAAATAAACGAAACCGAAATCACTGTCGGCGGGGGTTATTCTCTTGTTAGTTTAGCTACCTCTATAAGCAAGAAAGGGCTGTCTGGACTTGAATTTGCCAGCGGTATCCCTGGTTCAGTTGGCGGGGCAGTATATATGAATGCCGGTGCACATGGATCGGATATTAGCAAAATCTTAACGAAAGCTCATATCCTATTCGATGACGGATCGATGGAATGGCTCACAAATGAAGAAATGGAGTTTTCTTATCGAACTTCCATTCTTCAGAAAAAACGCCCTGGGATCGTAATAGAAGCTGTTTTCAGGCTTGCTCTTGGGGACCGCACAGCAATTGTAGCTCAAATGCAAAAAAACAAGGATTATCGTAAAGAAACACAGCCATGGAATTTTCCATGTGCAGGAAGTATATTCCGTAATCCTCTTCCAAATTATGCTGGAAAATTAATTGAAGATGCGGGTTTAAAAGGCTACAGCATTGGCGGTGCAAAAATATCGGAAATGCACGGGAATTTTATAGTTAACGCCGGAAATGCAACAGCTGAAGATGTCCTATCTTTAATACAGTATGTTAAGGATACTATTTTTAATCGTTATCAGGTTAATATAGAGACAGAAGTGGAGATTATCGGTCGATAACCTTACTTTTCCTGTAAGAAATTCCTTACGAATGACAAATATTGTGTTATAATTACAGATAATAATAATACGTGGATTTGAGCAAGAAAATCAGTGACGGCATGAATTTTCGTGCCGTTGTTTCTCTTTATTGTGATAGTTATGTAATATGGACTAGCTTTGGAGCAACTGCTTATAGTTTTAAAGTTTCATACATACTTTGAAAACTATAACTTAAGCGCATAAGTGCGCTCACGCTTTTCTTTTGGAGGAGAGTTATGGATGGAAAATGGTAAAATCGTTGCTCTTGAGGATCGTATTCCAAAACTAAAGGAGCAAAGAAGACGGAAGGCAAACAGACGTCTTGTACTCCTGCTTATTTTGTTTTTTGCAATGATAGTCGTTGTGGCCTATTCCCAATCTCCATTAAGCCATGTAAAACATATTAATGTGAATGGGAATGAAGCTTATTCTGATAATGAAATAATTAAGGCGAGTGGTATTACAAAGCAAACAAATATTTGGAAAGTCAAAGAAGGTACGATTGCCTCAAAACTAAGCCATTTATCAGAAATAAATAAGACAAATGTTCAGATTAAATGGCCTAATACGATTGATATTCAAGTAAAAGAACATAGTAGAGTAGCATACCTTAAAAGCGGTAAAAACTACCTTCCTATTATGGAAAACGGTAAGATTTTAAAGGATAGAAAAACGGAAATAATCCCAGTTAGTTCTCCGATTCTTTTCAAATTCAAGGAAGGTGCTGTTCTTAACTTAATGGTCAAAGAGTTAGGGAAACTTCCTAGTGAAATTACAAACTCCATTTCTGAAATACATTATTCTCCAAAAAAAACTGATCAGTATCACATTTCCTTATTTATGAATGATGGCTTTGAGGTTAGCGCGACGCTTAGAAGTTTTTCAGAAAAGATGGTTCATTATCCTTCTATTATTAGCCAATTAGACCCTAATAAAAAAGGTTTAATTGATTTGGAAGTAGGTTCGTATTTTAAGGCTTTTGGACCGGATGTGGAGGAAAAAGACGTTGAATAAGATAAAGGTGAAGGGTAGGCATCTTATCTTGTCCATTGTCTGTTTAGTTCTGGGGTTTATAGTTGCATTCTCGTATCACCTAACACAATTGAAACATCAAAACGAAAAACAGGATCTTTCTAGCAGTCAATACGAAAAAAACTTGGGACTTCGAAATGAATTAATTGCTCAAGAGGAAACCAATCGAAAGCTGGAAAAAGAATTAAATCAAACACAGGATAAAGTCCTTCAAATTGAAAAAAATCTTTCGAAGGAAACTCAAGTTTTCCTTAATCTGGCTGAGGATGCCGAAAAATACCGGATGTTCCTTGGAAAAGTAAAGGTTAAAGGAAAAGGGGTAAAGGTTACCCTTTCAGACGGTGCCTATGACCCAAAAGAGGATAATGTAAATAATTATCTTGTGCATGAACAGCATGTATTTAAAGTAGTGAACGAACTGTATATCTCAGGTGCAGCAGTTGTAGCAATAAATGGGCAGAGGCTGACAAGCCACTCCTATATTGTTTGTAACGGGCCAGTTATTACAGTGGATGGGGTGCCATATCCTGCACCATTTGTCATTACTGCAATAGGTGACCCAGACGTCCTTTCTTCTTCATTAAACCTTACAGGAGGAGTAAAGGATCAGTTAGTAAACGATAATGTAGTTTTTACACTGGAAAAGGAAGATGAAATCGTCCTAAATCCAATCTTAGGCAGCTAATTAGTCCACGGTTTAAAAGATGGAGAAGGTTAGGTGAATGAAGTGGACAAGCCGAAATTAAATTTAAGCTTTACTTTAATAGCAACATTGGTTGGATTTATGATTGCCATTCAATTCCAAACAGTAAAGAAACCAGTGGAACGGGATACACGAGATATTTGGCAGCTTCGAGAAGCACTGTTAAAAGAAAAAGAACTTCAATCTAATTTATTAAGTGAGATTCGTTCGAACGAAGAAAAACTATCAGCCTATGAATCTAAACGAAAACAAAGTAAAGAACAAGCGTTAAAGGATACACTGCAAGAATTAAAAGTTGAGGCGGGTTTAACCAATATAACAGGCCCTGGGATCAAGCTCTTAATTGAACCGGTGATTGAGGATGTTCAGCTAGGAACTCCGGTTAACGATTCTATTTCACCGGAGCTTCTAAAAAGATTATTAAACGAACTGAATATGTACGATGCTAAATACATAGCGATAGATGGTCAAAGGATCATTAACACCACGGTCATCAGAGATATAAATGGAGAAACAAAAATTGATGGGCATTCCATAAAAGGGCTGCCGATTGAGATAAAAGTAGGCGTCGATGATATGGGTACTGCGGAAAAATTATCAAACCAGATGAAAGTATCAAAAGCCAGGGATGAATTTTTTACAGAGAGCTTAAGACTTACTGTCTCGGCATCAAATCCCAATATAACGATACCTGCCTATGATAATTCCATTCGAGTTCAATACATGGAGCCGATCAAAGAAGGAGGAGGTTCCTGATGTGGCTTCCATTTATGGGACTGGTAATTGGCATCATCCTTGGCCTTTTGACTGAAATTCGAATTCCCGAGGAATACTCCAATTATTTGTCGATTGCTGTGCTTGCAGCTTTTGACACACTTTTCGGAGGAATTAGGGCATACATGCAAAATATTTATGACGAAAAGGTGTTTGTTTCAGGTTTCTTTTTTAATATTGTACTTGCAGCAAGTTTAGCTTTTCTCGGTGTTCATCTTGGTGTAGACTTGTATTTAGCAGCAGTATTTGCGTTTGGTGTCAGATTGTTTCAAAATATAGCCGTTATACGGAGAATATTATTGACGAAATGGTCAACAAACAAAGAAAAAATAGAAAAAAGTTGAAATTTTTAAAGGGAAATATGTAGTTGTGACGAATAATTTTATAAGATATGACTATGAAACTAGTATTTAAAGAAACCCCGCCGTTGAAGAGGCGTAGTTGCACTTATGCTTTCAAAGGAAAGTTATACTTACCTATTTGGGAACAAAAGATGAAATTGTTGTTCTATCCAAGGAGATTAAAAGGAGGTGCCATAGAATGAACAGCAATGAAATATATGTTAGTCTTGACATCGGTACATCCAGTGTAAAAGTTATCATTGGTGAAATGGTCAATGACTCTGGAAAAGATACGTTAAATATAATTGGTGTTGGTAATGTAAAATCAGAAGGTTTGCGTAAAGGGTCAATTGTCGACATGGATGATACCGTTCATTCTATTAAAAGAGCAATTGAGCAGGCAGAAAGAATGATTGGAATGGAGATCAGAGAAGTAGTGGTCGGCATTTCAGGAAGAGACATTATGCTTCACAATTGCCACGGTATTGTAGCCGTTTCAAGCCAAAACCGGGAAATAACAAATGAAGATGTCATACGTGTAATTGAGGCATCTCATGTTGGTTCCATACCACCCGAAAGGGAAAACATTGGTGTAATTCGAAAACAATTTATTCTTGATGGCAAGGATGAAATCAATGACCCTCGCGGGATGATTGGCGTCCGGTTAGAAATGGATGGAACCCTAATCACTGGTTCAAAATCAATCATCATTAACACATTGCGCTGTGTGGAACGTGCAGGTCTCCAAATTTTAGATATTATCCTGCAGCCATTAGCAGCAGGAGATTTTGCTTTATCAAAAGATGAGAAGAATCTTGGTGTGGCTCTTATTGATATTGGCGGAGGGTCAACGACGATTGCTGTCTTTGAGGAAGGTTTCTTAAAAGCAACCAGTGTCATTCCGGTTGGCGGAGACCTACTTACTAATGACCTTTCTAAAGTTTTGCACACCTCAACAGAGGATGCTGAAAATATTAAGGTGAGATATGGACATGCCTTCTATGATAATGCCTCAGAAGATGAGTTCTTCAGCGTACCAATCATCGGAAGTGACCAGCATCAGCAATTTAACCAGCTCTATGTATCTGAAATTATCGAAGCTAGAATGGAAGAAGTTTTTGAACTGATTGCACATGAATTGAAACGTCTTGGTGTTATGGATTTGCCAGGTGGTTTTGTCTTGACAGGCGGAACAGCTAAAATGCAAGGTGTATTGGAACTTGCTCAGGATATGTTCCAAAATCCAGTCCGTATTGCCTCACCTGACTATATAGGTGTAAGAGAACCTCAATATACAACAGCGGTTGGCTTGATTAAGTATGCTTACAAGAATGCTAGATTACCTGGTGGAACAATAGGGTCGTCTACATCAGCGGTGTCGGTTCCTGAGCCAATCGAAAAAAGAGTACCTAAACAACATCAACCTAAAGCTAAGGTAGAAAAACATCCGGAAGAAAAAATGTCATCGAAAGTAAAAAAATTCCTTGGTTACTTCTTCGAATAGTTAAAGAAGTAAATCGACGAATTAGGAGGATTTGTCATGTTAGAATTTGATACAAATTTAGATTCTCTTGCAACAATAAAGGTAATCGGAGTTGGCGGCGGAGGCAATAACGCAGTAAACCGTATGATTGAACATGGTGTACAAGGTGTAGAATTTATCGCCGTAAATACAGATGCGCAAGCTTTAAATCTATCAAAAGCTGAAGTGAAAATGCAGATTGGTGCTAAGCTTACCCGTGGACTTGGAGCAGGTGCGAATCCAGAAGTAGGTAAAAAAGCTGCAGAAGAAAGTAAAGAACAAATTGAAGAGGCACTGAGAGGTGCTGATATGGTATTTGTTACGGCTGGAATGGGTGGAGGTACCGGTACTGGTGCAGCACCTGTTATTGCGCAAATTGCTCGTGATTTAGGTGCCTTAACTGTTGGTGTGGTCACTCGTCCTTTTACCTTTGAAGGTAAAAAACGTTCAAACCAAGCATCAGGCGGAATTGGAGCAATGAAAGAAGCTGTTGATACTCTTATCGTTATTCCAAACGACCGTCTTCTTGAAATTGTTGATAAAAGTACACCAATGCTTGAAGCTTTCCGCGAGGCAGATAATGTATTGCGTCAAGGTGTTCAGGGTATTTCCGATTTAATTGCTACACCAGGATTAATTAACTTGGATTTTGCCGACGTAAAAACCATTATGTCCAATAAGGGATCAGCTTTAATGGGTATTGGGGTTGCAGCAGGTGAAAATCGTGCAACAGAAGCAGCTAAAAAGGCAATTAATTCACCATTGCTTGAGACATCCATTGATGGTGCTCAAGGTGTGTTAATGAATATTACTGGTGGCTCTAATTTGAGTCTATACGAGGTTCAAGAAGCTGCTGATATCGTGGCAACGGCTACAGACCAAGAAGTTAATATGATCTTCGGTTCTGTAATTAACGAAAACTTAAAAGATGAAATTATAGTTACAGTTATTGCAACTGGTTTTAGTGAAGAAGTAACACAGCCAAAAGTAACGCGTCCTTCTTTTGGACAACAAGTAAACAAATCTTCCGTCAACCCTGTCAAGAGAGAGCATAAACGAGAAGAAACTCCTCAATCAGAACCAGTCCGTCATACTAATGTTTCACAAGAGGATGCACTTGATATCCCTACTTTCTTACGAAACAGAAATAGAAGAAGATAATTTTTATATTAAAAAAAGCGCAGTGCTAGGCACTGCGCTTTTTTTAATATTTTCAACCATATTAATATGACAAATTCCGGTGGGTTTTGTGAAAATTTCTGATATTTTGATTACAGAAAGTGACACACTTCCGCTAGGAAAGTACGTTATACTTTTTCGTAAACAGAAGAATAGAAATTTGGAGTAGCCAATAGCTGAATTAAGGAGGAAGCTCGCTTGACGGTATATCTTGATGTAATTTGGGCTCTTAATTTGTTATTTGATAGCCTTCTCCTATACTTAACAGCTATTTTTCTTAAAAGAAGAATACAAATCTGGAGATTACTTGCCGGTGGTTTTATAGGGTCATTGATCATTTTATTATCGTTTACACCTCTTCATGCCTATACCAGTCATCCCATTGCAAAACTTATTTGTTCGATGTTCATGATACTAATAGCTTTTGGATTTAAGCGGCTTTCTTTTTTCTTTAAAGCCTTAATGACGCTATATGTATCTACTTTTTTAATTGGCGGAGGCTTAATGGGGGCCCATTATTTTATTCAATCTGATTTAGAACTTTCAGTAAAGGTACTAGCGTCAAGTGTAAAGGGGTTTGGTGACCCCATAAGCTGGCTTTTTGTTCTTATCGGTTTTCCATTAGCCTGGCACTTTGCAAGGAAAAATGTGGAAGGTATGGAAATGACGAAGATTCAATTTGATCAAATTGTCAATGTCCAACTACAAATCGAGAATGAGACATTACATTTCAAGGGACTGGTCGACAGCGGGAATCAACTGTATGACCCTTTGTCTAAATTGCCTGTTATGTTTGTCTCAGTTAAAAACCAAAGCGAATCTGTTCCTGAGTCTATTGGCAAAATCGCAGCAGCGGATCCAGAACAATTCATCATGGGAAATCAAAAGGTTCCGGATGAATGGCAGCATAGACTAAGAATCATTCCGTGCAAGGTTGTTGGACAAGAGCATCAACTGATAGTCGCGATTAAACCTGATTTGATTCTAATCGAGCATAATGGGGTTCAATATTTGTGTGAAAAGGGTCTTGTATCTTTTACGATGCAACAACTCTCAGCGGATGATGCCTTTCAATGTATCGTTCATCCTAAAATGCTGACGGGACCAAAGCAGCAAGGAGGGGCTGTGAAGGTAAGTTAATATCACTATACTCAGAAAAAACATTTTTTAGAAGGAGGAACATACATGAAAAATTGGAGATTTCGCTTATCTTACTACTGGTATAAATTATTAATAAAACTAGGATTAAAAACGGATGAAGTTTATTATATTGGTGGAAGCGAAGCATTACCACCTCCTTTAAGTAAGGACGAAGAAGAGATTTTATTAAAAAAGCTTCCAGGAGGGGATAAAGCAGCAAGATCCATCCTGATTGAACGAAATCTTCGTCTAGTAGTGTACATTGCCAGAAAATTTGAGAATACTGGCATAAACATTGAAGACCTTATTAGTATTGGAACCATTGGACTAATTAAAGCCGTTAATACGTTTAATCCGGAGAAGAAAATAAAACTTGCTACATATGCTTCAAGGTGTATTGAAAATGAAATTCTTATGTACTTAAGACGTAATAATAAAATAAGATCAGAGGTATCGTTTGATGAACCCCTAAACATTGATTGGGATGGAAATGAGTTATTATTATCAGATGTTTTGGGAACAGACGATGATATAATTACAAAGGATTTAGAGGCAAGTGTAGATCGAAAGCTGCTGACAAAGGCCTTACACCAGCTGACAGACCGTGAAAAGCAAATCATGGAGTTAAGATTTGGTCTGACCAATGGAGAAGAAAAAACGCAAAAGGATGTTGCCGATATGCTTGGGATATCCCAATCCTATATATCTAGATTGGAAAAACGCATTATTAAAAGGCTGCGCAAGGAATTCAATAAAATGGTTTAAAATAGGATCATGATCGAATAACTTAGTCTGAAATCAAGATTTAATCAAACAAGGTTTTTGGTGAAAAGAAAAATTTTTCCACCTCAAAAAACCTAATCAATTCATGAGGTTATTGCATCTTTCGACATTTATGCACCTCTCCTTGACCAAGGACAGGTGCATATTTTTCCTTCTCGGGGAGATACTGTTTTTTGTACAGCAGCTCCTGTGAGGAGGGAAAAGGATTGACTCGAAATAAAGTTGAAATTTGCGGTGTAGACACATCAAAACTTCCTGTTTTAAAGAACGAAGAAATGAGAATACTCTTCAAGCAAATGCAAGAGGGCGATATAAGTGCTCGCGAAAAGCTTGTCAACGGTAATTTACGCCTAGTCCTTAGCGTTATTCAGCGCTTTAATAATCGTGGCGAGTTTGTTGATGACTTATTTCAGGTTGGCTGTATTGGACTCATGAAATCAATTGATAACTTTGATCTAGGTCAAAACGTAAAGTTTTCCACTTATGCCGTACCAATGATCATAGGAGAAATTCGAAGGTATTTACGTGATAATAATCCAATTCGTGTGTCGCGTTCCTTAAGAGATATTGCCTATAAGGCCCTTCAAGTGAGAGAACGATTGATGAGCGAGACTTCACGTGAACCGACTGCAGAGGAAATCGCCAAGGTCTTAGAGGTACCACATGAGGAAATCGTCTTCGCTCTTGACGCAATTCAAGATCCGGTATCCTTATTTGAGCCCATCTATAATGATGGCGGTGACCCAATTTATGTAATGGACCAGTTAAGTGATGAAAAAAATAAAGATATTCATTGGATTGAAGAGATTGCCCTTAAGGAGGGCATGCGAAGACTAAATGAACGAGAAAAACTGATTTTACGAAAGCGGTTTTTTCAAGGGAAAACACAAATGGAAGTCGCTGATGAAATTGGAATTTCTCAGGCACAGGTCTCACGACTTGAGAAAGCGGCCATTAGACAAATGAATAAGAATATTCAAAGTTAAAGCTGTCCACCAGGACAGCTTTATTTTTTATAGATAAAAAAGCCTCTTGAATCATATAGTGATAATAGTATGTTAGCGGGAGTGGTGGATGGTGAAAATTTCAGAATTCCAAATAAAAGATGTCGTGAACGTAGCGGATGGTAAAAGGCTTGGTAATATAGGGGATATTGAGATTAACTTAACAACAGGCAAGATTGAAGCTGTTATCATTTCCGGGAATGGCAGGGTTCTTGGTTTTTTTGGTAAAGATGAAGAGATTGTCATACCCTGGAGAAATATTCTAAAGATTGGTCAAGACGTCATTTTAGTTAGATATAATGGCAGCAATGAATTGATTGGGGCACAACCAGAGGATTGATATTTGTGTTTCGCGGTGACCAATTATTCTTTTCATGGTAAACTATAGAAAAACATAATGAGGTAATTTGATGGAACCCTTTGTGAAAAAAAATGAATCCTATTTATCAATTGATAGCTGGATGACACAATTTCCGAAATTGGTAGCTGGCTTTACAACCAAAAACGGAGGGACGAGCAAGGGATACTTTGAAACATTGAACCTTGGATTTCATGTTGGTGATAATTTAACGAATGTTTGTTCAAATAGAGAAAAAGTGGCTGAATTGCTGCAAATCCCATTAAACGCTTGGGTGGGGGCTGAACAAACACACGGCACCTTTTTGAAGAAAATTACAAAAAAAGATCGTGGAACTGGATCCGATTCATACGATAATGCCTTTAAAGGCACTGATGGTTTTTATACGGATGAAGAGGGAATTCTGTTAACACTTTGTTTTGCTGACTGTGTCCCTCTTTTTTTTATTGCCCCTGAACGCAGGATGATTGGAGTTGCTCATGCAGGCTGGAAAGGAAGCGTTGGGCTGATCGCCAATAAAATGGTTAAAGCTTGGGGACAAGAGGGAATAAAACCAGAACAGATTTTTGTCGCAATTGGACCTTCTATTTGCGAAAAATGTTATATTGTTGACCAGCATGTTATTAACTTTGTAGAAAAATCACTAGAAGTAGGCGCAGCATTATCCTATAATTTACTTACAGAGGGGCAATATTCCCTTAATTTACAGGACTTAAATAGACTGATTCTTCTTGCCTCCGGTGTTCCGGAGGAAAATATACTATGGACAAAATTATGTTCTAGCTGCGATCAAGAGGAATTTTTCTCTCACCGCCGTGACAAAGGCAAGACAGGAAGAATGATGAGTTTTATTGGCTGGAAGGAGAATTAGTTCACCATGAGAGTAATTGAAAATCTTAAGCGAATTAGTCAACAAATAAATGAAGCTTGTGAGAAAGTCAATCGAAAAATGGAAGAAGTGACATTGATTGCAGTAACAAAATATGTCAGCATTGAAAGAGCTCAGGAAGCTTTTAATGCAGGTATTACTAATCTCGGTGAAAACCGTGATGAGGGTCTGTTAGAAAAGTGGGAAGTATTACAGGACAAGCCTATATGGCATTATATTGGGTCTCTTCAAACACGGAAAGTGAAAAACATTATTGATAAGGTCGAATATATACATTCACTCGATCGTGTTTCACTTGCCGAAGAAATAAATAAGCGGGCTAACAAAAAAATAAAATGTCTTGTCCAGGTCAATGTCTCAGGTGAAGAATCAAAACATGGTCTTTCGTTAAAGGAAGCCATTCCCTTTATTGAATCCCTTGCAAAATTTGAAAATATTGTCGTTGATGGTCTAATGACCATGGCTCCCTATACGGATGATGAACAGATTCTTCGTGATTGCTTTCGAAAATTAAGAGAACTTCGTGATCAAGTTCAGACGATGCAGTTGGAGTCTGCCCCATGTGAAAATCTTTCAATGGGTATGTCAAACGATTTTGCCCTTGCCATTGAAGAAGGGGCAACAATGATTAGAATAGGTACAGCACTAGTCGGTGAAGACGGTTAAGGAGTGAAGAAAATGACGCTAAAATCCAAACTAAAAACATTTTTCTTTTTAGATGATGAATATAATGATAATAATGATGAATATGAAGAGAAAACGGTGCCCGTTAAGCAAAAACAGCCAGTTATTAAAAGTCAAAATGTGGTCAGTTTCCAAAGCATACCAAAGCCAGTTAGTACGTCAGGTACAACGACAATGACAACGACACCTGCAAACAAATCTTCGAAAGTAATCTTAGTGGAACCAATAACATACTCAGAATCAACAGTCATTGCAGATCATTTAAAGAACCGCCGTGCTGTTGTTGTGAACCTTCAAAGTATCGACCATGAACAGGGCAGGCAAATTGTAGATTTTTTAAGTGGGGCTGTCTATGTTATTGGGGGAGACATTCAAAAGATTGGCCCAAGCATATTTTTATGTACGCCTGACAATGTGGAAGTAACCGGGAATATATCAGAGCTTCTACCTGAGCACGATAACCAAAATACAAGGTGGTAATGTGAATGGCTTTAGTTTTTACTGTATTACAGAAAATCATTGAGATTTATTCCTGGGCCTTGATTATTTATATATTGATGTCTTGGTTTCCAAATGCAAGGGAATCTTCGATTGGACAAATATTGGCTAGGATTTGTGAGCCTTACTTAGAGCCATTTAGAAAAATTATTCCCCCTATTGGGATGATGGACATTTCACCAATTGTGGCATTCCTTGTTTTAAATTTTGCCAGCAGTGGTTTACATAGTGTTTATACGTGGCTGGCTTAAAGATAACTAACATTAGGTTGTGTTTAGAGAGATGAATATTTATCAGCATTTCCGGCCTGAGGAACGTGAATATATAGACCAGGTCTTACAATGGAAAAGCAATGTGGAACAACAGTACGCCCCTAAACTAACTGATTTTCTTGATCCTAGAGAGCAGCACATTCTCAATATGCTAATTGGTGAGCATGGGGAGGTTAAATGTGAACTTTTTGGGGGAACTTCAGGGTTAGAAAGAAACAGGGCACTCATCTATCCGGATTATTTAGTTCCAAATGAAGATGATTTCCAAATCAGTTTATTTGAGATTCAATATCCTCGTAAGTTCGTCACTATTGAACATCGGCAGGTTTTAGGGACACTTATGTCTCTAGGTCTAAAACGCGGGAAATTTGGTGACATACTGATTAGTGAGGGGCGTGTTCAATTTTTTGCTGCTACTGAGATCAGTCAATTTATAAAAAACAATGTCGAATCGATTGGCAGGGCAGGGGTTAAATTGGTCGAAACGAATATCGAAAATGCCATTGCCTCTTCAGAGTTGTGGGATGAAAAGGATCTAACTGTATCTTCCTTACGGTTAGATACGGTTATTTCAGGAATGTATAATTTATCCCGGCAAAAATCCCTTGCTTTTATTCAACATGGGCTTGTCAAAGTTAATTGGACATTAATTGAGAATCCTTCCTTTCAATGTGAAGAGGGAGATATGATTTCTGTTAGAGGACAAGGCAGGGCCAAGATTATGGGGTTAGATGGAAAAACCAAAAAGGACAAATGGAGAATTACCATCGGAAAACAAAAATAATTGCAAATCAAGCAGGATTTTCGGAAAACTTGTCGAATATTTGCTTATACATATCGAAGTACAGATTGCATGGAGGTGGCTTCAATGCCGTTAACGCCGTTAGATATTCACAACAAAGAATTTAATAAGGGTTTTCGTGGATATGATGAAGATGAAGTAAATGAATTTCTTGATCAAGTCATTAAAGATTATGAATTAGTTCTTAGAGAAAAAAGGGAATTGGAAGAGCGCCTCAATGAAATGAATGAACGACTAGGCCATTTTGTAAATATTGAGGAAACACTTAACAAATCAATTATAATCGCCCAGGAAGCTGGGGAAGAAGTAAAACGGAACGCCCAAAAGGAAGCCAAGCTTATTATCAAAGAAGCGGAGAAAAATGCTGACCGCATTGTAAATGAATCTCTTTCCAAAGCGAGAAAAATTGCGCTTGAAATTGAAGATTTAAAGAAACAATCAAAAGTATTCCGTACACGTTTTAAAATGTTAATTGAAGCGCAGCTTGACATGCTGAACACGGATGATTGGGATCATCTTTTAGAGTATGAAGTAGATGCAACAGAATTAAAGATTCATGAAGAAGAAGATTCATTAGCTTGACGAAATGCTTTTTATTAGCATATAATTTACAAACATAGTAAATAGAATGGAAATTGACGATGAAAGGGACAGTACAATTTTTCTAAAACTTTTCCAGCGAGTCAGGAATGGTGAAAGCCTGATATAGTCGAAAAATTGGAAGATCACCCTCGAGTTCCAGGTTGAACTCCCTAAAAGGGACAGTAGGCTTTGGCGTGTTATTCACGTTACGAATGATAAAGAGGATAGTACGAATAGGTATTATCTATCAGGGTGGTACCGCGGGAATAAAACCTTCTCGTCCCTATTTGGGATGAGAGGGTTTTTTTTTATGGTCTAATGGCTATTCTGAGTATATGAACAAGGATTGTAGGAGGAAAGTGGAAAATGGAATATAAAGACACGTTATTAATGCCAAAAACGGAATTTCCGATGCGTGGCAATCTTCCCCAAAGAGAACCTGAAATTCAGTCAAAATGGGAAGAAATGAATATTTATCAAAAAGTACAGGAACGGACAAAAGGACGACCAATGTTTGTATTGCATGACGGTCCACCGTACGCTAATGGAGATATTCATATGGGTCATGCCCTTAATAAAATTCTAAAAGATATGATTGTCCGTTTTAAATCTATGAGCGGATATCATGCTCCATATGTTCCTGGTTGGGATACGCATGGTTTGCCGATTGAACAGGCATTAACCAACAAAGGTGTAAAACGGAAAGAAATGACGGTTGCTGAATTCCGTGAGCTTTGTACAAAGTACGCCTTAGAACAAATTGATAATCAGCGGACTCAATTTAAGCGTTTAGGTGTTAGAGGAGATTGGGAAAATCCATATATTACTCTTAAACCTGAATATGAAGCACAACAAATTAAAGTGTTTGGAGAGATGGCGAAAAAAGGCTACATTTATAAAGGTCTTAAGCCAGTTTATTGGTCTCCATCTAGTGAATCGGCATTAGCTGAGGCTGAAATTGAATACCAAGATAAAAAGTCTCCATCTATCTATGTTGGATTTAAGGTTAAAGATGGAAAGGGCGTCCTAGATACAGATACACAGATTGTCATCTGGACCACAACTCCTTGGACCATTCCAGCAAATCTTGGAATTTCGGTCCATCCTGATCTTACCTATGTAGTGGTTTCTGCGAATGGAAATAAGTACCTTGTGGCTGAGGCACTACTAGAAACGTTCACGAAAGAAGTTGGCTGGGAAGAAACAGAAGTTGTTCAAAAAGTTAAAGGTATTGATTTAGAGTATATCCTTGCTTCGCATCCACTATATGAACGTGATTCTTTAGTCATGTTAGGAGAACACGTTACAACTGATGCAGGTACTGGGTGCGTTCATACTGCTCCTGGTCATGGTGAGGATGACTTCTATGTCGGCCAAAAATATGGTTTAGATGTTTTATGTCCTGTGGATGATAAAGGGGTTATGACAGCTGAGGCAACAGGGTTTGAAGGGTTATTTTACGATACAGCTAATAAGCCGATAGTTCAAGCCTTAGAAGAAGCTGGCGCCTTGCTTAAGTTAACGTTTATTACTCACTCCTATCCACATGACTGGAGAACAAAAAAACCGGTTATTTACCGTGCTACTGCGCAATGGTTTGCATCCATTAAAGATTTCCGGGATGATCTATTAGAAGCGGTAAAAGAAACAAAATGGGTACCTGCATGGGGCGAAACAAGGTTATTTAATATGGTTCGTGACCGGGGCGATTGGTGTATTTCCCGTCAACGTGTCTGGGGTGTTCCAATTCCAGTATTCTACGCGGAAAATGGGGAAGAAATTATCACGGATGAAACGATTGAACATGTCTCTAATCTTTTCCGCGAAAATGGTTCAAATATCTGGTTTGAACGTGAGGCAAAAGATTTGCTTCCAGAAGGTTTTACACACCCTGGGAGTCCAAATGGAACGTTCACAAAAGAAACAGATATCATGGATGTTTGGTTTGATTCTGGTTCTTCTCACCAGGCAGTATTGCTTGAAAGGGAGGATTTAGTACGACCTGCTGACCTTTATCTTGAAGGTTCAGACCAATACCGCGGCTGGTTTAATTCATCCCTATCTACTTCAGTAGCTGTTACGGGTAAAGCACCTTATAAAGGGGTGTTAAGCCATGGCTTTGCCCTTGATGGTGAAGGAAGAAAAATGAGTAAATCAATAGGAAATGTTGTTGTACCTGCGAAGGTTATGAATCAGTTAGGGGCTGATATTTTACGCCTTTGGGTAGCTTCTGTCGACTATCAGGCAGATGTACGTGTATCTGATGCGATCCTTAAACAAGTCGCAGAGGTTTACCGAAAAATCCGTAACACATTCCGTTTCTTGCTAGGAAACTTAGCGGACTTTGATCCTGCAGTAAACAAGGTTGCTTACGAAGATTTACGTGAAGTAGATCAATTTATGCTTGTAAAGCTAAATAAATTAATTAAATATGTGCGTAATGCTTATGAAAATTATGAATTTGCCGGTATTTATCATGCTGTTAATAACTTCTGTACCCTTGATTTAAGTGCATTCTATCTTGATTTTGCGAAGGATGTCCTCTACATTGAGGCAGCTGATAACCATGAACGACGCGCCATCCAAACGGTTCTTTATGAATCATTAGTAGCTTTAACGAAATTGGTTTCTCCAATTCTTTCACATACAGCAGATGAAGTGTGGAAGTTTATTCCGGCAGTCAAAGAAGAAAGTGTACAATTAACAGACCTTCCTGAATATCAGGAATTAGCAGGAGCAGAAGCTCTAGAAGAAAAATGGTCCGCTTTCATGACACTCCGTGACGACGTGTTAAAAGCCCTTGAAGAGGCACGTAATCAAAAAGTAATTGGTAAATCGTTAACTGCTAAAGTTACTTTATATGTAAATGAAAAGTCCAAAGCTCTAATTGATTCTATCAGTGAAGACTTGAAGCAATTGTTTATCGTCTCTGGTTTTGAAGTTGCCGGAAGCTATGACGAAGCGCCTGAAAATGCTGTTAAATTAGATACAACAGCAATTGTGGTTACTAAGGCGGAAGGTGAGACGTGTGAACGCTGCTGGATTGTTACACCAGAGGTTGGTCAAGATCCAGAGCATAATACTCTATGTCCTCGCTGTGCTGATGTTGTAAAAGAAAACTATTCACACTTAGCATAATTTGTTAGCCCCCTGTTCCAAAAAGGCAGGGGGCTTTTTATTTTTATTCAAAATAAAAGTACTTTTAAAATTTACCTTTTTCACTAATAGTTGTTGTGGCTGTCAATTGTTTTCCCGAGTCAGGAATCAAGGTACGGAGATAATATTACAAATGACAAATCACGGAGGTAACAACTATGAATGCCATGCAGGAAAAGCTGTTTTTAGAACTCCGTCAAACGAAGAAAGAAATCGAAAGTTCACTAAATAAGCAGCAAAAACAAACTTGGCTGACAAGCATATTAAAGGCAGAACTAGTCGACATTAATGCTGCAATTCAGAAATTCGAAGAAGGAAAATTTGGACAATGTGAGATCTCTGGTGAATTTATCCCCGAGGATTTACTAAAAATGATCCCAACGATGAGGTCCATTAAGGACACAGAGGATTTAGAAAACTATTACAAAAAGCCCCTTTCAACTGCTTTTTTATAATGTTACATTGTCGTTATGCGATTAAGTATGCTAAAATGCAGAGGAGATTAGAAAAGCAAGTTGCTTACTCTTGTCGACTTTATCTGGAGGTATTTTAGAGTGTTTTATTACTTAATCGCAATTTTTGTAATTTTATTAGACCAATTTACAAAATGGTTGATTGTTAAGAACATGTTTTTAGGCGAAAGTATTACAATCATTGATAATGTTTTGTATATTACATCTCACCGCAATCGCGGAGCGGCATGGGGAATCCTTCAAGGTCAAATGTGGCTTTTTTATGTTATTACCATAGTGGTTATTGTAGCTATTATTTATTATCTGTACAAAGCCGCAAGAGGAAAAATGCTGCTGGGAGTTTCTTTAGCATTAATGCTGGGCGGTGCGATTGGTAATTTTATTGATCGTGTCCTTAGAAAAGAGGTAGTTGACTTTATACACACGTATATTTTCAGCTATAATTTCCCAGTTTTTAATATTGCCGATTCTTCATTAGTAATCGGTGTTATTTTGTTAATGATTCAAATGCTGCTAGATGAGCGGGGATCAAAGGAGAAATCATATGGAGAAAATGGAACACACCATTCTTGAAGACCAAAAAGGGGACCGTATCGATAAGGTCATTTCAGGTCTCGACGAAGAATGGTCACGTACACAGGTTCAGCAGTGGATCAAAGATGCAAACGTCTTAGTTAATGGACAGCCTGTTAAAACTAACTACAAATGCAGTCTGAATGATGTAATTGAAATAACCATTCCAGAACCTGAAGAATTAGATGTCATACCGGAAGAAATGGATTTAGAAATTTATTATGAAGATAAAGATGTATTAGTCGTAAATAAACCACGTGGTATGGTGGTTCATCCTGCCCCTGGGCATATGACTGGAACATTGGTCAATGGATTAATGGCACACTGTAAGGATTTATCTGGTATTAATGGTGTGTTAAGACCCGGGATTGTTCACCGTATCGATAAAGATACTTCGGGACTACTGATGGTTGCAAAAAACGATATGGCTCATGAAAGCCTTGTTAATCAGTTGGTGGAGAAGACTGTAACACGTAAATATAAAGCAATTGTTCATGGGGTCATTCCGCATGATTTTGGTACCATTGACGCACCGCTAGCCAGGGATACAAAAGATAGACAAAGTATGGCTGTTGTTGATAACGGCAAACATGCTGTTACACATTTTCATGTGCTAGAGCGATTTAAAGATTTTACTTTTGTGGAGTGCCAATTAGAAACAGGAAGAACTCATCAAATACGTGTTCACATGAAATATATTGGCTATCCGCTTGCCGGTGACCCTAAATATGGTCCTAGAAAAACATTGGACATCGAGGGGCAGGCCCTTCATGCAGGCATTCTTGGATTTACTCATCCAAGAACAAAGGAATATTTAGAATTTGAAGCGCCGTTACCGAAAGATTTTGAGCAACTTCTTGAACAACTTCGTAAATAATGATTGACGTTAGCCTAGATATGGGTTAATATGAGTATAGTTTAATAAGCCTTTAATTCAGTCCCGTGAGGCTGAGAAGGAAACGGTTATGTTATAGGCAGGACAAGGCCTGTAACTGAATTAACATGTCTTCCTCTCGCCAAGATCGGTGAGAGGTTTTTTATTTTAAGATAATAAAAAGAAGGTGTAACATGAACCAAAAAGCTCTGGTCCTTGATGAACAAGCCATCAGTCGGGCACTGACAAGGATTGCTCACCAAATTATTGAAAAAAATAAAGGTATTGAGGAATGTGTGCTTGTAGGCATTCGTACAAGGGGAATCTATTTGGCAAAACGCCTAGCCTCACGAATTGAAGAAATTGAAGGAAGTCCAATCCCAGTCGGTGAGATTGACATAACCCTTTATCGGGATGATTTGACGAAAAAGACGGAAAACCAAGAACCACTTGTAAAGGGTTCAGATATACCCGTTGAAATCAGTGAAAAGAAAGTCATTCTTGTTGATGATGTACTATATACAGGCAGAACAGTTAGAGCTGGACTCGATGCTCTAATGGATGTAGGTAGGCCTGCTTCCATTCAACTGGCAGTCCTTGTTGACAGAGGTCATCGTGAACTACCAGTTAGAGCGGATTATGTAGGTAAAAATGTACCAACATCCAGCGATGAAAAAATTGTTGTTCAACTAGTTGAAGTTGATAACATTGACCAAGTAAGTATTTTTGACAAATAAATAGCAGCCCTTTTAAAAGGCAGTCCTGTGAGGCTGACAAAGGGGAAAAGCCATTCATTCTATGGCATTTCTATACCCTCTTTGTACCCTCATCTACACAATGAGGGTTTTTTTATGGCGAAAAAGAAGACAATAATGATAAACCATATTTTTGGGGGAGAAACACACTATGAATAACAAACCTACTCTAGACGTAAAAGATATTCCAAAACCAGGTCAATGGTTTACCTTAAGTTTACAGCATCTATTCTCCATGTTTGGAGCGACCATACTTGTACCATATCTTGTTGGATTAAGCCCGGCGCTTGCCTTAATCTCAAGTGGACTTGGAACACTGGCCTTTCTTTTGATAACAAAAGGCAGGGTTCCTGCTTACCTAGGTTCATCATTTGCCTACATCATACCGATAAAAGTACTAAATGAAACAGGCGGACCTGGTGCTGCAATGGTTGGAACCTTTATCGCTGGACTCGTATACGGGATTGTCGCACTAGTAATTAGCAAGTCTGGACACCGTTGGGTTATGAATATACTACCTCCGATCGTTGTAGGTCCAGTAATCATTGTCATCGGTTTAGCATTATCATCAACTGCTGTTGGAATGGCTATGAATAACCCTGCTGGGAAATATAGCATGCTTCATTTCTCTGTTGGCTTAGTAACTTTGGCGGCAACAATTGTTTTCTCGATCTACGCTAAAAAAATGTTAAGCATTATCCCTATCTTAGCTGGAATTATTGTTGGATATATTTATGCACTAATAGTAGGGGTTGTAGATTTCACCCCGGTCTTAAAAGCAAATTGGTTTGAAATGCCTGAATTCGTGATTCCTTTTGTGAGCTATAAGGTAAAACTCACTTGGGATATTGTCGCTCTTATCGTACCGGTTGCAGTGGTTACACTGTCTGAGCATATCGGTCATCAGCTTGTCTTAAGTAAGGTGGTAGGCCGTGACTATATTAAAAATCCGGGTCTACATCGTTCCATCTTAGGAGATGGAACCGCAACAATTATATCTGCCTTGATTGGCGGTCCTCCAAAAACGACTTATGGAGAAAACATTGGGGTTCTTGCAATTACTCGAGTTTACAGTGTATACGTCATCGCAGGTGCAGCTGTTATTGCGATTATCTTCGGGTTCATCGGTAAGGTGACAGCATTAATCCAAACGATACCAACCCCAGTTATGGGTGGTGTATCCATCCTGCTTTTCGGAATCATTGCTTCATCAGGATTGAGAATGCTTGTTGATAGTAAGGTTGACTTCGGTGATAAACGTAATCTTGTCATCTCATCAGTAATCTTGGTTCTCGGAATCGGTGGAGCGATTGTGAAACTTCCATTCAATATCCAAATTCAAGGAATGGCTTTAGCTGCCATCATCGGAGTACTTTTAAATCTAATTTTGCCTGGAAGACAAGCGGCAGATGAAAATATGTTTGAGGCAGAAGATGCAAATAAGCAAACTGCATAAATACAAAGATAACCTTTTAAAGGAAGTCCAGAGAGGCTTAAAAGGGTGTGAAGCTTAACAAAGAATAGGGTATTTCCTAGCCTTTGTTAAAGTGTAGTCTGATTACACCCTGATCCCAATTGGTCAGGGTGTTTTTATTATCATTGAAAGGCGGGAAATGGATGTTACATCACTTATTAACCACGAATGAATTAAAGGTGGATGAGATTTATCAAATTTTAAACGATGCTCATAACTTTAAAAAGGGAATGGAGTGGCATCCAGAAAAGAAAATATTTGCTGCCAACCTATTTTTTGAACCTAGTACAAGAACGAAAAGCAGCTTTGAAGTAGCTGAAAAAAGGTTAGGTCTTGATGTTATTCACTTTGAAGTGCTGACATCAAGTGTTCAAAAAGGCGAAACACTATACGATACAGTGAAAACATTAGAATCAATCGGTGTAAGAACAGTCGTGATCCGTCATGATCAAGACCGTTACTTTGATGAATTAGTAGGCAAAGTGAATATACCAATTATCAATGGTGGAGATGGGTGCGGTCATCATCCTACACAGTCGCTTTTAGATTTAATGACCATCCATCAAGAGTTTGGTCAGTTTGCTGGATTAAAAATCGCAATAATCGGAGACATTCGTCATAGCCGGGTGGCCCGTTCTAATGCTGATGTCCTTACAAGGTTAGGGGCTGAAGTGATTTTCTCAGGTCCTGAAGAGTGGTTTGACTCCCGCAGTGCAGATATGTCTAAGTACAGACCTATTGATTATGCAATCCAAGAAGCCGATGTTGTTATGCTGCTGAGAGTGCAGCATGAACGCCATCAACAAAAGAGCAGCTTTACTGCAAATGAGTATCACAAACAATACGGACTTTCGCTTGAAAGGGAAAAGATGATGAAGCAGGACAGTATTATCATGCATCCTGCCCCAGTTAATAGAAACGTAGAAATCGCTGATAGTCTTGTAGAGTGCAAAAGATCAAGGATATTTAAGCAAATGGAAAATGGTGTATATGTCAGAATGGCAGCACTAAAAAGATCAATCGAAAGTCTTGAAGGAGGAAACGGATATGAAACTACTTATTCAAAACGCGTGCTACATAGCATCTAATGGAGAAACAAAACAAGCTGATATTTTAGTAGAAGATGGCAAAATTACAAAGATTGAGGCTCAAATCAGTACGGTTGTGGATCGCACAGTCGACGCGCAGGGAAAATTAGTTTCACCAGGATTTATCGATTTACATGTTCACCTCCGTGAGCCAGGCGGAGAAAAAAAGGAAACCATTGCAACAGGCACACTAGCCGCAGCAAGAGGCGGATTTACCACTATTGCCAACATGCCTAACACAAGACCAGTGCCTGACACCATTAGTAACATGGAGGACTTGCAAGACCGAATTAAGAATACGGCGAAGGTAAGGGTGCTGCCTTATGCATCCATTACGATTCGACAGCTTGGTCAGGAGTTAACGGACTTTGAAGGGCTAAAGGCTCATGGTGCATTTGCTTTTACGGATGATGGGGTTGGCGTACAATCTGCAAGCATGATGCTTGATGCGATGCGTAAAGCAGCGGCACTGGACATGGCGATTGTTGCTCACTGTGAAGAAAATACATTAATCAATAAAGGTTCTGTCCATGATGGCTCATTCGCGAAGAAGCATGGCTTAAATGGAATTCCATCTATCTGCGAATCTGTTCAAATTGCAAGAGATGTACTGCTAGCTGAAGCAGCAGACTGTCACTATCATGTCTGCCACATCAGTACAAAAGAATCAGTACGGGTTGTTAGAGATGCTAAAAAAGCAGGCATTAAGGTAACTGCAGAAGTAACTCCACATCACTTATTATTATCTGAAGATGATATTCCTGGCCTTGATGCTAACTTTAAAATGAACCCGCCCCTTCGCGATGCAGAGGATCGCAAAGCCTTAATAGAAGGGCTCTTAGACGGAACCATTGATTTCATTGCAACTGATCACGCGCCACATACGGCAGAAGAAAAAGCGGAGGGAATGACCCTTGCACCTTTCGGTATTGTCGGGCTGGAAACAGCGTTCCCGCTGCTATACACCCACTTTGTCCTAAAGAATATCATGACCCTTGAAGAATTAATAAACTATCTAACAGTCAAGCCTGCGGAAGCATTTGGACTTCCATACGGAAAAATTGAAGTAGGAGCGGCTGCAGATTTAGTACTATTGAACTTAGAAGAAGAACGTGAAATAAACACAGAAGAATTCTTATCAAAAGGAAAAAATACACCATTTGGCGGTTGGAAATGTAAAGGCTGGCCTGAGATGACAATCGCTGGAGGAGAAATTGCTTGGGAAAAAGGATGTGTGTTGGTATGAAAAAACAACTTATATTAGAAGATGGAACAATTTTTATCGGTAAAGGCTTTGGCAGTGATACAGAAACAATTGGTGAAGTTGTTTTTAATACAGGTATGACAGGCTATCAAGAAATCATATCCGACCCTTCTTATTGCGGGCAGATTGTCACATTAACCTATCCACTGATCGGAAATTACGGAATTAATCGGGACGACTTCGAATCAATTAATCCTGCTGTAAAGGGGTTAATTGTAAAAGAAGCAGCAGACTTCCCATCCAACTGGAGAAATGAATATACCTTGGATGAATACTTTGATATGAAAAAAATTCCGGGGATTGCAGGGATTGATACACGTAAATTGACCCGGATTATCCGTCAATACGGAACACTGAAAGGGGCTATCTGCAGTATTGAGAAGGATCCAAACGAGGTCTTAGAGCAATTAAGAAGAACACCTCTTTCTACAAATCAAGTGAAACAAGTATCTACCAAAAACGCTTATCCAAGCCCAGGACGCGGAAAGAGAGTGGTCCTTGTTGATTTTGGAATGAAGCACGGTATCTTACGTGAACTTAATCACCGTGATTGTGATGTGGTTGTTGTTCCATATCATACAACAGCAGACGAAATCCTCCAGTTACGTCCAGACGGAATTATGTTATCCAATGGACCTGGGGATCCAAAGGATGTACCTGAAGCAATTGACATGCTAAAAGGTGTATTAGGCCGAGTTCCACTGTTTGGAATTTGTTTAGGGCATCAGTTGTTTGCACTAGCGTGTGGAGCCAATACAGAAAAAATGAAGTTCGGTCATCGCGGTTCAAACCATCCGGTTAAAGATTTAGCTACAGGAAAAGTCGCGATTACTTCACAAAACCATGGCTACACAGTTGAGGAAGAATCAATTAAAAATACAAAATTAGAAATTACCCATATTGCAGTGAACGACGGTACAGTTGAAGGACTAAAACATCTAGATTATCCAGCTTTTACGGTTCAATACCATCCAGAAGCATCACCGGGACCAGAAGATGCCAACGGCTTATTTAACCAATTTATTGACATGATGGAAAAGCACAAACAGGAGGTAACAGCAAATGCCTAAACGTACAGATATTAAATCCATACTAGTAATCGGATCAGGACCAATTGTCATTGGGCAGGCTGCAGAATTTGACTATGCAGGCACACAAGCCTGTATCGCATTAAAGGAAGAGGGGTATCGAGTTGTTTTAGTAAACTCGAACCCAGCTACAATCATGACAGACACTGAGATTGCCGATGCAGTTTATATCGAACCATTAACAGTAGAATTTGTCAGCAGAATCATTCGTAAAGAACGTCCAGATGCACTGCTCGCAACACTTGGCGGGCAAACAGGTCTGAACCTGGCTGTTGATTTAACAAAATCAGGCGTTTTAGAAGAATGCGAGGTCGAAATCTTAGGAACTAAACTTTCTGCGATCAATCAAGCGGAGGACCGTGACCTGTTCCGCAGCCTTATGAATGAGCTTAATGAACCTGTACCTGACAGTGAAATTATCCATGAATTATCGGAAGCGAAAGCATTTGTTGAAAAAATTGGTTATCCTGTAATCGTACGTCCTGCGTTTACCCTTGGTGGAACAGGCGGAGGAATTTGCCATAACGATGAGGAATTAGAAGAAATCGTCACAAGCGGACTAAAACACAGCCCTGTAACTCAATGTCTGCTAGAAAAAAGTATTGCTGGTTTCAAAGAAATTGAATATGAAGTAATGCGTGATAGAAATGACAATGCAATTGTGGTTTGTAATATGGAGAACATCGACCCTGTCGGTGTACACACAGGGGATTCCATTGTCGTAGCTCCAAGTCAGACATTAAGTGACCGGGAATACCAGCTGCTTCGCAACGTTTCATTAAAAATTATTCGTGCCTTAGGAATTGAAGGCGGCTGTAATGTCCAGCTTGCCCTAGATCCATATAGCTTTAATTACTATATTATCGAAGTAAATCCACGTGTTAGCCGTTCTTCGGCATTAGCGTCAAAGGCAACAGGTTATCCAATTGCTAAGCTTGCAGCTAAAATTGCGGTCGGCTTAACACTTGATGAAATGTTAAACCCGGTTACAGGAAAAACTTACGCAAGCTTTGAGCCGGCACTAGATTATATTGTCACAAAAATCCCAAGATGGCCGTTTGACAAGTTTGAATCGGGTAACCGTTCACTAGGAACACAAATGAAAGCAACTGGAGAGATTATGGCGATTGGCCGTACATTTGAAGAATCCTTGTTGAAAGCCATCCGATCCCTTGAGGCAGGTGTTTACCATTTCGAATTAAATGGTGCATCTGAGATCGATGATGAGTTACTTGAGAAGAGGATTCGCAAAGCAGGCGACGAACGACTCTTTTACATCGCAGAAGGGTTAAAACGTGGATTAACCATAGATACCATTCATGAGTGGAGTAAAATTGACTTATTCTTCTTAAAGAAGATGGAAGGAATCATTGAACTTGAATCCGTCCTTGCATCCAACCCATTTGATACGGAACTCTTACAAGATGCAAAACAAAAGGGCTTTACCGATAAAAAAATTGCTCAAATATGGAATGTATCTGAAAGAGAAATTTATAATATCAGAAAAAATCTTGGAATGAACCCAGTATATAAAATGGTTGATACCTGTGCAGCTGAATTTGAATCGGCAACACCTTACTACTATGGCACATATGAAGACGAAAATGAGTCGATTGTAACGGAGAAAAATAGTGTGATTGTTCTAGGATCTGGACCCATCCGAATCGGCCAGGGCATCGAGTTTGATTATGCTACAGTTCACTCTGTAAAAGCCATTAAAGAAGCAGGTTATGAAGCGATTATCATTAACAATAATCCGGAAACGGTATCTACCGATTTCAGTATCTCCGACAAGCTTTACTTCGAACCGTTAACCATCGAAGATGTAATGAGTATTATTGATTTAGAAAAACCGATTGGAGTAGTTGTACAATTTGGCGGTCAGACTGCCATTAACTTGGCGGCTAAGCTTGCTGAAAACGGCGTGAAAATTCTTGGAACAAGCCTAGAAGATTTAGATCGTGCAGAAAATCGTGATAAATTTGAACAGGCGCTTGAGAAGTTAAATATTCCACAGCCATTAGGAAAAACAGCTATGTCAGTAGAACAAGCACTTGTAATTGCCGGTGAGATCGGTTATCCGGTCCTTGTCCGTCCTTCCTATGTGCTTGGAGGAAGAGCAATGGAAATTGTCTATCGTGAAGAAGAATTGCTTTACTACATGCAAAACGCTGTAAAAGTTAACCCTGAACATCCAGTCTTAATTGACCGTTATTTAACAGGAAAAGAGATTGAGGTGGATGCGATTTGTGATGGCACCAATGTCTTAATCCCAGGCATCATGGAACATATCGAACGAGCTGGGGTCCACTCTGGTGACTCGATTGCGGTTTACCCGCCGCAAACTCTTAGTGAGAAGGTAAAACAAACCCTTGTCGAGTATACAGAGAGATTAGCGAAGGGCTTAAACATTATTGGATTACTAAATATTCAATATGTACTGGCAGGAGATGAAGTATTCGTACTAGAGGTTAACCCGAGATCCAGCCGAACCGTTCCTTTCCTAAGTAAAATTACGAATGTTCCAATGGCCAAAATTGCGACAAAAGCCATTCTTGGGGTTTCCATTCTTGACCAAGGCTTCATCCCAGGTCTTGTCACTGAAAAAGAAGGAGTATACGTCAAAGTTCCGGTATTCTCCTTTGCAAAACTAAAGAGTGTTGATATCACGCTTGGACCTGAAATGAAGTCAACCGGAGAAGTAATGGGCAAGGATGTTACACTTGAAAAAGCTCTATACAAAGGTTTAGTTGCCTCAGGTATGAAAATCCAGCAGTTTGGTACAGTATTGTTTACTGTAGCTGATAAGGATAAAGAGGAAGCCTTAAAACTTGCGAAACGTTTCTCAGAGAACGGATATCGATTAATGGCAACAAGCGGAACAGCGGCTGTATTAGAATCTGCAGGCCTGCGAGTGAAAGTGGTAGGAAAAATTGGTGCGGAAGGAAAAACACTTTTAGATGTAATCCATAATGGAGAAGCACAGTTCATTATCAATACATTAACAAAAGGCAAACAGCCGGAACGTGACGGATTTAGAATTCGCCGGGAAGCTGTTGAAAATGGAGTTCCATGCTTAACTTCACTAGACACGGCTGATGCGATCCTAAAAGTGATTGAATCCATGAATTTCTCAGCAGAACCAATGGCAGCGATGAAAAAGGAGGCAGTGTTTGCATGATCCAAAAAGAGTTATGCAAAATTCTAAGCCAAAAAGAAATAGCTTCAGATATCTATGAGCTGACCATAAATGGCGAGTTGGTTTCGCAAATCACGTCACCAGGTCAATTTGTCCATATTAAAGTATCAAATGGCTTGGATCCACTGTTACGAAGACCAATTAGTATTTCCTCGTACGATTTTGAACAGAAAAGTTTAACAATGATTTATCGTAAAGATGGAAGAGGTACTTCCATGCTGGCAGAATTAAGACCAGGGATGTTCGTTGACATCCTTGGTCCACTAGGTAATGGCTTTTCTGTGGACGAGATAAGCATCGGTGACACAGTCTTACTTGTTGGGGGTGGAATTGGCGTTCCTCCATTATATGAACTCTCAAATCAGTTAGTTGAAAAAGGTGTAAAAGTCATCCATGTACTTGGTTTCCAGACGGCTTCAGCAGTCTTTTACGAAGAGGAATTTTTAAAAAATGGGGAAACCTATGTAACGACTGTGGATGGTTCTTATGGAATAAAAGGCTTTGTAACAGATGTAATGAAAGAATTGCAGTTTGATTGTATCTATACATGCGGGCCGACCCTGATGTTAAGAGCTATTGAACAAAATTATTCTGATAAAAAAGTATTCTTATCTTTAGAAGAACGAATGGGTTGCGGCATTGGTGCCTGCTTTGCCTGTGTATGTAAAAAGAAAGACGATCCAACAGGAGTTTCTTATAAAAAAGTCTGCAGTGATGGTCCTGTATTCCGAGCCGGGGAGGTATTGATATGAATCGATTGAGCATCGAATTGCCAGGTTTAAACTTAAAAAACCCCATTATGCCTGCTTCCGGCTGCTTTGGGTTTGGAAGAGAGTACAGCCAATTCTATGATTTGAGCGTACTTGGTGCCATTATGATTAAAGCCACAACCGTTGAACCTAGGTTCGGAAACGCAACACCGCGTGTGGCCGAAACCTCTGCGGGAATGTTAAATGCCATTGGTCTGCAAAACCCTGGACTTAAAAAGGTCCTAAGCGAAGAACTGCCATTTTTGTCTCAATATGATGTTCCCATTATTGCAAATGTGGCCGGATCGCTTGAAGAGGATTATGTTGAGGTTGCTCGTGAGATTTCCAAAGCACCAAATGTGCATGCACTAGAATTGAATATCTCTTGCCCCAACGTAAAAACAGGTGGGATTGCTTTTGGAACCATACCTGAAATTGCTAAGCAATTAACTCGTAAGGTAAAAGAGGTCTCAGAGGTACCAGTCTATGTAAAGCTGTCACCAAATGTAACGAACATTGTAGAAATGGCCAAGGCGGTGGAAGCTGGTGGTGCGGATGGTTTGACCATGATTAATACCCTAATTGGGATGAGACTTGATTTAAAAACCGGCAAACCGATTCTGGCTAATCGAACAGGTGGATTGTCCGGCCCAGCAATAAAGCCAGTGGCGATTCGGATGATTCACGAAGTCAGCCAGGCTGTTGAGATTCCGATCATTGGAATGGGCGGCGTTGAGACGGCTGGTGATGTTATCGAGTATTTTTATGCTGGAGCTAGTGCAGTTGCAGTTGGAACCGCCAATTTCGTTGATCCGTTTGTTTGTCCGACGATCATCGAGGAACTGCCTGAACTACTTGAAAAACTAGGATTTGAACATATCAGTGAATGTACAGGAAGGAGCTGGAAAGAAAATGGACAACTCGCTTATAATCGCGCTTGATTTTGCCGGCATGAATGAAGTAAACCAATTTTTAAAGCCGTTTGCGGGCAGAGAGCTTTTTGTTAAAGTGGGGATGGAGTTGTTTTACCAGGAAGGTCCCTCTATCATTCATCAATTAAAAGAGCAAGGACATCGTATTTTTTTAGATTTAAAACTTCATGATATTCCTAATACAGTGAAAAGTGCGATGAAGGGTCTTGCCCGATTAGAATGTGATTTAGTCAATGTTCATGCTGCAGGTGGAATAGATATGATGCAGGCGGCACTTGAAGGGCTAGAGGCAGGGACCCCCGCTGGACGAACGCGTCCTAACTGTATCGCTGTAACTCAATTAACTAGTACATCTGAGGAACAAATGCAAAAAGAACAGCTAATTCCGATCTCCTTGAAGGAATCGGTTCTTCATTATGCCTCCATAACTAAACAAGCAGGTTTAGATGGGGTTGTTTGCTCAGCATGGGAAGCTGCTTTGATTAAGGAAAAGGCAGGACAATCATTTTTGACAGTATGTCCGGGAATTCGGATGGCTTCAGACCAAGTAGGAGACCAAAAACGCGTGACAACACCTGAAGCAGCTCGGACAATGGGGGTAAGTTCGATCGTGGTTGGACGGTCCATTACACGTTCACTGGAACCGCTAAATACTTATGATCAATGGATGGAAGCATGGAAGGGAGTAAAACAATGAAACACTTAATTGCAGAAAAACTACTAGAAATTAATGCGGTTGCCTTAAAGCCAGAGGAGCCGTTTACATGGACATCAGGACTTCGTTCCCCAATCTATTGTGACAATCGTCTAACACTTTCTTATCCAGAGGTTAGGAAAGCCATTGCTGCAGGTCTGAAAGAGCTAATAGAAGAACATTTCACGGGAGCTGAAGTTATTGCTGGAACTGCTACTGCTGGCATTCCTCATGCTGCATGGGTAAGCGACCTGATGGACCTTCCAATGTGCTACGTTCGTTCAAAAGCTAAGGGTCATGGGAAGGGCAACCAAATTGAAGGAAAAGCCGAGGCTGGCCAAAAGGTCGTTGTGGTCGAAGACTTAATCTCCACTGGAGGCAGTGTGGTTACAGCGGTTCATGCTTTGAAAGAAGCGGGCTGTGACGTTCTTGGGGTCGTATCCATCTTTACATACGGCCTTGAAAAAGGAAAACAAGTATTTGCAGAAGAAAATATAAAGAGTTTTTCATTAACTGATTTTTCAACCTTAATTGAAGTGGCCATTTCTAAGGGTTATGTAAGTGCAGAAAATCAAGAAAGTCTGCTTTTATGGAGTAAAGATCCAGCTGTCTGGAGCCAAAAGTTCGAAGAAGCAGAATCTCTGATAAAATAAAACTATCTTGATCAAACAAAAAAATGTAAAAAGTGCTGATAAATAGAAAAAGGGAGCCAACATAATAAAATGGCTCCCTTTTTCTGCATCATTTTTTCAATTTTAAAACCATTTCCTCATCTGGAGTGACATAAACCGTTTGTTGATTATCATAAATGACGAACCCAGGTTTTGCTCCATTCGGTTTTTTTACATAACGGACTTTTGTATAATCGACAGGCACAGAACCGGAATTACGTGCTTTACTAAAATACGCTGATAAATTTGCAGCTTCGAGAATCGTTTCATCTGATGGTTCCTTACTGCGAATCACTACGTGTGACCCTGGAATATCTTTTGTATGAAGCCAAATTTCATCTCGGGCTGCCAGCTTATTAGTTAAATAATCATTTTGTTTGTTGTTTTTTCCAACAATAATTTCTGTTCCATCAGACGCAACAAAATGATCCAGTACTGGCTTGTTATTTTGAAGTTTTTTCCCGTTTCTTTTTTGTCGTTCCCGTAAATATCCACCTTCCACAAGTTCTTCACGGATTTCCTGAAGATCTTTAGGAGAGGCTGCTTGGACCTGCTGAAGTAAATTTTCAAAATACTCTACTTCTTCACGAGCTTTTTCAATTTGATCCATTACAATGGAGATGGAGTTCTTAGCTTTTTGATACTTAGAAAAGTACTTCTGAGCATTTTCTGATGGTGTTTTTCGAGTGTCAAGTGGAATCACCATCATGCCCCCTTGCTCATCATAATAATTAAGAACCTCGATTTCTTTCATCCCTTTTTTCGCCGCATATAGATTAGCTGTTAGTAACTCTCCATATCGTTGAAACTTTTCCGCTTTTTCTGCTTCTTCTAATGTACGCTTCAGTTTATCAATTTTTTTCTCATTCTTTTCTTTTTCATTGATGATAAAGCGCTCAATGTCGTTCCCTTGCTGCTTCACGCGATCCCGTTCGGCTTTCCCGAAATAAAATCGATCAAGCATTTCACTAAGTGTTGAAAAGGTTCTTACTTCTCCCTTTACATGCTCAATCGGAAATAAATAAAATAGTTCTTTCCCATTAGAATTCATAATGGACGGAGCAATATCATCGGAGCTAATTTTTTTAATCATTCTTATAAACGCAGCCGGTACAGTGGTGCGATTGGCTAACCCGCTTTGAAAAATGACTTCCTTTGCAAATAGCGGGGAAACACCGCCAAAATGATCAACAAGCTGGCGATCAAGCTTTCCGGTCATAAAATCAATCTTCTTTAACACATCCTCTTCAACCGCTGTAAACGGATCGGCCTTATTTTGTTCCGGCGGGTTGATATAGGGTTGTCCAGGAAGAATCGCCCGATGGCTGTTTACAGCAAAAGAAACATGCTTGATGCTATCGAGAATGATATTACGGGTCTTATCGATTAAAACAATATTACTATGACGCCCCATAATTTCTATGATTAACTGTTTGTAGCTGATATCACCAATTTCATTTCTGCCTTTAATTTCAAACACAATGATCCGATCATTATTAACCTGATATACATCCTCTAATATATGTCCTTCAATATGCTTCCTAAGAAGCATACAAAACATAGGCGGCTCACTTGGATTATCATAGGCTTCATTTGTGAATTGAACCCTTGCATAGCTTGGGTGGGCAGATAATAATAATTTTTGATTTATTCCGTTTGCACGAATCGTTAAAATCACTTCATTTTTATAAGGCTGATGAACCTTGTTTATCCGTCCGCCCTTAAGTGTGCGAACTAGCTCATCCACCATTGCTTTTGTAAATAAACCATCAAATGACATGGAAAACATCCTTTTCTAGAAGCTATGTTTCAATTATATCCTATCTGGCTAAAATCTGTCTTAATTTACCCATCAATAACATTTTCATCTAGCATTTTTTTGGACGACCCTGAATAAGCTTTCCTTAGAGCAAGTCTATAAAAGGGGGAAGTGAGATGGTCGGATGAAATTCCATGAAATGATGTTAGATCAAGTAGAAAAGGCTCTAGAAACCGACTTTTCTTCTGGATTATCACAGGAAGAAGTAAAGAAAAGGGTAAAACAGCACGGTCTTAATGAATTGGAGGAGGGAGAAAAGCAATCGGCTTTACTCTTATTTTTCAGCCAATTCAAAGATTTTATGGTATTAGTGCTGTTAGCTGCAACATTGATTTCAGGCTTGCTTGGCGAGTACATTGATGCAATTGCGATTATAGCAATCGTCATTATTAACGGATTCTTAGGTTTTTACCAGGAACGGCGCGCGGAAAAATCGCTCCAAGCTTTAAAAGAGTTATCAGCGCCGCAGGTTTCCGTCATGCGTGATGGTCAATGGATTAAGATACCTTCTAAAGAAATTGTAATTGGCGATATTATTAAGTTTGCAAGCGGCGACAGAATTGGTGCAGATGTCCGTGTTATCGAATCAAAGAGCTTAGAAATTGAAGAATCCGCATTGACGGGTGAGTCCGTACCCGTTGCGAAGCATATTGATCCGTTAAGCAATCCGAACCCCGGGATCGGAGATATGGAAAACATTGCTTTTATGGGGACGATGATTACAAGGGGAAGCGGATTAGGTGTTGTTATTGCAACTGGGATGAAAACTGCGATGGGACAAATTGCGGATTTACTGCAAAATGCCGAGACGCAAGATACACCGCTCCAGCGCCGTTTAGAGCAGCTTGGAAAGATATTAATTACAGTGGCCTTATTATTGACCGTTCTAGTAGTCATTGTCGGCGTATTACAAGGACATGAATTATATGAAATGTTCCTTGCTGGTGTTTCCCTTGCAGTTGCAGCTATACCAGAAGGGCTGCCGGCCATTGTGACAGTGGCCTTATCATTAGGTGTACAAAAAATGATTAAGAAAAATGCCATTGTAAGAAAACTGCCGGCGGTTGAAACACTCGGTTGTGCTTCTGTTATTTGTTCTGATAAAACCGGAACCATGACCCAAAATAAAATGACTGTCACCCATCTATGGAGCGGGGGTCAAACGTGGACAGTTGACGGTGTTGGCTATCAGCCTCAAGGAAACTTTTATCGAAATGAACAAACTGTCCAGCCTAGAGAAGAAAAATCGTTACAGCAAATGTTGATTTTTGGAATGTTGTGTAATCATTCAGAATTGGCAATGAAAGACGACGAATATATTCTTGACGGAGACCCAACTGAGGGAGCACTCCTTGTAAGCGCAATGAAAGCGGGATTTGATCGTCACAAACTATTAGAAGACTTTACAATAGTAAATGAATTTCCATTTGACTCTACCAGAAAAATGATGAGTATACATGTAAAAGACAAACAGGAACGTCATTTTATTGTCACAAAAGGAGCACCAGATGTTGTTTTAGGTATCTGTGAGTCCATTCTTTGGGATGAGAGAAACCAATACTTAAGTAAGGAAACACATAGCAAGGTTCAGGATGCCATCAATGGACTTGCTTCCCAGGCATTAAGAACAATAGCGATTGCCTTTAAACCAATCCCTGCTAATACTTTGATTTTAAGCGACCATGAGGCAGAGAAAAAATTAACCTTTATCGGGGTTCAAGGAATGATCGACCCGCCAAGACCTGAAGTCAAAGCGGCAGTAAAAGAATGTAAGGAAGCTGGCATTAAAACAGTTATGATTACTGGTGACCATGTCATTACTGCTAAAGCGATTGCCGCTCAACTTGGAATTTTAACCAAAAAGAGCAAGGTACTCGACGGTAAAGCGCTAGCGAATATGACAGTGGAAGACCTTGAAGAGGTAGTTGAAGATGTCTCTGTGTTTGCAAGGGTCTCTCCAGAACATAAGCTAAAAATAGTGAAAGCATTGCAAAACAGAGGACATATTGTTGCCATGACAGGTGACGGTGTAAATGATGCTCCGGCTATTAAGGCTGCTGATATCGGTGTTGCTATGGGAATCACCGGTACGGACGTTGCAAAAGAAGCATCTGCACTCATTTTATTGGATGACAATTTTGCCACCATCAAAGCAGCCATTAAAGAAGGAAGAAACATCTACGAAAATATCCGTAAGTTTGTCAGATACTTGCTGGCGTCCAATGTTGGTGAAATTTTGGTTATGCTCTTCGCGATGCTATTGGCTTTACCTCTGCCACTCGTACCAATTCAGATTCTTTGGGTAAATCTGGTGACAGATGGGCTTCCAGCGATGGCATTAGGCTTGGATCAACCTGAAGAAAATGTCATGAAGCGGGGCCCACGGAGTCCAAATGAAGGAGTATTCTCGCGCGGGCTTGGCTGGAAAGTGGTCTCTCGTGGATTCCTAATAGGGCTTGTTACCCTCTTAGCTTTCATGATTGTCTATCATAATGATCCTAGTCAACTGCCATATGCACAGACCGTTGCCTTTGCAACTCTTGTTATGGCACAACTCATTCATGTATTTGACTGCCGCAGTGAAAAATCTGTACTATCAAGAAATCCGTTTGGAAATCAATATCTTGTATGGGCGGTCATCTCATCTTTATTATTAATGCTAGTAGCTATTTACTATCCGCCGTTACAACCAATTTTCCACACACTTCCTATAGCAGCAAAAGATTGGCTGTTAATTTTAGGCTTATCTTCTGTACCAACTTTTTTACTAGCTGGATCATTTTTGTTAAGAAAAACAAAATAAAGTGTGTTATAATCCAAAAGGTGATAGAATTCATTCTATTACCTTTTGTTATTTTTAAAAAATAAAGAGCCGATCATTATCAAAGATTGGATGTGTAAGTGATGGTTATTAGTATGACAGGCTTTGGCAGAGGAAAGGCAGAGTCAGAGGCGTTTTCGGTGAATGTTGAAATCAAAACAGTTAATCATCGATTCTCTGAAATAAATATCCGTATGCCGAGACAACTTTTAAAAATAGAAGATAAAATGAAAAAGATTTTAAGTCAGCATATCCGCCGCGGCCGGGTAGAGGTGTATGTCAGTGTTGACGGTGAAGGAATGGTCTCAAGGAAGGTTCAGGCTGATTGGAAACTGATTGAGGAATACTTTCAATTTTTGAATGAAGCAAAAAATAAATATGGAATTGAAGGAACGATTACCATTCAGGATCTGCTCAACCGATCAGAACTATTACATATTGAAGAAAGTGACGCAGGGAATGAAGAGATTGAAGAACTTGTCCTATCGGCCACAGAAGAAGCCGCAAGTTTCCTAAAGCAAATGCGGATGGCTGAAGGTGAGGAATTAAAAAAAGATTTACTTGCGATTACTGCCCAAGTGGAAACAAATGTAACTGAGCTACAAAAATTTGCTCCTATTGTTGTTCAAGCTTTTAAGGAACGTTTAACCAAACGGATGCAGGAATTTGTAAATGGCCAATTAGATGAAACCAGAATTTTAACAGAGGTAGCTGTATTTGCTGATAAAGCAGATATTAATGAAGAAATTACACGATTAAGAAGCCATATTCAGCAATTCCTTCAGACTTTAAATGAAAATGAGCCCATTGGGAGAAAGCTTGACTTTCTTGTTCAGGAAATGAACAGAGAAGCCAATACCATCGGTTCAAAAGCAAATGATTCAAATATTGCTAAAAAAGTGGTTGAAATAAAAAGTTTACTTGAAAAGCTGAAAGAACAGGTTCAGAATATCGAATAGGTTTTGTTTAGAAACTGTTTAACACGGTCAAAATATAATATTAATGATTGGATGAGTAACCATGTCGATTAAATTAATCAATATTGGATTTGGTAATATTGTATCTGCCAATCGCATTATTTCCATTGTCAGCCCGGAATCTGCGCCAATTAAACGAATTATTCAAGATGCAAGGGATCGGGGATCGTTGATTGACGCTACTTATGGCAGACGGACACGCGCTGTAATCGTTATGGATAGTGACCATGTCATTCTTTCAGCTGTACAGCCGGAGACGGTTGCCAATCGCTTAACGGACCGTGATGAAATTATTGATGAAGGGTAGGATTTTCATAATATGCAGGAAAAAGGGTTGCTGATTGTATTGTCTGGACCATCTGGTGTTGGGAAGGGAACAGTCCGAAAAGAGATTTTTTCTCATCCAGATACCGCTTTTGAATATTCCATCTCCATGACAACAAGACTTCCACGTGAAGGAGAAGTGAATGGGGTGGATTACTTCTTTAAAACTCGTGAAGAATTTGAACAATTAATTGAACAGGGGAAATTATTAGAGTATGCCGAATTTGTCGGCAATTACTATGGAACACCTGTCGATTATGTTCGCGAAACATTAGATGCCGGGAAGGATGTCTTCTTAGAAATTGAAGTAAAAGGTGCCCGTCAGGTACGTGAGAAGTTTCCAGAAGGATTGTTTATTTTCCTTATGCCGCCAAGTTTAACCGAACTTAAGAACAGGATTGTAACTAGAGGGACGGAAACAGAAGATATCATCCATAATCGGATGTTAACCGCTCGTGAAGAAATCGAAATGATGGAATTATATGATTATGTTGTGGAAAATGATCAGATTGATCTTGCCTGCAAACGCGTTAAAGCGATTGTAACGGCAGAGCATTGCAGAAGAGAAAGAGTCGAACATCGCTATAAAAAATTATTGGAGGTTGAATAATATGTTATATCCATCTATTGACTCATTATTAGAAAAAATTGATTCCAAATATTCACTTGTATCTGTAGCTGCAAAGCGCGCCCGCGTGATGTCTCAGCTAAAAGATGAAAGACTTCCTAAATATGTTTCTTATAAATATGTAGGGAAAGCATTAGAGGAAATTTATAGTGGTGAACTAACTTATCGGATTTCAAAAAAAGCAGAAGCATCTGCTGAGTAAAGATACGGCCATCAGGCAGCATATAAAAAAGGAAAGAAGGTCTGACAAAAGGGAATCACCTCCAATGTCAGCCTTTTTATTTTGCTTTAGGTAAATAGAACGTTTTTTCGTAAGTAAAAAGATGAAAAAATCAATTTTTTCTAGCATAATAAAAGAAAAAAGTAATGGACTAGAGTGGGGGCTTTTAAAATGAGTAAGGTACGCAACATCCTATTGTGTGTCACAGGAGGAATTGCTGTTTATAAAGGAGCAGCACTTACAAGTAAGCTTGTACAAGCAGGATTTAACGTGAAAGTTATTTTAAGTGAATCGGCTGAAAAATTTGTTACCTCCTTAACCTTTCAGTCCTTATCCCGCAATGAAGTTTTTACAGACACATTTGATGAAAAAAATCCGCAAGTGATTGCTCATATTGATTTGGCAGATTGGGCGGATTTGATTCTTGTTGCTCCAGCTACAGCAAATACAATTGGCAAACTAGCCTGTGGAATCGCGGATAATATGATTACAACTACATTACTTGCAGCCACCTCACCTGTGTGGATTGCCCCTGCTATGAATGTACATATGTATGATCACCCTGCTGTTAAAAAGAACCTGGCTACTTTAGCGGAATATGGCTGTCAATTTATTGAGCCTAGTGAAGGCTACCTTGCCTGCGGATATGTTGGGAAGGGACGTCTGGAAGAGCCTGAAAAGATTGTAAAACTAATCGAAGATTATTTTAATCCACAGGAGCATAAAAAATTAAAAGGTAAAAAAGTCGTAATTACGGCAGGTCCAACTCGTGAAAAAATAGACCCAGTTCGGTTTATTTCTAATCATTCCTCGGGAAAGATGGGGTATGCTTTGGCTGAAGAGTCAGTAAAACAGGGAGCACGAGTCATATTGGTTTCAGGCCCTGTTTCATTAACCCCCCCTCAAGGTGTTGAGCTTGTGAAAGTGGAAAGTGCGGAAGATATGTACCAGGCAGTCTTGAAATATTATGATAATGCTGATGTGGTCATTAAGACAGCCGCAGTCGCTGATTACCGGCCGAAAATTACCTTTGACCATAAAGTAAAAAAACAGGTTGGAGATACAAACATTGAACTTGAAAGAACCAATGATATTTTGTTTGAGCTAGGGAAGCGAAAAGTAAATCAAATATTAGTTGGATTTGCAGCAGAGACGGATCATCTCGAAGAATATGCACAAAGTAAATTAATTAGGAAAAATGCCGATATGATCGTTGCTAACAATGTAAAAGCTGAAGGTGCCGGTTTTGGCACAGATACAAACATTGTCACGCTTTTCAAACGATCTGGAGAGGTCATTCCTTTGCCGCTGATGTCCAAAAATGAAGTGGCCGGTAAAATTATTGAGGAAATTACTTCACTTTGTAAGGATATGGGAACACATGGAAATTGCTAGCGTAATAGTTGATGTACCGGCGAAACAAACAGACCGGGCGTTCGATTATCTGATTCCTGAGCAGTGGAGGGGAACCATTCAGCCGGGCATGAGGGTCATTGTTCCATTTGGTCCAAGACATATACAAGGCTTTGTTGTGGAATTAAAAACGGATTCAGATGTGAACAAGTTAAGAGAGATTATTGAGCCCATGGATTTAAAGCCTGTTTTAAATGATGAGTTGTTAGAGCTTGGCACCTGGCTAACTGAAAAAACGCTTTGTTTTAAAATTTTTGCCTATCAAGTAATGCTGCCGGCAGCATTAAAAGCAAAATATGAAAAAAAAGTCAGGCTTGCAAACAGGGGGGCTGTCATCGAATTACCCTCAAAGTTGCAAGCCTTCTTTGAAAATGACGGTGAACTTGACTGGGACGAAGCATTAAAAATGGGGATTGTCCCTTTATTACAGCGTGAGGCCGCGAACGGTCATTTAGAAGTGGTTTATGTAGTGAAGGAACGAGTCAGAAAAAAACATCGGAAATTCGTTCGGCCAAGCGTAAACTTAAATCAATTAAAAGAGGCAGTTGAAACCATACCGGCCAACGCAGAAAAGCAAAGGCAGGTTTTGCAGTTCTTTGCGGAAAATTATCATGAGGTTGAATTAAAAACATTAGCAGATGAACTAAAAACTTCAGGTTCCACGATAAAAGCCCTTGTCGAAAAGAACTTATTGATAGAGTTTGATAAAGAGGTATATCGTGACCCATATGGACATCGAACATTCGAACGAACAAAGCCTCTGCTTTTAACAGATTCCCAGCAGCAGGCTATTGGGCCGGTTCTCCGTTCGATTGAACAGGACCAACATGAGGTATTTTTGCTATATGGTGTCACAGGGAGCGGAAAAACGGAAATTTACTTGCAATCCATACAGGAAGTAATTGAAAAGGGTCAAGAAGCAATTGTCCTTGTACCAGAAATTGCGCTAACCCCTCAAATGGTTAATCGGTTCAAAGGAAGATTTGGTGATCTAGTAGCTGTTCTGCACAGTGGTTTATCTGCTGGTGAAAAATACGATGAATGGCGTAAGATACAACGAAAGGAAGTTAAAGTAGTTGTCGGAGCACGATCAGCCATTTTTGCTCCTTTTGAGAATATCGGCATTATTATCATTGATGAAGAGCACGAAACAAGTTATAAGCAGGAAGAAATGCCCCGGTATCATGCAAGGGATGTGGCAATAGAAAGAGCAAAGACTTATAACTGCCCGGTTGTTCTTGGGAGTGCTACGCCTTCACTTGAGTCGTTTGCAAGGGCACAAAAGAAGGTATACCAGCTTTTATCTTTACCGAGCAGAATGAATAATCAAAAGCTTCCTTCGGTTGAAATTATAGATATGCGTGAAGAGCTCCGCGAAGGTAATCGTTCGATGTTTTCCCGTAAACTTTTCGAAATGCTCAAGGACCGGCTCGAAAAAAAACAACAATCTGTATTATTCTTAAATAAGCGGGGCCACTCCTCATTTATCATGTGCAGAGATTGCGGTTATGTGGTAAATTGCCCAAATTGTGATATCTCCTTAACCTATCATCGTGTGAATGAACAGATGAAATGCCATTATTGCGGTTATGAAAGCTATGTACCAAACAATTGTCCTGAATGTAACAGTGAATATATTCGATACTTCGGAACCGGCACACAAAAAGTAGAAGAAGAACTGGGGAAAATTCTTCCTGAGGCTAGAGTCATTCGTATGGATGTTGATACAACAGGCCGAAAAGGTGCTCATGAGAGACTCCTCAATGACTTTAAAGATGGAAAAGCCGATATTTTACTAGGGACACAAATGATTGCAAAAGGATTAGATTTTCCAAACATTACTTTAGTTGGTGTACTTTCAGCAGATACAATGCTTCATTTACCGGATTTCCGTGCTTCCGAAAAAACGTTTCAATTGCTGACACAAGTGAGTGGACGGGCGGGAAGGCATCAACTTCCTGGTGAAGTGGTTATTCAAACTTATACACCTGAACACTACAGTATCGAGCTAGCTGCCCGCCAGGACTATGACCTATTCTATCAACGGGAAATGCTGATTCGAAAACTGCATCATTATCCCCCATTTTATTATCTCGCATTGATTACGGTGAGTCATGAAAACTTGTTGCAGGTCGTTTCGGCTACTGAGAAAATGGTAAACTTTGTTCGTTCAAAAGTTTCAGATAAAGCCGTAGTATTAGGACCGGCTGCATCCTCTATCCCTAGGATAAATAATAGATATCGCTATCAATGTTTGATAAAATACAAGCGGGAACCGTACCTAGGCAAAACCCTTAAAACGATTCTTGATCAATATCAAAAGGATGCGAAAAGTGGTTTGCTTGTTTCTATCGATGTCAATCCAGTTATTTTAATGTAGCTTTTTTCATTTACCTATAGAAAAGGTTATGTTTTCTTGTTTTGGGTGAAAATGATAAGAAAAGCGGAAGCACCTTAACCAGGGGTACTATAGCTAGACATTTCTCAAAGTGTAATAAGAATAAATATACAGCTGACAAGTTTTGGCAAATTGGAGGAACAAAATTGGCAATAAGGAAAATTGTAATTCACCCTGCAGAGATTTTAGAAAAAACCTGCAAGGAAATAGTGAATTTTGATAAAAAATTAGCTCGAATTCTTGATGATATGTATGACACGATGATTGAATATGATGGGGTTGGACTTGCTGCCCCCCAAATAGGCATTGACGGGCGAATGGCCATTGTAGATATCGATGATGACCACGGCACGATCGAAATGATAAATCCCCGCATTATCGAAACATCTGGAGAACAAACAGATCCTGAAGGTTGTCTTAGCTTTCCTGGATTATATGGAGAGGTAACCCGGCCTAACTTTGTAAAGATTGACGCTTTTGACCGTAAAGGTAGAAAGTACACGCTTGAGGCTGAAGGTTTTTTAGCTAGAGCCATCCAGCATGAAATCGATCATCTCGACGGAATTCTTTTTACAACAAAGGTTTCAAGATATCTTGAGGATGATGAGTTAAAAGGAGTAGAAAGTGAATGACCAAGATTGTTTTTATGGGAACCCCCGATTTTTCAGTACCTGTTTTACAGCAAATGATTAAGGACGGCTATGAAATTATTGGAGTGGTAACTCAGCCAGACCGTCCGGTAGGGAGAAAAAAAGTGTTAACTCCACCTCCTGTGAAGGTAGAGGCAGTCAAACATGGCATCCCCGTTTTTCAACCGGAAAAGATCCGCCAAGAAGAGGAACTTGCAAAAATTCTTGCATTAGAACCAGACTTAATTGTTACGGCTGCTTTTGGGCAAATTTTACCTAAAAAGCTGTTAGCTGCTCCTAAATTCGGCTGTATCAATGTACATGCTTCATTATTACCGGAACTTCGCGGCGGAGCACCGATTCACTACGCGATCATTCAAGGTAAAAAGAAAACGGGTGTAACCATTATGTATATGGTGGAGAAACTAGATGCGGGTGACATCCTAACAAGTGTAGAAGTGCCGATTACCGAAGAAGATAATGTTGGTACACTTTTTGAAAAGTTAAGTGCAGCAGGTGCGGAACTATTATCGGAAACTTTGCCTCTTTTATTGGCAGGCAAGCTTACTCCTAAACCTCAAAACGAAGCGGAAGCTACATTTGCCACCAACATAAAACGTGAGCAAGAAAAGATTAATTGGGAGAAAACGGGAGAAGAAATCTATAACCATATCCGTGGATTAAACCCGTGGCCAGTTGCTTTTACTACCATGAATGGTCAAGTTTTAAAAATTTGGGAGTCTCAAAAGATTACTGGGTTAAAAGGTGAACCTGGGTCGATTTTAAAAATAGAATCAGATGGCTTCACGGTCGGAACTGGAAACGAGACTGCTATTAAAATTATGGAACTACAGCCTTCAGGGAAAACTAAAATGCCAAGTGAACAATTTTTAAGAGGTTCTGGTTCAAAAATTACATTGGGCAGTAAGCTGGGAGATTAAGATGACCTCTAAGAAAAGAAATGTACGAGCAATCGCAATGGACCTTTTAGTGACCATTGAGAAAAATCAATCATATAGCAATTTACTACTTAACAGCACGATTGAAAAGAACCAATTGTCCGCTGTTGATGTGGGATTATTAACCGAACTGACGTATGGAACCTTGCAAAGACGAATGGAGCTGGACTTCTACTTAAAGCCTTTCATCAAAGACAATAAAAAATTAGCTAATTGGATTCATCATTTACTTAGACTAACGCTCTATCAAATGGTTTATCTTGATCGAATTCCGGATCGGGCAGCCATATTCGAAGCGGTTGAGATTGCCAAAGAACGAGGGCATAAAGGAATAGCCAGTTTGGTAAATGGAGTACTTAGGAGCATTCAAAGAAACGGGCTTCCTTCTTTGAATGATGTATCAGACCCAATTGAGCGATTATCACTTGAAACAAGTCATCCTGAATGGCTTGTAACCAGATGGGTAAACCAATTTGGCTATGATAAGACGAAGGCAATGTGTGAGATTAATTTAACTGCACCAATGCAAACAGCAAGAGTGAATCTTACGAAAGTTTCAAGAGATGAATGTGTTGCGATACTGGAAGAGGATGGATTTCAAATTGAAAAAAGTCCGATTATCCCTGAAGCGATTAGGTCGTTAAAGGGGAACTTAGCTTCGACTATATCTTTTAATTATGGAATGTACACCATTCAAGACGAAAGTTCCATGCTAGCAGCCTATGCATTGGGTGCAATGGAAGATGAATATATTCTCGATGCATGTGCGGCACCGGGGGGGAAAAGCACCCATATTGCAGAAAAAATGAATAATACGGGTGAAGTGATTTCGGTTGACCTTCACCAGCACAAAGTAAGATTAATCAATGATAATGCCAAACGTTTAGGTTTATCAAATATCATAACAAGTGTATCTGATTCCAGACACTTACAAGATAAATTTAAGCTTGAATCATTCGACCGGATTCTTCTCGATGCACCTTGTTCTGGACTTGGGGTCATGAGAAGGAAGCCTGACATGAAATATACAAAAACGGAACAAGACATAGAACGTTTAAGCACTATTCAGCAAAACCTATTAGAGTCTGTTACCCCGCTGCTAAAGAAAGGCGGTATTCTTGTCTATAGTACCTGTACTGTAGATAAAGGGGAAAATGAACATACGGTTAAGACGTTTTTGGAAAATCATCCGGAATTCGAAGGCGACCCTACTTTTAAAAGCAGGATGCCTGAAGCCATTCAACCATTAATTACAGGCTTTGATATACAAATTTTCCCGCAGGATATAGGCTCTGATGGGTTCTATATAGCAGCATTAAGAAAGAAGGTGTAACAGTTGGAACAATTAAATACAACTGAGACAAAAACAACATTGGACATAAAGAAAAAATCGATTTATTCACTTCAGCTTCATGAATTAAAGGACTGGCTTGAGGAGAATGGTGAAAAACCGTTCCGTGCCGAGCAAATTTTCGATTGGCTCTACAAAAAGAGAATTAAGTCATTTGAAGATATGAGCAATTTATCTAAAGGCTTAAGAGAAAAATTAGATGAATTTTTTCAATTTACAACATTGAATACGATTATCCAGCAGACCTCATCAGATGGAACTATTAAATTTTTATTTGAACTTCAAGATGGTTATTCTATTGAAACCGTACTAATGCGTCACGATTATGGGAACTCCATTTGTGTGACTACCCAAGTAGGCTGCCGGATTGGCTGTACCTTCTGTGCATCCACACTTGGAGGGTTAAAAAGACACCTGGAAGCGGGTGAGATTGTTGCCCAAGTAGTTAAAGTACAACAAGCTCTAGATGAAACAAATGAGCGGGTAGATTCAGTTGTTATTATGGGAATTGGCGAGCCGTTTGATAATTACGATAACATGTTGGCCTTTTTAAAAATTATCAATCACGACAAATCATTGAATATTGGGGCGCGCCATATTACAGTTTCGACCAGTGGAATTGTTCCAAAAATCTATCAATTCGCTGATGAAAATACGCAAATTAATTTTGCCATTTCGCTCCATGCTCCAAATACTGAACTTCGTTCTAGATTAATGCCAATTAATAAGGCATATAAACTTGATGACTTAATGAAATCAGTACGGTATTATATCGATAAGACAGGTCGACGTGTAAGCTTTGAATACGGCCTTTTTGGCGGTGTGAATGATTCAACAGAGCATGCCGAAGAATTAGCAGCTCTTTTAAAAGGTATAAAATGTCACGTGAATTTAATTCCTGTTAACTATGTCCCTGAAAGGGATTATGTTCGTACTCCGAGGGATAAAATCTTTGCTTTTGAAAAAACGTTGAAAAATTTAGGTATTAATGTAACCATCCGCCGAGAGCAGGGGTCAGATATTGCTGCAGCATGTGGACAACTTCGTGCAAAGGAGCGGAAAGAAGAGACGAGGTGAAGGGATGAAAGCAGTATTTCAAACAGATAGAGGGAGAGTTCGTCTTCATAATGAAGATGCTGGTGGTGTATTTAGTAATAAGGACGGTTACCGCCTTGCCATTGTAGCTGATGGGATGGGCGGTCACCGTGCAGGTGACGTAGCAAGTGAAATGACGATTACAGCATTAAAAGCAGAATGGGAAGCATCCGAAGGGATTAATACGGCTAGTGATGCAGAAGGATGGCTGAAAGAGCAAATTCAAAAAGTAAATCTTTTATTGCTCGATCATGCAACCAATCATTCTGAATGTGACGGAATGGGTACAACCATAGTGGCTGCGATCATTACAGACACTTTTGCATCAATTGCAAATATTGGTGACAGCCGTGGATATATTCTGAATGAATCTGGATTTAAACAAATTACCGAAGACCATTCCCTTGTGAATGAATTGGTTAGATCCGGACAAATATCAAAAGAAGATGCTGAACATCATCCTAGGAAAAATGTTTTATTGCGGGCTTTGGGAACGGAAAAAGTAGTCGAAATGGATATTAAAACGATTATTTTTGAAGAAGGAGACTTCCTTTTACTTTGCTCTGATGGTCTTTCCAATAAAGTGAATGAAGCAGAAATGATTGAAATTCTGCAAAATGAAGAAAATTTACAACAAAAAGCAGGCACACTTATCTTACTTGCAAATGAAAACGGCGGAGAGGATAACATTACACTGGCTATTGTAGAGTTTTCTAATATCAGCGAGGATGATGCTTAGATGATTATTGGAAAAAGATTAAACGGCCGCTACAAAATATTGGATATGATTGGCGGAGGAGGCATGGCAAATGTCTACTTAGCTCATGATATGATCCTGGACCGAGATGTTGCGGTTAAAATGCTACGCCTTGATTTTGCCAATGATGATGAATTTATCCGTAGATTCCGCCGTGAAGCACAATCAGCGACAAGTCTTGCTCATCCTAATATAGTAAATATCTACGACGTTGGCGAGGAAAACGATCTTTATTATATTGTGATGGAATTTGTTGATGGTCAGACTCTAAAGCAATACATACAGCAGAAATCTCCACTTCGAGTTGAGGATGCCATTGGAATTATGAGACAGCTTACTTCAGCGATCTCCCATGCCCATCAAAACCATATTGTCCATCGGGATATAAAACCACATAATATTTTGGTAGACCACGAGGGGAATGTAAAAATTACAGATTTCGGTATTGCGATGGCTCTTAGTGCAACGAGCATTACCCAGACGAATTCGGTCTTAGGTTCCGTGCATTATTTATCTCCAGAACAGGCTAGAGGAGGCATGGCAAACAAGAAATCCGATATTTATTCATTAGGTATTGTGATGTTTGAATTATTGACGGGCAGGCTGCCATTTTCGGGAGAATCAGCAGTGTCAATTGCGTTAAAACATCTTCAATCAGAAACACCCTCAGTGAGAAGATGGAATCCTAACATCCCGCAAAGTGTTGAAAATATTGTCTTAAAGGCCACAGCAAAGGATTCGTTTCATCGATATAATAGTGTGGATGAAATGGAAGAGGACTTGCGAACAGCCCTCAATCCAGAGCGTATGGATGAACCGAAGTTTACGATACCGGTAGACGATGATGCCACTAAGGCAATTCCGATAATAACAGATAGTCAGCCATTGAAAAATCTTGATGAAACCTTAGTCCATAATAATGAAAAAGCAACCTATAATCAGAAAGATACTTCAAATATAGGCTATACAAACGTAAAAAAACGGAAAAAGTGGCCGATAATTTTAATATCTACTTTTTTAGTACTTGCCATTCTAGCATTATTAACTTTTACAATCTTACCTCCTATGTTAGCCCCTAAAGAGGTTAAGGTACCTGACTTAAGCGGGATGAATGTAGATGATGCGATTTCCAAGCTTAAGTTAAAAGGGTTAGCAGCAGGTAATAAAATTGAAATCACGGATGAAGAAGTAAAAGAGGGTAATGTGATAAAAACAGACCCTGATAGTGGAAGTACCGTAAAAGAAAATTCAAAGATCACGCTCTATGTAAGTACAGGTAAAGAGAAATATGAACTGTCAGATTATGTTGGGCGGCAATACGAGGATGTTGTCCGTTTACTTGAAAATGCAGGTTTTAAAGATATTCTGAAAACGGAGACGAACGATGACAGTGACCCAGGAACCATTCTTAGCCAGAATTTATCCAGCGGGGATAAGGTTGTTCCAGAAGAAACGGTCCTTGAGTTTGAAGTCAGTAAAGGTCCAGAAAAAATTGTCTTAAAGGATTTAACCCAATACAATTTAAAAGGTGCTCAAGGCTATGCCTCCTTAGTGGGACTAACCCTGGACTCTTCAGAAGAAAGGTATGATGAGAATATTCCTGCTGGAATGGTGATTTCTCAAAGCCCAGCACCAGGGACAGAATTACAAAAAGGTGATAAGGTTAAGGTGGTAATATCCAAAGGGAAAGAGGATAAACCACCAAAAGAAGTCATTATTGAATTAACCATTCCATATGAACCTGCAGTACCTGGAGAACCAGGCCAGAAACAACTAGTGACCATTTATATTGAGGATATGACCCATAGCATGACAGAACCTGCTGAGACCTTTTATATTACTGAAAATACGAAAAAACAAATTAAGTTAATGATTCCATACGGCAAGAAGGCCGGTTACAAAGTCATTCGCGACACCAAGGTTATTATTGATGAAAATAAAGACTATGCTGATACAGAATAAATAGGATGGTCTTCTACTGTATAAGAAGGACGGAAATCGCGTAGATTTTAAAGGAGAAATTAATTGTTTTGTAAGTAAAAGGGCAAGGAGTGTAGCTATGCCTGAAGGAAAAATAGTTAAAGCATTAAGCGGTTTTTATTATGTTCTTCAGAATGACAATCTTATCCAATGCCGCGGCCGCGGTGTTTTTCGGAAGAACAAAATAACCCCGCTTGTGGGTGATGAAGTTGTATTTCAAGCTGAAAATGATTTAGAAGGATATATTTTAGAAGTGAAAGAGCGTAAAAATGAATTAGTTCGGCCGCCGATTGCCAATGTGGACCAAGCTATACTGGTATTTTCAGCGGTTGAACCAGACTTTAGTACCGTTCTCTTAGATCGTTTTCTTGTCTTGGTTGAATTTAATCACATTGAACCCTTAATTTGTATTACAAAGATGGATCTCACTAATAATGAGGAAAAAGAGAAGATTGAAAAATATGCGGACCAATATCGTGCTGCGGGGTACGAGGTCATTCTAACATCTTCGGAAACGGAAACAGGGATTGAATTATTAAATCCACATATTGAAAACAAGATATCAGTTTTTGCCGGACAATCAGGTGTCGGAAAATCTTCCTTGCTGAATGTGTTAAGGCCGGATCTTGAGTTAAAAACAAATGATATCTCATCACATCTTGGCAGGGGGAAACATACAACTAGACATGTTGAACTCATCAAGGTTGGCAATGGACTAATAGCTGATACACCGGGCTTTAGTTCTCTAGAGTTCAATAATATTGAAGTGGAAGATTTAACATTTTGTTTCCCAGAATTACAAAGGGCAAGTGAGAATTGTAAATTCCGCGGCTGTTTGCATGTAACTGAGCCTAAATGCGGGGTAAAGTCAGCTGTGGAATCAGGGGAAATTCCGTCTTATCGCTATGAGCATTATGTGGATTTCCTGCAAGAAATTAAAGATAGAAAGCCGAGGTATTAACATGGTGAAAATAGCACCTTCTATACTTTCAGCCGATTTTTCAAAGTTGGGGGAAGAAATTATTGCAGTTGATAAGGCTGGAGCAGATTACATCCATATTGATGTGATGGATGGTCACTTTGTGCCAAATATAACGATTGGGCCGCTTGTTGTTGAGGCTGTACGCCCGGTTACAAAGCTGCCGCTTGATGTACATCTAATGATTGAAAATCCAGACCAATATATCGAGGCTTTTGCTAAAGCCGGTGCCGATTATATTACAGTTCATGTTGAGGCATGCCGTCATCTTCACCGTACCATCCAAAGTATCAAATCCTTTGGTGTTAGGGCTGGTGTTGTCCTTAATCCTGCCACTCCAGTAGAATCTATTCAACATATTATTGGAGACATTGATATGGTACTGTTAATGACTGTCAATCCAGGTTTTGGGGGGCAAACCTTCATTCCTGAAGTCCTTCCGAAGATCAGAAGGGTTAAAGAAATGGCTGAACAAAAAGGGCTTAATATCGAGATTGAAGTGGATGGCGGTGTCAATCCTGTTACCGCAAGACAATGTATCGAAGCAGGTGCCAATGTCCTTGTTGCGGGTTCTGCAGTATACAATCAAGAGGATTATAAACAGGCAATTTCACAACTTCGAGGGTAAAGCCAGGCTTTTAAAGCTGGCTTTTTCGTTTAATGTATAGGGGGAATGTTTTATGATCATCAATATACTTGCCGGAGGTCCAGAAGAATTGCTGCCTGATTTAACGGCTTATCAAGAGGATGATGCCATTTGGGTAGGAGTTGATCGGGGGGTTTTTCATCTGATTAACAGAAACATAACCCCAGCTAAAGCCTTTGGTGATTTTGATTCTGTAAATAAAGAAGAACTTTCAATCATTGAGCATCAGGTAGCAGGTATAAAAAAATATAAACCCGAAAAAGATGAAACGGATTTGGAACTTGCCCTCAATTGGGCTCTTGCCCAAAAACCTAAAACGGTTCGGCTGTTTGGTGCCACTGGGGGCAGACTGGATCATCTATTGGCAAATGTCCAATTGCTCTTATCCCCAATTAAAGAAAATAATCCGGCCAACGTTTATATGATTGATCAAAAAAATATTGTTTTTATTAAAGAGCCTGGGCATTATACCATTGAAAAAATGGCTTCAAAAAAATATATTTCCTTTGTCCCTTTAACCCTTGATGTTACTGATCTCACTCTTGAAGGCTTTAAATTTCCGCTTAAAAACCGTCATATTTATCTCGGTTCCACACTATGTATTAGTAATGAACTTATTGATGTTTATGGTACTTTTTCATTTTCCAAAGGCATATTAATAGTGATAAGAAGTAACGATTAATATGCATTTCATGGTACTGATTTCGTTCGTTTGAATACTATGTAAGGCGTGCGAAAAAAGTGGCTTTAAAATAAGCTGTTGTAGATTGGTGAGGAGGGACAGTATGAAATTTTATACAATTAAACTGCCGAAATTCTTAGGCGGACTTGTCCGGGCGATGATTGGGGCCTTTAAAAAAGGGGAATAGAAAAATACCTGTAAAATGAGTTGGCACCCTATATATTGGGTGCTTTTTATTTACCAAATTGGTCATACTAAAAGGTAGTTGAAATTTGTCCCAGTTTGTTTAAAACAGTAATTTTTTAAAAAGAAAAAGCATCCAACTAATTGGATGCTCACACGATTATACGCGTTCTACTTTACCGGATCTTAACGCTCTTGCAGAAACCCAAACACGCTTAGGCTTTCCGTCAACAAGAATACGTACTTTTTGTAAGTTAGCACCCCATGTACGCTTGTTTGCGTTCATAGCGTGAGAACGTGCGTTACCAGTTGTTGTTTTCTTTCCAGTTACTACACATTTACGTGGCATAATGATTTCCCTCCTTAACTACCAAAAGCTTTAAGAAACATCATTAGATGCTTCATCTGGATATAGAAAATTAAATTAAAAATTTTCTAGACTTGAGATACCTTAATAATTTATCACACAACCAAATTGATTGCAATAGTTGTGTACAAACCTTTCAAGAAAAATTCCTTGACATAGGTATTTTCTAAATGCACTTATAGTAACAGGCAAGTATAGCTTTCAATATTGGGTTGACTATAGTAAAATGACTGTAGTCAAAGAGCAATTATCCAAAAGGGGGAACGATTCATGTCCATTGAATTAAAAACAAAGTACGGACAAATTGATATTTCAAATGAAGTAATTGCAACAATTGCTGGAGGAGCGGCAATTGAATGCTATGGAATCGTCGGTATGGCCTCTAAAAACCAAATTAAAGATGGAATCACGGAAATACTACGTAAAGAAAACTTTACTCGCGGTGTCATTGTACGCCAAGAAAACGAGGTATTACATATTGATATGTACATTATTGTCAGCTATGGAACCAAAATTTCCGAAATTGCCCACAACGTGCAATCAAAGGTTAAATACACCCTCGATCAGACAGTTGGACTTGCCGTTGACTCGGTTAATATTTACGTTCAGGGAGTTCGTGTGACGAACCCTTAGTGAGGAGGAAAGTTAGTGTCAATAACTGCTTTAGATGGAAAACGTTTTGCCGAGATGGTGATTCAGGGTGCCAATCATTTGTCTTCAAATGCCAAAATGGTTGATGCATTAAACGTTTTTCCTGTACCCGACGGTGATACCGGGACCAATATGAATTTATCTATGACTTCCGGGGCAAAGGAAGTAAAAAATAATATTCAAGAACATATTGGAAAAGTTGGAACTGCTTTATCAAAAGGGCTGCTCATGGGAGCACGCGGGAATTCAGGGGTCATTCTTTCTCAATTATTCCGAGGATTTTCAAAGGCAGTGGAGTCCAAAGCCGTCATTTCGGGAAAAGATTTTGCCTACGCCTTGGAAGCAGGAGTTGAAACCGCCTATAAGGCTGTAATGAAGCCTGTAGAGGGGACAATTTTAACAGTTGCAAAAGATTCTGCTAAGAGCGGCGTGGCTGCAGCTCAAAAGTCAGAAGATATTATTTATATTATGGAAGAAGTAGTAAAAGAAGCAAAGGCATCCCTTAAACGTACACCTGAATTACTACCTGTCTTAAAGGAAGTTGGCGTAGTTGATAGCGGCGGCCAAGGACTTGTGTTTGTATATGAAGGCTTTCTAGCTGAATTAAAGGGTGAGAGTCTGCCGGAATCTTCAGACTTACATCCAACGATGGCTGAATTAGTTAGTGCTGAGCACCATAAAAGTGTTCAAGGACACATCAGCACCGACGATATCGTCTTTGGTTATTGTACGGAATTCATGGTTCGATTTGAGCAGGAAAAAATCGCGAAACATCCGTTTAATGAAACGACCTTCCGTAACGATTTAAGTAACTACGGTGATTCTCTATTAGTGATCGCTGATGAAGACGTAGTTAAAGTCCACATTCACTCCGAACAGCCTGGAGAAGTGTTAACATATGGTCAGCGTTATGGAAATTTAATCAATATGAAAATTGAGAACATGCGTCAACAGCATTCTAATATTGTGGGTGAAACACACGCAGCACCAAAAGCTCAAGCAGAAATAGCACCTAAGGAATTACAAGAATATGGAATTGTTACCGTATCAATGGGCTCAGGGATTGCGGAATTATTTAAAAGCATCGGGGCACATGCTGTAATCGAAGGCGGACAGACGATGAATCCAAGTACGGAGGATATCGTGAAAGCGGTTAAGGAAGTTCGTGCGAAAAAGGTATTCATTTTGCCGAACAACAAAAACATCATTATGGCTGCAGAGCAAGCAAAAGATGTTGCGGAGGAAGAAATATATGTTATTCCTTCTAAGACGGTACCACAAGGACTTTCAGCTCTCTTAGCTTTCAACCCTGCTGCTGAGGTGGAAGAGAATGAAGCGGCGATGAAGGAAGCATTAAGTCATGTGAAAACCGGTCAAATTACCTTTGCTGTCCGCGATACTTCCATTGATGGTTTAGAAATTGAAAAAGATGATTTCATGGGGATCTCTGAGGGTAAAATAGTCGTTAAGAACAAAGATAAAGGACAAGTGGCTGAAGATCTGTTAAACAAGATGCTTGATGAAGAATCTGAAATTTTAACGATTATCTTTGGTGAAGATGTGACGGAGGAAGAAGTTGCTAAGCTATCTTCTTTTGTTGAAGAGAATTATGAAGATGTTGAAATTGAAATTCACGATGGCGGACAACCATTATATTCATATATCTTTTCAATTGAATAAGGAAGAGCTAAAATAGAAGGGGGGGCCTTTAGGTTTTTCCCTTCTTTTTTTGTGCTCTTAAGGATGAATCATTTTTCTTAAGGAACACGTATTATATCGATAGAACGGCACTAAGGGAGAGGTACCTAATGAAATATAGAAGTGTGTTCGATATCATTGGTCCAGTTATGATTGGGCCGTCCAGTTCACATACGGCAGGTGCCGCACGAATTGGGAGAGTTGCCAGAAGTCTATTTGGCAGAGAGCCAAAATGGGCAAATATTTCTTTATACGGCTCATTTGCTAAAACATATAAAGGACATGGTACAGACGTTGCTATTGTTGGCGGATTACTAGATTTTGATACAGATGATACAAGAATTATTCATGCGATAGATATTGCTAAACAAAAAGGAATGAAGCTTCGTTTTATTGAAGAAGATGCCGTTACAGACCACCCGAATACCGCAAGGGTCATTATGGGAGATCATAATGGTGAATTAGAATTGGTAGGAATTTCAATCGGCGGAGGGAAAATTGAAATCATTGAATTAAACGGCTTTGAACTAAAGCTTTCTGGGAATCATCCAGCGATTTTAGTTGTTCACAATGATCGATTTGGTGCGATTGCCAGTGTGGCCAATATTCTTGCTAAATACGAGTTAAATATAGGCCATATGGAAGTGGCTCGCAAAGATATTGGCAAGATGGCCCTTATGACAATTGAAGTAGATCAAAATATAGATGATAAAATACTAATCGAACTAGAACAGCTTCCAAACATACTAAAAGTAACAAAAATTGTAGATTGATACGAAAAGCGGAAGCGCCCGTTTAGCGGCGCTGAGCTAGACAAAACTGAGGGGAGGAATGTTTGTGTTTCGTAATGTTGCTGAATTATTGGAATTGGCCAACAGCCAAAATAAAAAAATATCTGAAATTATGATTGAGCAGGAAGTGACAGTTACAGGACGTAAGAGAGAAGAAGTGCTTTCATTTATGGACCGAAACTTAACTGTAATGGAGCAGGCGGTAGAAAGAGGACTAAAAGGAGTGACCTCTCACTCTGGTTTAACTGGGGGTGACGCGGTTCTTTTACAAAAATACATTGAAAAAGGTAACTTTTTATCAGGTGAAACCATTCTTGATGCGGTAAGTAAAGCCGTTGCTACGAATGAAGTAAACGCAGCAATGGGGACTATTTGTGCAACTCCAACCGCAGGTTCTGCAGGAGTTGTTCCGGGAACTTTATTTGCAGTTAAAAACAAGCTCAATCCAACAAGAGAGCAAATGATTTCGTTCCTGTTTACCTCTGGTGCCTTTGGGTTTGTTGTAGCCAATAATGCATCCATCTCTGGGGCAGCCGGCGGCTGTCAAGCAGAGGTGGGTTCGGCAGCTGGTATGGCAGCAGCCGCCATCGTCGAAATGGCGGGTGGCACCCCAGCACAATGTGCAGAGGCAATGGCCATAACACTAAAAAATATGCTTGGATTAGTCTGTGATCCTGTTGCTGGCCTTGTGGAGGTTCCATGTGTGAAGCGAAATGCAATGGGGGCAGCCAATGCCATGGTTGCCGCTGATATGGCATTAGCAGGAATTACTAGCCGTATTCCATGTGATGAAGTAATAGATGCGATGTATAGAATCGGCCAATCGATGCCGACTGCTTTAAAAGAAACAGCGCAGGGAGGGTTGGCGGCTACACCGACAGGTCGTGCATTAGAATCAAAGATCTTCGGTATACCGCTCAAAGAAAAGTGAGTATAGAACTAAATCAATCAATAACCGCGTTAAAAGGAATAGGGGAAGAAACGGCAGAATCCTTTGCGGAAATGAGGATATATACAATTGGGGATTTATTAGAATACTTTCCGTATCGGTATGAAGACTACTCACTTAAAGATCTAACCGAAGTACAGCATGATGAGAAAGTGACAGTCGAAGGGAAGGTTCACAGTGAGCCTTCTCTTAACTATTTTGGGAGAAAGAAATCAAAGCTGACAATCCGGCTATTTGTTGGAGCATATCTGATAAAAGTCGTCTTCTTTAACCAGCCATATTTGAAAAATAAAATCAACATGAATGAAACCATTACGGTAACAGGAAAATGGGATGCGCATAGGCAAACAATTACAGCAAATGAAATGCAAATAGGACATAACACGAAGGCAAACGCCTTTGAACCAGTGTATTCATTGAGGGGCAAAGTAACAACAAAAGGGATGCGAAAGTTTATCCATCTGGCTTTTCAACAATATGGAAAGTATATTGAAGAGACACTTCCAGAAACTTTTCTAAAGAAGTATCGACTTATGGGCAAACATGATGCATTAAAAATCATGCATTTTCCTAATAATCCGGAGGAAGTAAAACAAGCTAGAAGGCGTTTTGTCTATGAAGAATTTCTTTTGTTTCAGTTGAAAATGCAAGCATTAAGAAAGTTTGAACGCGAACATTCTCCAGGAATAGAGCAAAAATATGACTTGGCGAAACTAATGGAACTGATCAATAGTCTTCCATTCCCATTAACAAATGCCCAAAAGAAGGTTGTTAATGAATTATTAGCAGATTTAAAATCACCCTATCACATGAATAGACTGCTCCAAGGGGACGTAGGCTCTGGTAAAACGGTTGTAGCAGCTATCGGGCTTTATGCTGCAGTAACCGCAGGCTATCAGGGGGCACTAATGGTGCCAACAGAAATATTAGCAGAGCAGCATGCAGAATCGTTAAAAAATTTATTAGAACCTGTTAATGTACGATGCGAACTTTTAACAAGCTCCATAAAAGGTAAACAGCGACGTGAAATCCTTCAAGAATTAAAAGAAGGAAAGATAGATATCTTAATTGGAACCCATGCACTGATCCAGGATGAGGTAACATTTCACAAGCTCGGCTTTGTAATCACAGATGAGCAGCACCGCTTCGGGGTGGAGCAGCGGAGGATTTTACGAGAAAAGGGCGAAAATCCGGACGTCTTATTCATGACAGCAACTCCTATTCCTAGGACGCTTGCCATTACCGTTTTTGGTGAAATGGATGTTTCAATCATAGACGAAATGCCTGCCGGAAGAAAAACAATTGAGACTTATTGGGCAAAACCTGAAATGCTTGAACGTGTCTTGGGTTTTATTGAAAAAGAATTAATGAAAGGCCATCAAGCCTATGTGATTTGTCCGTTAATTGAAGAGTCAGAGAAGCTGGATGTTCAAAACGCGATCGATGTTCATATGACTTTAAGCCACTTTTTTCAAGATCGTTTTACAGTTGGTCTTATGCACGGCCGTTTATCATCCGAAGAGAAAGAAACAGTAATGAAGGCGTTTAGTGAAAATAACGTTCAAGTTCTTGTTTCCACAACAGTTGTCGAGGTTGGGGTAAATGTGCCTAATGCGACAATGATGGTTATTTATGATGCTGAGCGCTTTGGTCTTTCCCAATTGCATCAGCTGCGCGGTCGTGTGGGACGAGGAAGCGCTCAGTCCTACTGTATTCTGCTTGCAAGTCCAAAATCAGAAGTTGGCCAAGAAAGAATGCGGATTATGACTGAAACTAACGATGGCTTTGTTTTAAGTGAGAAAGATTTAGAGCTAAGAGGACCAGGGGATTTTTTTGGGAGAAAACAAAGTGGAGTACCTGAGTTTAAGGTAGCTGATATGGTGCATGATTATCGTGCACTGGAAACAGCCAGAAGTGACGCAAGCATGCTGATAAGTTCAGAAGCTTTTTGGACAGACCCTGAATATCAATACTTACGAGATAATATTAAAGAATCAGGCGTGTTAGAAGGGGAGAAACTTGATTAGTCAATAAAGTTTTTGCTTAAACTAAAATAGCGTCTTTTTAGTGCCCGGTGACCCTATTCTTCTGTAGTAAACCGGGCACTTCTGATTTTCCAAAAATAAAATTAATCTTGCAATCTGCTTTTTTAAATTTTATACTACTCTTAGTACCTAGTCATAAGAGCTCGGACGGTGTGAAAATCATGAGAAGAAGCAAAAAAGAGCGACAACAATTATTAACTTCTACCATAAAAGATAATCCTTTTATAACAGATGAAGAACTAGCGGAAAAATTTCAAGTTAGTGTTCAGACCATCCGTCTCGACCGCTTGGAGTTATCGATACCGGAACTTCGTGAACGAATTAAAACTGTTGCGGAGAAACGTTTTGATGACGAAGTCCGCTCCTTACCATTAGAAGAAGTAATCGGTGAAATTATCCATATTGAACTAGACCAAAATGCCATCTCTATTTTTGATGTAAAAAAAGAACATGTTTTTAAGCGTAATAATATTGCTCGAGGGCACCATGTTTTTGCACAGGCTAATTCACTTGCTGTTGCTGTCATTAATGACGAATTGGCTTTAACGGCCAAGGCAAATATTCAATTTAAACGATCTGTCAATTTAAATGAACGTGTAATTGCCAAAGCCAAGGTAACAAAAATAGATGATTCCGGAAGAACATCCGTAGAAGTAAAAAGTTTTGTCAATAATGAACTAGTTTTTACCGGAGATTTTGAAATGTATCGTTCGAAAAATAATTAAGGGATGAGACACATGAAAATAGCAATCGATGCCATGGGCGGAGATCATGCCCCAAAAGAAATTGTATTAGGTGCAATGAAGGCTGTTCAGTCCTTTTCTGATATACATATTACCCTTGTGGGGGACGAAAAACAAATCAAGGAAACACTTACGAGTCACGAAAGAATATCTATTTTACATACAACGGAAGTTATACTTGGAACGGATGAACCAGTAAGAGCTGTTCGCCGTAAAAAAGATGCCTCCATGGTTCTAGCAGCAAAACAAGTTACCGATGGCTTAGCTGACGCCTGTATCTCAGCAGGGAATACAGGTGCATTAATGGCGGCTGGACTATTTGTTGTAGGACGCATTGAAGGAATCGATCGGCCTGCGCTTGCACCTACACTTCCAACCATTGGCGGAGAGGGCTTTCTTCTTCTCGATGTGGGAGCAAATGCCGATGCAAAGCCTGAACATTTAGTTCAATTTGCCATCATGGGTTCCATTTATAGTGAAAAGGTTAGAGGTTTGAAAAATCCAAGAGTGGGGCTTCTAAATATTGGTACGGAAGAAAAGAAAGGTAATGAACTGACCAAAAGTGCGTTTACTCTATTGAAAAATAGTAATTTGAATTTTGTTGGAAATGTCGAGGCACGGGATTTACTCGAAGGTGTGGCAGACGTTGTGGTGACCGATGGATTTACCGGTAATATGGTGTTGAAAACACTTGAAGGCACCGCCCTATCGATGTTTAAAATGCTAAAAACTGCGTTAATGAGCAGTTTTACAAGTAAACTGGCTGCAGCCGTCTTAAAACCAAACCTAATGAAATTGAAAAATACAATGGATTATTCAGAGTATGGCGGTGCCGCTCTTTTTGGACTAAAAGCACCGGTCATTAAGGCACATGGTTCATCCAACGCCCAAGCTATTTATAGTGCAATCAGGCAGACAAGGGAAATGGTAGGTAACGATGTTGTCCAATTAATTCATAAAGCAGTAGAAGAGTCAGATTCAGATTCAGTAAAATTAGAACAATAGAGGTGTTAATATGAGTAAAATAGCTTTTGTTTTTCCTGGTCAAGGCTCACAAACGGTAGGAATGGGGAAAGAGTTAGCAGAAAAACACCCTGACATTATGGATTATTTTTCAAAAGCAGATAAAAAGCTAAATGTACCTTTATCTGAGCTAATCTTTGAAGGTCCAAAAGAAGAGTTGACGTTGACGTATAATACACAGCCGGCATTGTTAACAACGAGTATCGCTATCTTAGACTACTTTCAACGTTCTGGCATTAAGGCTGATTTTGTTGCAGGGCACAGCTTAGGAGAATATACGGCTCTGGTTGCAGCAGGGGTACTATCTTTTGAAGATGGGGTTTACGCTGTTCGCAAACGGGGAGAGTTTATGGAACATGCTGTTCCTAATGGTGAGGGTTCAATGGCCGCTGTTTTAGGATTAGATCGTGATGCGCTTCAAAAAGTGACAGATGAAGTGAATGAAACGGGTTTCCCTGTTTCCTTAGCAAATTTAAACTGTCCTGGTCAAATTGTTATTTCCGGTTCAAGGGAAGGCGTACAAAATGCTGGTGCTAAGGCAAAAGAAGCAGGCGCTAAAAGAGTATTGCCTCTAGAGGTAAGCGGACCGTTCCATTCAGCATTAATGAAACCGGCAGCGAATCAATTACGTGAAGTTCTAGATCAAATAGAAATGAAGGATGCCGAAATCCCAGTGATTGCAAACGTTACGGCAGAACCAATTAGTGCAAATTTAGACATTAAAGATAAATTAATAGAACAACTTTACTCTCCGGTACTATGGGAAGATTCCGTAGCAAAAATGATCAGCCTTGGGGTTGATACATTCATTGAAATTGGCCCTGGTAAAGTACTATCAGGATTAATCAAGAAAATTGATAAGACTGTTAAAACTTATTCAGTGTCGGATGAGGAAAGCGCTCAGACTGTATTAGACGCCTTAAAGGAGGAAAAACTATGATTTTAGATGGGAAAACAGCTCTTGTTACGGGTGCATCCCGAGGAATCGGCAGAGAAATTGCTTTAGAATTAGCAAGACAAGGTGCTAATGTTGCAGTAAATTTTTCCGGCAGTGAAGCAAAAGCAAATGAGGTTGTGGATGAAATTAAGGCTCTTGGCAGAGATGCTTTTGCGGTAAAATGTAACGTTGCAGATTCTGAAGAAGTGACGGAAATGGTAAAAGCAGCTGTAGACCGTTTCGGAAGACTAGACATTCTCGTTAATAACGCTGGTATTACAAGAGATAATTTATTAATGAGAATGAAGGAAGAGGAATGGGATGATGTAATCAATACCAACCTAAAAGGTGTATTCCTCTGTACAAAAGCTGTGACAAGACAAATGATGAAGCAGCGAGTTGGCCGGATTATTAATATTGCCTCTGTTGTCGGTGTAAGCGGAAATCCAGGTCAAGTCAACTATGTGGCAGCAAAAGCTGGAGTCATTGGCTTAACGAAAACAACAGCCAAAGAATTGGCATCACGCAATATCACAGTAAATGCTATCGCTCCTGGCTTTATCACCACTGACATGACAGATAAATTATCTGAAGAAGTAAAGTCAGAAATGTTAAAACAAATTCCTTTAGCTCGATTAGGGGAGCCTAAGGATATAGCTAAAATAACCGCCTTTATCGCATCTGATGATGCATCGTATATCACTGGTCAGACGCTCCATGTTAATGGCGGCATGGTGATGTGAAAATAATTTTATTTTAGATTTATCTTTTTAATGAAATACTCTATAATAGCTTGAGGGGAGGTGAACAAGTATGGCAGAGGTATTAGAACGTGTTACAAAAATCATCGTTGACCGTTTAGGTGTTGATGAGTCTCAAGTTAAGCTTGAAGCTTCATTTAAAGATGATCTTGGCGCTGATTCCCTTGACGTAGTTGAACTAGTAATGGAATTAGAAGATGAGTTCGATATGGAAATTTCTGACGATGATGCTGAAAAAATCAGTACAGTTGGTGATGCTGTTAATTACATAAATAGCAGTAAATAATCCCGTTAGATTTATTCAAAAGCTCCGTTTGCAAACGGAGCTTTATTCTGTATGATAGAACTTGGCAGTGAACTTGGCAAAACTATCTGCCAAGTTTCTTTGCGTTTTCATAAAAACTTTTTTAAACTCTTAGTAAGTAGTTTGTAAATTAAATGCAAGGTGGAGAAATTCATGCGCAAGAACGGTAAAGATAAAGAGGTAAATCGCGCAAAAGAAAATCAATTTAAGGATTTTCAGACTTCAATCGGAGTGACGATTGAAAACGAAAAATTATTAAAACAAGCATTTACACATTCATCCTATGTGAATGAGCATCGCAGAAAGCCATTCGAAGATAATGAAAGACTTGAATTTTTAGGAGACGCTGTCCTAGAATTAACGGTTTCACAATTCCTTTTTAAAAAATATCCTACGATGACTGAAGGAGAATTAACGAAACTGCGTGCTGCTATCGTATGTGAGCCTTCACTGGTTTCACTAGCTAATGAACTTGAATTTGGCAAGCATATTTTACTGGGCAAAGGTGAAGAGATGACTGGCGGAAGGGAACGGCCTGCCCTTCTAGCAGACGTATTTGAAGCTTTCATTGGTGCACTATATTTGGATCAGGGAATTGAGAAAGTAGTCGAATTCCTTGAAAGAGTGGTCTTTCCTAAAATAAATGCCGGTGCTTTTTCTCATGTGATGGATTTTAAAAGTCAGTTACAAGAGCTTGTTCAGCGCGATGGAGCGGGTATAATCGAATATCGTGTCCTTCAGGAAAAAGGGCCTGCCCATAATAAGGAATTTGTTTCAAGAGTATCACTTAATGGGGCAGAGCTTGGTGTAGGCACTGGAAAATCGAAGAAAGAAGCCGAGCAGCATGCGGCTGAAATGGCCCTTAAGGTATTAAAAACAAAAACAACGTAGAAATGACAATGTTTGCAGGAGAAATCCCCGTGCAGCGTAGGGAGGATAAAAGAAATGTTTTTAAAACGGTTGGACATTATTGGCTTTAAATCTTTTGCTGAGCGCATTGAAGTTGATTTTGTTCCTGGAGTAACGGCTGTAGTTGGTCCCAATGGCAGCGGCAAAAGTAATATTACGGATGCTATTCGCTGGGTATTGGGGGAACAATCTGCCAAGTCTTTAAGAGGCAGCAAAATGGAAGATATTATCTTTGCCGGAAGCGATTCCAGAAAAGCTCTGAATTTTGCTGAAGTGACACTGACATTAGATAATACCGATCAAGGATTAGGGATTGATTTTAATGAAGTTAGTGTGACTAGACGGGTTTCGCGCTCAGGTGATAGTGATTTTTTTATAAATAAACAGTCATGCCGTCTTAAAGATATCATTGATTTATTTATGGATTCTGGTCTTGGCCGGGAAGCTTTTTCTATTATCAGCCAAGGAAAAGTAGAAGAGATATTAAACAGCAAGGCAGAGGAACGCCGAACAATCTTTGAAGAGGCTGCCGGGGTTCTGAAATATAAGAATCGTAAGAAAAAAGCAGAAGTAAAACTGTTTGAAACACAAGATAATTTAAATCGTGTGAATGACATTTTACATGAACTTGAGGGCCAAGTGGAGCCGCTGAAAATTCAAGCATCTATGGCAAAAGACTTTTTAGAGAAAAAAGGAGAGCTTGAAAAGATTGAGGTGGCGTTAACTGTTTTTGAGATAGAAGACCTCCATCAAAAATGGGAACAACTTTCTAAGCAATTAGAGGAGCACCAACAGGAAGAACTAAAACTTTCCTCCGAATTGCAAGTGAAAGAAGCAGAAATGGTCGAGACAAGGGACAAGATTGCTGCCATGGACGAGTCCATCACTGATTTGCAGAATGTGCTTTTACATGCTAGTGAAGAACTCGAAAAGCTTGAGGGAAGAAAAGAAGTACTAAAGGAACGGAAGAAGAATGCTGCTCAAAATAAAGAACAGTTAAAAACGAATATCTCTGAACTTACTGACCGCATCATTCAACTAAGGAAAAATAGAGACCTACAGGCTGAAACAGTAAAGGACCTAACGATACAAGTTGAAAAATTGCAATTCGAATTAAAAGAACGGCAAGAAAAGCTGCCTTTATTTTCAGAGAATATAGAAGAAAAAATTGAAGGCTTAAAAAGTGAGTATATTGATTTATTAAACGACCAAGCTGGCGCGAAAAACGAAATAAAATATATTGACCAGCAATTAGATCAGCAAGAACGAAGAGTTATCCGGCTTGATACCGAAAACGAGAAATATTTGCAGGACCGTCTTACGGCTCAAAGTAAAAAACTGGAAATCAAAACAGCCTTAGATGAGGTTCAAAAAAGACTAGCTGAACATTTAGTTGCGTACCGTGAAGGACAGCGTGAACTTGAGGCTGTTAAAAATAATTATGAGAAGCAAGAAAAAACCTTGTATCAAGCCTACCAGCTGCTTCAGCAGGCAAAATCAAGAAAAGAAATGCTTGAAGAGATGGAAGAAGACTTTGCTGGCTTTTTTCAAGGTGTTAAAGAGGTCCTTAAGGCTCGTGAAAATAAGTTAAAAGGAATCGAGGGGGCGGTAGCAGAGCTTGTAACCGTTCCAAAAGAGTATGAAACCGCAATAGAAACAGCCCTTGGCGGTGCGCTTCAGCATATTGTGGTAGATACTGAGCAGAATGCACGGACGGCTATTCAATATTTGAAGCAAAATTCATTTGGCCGAGCCACATTTCTACCCTTAAGCGTTATTAAAGGGAGAACTTTATCAGCTGCACAGCTGTCTGCCATTCAGAACCATCCATCCTTAATTGGGACCGGGGTTAGCCTTGTTAAATTTGACCCGAAATATACTGAAATTATGAATAATCTGCTTGGAAATGTGGTCATAACGAAGGACTTAAAGGGAGCGAATGAATTAGCTAAAATACTTCAATATCGGGCAAGAATGGTGACAGTGGATGGAGATATCGTTAATCCTGGGGGTTCCATGACCGGTGGGGCGCTGAAGCAAAAAACGACATCCTTGTTAACGAGAAAAGGTGAACTTGAAACTTTAAAGGAAAATCTAGTCGTAATGGAAGCAAAAACGACAGGCTTAGAAACAACGGTTAAGAGATTAAAAGCAGAAGTTCAACAAGTTGAAAAACAAGTGGATGAGATTCGTCAAAATGGCGAGTCGCTGAGACTAAGTGAGCAATCTATCAAAGGGGACCTACGCGAGGCAGAGCTTCAAGAGAAGAACCTAAATGACCGTTTAGCACTTTATGACCTTGAAAAAGGACAATTAACGGAAGAGAAAGAGTCCCTTTTTAAAAGGAAAAGCGAATTAACATCTGCTTTTGAATCCTTTAAAATAACCATTGCTGAGCTGGATGCCCAAATTGCTACGCTGACAGAACAAAAAACAAATGATTTGAGCTCAAAAGAAACGTTGACAAATGAAATCAATGAATTAAAAATAGAGTTTGCTTCTAAAAACGAGCAGTTTATTCATGCAAAAGAACGCCTGACTCAACTCAGTGATGATTTAAGAGACAGTGAGCAAAAACTGACGATTTTTACCGAGGATTTGAATCTTTTAACATCAGAAATGACGAATAGTTCCTCAGGGGAAGAGCAATTAGAAGCTGCTGCTAAACGAAAACAGCAGGATAAAGAAGCGACCTTACAGTTAATTACGGAGAGACGACAAGAACGTTTATCCATGCAAGACTCACTTGAGAATACGGAGTTAGATGCAAAAGAGTTAAAGCGACTTCATAAAGGGATGATTGTAGTCTTAAAGGATGAGGAAGTAAAAATCAACCGTTTGGATGTGGAACTCGAAAATCGACTTTCGCAGCTAAGGGAAGAATACCTCCTCTCTTTTGATGGAGCAAAAGAACAATATCCATTAACTATCCCGGTTGAAGAAGCAAGGAAAAAAGTAAAATTGATCAAGCTGGCGATTGAAGAGCTTGGCAATGTTAACCTAGGAGCAATTGAAGAATATGAACGGGTTTCTGAACGATATGAGTTCTTAAATGAACAAAAAACAGACCTTCAAGAGGCAAAAGATACTCTCTATAAGGTTATTGAGGAAATGGATACAGAAATGAAAAGAAGATTCGAACAAACCTTTGAAGGGATTCGCGAACATTTTGAACCGACATTCCGGACCCTTTTTGGAGGAGGAAGAGCGGATTTAGTTCTTACTGAACCGGAAGATCTGTTGAATACTGGTGTTGAAATTGTTGCCCAGCCGCCAGGCAAAAAGCTTCAAAACCTTGGACTTCTATCCGGAGGAGAACGTGCACTAACGGCTATTGCTTTGTTATTCTCTATATTAAAAGTACGGCCTGTTCCATTCTGTATTCTTGATGAGGTAGAAGCAGCTTTGGATGAGGCAAATGTACACCGCTTCAGCCAATATTTAAAACGGTATAGTGAAGAAACACAATTTATCGTCATTACCCATCGAAAAGGCACGATGGAAGAGGCTGATGTTCTGTACGGGGTAACCATGCAGGAATCAGGGGTTTCAAAACTCGTATCTGTCCGCCTCGAGGATACAAAAGAACTTGTTGAATCATAATTTAAGGAAGTGAAAATATGAGCTTTTTTAAAAAATTAAAAGAAAAAATCTCAAAATCTACGGATACAGTAACGGAAAAGTTTAAAGAAGGCTTAACGAAAACGAGAGATAGTTTTTCCGGAAAAGTAAACGACCTTGTGGCAAGATATCGAAAAGTCGATGAAGATTTTTTTGAAGAACTAGAGGAAATTTTAATTCAGGCGGATGTTGGTTTTGAAACGGTTATGGAGCTAATTGATGATCTCAAGATGGAAGTAAAACGCCGAAACATTCAAGATCCTCAAGAAGTACAAAGTGTCATTTCCGAGAAGCTTGTTGACATTTATAATTCCGGTGAAGAACAATCATCGAAATTAAACATTCAGCCCGATGGATTAACGGTAATTCTATTTGTTGGAGTGAATGGGGTTGGCAAAACAACAACCATCGGAAAACTTGGGTATAAGTTTAAGAGTGAAGGTAAGAAAGTGTTGATGGCGGCAGGGGATACCTTCCGTGCCGGTGCCATTGAACAGCTTGAGGTATGGGGGGAAAGAGTTGGTGTCGAAGTGATTAAGCAAGCAGCGGGCTCTGACCCGGCAGCAGTTATGTATGATGCCATTCAAGCAGCTAAATCACGCCATGCCGATATTTTATTGTGTGATACCGCCGGACGTCTTCAAAATAAAGTGAACTTAATGAAAGAGTTAGAAAAGGTAAAACGTGTCATTGAACGCGAGATTCCTGGTGCTCCGCATGAAGTTATTTTAGTTCTTGATGCGACAACCGGCCAGAATGCTCTGATTCAGGCAAAAACGTTTAAGGAAGCAACAAACGTCAGTGGAATTGTCCTATCCAAATTGGATGGTACGGCAAAGGGCGGTATCGTTCTTGCCATTCGGAATGAATTAAAGATCCCTGTTAAATTTGTGGGTCTTGGTGAAAAAATGGATGATCTACAAGAATTTGATGCAGAAAAATATGTTTACGGATTATTTGCCGATCAAGTGGAAAAAACAGAATAGGTTGTAAAGGTATTTTCTTGACAGATAGGATATGACCCTGTAAACTACTTTTTGTAAAGGCTTTTCACTTAACATTGGTATTGGAGGGAATACTGGCATGATGCTTGAAAAGACAACGCGAATGAATTATCTATATGATTTTTACTTTTCGCTGTTAACTCCAAAGCAACAAAGCTATATGTCTCTCTATTATTTAGATGATTACTCTCTGGGGGAAATTGCTGAAGAGTATGACGTCAGCAGACAGGCCGTTTATGATAATATTAAACGGACAGAGGCAATGCTCGAGGAGTATGAGGAAAAGCTGTTATTACTTCAGAAATTTCAAGAGCGCACCAGACTGATCAGGGACATGAAACAATTGCTTAACGAGGAGAACCCATCAAAAGAAGCTTTATTAAAAATTGTGACTGAGCTTGAGAAATTAGATTAGGAGGCGGCATGAATGGCGTTTGAAGGATTAGCCGACCGACTGCAAAATACAATCCAAAAGATCCGTGGAAAAGGGAAAGTATCTGAAGCGGATGTCAAAGAAATGATGCGTGAAGTCCGACTTGCACTACTAGAAGCAGACGTTAACTTCAAAGTTGTTAAAGATTTTGTTAAAAAAGTCAGTGATCGTGCTGTAGGGCAAGAGGTCCTAAAGAGTTTAACTCCTGGACAGCAGATTATCAAAATCGTTAACGAGGAACTAACCGAGTTAATGGGGGGCGAACATAGCAAAATTGCTGCTTCCAATCGTCCGCCGACGGTTATTATGATGGTCGGACTGCAAGGGGCCGGAAAAACAACAACCACAGGAAAGCTGTCGCTATTACTTCGTAAAAAGTATAATCGCAAACCTTTGCTGGTTGCAGCTGATATCTATCGTCCTGCAGCGATCAAGCAGCTTGAAACTCTGGGTAAACAACTAGATATGCCTGTATTCTCACTAGGGGACCAAGTAAGCCCAGTTGAAATCGCCAAGCAGGCTATTGCAAAAGCAAAAGAAGAACATCATGATTATGTCTTAATTGATACCGCCGGACGTCTGCATGTGGACGAAGCTTTAATGGACGAGCTAAAGGACATTAAAGAACTAACCAAACCAGACGAAATCTTCCTTGTGGTCGATGCGATGACGGGGCAGGACGCTGTCAATGTAGCTCAGAGCTTTAATGAGCAGCTTGGCTTAACAGGTGTGGTCCTAACTAAGCTTGATGGTGATACCCGTGGTGGAGCCGCCTTGTCTATTCGTGCCGTTACCCAGACACCAATTAAATTTGTCGGTCTTGGTGAAAAAATGGATGCATTAGAGCCGTTCCATCCAGAACGAATGGCTTCGAGAATCTTGGGCATGGGCGATGTTCTGACGCTTATTGAAAAAGCACAGGCGAATGTGGATGAACAAAAAGCTAAAGAGTTAGAGCAGAAAATGCGGACAGCTTCCTTTACTTTAGAGGACTTTTTGGATCAACTTGGCCAAGTTCGAAATTTAGGTCCATTGGATGAATTGCTAAAGATGATGCCAGGGGCAAATAAAATCAAAGGTTTGAATAATATTCAAATTGATGAAAAGCAAATTGCACACGTGGAAGCGATCATTCAATCCATGACCAAAGCAGAGAAAAATAACCCGGAAATTCTTAATGCCAGCCGCAAGAAAAGAATTTCCAAAGGAAGCGGACGTCCAGTTACTGAAATTAACCGCTTATTAAAGCAGTTCGAAGACATGAAGAAGATGATGAAACAAATGTCCGGAATGCAGATGAAAGGCAAGAAAAAGGGCGGATTTAAGTTTCCTTTTAAGTTTTAGGCTGAAAAAAATTGGTAATAATGGTTGTAAAGAAAAAACACTTTACAAACTATAAAAGAATTGATATTATACTATCTTGTGTGAAACTATTCGGAGGTGCTTATTTAAAATGGCAGTAAAAATTCGTTTAAAGCGTATGGGAGCTAAGAAAACTCCTTTCTATCGTATTGTAGTAGCAGATTCTCGTTCACCACGTGATGGCCGTTTCATCGAAACAGTTGGAACTTACAATCCAGTTGCTGAGCCAGCACTAGTTGACATCAACGAAGAATTAGCTCTTAAATGGTTAAAAGACGGTGCGAAACCATCTGATACAGTTCGTAACCTTTTCTCAAACCAAGGCATCATGGAAAAATTCCATAATGCAAAATTAAACAAGTAATTGTTTAACGTATGAAACAATTAATCGAAACGATTGTTAAGCCTCTTGTTGATTTTCCTGAAGATGTTCATGTGGATGTCTTAGAAGATGAATCTCGTATTACCTATCAATTATCCGTCAATAAATCGGATATGGGGAAAGTAATCGGGAAACAGGGGCGCGTTGCAAAGGCCATTAGAACTGTTGTATATGCGGCAGGATCATCACAACAAAAGAAAATTTTTCTAGAAATTGGTGAATAGCTTTTTGCATCTAGATAAAAGGGAGGGATTCATTCCTCCCTTTTTTGCATAGTTCCTATTAGAACACAGGGAGGCGGATCTTTTTGCAGCTGATTCAAACTGTTGTGGTGAAACAAGTATTAACTGAAAAAAGCAAGGAACAGCTTTTCGAAAAGTTTCAAGGTAGGATCATGCAGCTGAAAAAGGAAAGTGATCAGCTATTATTCGAACTTAAACGGTTGGAAAGAACAAAAAACTTTTCTTCGGAAGCATTAAAGAAAAAATTTGATAAAGAAATTCAAATCCGTAAAGAAAAAATTTCGCTTTTTGAGTTTCAAATGGAACAATTACATATCCTACCACTAGGCAGTGAAGTGCAAGAAAAAGAAGTCCAAGCCCTCATAGAAGTAAATGTTGGTGATAATTGGGACGAGAGGAATGGACAATCTACGATTATTGTTGAAGACGGTATTATTAAGGAAATTAGATAGAAGGTGAAGCAAAAATGGAAAAATGGTTTAATGTAGGAAAAATTGTTAATACACAAGGGATTAAAGGCGAGGTACGAGTAGTTTCCAAAACTGACTTTCCGGAAAAACGTTACAAGGCCGGGAATGTCCTTTATTTATTTATGCCAAATTCCAAGACTCCTGTTGAATTAACGGTAAAAAGCCACCGGACGCATAAGAATTTTGAGTTACTGACATTTGAAGGCTACAATAATATTAATGAAGTTGAAAAATTTAAAGAAGGTATCTTAAAAGTACCTGAATCACAACTTGATGAATTAGAAGAAGATGAATTCTATTATCATGAAATAATCGGTTGTCTTGTTGCCACTACAAAGGGGGAAGAAATCGGAAAGGTAACAGAGATTCTCTCACCCGGCGCCAATGATGTATGGGTTGTGAAAGGGAAAGGCGGCAAAGAAAACCTAATCCCTTATATTCATGATGTAGTAAAAAAAGTAGATGTAAAAGAAAAAGTGATTATCATTGATCCAATGGAAGGTCTTTTGTCATGATGCAAATCGATATCCTGACATTATTTCCGGAAATGTTTTCCGGAGTTTTCGGTCATTCTATTTTACAAAAAGCGGCTGAGAAATCTTCAGTACAGTACAACGTAGTGAATTTTCGTGATTTTGCAGATAACAAACATTCTACGGTAGATGATTATCCCTACGGCGGAGGGGCAGGAATGGTTCTAAAACCACAGCCTATTTTTGATGCTGTTGCCTCACTTAGAGAACAAGCAAAAAGCAAAAATCCAAGGGTTATTCTCCTTTGCCCGCAAGGTGAGCGTTTTGAACAGCGAAAAGCAGAGGAATTAGCTAAAGAAGAGCACTTGATCTTTATTTGCGGTCATTATGAGGGGTATGATGAACGGATCAGGGAACATGTCGTCACGGACGAAATTTCAATTGGTGATTATGTCTTAACTGGGGGCGAGCTTGGTGCAATGGTGGTAGTGGATAGTGTTGTCCGATTATTGCCAGAAGTCCTAGGGAATGAAGAATCGCATCAGAAAGACTCTTTTAGCACAGGGCTGCTAGAACATCCACATTACACAAGACCGGCTGATTTTCGCGGGTTGAAGGTTCCAGATGTCCTCTTGTCTGGTAACCATAAACTCATTGAAGAATGGCGCAATAAAGAGGCGCTAAGAAGGACGCTTTTAAGAAGACCGGATTTATTAGATAAAATCGAACTCACTAAAGAACAAGAAAAATGGCTTAAAGAAGTAAAAAAAGATTACGAGTAATATTGCAGGCTCCAAATAATTATGTTATGATACTTCTTGTGACTTGCGAGCTGAGAGTTTTCAGATTGAAGTCTTATAACGATGTTCCGCTGCATGTAACAAGGAAAGATGATTTGTATGAGCATCTGTTGGAAGGAGTTGAAAACGATGCAACAATTAATTAGAGAAATCACACAAGAACAACTTCGCACTGATCTTCCTGCGTTCCGTCCTGGTGACACTGTACGTGTACACGTAAAGGTTGTCGAGGGTACTCGTGAGCGTATTCAGTTATTCGAAGGTGTTGTGATTAAGCGTCGTGGTGGTGGAATTAGCGAAACTTTTACAGTACGTAAAGTTTCTTACGGAGTAGGCGTAGAGCGTACTTTCCCAGTACACACACCAAAAATTGCGAAGCTTGAAGTAATTCGCCGCGGTAAAGTTCGCCGTGCTAAGCTTTACTACTTGCGTAACCTTCGTGGTAAAAAAGCTAGAATTAAAGAGATTCGATAATAAGAGACGAAAAAGGGCTTGCTCAAGCAGGCTCTTTTTTTGTCTCACTCTAGTGTTCAGTCAACATGCAAAAGAGGCACTTCCGCTTTTCTTTTTTATACATAACAAATCTAGTCATGGTAAATGATATGTATCGAATTGTTTCATTTATTTAGCTGATTTTTAATCAAATTATTAAAGTTTGGTTAAAATGATCATCCCATCGTGTTAATTAAGTTTAACTTTTGTAAAATAGGCTTTATAAGACATTTTTTAATAGTGATTGGTGGGGAATAGTATGACAAAGAAGAAAAATGAACTATGGGAATGGACGAAAGCATTATTAATTGCAGTTGCTTTAGCTGCAGTCATTCGATATTTTCTTTTTGCTCCAATAGTTGTAGATGGGTTATCCATGATGCCGACATTAAAAGACCAAGACAGGATGATTGTTAATAAATTCAGTTACAAAATCGGGGAGCCTAAGCGATTTGATATTATCGTTTTTCATGCCCCGGAAGGAAAGGATTACATCAAACGTGTAATAGGTCTCCCAGGCGATACGCTAGAGTATAAGGATGATGTTTTATATATCAATGGAAAAGCGTATAAAGAGCCTTATTTGGATGAGTATAAGAAACAAGTAGAAGATGGTCCGTTAACGGGTTCATTCACCCTTGAAGAAAAAATTGGCCGTAAAACCGTTCCAAAAGGTGAATTGTTTGTGATGGGAGATAACCGCCGTTTTAGTAAAGATTCAAGACATATTGGAACCGTACCAATGAGTAAGGTGATTGGAAAAACAAACGTAGTTTACTGGCCTTTAAAGGATGCTCATATAGTTACGGTTAATGGTCAATAGTTTAAGCTTTTAAAAGGAGGTGGCACTTTGACGATCCAGTGGTTTCCCGGCCATATGGCCAAGGCTCGCAGAGAGGTCACAGAAAAGTTAAAGCTGGTTGATATTATTTTTGAATTGGTGGACGCGAGAATTCCATATTCCTCTAGAAATCCAATGATAGACGAAATTATCCAGCATAAACCAAGATTAGTTTTATTAAATAAGGCTGATATGGCTGATAAAGAAGTGACAAGAGAATGGATTGCTTACTTTGCTGAAAAGGGAATTAAAGCATTAGCAATCAATTCTCAAGCAGGCGAGGGCATGAAAAATATTGTCCAGGCTTCAAATGAAATACTAAAAGAAAAATTTGATCGGTTAAAAGCAAAAGGTGTGAAACCAAGAGCCATCCGAGCAATGATTGTGGGAATACCCAATGCAGGGAAATCCACGCTTATTAACCGTCTCGCAAAGAAAAACATTGCAAGAACAGGAAATACTCCTGGTGTAACGAAAGCACAACAGTGGATAAAAGTAGGAAAAGAGATGGAACTGCTTGATACGCCGGGGATTTTATGGCCAAAATTTGAAGACCAAGAAGTTGGAATGAAGCTGGCGATAACAGGTGCAATAAAGGATACTTTATTAAATCTCCAAGACCTAACGGTTTACTCGCTCCGCTTTTTAGAAAAGGCCTATCCAGAACGCTTACAGGAACGGTACAAGCTAAATGAGATACCTGAGGATATTGTTGCATTATTTGACCATATTGGTACGCTTAGAGGCTGTTTAATGGGCGGAGGGATGGTTGATTATGATAAAGTGGCAGAATTAGTCATTAGAGAAATCCGTTCAGAAAAATTCGGACCACTTTCATTGGAAAGACCAAAAGATATTCCAATCCCTATGCAAAATAACTCATAAAAAAGCTCTCCCTATGGAGGGCTTGATTTTTTCAATTGGCTTTATTAAAAGTTGAACCAGGTAGATTGGAGCGAGATCAACATTCAAGTTTAATATAGTCTTTCAATTAATAAACAAGGTGATTACACATGAAGAGACTTTCAATTGCCCAAATAGAGGAAAAACTGGTGGAAATTTTAGAGGAAACAGATTCTTTTATTGTTGACCTTGAAAAAGATGAACGAAAAGGTGTTCAAGCATCCTTGACAAAATGGAAAAAACAAAGAGAGCAAGAAAAACTTCTCCGTGCAAAGTTTGCTGAAATGAATCAATATGAAAGGAAGATTCGTGCACAAGGTTTTAGTTTCATAGCGGGGGTAGATGAGGTAGGCAGAGGGCCTCTTGCAGGGCCGGTTGTGGCCGCCGCAGTTATTTTACCTGAGGATTTTTTCTTAGCTGGAATTGATGATTCGAAGAAACTAACTGAAAAAAAACGTGAGGAATTTGCAAGTTTTATAAAAAAAGAGGCAATGGCTTATAGTGTAGCGATGATTCCTGCCGAAGAAATTGATGAAATGAATATTTATGAAGCCACGAAAAAGGCCATGAAAGCTGCGGTTGTCTCTCTTGAACCTAAGCCTGATTTTTTACTGATCGATGCGATGAAGCTCGAAACACCCTATCCAACCGAGTCAATTATTAAAGGCGACGCCAAAAGTATCTCAATAGCAGCAGCCTCCATTGTTGCAAAGGTGGCAAGAGATGAGTTAATGAAAGAGCTATCAGAGAGTTATCCTGTTTATGGTTTTCAGCAAAATATGGGATACGGAACAAAGGAGCATCTCCAAGCCATTAAACAATATGGAATCACTCCTTATCATCGAAAAAGTTTTGCCCCTGTTAAGGACTATATCAACATAATAAAGTAATGAAAAAAACAGGTTTTTGCCTGTTTTTTTATTATTGTAAGAAAAAAATGGAAAGTTGCCAAATCCTTATGAAAACGGTTTCTTAGCTATTATTTTTCTGAATATTTTAAAGATGAGTATAATTTTTATACTTTATGGTAGACAAGGTTTGTGTCATTATATAAAATGAAAACGGAGTCAATTTTTTGAAGAGTTCGATAGGAGGATGGGAAATGAATATCCATGAGTATCAAGGGAAAGAGATCCTCAGAAAATACGGGGTAACTGTTCCAAACGGAAAAGTGGCATTCACAGTGGAAGAAGCGGTCGAAGCTGCTAAAGAACTAGGAACACAGGTATGTGTAGTTAAAGCGCAAATCCATGCAGGCGGACGGGGAAAAGCCGGTGGAGTAAAAGTTGCGAAAAACCTAGATGAGGTTCGTACATATGCAAGCGAAATCTTAGGTAAAACCCTAGTTACGCATCAAACTGGTCCTGAGGGTAAAGAAGTAAAACGCCTCCTAATTGAAGAAGGCTGTGACATTAAGAAAGAATACTATGTTGGTTTAGTATTAGACCGTGCCACTTCACGTGTCGTTTTAATGGCATCTGAAGAAGGCGGTACAGAAATCGAAGAAGTAGCGGCTAAAACGCCTGAGAAAATTTTTAAAGAAGAAATCGACCCAGCTATCGGCTTACAGCCGTTCCAAGCACGTCGCATTGCTTTTAATATTAATATTCCAAACGAGTTAGTTAATCAAGCTGTTAAATTTATGATGGGCTTATATAATGCCTATATTGAAAAAGATTGCTCAATCGCTGAAATTAACCCATTAGTGGTAACAGGTGACGGCAAGGTTATGGCTTTAGATGCAAAATTAAACTTTGATTCAAATGCTTTATATCGCCAAAAAGATGTCTTAGCGTATCGCGACCTTGAAGAAGAGGATGCAAAAGAAATAGAAGCATCAAAATATGACCTAAGCTATATCGCATTAGATGGAAATATCGGCTGTATGGTAAATGGTGCGGGCCTTGCAATGGCTACAATGGATATTGTTAAGCATTATGGCGGAGATCCTGCTAACTTCCTGGATGTTGGCGGCGGTGCAACAGCTGAGAAGGTTACAGAAGCATTCAAAATTATCCTTTCAGATCCAAATGTAAAAGGTATTTTTGTTAATATCTTTGGTGGAATCATGAAGTGTGATGTTATTGCTGAGGGTGTTGTTGAAGCAGCTAAGCAGGTTGGACTATCGGTTCCGCTTGTTGTTCGTCTAGAAGGAACAAACGTAGAATTAGGTAAGAAAATCCTTGCTGAGTCTAGCGTTGAAATTATTGCTGCTGAATCCATGGCTGACGGTGCACAAAAAATCGTTTCATTAGTCAAATAGGATCAAAGAAAGGGGAATTCACGTGAGCGTTTTTATTAATAAAGATACAAAAGTTATTGTTCAAGGTATTACTGGCGGAACAGCCCGTTTCCATACAAAACAAATGCTTGAATATGGTACAAAAATTGTCGGCGGTACATCACCAGGTAAGGGTGGTCAAGAAGTAGAAGGCGTACCTGTATTTAACACAGTAAGAGATGCTGTTGAGGCCACAGGTGCTAATGCTTCTGTTATCTATGTTCCAGCTCCATTTGCAGCTGATTCCATTATTGAAGCGGTTGACGCGGAATTAGATCTTGTTATCTGTATTACTGAGCATATCCCAGTATTAGATATGGTAAAAGTTAAACGATACATGGAAGGCAAAAAGACACGCCTAGTAGGTCCAAACTGCCCTGGTGTTATCACAGCTGACGAATGTAAAATTGGAATTATGCCTGGATATATCCATACAAAAGGCCATGTCGGTGTTGTTTCCCGTTCTGGAACCTTAACATATGAGGCCGTACATCAATTAACCCAAGCTGGTATCGGTCAAACAACTGCGGTTGGAATTGGTGGAGACCCCGTTAATGGTACAAATTTCATCGATGTTTTAAAAGCATTTAATGAAGACCCTGAAACATATGCTGTTATCATGATTGGTGAGATTGGTGGTACAGCTGAAGAAGAAGCGGCTGAATGGGTTAAAGCTAACATGACAAAACCTGTCGTTGGCTTCATTGGCGGCCGTACAGCACCTCCAGGAAAGAGAATGGGACATGCAGGTGCCATCATCTCTGGCGGAAAAGGTACAGCAGATGAAAAGATTCGTGTCATGAATGAATGCGGCATTAAAGTAGCTGACACTCCTTCTGTAATGGGCGAAACACTAATCGAAGTATTAAAAGAACAAGGCTTATACGAGAAGTGTAAAACGCACTAATTACCATTTTGAAGGTTTCAAATAGTCCCTCAAAACATTGAGGGACTATTTATCATAGCAAATTAATGGAGGTATTTAATTTATGGATAGGTTTAAAGAAAAATTTGTTCAGTTACTGCACTATCCCAATATGTCCTGGAATAATGTATATACCATCCTGAAAAAAGATCCGATGCTCCAGTCATTATCCGAGTCCACCACTCCTTCAAATCTGTTTCTCCCAAACTTAAATCTAGATTCTTCTAAATCTTCTAGTACTTCTTTCCTTCCTGATTCCATTCATGAACAAATTCGACAATATCAAACCAACGACATAGCTGTAATCACGATTTTTGATAAAGAGTATCCCCCATCATTAAAAGAAATCTATCAGCCCCCTTGGGCGTTATATGCAAAGGGTGATTTAGCACTATTAGAAAAAGAACCAAAGCTTGCCGTCGTCGGGTCCCGCCAAGCAACCCAATATGGTAAAAATGCAATTAAGCTTCTCTTTCCTGAGTTGATTGAAAATGATATCCTCATCGTAAGCGGCCTAGCCAAGGGGGTTGATGCCCTAGCACATGAACAGACAATAAAAATTGGCGGAAAGACTATTGGGGTTATTGCAGGTGGCTTTTATCATATCTATCCAAAAGAAAATATTCCTCTCGCTGTTGATATGATGAAAACACAGTTAGTCCTCTCTGAATATCCCCCAGATACTAAGCCGCTTAGGTGGCATTTTCCAGCCCGGAATCGAATTATTAGCGGATTAGCTGCTGGAACGTTTATTATAGAAGCAAAGCGGAAAAGCGGCTCTCTCATCACTGCCAATTATGCAGTCAATGAAGGGCGTGATGTATTTTCGTTACCTGGAAGCATTTTTAATCCCTGCTCCGACGGGACGAATGAATTAATCCAACAAGGGGCAAAACTTGTTTTGACTGCAAAGGATATTTTGGAAGATCTAAAATATCATTCTCAAAAGATCAATAAAAACTAAAGAATAAAATCTTTTTTTTGCAGGTATTTTTGATTAAATGGAGAAATTACCTAAAAAAGGTTGCAAAAATTTCTATAATGTTATACATTTTCCAACAGATGTTAAAATACTATCAACGTAATAATAAAATAATGAATAGAATACAAAAATTTAAATACTATGTTAATTAACATATACTTTAAAAATTTCGGGATAGGCAGTTTTGTAAAGTATTTTCTCCAGTGAAATGTGTAAAAACTGGAAAATAGGAAATCTTCTCAAATGGTAAGCATCTTAGAATCAGGCTTTTGCCGCATTCAAGGCGCTTTCACACTTTCCCTCTTAAGGAGGATATAGAATGGCAGCAGAATATCTAGTAATTGTTGAATCGCCAGCAAAAGCGAAAACAATAGAGCGCTATTTAGGAAATAAATATAAAGTAAAAGCTTCAATGGGACATGTCCGCGACTTGCCACGCAGTCAAATGGGAGTAGATGTTGAAAAAAGTTTTGAACCAAAATATATTACCATTCGTGGAAAAGGTCCGGTATTAAAGGACTTAAAAACGGCAGCAAAAAAAGCAAAAAAAGTTTATCTCGCAGCTGACCCGGATCGTGAAGGGGAAGCAATTGCATGGCATTTAGCTCACAGTTTAGATGTTGATATCCATTCCGATTGCCGCGTGGTATTTAACGAAATTACAAAAGATGCGATAAAAGAATCTTTTAAACATCCGCGCCCGATTAATATGGATCTTGTCGATGCCCAGCAGGCACGAAGGATTTTAGACCGGCTTGTCGGTTACAACATCAGCCCGTTATTCTGGAAAAAGGTTAAAAAGGGATTAAGTGCTGGCCGGGTCCAATCAGTGGCAGTCCGGTTAATTATAGATCGTGAAAATGAAATTAAGGATTTTACTCCTGAAGAATATTGGACCATTGAAGGTGAGTTCCTAAAGGGGAAAAATCAGTTTAGTGCGGCTTTCCATTCCCTAGTGGGACAAGAAAAATATGAATTAAAGTCGGAAGCTGATGTTCAAGCAGTATTGAAACAGATGGAGGAAAATAAATTCAAGGTCGTCTCTGTGTCCAAAAAGGAACGCCGCAGAAATCCGGCACCGCCTTTTATTACTTCATCCCTCCAACAAGAAGCGGCAAGAAAGTTAAATTTCCGCGCCAAGAAAACCATGATGCTTGCACAGCAATTGTATGAAGGGATTGAGCTTGGGAAAGAAGGAACAGTAGGTCTCATTACATACATGAGAACTGACTCCACTCGAATTTCAGAAGTAGCTCAGGCTGAAGCGGCCAGCTATATAAAGGCAGAGTTCGGAGAAGAGTATTTGAAGAATGACCAAAGAAAAGAAAAGAAACAAACCAATGCTCAAGATGCTCATGAAGCCATCCGGCCAACAAGTACGTTACGAGATCCTAACAGTTTAAAAGAATTTCTATCCCGAGATCAGCTTCGATTATACAAACTAATTTGGGAGCGGTTCCTTGCGAGCCAAATGGCCCAGGCAGTCATGGATACGATGGGCGTTGATTTGCAAAATGGTAATGTTATTTTTCGTGCAACGGGCTCTAAGATTAAGTTTCCAGGCTTTATGAAGGTGTATGTTGAGGGTACCGATGACCAAGTGGATAGTCCAAATAAAATGCTTCCAGACCTTCAAGAAGGGGATGAAGTGTTTAAAAAGGATATTGATCCAAAACAGCACTTCACTCAGCCGCCGCCGCGATATACGGAAGCTAGACTTGTAAAAACATTAGAAGAATTGGGTATAGGCCGCCCTTCAACTTATGCTCCAACCTTGGATACAATCCAAAAGCGCGGTTATGTTACATTGGATAATAAACGATTTGTACCTACAGAACTCGGTGAGATTATTGATGAATTAATGCTTGAGTTTTTCCCTGAGATTTTGGATGCAGAATTCACAGCTAAAATGGAGCAGGGCCTAGATTATGTAGAAGAAGGAAAAGTTAGCTGGGTTCAAGTTATAGATGATTTTTATAAGGATTTCGAGAAACATCTTCAAAAGGCAGAAAAAGAAATGCAGTCCGTCGAGATAAAAGATGAGCCGGCAGGTGAGGATTGCGAAAACTGTGGCAGTCCCATGGTATTCAAGATGGGACGATACGGCAAATTTATGGCCTGCAGTAATTTTCCTGATTGCCGAAATACGAAGGCAATTGTTAAAGAGATTGGTGTAACATGTCCAACCTGTAAAGAAGGACAGATTATTGAACGGAAGAGTAAGAAACGAAGAATTTTTTATGGCTGTACGAATTATCCTGATTGTGAATTTATCTCATGGGATAAGCCGCTTCCAAGATCTTGCCCTAAATGTGAAAGCATGCTGATTGAAAAGAAACTAAAAAAAGGTGTTCAAGTTCAGTGTGTGCAATGTGATTATAAAGAAGAGCCGCAAAGCTAAGAGTGGGGGAATCCCACTCTTTTAATTTGGAAATAAAGGAAATCCCAACTTTTCTAATAAACAAAAAACTTTTTTGTTCTTCATTCGTATAGTACAATGCAAGATGGACTTCTCCTAAGGGAAAGGTATATTTATAGTACTTATTAATTCAAAATGAATACTAGCATAAATATTGAATGTTATTGAGGAGGTACTTAATTGAAAGATCTGACAATAAATGTAGTAGGTGCTGGTTTGGCCGGAAGTGAGGCCGCATGGCAAATAGCAAAACGTGGTGTGAAGGTAAATCTTTATGAAATGCGCCCCGTCAAGCAAACTCCAGCACATCATACGGATAAATTTGCTGAATTAGTTTGTAGTAATTCCTTGCGTGCCAATGCCCTTACAAATGCAGTCGGGGTATTAAAGGAGGAAATGCGAAAACTAGATTCTGTAATTATTGCTGCTGCCGATGCATGTTCTGTACCAGCTGGCGGTGCCTTGGCAGTGGACCGTCACGAATTTGCTGCAAAGGTAACAGAGATGGTCAAAAATCATGAAAATGTAACAGTCATTAATGAAGAAGTAACCGAAATCCCTGAAGGCATCACAGTAATTGCAACAGGACCACTTACGAGCGAGGCTCTTTCAGAACAGTTAAAGAGTTTAACCGGTGAAGATTATCTTTACTTTTATGATGCAGCAGCACCTATTTTAGAAAAAGAAAGCATTAATTTGGACAAGGTTTATTTGAAATCCCGATATGATAAAGGCGAAGCCGCATATTTAAATTGTCCGATGACAGAAGAAGAATTTAATACTTTTTATGAAGCTCTTGTTTCTGCTGAAACGGCTCCAACAAAGGAATTTGAAAAGGAAGTCTTTTTTGAAGGCTGCATGCCAATTGAAGTAATGGCAGCTAGAGGAAAGAAGACGATGCTATTTGGTCCGCTAAAACCAGTAGGTTTAGAAGACCCAAAAACTGGGAAGAGACCATATGCGGTGGTACAGCTTCGTCAAGATGATGCCGCTGGTACGCTTTTCAACATTGTTGGTTTTCAGACACATTTAAAGTGGGGGGCACAAAAGGAAGTTTTCAGCCTGATACCTGGTCTTGAAAATGCAGAAATTGTAAGGTATGGTGTGATGCATAGAAACACGTTTATCAATTCACCAAAAGTACTTAAAGCTACCTACCAATTCCGAAACCGGGAAAACCTATTTTTTGCTGGTCAAATGACAGGAGTAGAAGGATATGTTGAATCGGCTGCAAGTGGTTTAATTGCCGGGATAAATGCCGCTCGATTAGCATCTGGTATGGAGACTGTTGAATTGCCGGCCGAAACGGCGATTGGAAGTATGGCACGTTATATCACATCAGCTAATCCTGATAATTTCCAGCCGATGAATGCGAATTTTGGACTATTTCCAGAACTGCCTGTGAAAATAAAAGGCAAGCAAGAACGTAATTTACAGCATGCGAATCGTGCGTTAGAAACAATTCAGAACTTTGTGAAAGTTTTGTAAAATTTGTTGCAAGGGCTTTGGAAGTATGTTACGATTTAGTAGCCCTTGCAGTTTTAATCGTATGTTAATTGTGAATGTTTTATTAAACATATTTGTTGGGTGTTTACAAATAGTAAGCAATTCCGCAAAATGACAATTGAACCATTAATAACTTGATTTCAGTGATTTCATTTTTTCATTAATAAGAGGGTTCAAATACCCAGCTATTACATATCACTTGACTTTTTAAACGGAAAATTACTCCAAGAGGAGGAAGAACTCATGAATCAATTTCATGCGACTACAATATTTGCAATCCACCATAACGGTGAATGCTCCATGTCCGGTGATGGTCAGGTGACATTTGGAAATGCCGTTGTGATGAAACACACTGCTAGAAAAGTAAGAAAGATATTTAATGGTAAAGTATTGGCAGGTTTCGCTGGTTCAGTGGCAGATGCATTTACACTTTTTGAACTGTTTGAAGGAAAGTTAGAGGAATATAATGGAAATCTTCAAAGGGCTGCTGTCGAGCTTGCTAAAGAGTGGAGAAACGATAAGATGCTTCGCAAGTTGGAAGCGATGTTAATTGTCATGAATCGCGAAAGTTTGTTACTTGTATCCGGAACTGGTGAAGTGATTGAACCTGATGACGGAATTCTCGCTATCGGCTCAGGGGGAAATTATGCATTGGCAGCTGGCCGTTCTTTAAAGAAATATGCAGGTGAACATTTATCTGCAAAAGAAATTGCAAAAGCTTCTTTAGAAATAGCTGCAGAAATATGTGTATATACCAACCACAACATTATCGTTGAAGAGCTGTAACGGGAAGGAGACAAAAAAATGGTAAAAACTACGAATTTAACTCCACGCCAAATAGTTGAAAAACTTGATCAATATATTATTGGACAAAAGGATGCAAAGAAAGCGGTTGCGGTTGCTTTGAGAAATCGTTTCAGAAGAGGTCTTTTAAATGAAAAGCTTCGTGAAGAAATTATTCCAAAAAATATTTTAATGATCGGTCCAACAGGGGTAGGTAAAACGGAAATTGCCAGAAGAATGGCAAAGCTTGTCGGTGCTCCGTTTATAAAGGTAGAAGCAACTAAATTCACAGAAGTGGGATATGTTGGCCGAGATGTTGAATCCATGGTTCGCGACCTGGCTGAAACTTCTGTTCGTTTAGTGAAAGAAGAACGGATGCAAAGTGTGAAGGAAAGAGCCGAAGAAAATGCTAATAGCAGGCTTGTGGATTTACTTGTTCCATCCGCTAAAAAAGCTACAAACTACAAAAATCCACTTGAAATGTTATTTGGGGGAGGAAATGCTACTTCTGAACCAGATACACAACAGGATGATTATTCTGCTCAGGAAAAGAGGAAGATTGTCAAAGAGAAACTCGCTCTTGGACAATTAGAGGATGAAGTAGTTACCGTAGAAGTAGAAGAGCAAACCCCTTCTATGTTCGATATGCTTCAAGGTTCAGGGATTGAACAAATGGGCATGAATATGCAAGATGCTCTTAGCAGTTTTATGCCGAAAAAGCGTAAGAAACGAAAACTAACGGTTCATGAAGCAAGAAAGGTGTTAACAAATGAAGAAGCTGCAAAACTGATTGACATGGATGAAGTTTCATCAGAGGCAATTTACCGAGCAGAACAAACAGGAATTATTTTTATTGACGAGATTGATAAAATTGCCAGTAAAAATTCCGGTGGCTCATCGGCAGATGTCTCAAGGGAAGGCGTTCAACGTGATATCTTACCGGTGGTTGAGGGATCAACTGTTGTTACTAAGTATGGTTCGATTAAGACAGACCATATTTTATTCATTGCAGCGGGGGCATTTCATATTGCCAAACCTTCAGATTTAATTCCAGAACTTCAAGGGCGTTTTCCGATTCGTGTTGAACTTACAAAGTTAACGGTGGAAGACTTCTATAGAATTTTAATCGAGCCTGATCATGCCTTAATTAAACAATATCAAGCATTATTGGAAACTGAAGGTATACAAATTGAATTTTCTGACGATGCTATTCGTAGAATCGCTGAAGTAGCATTTGAGGTCAATCAAAATACCGATAATATTGGGGCTAGACGACTCCATACGATACTTGAAAAGCTGTTAGAGGATTTATCCTTTGAAGCTCCTGATATCACAATGGAGAAAATTACGATCACTCCACAATATGTAGATGAAAAGCTTGGTGCAATTTCAAAGAATAAAGATCTAAGCCAATTCATTCTTTAGGAATGTAGATTTTTTGAATTTTTCAGGAGATGCCATTCTTAAATACTTATACAGGAACTGTTTTACAAAAAAATTTAATAATGGTTGTAGTTACTAGGAGGAAGAAACAGATGGATTTACTTACAAAAACTAGACGAATTAATGTTTTACTACAGAAGGCAGCAGGTAAGCCTGTTAATTTCAAAGAAATGTCGGAAACGTTAAGTGAGACGATTGAAGCGAATGTTTACATCGTTAGCCGCCGCGGGAAGCTTTTAGGATTTTCAATTTATCAACAAATTGAAAATGAACGTTTAAAGAAAATGTTTGAGGATCGACAATTTCCTGAGGAATACTCTAAAGGGTTATTTAATATCCAAGAGACTTCTTCAAATTTGGATATTGAAAGCCAATATACTGCATTCCCAGTAGAAAATAGAGACCTTTTTAAGGAAGGTTTAACAACAATTGTTCCAATTATTGGTGGCGGGGAACGCCTAGGTACTTTAATTCTAGCAAGACTGCAAGAAAAATTTCATGATGATGATTTAATTCTAGCCGAGTATGGTGCGACCGTTGTAGGTATGGAGATTCTACGTGAAAAATCGGAAGAAATCGAAGAGGAAGCAAGAAGCAAAGCTGTTGTTCAAATGGCGATTAGTTCATTGTCTTATAGTGAATTAGAAGCGATCGAACACATTTTTGAGGAGCTTAACGGCCATGAAGGTTTATTAGTTGCTTCAAAGATTGCTGACCGTGTTGGAATTACACGTTCTGTAATTGTAAACGCACTAAGAAAGCTTGAGAGTGCAGGGGTTATCGAATCACGATCACTTGGTATGAAGGGTACGTATATCAAGGTCCTCAATGACAAGTTTCTTGTCGAACTTGATAAATTAAGATCTAACTAATATGAGACCATCCCCAATTTTATAAAATTGGGGATTTTTTTAGAATGAGTAAAGAATAGTCATTGTTTTTTACCTGTTGATTGGAGCGGAAAACAACAACCTGTTTAAAAAAATTAAAAAGTAGTTCTTGATTGTTATATTTACTTATGCTATATTATTTCATGGTGTTAATACACACGCTTGTTGATTTAAATAGATGGTGCTGAATAAATCAGTTTCTATTTAAAAATGAGACGAGCGGAGGAAAACAAACCACTAGGAGGAAAAAACACATGTCAGTTATTTCAATGAAACAATTGCTTGAAGCAGGTGTACACTTCGGACACCAAACTCGCCGTTGGAACCCTAAGATGAAGAAATATATCTTCACTGAGCGTAACGGTATCTACATCATCGACCTTCAAAAAACAGTTAAAAAAGTGGAAGAAGCTTATAACTGGGTTAAAGATCTTGCTGGTAACGGCGGAACTATTCTTTTTGTTGGTACTAAGAAACAAGCTCAAGATTCTGTTAAAGAAGAAGCAGCTCGTTCTGGTATGTACTATGTTAACCAACGCTGGTTAGGTGGTACATTAACAAACTTTGAAACAATCCAAAAGCGTATTGGCCGCTTAAAAGATATCGAAAGAATGTCAGAAGACGGTACTTTTGAAGTATTACCTAAGAAAGAAGTTGTTCAACTTAAGAAAGAACAAGAACGTCTTGAGAAATTCCTAGGCGGAATCAAAGACATGAAGCAACTTCCTGATGCACTATTCATCATCGATCCTCGTAAAGAGCGTATCGCAGTAGCAGAAGCTAAAAAGTTAAACATTCCTATCGTAGGTATTGTTGATACTAACTGTGATCCAGATGAAATCGATGTTGTAATTCCGGCTAACGACGATGCAATCCGTGCTGTTAAACTATTAACTGGTAAAATGGCGGATGCGATCCTTGAAGCTAAACAAGGCGAAGAAGTAGCACAAGAAGCGTAAGATAGTGACTTATTCAGAAGGTGATAAGAGGGAGACCCTTTATCACCTTTTTTTAAGAAATGTTTATCTTAAGTTTGAATGGCTAAGATATAGAATAGTACATAGTTTAAAGGAGGAATTTTAAAATGGCAGTTACTGCTCAAATGGTAAAAGAACTTCGTGAAAAAACAGGCGCAGGCATGATGGACTGTAAAAAAGCACTTACAGCAACAGATGGTGATATGGACAAAGCAATCGATTTCCTACGTGAGAAAGGTATTGCTAAAGCTGCTAATAAAGCAGACCGTATTGCTGCTGAAGGTTTAACTTCAGTGGTAACAGAAGGTAACGAAGCGGTTATCCTTGAAGTTAACTCTGAAACTGATTTCGTTGCTAAAAATGAAGCATTCCAAGCTCTTGTTCAAGAACTTGCAGCTCACTTATTGAAAAATAAACCAGCTACTGTTGAAGAAGCATCTGCTCAAACAATGGAAAACGGAGCAACTGTTGCTGATCATATCAATGCTTCTATCGCAAAAATCGGAGAAAAGCTTTCACTTCGCCGTTTTGCAATTGTAACTAAGACTGATAATGATGCTTTTGGTGCTTACCTCCACATGGGTGGCCGCATCAGTGTTCTAACAGTACTTGAAGGTACGACTGATGAAGCTTCTGCGAAAGATGTTTCCATGCATATCGCTGCATTAAGACCAAAATATGTATCTCGTGACCAAGTATCTGCAGAAGAAGTTGAGCATGAGCGTCAAGTGTTAACACAACAAGCACTTAACGAAGGTAAGCCAGAAAACATCGTAGCAAAAATGGTAGAAGGCCGTCTTGGCAAATACTTTGAAGATGTATGTCTTCTTGACCAAACTTTCGTTAAAAACCCTGATCAAAAAGTTCGTCAATTCGTTGAATCAAAAGGTGCAACTGTACGTGAATTCGTACGTTACGAAGTAGGCGAAGGTATTGAAAAGAAAGAAGACAACTTCGCTGAAGAAGTTATGAACCAAGTAAATAAAAAATAAGTCAAATATTCTCTAGCATGAAAACCAAAGCTATAAGGGAATGTTACTGTAATAGTTTTTAAATAGGGGACACAGTGTGTTCCCTATTTTTGAAGAGAAATATATAATAAATATATCTAGCTCCAGCGCCTAGGGGCTCGAGGTCACAAGCCAATCCGTCCAAAAGGTTAAAGAACAACCTTTCGGTCGGCTCGTCTTGTGCTTGTCGCCCCTAGTCAAGGCGCTTGCGCTTTTAACAAACGGAGGTTTATATGAGCGGTCCTAAGTACAAAAGAGTAGTATTAAAATTAAGTGGGGAAGCACTTGCTGGGGAATCCAGTTTTGGTATTAAACCTTCTGTAATTAAGTCAATTGCTGAACAAGTGAAAGAAGTAGCAGAACTTGGTGTTGAAGTCGCTGTCGTTGTAGGCGGTGGTAATATTTGGCGGGGTAAAATCGGCAGTGAGATGGGTATGGACAGAGCCACTGCTGATTATATGGGAATGCTTGCAACAGTGATGAATTCGTTAGCACTTCAGGATAGTTTGGAGCAATTAGGAATTGAATCACGTGTACAAACATCCATTGAAATGCGTCAGGTAGCTGAACCATATATTAGACGTCGTGCGATGAGACACCTAGAAAAAAGTCGGGTTGTTATTTTTGCAGCAGGTACAGGTAATCCTTACTTCTCAACAGATACAACTGCGGCATTAAGGGCAGCGGAGATTGATGCGGAAGTAATCTTAATGGCTAAAAATAATGTCGATGGTGTTTATTCTGCAGACCCAAGAATCGATGCCAATGCAACTAAGTATGAAGATCTTACATTCTTAGATGTCATTAAGGAAGGTTTAGCGGTTATGGATTCAACTGCCTCTTCATTATGTATGGATAATGATATTCCGTTAATTGTGTTCTCGATTATGGAACAAGGCAATATCAAAAAAGCTGTTATGGGAGAAAAAATTGGAACTATCGTTAGGGGGAAAAACTAATGCCAAAACAAGTCATCGCCTCGACAAAAGATCGTATGACCAAAGCAATTCAAGCATATACTCGTGAGCTAGCAAGTATTCGTGCTGGCCGTGCCAGCGCTTCATTGTTAGATCGTATTACGGTTGATTACTATGGAGCTCCAACACCTGTTAATCAAATGGCGGGAATTTCTACTCCAGAAGCTCGTTTACTCGTGATTCAACCATATGATAAATCCATTCTTGGTGATATTGAAAAAGCGATTTTGAAATCTGATTTAGGATTAAATCCTTCTAACGATGGATCTGTTATTCGAATCGCCATCCCTCAATTGACTGAAGAACGACGCAAAGAACTTGTTAAGTTAGTTAAAAAAGAATCAGAAGAAGCGAAAGTAGGGATTCGTAACATTCGCCGTGATGGGAATGACGATTTGAAAAAACTTGAGAAAAATGGTGAAATTACAGAGGATGCACTTCGCGGCTATTCCGATGATATTCAAAAGCTAACAGATGAGTTTATTCAAAAAATTGATCAAATCACGAAAGATAAAGAAAAAGAAATTTTAGAAGTGTAGGAAAAACAGTGTCTGCTGTTAGTTAAAATTTGATTTAAAAGACCCTCTATAATAGGGGGTTTTTTCACTATTCAAGGGATTAGCAAATTGTCCTCTTAATATTTCTGAACATTATTCTTAATTCCTGTTATTTTACATAAGGTATTATAAGAGATATCTTTTAGTTTTTTTGGTATGATAATATCATCTGACCTAAAAATCTTTTTACATAGTTGGATATGTGAATACATGATTTATTATCGGAGGAAATGAATTAATTAATTGAGGAGCAATGTTATGTTGAATAAATTTGGGCTTTGGAAGAAGCCGGCTAACTCTTCCACACTCCGAGATAAAATAGAAGAAATAAAAGAATCGCCTATCCCTGAACATGTGGCTATTATTATGGACGGTAATGGGCGCTGGGCAAAAAAAAGAGCCTTGCCGCGTATTGCAGGTCATCACGAGGGCATGAAGGTTGTCCGTAAAACAACCATGCTGGCTAATAAACTCGGAATCAAGTCCTTAACCTTATATGCCTTTTCTACTGAAAACTGGAAACGTCCAAAAAATGAAGTGGAATATATTATGAAACTTCCGGAAGAATTTTTAGGTACTTTTCTTCCTGAATTAATTGAGAATAATGTTCAAGTTAAAATGATGGGGTATAAAGATCAATTGCCTTCTCATACACTCCATGCAATTGAAAGGGCGGTTGAAGAAACGAAAAATAATACAGGACTTGTCCTTAATTTCGCCTTAAATTACGGAAGCAGGGCAGAAATACTCGATGCTGTAAAACAAATTATAAAAGATAACAAAAATGGTATACTGAAGGAGACGGAACTAAATGAAGAAGTCTTTTCCTCTTATTTAATGAGTTCCGATTTCTCAGACCCAGACTTGTTAATCCGGACTAGTGGTGAGATTCGCTTAAGCAACTTTATGCTATGGCAATTAGCTTACTCTGAATTTTGGTTTACTGATGTTTTATGGCCAGATTTTAACGAGGAATATTTCCTTGAAGCGATTGAAGCCTATCAAAAACGTCAGCGCAGATTTGGCGGAATCTTATCGTAGTATTATTACCTCTCTTAAAACATAAAAGGTGTTGAACTAGATGAAGCAAAGAATCATTACAGGAGTGGTAGCAGCGGCATTATTTTTGCCAATTGTATTTTACGGAGGACTTCCATTTGTTCTGTTGACATACATTCTTGCTACAATTGGGTTATACGAACTATTAAAAATGAAAAATTTGAATATCTTTTCAATAAACGGCTTATTATCACTAATTTTCCTTTGGGTGATTATTTTTCCTAAGCAGTATCATCATATTCTCTCGAGTTTTTTTTATTCAAAGACTGAGGTCGCGATGATCTGTATTATGTTGTTATTAGCCTTTACGGTGATAACAAAAAACCGTTTTACCTTTGAAGATGTTTCTTTTTCAATATTATCAGCAATTTATGTCGGAATTGGTTTTTACTTTTTTATTGAAACTCGTGAGGCAGGACTTGTTTATGTTTTTTATTCGCTATTTCTTATTTGGGCAACGGATTCAGGTGCCTATTTTGTTGGTAAAGCGATGGGGAAACATAAGCTTTGGCCGGAAATTAGTCCCAATAAGACAGTTGAAGGCTCATTGGGCGGTGTCGTTTGTGCTGTGATTGTGGGAATATTATTTTCTTTATTTTCCAAAACGATTCCAGTCGGTTTAGTTACATTAATGGGTATTACTGTTGTTCTTTCTGTTTTTGGACAAATTGGCGACCTTGTCCAATCCGCTTTTAAACGTCATTTTAATGTAAAGGATTCAGGCAAAATTCTCCCTGGTCATGGGGGAATACTTGACCGATTTGACAGCCTATTATTTGTTTGGCCAATATTAAACTTATTCCATCTTTGGACATAAGGTTGTCATGAATTGTCTAGCTACAGCCCCAGCCACTAGTGTAGTAGTTCAGTAAAAGGGCGCTTCCGCTTTTCTTATTAGGAGTTGAACCACTTGAAAACAATTAGTTTATTAGGTGCTACTGGATCAATCGGGGTCCAAACCATTGATATTATTCGAGAGCACCCTGAAGAATTTCAATTAGCAGCATTTTCGGTTGGAAAAAATATAGATTTAGCTCGAAAATTCATCAGCGAATTTAAACCATTACTAGTTTCCGTACAGGATTCTAGTGATTGCTCAACTTTAAAAGCAGAATTTCCAAAGACTAAGTTTACGTTTGGCAGTGAAGGGTTAATCGAGGTAGCTGTATTTGAAAAATCGGATATCCTCGTTAACGCTGTTCTTGGCAGTGTGGGTCTTCATCCCACATTACAAGCTATTGAATGTGGAAAAATTATTGCGATTGCTAATAAAGAAACATTAGTAACTGCGGGACATTTAGTGCTAGAAGCGGCTAAAAGAAATAATGTACCGCTTCTCCCTGTTGACAGCGAACATTCTGCCATTTTTCAAGCATTGCAAGGAGAAATGGATAAAAATATTGAACGTTTAATTTTAACGGCATCCGGTGGAAGTTTCCGTGACCAAACCCGGGCGGAACTAGTGGATGTTACCATAGAGCAGGCCTTAAACCATCCAAACTGGTCGATGGGTGCGAAAATAACTATTGATTCCGCTACTATGATGAATAAAGGGCTGGAGGTTATTGAAGCTTACTGGCTGTTTGGAGTTCCTTTTGAAAAAATAGATGTATTACTTCACAAAGAAAGTATCATTCATTCAATGGTAGAGTTTCATGACTCTAGCATTATCGCTCAATTGGGAACACCTGATATGAGGGTGCCTATTCAATATGCACTTACATACCCTGACCGGCTGCCTCTTATCTCAGCCAATCGATTGAATTTAGCACAAATCGGTAAGCTGCACTTTCAGGAAATGGATTTTAAGCGTTTCCGCTGTCTTGATTTTGCTTATATAGCTGGTAAAGCAGGTGGAACCATGCCTACAGTGTTAAATGCAGCAAACGAAGCGGCAGTGGCTGAGTTTTTAAAAGGGAATATTCGATTCTTACAGATTGAGGACTTAATTGAACAAGCATTAAGTACGCATCAGGTGATTGCAAATCCAAGTTTAGCTACAATTGAAGAAGTTGACAAAGAGACTCGACAGTTTGTACACTCACTACTATAGGAAAGATCCTTCCCTATCCTCTAAAAAAGGTGGTTTTATCATTGAGCACAGTTATTGCCTTCATTGTGATTTTTGGCGCGCTGGTCTTCTTTCATGAATTAGGTCATTTCGTTTTCGCGAAAAGAGCAGGAATTCTATGCCGTGAGTTTGCGATCGGAATGGGACCAAAGGTGTTTACTCATAAAAAGGGTGAAACTACCTATACCATTCGTCTATTACCAATTGGCGGTTTTGTTCGAATGGCCGGAGAAGACCCTGAGCTGGTTGAAATTAAGCCTGGTTACCGTATTGGACTTTTGTTTAATAAGGAAGAAATCGTCAATAAAATTATCTTAAATAATAAAGAGAAATTTCCTCAATGCCGGATTGTTGAAGTTGAGTTTGCTGATATTGAAAAGGATTTAATTATAAAGGGATATCCAGAAGATGAAAACGAAAGCTTCCAGACATTTAAAATTGATCCTAAAGCAGTAATCGTTGAAAATGGCATTGAATCCCAAATTGCCCCTATTGACCGACAGTTCGGCTCCAAAACATTACCTCAAAGATTTATGGCAATCTTTGCGGGCCCAATGATGAATTTTGTATTAGCCTTCGTCGTCTTTATTATCATTGCTTTATTACAAGGTGTCCCATCAAATGACCCAAAATTGGGTGTTATTACTCCTGATGGTGCCGCTAAATCTGCGGGTCTTCACAAAGGGGATATTGTAGAAAGTATAAATGGTTCGGAAATATCCAGTTGGACAGACGTTGTTGAAATTATCAGGAAGAATCCAAATCAGAAACTTGATTTTTCAATCCTTCGAGATGGCAAGGAGAAAGATATTCAAGTAACCCCGCAAGAAAAGACGGTTGACGGTGAGAAAATGGGGATTATTGGAGTTTATAGTCCTGTCGAAAAATCACCGATTCAAGCGGTGAAATCAGGATTTACTGAAACCTACTTCTGGACGAAGCAGATTTTTGTCATGCTTGGTAAGTTGGTAACTGGTCAATTTTCCATAGATGCACTATCCGGTCCTGTTGGAATTTATAAGTCCACTGATGAAGTGGCTAAATCCGGAATATATTACTTAATGAAGTGGGCTGGCATATTAAGTATAAACTTAGGGATTATGAATTTATTACCGATTCCGGCTCTTGACGGTGGAAGGTTAATGTTTTTTGCAGTTGAAGCAGTAAGAGGGAAACCAATTGACAGACAAAAGGAAGGGATGGTCCATTTTATCGGCTTTGCCCTCCTTATGCTGCTTATGTTGGTGGTTACCTGGAATGATATCCAGAGATTTTTCCTATAAATGATCAGTTAAATTTGTTATTCTTATTTAGGGATCGCTAACGCGGTCTCTATTTTTTGCGGGAAGTTTGTCGAAATTAGCCGAAATGATCAATTATCCTATGGTATAATTAAATTTTGATATAGATAAATAATAGTTTTAATAGATGGGAGAGAGACGATGAGCGAACATGCCTTAGGCAATAAAGAGCGATTCAAACTCTTGCTCCAGCAGCTGCAATTAATAGAAGATGCTGTAGTAGTGCATTTCGAAAATGCACAAATTGAAAGGCTTCTGGTTGAAAAGAAAGAAAGGAAGTGGCACTTTCAATTCATATTTGAAAAAATACTTCCATTCAATGTTTATCTCAAGTTTACAACACAGCTTGAAAGAGCATTTTCCAACATCGCAGCCATTTCCTACAATATCCAAGTAAATAATCAAGCCGTCACGCCGGAAATGTTACTAGAGTACTGGAACTATTGTATCCAGCAAATTGACGGAATTTCACCTCCGCTTGTAAAACTTCTAAATGAACAAATTCCGGTAGTTAGTGGAAATAAATTAACCGTTTCTGTTAGAAATGAAGCAGAAGGACTTGCTTTAAAGAGAAAATATGGTCCTGTTATAGGAAATATTTATCAAACCTTTGGTTTCCCACTATTGGCGATTGATACAGAATTAAAAAATGAAGAAAAAAATGATGAATATGAGCAATTTTTACTTGCAAAGCAGAAAGAAGATCAAGAGCGTGCCAAAATGGCCGTAGTAGAAATGCAAAAGAAGGAAGCCGATAAAGGGTCCTCGGGAGGAGACGCACCTACAGGACCGCTTACCATTGGTCTAACAATTAAGGATGATAGTGAACTTCGAAGTTTGATTGATATCGTTGATGAAGAAAGACGAGTCGTTGTGGAGGGCTATATTTTTGATGCTGAAATAAGAGAACTTCGTAGTGGACGATCCTTATTAACTTTTAAAATAACAGATTACACAAGTTCCATTATCGTAAAAATGTTTTCTCGTGATAAAGAGGATGCGGCCCTTTTCCAACTAGTCAAAAAAGGTATGTGGGTTAAGGTTCGTGGAAGCGTCCAGAACGATACCTTTGTCCGTGATCTTGTTATGATTTGTAATGATATTAATGAAATCAAACCTGCTGGGCGTAAGGATACCGCGCCGGAGGATGAAAAACGGGTTGAACTGCATCTTCATACGCCAATGAGTCAAATGGATGCTGTGACTCCTGTTAGTGCTCTTATTGCTCAAGCAAAAAAATGGGGCCATAAAGCGATTGCTGTTACAGACCATGCCGTAGCCCAGTCATTCCCTGAAGCCTATGGGGCTGGGAAGAAGAATGACATTAAGATTCTTTACGGTGTTGAGGTGAACCTTGTAGATGACGGGGTGCCAATTGCCTATAATGATGCCCATCGTCTGATTGCAGAGGATACATTTGTGGTGTTTGACGTTGAGACAACAGGCCTCTCAGCCGTTTATGATACCATTATTGAGCTCGCAGCCGTAAAAGTTAGGGATGGGGAGATCATTGACAGGTTCGAGTCTTTTGCGAATCCGCATCATCGTCTTTCGGCAACGACCATCAATCTGACTGGAATTACTGATGATATGGTTCAAAATGCTCCTGATGTGGATGAAGTAATCAAGGATTTTCATGAATGGATAGGAGATGCTGTCCTTGTTGCCCATAATGCCTCATTTGATATGGGTTTCTTGAATGTTGGATATAAACAAATCGGCTTAGAAAAAGCAAAAAATCCAGTCATTGATACATTAGAACTCGGACGATTTTTATATCCTGAATTGAAAAACCATCGTTTAAATACCTTGGCAAAAAAGTTCGATATTGAATTAACCCAGCATCACAGGGCCATTTATGATGCGGAAGCAACAGGCTATCTCCTTTTGAAAATGCTAAAAGATGCATCGGAGAAGGGAATTCAGTATCATGATGAATTCAATGATAATATGGGTAAAGGAAATGCCTATCAACGTGCCCGTCCATATCACTGTACACTTTTAGCCCAAACTGAAGCCGGCTTGAAAAATCTATTCAAACTAATCTCCATTTCACATATTGAGTATTTTTACAGAGTACCAAGACTCCCAAGATCCGTACTTCAAAAATATCGTGAAGGAATTCTAGTAGGATCGGGCTGTAATAAAGGTGAAGTGTTTGAAGGGATGATGCAAAAATCCCCTGAAGAAGTAGAAGCCTATGCTAACTTTTATGATTATCTCGAAGTCATGCCAAAAGAAGTAAATGCACCGCTGATTGAAATGGAACTCGTACGTGACGAAAGAGCGATGGAGGATATCATTGGCAAAATAGTTGCCCTTGGTGATAAGTTGGGGATTCCAGTGGTGGCAACAGGAAATGTCCACTACTTAAATGAAAATGATAAAATCTATCGTAAAATATTAATTAATTCGCAAGGCGGGGCAAACCCGTTGAACAGGCACGAACTGCCGGATGTTCACTTTAGGACAACTAATGATATGCTTGACGCTTTTGCATTTCTAGGTGCAGATAAGGCAAAAGAAATTGTTGTCACTAATACAAATAAAATTGCCGATATGATTGATGTCATTAAGCCTATAAAAGACGATCTGTATACACCACGAATTGAAGGTGCAGATGAAGAAATGCGTGAAATGAGTTATACAATGGCACGCAGTATCTATGGTGATGAGCTTCCAGAAATAGTGGAAGCTAGGCTGGAAAAAGAATTAAAAAGTATCATCGGGCACGGGTTTGCCGTTATTTATTTGATCTCACATAAACTAGTTAAAAAATCACTCGATGATGGTTATCTCGTTGGTTCGCGTGGATCCGTCGGTTCATCTTTAGTTGCTACGATGACCGAGATTACGGAAGTAAACCCGCTGCCGCCGCACTATGTATGTCCGACCTGTAAACATTCAGAGTTCTTTAATGATGGTTCCGTCGGTTCTGGATTTGACCTGCCTGATAAAGACTGCCCAAATTGTGGTGAAAAATACCGTAAAGACGGTCATGATATTCCATTCGAAACCTTCTTAGGGTTCAAGGGAGATAAGGTTCCCGATATCGATTTGAACTTCTCTGGGGAATATCAGCCGCGTGCACACAACTACACGAAAGTTCTTTTCGGTGAGGAATATGTATATCGTGCAGGAACGATTGGTACGGTTGCCGATAAAACAGCTTTTGGCTATGTAAAAGCCTACCAGCAAGATAATAATCTTCAAATACGCGGGGCCGAAGTGGAACGCTTAGCTTCCGGTTGTACGGGGGTAAAAAGGACAACTGGTCAGCATCCAGGGGGAATTATCGTTATACCAGATTATATGGATGTCTATGACTTCACTCCAATTCAATTCCCGGCGGATGATCGAAATTCCGAATGGAAAACGACCCATTTTGATTTCCATTCCATCCACGATAATGTCTTAAAGCTTGATATACTTGGACACGACGACCCGACCGTCATCCGGATGCTTCAGGATCTTAGCGGAATTGATCCAAAGACCATTCCGACTGACGATCCAGAAGTAATGAAAATATTTAGCAGTACCGAATCTCTAGGTGTAACAGAGCAGCAAATTATGTGTAAAACCGGAACATTAGGAATTCCTGAATTCGGTACCCGATTTGTTCGGCAAATGCTTGAGGATACGAAGCCAACGACATTCTCTGAACTCGTTCAGATTTCTGGATTATCGCATGGGACAGACGTATGGCTGGGAAATGCGCAGGAGTTAATTCATAACCAAATCTGTAACTTAAGTGAAGTAATTGGTTGTCGTGATGATATTATGGTTTATTTGATTTATCAGGGACTTGATCCTTCCTTTGCCTTTAAGATTATGGAATCTGTACGTAAAGGTAAAGGGCTAAGTGAAGAAATGGAAGCTGAGATGCGAAAGAATGAAGTGCCAGAATGGTATATTGATTCTTGCAAAAAAATCAAGTATATGTTCCCTAAAGCTCACGCTGCAGCCTATGTATTGATGGCTGTAAGGATAGCGTATTTTAAGGTACATCTTCCACTGCTTTATTATGCTGCCTATTTCACGGTTCGTGCCGAGGACTTCGATATTGAGGCTATGTCACGAGGGTCTGAAGCAATTCGAGCTAAACTTGAAGAAATTAATGCAAAAGGCCTTGAGGCGTCAAATAAAGAGAAGAACTTATTAACCGTTTTAGAATTAGCACTTGAAATGACGGAACGAGGTTACAGTTTCCAAAACTATGATTTATATAAATCAGATGCCTCAGAATTTATTATTGAAGGAAATACCTTAATTCCTCCATTTAATTCTATTCCTGGATTAGGAACCAACGCGGCTTTTAATATCGTGAAGGCAAGAGAAGAAGGAGAGTTCCTATCCAAAGAAGATCTACAGCAGCGTGGTAAAGTATCTAAGACCATCCTTGAATATTTAGATAAACAAGGCTGTTTAGCAGCACTGCCTGAACAGAACCAGCTTTCGTTGTTCTAGTACAACAAGGCGCTTTCGCTTTTGGGTTTGCATATAAACTATGGTTATGGTATAGTTTTATTGGAAATACTAAGAAATACTCTCGAGTTCAAGAGTGGGGAAACCCACTCTTTCGTTATGTAACCAAGCTGCTTTTGCATCTTGGTTTTGTTTACTATTGTTTTCTAGTCTAATTTGATAAAACTTTCCGTGAACTACATAGAATTTGGGTGGAATAATAGAAGAAAAGGAGGTAAAGCATGAGCAAAGTAACGGAAGTTGTTGAAGAGCTAGCTGCACCAATTTTTCAAGAACTTGGATTAGAATTAGTTGAAATCGAATATGTGAAGGAAGGGAAAAGCTGGTTTCTTCGCGTTTATATCGATAAGGAAACTGGTGTTGATATCGAGGATTGCGGTATAGTGAGCGAACGGCTGAGTGAGAAACTCGATGAAGTCGATCCCATTCCGCATAACTATTTTCTAGAGGTATCTTCCCCAGGTGCAGAAAGGCCATTAAAAAAGGCTAAAGATTTCGAAAAGGCCATCGGGAAAAATGTTTTTATTAAAACCTATGAACCAATTGATGGAGAAAACAAGTTTGAAGGTATGTTAGTGGGTTTTGATGGTCAACAAGTAGTCGTTGAGATAAAAATTAAGACTCGAAAAAAATCGATTGAAATTCCATATGAAAAAGTAGCAAGTGCCCGCCTGGCAGTTACTTTTTCGTAGGTAAAAAGAAAATTTAATATAAGGATTAGGGGGATACAAGCAAATGAGCAGCGAATTATTAGATGCTCTTACAATACTGGAAAGAGAGAAAGGTATTTCCAGGGATATTTTAATAGAAGCCATTGAAGCAGCATTAATTTCCGCATACCGCAGAAATTTCAATCAGGCTCAAAATGTCCGCATCGATTTAAATTTAGGAACTGGTTCCATGCGTGTATTTGCACGTAAAGAGGTAGTCGATCAGGTATTCGATCCACGTTTAGAGATTTCTCTAGAGGATGCCCAAAGGATTAATCCAAATTATCAAGTTGAAGATGTTGTCGAGATGGAAGTAACACCAAAAGACTTCGGAAGAATTGCTGCACAAACCGCAAAGCAAGTGGTGACACAGCGTGTAAGAGAAGCAGAACGAGGAATTATCTATTCTGAATTTATTGATCGTGAAGAAGACATCATGACGGGGATCGTCCAAAGACTTGATTCTAAATTTATTTATGTCAGCCTTGGGAAAATTGAAGCATTATTACCTGTAAATGAACAAATGCCAAATGAACGATACAAACCACATGATCGTATCAAGGTATTTATTACAAAGGTTGAGAAAACAACGAAGGGTCCGCAAATTTTTGTATCTCGTACACACCCAGGATTATTAAAACGGTTATTCGAGATAGAAGTTCCCGAAATTTATGATGGCACAGTTGAAATTAAATCAGTCGCTCGTGAAGCAGGTGATCGTTCAAAGATTTCCGTTCATTCAGATAATCCTGAGGTTGATCCGGTTGGATCATGTGTTGGTCCAAAAGGTACTCGTGTTCAGGCTGTTGTGAATGAGTTAAAAGGTGAAAAAATTGATATTGTAAAATGGTCTGATGACCCAGTCGTTTTCGTTGCCAATTCACTAAGCCCTTCGAAGGTGCTTGATGTAATGGTGAATGAGCCGGATAAGGCAACTACAGTGGTGGTTCCCGATTATCAACTATCTTTGGCCATCGGTAAACGTGGACAAAACGCTCGTCTTGCTGCAAAATTAACGGGCTGGAAAATCGATATTAAATCTGAAACAGAAGCACGTGAAATAGGAATTTATCCACGTGAGGAAACCATTAGACTATTCGACGATCAGATCGATAATGATTTTGATTTTGAAGAAGAGTTAGAAGACTAGGTGGGTGAATGACGAGTGAACACTAGAAAAAAAGTTCCTATGCGTAAATGTGTAGCAACCGGTGAAATGAAACCGAAAAAAGAACTCGTTCGCATCGTTCGTTCAAAAGAAGGGGAAGTATCCATCGATTTGACTGGAAAGAAATCCGGCAGAGGTGCATACCTTTCTAAGAACAAAGAAGCTGTACTTTTAGCCAAGAAAAAAAACACCTTGTCTAACCACTTAGAGGTACAGATCAATGATTCAATCTATGAAGAACTACTTGAGTTAATAGAGAAGGAGAACTGACAATCCAAATGAAACACAATCAATGGATGTCATTGCTTGGCTTAGCCAATCGAGCGCGTAAAATCATATCAGGTGAGGAACTTGCCCTTAAGGAAATTCGAAACAATAAGGCAAAACTCATTTTATTAGCCGCAGATGCATCTACAAATACAACTAAAAAAATTACAGATAAATGTAATTCTTATCATGTGCCTTTAAAAATGGTGGAAGATCGTTATCTTCTTGGTCAGGCAATTGGCAAAGAAGCCCGCGTTGTTGTTGCAGTTATGGATGATGGATTTGCAAAGAAATTGGTAACGTTGCTCGATTAAATCTAGCGGGGGTGAAACAAATGAGTAAAATCCGTGTTTATGAATACGCAAAAAAACACAATATTTCAAGTAAAGAAATAATCAATAAACTAAAAGAAATGAATATAGAGGTCTCCAATCATATGGCTACAATAGAAGATGCAGATGTAAAAAAACTGGATGCCACTTATAACAAAAAGGCTGGTACTGTTTCACAGCCAAAACAAAATAGTGGGCAGCAAAATCGTACGAATTCCCGTCCAGCGGGCGCGCAAAACCACCAAAATCAAAGACCGGCTCAAGGCGGACAGAAGTCTCAAGTAATCGCCAAAACAGCTAAGGCTTTTGAGGAAGAAGCTGATAATAAAGCTGTACCAAGTAAAGTGAAAGTGGTTGCTCCTCCTAAGAATAAAGAAGGCAAAAAGCATGACCAGGAATACCAATCGAAAGAAAATAAAGCCTTCAATGCAGGGAAGGGAAAAAATAAGCCATTTAATAACAATCAAAATAGAAATAACCAAAATAATAAAAAGAAAAATCATACCCACACGCAACAACAGGCTGCTCCTCAAAAGAAAAAGGAGAAAGAACTTCCAACTAAAATTACTTTTAGTGAATCCCTTACAGTTGCAGAATTAGCTAAAAAGCTATACCGTGAACCATCCGAAATTATAAAAAAATTATTTTTACTCGGTGTAATGGCTACCATTAATCAGGTCCTTGATAAAGATGCAATAGAATTAATTGCAGGTGAGTATGGTGTCGAAGTAGAAGAAGAAATCAAAATCGATACAACCGATTTAGAAGTGTATTTTACTGAAGACACTGAGGAAAACTTAGTGGAAAGACCTTCGGTTGTTACCATTATGGGACACGTTGACCATGGGAAAACAACCTTGCTTGATTCCATTCGAAATACTAAGGTAACTGAAGGCGAAGCTGGAGGAATTACCCAGCATATTGGTGCCTATCAGGTTGTTGAAAACGGCAAGAAGATTACTTTCCTTGATACTCCTGGACACGCTGCCTTTACGACTATGCGTGCCCGTGGTGCTCAAATTACTGACATCACGATACTTGTGGTTGCAGCGGATGACGGTGTAATGCCACAAACGGTTGAAGCCATTAACCATGCAAAAGCTGCAGAAGTGCCAATTATTGTTGCTGTTAATAAAATGGATAAAGAAGCAGCTAATGCTGACCGTGTTATGCAGGAATTAACGGAACACGGATTAGTATCAGAAGCATGGGGTGGGGATACTATATTTGTCCCGCTATCCGCAAAAACAGGTGAAGGTATCGATAACCTGCTCGAAATGATTTTGCTTGTAAGTGAAGTAGAAGAATACAAAGCAAATCCTAACCGAAATGCGGTAGGAACAGTAATCGAAGCCCAATTGGATAAAGGGCGCGGTTCTGTTGCAACATTATTAGTCCAAAATGGTACACTAAAAATAGGTGACCCAATCGTTGTAGGGAATACCTTTGGTCGTGTTCGTGCTATGGTCAATGATAAAGGGCGTCGTGTGAAAGATGCTGGTCCATCAACTCCAGTTGAAATCACAGGTTTGAATGATGTACCGCAGGCAGGCGATCGTTTCGTCGTATTTGAAGATGAAAAAACAGCTCGTCAAATTGGAGAAGCACGTGCTCAAGTAGCCCTTGCTGCTCACCGCGGTGAAAAATCAATTGTCAGCCTTGATAATTTGTTTGAGCAGTTAAAGCAAGGCGAAATGAAGGACCTAAACATAATCTTAAAAGCTGATGTTCAAGGTTCCGCAGAAGCAGTTGCTGCTTCCTTGCAGAAAATTGATGTAGAAGGCGTAAATATTAAAATTATTCATAGTGGTGTTGGTGCCATTAATGAATCAGATATCACCCTTGCAGCTGCTTCAAATGCTATCGTTATTGGCTTTAACGTTCGTCCGGATGTGAATGCAAAACGTGCAGCTGAAGCTGAAAAAGTTGATGTTCGTCTGCACCGGATTATCTATAAAGTAATTGAAGAAATTGAAGCAGCGATGAAAGGGATGCTTGATCCTGAATTCCAAGAAAAAATTATTGGTCAGGCTGAAATTCGTCAAACCTTTAAGGTATCAAAGGTTGGTACCATTGCTGGTTCTTATGTAACTGATGGAAAGATTACTCGTGACAGTGGAATCCGTCTAATCCGAAATGGTGTGGTTATCTTTGAAGGGCATATTGATGCTTTGAAGAGATTTAAAGACGATGCAAAAGAGGTTGCACAAGGTTATGAGTGTGGAATCACAATTAAGAACTTCAATGATGTAAAAGAGGGAGATATCATTGAGGCATTTGTAATGGAAGAAGTCGAGCGTAAATGATGATCGGCGTAGCCGAATGTGAATGTATCATCTACGATGCCCATTCTTTAAAGGAGAAACGGGCGGTTCTGCAGCGAATTTTAACTCGGTTAAAACAGAAATTTAATGTATCAGTTGCCGAAGTGGATTTTCAAGATGTATGGCAAAGAACCAAAATCGCCATAGCAGTTGTTACGTCCACAAAAGTTGCTACAGAGCAGGAATTACAAAATGCATTAAAACTAATCGACTCATTTCCTGAGATAGAGAGAACGATCACCGAGATAGAATGGCTTTAAGTTAAGAGGTGAATGCAATGAGCCACAGAGCAAATCGTGTTGGAGAACAAATGAAAAAAGAACTTAGTGATATTATCGGACGGAAAATTAAAGATCCACGGATTGGATTTGTAACCGTAACGGATGTCCAAGTATCAGGCGATCTTCAACAAGCAAAAGTATTTATATCCGTACTAGGCGATGACGAGCAAAAGGAGAATACCCTGAAAGGTCTTGCCAAAGCAAAAGGGTTTATTCGAACTGAAATAGGGCACCGTATCCGCCTTCGTAAAACACCTGAAATCATCTTTGAATGGGATGAATCAATCGATTACGGAAATCGAATCGAAACCCTGCTTCATCAATTGCATTCGGATGATGATAAACCGTTACAAAATCATGAAGAAGAATAGTGGATAGACATATGTCTATCCCTTTTTTTAATTCTTCTTTTAAAATGATGGCTGTGTTACTACTTTGGTGATTAGAGCGGAAGGCGCGAGACTCCTGCGGGAGTACGTAGCAGGGGAGACCCCGCAGGCGCTTTCATCGCCGAGGAGGCTCCCCGGACCGCCCGCGGAAAGCGAAGTGCCTGGAGCGAAAATCATCGGGCAAATTTTACACAGCCAAAATGATAGACCAAAATATAGGAAGGAGAAGTGAAATGGAAGGGATTTTACCATTATATAAGCCTGCTGGACTAACCTCACATGACTGTGTATTCAGACTGCGCAAAATATTAAAAACGAAAAAGGTGGGGCATACAGGTACATTGGATCCTGACGTTACTGGCGTCCTTCCAATCTGTATTGGTAAAGCGACAAAGGTGGCTGAATACATAACAGATGCAGGTAAAGCTTACTTAGGTGAAGTAACCATTGGGTATTCAACGACAACCGAAGACGCTTCTGGTGAAGAAGTTGAAAGAAAAACAGTTAATCGCGTCATTACAAGAGAAGAAATTATGAACGTGTTACAATCACTAACAGGAGAAATTGAACAAACACCGCCAATGTATTCAGCCGTAAAGGTGGGAGGAGTTCGGCTTTATGAATATGCCCGAAAAGGCATTGAGGTAGAACGCCCAACAAGGAATGTAACGATTTACTCCATTGATTTACTTGATGAGCGGAAACAATTTGAAGGAGAGACGATTTCATTTCGGTTTCAGGTTCAATGCAGTAAAGGGACCTATATCAGAACGTTGGCTGTGATGATTGGGGAAAAACTTGGGTACCCAGCCCACATGTCTTATCTACAAAGGATCCAATCGGCCAGTTTTTCTTTGGACGATTGTCTGACATTTGAAGAGGTAGAAAGACACATGGAAGAGGGGACGATTTCTAATGTATTAAGACCGTTAGAAACAGCACTCTCCCATTTGCCGAAATTAAGGATTAATGATAAAGTAGCAGAGAAAGTGAAAAATGGTGCATTGTTAGTAACACCAGATCATTTAAAAACAATTAACGGACCGATGATTGCTGAAACGGATGATGGAACAGCACTGGCCATTTATGCTAAACATCCTAGCAAACCAGATTTCCTTAAACCCGTTAAGGTATTACGTAACGAGATTTAATAAAAAGGTACAGAATAGAAAAGGTGAGTCTCATTGGAAGTAGTAAGGCTAAGTTATCCAATTAGTATAGAAAATATAGAGTTTCCCCCTTTAGCGATAGCTTTAGGATATTTTGACGGGGTCCATCTCGGACATCAACAGGTTATACTCGAGGCAAAGAAACAAGCGGACGAGAAAGGCTTGTTGAGTGCAGTTATGACATTTGATCCCCATCCTTCAGTAGTGTTAGGGAAAACTACGAAGCATGTCCAATACATTACTCCATTATCGGAAAAAGTAAAAATTATTGAAGAAGTAGGGATTAATTACTTATTTATCGTAGAATTCACTCCAGAATTCGCCTCTCTCCTGCCACAGGAGTTTATTGATCAATATGTCATCGGCCTAAATGTTCAACACGTTGTTGCTGGCTTTGACTTTACCTATGGCCGTATGGGAAAGGGAACAATGGAGACCCTGCCATTTCATTCACGTGATCAATTTACTTATTCTGTTGTACCAAAATTTGTTCTAGGAAATGAAAAGGTCAGTTCAACAAGAATCCGCCATCTTCTTAGTGAGGGACAGACCATCGAACTCCCAAGTCTTCTTGGAAGATTTTATATGACTTCAGGGGTTGTTGGACATGGGGATAAACGAGGTCGAACAATTGGTTTTCCTACTGCCAATGTTGGTTTATACGATGAATATATTATCCCTCCAACTGGTGTTTATGCAGTAAGATTAAAGGTGAATAATAGATGGTATGACGGAGTGTGTAATGTTGGTTATAAACCTACCTTTAATAAAGAATCACTAACACTCTCTGTTGAGGTGCACTTGTTTGATTTTAACGAAGATATCTATGGCAAAGAGGTAGTGATTGAATGGCATCTTTATCTTCGGAAAGAACAAAAGTTTGCGGGAATTAACGAATTGGTTGCTCAAATTGAAAAAGATAAACAAAATGCCATATCTTACTTTGTTAAAAATCGACAATCTTCCTAATCTGGCTGCTAAAAAGAAGGATTTCTTACAAATGTTCAGGTTTTAACTTGCATTTTGACGTAAAACCATGTATTCTTAAATACGTATTAAAACTAACCTTTACTTGGCAAGTCGAGTCTCCGACGCTTGCTCGGTAACAGGGGATATGAAAATTTTAGGAGGTGAACCGGATGGCAATCACTCAAGAACGTAAAAACGAACTTATCAATGAGTACAAAACTCATGAGAGCGACACTGGATCTGCAGAAGTTCAAATCGCTGTCCTTACAGAATCAATCAATAATTTGAACGAGCACTTACGTACACACAAAAAAGATCACCACTCACGTCGCGGTCTTTTGAAAATGGTAGGTAAACGTCGTAATCTTTTAACTTTCTTACGTAATAAAGATGTTCAACGCTACCGTGTATTAATTAATAAGCTTGGTCTACGTCGTTAGTTAACAGAAGCGGGATTTTTCCCGCTTTTTTGTTAGCAAAAAAACATTTTTTATACATAATTTTAAGTCTAAGCTTTTTTGTCCATACTATAAATAATTTGGTTTAAACAACAAGCTTTAAAGGCTTTTTTTATATGAGTAATTAGTTTGATGATTAACCGAGAGTCTTTCTTTCGTATCATCCTTCTAAGGATTTAGTTAGAGAGGGGTAAAAATATGGAACAAATAAAACATGAATATTCTATGGAGTGGGCCGGCCGGAAGTTAACCGTTGAAATCGGACAATTGGCCAAGCAAGCAAACGGCGCAGTCTTAGTCCGTTATGGAGATACGGCTGTATTAAGTACTGCCACTGCATCAAAAGAACCTAAGAACCTCGACTTCTTTCCATTAACAGTTAACTACGAAGAACGTCTATATGCTGTTGGTAAAATCCCTGGCGGATTTATTAAACGGGAAGGACGTCCAAGTGAGAAGGCTATTTTAGCAAGCCGTTTAATTGACCGTCCAATTCGCCCGCTGTTCGCAGACGGGTTCCGAAATGATGTCCAAGTCATCAGTATTGTCATGAGTGTGGACCAAGATTGTTCAACTGAAATGGCGGCTATGTTCGGTTCATCCTTAGCGCTCAGCACCTCCGATATTCCATTTGAGGGGCCTATCGCAGGTGTTGTAGTTGGGCGTGTAAATAATGAATTTGTTATTAACCCAACTGTGGAACAGGCAGAAAAAAGTGATATCCACTTAACAGTTGCAGGAACAAAAGATGCCATTAACATGGTAGAAGCGGGAGCGCTGGAAGTTCCTGAAGAAGTTATGCTTGAAGCTATCATGTTCGGACATGACGAAATTAAACGTTTAATTGAATTCCAAGAGAAAATTGTTGCCGAGATTGGAAAAGAAAAAAGAGAAATTATTCTTTATGAAATCGATAAAGAGCTTGAGGCAGAAGTTAGAGAGATCTGTGAAGCTGATATGGTAAAGGCCATTCAAGTCCAGGAAAAGCATGCCCGTGAAGATGCTATTAAAGAAGTTAAAAACCAAGTGATTGCAAGATACGAGGAACAAGAAGCAACAGATGAAGATCTGAAGCAGGTTAAGCAAATCTTGGACAAGATCGTTAAGGGAGAAGTCCGTCGATTAATTACGGTGGAAAAGGTTCGTCCAGACGGCCGTAAAATCGATGAAATTCGTCCATTATCATCTCAAATAGGCATCTTACCTCGTACGCACGGTTCTGGATTATTTACCCGTGGACAGACCCAGGCTTTGAGTATTTGTACACTTGGTGCCATGGGAGATGTTCAAATTCTTGATGGTTTAGGAATTGAAGAAGAAAAACGGTTCATGCACCACTATAACTTCCCATCCTTCAGTGTTGGGGAAACTGGTCCAATCCGTGGCCCAGGCCGACGTGAAATTGGACATGGTGCACTTGGTGAACGTGCTCTTGAGCCTGTTATTCCATCTGAAAAGGATTTCCCATATACGGTTCGTCTCGTATCTGAGGTACTAGAATCCAATGGTTCTACCTCCCAAGCTAGTATCTGTGCAAGTACATTAGCTATGATGGATGCCGGTGTACCAATTAAAGCTCCTGTTGCTGGTATTGCCATGGGCCTTGTTAAATCAGGTGAGCATTATACGGTTTTATCTGATATTCAAGGTATGGAAGACCATCTTGGAGATATGGACTTTAAGGTTGCCGGTACAGCTAAAGGAGTAACGGCTCTTCAAATGGATATTAAGATTGAAGGTCTTTCCCGTGAGATCTTAGAAGAAGCCTTGCAGCAAGCTAAAGTAGGAAGAATGCATATTTTAGATTCCATGCTCGCAACCATTTCAGAACCAAGAACAGAACTTTCAAAATTTGCACCAAAAATCTTAACAATGACAATCAACCCAGATAAAATCCGTGATGTTATTGGACCAAGCGGTAAACAAATCAATAAGATTATTGAAGAAACTGGTGTTAAGATTGATATTGAGCAGGATGGTACCATTTTCATTGCATCAGCAGATCAAGAAATGAACCAAAAAGCGAAAAAGATTATTGAAGACATTGTTCGCGAAGTGGAAGTTGGACAAATGTACCTTGGTAAAGTCAAACGGATTGAAAAGTTTGGTGCATTTGTTGAAATTTTCGCTGGCAAAGACGGACTTGTTCATATTTCTGAACTTGCTGAAGAGCGTGTAGGAAAAGTAGAAGATGTAGTGAAAATTGGCGATGAAATTTTGGTGAAGGTTACTGAAATTGATAAGCAAGGCCGTGTAAACCTTTCTCGTAAAGTTGTATTAAAAGAACAGCGTGAAAAGGCAGAAGAAAAACAATAAGGCTAAAAGTGTGTATTTACGAAAAAAAGTCAGGGATTCCCTGACTTTTTTTGCAATACGTTATAAGAAAGTTCATACAGTTAAACCCTTTCGATGTTCTACCTTGTCCCCCTTAGACATAATCTTTATGGAAGGGGGAATGGTAGATGAAAAAGGTAAATATTTTAATCTTTATTTGTTTGGCTGCGTGGTTTTCCGTCAACAATCCTATTGTTGAAAACTATATAGCTTCATTAACAGAATCTGCAATACCAGTTGTAAAACAGACAGATTCGCTTTATCAAAAAATATCTAAAACCTCGCATACATATGAAGTCCCACCTTCCGATGCAAAAATTGATCCCGTCTGGAAGGCCATTCCTGGGTATAATGGTCTTAAAGTTGATATAGAAGCATCTTATAAAAAGATGAAGAAAAAAGGCCAATTTGATGAACAAAAACTTGTGTTTGTCCAAACTAAGCCAAGGGTTCATCTCAGCAATTTGCCTCCCTCTCCCATTTATAAGGGCCACCCAGATAAACCAATGGTTTCTTTCATTATTAATGTAGCTTGGGGAAATGAATATTTATCTGACATGCTTGCAACATTAAAAAGGCATAATGTTTCGGCCACCTTTTTTCTAGAAGGGAACTGGACAAAGAAAAATCCCGAACTGGCAAAGATGATTGTTAGCGCTGGACACGAGGTAGGAAATCATTCTTATTCCCATCCAGATATGAGTAAACTGACTGCTGCAAAGACAAGAGAACAAATCATCAAAACAAATGAAATTATTGAAGCAGCTACTGGCGAAAAATGCGTATGGTTCGCACCCCCAAGTGGAAGCTATAGGGATGAAACGGTAAAAATAGCGAATGAATTAAACATGAAAACCGTTATGTGGACAGTAGACACAGTTGATTGGAGAAAGCCGTCTCCTGAAGTTTTGATTAATCGTGTCATCTCAAAAATTGACAAAGGGTCTATGGTTCTAATGCACCCAACAGAATCTACAGCAAAATCTTTAGATCGGTTAATTACCCTTATAGAAAAGAAGAATTTACAAATAGGTACTGTTAGTGAATTAATGGATGAGGAAAGAATAATAAAATAATTCAGGCAAGATATCTCAGAAATTGGAGAAAATACAATTTAGAAAGTATAATAAATAATTGGAGTTATAGTGTCTTTAGTTTAGTCCTTTTTACAAAAGCATGAATGCAACATTTGGAAACAATCTATAGGTGGGGGGCAGCTGCCTATAAAGGTCCAATAAGTTCACTCAGTAGGGGATGGTACTCCTGCTGTTTGAAGTTTCGCTGTATAGACAGGAGGAAATCGATGATTAATAAGTACACTTGCCAAAATGGAGTAAGAATTGTTCTAGAAAATATCCCTACCGTACGATCGGTTGCAATAGGTGTATGGATTGGAACAGGTTCTAGAGATGAGGATCCTAAAACAAACGGAATATCCCATTTCCTTGAGCATATGTTTTTTAAAGGGACAACAACAAGATCAGCAAAGGAAATTGCTGAATCATTTGATAGTATTGGCGGTCAAGTAAATGCCTTTACATCAAAGGAATATACTTGTTATTATGCAAAAGTCCTAGATACACATTCCAAGTTTGCATTAGATGTGTTAGCGGATATGTTTTTTAACTCCACCTTTGTGGAAGAGGAGTTAAATAAGGAAAGAAATGTGGTTTTGGAAGAAATTAAGATGTATGAAGATACGCCAGATGATATTGTTCATGATTTGTTGAGCAGGGCAGTTTTCGAAGATCATCCACTAGGATATCCGATTCTAGGAACAGAGGAGACCTTGAATACATTCACTGGGGAGTCATTAAAGGAATATATCCAACAACGATATACACCTGAAAATGTAGTCATTTCCATTGCAGGAAATGTATCTGAGAGTTTTATCAAGGATGTTGAAAATTATTTTGGCTCCTATCAGGGAGATTCAAGGGCTACTGAAGAGAATATCCCGGTTTTTCATTCAAATCAAATTTCTAGAAAAAAAGACACAGAGCAAGCCCACTTGTGTATTGGTTTTGAAGGATTGAAAGTAGGCCACGAGGATATTTATAGTTTAGTTACCCTCAATAATATTTTAGGCGGAAGCATGAGCTCGAGGTTGTTCCAAGAAGTACGTGAACAACGAGGTTTAGCCTACTCTGTATTTTCCTATCATTCTTCTTATTTGGATAGTGGAATTTTAACCGTGTATGGAGGAACGGGTGCTAAACAGCTTGATCTTTTATTTGAGACTATTCAAGAGACACTGGAAAAACTGAAACAAAATGGAATCACTGAAAAGGAACTGACGAATAGTAAAGAACAACTGAAGGGCAGTTTAATGTTAAGTTTAGAAAGTACCAATAGCCGAATGAGCCGGAATGGTAAAAACGAACTGCTATTAAAACGACATCGCTCTCTTGATGAAATCATTGAGCAGATTGATTCAGTTACTAAAAAGAGTGTGGATGAAATGGCAAGATCCATATTTACTGATAAATACTCTGTAACTTTAATAAGCCCAACTGGTGAATTTCCTAATAAATTAGCTTGATCGTAAGAGGTATTCCATTCATTGGATACCTCTTTTTCTTATTCTAAAATTTGTCCTTCCTTTATACACTAATACAAAGGGCTGCTTGTGGAGGTGTAGTGAAATGAGATTAAGTGAGTTAAGCGGCAAAGAAATTGTCGATGTTAAAAAGGCAGAGCGTTTAGGGGTACTTGGACAAACAGATTTAGAAATTAATGAACACACTGGTCAAATCCAGGCACTTCTCATTCCTTCACTAAAATGGTTTGGTTTTAGAAAACAAGGGGAGGAAATCAGGGTGCCATGGCAGCATATAAAAAAAATAGGATCAGATATGATTATTATTGATGTCCCAGAAGAGAACAGGGATTAAGGGGAGGCCCAAGCAAAAAGACATTTGCTTGGGCTTTTTTTATTTCCTTTCATGGAAAACTCACCGAATCATGTAATCTTACATAAGATGTTGAAGTGATAACAGTAAAAGGAATTCCTAGTTGGATTTATAAAAAAAAGAAGGTGAATGTTTTCATGCTGACAGGGATGCAGATAGCCGTAATTGGCGGTGATGCCAGACAGCTGGAAATCATCCGTAGGTTAACTGAATTAGATGCGAGATTATCGCTTATTGGCTTTGAACAGCTTGATCACGCCTTCACCGGTGCGGTCAAAGAAAAGCTGGACGAAGTGGATTTTTCAAATATGGATGCTCTGATCTTACCTGTGCCGGGTACAAATCTAGAAGGACAGGTAGAAACCATCTTTTCGAACGAAAAGGTTATTTTAACGGGTGAAATCCTAAGCAAAACTCCTGAACATTGTTCCATCTTTTCAGGCATTAGTAACTCCTATTTAAATGGAATAACAAAAGAGGCAAAACGAACCCTCATTCAATTATTTGAAAGGGATGATGTCGCCATCTATAATTCAATCCCAACTGTCGAAGGAACGATTATGATGGCCATCCAGCATACAGATTTTACGATTCATGGTTCAAACGTAGCCGTATTAGGGTTAGGAAGGGTTGGTATGAGTGTAGCAAGAACCTTTGCTGCACTTGGCGCAAAGGTTAAGGTTGGAGCAAGAAAAAGCGAGCATTTAGCAAGGATTACAGAAATGGGTCTTACCCCATTCCACCTAAGTAATCTTGTCAATGAAGTAAAAGATACCGATATATTAATTAATACAGCACCACATTTAATAGTAACGGCAATGGTGATTTCTAAGCTGCCTGCCCATACTCTCATTATTGATTTAGCATCAAAACCTGGAGGGACAGATTTCAGATATGCTGAGAAACGTGGGATAAAAGCACTCCTGGCTCCCGGATTACCAGGAATTGTTGCACCAAAAACGGCAGGTCAAATTCTTGCCAATGTTTTAGCCCAGCTGCTTCAGGAGGATTTAAGAAAGCGAAAGGGGAAAGTTAAATGAGTTTAAAAGGTAAAAGAATTGGCTTTGGTCTAACGGGCTCACACTGTACGTATGATGCTGTATTCCCGGAGATAGAAAAATTAGTTCAAGCCGGTGCAGAGGTAATGCCCGTGGTAACCTCGACCGTTCAAAATACAAATACTCGTTTTGGCAAGGGGGAAGATTGGGTTCAGAGAATAGAAGACTTAACAGGAAATAAGGTTATTGATTCGATTGTAAAAGCAGAACCATTAGGTCCAAAAATCCCTCTCGATTGCATGGTCATTGCTCCTTTAACAGGTGTTTCAATGAGTAAGTTTGCGAATGCTATGAATGATAGCCCTGTATTAATGGCTGCTAAAGCCACGCTTAGAAATTTAAAACCAGTTGTCCTTGGGATTTCAACGAACGATGCTCTTGGATTAAACGGGGTCAATCTAATGCGGTTAATGGCGACAAAAAATATATTCTTTATTCCATATGGTCAAGACGATCCAGTCAAAAAGCCTAATTCAATGGTTGCCAGAATGACATTGCTATCACAAACCATAGAAGCTGCCCTTGAAGGTATACAAATCCAGCCTGTGTTAGTGGAGAGATATAGAGATTCTGACTAAATTTCCCCACTTTCATTAAAAAAGGTTATTTCTTAATAAGAATATGTTAAAATAAATTAATCTTTCATCAGAGGGGGCAGCCCCTTCTGATGTGAATAATAGAAATAACCACTAATGATTCAGTGCAGGATTGAAAGGGGAACTAGAAGATGAGTCAGCAAAAAGGATTTCACGTCGCAGTAGTAGGAGCAACAGGAGCAGTTGGACAGCAAATGATCCAAACATTATTGAAAGAAAACTTTCCAATTAGCAAACTTACCCTACTATCATCAGCACGCTCGGCTGGTAAAGTAGTTGAAGTAAATGGTCAAGAAATAACTATTCAAGAAGCAAAACCTGAAAGCTTTGAAGGAGTCGACATCGCTTTATTTAGTGCAGGCGGAAATGTATCTAAAGAGCTTGCTCCAGAGGCCGTTAAACGCGGTGCTATCGTCGTGGACAACACTAGTGCATTTAGAATGGATGCCGATAAGCCATTAGTTGTACCTGAAGTTAATGAAGCAGATTTGCATGAGCACAATGGTATCATTGCTAACCCGAACTGCTCTACCATTCAAATGGTAGTTGCACTAGAGCCAATCCGTAAAAAATTCGGCTTGAAGAAAGTTATTGTTTCTACTTATCAAGCAGTTTCTGGTGCAGGTGCTATTGCTGTGGAGGAATTAATGGAGCAAACAAAATCCATTTTAGCCGGAGAGACAGTTGAACCAAAAATCTTACCGGTAAAAGCTGACAAAAATCATTATCAAATTGCATTTAATGCAATTCCACAAATTGATAAATTTCAAGATAACGGGTATACATTTGAAGAAATGAAAATGATTAATGAAACGAAGAAAATCATGCATCTTCCGGATTTACAGGTTTCAGCAACTTGTGTAAGACTACCTGTGGCTGTTGGTCACTCAGAATCTGTTTACTTTGAAGTGGAAACTGATGGAGTGAGTGCAGAGGAAATCAAAGCATTATTAAAGGATGCTCCAGGAGTGGTCTTACAAGATGATCCAGCTAACCAAGTTTATCCTATGCCTGCAAATTGTGTAGGAAAAAATGATGTTTTTGTAGGACGTATTAGAAAAGATATTGATGAAGACCGCGGCTTCCATATGTGGGTTGTTTCAGATAACTTACTTAAAGGAGCTGCCTGGAATTCAGTACAAATCGCTGAAAAGTTAGTAGAATTAGGTCTAGTTAAATAAGCTACATCATAAAGGCAGGGTTTGGTGTTAAATGAAAATTATTGTTCAAAAATTTGGCGGAACATCTGTTAAAGATGAAGAAAGCAGAAAGCATGCTCAACGTCATATTGAAAAAGCATTAAGTGAAGGCTACAAAGTAGTTGTCGTCGTTTCAGCAATGGGTAGAAAAGGAGACCCATATGCAACAGATACACTACTATCATTAATTGGCGGCAATCTTAGCAAAATTTCAAAGCGGGAACATGATCTTCTTCTATCTTGTGGAGAGGTTATCTCGAGCATTGTCTTTACAAATATGCTATTAGAGAGCGGAATTAATGCCACAGCCTTAACAGGAGCACAAGCAGGCTTCCGTACCAATAATGACCATACAAACGCTAAAATTAATGAAATGAAATGCGAAAGAATTCTAAGGGAATTAGAGACGAGTGATGTTGTCGTTGTAGCAGGATTCCAAGGTGCGGCCAAAAATGGGGATGTTACTACCATTGGACGTGGAGGCAGCGACACATCTGCTTCAGCATTAGGTGCGGCCTTGAACGCTGAATGGATTGATATCTTTACTGACGTAGAAGGCATTATGACAGCCGACCCGCGGATTGCAGAAAATGCCCGGCCTCTTTCTGTTGTAACCTATACAGAAGTATGTAACTTAGCTTATCAAGGGGCAAAGGTGATTCATCCTAGAGCGGTTGAAATTGCCATGCAGGCAAAAGTGCCGATTAGAATTCGTTCCACCTATTCTGATTCACTTGGGACACTGGTCACTTCTATAAATAAAGAAAATCGGGGAAGCGACATTAAAGAACGGACAGTAACAGGGATTGCACATGTATCAAATGTAACACAAATAAAGGTCTTTGCTAAAAAGGATCAATATAACCTGCAGGCAGAAGTGTTTAAAGCAATGGCAAATGAAAAAATCAGCGTTGACTTTATCAATATTTCTCCAAACGGTGTGGTTTACACAGTTACAGATGAAATGACCGATCGTGCATTAAAGGTTTTAGAAGAATTAGGTCATGAACCTGTGGTAGAGCGCCATTGTGCGAAAGTCTCAGTTGTTGGTGCAGGAATCGCCGGTGTACCAGGAATAACCTTTAAAATTGTCACAGCGTTATCAAATCATGGAATTCGTATTTTACAATCAGCAGACAGCCATACAACTATTTGGGTACTGGTTAAACAGGAAGACTTAGTCAAATCCGTAAATTCCTTGCACGATGCCTTTCAATTAGAAGAAGAAACAGTGGAGTATAATCTCTAAGAATGCGAATCCGAGAAAAACAAAGTTTTGAAATGGAATGATGCGATACAACGGATAGGTTCCGTTTGTATTGAAAGGAGTACAAAAATGGTTCATTTCGGGCGAGTGTCAACAGCGATGGTAACCCCTTTAGATAAAAAAGGGCATATTGACTTTGGAAAAACCACTCAATTGGTTAATTATTTGATTGAAAATGGCACTGATTCCCTTGTAATTGCAGGAACAACCGGAGAATCACCTACGCTTTCCAAAGAAGAAAAGCTGGCTCTATTTGATCATGTTGTAAAGGCTGTAAAAAAGCGTGTTCCAGTAATTGCTGGTACGGGTAGTAATAATACGTATGCCTCGATTGAATTAACAAAAAAGGCGGAGCAGCTCGGTGTTGATGCCATTATGGCAGTAGGCCCTTATTATAATAAGCCGAACCAAGAAGGGTTGTACCAGCACTTTAAGGCAATTGCGGAAGCAACAACACTTCCCATGATGGTTTATAATATTCCGGGGAGGTCATCCGTCAATATCCAGCCTCAAACAGTGGTACGACTCTCAAAAATCCCTAATATTGTGGCTGTAAAAGAAGCAAGCGGCGATTTAAATGCAATGACACACATTATTGCCAATACGCCAGAAGATTTTGCCCTTTACAGTGGAGATGACAGTTTAACGATCCCGGTTCTATCAATTGGTGGTGCTGGGGTTATTTCCGTAGCATCTCATGTGATAGGAAATGAATTGCAGGAAATGGTAAAAGCATTTTTTGATGGGGAAAATGCAAAAGCGGCAAAACTACATCAACATTTGCTTCCACTCATGCAAGGTCTTTTTGCTGCTCCTAGTCCAGCACCTGTTAAAACTGCATTACAAATAAAAGGGTTGGATGTCGGTCCCGTTAGACTTCCGCTTGTTGGTTTAACAGAACAAGAAAGGTCTACTCTTACATCTCTACTCAAAAGCCTATAAATGATCAAGAGCTAATCGAATGTTCTGTTCGGTTGGCTCTTTTTTACTTTTTAAGCTGCTATGTTTCCTAAAATAATGATTATTGGTTGTAAAGGTTTTCAGGTATCAAGTATAATAATCATAACTGATCTTGGGTCGGCGATAGAAAAGTGGAGAACCGTATCTTGTTTTGTGTTCAATACCGGTAGCTTCACTTGGCTTTATATGCAGTATCTATTCATTGTCAGCATAGGAGGAAACGGAAATTGATAAAGAAAAAGAATACTTCCATTAAGTTTATTGCACTTGGTGGTATAGGAGAAATCGGAAAAAATATGTATCTTGTTGAGGTGGACAAGGACATATTTATTATTGATGCTGGCTTAATGTTCCCCGAGGAAGAAATGCTTGGTATCGATATGGTTATACCTGATTTAACATACTTACGGGATAATAAGGAACGGGTAAAGGCGATTTTTTTAACACATGGTCATGAAGATCATATTGGTGCTCTTTCTTATGTGCTTCGTCATGTTGATGCCCCTGTGTATGGTACGAAACTTACCCTTGCTCTTGCTAATGCAAAATTAAAAGAGCAAGAGTTTGATGGCTCAGCTAATTTTATAGAGGTGAACTCGGACACAATCGTGGAATTAGAAAGCGTACAAGCTAGTTTTTTCAGAACGAATCATAGCATTCCGGACTCAGTTGGGGTTTGTATTCATACCTCTGAGGGGATTATTGTTTATACTGGAGATTTTAAGTTTGACCAAGGTGCAGCCAAGTTATATAAACCAGAAGTTGGGAAGATGGCTTCTATTGGAGATCAAGGAGTATTGTGTCTTTTATCTGATAGTACTGAAGCTGAAATCCCTGGTTATTCGACTTCAGAAGCAATCGTTGAACGGGAAATGTCAAATGCCTTTTATAATGCGCCTGGGCGGATTATTGCCGCTTGTTTTGCATCAGATATAAATCGGATTCAGCATATTTTTAATGCCGCAACTGAGAATGGACGTAAAGTTGCCGTTGTTGGGAAGAGCCTCGAGCGAATTTTCCATATAGCCCTTGATTTGGGATATTTGGAAGTAGATGAAGATGTAATTATCCCAGTTAGTGAAATTAAAAACTACCAGGATCGGGAAATTGTTGTATTAATGACAGGGAGTCAAGGTGAACCGATTGAGGCATTGCAGAAGATGGCCAAGCAATCACATAAACTGTTAAATATCCAGAAGGGTGATACTGTTTTAATTGCTGCCTCTCCATTAAAAGGTAGTGAGGTCTTCTTATTTAAAACGATTGATATGCTGTTTAGAGCTGGGGCACATGTGATTTCAGGCAAACGTACGCTTCATGTATCAAGTCACGGGAGCCAAGAAGAATTGAAGTTCATGATTAATCTAATGAAACCGAAGTTCTTTATCCCTGTACACGGTGAATTTCGAATGTTGAAGGCACATCGGAAAGTAGCATTGGAATGTGGTCTAATGGATCAACAGATTTTAATTCCTGACCGCGGAGATGTTGTTGAATGGAAAGAAGACAGTTTTGGAATTGCAGGTAAAGTTCCATCGGGTAACGTTTTGATTGATGGGATTGGTGTAGGTGATGTAGGTAATATTGTTTTACGTGACCGTAAGCTATTATCTCAAGACGGCATTCTGATTGTTGTTGTCACATTGACAAAGCAAGAAAAGAAGATTGCCGCTGGACCTGAAATTATTTCAAGGGGCTTTGTATATGTACGGGAGTCAGAAAAGTTAATGGATGATTCTACAAAATTAGTACATGACATTGTGGAAAGAAATACAGCAAAAAGTACGTTTGAATGGGCAAGTTTAAAACAGGAAATAAGAGATGAATTAAATCGATTTTTATATGAAAAAACAAAAAGACGCCCAATGATCCTCCCGATTATCATGGAAGTCTAACACAAAAAGGCACTGGTTTAATGAACCGGTGCCTTTTTATAATTTGAGCATGAAATTTTATCATAGGTAAATACTAAAAATATAACGTGCTTGAAGGGAGTAGTAGGATGAATAACGATTACCTCAACAATGATACCGGTAAACAAGAAGGACAAGAGCCTCAAAAAGAGGAAAAAACTTCTCCATTAATAGAAAAAATTCAACAGCTGGGACAAACGAATGTTCCTCAGCTTTCAACTGATTCTAGTATTCATTGTTTAACCATAATTGGCCAGATTGAAGGACATATGGCTTTGCCTCCTCAAAATAAGACAACCAAATATGAGCATTTACTGCCACAGCTTGTGGCAATTGAACAAAACCCAAAAATCGAAGGGGTCCTCATAATTCTGAATACGGTTGGCGGAGATGTCGAAGCAGGATTAGCTATTTCAGAAATGATAGCCTCTATCTCAAAACCAACCGTTTCGATTGTCCTTGGCGGAGGACACTCCATCGGCGTGCCAATTGCTGTATCCTGTGATTATTCATTTATTGCCGAAACAGCTACCATGACGATTCATCCTATCCGCCTGACAGGACTGGTGATTGGAGTTCCTGCGACCTTTGAATACTTGGATAAGATGCAGGAACGGGTAGTAAATTTCGTAACAAAGCATTCGAAAATTACAGAAGAAAACTTTAAAGATCTAATGTTTGCGAAAGGAAACCTGACAAGGGATATCGGTACAAATGTGATTGGTGTGGATGCTGTTAAATCTGGATTAATTGATGAAGTTGGCGGCCTTGGGCCAGCAATGAAAAAATTAAACGAAATGATTGAACTTCAAAAGAGTAAAAACGAGGGAATGATTCAATGATTCTTTATACGATGATGCCAAATGAACTCATTTTTCCAACCGAAATGGAAGCTGAGAGTAAACAAAAGATGATTACTTATCAGGGGGTTCAAATGCTAGTAGAACCAACAGACTCTGAACATGTTCAAGTGGTTCGTATTTTAAGCACCGACCCACAGCATTATATGAATGACCAGTTATGTCCAGGAGCAAAAATTTCTTTCGCTAACCTTAGCGGATTATCGGCATTGTAATAGTAGAATATGGTATAATTATAAAAGGAGAAAAAGAGCAGCCAGCATTGGGCTGCTCATTTTTATACATAAATGGAGACTTAGTTTTAAGAGTTTGGTTAAATTTAGGGGACTAAAATATAGTACAAGGTGATTAGATGGCCAAAAAAAAGAGAAGACAACCAAAAAAGAGAGACAATCATTTAAAAAAAACCGTTCAATATGAATTAACTGCTTTAGCTATTTTAGCTTTAGCCATCATTTCGATTGCTAAGTTAGGAGCAGTTGGAAAAGCCACCGTTCTATTCTTTCGTTTTTGGATGGGAGAATGGTATATGCTTGGCCTTTTAGGCCTAGTTATATTGAGTGTTTATTTAATGTGGAAACGCAGTATTCCTTTTATTTTTCATATAAAGTTAGTTGGCACCTATTTTATTGTAGCAGCCATCCTTTTATTAAGTCATGTCACACTTTTTCATTTACTGACAAACGATGGAAAATTTAAAGACCCAAGTGTTATTAGTAATACATGGGAGTTATTTATGATGGAACTTAGAGGGGAGACCAGCACCACTGACCTGGGCGGAGGAATCCTCGGAGCCATTTTATTTGCTGTATTTCACTATCTATTTGCAGAGACAGGTACAAAAATTATTGCATTTATTTTTATTATTATAGGAATTATCTTACTCACTGGTAAATCTTTTGGTGATTTTATTGGTAAAATCATCATTACTTTGATTGATTTTTCAAAAGGACAATGGGAAGCATTTAAGTTAGATATGTCTGAATGGAAACAAAAACAAACAGACCGCCGGAATGAGCGTATTGCCGAGAAGCAAAAAGAAAAAGAAAACCGTCGAAGTCGAAGTGAACCGGCCCCTGTGATCAACAACCAGGTTCAGGAACAGGAAGAAACCATTATTCCTGAGCCAATTATCTCTAGTTTTGCGGACCGGGCTTATGGAGAAGAGCCCGTTAGTCCTCAGCCTGAACCAGAAGAAGCCAAAGGGAAACAGCAAAAGAGTAAAACAGAAGACGAGGATGATGACAATACTCCGCCAATTTCGTTTACTGAAGCCGCAGTGGAAAATGTGTCTTACGAATTACCACCGCTCCGGTTATTAAAAGCACCAAGGAAAACAGATCAAAGTGGTGAATATGAATTAATTCACGCCAATGCCGCTAAACTTGAACGTACATTCCAATCCTTTGGTGTAAAAGCCCGTGTTACCCAAGTTCATTTAGGACCAGCTGTGACAAAATACGAGGTTCATCCAGATGTGGGCGTTAAAGTTAGTAAAATTGTCAGCTTGAGTGATGACATAGCCTTGGCACTTGCTGCTAAAGGGATTCGGATTGAAGCTCCTATTCCTGGGAAATCCGCGATAGGAATTGAGGTGCCAAATTCGGAGGTAGCAATGGTTTCTTTAAGAGAGGTACTAGAAACTACCCAAAATGATAAGCCTGATGCAAAACTATTAATAGGACTTGGCAGGGATATAACAGGGGAAGCGGTACTTGCCGAATTAAATAAAATGCCCCATTTGCTTGTTGCAGGAGCTACTGGAAGCGGAAAGAGTGTTTGTATTAATGGAATTATCACAAGCCTTTTGATGAGAGCAAAGCCGCATGAAGTTAAATTAATGATGATTGACCCTAAAATGGTAGAATTAAATGTCTATAACGGCATTCCGCATTTACTTGCACCAGTAGTTACAGATGCAAAAAAAGCATCGCAGGCATTGAAAAAAGTAGTGAGCGAGATGGAAAGACGGTACGAATTGTTTTCCCATACTGGTACACGTAATATTGAAGGATACAATGATTATGTCAGAAAACATAATCTCGAGGAAAATGATAAGCAGCCATTGTTACCGTTTATTGTCGTCATTGTTGATGAGTTGGCTGATTTAATGATGGTTGCATCTTCAGACGTGGAAGATTCCATTACACGATTAGCTCAAATGGCCCGTGCAGCCGGTATTCACTTAATTATCGCCACACAACGCCCATCCGTAGATGTCATTACGGGAGTTATTAAAGCGAATATTCCATCACGAATTGCTTTTGCCGTTTCAAGCGCAACCGATTCTAGGACCATCCTTGATATGGGCGGTGCAGAAAAACTGCTCGGAAGAGGGGATATGTTATTCCTGCCTGTTGGTGCTTCAAAACCTGTTCGGGTGCAAGGGGCATTTCTTTCAGACCAAGAGGTAGAGGATACAGTGGAATTTGTCATTTCTCAACAAAAGGCACAATACCAAGAAGAAATGATACCAGATGATATTCCAGAGGTTACTGGCGCCGTTGATGATGATTTGTATGACGAGGCAGTAGAGTTAATTATTGAAATGCAAACGGCTTCTGTGTCGATGCTTCAACGGAGGTTTAGAATTGGCTATACAAGGGCTGCCCGCCTTATCGATGAAATGGAGGCTCGAGGTGTGGTGGGTCCATATGAAGGAAGTAAACCTCGATCCGTATTGCAGGCAAAACCAAAAGAGGAGCAGAGTTCATAAACCTCTAAACTCACAGGGACATAAAGACCCAAACTTAAAGAGAGACATCTTAAAACACTAAAAAAGAGCCGCTTGGCTCTTTTTTTTAGACTATTTTTAAGAAAAATTGATACTATAGTAGTAGGTGGAAATGATTATAATTAATCATACTTTTTTCATTTTTCAGCGTTTTTCGACATAACTTAAGTCGATTTTTGGGTATATTGTAAGCGGCATCCTAAATGTCAGCATATTTATCTCCTTTTTTCGACTAATTTTTATATTCCTATTTATTTATCCAAGAAAAAATGTTAATATAAATCCGATTAGTAGGAATGATATCAGATGTCTGATGTCTTAGGAAAAAGGCTGGAGGAAGCAGCATGTCAATAAAGTCAGATAACCGGCACTTATATTTACAAGTAATCGATCGGTTGAAGCAGGATATTGAAAATGGGGTATATAAAGAAAAAGAAAAGCTGCCATCAGAATTCGATCTTGCTAAACAACTGGGGGTAAGCAGAGCGACTCTTAGGGAAGCACTTCGTATTCTTGAAGAGGAAAACGTTATTATCAGGCGCCATGGTGTTGGTACCTTTGTTAACGCAAGACCTATGTTTACTTCTGGGATTGAACATCTAAATAGTGTCACTGACATGATTAAACAAGCTGGAATGAAACCAGGAACTATTTTTTTAAGTTCATCAACCCAAGGACCTACCGAAGAGGATGTTCGACGTTTCTCATGTTCTACTAGTGAGGAGATTTTCGTGATGGAGAGAGTTAGAACCGCAAACGGAGAACCTGTTGTTTATTGTATTGATAAGGTTCCTGAAAGCATTTTGCCTGAGACATTTTCCCATGAGGAAGAATCCATTTTTCAAATTCTAGAAGAAGAGGCAAATCGCAAAATTACATACGCTGTGGCTCATATTGAGCCAATAGGCTATCATGAAAAAATTTCCCCAATTTTAGAATGTGAACCTGAAACTGCTCTGTTAGTTTTGAAACAGATGCACTTTGATGAAATGGATGAGCCTGTCTTGTTTTCGGTAAACTACTTCAAAGCGGATAAATTTAGTTTTCATGTATTAAGAAAAAGATTTTAATATTTTTTTTAATACATGTAAACGTAAACACGTAAACTTTCAAAACATTTCTACCTAATCAAACAGAAATAAAAACAAACATTCTTAGGGGGTACAATACCTTGAAAAAGCGTAACATTGGAATGACGCTATCTCTAGTTCTTGCTGCTGGGACACTTTTAGGTGCATGTGGAAAAAGCGATAACAACAAAGATACATCTAAAGGTGGAGACAAAGAGAAAGCATTCTCTGTAGCAATGGTTACTGACGTTGGCGGTGTTGATGACAAATCATTTAACCAATCTGCTTGGGAAGGTCTTCAAAAATTTGGTAAAGATAATGGCCTAGAAAAAGGTAAAGGCGGATATGATTACGTTCAATCCAAATCTGATGCCGACTATGCTACCAACTTAAACACTCTTGCACGTCAAGATTTTGATTTAGTTTTCGGAATCGGCTTCTTAATGCAAGGTGCTGTTGAAGAAATTGCAAAGCAACAAAAAGATCATCACTTCGCTATTGTTGATTCTGAAGTAGATCAGCCAAATGTTGCTAGTATCCTATTCAAAGAACAAGAAGCTTCATTCCTTGCGGGTGTTGCAGCTGCTATGACAACAAAATCCAATAAAATTGGATTTATTGGTGGTGTCGAAGGAGCTGTTATTGAACGTTTTGAAGCAGGATTTGTAGCTGGTGTGAAGGCGGCAAAACCAGAAGCGACTGTTGACATTCAATACGCTGGTGCATTTGACAAAGCAGAACTTGGACAGTCCATTGCTTCGAAAATGTACTCTTCCGGGGCAGATGTAGTTTTTCACGCTGCTGGCGGTACAGGTGTTGGTTTATTTAAAGAGGCTAATGACCTTAAGAAAAAAGATCCTTCTCGTGAAATCTGGGCAATCGGAGTTGACAGTGACCAAGCAAACATGGGTCCTGATATTGTCTTAACTTCCGCTCTTAAACGAGTTGACAATGCAGTTATCGACGTTTCAACAAAAGCAAAAGATGGGAACTTCCCTGGTGGAAAAGTTGCATTATACGGACTTGCAGAAGACGGTGTTGGTTTAGCGCCTATTAACAGCAAAGCTCCAAATAAAGCTGCCATTGAAACGGCTGTAAAAGACTGGACTGACAAAATTAAATCTGGTGCTATAAAAGTTCCTGGCACACGTGCTGAATTAAAAACTTTTAGTGCAAAATAATATAAAGGAATAAGCGGGGCATCACTCCTGCTTATTCCTTCTTAATGAAATCCTAACTGAAGTGTAGAAAACCTTTTCTACCTTTCATTTAAGATTTTAGTGGGGAGATAATCCCTGTTTTTTTAAAAATCTGAAAGGTCTGACCTCTTACTACTATTGGTCAAAATTTCCTTTTATCTTATCGCAGGGAGTGAGAAAGATGAATTTTGTAATTGAAATGCTCAACATTCGTAAAGAATTTGGCGGTTTCGTTGCGAATGACAACATTACCCTTCAATTAAAGAAGGGCGAAATTCATGCATTACTTGGTGAAAATGGTGCAGGCAAATCCACCTTAATGAATGTCCTTTTTGGACTATATCAGCCGGAAAAAGGCGAAATAAGGGTCAAAGGGAAACCTGTTAAAATAACAAACCCTAATATTGCTAATGATTTAGGAATCGGAATGGTTCACCAGCATTTTATGCTTGTCGATACATTTACAGTTACGGAAAATATTATTCTTGGCCGGGAGATTACAACTGGCGGTCGAATCGATCTTAAAAAAGCAGAAAAAGAGGTTCGTGAAATTTCTGAACGGTACGGGTTAGCTGTTGACCCTCAAGCAAAAATTTCTGATATTTCCGTGGGAATGCAGCAAAGGGTAGAAATTTTAAAAACATTATATCGTGGAGCTGAAATTGTCATTTTTGACGAGCCATCTGCCGTGCTGACACCCCAAGAAATTAAAGAGCTTATGCAAATTATGAAAACGCTTATAAAAGAAGGTAAATCTATAATTCTCATTACCCACAAATTAAAAGAGATTATGGAGGTAGCCGATCGTTGTACGGTTATTCGTAAGGGTAAAGGGATTGGAACGGTGAATGTAAGTGAAACGAATCCGAATGAACTTGCGAGCTTAATGGTGGGACGTGAAGTAGTCTTTAAAACAGAAAAGGCTGAAGCAAAACCTGGGCAGGGTGTACTAGAGGTTCAAAATTTAGTTGTAAAAGATCCCCGTGGAATCAATATTGTAAATGATCTTAATCTTTCAGTGAATGCTGGTGAGATTGTTGGTATCGCTGGTATTGATGGAAATGGACAAACCGAACTTATTGAGGCCATCACAGGATTACGGAAGGCAGAAAGCGGCAGCATTAAATTAAACGGCAAAGATATAATCAACCAAACGCCGAGAAAAATTACGGAATCCGGTGTGGGGCATATTCCACAAGACCGTCATAAGCATGGCTTGGTCTTAAACTTCCCTATTGGCGAGAACATGGTTTTACAAACTTATAATAAAAAACCGTACTCAAAAAGCGGGGTTTTAAATTTCAAAGAAATCTATAAAAAAGCTCGAACGTTAATTAGCGAGTATGATGTTCGGACACCTAGCGAATATACATTGGCTCGTGCACTTTCTGGAGGAAACCAGCAAAAGGCAATTATTGGACGTGAAGTTGATCGGAATCCGGATCTGCTGATTGCAGCACAACCTACGCGTGGTCTGGACGTTGGCGCTATTGAATTTATTCATAAGCGTCTTATTGAGCAGCGCGACAATGGGAAAGCAGTTTTGCTCGTTTCCTTCGAACTGGATGAAATATTAAACGTGAGTGACCGTATTGCTGTTATCTATGAGGGGAAAATCGTTGCCATTGTCAATCCAAAAGAAACATCAGAACAGGAGCTTGGCTTGTTGATGGCTGGGTCAAATAGAAAGGAAGCAGGTGAACACTCGAATGCTTAAACGTTTTAATAATATTTTAACACCCATTATTGCCGTTTTATTAGGGATTATTGTCGGAACCATTATTATGGTAGTCAGTGGTTACGATGCCGTGGCGGCCTTCACGGCACTATGGAACGGGGCTTTTGGGGAATCTTATTATGTTGGGGAAGTAGTCAGACAGTTTACACCTTATATTCTAGCCGGTTTAGCCGTGGCTTTTGCTTTTCGAGTAGGTTTATTTAATATTGGTGTTGAAGGACAATTCTTAGTCGGCTGGCTCGCAGCGGTTTGGGTTGGGGTAGCCTTTGATCTTCCTAAAATTATTCATTTACCGCTTGCCATTTTAGCGGCGATGGCAGCAGGTGCTTTATGGGCATTTATCCCAGGTTTCTTAAAAGCACGCTTTCGAGTACATGAAGTTATCGTAACCATTATGATGAACTACGTCGCCTTGCACGTTACGAATTACATTATTAAAAATATTATCACTGATAATAAGGATAAAACGGACTTGGTCAAAGAATCTGCGTCCTTAAGATCAGACTGGTTACAAAGTATTACAGATTACTCCCGATTACACTGGGGGATTGTAATAGCTATTATCGGTTGTTTTGTTATGTGGTTTTTACTTGAAAGAACAACAAGAGGCTTTGAATTACGCGCAGTTGGTTTCAACCAGCATGCTGCGCACTACGCAGGAATGAGTGTCAATAAAAATATAATCCTTTCTATGGTTATTGCAGGCGCATTTGCTGGTTTAGCAGGAGCTATGGAAGGGTTAGGAACTTTCGGTTATGCCACAGTTAAAGGCGGGTTTACCGGTGTAGGATTTGATGGTATTGCTGTTGCCTTGCTTGGTGGAAATACTTCCATAGGTGTATTTTTCTCAGCGTTACTATTCGGTGCATTAAAAGTAGGGGCATTGAACATGCCGCTTGAAGCGGGAGTTCCGAACGAACTGGTAGATATCATTATTGCCTTGATTGTATTCTTCGTTGCTTCAAGTTATATAATAAGGGTGTTTCTTGATCGATTCAGTAAGAAGGAGGTGAAGTAAGATGAGCTTAATGGAAATCTTAATGATTGTTGTTCCATCCACATTGTTATGGGCTGCTCCTCTTGTCTTCACTGCATTAGGCGGTATCTTTTCAGAGCGTTCTGGGGTAGTAAACATTGGTCTTGAGGGTTTAATGGTTATTGGGGCATTTACTGCCATTGTATTTAACCTTACGTTTGTTGATACATTCGGTAACTGGACTCCATGGATTGCCATTATCGTTGCAATGGTAGCTGGTGCCATATTCTCATTGTTACATGCCGTTGCAGCCATTACATTCCGTGCCGATCATACAGTTTCAGGTGTGGCGATTAACTTATTAGCTTCAGGTTTAACATTGTTCCTTGTCAAGCTTATCTATGATAAAGGTGAAACTGACATTATCAGCCAGGGCTTTAATAAAATTGATATCCCGGTCTTAAAGGATATCCCGGTTATCGGTAAAATATTTTTCCAAAACACTTATTGGACATCTTTCTTAGCAATTATTGTTGCCATTATCGTTTGGTATGTTGTGTTTAAAACACCTTTTGGTCTTCGTCTCCGTTCCGTAGGGGAACATCCAATGGCGGCAGATACCATGGGGATAAACGTGACAAAAATGCGTTATCTTGGTGTTATTATTTCAGGAGCACTTGGCGGTATTGGAGGCGGAGTTTATGCACAATCCATTACATCTAACTTCAGCCACTCTACGATCAGTGGTCAAGGCTTTATGGCGTTAGCAGCAATGATCTTTGGTAAATGGCATCCGCTTGGTGCAATGGGTGCAGCCATATTCTTTGGTTTTGCTCAAAGTATCAGTATCATTGGTTCAAGTTTACCGTTCTTAAAAGAAATTCCAAACGTGTACTTGTTAATTGCTCCTTACGTGTTAACTGTACTAGCGTTAACTGGTTTCATCGGCCGGGCCGATGCACCAAAAGCAAGTGGTACGCACTATATCAAAGGAAGCCGTTAATAATCAAGAGCTCTCATTTTTATGAGGGCTCTTTTTTAAGTGTGCCAGGCATGGCAACTATCTAGGTGGTGAAAGTCCACTGTGGGGGTACACATCGACCAACCGCTAAGGAAGCGCAAGATACTTACCGTGAGGTAAGGGCTGGAGGAAGCGTGGAATAAAATCTTGGCTCGACGAACAGAAATCTGATACTAAGGCTTTATGAAGGGATGAGACTCCTTAACAAGTCAAAGTCCAAAAAGATGTGCGTAACTTTATGGAGTAAATCAGGCGAGTAAAAGAGGAAAGATAGTTGCCTTACCCTGGGAGGTTTTGCGGATGTACATTGGTACAGTCGAAAAAGGTTAGCCGCAAGAAGTCAGCAGAAGCCATAGTAGTGAAATTAATTCA
>NZ_PGVE01000036.1 GCF_002860255.1 Neobacillus cucumis
GCAAGAAGGATAGAAGCAACACCAATTGCGATAGAAGCCCAACGAGCTGCTGCAACTTGTTGTTTCTCAGTTACATTACCATTTTTGAAGATTTGTCCGTAAATATCGTGAGCGATTGCAGAAGCACCAGAAAGTACAAGACCTGCAACAACTGCTAGGATTGTCGCAAATGCAACAGCTGCAACGAAGGATTCTAGTGCGTCTCCACCAAGAACTCCAGCCAACATTGGTGCTGCCATGTTCCCTGCAGCGTTTTCTGCGATGATTGCATCCGCTCCAACGAATTTAGCTGCACCAAATCCAAGGAAGATTGTCAATACATAGAAGATACCAATAATCCATACAGAATAAATAACGGAAGAACGTGCTGTTTTCGCATCTTTAACTGTGAAGAAACGCATTAAGATGTGTGGAAGACCAGCAGTACCTAAAACTAGTGCAATCAATACTGAAATAAGACCAATTGTGTCTGTATAAACAACCCCTGAGTGAAGGAACGCTTCACCATGTGGAGTAGCAGTTTTCATTGTCTCGAACATGCTGATAAAATTGAAGTTAAACTTCATAAGTACCAAGAAGGAGATAATGATTGTCCCCAACATCAAAAGAATTGCTTTTACGATTTGTACCCAGCTTGTTGCAGTCATTCCACCGAATAGAACGTAGATTAACATCATCGTTCCAACGATTAGAACAGCAATCCAATACTCGATACCGAATAATAATTTAATAAGAGCACCCGCACCAACTAATTGTGCAAGCATATAGAACATTACGATAGTAATTGTGTTCAATGCTGCTGCTCCACGCACTTTCTTAGCGCCGAAACGAGCACCGATCATATCTGCCATCGTAAACTTACCCAAGTTACGTAGTGGTTCAGCAATTAAGAATAAAACAACGAGATAAGCCGTTAACCAACCAATACTGTAGTAGAAACCATCAAATCCGTTAAGTGAAATCGCACCAGCGATACCTAGGAAAGATGCTGCCGATAAGTAGTCACCAGCAATTGCCATACCATTTTGCCAACCTGTTAATGAACCACCGGCAGTATAAAAATCACTTGCCGTAGTCGTTTGCTTTGCCGCCCAATATGTAATGTAGAGCGTCAGCGCGATTACAGCGAAGAATATAACATATGAAATCCAACTCATGAACACAACCCCCTTATTTTAAAACGTTTTTCTCTATAATCTTGTCCACTTCAACATCAAAGTGTTTTGCTTTATTCATGTATATGGACGTGAATACCCATACCATAACGAACATGGAGAATGCATAGACCCAGGTCCATGTCATTGCACCAATTGCAGGTGTTTCTAAAATTTTTGTATAACCAGTTAATAGTGGAAGAATAAAGTACGCTGCGAAGAAGAAAATAACAAAAGGTGTAGCGAAGTTCTTTTTTCTTTTTACAAGACCCTTAAAGTCTTCTGTTTGAACGAGCTTTTCATAGTCCATTGTGGATTTTCCACGTGCCACTTGATTAGTCATTGGTTGATCCCCTTTCTATTTTAAATAGCGTAGTAAATTAGTTCATATTCCCCCCATTTCACTGAAACCGCTTTCATCAAGTTCAATAGATA
>NZ_PGVE01000037.1 GCF_002860255.1 Neobacillus cucumis
TAAGAAAAACGGAAGTGTTATTTTTTTTGGAGGAGGATCAAGACAATGCAATCGACTACTTTAGCAAAAACAAAAAAAGAGGGGCGCTCCTTAAATGATGCTTTTGCTTCCCACTTTGCTAAATCTATGTTTTTAACGATCGTCGGACTTGTCATCTTAACATTTATCGGAACAAGAATGTTTACACATATCGACTTAAATCTATACGGATACATGGTCGGAACCCTCGTCTTTATTGGCGGTTTCTTCTATCGATTTATCGCATGGGGGGAAAGGCCCCCAACCAAAATTATCATCAAAAAAGGGTTAAAGCTGTTAGTTAGAAAAAACACCCCTAGGACAGCTGTGAATCACTTAGCGATTTACGATTTCATTCGCAATCGGGGAATTTACCGATGGACCCAGCATATCTTAATCGGCTGGGGCTGTCTCCTAGCTTGTGCCGTTACTTTCCCTCTTGTATTCAGCTGGATGTACTTCACGATGGAGGATAATGGATACTACACCATCGTACTATTCGGAATGAACATCATGCTTGTAAAAGCAAATGGAATCATTGCTTGGATGTCTTACAATGCTTTAAATATTGCAGCGATTATGGTTACGACAGGCGTATGTATGGCGCTGCACCGCCGCTTGAAAAATATGCAAGCAAGAGCGGAACAAAAATTCATGTATGACTTTTTACCACTTTATCTATTATTGTTTATTTCTGTTACAGGTCTTTTATTAACAGTACAAAACGTATTATTACACGGCTGGATGCAGCCGCAAATGTCACTGATCCACCAATTCTCAGTTATTGTAACGTTAATCTACCTTCCATTCGGGAAGTTAGCACATATACCTTTCCGCCCAATGAGTGTCTTTGCGAGAAACTACCGTGAACATTACGGTGAACAAGAAATGAAAAAATGTAAAGTGTGCGGAGATCATTTCGTATCCGTTGAACAATCAAACGATGTCATCAATGTACTGGGTGTCAATCACATGGAATTTAACATGGAAGATGGTTTTAATCTTGCTGAATTGTGCCTGCCATGCCGTAGAAAGTATCGTATTGCTAGATTCTCAGGATTCCCAACACACCAAGTAAAGGTCAAGGAGGCAAACCAAAATGCAAAGGGATAAGTTTTTTAAAGAAATCGAAAATGTACGTCACCCAAATGAAACGCTGGTTAAAACCCATTGCAGCTATTGCGGTATGCAGTGCGGTATGAACTTGCGTGTTGATACGAAAACAAACAAAATCATCGGAGTTGAACCCCGCTATGATTGGCCAGTTACCGTCGGAAAAATGTGTCCTAAAGGGGTTACTGCCTACCAGCAAACCAACCACAATGATCGTATATTAAAACCGTTAATCCGTGACGATGCTTCCTTAAAGGGAACGAAAGAAGGCTTCCGCGAGGCAACTTGGGATGAGGCCTATGATTTAATCGCAAAGAAATTCATTGAACTTCAAGCGGAATATGGCAAAGATACATTATCCGTATTCAGTGGTGTATCAATGACGAATGAGAAGTGCTATTTAACAGGTAAATTTGCCCGAGTAGCTCTGCAAACACGATATATCGATTATAATGGCCGATTCTGTATGTCAAGTGCGGCCGGCGGTTTCCTTCGGTCTTTCGGTGTTGACCGTGGATCGACTTTACCTTGGACAGATATTAATGAATCAGATTGTTTATTTATAGCTGGAAGCAATACAGCCGAATGTCATCCAACATCCATGTTCCGTGTATGGAATGTACAAGAAAGAGGCGGTTACTTAATTGTAGCTGACCCACGTGAAACTCCTATCGCTAGAAGAGCAGATGTTCACTTAGACTTACGACCAGGAACAGACCTTGCGCTGGCTAATGGAATTCTAAACTTATTAATCCAAAACGGTTATGCTGATGAAGAGTTTGTAAATAACCATACAAATGGTTTTGAGGAAACAAAGGAATTAGTAAAAGAATTTACACCAGAATATACTAGCGAACTAACCGGTGTTGCGGTTGAGAAGATTATTCGTGCCGCAGAAATCTACGGTAAAGCTCCAAATGCCGTTGTGATGTTCGCCCGTGGAATTGAGCAGCAGCACAAAGGTGTCGATAACGTGTCGGCCTACACAAATATGGCGCTGGTAACCGGAAAAATTGGCCGTCCAAAATCAGGCGTTGCTACATTCACTGGTCAAGGTAATGGGCAAGGCGGTCGTGAACATGGTCAGAAATCAGATTTACTTCCGGGTTACCGTAAAATAACCAACCCTAAGCATGTAGAAGAAGTCTGCAAGGTATGGGGAATCACCCCTGAAGAAATGCCGCAGCCGGGTGTTTCAGCCTATGAAATGTTTGAATTAATGGAGCAAAAAACCATTCGCGGTCTATATTTACTTTGCTCAAACCCAGCTGTATCGGCACCAAACTTAAACTTTGTACGTAAAGCGTTAAAGGGCTTAGATTTTATGGTGTGTGCCGACTTCTATCTTTCAGAGTCTGCCGAATTTGCAGATGTAGTTCTTCCAACGGTTACATGGTCAGAAGATGAAGGAACGGTTACAAACCTAGAAGGTCGTATTATTAAAATTAATAAAGCTCAAGAACCTTTGGGCGAGTCCAAGCCAGACTGGCAAATTCAAGCGGAACTTTCTGAACGTTTAGGAAGAGGTAAGTACTTCTCCCATTTAAAAACAGCTAGAGATGTGGCAGATGAATTCCGATTCGCGTCTAAGGGCGGTTATGCTGATTATTATGGGGCTACATGGGATAAAATTGACAAGCAAGACGGAGTATTCTGGCCATGTCGGGATGAAAAGGATCCTGGAACACCCCATATGTTCCTAGACAAAAAGTTCTATCATCCAGACGGGAAAGCAAAAATTTGCGCTCTGCCATACCGTCCGCCAGCAGAAGAACCGGATGAAAAATATCCATTACGTTTAACGACTGGACGCGTTGTCTTCCATTACTTATCTGGAAATCAAACTCGCCGTATTCAATTCTTGCGGGATATGTGCCCTGAGCCATATGTAGAAGTGCACCCAGAAACTGCAGCGAAATACAATATTGATCATGAAGAATATGTCCGTCTTTATACTCGTAGAGGTGAAGCGGAATATAAAGTGAAAATTACGGAGGCCATCCGGAAGGACACAGTCTTTGTGCCTTACCATTTTGGTCATGATAAATCTATTAATCTACTAACGATTGCCGCACTTGATCCGATGTCAAGGATGCCGGAATTTAAAGCTTGTGCAGCGCAGATAGAAAAACTTACAAGAAAGGCGGTTCAGTAATGAAAAAGAGATTATATTTAGAACTTGAAAACTGTATCGGGTGCCGTTCTTGTTTGGCTGCCTGTACACAATGCGGCGGGCACGAGCAGCGAAATCGAAACTATGTTTATGACGTTAACCCGCTTGTTAACCGTCAAACGATGCCTCTCATGTGCCTACACTGTGTGAATCCGGCATGTGCGAGGAGCTGTCCCGCACAGGCTATCCAAATTCATGAGACAGGAGCGGTTTTATCAGCTCTTGTTGAAAAATGCATTGGATGCCAAAACTGTACAATTGCCTGCCCTTATGGAATACCTAAGTTTGATACCGAGCAGAATTTAATGTATAAGTGTGATTTGTGTATCGACCGTTCAAAGGATGGAATTCCACCTATGTGTGCGAGTGTTTGTCCTTCCAATACATTACAATGGCTTACAGATGAGGAAATTGAGGCAAAGCAAAGGCAATTTAACCTTGATAATGGTAAATGGGTAACAAGTATGCCGTACTTAGAAGGCGAAACAAATGTTAAAGTGAATCTTCCTGGTATCCTTCAGGGCGTCACTAAATTGTTTTAGGGGGGATTAACATGACAGGTAAAAATAATAAAATCCCGTTCAATGAAGATAACTATACACACAATATTAATAGAAATAATGAAAGAAAGCTGGACCGCCGTGGTTTTATGAAAACATTGGTAGGGGCTGCGGGCGTATTTGCTGTATCCTCCCTTCCATGGGGGGCCATAGCGGCAAAGGAATTAACAGGTCTGAGTGACAAAAAGTATCCAAAACACAAAATTACTGACGTTAGTGCACTTCCAGTGGGAGATGCTGTTGATTTTGCTTTCCCTGGTGAACACGACAGCGCCATTTTAATCAGGCTGTCTGAAAATAAATACGTGGCTTATCAAAATGCGTGTACACATTTGCGCTGTCCTGTTTTTTGGAAAAAGGACGATGGTGAGATGCTATGTCCATGTCATCACGGTAAATTTGATGTCAAAACAGGTGAGCCAATTGCCGGACCGCCAAGACGCCCACTTCCTGAAATATATGTCAAAGTAGAAAACGGTGCGGTTTATGCCGTGGGGGTGAAACGTTATGAAGCGTAGTTATGTACCTGTTGGACTCCTTTTAGCTGTACTTATGCTAAATATTATTTTTACACAATGGATGGTTCATCAATACTTCTATCAACATTATACGAACACCATCATTGCTGCTGTCATCAACGTCGTTTTGTTTCCGGCTGCCTTTCTTATTTATAAGAGAGGTGTGAATATCCATGACTAGTGAAACTTATATTGATTTTTGTTTCGTAAGACCAGCATCAGGCGGTTTTGCAAATGAAATTGATGAATTATTAAAACAAACCTTTGCGAAGAAGCGATTAAATTGGTTTTTGGAAGAAAAAACAAGCGAAGGCATTGAAATCGTCGTGGCGGAGATTAAAGGGATGAGCAATTGGGATTCAGAAGAAGAGACCATCCAATTTATTGAGGAACATGCTGCAGAGGCATTTTGGGAGTATCTGCAAGGCTATAAAATGTTCATCTATCCTGTTCTGAGAGGATGTAATAGCTGTGGAACTCATTAATATAGAAGATGTAAAAAGGTTTACAGGGCTCCCCGTTGAAATTTTCATTCAGGACGAACAGGGAGGCGACAGGGGCGCTAGTGTAAAGAAGACTATCAAAAAAGTTCAGTATTGTCCTGATAAAACGCACATTCGTTTTTATATTGATGATTTCTATTTCTTTGCGGTTCCGGCCAAAAGTAAAGTCAACTGGTCAGATGAAGTCTGGTCTGCTTTTGATGCGGACAGTGGATTAACTTATAATGTAAAAAAGGTTCAGGTCTTTTAACAAGAACCTGGCTTTTTTAATTGTTAAACAGAGGAAAGGGGGGAACCTTAATGGATGTACTACAGTCAAAGCAAAAGATCAATTCTTACATTATTGATTCACAGGAAGAAGAGATTAAACGGATTGCCCAAGAACTGCATGAAGGTGTTGGTCAAAATTTATATAGTATTTTAACAGGATTGCAGTTTGTGGAATCTGGGTTAACTGAGCAGAATATGAAAAGTTATGTGCGTGAAATGTCGCAGTTAATTGAAAAGACCATTCAGGAGATACGATTACTATCTGTAGAATTGCATCCGCCAACCTTAACCACCTTTGGGCTCCTTCCGGCAATGAAAAGTTATCTTAAGTTATATACTTCTACCTTTGGAATATTGGTGGACTTAGAATCAGTTGGTAAAGAGACCTCCCTGCCAGAGCGCGCAAATATTGCTGTTTTTCGTGTTTGCCAGGAAGCACTGGCAAATATTGCGAAATATGCAGACACATCGAAAACAAATATGATATTCCTTTGGACAGAAACAGAATTAAAGATTACCATTCATGATTTTGGTAAAGGATTTCACCTAGAAGAACATGACCACCCTCATCTTTCATCAGGACTTGCGGTAATGAAAGAAAGGATGCATCTAACTGGCGGTAAGTGCAGGATATCTTCTAAAATAGGAGAAGGGACATCTATTGAATTATCGTTACCCTTATTGAAATAAAGGAGATTTTATCATTGATAAAAATTCTGTTAGTTGATGATCATGCAGTAGTCAGAAGCGGGTTAAAGATGTTGTTGAATACCAATCCTGAAATGGAAGTTATAGGCGAAGCGTCGGAAGGAAACGAAGGCATAAAAAAGGCCTTGAAAATGAAACCAGATGTTGTCGTGATGGATTTAAGCATGCCCCATGGAAAAGACGGTCTTTCAGCAACCACAGAGTTAAAAAAACTCATGCCTACCGTTAATATATTGATATTAACTATGCATGATGATGAGGAGTACCTCTTCCGTGCGATTGAAGGCGGTGCTTCAGGTTGTATTTTAAAAAGTGCACCACATGCCGAGTTAATGTCTGCCATTGAATCGGTGGCAAATGGGGATGCGTACCTCCACCCAGCAGCACAGAAACGTTTAATGGAAGAATACTTATCGGGTGTCAAGCAGGATAGTAATGATACTTACCATCTGTTATCTGACCGTGAACAAGAAGTGCTTACTCTTATTGCAAAGGGTTACTCAAACAAGGAAATAGCTGAGCAGTTAGTCATTAGTGTAAAAACCGTGGAGACCCACAAAGGTAAAGTAATGGAGAAACTGCAGATGAAGACCCGGCCAGAGCTTGTGGAGTACGCAGTGAAAAAAGGGCTCTTAGGTTATGGGATATAAGGGGAGCCTGGGATGATGGAGATCAATGACTTGCCAGAGGTTATAAAAGTTTGTGATCAATTAAAGGAACAGGCTTCTTGTGATTTTGTTGGTCTCGCCATTCAAAATCGAGTGGGGCCGGATGTAAGGTGGCATTATGCGGTTGGTAATTTAAATGATAAATATAAATTAATTACCGTTCGTTTTGGAAAAGGAATAGCTGGAAAAGTCATCTCAACGGGAGTCCCAATGAAAATGGCTAATTTCCCTCATCAAGCAACAGGAAAAGTGACAGATTATCCAATCGCTCTTGCCGAAAAGCTGAATACTTGTTATGCCGTTCCTATATTTTTTAATGGTGCACCAAAAGGTGTATTACTGGCGGGTAACCGTGATTCTAGCGTTTTCAGCGAAACGGAGCAAGAATGGGTTAAAGAATCAGCTGAAGCTTTGGAACAAATATTAAAGGATTACATGGATTTTAGATCAGGGGGTTAAAGTATCATGGATATAAAGCAAACGAGAAATGAACTGATGGATTATAAGTTTGCCCTTGATGAATCTTCCATTGTCGCTATAACTGATTCGAGTGGTACGATTACATATGTGAATGACCAGTTTTGCTATATCTCGAAATACTCACGGGAAGAGCTCATTGGTAATGACCATCGAATTGTGAATTCAGGTTATCATTCCAGGGATTTTTTCAAAGAAATGTGGAGAACTATCGGAGGTGGGAAGGTCTGGAAGGGCGAGATTCTAAATAAAGCCAAAGATGGGACCTATTATTGGGTTGATACAACCATTGTTCCGTTTTTAAATGAAAAAGGAAAGCCCTATCAATATGTAGCCATTCGTTATGAAATTACCGAAAGAAAGCGTGTCGAAGAGGAGCTTCAAAAAATGATGAGCTCCATTATTGATGTTCAGGAAGAAGAACGGAAACGTTTGTCACGTAATCTACATGATGGGATTGGCCAAAATCTTTATAGTCATTTAATTACGATTAATCGATTAATGTCTGAACTTGATCATCCATTATTGTTGCAGATGCAGGAGGAAGCTGCGCAATTGATTGAAGAGATAAGGGAAATCTCGTGGGAACTGCGTCCATCTGTTCTTGATGATCTTGGTCTAGTCCCAGCCATCCGATCTTTTCTATCGCGTTATTCCGACCATTACAATATAGATGTCTTTTTTGATTGTGTATTAAACCAGCGTTTATCGATTAGTATTGAATTGACCATCTATCGTATTATTCAAGAAGCATTAACCAATATACGGAAATATGCGGAAGTTTCCGAAGCATCAGTTACGATAAGAGAAATGGATGATCTAGTTAGGGTCATGGTAGAAGATAAGGGAGTAGGGTTTGATGTAGAGAAGCAGACCCTTGGAGTAGGTTTGTTTAGTATGGATGAACGGGCTCGATCTGTTGGTGGTGAGTTCTCTATTATCGCTTTACCCGGAAAAGGAACAAAGGTAATTTTAGAAATACCCATATCCAATAAAAATGAACCAGGTCTTAAGTAAACTGCCTGGTTCTATCTTCTTGCACTACTATTTTTTTTTATTAATCGCGCATGGCTCCTGCCTCTCGGGAAGTTATTGCACCTTGTCCTGCGCTTATATCTTTTTGAATTTCTTGTTTTACTTTTTGTGCATTTGTTCCGGCAAATTCTGGATTCATAATAGAATTTAAATTCTCTTTAGGCTGCTGATCCTTTTGCATTCTAGTCCTCCTCAATTCAATTTATGGATTAACAATCATATTATTTACAAAACCGCACTCAATATATCCCGAAGATTTGAGCCCTATCTATGGACAATCTTGTTATAAGTTTTGCTCTTTGCGTATTTTATTGAGTAATGCCCTGCACCCTGCTGAAACAAGACGATAGGTTTCATCAAAATCACCTGTAAAAAATGGATCGGGGATATCTTTCCTGTATTTGGTCAGGTCGAGTAGCCTAATGACCTTTGGATGATTAGGCTTGCCTGTTATTCTGTAAATATTTTTTACGTTGTTTTTGTCCATACCAATAATATAGTCGAATCTCCAAAAGTCTTCTTTTCTTAGTTTGCGTCCAATAAGCCCATCTGAAGAGATTTTATATTTCTTTAGAATTTCAAGAGTTCCTGCGTGCGGAGGGAAGCCAATTTGCCAAGAACTGGTTGCAGCGGAATCAACTGCGATTTTATTTGTCAATTTTTCCTTTTTGACTAAGTGTCGAAACAAAGCTTCGGCCATCGGTGAACGGCAAATATTCCCCAGGCATATAAATAAAACGTTGATCATACACTTTTCCCCTTTTAAATTATCTAATAAAATATGTAGCAGAACCAAATTGTGGAACGGCGCTAGTGCTAAAAGCCATTCATCTAAACAATATGCAGAAAAAACGATATGTGCAAAAATTTCCAAGGTATCCCTTTTATGCTAATTTGTTTTCTAAATCACTTGAAAGTTTAAAGATCATTACTCGTTCTCCCGTAGTTGTACTAATATCTGTGTGAAAACTCACTACCTCTTGCTTTGTTATTGTTAAGATAATTTCCTTTAAGTCTTCCTGGCCTGATTCTACCAAACTATTTCGGTTCCTTTTTACAGATAACTTTCCCTCTTTATTGCTGCATAGTGAATATTCAGCAGGAGTTAGTATACGATGTAACGTAACAATCACCATGTCTTGTAAGATATCTGATTTAACAGATATTGACCCACGTCCAAGATAGCTTTTTTCCCAATGAGTTAAAGCTTTACTTATTTCGGCTTCAAGCATTCCTTTTGACTTGTCCAAAATGATTCCCCTCTCTATGAAAAGTTACATATATATAGTCTAACAAACATTCTTGCTTTGCAATCCTGAAAGGGGATTAGAGCTGTGTCACGGAAAAACCATTTTTATTACAGCAGTGTGAATGCACATCCCTTATACTAGATTTATAAGAGTTTTCTAGTAGGGAGGGGTATACGATGAGAGTACTGGTAGTTGGTGCAGGTGCAGTCGGTGGATATTTTGGTGGCCGTTTAGCCGAAAAGGAGCTCGATGTTACCTTTCTAGAAAGAGAAGGGCGGAAAATAAGTCCAAACATGATATTGTATTTGGCGAATTATGCGGGGAAAGATCTGAAAGAATTATAAGAATTGAGGATGCCTTTAGCGGATCAAACACCGACTATCGGTTAAGTGAAAAAATTGTTCAAGATCTTTGGGAGAAATATTTATTTATTACAACATTGTCAGGAATCACAACATTATTGAGGGCGCCAATCGGCCCAATTCGTGAGAGCCGCAGCGGGAGAGCGACGATCAGCAAATTATTAAATGAAATTGTTTCTGTGATGAAACGGCTAGATGCTCCGCTGCCCAATGATATTGAACAGCGAATTTTAAGCCAATTTGATGGATTAGGATACATGATGAAGGCTTCCATGCAGCGCGATATGGAAAAATCACTTCCGATTGAAGCTGATCATTTGCAAGGATACCTCCTAGAGACCGCCCGTAAAAGGGACATTTCCAGTTCCAGTTTTAGAAGCGGTTTATGCGAATCTGATAGTTTATGAAAAACATTATAAAAGAACCGATGAAAGAGGCACTATCACCGTCGACAATAATTGCGAAAAAAATTTGGTATGAAAGATATAGCGAATTGCTCGAAGACCCAGTAAGTTTGTACCAAATTTCAACTTGACATAATGTTTCTCTAATAGTAAAATTTTTTTCATAAATAAATTGATTAAATGTTTTCCTGATGAAATAGATTACTTTAGCATAAGGTTTAACTATGTATTGATTTTATGAAAAAGTAAATCTCTAACAAAGAGGTAATCTGTAAATCTACCTCCTTAGGAATGAAAATCATATTACATAATAGGTAGACTATTAAAAGGCCCGAATGGCCCGTTAAAAGTAAACCGACAATTTTCAAAGTTTAATGGTTTTGACCATTATCCTTAAAAATTGTCGGTTTTTTTGTTTTTTTAAAATTAAACAGAAAGGAATGTAGTGTAATGAGGAAAATCGGTCAAAGTCTGATATTTAGAATGTTGGTTTATTCTGTCCATCGAGGGAGGGGAGAAAAATGTTAAATTCCCTGCCAGAAATATTTTTTATATTGCTTACGATATCGGTGCTCAGTGGACTGTTCCTGTTATATCCAAGGGTTCCACTGTCTTTTGTTCGGATTCATATCGGTATCACATTGCTGCCTCCAGCCGCTGCCCTACTAGCCCTTGTTGCGACCAAAGGGACCATGATTTACGGCCCCTGGCGACTTGATGCCCTATCATGGATGCTGGTATTGTTTGTCCTTACCATCGGTTTTATCGTGCAGCGCTATTCTTTTCGTTACTTTTTGGGTGATCGTTCCTATCGGAAATATTTTGCCTTACTGACCATTACTACTACTGCTGATTCAGTTGTCTGGCTTAGTAATGATCTTCGCCTGTTGCTGATTAGCTGGGGGGCTACACTCCTGGGGCTAATATTGCTGATAGGATTAAATAAAGAGTGGAGTGTTGCTAGAAACGCAGCTAAACAATCAGGACGTCTGTTTGCAATAGGCTGGCTTATCCTGTTGGGAGCTGTCATCTGGGTAACCCAAGCTACCGGGCATTGGCAGTTGTCAATTGTCCTCACCAAAAGCAGTCTTACACATCTTGATTTATGGGAAAGAACTTGTATTAGCTTGATGCTAATCTTGACTGTCGTAATTCCTTCAGCACAATGGCCCTTCCAACGCTGGCTATTGCATTCAGTAGTAACTCCAACGCCTGTATCTGCGGTAATGCATGCTGGATTAGTGAATGCAGGCGGAATTATCTTGACTAGGTTCTCACCGCTTTTTAGTGGAGATATTGCCCAAATCGTTTTACTTGTATTGTCTAGTATTTCAGTAATGATAGGTACCGGAATTATGCTGGTCCAGGTTGATTATAAACGGCAGTTGGTTGGGTCTACAATTTCGCAGATGGGGTTCATGTTAATCCAATGTGCATTAGGTGCTTTTTTGGCAGCCATTATCCACGCTGTCCTACATGGTCTATTTAAGTCAACTCTTTTCTTACAGGCTGGCTCTGTGCTTCATCATCAAAAGGAGTCAACATCTGGTTCGAACCAGCCATCGTCATTATTATGGACAATCACAGGCGGGATTTTAGGTCTTCTGACGGCACTTGGTCTTTGGATATCTTCTGCTGGTGAGATTTATCAATTAATAAGCGCTCTTACCTTAGGGTGGTCAATTTCATTAGCCTGGACCCAGCTTGTTGCTTTTGGATCTGGACATATCGCGCGGATTGCAGGATGTACTTTATTTGTAATAGCTGCAATTGTATATAATTTCATACATGAAGTTTTTAAGGGTGTATTACAAAATTCAATCCCGAAGGGAATTCAACCATCAGAACCGGCAGCCATTTTACTTCTGATTTTTTTATTGACTGGTAGTGCTGCAGGTGTATGGCTTGCTCGTCATCGTTCATCAGCTGCCTATGCTGTTATTTATCTTTGGCTAGTACGATTGGGTGAGCCTCAAAATAATTTGGTCGAAAGTCATCCTAAGTATTTGACACAATCATTCTTTAGAGGAGGTCATTTACGATGAATTCAACATTAGCAGAAACATTACATTGGGAAAAGTCTCCTGATAGTCTTGATTTTAATCTTAATGACCTGGTAAAATCCGCAAGCAGCGTTATTGCACCGCTCGGGCCTCTTAACACATTTGCAGCACGTAACCCCTGGGCAGGCTTGGAGGGACAAACGTTTGAAAAGACGGCTCACTGGCTCAAAGATACTTGTGATATAGATATCTTTCCTAGTGACTCCGTTTTTCAGTCTGCGTGGGAACGGGGCAAGATTCATCGGGATTTTTTAGAAAATGGACTTCAACATTGGCTAAACACACAATCTTTGGAGTTGCCGCATGAGGTCGCAGAGCGGTTTTGCCGAGCTGCACTCTTTCAAAATCAACTATCTTCCAGCACTTTCGAAGAACCTGAATTAAAAAGCATGGCAAAAAAACTAAATCACTTTACATTACAAATGACCAAAAAACATACAATCAAAACATATAGCCAGCGCTTGGAACAGTTGAGAAGGGTAAATGCAGCTCACGATCTTAACTGCGATATTATTAAGTGGTGTAAATTGTTTCTTGATGAGTCCCAAGCTGTCTGGTCCATGCCAAATCGTGAAGAGGGTTTCTATCGTGCGTGGCGGAAATTAGTTCAGTACGACCCGACACTTAGCCGTAAGGTACGTAAAGAGCTAAGTGATTTGCCAGAAGAAGCTGATGCAGCCTTAATGGAAGTTTTACTTGCACTCGACATTAGACATTCAGAAATTCAGGACTATTTTGAAGCGCATTTGCTTGCTTTACCGGGTTGGAGTGGCATGATGCTTTGGCGTTCGCAGCAATCAAGCGAAGAAAGTTCGCTGCTGCTTGACTATTTAGCTGTCCGAATTTCGATGGAATGGGCTTTAATTAAACCCTTTCTTCCCTTGCCTGAAAAAAGAAATAATAAAATACATTTAGAACCATTGATTAAAGCCTGGGCGGAATGGGGGAACCTGCCAATCAATGGCTGGTCAAAGTTATCATCCACAGAAATAAAGGCATATTTGACCCTTGCATATCGTTTTGATAAGATTCTACGCAATCGACTTTGGCTTGAAGCATGGGAAAAAACATATGAAGACCAATTAGAGAAGATGCTTACATCCCAATGGCCGGCAGAGAAGGAAGAAAACATAAAGCCGGCACTGGCTCAGTTTGTATTTTGCATTGATGTTCGTTCAGAGTCTTTTCGCAGCAAACTTGAAAGAGGAGGAGATTTTAAGACTTTTGGAACAGCAGGCTTTTTCGGACTACCAATTGAAACCTGCGAGCTTGGCAGTAACCACACGCATAACTCTTTGCCTGTAATGTATAAACCGCAATACAAAATAAAAGAGTTTTCACTGGAGTCTGAATTCTATCAACAACGGCATCATGTCGTCAGTTCAATAAGTTATACATTTAATACGATGAAACATCATCTGATTTCCAGTATGGTATTGCCGGAAATTAGCGGTCCTTGGCTCAGCCTGCAAACGCTGGCTCGCAGTTTTGTACCTCGGAGTGCAGGCAGGACATTAAGGGAATTGCAAGAAAGATGGCTGCGTAAACCATCCACGGAACTCTCGCTTGACCAAATGCGAACATCGGAAACAGTTCTGCCAATTGGCTTTTCGGTGAAAGAAAAAGTACACTATGTACGGCAGGCTCTAATAATGATGGGACTCACCGATCATTTTGCTCCACTAGTGGTTATTTGTGGGCATGGAAGTCACAGCACGAACAATCCATATAGTTCCTCACTCGACTGCGGAGCATGTGGAGGAGCATCAAGCGGATTCAATGCAAGAGTGCTGGCAACAATGTGTAATCTGGAAACCGTAAGGAAGAGCCTTGAAACAGAGGGAATAATCATTCCGAAAAATACAGTTTTTGCAGCTGCTGAGCATATTACCACACTTGATGAATTGCGTTGGATTTACGTTCCAGAACTATCAGATGAAGCTAAGGAAGCTTTTAATCGTGTCCAAGCCGAGTTGCCAAAGGTGAGTGAGGAAGCCAATGCCGATCGGATTCCGCTATTGACAAATCTCGGAACCTATTGTAAAAATCCGAAGGCTGAGGCACAGCGGCTTTCTGAAGATTGGAGTGAGGTACGTCCGGAATGGGGCTTGGCGCGCAACGCTGCGTTTATCATCGGGGAACGCCGGCTGACCAAAGGATGCAATCTGGGTGGAAGAGTTTTCCTCAATAATTATAACTGGAAGAAGGATAAAAACGGTGATATTCTCGCAAACATTATTTCTGGTCCGGCAACGGTAGCTCAATGGATTAACCTTCAATATTATGCATCTACAGTTGCCCCTCACTATTATGGAAGTGGGAATAAAACAACCCAAACCGTGACAGCTGGTCTAGGGGTCATGCAGGGAAACGCCAGTGACTTACTATCCGGACTTCCCTGGCAGTCTGTAATGAAATCAGATGAAGAGCCATATCATGAGCCACTACGTTTGCTGGTGGTCATCCAAGCACCGAGGGAATATGTAAAACGGATGCTGTACCACGATCATTCCTTTCAGCAAAAAGTGAAAAACGGATGGATTCGGCTTGCATCCATTGACCCGGAAGGACAATGGGAAAGTTGGTCTTAACAATTCCCGGTTTTATATAAATATACTTGTGTGGGCTGCTTTTTTCGGCTCCTTATAGCAAAAGGCAGCTAACTTTCCGAAAGAAAGTGTAATTTAGAAAAAAAGATTGTTTTTAGAATATTATAGGCAATGTTTGGCTATCCATGAATGTAACTTTGAATAAAGGAAAGGAATTGGTATGGAGAAATCAAAAGGAATGCTTGAAGCTGAAATAAGTAAAGCCTTAACACATTGGGAGAAAAATTATCTTGGACGGGGCTCCGTATCAGTTAAATCAGATATCTTACGGGATATGGTGATTGTGATTCTTGGCGCTATATTAACTCCTGCAGAATATGAAGTATGTCAGGATAAAGAAGGATTGTTATCAGTAAAAGAATATCGCAACAGTTTAGTGGAATCCGGTCTGGGTGATATAAAGGAAATCATCTTAACGATAACAGGGGAAGAAGTAATTAGCTTTCACACCGATATTAGTACGCAAACTGGAGAACGAGCAATGATCTTTAAGCTTTCTAGCAATCTGCAAAGCAAATTAAGTTAGTAATAAGAAAAAAATTTGAACACTTTTTCTAAAGGGAAGTATCAGAAACTTATTTAGAGTAGAATACAAATATTAATGGGGTGAATATGATGTCTAAAGATGAAAAGAAAAAAGTACTATATGTGATTGGTATGGACCATAAATTAGAACGTTTTATAAAAGAAGAAGCCAAAGTCAACCCGGAAAATATGATTATCTTGCAAAGATATCAACCAGTCATTCCACACCCCTTCGATGAATTAATGAGGGACATCATCATTGCGGTCTTTCAGGAAAATGTAGAAGAAATCGTTGTGGCCTTCACAGATGATTATCAAAAAGATACTGAGGATATGCTGATCAAAATTAATAAAAACAAAGAATTAAATGAGAAGATTCAAACACTGGATTACCTTTTTAAAAATACCAAGCCGGAATTTCCTAAGGGTACGGTGAGTGATTGGTTACAGGGGGGCAAAACTTTAATGGATAGTGTCAAAAAAACAGTCCACATCATTCGCCATCATCCACTGCTTCCGTCACATTTAAAGGTCAAGGTATTATTTATTGAACAGCAGAATGAAAAGCTATCAAAAATTGTATAAGAAATTATTTACCTAATATAGTAAAATGGGAAAAGATTTAAGGAGACGTACGAAAGTTAGGATACATACGATTCAGTAACGGAAACTTATGCTCAATAGGCCGATTAAATAGTAAAATGCTCAGAGTTTTTATGCTCTGAGCATTTTTTATCCTGATTATTGTGTTTTCGCACCAAATGTTATATTTTAAACGAACTTTTTAATGAAACAATTCGGTTAAAGACAAGCTTATCAACTGTGGTATCCTTTGGATCGACGTTGAAATAGCCGTGGCGGAAGAACTGAAATTTATCCTGTGGTCGGCTTTCCCTCATGTTTGGCTCGACAAAGCCTTGCAGTACTTCTAATGATTTTGGATTTACATGATCAAGGAAAGACGTTTTTTCTTCCTCGCTGTTTACTTCAGAAGTTTCCAAAATAAGCGGCTCATATAAGCGGAATTCAGCTGGAACAGCATGGGTAGCTTCCACCCAATGAATGGTTCCTTTGACTTTTCTTCCTGTAAAGCCCGTTCCACTCTTAGTTTCTGGATCATAGGTACAGCGAAGTTCGACAACCTCACCATTTGCATCCTTTACAACTTCTTCACATTTAATGAAGTAAGCATGTTTTAAACGAACCTCATTGCCAGGGAATAAGCGGAAATATTTCTTTGGCGGATTCTCCATGAAATCATCTTTTTCAATATAAATTTCACGAGAAAAAGGAATCTTTCTCATCCCCATATCTGGATTCTCTGGATTGATTTCTGCATCTAATAATTCAATTTGGCCTTCTGGATAGTTGGTAATGACCACTTTTAACGGGTTTATAATCCCCATTGTCCGAGGTACCTTTAATTTTAAGTCTTCACGGACATAATGCTCAAGCATTTGTGAATCAACTGCACCAGAACCTTTGTGAACACCTGTTTCTTTAACAAAGGCACGAATGGATTCCGGTGTAAAACCTTTTCTTCTCATACCGGAAATGGTCGGCATACGCGGGTCATCCCAGCCATCAACAAAGCCTTCTTCCACTAGCTGCTTAAGTTTCCGCTTACTCATTACAGTGTTGGTCACATTCAAACGGCCGAATTCAATTTGCTGTGGTGTGCTCTTCATTTCACATTTTTCAACAACCCAATTATATAATGGACGTTGATCTTCAAATTCAATGGTACAAATGGAATGGGTTACCCCTTCAATGGCATCCTCAAGCGGATGTGCAAAAGCGTACATTGGGTAAATACACCATTTATCACCAGTATTATGATGTGTTGCATGGGCAATTCGATAAATAACGGGATCGCGTAGATTGATATTCGGTGAACTCATATCAATTTTTGCTCGGAGTACCTTTTCACCATTACCAAATTCACCCGCACGCATCCGTTTAAATAGGTCAAGATTTTCTTCCACAGAACGGTCACGGAAAGGACTATTTTTCCCCGGCTCTGTTAAGGTGCCTCGGTATTCACGTATTTCATCTGCTGACAGGTCATCCACATAAGCAAGTCCTTTTTCAATTAATAAAACTGCTCGGTTGTACATTTCCTCAAAATAATCGGAAGCAAAATATAAGTTATCCCATTCAAATCCCAGCCATTTTACATCTTCCTTAATGGAGTTTACAAACTCGATATCTTCCTTTAATGGGTTGGTATCATCAAAACGTAAGTTGGTTTGTCCATTAAAATCATCAGCTAAACCGAAGTTAATGATAATGGATTTAGCATGTCCAATATGTAAATAGCCGTTTGGCTCTGGTGGGAATCGTGTCACGATCTTTTGGTGTTTACCTGATTCCAAATCTTTTATCATAATATCTTTTATGAAATTGGATGTTTGATTTTCCACCTTTTCAACCTCTTTCTTCAGTGTCCTCCGGCCCTAAGTCAAAGCCCTGAACTTTTCTTAATATCTATTACATATAACATAAATTCTAATATTTTTCCATTGTTCCCAACAAATCATATTCAAAACAGAAAGATTATGAAAAAATATTAGTTTATATTGGTAAGCAAGTTGTAAAAAGGATAAAATGGTATCTTGAAGAAATTAAAAGGAAGAGGTAACTAAAATGATAAAGTTTGCTACAGTAGGTACCGGGTGGATTACTGAATCTTTTATTCAAGCAGCAAGTCTTAGTGAACAATTCCAATTAGTTGGGGTGTACTCACGGACTGAAGATAAAGCGAAACAACTCGCTAACCAATATAACGCCTCTCATTTTTATACTGATGTCGATGAAATGGCTAAAAGTGAAGAGATTGAGGCTGTATACATTGCATCGCCAAATTCTCTTCATTTTGAGCAGGCTCTTACATTTTTGAAAAATAAAAAGCATGTAATCTGTGAAAAACCGATTTTCTCAAATACGGTTGAATTAGAAAAAGCCTACGAGACGGCTGAAGAAAATGGTGTTTATTTATTTGAAGCCATCCGAAATATCCATACGCCAAATTTTAAAATACTTAAGGAAAAACTGCCTATGGCAGGCCAGCTAAGAAGTGCGGTACTTCCATATATGAAGTACTCCTCCCGTTATGATTTGTTTTTAAAAGGTGAGGAGCCAAATATTTTTTCGAGCGTATATTCTGGCGGGGCACTTGTAGATTTAGGGGTTTATCCATTATATTTAGCGGTCTGCTTGTTCGGGGAACCTAAGAAGGTTTCTTACCACCCTGTTGTTTTGAGAAGCGGTGTGGATGGCAGTGGAACATTATTATTAGATTATGAAGGATTTGTTTGTACTGTCCTTTGTTCTAAAATAGTAGATTCCATTATTCCTTGTGAGATACATGGGGAGAAGGGGACATTTGTTCTTGAGGATGCTGCACCAATCTCAGAAATTAAGTATCTTGATACACATACAAAGGAAATTCAAATCTTAAGTGTGAATCAAGAAGAACAAAACATGGTTTACGAATGTATCAATATCGCAGGCATAATCGAAACCAATAATAATCAAGAATATGAGCAATTAAAGGATTGGAGTAAAATCGTTCTCAAAATTACAGAGGAAGCAAGGAAGCAAAATCAAATCGTATTTAATGCAGACAAATAAAAATACCAGCGGGTTCGGTCGAATCTGCTGGTATTTTTTTAATTTGAAAATTACTTTATATTATTTGGATGCTAAATAAGTACTTGACAGATTTAAGAATGGTTATGTGAAATTTTTTTGAAATGAAATCTGCCGATGATTAATATCACTTACCAGTTTCCTGGCGTTCATTATAGTTAGATTATTAATGAATGGAGGAAATTATAAATGAAGTCAAAAGCTTGGTATAAGAAGCAGTTAAAACGTAAGCCTGTGCAGATCACCAGATATACTGTTCAAGCCGTGTTCTTGCTGTTTTCACTATATATAGGTCTGCAATTTTATCAATTTTACGAGCATTTTGTTACGAATGGTAAAACCCCTTTCGTCGAACGTCCATCTGCAGTAGAGGGATTTTTGCCAATCAGTGCCCTTGTCGCCCTGAAGGTTTGGCTGACCAGCGGGGATTTTGATGTCATTCATCCGGCAGGACTCGTTTTGCTCTCGTTTTTTGTTGGAGCGGGACTTCTTCTCCGAAAATCCTTTTGCAGCTGGATTTGTCCGGTAGGTACCGCAAATGAACTCATTGCCTGGGTTGGAAGAAAAATCTTTAAAAAGAACTTTGACATGCCCATGTGGCTTGTCTGGCTATTAACGCCTATAAAGTATGTTCTATTACTATTTCTTATTGGTATGGTTATTCAAATGGATATCTTTAGTGCCAAAAGTTTTTTGGTTGATAACTATAATAAGGTTTCAGATGTTAAAATGCTGCTCTTATTCTTAAACATTAGTGGATTTACTTTGAAGTTTCTTATTGTTATTTTCATTTTATCTTTATTGTTTAGAAACTTTTGGTGCCGATTCTTATGCCCTTATGGTGCAATCATTGGACTAGGCTCCATTTTCAGGATGACAAAAATTGTAAGAAATGATGACTCATGTACAGATTGTGAGATGTGTACTAAGGTCTGCCCTCAGCGGTTAAAGGTTCATAAAATGGAAAAGGTTACTTCTCTTAATTGCTCAGCTTGTATATCTTGTGTAGAGGCATGTCCGATAAAGGACACATTGAATATGACCGTTGCAAGAAAGAAGGTAAATAAGTGGTTTGTTCCTGTGACGTTCTTTGTTTTCTTCTTCTTGGTGATTGGAGTGGCAATAATAACTGGCCACTGGAATACGATTATTACATACGAGGAATGGAAACAATTAATTCCTGATGCCCGTTATATCGGTCATTAATTTGAAATAAAAATCCTTCATTACACACACGCCCAACATTTTCATATATATATTAAAAAAAATGGGTGGGAAACAATGAGTGGTTTAAATCGAGAGGTAATGCTTGTAATGCCTTACCTCCCTGCTGGAGCAGAAATCTTATATCACAACAATCAAGCCCTCATAAAATGGGGAGACCTGGATGGCGATGGAATAAATGAAGTCTTCGGCATTTATCGTTATAATCAGGGGCAGTATTTATTTGTTTTAAAGAATACGTATGGTTCTTATTTATCGTATTTTCCCGTTACAAAGGCAGTTGAGAAAAGGGCTGTACGAATGCTTCATGAATCTTTTGAATTAAGAGCTGTTTATTTATTCCCAGCTGCTATTAGGGAAATTGGAGGCACGAAATGGGGATATATCAATGCGAAAGGTTTTTTTAAGCTTCCCCCTATCTATGACAAAGCGGAGGATTTTCAAGACAATGATTTAGCGGTTGTCGGGCTATTGGATAAAGCCGGGATCATCAATGAAAAAGGGTATTTTATTGTTAGCCCCAAATATGATACGATTGAGCCCTTTTCAGAAGGCCGTTCAATTGTTAATGATGGTGAAGGATTCAAGGTGATTGATGAGAGCGGTAAAGAGATTACCGAAAGGGCCTACTCTGTGATTGGAACGGAATATAAAGAGGGACGCGTTGAAGCGGCTGAAACTGATGAGCAAGGAAATTATCAATATGGGTATTTAAATAAAAGAGGAAAAGTGGTTATTGCGACTATCTATGAATCCGCCAGTGAATTTACAGAAGGAAAAGCTGTCGTCAAATCTAAGGGAGGTCAGTATCAATTAATTGATCTGACAGGGAAGGTATTGCATACCTATCCATATGCATGGGTAGGCAATTATGGTGAAAATCTACTTTCCTTTAAGAAAAGTAACGATGGGAAATATGGTTATATCGATGTGAAAGGACACATTGTCATAGAGCCAAAGTTTACAAATGCCGATCGATTTATAGATGGTCGTGCCATCGTCAGTATAGAAATTAATCGTAATGAGAAATATGGAATTATCCATTCTAAAGGACTTTTTGTGTTGAAAGCTAATTATAACCAAATTTTGTATTTGGGAGAAAAACGCTATGCCATTGGGAAGGAGATTGACCCTAAACAGGCATGTATGCGCTCTGTTTTTGCAGTGTCTGATCATGAAGGCCGTATCTTGTCCGGTTTTATTTTTCGAGAAATCGGACTCTTTCACGACGGAATTGCGTCTGTCTCCGATGATCAGCATACCTACTTTATAGATAATCAGGGGCACAAACTGAACCATCTTCCTCAAGTAAGCGGAAGCGGGTCGCTAAGCTTTGATAAGACTCTTATCAAAGGCGATATTGACCATCGTTTGATCTATTTTAATCAAAATAATCAGTTGATTTGGGAACAGACCAACATTCTTACATTAAATAGCAAATATGCAGTCGCAGAACATAAATATAAGCCCAATTATGATTATCTTGTTTATTATCCTGAGATTAAGGGGATGGACCATCCAGCCCAAGTAAATAAAATATTAAAGGAAATGGCAGGGGTAAAACAGGTACCTTCCACCCCGTTGGAGTTCAATTATACAGGAGATTATGAGATTACCTATTTCAGGAAAAATTTATTGGTAATGGAACTAGTAGGGTATAACTATCCGTTTTGTGCTGCCCACGGTATGCCAATAAAAAAATACGCTCATATAAACCTTAAAACTGGCAGAGTGTATCAATTAAAAGATCTTTTTAAATCTGGGAGCCTTTATGTGAAGGTTATTAGTGATTTTATTGAGAAACAAATAAAAAGTAATGATCAGTATTCATATATCTTTCCAAATGAGTTCCATGGAATCCAAGCGAATCAGCCATTTTTTATAGATGAAAAAGGTTTAAATGTCTTTTTTAACCCTTATGATATTGCTCCTTATGCAGCTGGTTTTCCGACATTTACAATCCCTTTTGGAGAACTTAAAGCATTTCTGGATGTTAACGGAGAATTTTGGAGGGCTTTTCAATAAAAAATAAAAAGCGTGTATCCTGAAAGGATATACGCTCATTTTTTTATCTAGAGTTTTTTTCTCCTAAAAACTAACCAATAGAAGCTGAGACCGATAAATAAGAAAAGACATACAGCTGCAGGAACAACGTATTCTTTAAATGAAGGATCAGTACTTTGGTTTTTATTCATAAGCAAAACAGCATTTTCTGTCTCATTATTGGTGTGTTTTGTGTCTGTAGCTTGTATATTAGAATTCTTATTTGAGACTGTCACCAGAGTTAATGTTGAATTATTATGAATCGATTCTGTCTGAACAAAATCAAATTTAGGAGTGTATTTTTCTGAATGTGTATAAGCAAACCCATTTGTTCCAGATAGAAAGAACAAAAACAATGCGATAAGTGCAATTCTGCTAAACATCATATTCAACTCCAATATATTGTAATCCTGATGTATATTCTATCATCAATTACACACGTTTAAATCGAATTACCGATAATGTTCACAAACCTTTCGAATTTACTACCATTCAACTTATTAGATACTTATTTACTTTATTTAGAACATAAATGTTTGTTATAATGTTTTTAATGTGTTGTATTTTGCGGAAGTCATAAATTTGCCTCCTAAGTTTAATAATAATCAGAAAAGGGGGTATTTCATTGGAACAGCCACAAGATAGTAAATTTGAAGAATCCTTTCTTCCAATGACATCCATTGGGAGTGGAATGGGCGTTTCTGTACTTCCAGATGTATATTGTTACACTGATCAAATCGTCAATCTTGTCGTGGTAGGAACACCTTATGAATTTGTTTTAATTGACACAGGCATGCCAAAATCGGCAGAACAAATAAAGGACATGATAAAAGAGCGCTTTGGAGAAAACGCCGTACCAAAGGCGATTATTCTAACACATGGGCATTTCGATCATGTCGGGTCCATCGTGTCTATATTAGAGGATTGGGAAATCCCAGTCTATGCCCATGACGATGAACTTCCGTATCTAACAGGGAAAAAGGATTATCCCCCTGGGGACCCAAATGTGGACCACGGACTGGTAGCCAAAATGTCTCCGATGTTTCCTAACCATGGAATTGACATTAGTAAGCATGTCCATCCGCTTCCAAGTGATGGAACAGTTCCTCATATGAATGGCTGGAAATGGATACATACCCCTGGTCATACGCCAGGCCATATTTCTTTATTCCGTGAACAAGACAGAACGTTAATTGCGGGGGATGCCTTTGTCACCGTTAAACAGGAGTCCCTTTATAAAGTCATAACACAAACAAAGGAAATTAGCGGCCCTCCGAGATACTATACAACTGATTGGGATGCTGCTTATGAGTCAGTAAAAAAATTGGAGGCACTGAAGCCAAAAGTAGCTGTTACGGGACATGGGATTCCAATAAGCGGAGAGGAACTTTCCAAGGATCTTCAGTATTTAGTCGTTCATTTTGATGAAATTGCTAAGCCTGAAAGTGGGAGATTTGTAAATTAGGCTGCTTTAATCAGCAGCCATTTCATTTGAATTGCTTGTTCGTAATAAAGAATGTATTGGGGTATATATATTTAGAAAGAATGGTGTGTATTAGTATGCATTGAAGGAGGATTTATGAAACCCTGTATTTTTTTGATCGCTGCTTGTTTAATGGATGCTGTCTTAACACATTTTGGTATCTCCTCAGGGTTCATTGAAGAAGGGAACCCGATGATGAGAGAAGTCATTGCTACAGGCTGGACCTATTTTTATCTTATTAAGATTTTGCTGCCGCTTGTTCTGCTTGGTTTATTTTATTTAAGACCTTTTAAGGGAAGAATTCGAACGCTGCTTATTTCAACCTGTATTTTATATTTATCGGTCCTTGCTTATCACATGGTATGGATTGTCCTCTACCTAAATACTTCAACATAATTCCAAACTAGACACCTTAAGAATAATAAGATAGTATCAATACGATATCGAATTACAAATAATAAAGTAAAAATTGATTTAGATATAGAAGGAGTACACAATGTTAAACACTTTACAACCGTTTCTACAGGAAGCATGGCAAAAGTCGGGCTTTCAAGCACCAACATCCATCCAAGAAACAGCCGTTCCTCTTATACTTGAAGGAAAAGATGTAATTGCCGAGTCGCCGACAGGGACAGGGAAGACACTTGCTTATTTGCTCCCTTTATTAAATAAAATCGAGAGTAATACACCTTCCTTGCAGGCTGTTGTACTAGCTTCTTCGCAAGAGCTTGTTATGCAGGTTTATCAAGTATTCCAAAAGTGGTCGGAAGGAAGCGGCATTAGAGGTACCTCCATTATTGGCGGGGCGAACTTAAAACGGCAGCTTGAAAAATTAAAGAAGAGACCGCATGTAATTTTTGCTACACCTGGTCGTTTATTAGAGTTAATTAAGCAAAAAAAGGTGAAAATGCACGAGGTTAAAACGGTAGTTCTTGATGAAGGCGATCAGTTGTTAATTCCGGAGCATGTAAAGAATGTTAAGCAAATCATTAAATCGACAATGGCTGACCGGCAAGTCATATTATTTTCAGCCACTATGAAACAGGCAACAGAAAAGTTAGCTAAGGAATTGGCTAAAGAACCTGAGGTATTGCGAATTGAAAAAGACGAGATCGCCTCTTCAGGAGAGGTAGAACATATCTATTTTTTATGTGAGCAAAGGGATAAAATTAAGCTCCTAGAAAAAATTGCTCGTTTAGAGAAAAGTAAATCCTTAGCTTTTATTAATGATATAGGTGAGATTCAGGTATTTAAAGAAAAATTGTTGTTTAAAGAGTTATCTATTGGCATTCTCCATAGTGATATGAAAAAGTTAGAACGTCAGGCAGCTTTAAAGGATTTTCGTGATGGAAAGATGAAAATGCTAATTGCTACAGATATTGCTGCCCGAGGGTTAGATATTCAGGGAGTAAGCCATGTTGTTCAGATAGACTTTCCGAAGGATATTAGCCAATATGTACACAGAGCTGGAAGGACGGGAAGAATGGGGGCTAATGGTACCGTCATTTCATTAGTAACCGAGCGTGAAGAACGGGAACTAAAGCGCTTTTGCCGTGAATTACAAATTCCGCTCCATAAAAGAGTCTTTTACCAAGGGAAAATTGTGGCGGAGGAACAAAGAAGGCAACAGCTTAAAAAGTAAGATGAAAGCAGTGGTATATTCCACTGCTTATTTTCATGAGAAAAAAGGATTTATGGGGGTTACACTTGAACTATAGTGAGAATAGGGGGGACAATTCATGCATGATTCGAAATTGAAAAAACTTTATGATGAGTGGCTTGAGGAGGCAGCCATCAGAGAGATGCAAGAAAAATTAACGAGCGGTGAACTAACTTCAAAAGAGCTTGTGCTCTTGTATTTGAAGAGAATATCTGTTTTTGACATAGAAATTCATTCCGTCCTTGAGATTAATCCCGATGCCATACATATCGCAGAAGCCCTTGACGCAGAACGGAAACACTCTGGACCGCGCAGTCTGTTACATGGAATCCCCATTTTAATCAAAGATAATATTGATACGAACGACAAGATGCATACGAGTGCAGGTTCATTGGCGTTAAAGGATTCCATTGCTTTGGAGGATTCGGCAGTGGCAAGACAGCTGCGTCAAGCAGGAGCTGTTATACTTGGGAAAACCAATATGACAGAATGGGCCAATTTCATGGCCTATGGAATGAAAAGTGGTTATAGCTCCAGAGGCGGTCAGGTGCTTAATCCGTATGGACCTGGAAAATTTGATGTTGGCGGGTCTAGTTCAGGTTCTGGAGCGGCGATTGCTGCTAATTTTGCTGCTGCTGCTGTCGGGACGGAAACCTCTGGTTCCATCTTGAATCCTGCTTGCCAAAACTCTTTAGTTGGCATAAAGCCAACTGTTGGTTTAATCAGCAGGAGAGGGATTATTCCTATTGCTCATACTCAAGATACAGCTGGCCCAATGGCAAGGTCAGTGGAAGATGCTGCTATTTTACTGACGGCTCTATGTGGAAGTGATGAACGTGATGCAATTACCCAAACCAACCCCTTAATAGGGATTGACTTTACAGCATTCCTTCGAAAAGATGGACTGAAGGGGAAGAAAATCGGTATCGCTACGGAAGGATTCATTGAGCTGTTAGAAAAGGATAAGGCAGATGTGGTTATGACCGCATTAGAGAAATTGAAAAGCTCAGAAGCTGAAGTAATAGAGGATATCTCCATTCCTTCTGTTAAAGCCGAATGGAAGTATGATGTTTTAACATATGAATTTAAACCGGATTTAAATGCTTATTTTAGTAAACTGCATCTATCGATTCCGATTAGAACGCTGGCTGATTTGATTGAATTTAATAATAAAAATAGAGAAAAAATGCTAAAATATGGACAAGCTGTCCTTGAAGAAGCAGAAGAAACTAGTGGATCACTTACCGAACAAGCTTATATTGATGCATTAGAGTTTGATCTATATCATTCAACCAAACAAGGAATTGATTTTGCACTAGAAAAAGATAATCTTGATGTCATTGTTTTACCAAGTGATGAAGGATCACACATCAGTGCAAAAGCTGGTTATCCAACCATAACCGTTCCGATTGGATACACGTTAAAAGGTGAACCGGTTGGCTTATCAATTGCTGGAACTGCCTATAGTGAACCTGTCTTAATTGAAATTGCTTATGCCTTTGAACAAATGACCGGACATCGGAGAGCGCCGTTTTTAGTACAGGAATAGGGGCAATCTGTTTCATCCATACTATTAATGATTTTCTTGAAAAGGAGATGGTAGTGTGGGTAAACAGAAACTTGGTAATGCCAATGCTCAGCGTAATAATAACCGTAAAAAGGGCATGAAAGACAGTGCAGAATTAGTGGAATTTACTACTGGTGAAGAATTAAAACGGAACCGTCCAAATAGCAAATAAATAAAGTAACGCCTCCTTGTGAAAGGAGGCGTTTTTTTAGATTACCCTTTTTTAAGTAATCCCAATGGTTTATTCGTAGGACCCTCAATCACATCGCCTGCATACGAATAACGAGACCCATGGCAAGGGCAGTCCCAAGATTTTTCTGCATGATTCCATTCACATTCACACCCAAGATGGGTACATGTCGTATCAACAATATAGAGTTTGCCATTCTCGTCCTTATAGGCTCCTGCTCTTTTGCCTCGATACATGACAACAGAACCTTCACCATCCTGTAAATCTTCCGGAATCTTTTCAACAATTTCAAGCTTTCCCTTTAGTAAGTGTTTGGCAACATCGGCATTCGTAGAAAGGACTTCCTTTAAATCCGGATCTGCTTGGAAGCGTGATGGGGAGTATAATTCTGCAAAGCGATTTGTTCCGCCAACAATATAATCTTTCAAAATGTGCCCTGCTAAAATACCGGTTGTCATCCCCCATTTTTTATAACCTGTTGCAACTAAAACGTTCTTTCGTTCAGCCGTGTAGGGGCCGATATAAGGCATTTTATCTAAGGTAACATTATCTTGGGCAGACCACCGATAGTGGTATTCCTTTACTCCAAAAACCTCTTCTGCAAAGGTTTGAAGCTCTTCAAAGTGCTTTAAGGTATCAACACCCTGACCTGTTTTGTGGTTTTCACCGCCAATGATCAGTAAATTTTCACCATTATCCAGCGGGGTAAAGCGAATTGAACGTGATGGACTGTCCGCACTTATATACATACCGCCGGGATATTCTTGAGTGGTCTTAATCCCAATTGCGTAAGAACGATCCGCATACATTCTTGCAAAATAAAGACCAGGTTTATCGTAGAAAGGAAAATGGGAAGCAATGATAACATGTTTAGCTGTCACCTTTTTTCCATCCTTTGTAACCACCTTTGGCTCTTGATGGTCATCTTCAATATCATCAGCAACTGTATTTTCATAAACTAAGCAGCCAGCTTGTAGGGCTTCTTCCAAGATTGCTTTTAAAAACTTTAATGGATGAAACTGTGCTTGATTACTCATCATTAGAGCGGCTTTTGCTGGTATTTTAAATGGAATCGAATCTTTCAAGGCTCCGTCAATATCAAGAGTTTTGTAAGCCTCCCACTCTGTCTTTAGCTTTTCGTCATATTCATCCGTTGTAGCATACACATAGGCATCCTGCTTACTGAAATCACAATCAATCCCATTCTCTTTCACCGTATTTTCTACAAACTGAACGGCTTGCATCATGGATTCGTAATACATTCTCGTTTTTTCTTTGCCAAAATGATTAATAAACTCATCGTAAATTAACCCGTGTTGAGCTGTTAATTTTGCTGTTGTATGTCCTGTTGTTCCGTTTAAGATTCCTCCCGCTTCAAGGATGGCTGTTTTTTTCCCTGCTTTAGCCAGCAGGTAGGCAGCGATAATCCCTGTTATACCAGCACCAACAATCGCTACATCAACATTTATATCCTGATCCAATGTCTTAAAATTTGGAAGATCGATTTCACGCCAATAGGTTCGAGGAAACCTTTGGCTGTTTTCAGATAAACTCATATGTATTCCTCCACTTCAAAATAATCACATGTTTAATTTTTCCTAAAATGAAAAAATCATGTGAGAATGCCGTGGAGAACTTAATTTAATAAAAAAACCCGCCGATTAGCGAGTCGTGAGGATTAAAAAATGATTTATCCGGAGGGATGCTACAAAGAATCTTGATCAGATTTGACTTGATCAATCCGTTTGGTGTCGTCAGAATCCAGACCCTGGCGTAAGAAATAAATAAAGGTTCCACCTGCAATACCAAGACAAAGGACAAAACCGATGGTTGTAATCCACCAAATTGCCATTGGAAATCCCCCTTTACATATGCATAACTCCCAAGCTTATCTAAATATATGCGCAGGGGGGACTAATTTTTCCTTTATTCTTACGTTTTGTTTCTGTCTTTTTTATGAAGCTCAGAATAATAATCCACCTTTTTTATATTTACTCCGACAAAGGTTTCGATAATCGATTGGCCGCCAGCAATGGAGAAAATTAAAATAATGACAAGAGTGACCTTAGGAAAAAGCAGGTAGCCTCCGCCTAGTAAAATAGCACTCCAAACACCTGCGCACCAATAACATTTTAATAAGTAGCCAAACATGGAAGTGGGGACTTCTTTTATAGTGGTTCCCTCATTCGTTTCAATCTTGACCTTTTTGACAAATGGTCTTCGGATGAATTCGGTGATCTTATCAAAAACAATTAAATGGGTTAATCGGTAACTTGCTAAAATTAGCATGATAAAAGTCATCCACGAAATATCTGTCACATTAAGTCCTCCATAGACTATTTAATTTGTTGTACCCAAAATCATCCAAAAAGAAATATTGAAATTTTTTTCTGCCTGTATATTTTGAGCCGGAAATCAAAATTATATATCGAGGAGGCGAATAAAATGAAAAAATCTTTTTGGTTTAGTTTTCTGTTCTTACTATCTCTTTTCTGCATTCCAAGTGTCTCTTTTGCGCAACAAATTTACACTGTTCAGTCTGGTGACTCACTTTGGAAGATTGCTGTCAGGTATCAAGTGGGGATTAGTGAACTCATCTCTGCAAACCCGCAATTTAAGAATCCAAATTTGATTTATCCTGGCCAAAAGGTAACTATACCTGATTTAAGCGGTGTCAAATCAATTGAAAATCAGGTAATCCAGCTAACAAATCAGGAACGTGCAAAAAATGGATTACCAGCTATGACAGCAGATTGGGAACTTTCACGTGTTGCCCGCTACAAAGCTATGGATATGAGGGACAAAAATTATTTCAGTCATACTAGTCCTACGTACGGCAGCCCATTTACGATGATGAAGAATTTTGGTATTTCCTATCGTTCAGCGGCGGAAAATATTGCTGCAGGACAGACAACCCCACAATCTGTGGTACAGGCATGGATGAATAGCTCAGGTCACAGGGCCAATATCTTAAGTTCTAATACTCGAATTGGGGTTGGTTACGCTAAGGGCGGCTCATACGGGCATTACTGGGTACAAATGTTTATTTCAAAATAATGCAGCCAAGGGTCAGTTTCTTAAGCTATTGCTTAAGAGGCTGACCCTTTCTACGTCTTAAGACTGATAGCAAAATCAAGCTTAGGCGCAATTTTGAAGGCAAAGAAAAATAGGTAAGATGAAAACAAGAAAAGAAAGGAGTGAAACAAAGATGAAAAAATTTGGTTTACTGTTAGCTGGAGGTATTGCGGCATTCATCCTGCTATCAACCATCGGTCCGATGGTAGGGCTAGCAATTAGTTTAGTCCTGTTATATTTCATCTTTAGACAATTTTTAAAGACAAAGTCATTGGGAGGAAAAATTGGCTGGGGTATTATTGGCTTTATTGTCCTGATGGCCTCTATCCACAATCTACCGGCAATCATTGGCCTAGCGGCAGCTTACGTTCTTTTCCTTGTTTATAAAAAGTGGAACGGGAGTAAGTTTGACAAAAGAAAAGAAGAAGATCCATTTATGAATTTTGAAAAACAGTGGAATGAAATAAAACATTATTAATAATAAAAAAATTAATTTTATAAGGAGAGAATAATCATGACAAACCTATTTACAAGAATTAAAAATACAATTACAGCTGATATTCATGAGGCACTTGACCAAAAGGAAAAGAAAAACCCAATTGCTATGCTGAACCAATATCTTCGCGAGTGTGAGCAGGAAACTGAAAAGGTAAGAAAACTCTTGCAGCGGCAATATACTTTAAAGGATGAATTTACGAGGGAATATCATCAGGCTGAAGAGTTAGCCAACAAAAGAAAGTATCAAGCAGAAATTGCTTCAAAAGCTGGGGAATCCTCATTATACCATTTTGCTTCGGCTGAGCATCAGCAATATGCGGAACGGGTCAGTCGTATTAAAGCATCTCTTGAACAAGTGAACGGGCAGCTTGGAGATTTAGAAAGAAAATATGAGGAAATGAAGCACAAACTAAAAGATATGCACTTGCGCCGAATGGAATTAATGGGCCGTGAGAATATTACCCGTGCGAATCTTCGAATTAACCACGTACTGGAGGCCGATGGATACTCTGATCAATCTTACTCAAAATTTAAGGAAATTGAAAACTATCTCGATCGGCTTGAACATCAGGTAAATAGCTCCTTTTACCGCCACACTATTGATGCTAAGATTGCACAATTAGAAAAAGAGATGAATTTAGAAGAAAGCAAGTCCATTTAGTGAAAAAAATGGTATTCTATAAGAAAAGCGGAATTTCAGGATTAAATTGACAGTTTGAAGAGCCGGTTAATGAAGGCGTAGTCCATCTGCGCCTTTTATCTGTATAAAAAGGGAGGGTGGCCAATGTTTAAAAATGCAAAAAATGATTATCTGGGATGGTTGGTTATTTTCGGAATTGTAATCCTGCTCTTGGAGATTTTATTTTTTAACAGAGGGCTGATATTCTCTCTTTTTATTGCAGGCGGTATGATTTATCTAGGCCGAAAGAAATCCGGCAAAAAGATAGGCAGAGTTCTTTTCATCGCTGGGACAATTTTTTTTATTCTTAGTCTCGTCAATATGATGACTTTTAAATTTTTATTGTTAGCTATTTTATTGCACTTTTTCATTCAATATATTAATACAAAAAAACAGCCTAAAAAAATATCACCTGAATTGGTTTCTACTGAATCTACAGAGACACAAGAAACATTGATTAGTTCTGAACCGTTGTTTAATAATATCCTCCTTGGTCAGCAAAAAACGCCGCATGGTGTTTATGACTGGAATGATGTAAACATTCAGACTGGGATTGGGGATACAGTGATCGACTTGAGTTATACAATGCTTCCTAAGGGTGAAGCGATAATATTCATTCGGAATATTGTTGGGAATATTCAGATTCTTGTTCCTTACGAAACAGAAGTAAGTATTCACCATTCCGGTGTCATGGGGTCGACTAAAGTTTTCGGCAATTATGGAGGGAAGATTTTCAATCAGGTATTCCATCTAAAAACCCCCGGCTATGAAACGTCCGAGACAAAGGTGAAAATTGTGACATCGCTTGTGGTCGGAAATTTAGAGGTGAGCCGGATATGAGTTCAACCCAACGGCAAATAGTCTGGAATATTTCGTTTTGCTTTTTTATAGCATTAGTCATTGGAGCGATATTAATATATGTGTTTCCATTAGGAAATTGGTCGGAATTATGGACAAGACATTTCATGAATATTCCGATTGGCGTTTTTGTTCCTGTCTTCAGCATTGCAATAGGGATATTGTTAGGAGGAGTTTCAGGCCTTTTTTGGCGAAATCAGTTACTGTCCATTGAACAATCTTTGCATCAGTTAGAGGAAGGCAGACAAATCGAGGCGAAGGAGAAACCATCTGTTACCGAAATACAGGCCATTGCCAAACGAATCGAGAACATTGGCAAACAAATGTCAGAACAGGCAAAGTTATCCCAGCGTTTAGCCACTGAAAAGGTAGAAGGGCAAGAGGAGAGAATCCAGCAAATCATCGAGCAGGAGCGGAACCGCTTGGCCAGGGAATTACATGATTCCGTTAGTCAGCAATTATTTGCGGCCTCGATGATGATGTCTGCGATTAATGAAACAAAAAGCCAATCGGAAGATGACCGTGATTCCAAACAATTAAAAATTGTTGAAGAAATGATCCACCAATCCCAGTTAGAGATGCGGGCACTCCTTTTACACCTGCGTCCGGTTGCATTAAAGAATAAAACACTGCAAGAAGGAATTGAGGAACTCTTAATCGAATTATCTCAAAAGGTAACAATGGATATTAAATGGAAAGTAGAGGATTTTCCATTAGATAAAGGCGTAGAGGATCATTTATTCCGAATTCTGCAGGAGTCTGTCTCCAATACCCTCAGGCACTCAAAAGCCAGTGAATTTGAGGTTTTATTAATAAAACGGGATGACCTGGTTATTCTTAGAATTGTCGATGACGGAATCGGCTTTGAAGTGAATGAAATGAAAGCAGGCTCTTATGGAATGCAAAATATGCATGAACGAGCAGTTGAAATTGGCGGCACGTTAAAAGTAGTAAGTGTAAAAAATAAAGGAACAAGACTGGAAGTGAAGGTTCCGGTGACGATTAATGGAGATGGTGTGAAATGATAAGAGTATTGTTTGTCGATGACCATGAGATGGTAAGAATCGGGGTATCTGCATACCTCTCAGCGCAGCAGGATATTGAAGTGGTGGGGGAAGCTGATAATGGAAAAAAGGGAGTGGAACTCGCTTTAGCATTACGCCCTGACATTATTTTAATGGACCTGGTTATGAAAGAAATGGATGGGATTGAAGCAACTCGGCAAATTATTGAAGAATGGCCTGAGGCTAAAGTAATTATCGTGACAAGCTTTTTGGATGATGAAAAAGTATATCCGGCCCTTGAAGCCGGTGCGACGAGCTATATGCTGAAAACCTCTAAGGCAAGTGAAATTGCTGATGCTGTCCGGGCTACCTATCATGGTCAATCGGTCCTTGAACCTGAAGTCACCGGGAAAATGATGGTTAAAATGCGTCAAAAAAATACTCATCTGCCACATGAAGACCTAACAAGCCGGGAACTAGAGATTCTCTTATTAATGGCTGAGGGGAAAACAAATCAGGATATAGCAGATGAATTATTTATCGCATTAAAAACAGTAAAAACCCATGTCAGCAATATTTTAAGCAAACTAAATGTCCAAGACCGCACTCAAGCGGTTATCTATGCTTTTAAACATTCCCTAATCAAATAATTCATTAGCCTCCCAAAACTTGGGAGGTTTTTTATTTTTAAAAAAATGATTGAAAATTATTCTCAATTGCTGTTATTATAATAATAATGAAAATCATTCTCACTACTATTCTACTTGGAGGAAACTCATATATGAAATTACATAAATTATCCGGTGTTGTTCTATTATCTAGCAGTCTGCTATTTGGCTGTTCCAATCAGGAGCAAGCTGCGTCTACAGAGAAAGTAAAAGAAACCAAAAGCACTTCAACAGATTCTTTAAAAGGGGTTACAACTGACTATAGAAACTATGCGATAAATGAGATTGAAGAATTTGTTAAGGCAACAGAGGCATTTACAACGGCCGTTAAAAGCGGTGAGATTGAGAAAGCAAAACAGCTTTATGGACCAGCACGCATGCACTATGAACGTGCAGAACCGATCGCAGAAAGCTTTGGTGACCTCGACCCTAAAATTGATGCACGCGAAGGTGATGTCCCTGAAGCGGAATGGGGCGGATACCACCGAATCGAAAAAGGATTGTGGATGGAAAACACAACAAAAGGTTATGAACAAATGGCTGACCAGCTGATGAAAGATGTTAATTTATTGCGTGCAAAGGTAGATACAGTTGATGTTACACCGGATTTATTAATTACAGGAGCGGTGGACCTCTTAAATGAAGTTTCCACTTCAAAAGTAACTGGAGAAGAGGACCGCTACTCACATACCGATCTATATGACTTTGCTGCAAACGTGGAAGGAGCGGAGAAAATTTATCAACTCCTCCAACCTGCATTAGAGAAAAAAGATAAGGATGTTTCAAAAGAAATACAGGACCGCTTTAATGATGTTTATAGCCTGCTAAACCAGCATAAAAACGGTGACGGCTACAAGTTATATACAGAATTGACAGAAGCACAAGTAAAAGAACTCAGCCAAGCCATCGATGCTCTTGCAGAGCCTTTATCTCAAATTGGTATTATAACGGAGGCGTCTTAATTGACAAAGAATCCAAACAGCTTAGAGGTATTAACTGAAAAAAAGGTTTCAAGACGGGAGATCCTTAAAACCGCAGGAATCGGCGGCGTCGGGGTGATTTTAGGAGCATCTGGTCTTGGTGGTGTCCTTTCACTAAAGGAAAGTAAGGCATCAGGCCCTGAATCGCATCAAGAGATCGTCCCTTTTTACGGGAAACACCAGAGTGGGATTACCACAAAAACACAAAATCATGTTTATTTTGTTTCCTTAGATGTTACAACTTCTAAAAAAGAAGACTTGGCTAAATTGTTTAAGGAATGGACCAAGGCGGCTGCATTGATGACTGCGGGGAAGGCAGTCGGTGAACTTTCAAGCAATGAATTTTTACCTCCAGAAGATACGGGAGAAGCCGCGGGGCTGTCGCCATCAAATTTAACCATTACGTTTGGAGTCGGTCCCAGTCTTTTTGTAAAGGACAATCAAGATCGTTTTGGATTCAAACATAAGCAGCCGAAGGAATTAGTGGATCTTCCGGCATTCCCTCTTGACGCTTTAGAAGAGGAATGGACCGGAGGAGACCTTTGTATCCAAGCATGTGCCGATGATTTGCAGGTAGCCTTCCATGCAGTTAGAAATCTAATCCGGATTGCTAGAGGAAAAGCAACCTTACGCTGGGCCCAAACAGGTTTCCAGCGTACCAAGCAGGCAGATCCCAAAAATGAAACACCTAGAAACCTTTTTGGCTTCAAAGATGGTACAGTTAACCCAGATGTTAATAGTGATAAACAGTTGAACCAGCAAGTATGGGTTCAGCCTGGGGACGGTCCCGATTGGCTTGTTAATGGCAGTTATCTTGTGGTTCGCCGAATTCAAATGTTTATCGAGGTTTGGGATCGCACCAATTTGCGTGAGCAAGAAAATACATTCGGCCGCTATCGAGAGAGCGGTGCTCCCTTAGGGCAAAAAAATGAATTGGATAAACCGGATTTTACACATAAAAAAGAAAATGGTGAGGATTTCATTCCTGTTAATTCCCATGTACGCTTATCTCATGGAGATGGAACACAGCAGATACTCCGCCGGGCATATTCGTATTCGGATGGGATGGATTTAAAAACAGGAAGCTTTGATGCCGGTCTTTTATTTTTAGGTTTTCAGCGTACACCAAGTAAACAATTTATCCCGATTCAAAACAGGTTAGCAAAGATGGATAAATTAAATGAGTATACCTCCCATCGTGGAAGTGCTATTTTTGCTTGTTTACCTGGTGCTAAACAGGGCGGTTTTATAGGAGAAACACTTTTTATGTAACTAGTGGTTCTCTTTTTAAAGAGGAGAGAGGATTATGCAGCGTTTAAAATGGAAGCCTTTATTAATCATTGTGATGCTTATCAGTTTTTTTCAATTGAGCCTTCCCGCTACGGCGGCAGAAAATCATGATGAACTATTCGTACTAATTGGTGATAGTTTAATGAAAGCAAAGGATGGCAACCAGGCTATTGTTGTAAAAAACATGGAGCAGTTTGCAACTGAATGGAAGTCTATCAAAAAGGCTGATAGCAAACAAGCAAAAAAGGTTGACCAAGAATTAAAAGAGGTTCAAAGTTTATTAGAGAAAGACAGTAACGATAAAGAGGCACTCTCGAAAAGTCTTTCGGCTCTTTCAAGTGCGGTAGTTCAATATGATCAGGAACAGAACCCACAGGATAAAGAAAAAGGAAAAGAAAAGGTTAAGCAGTTACTTCCACTGATTAATGCTATGAAAGAATCGATTGAAGAAGGAGAGACGACTCAGTTAAAGGTTCAATACCAAAAATTAATGAATGGGTGGACTGCATCAGAAAAGGTGGTTCATGATGAGAGTATTGCTTCTTATGGGAATATTGAAAAATACTCAGCACTTATTCGAATTGCCATCACACAAGAACCTGCCGATTTCCAAAAAGCCGAGCAAAACTTGGATCTATTAAGAATAGAAGTCGAAAACTTTCTTGCGGGTAAAGTTACAAAACAGGTAAAAGGAGATTATTCTTTAACTGACTTAGCTGATTTACTCAGTGATGCTGACAAGTCCATCTCCCAAAAGAATTATGATACTGCCAGTGAACATTTAAACGAAATCCTGTCGATTTGGCCGATGGTGGAAGGCGATGTCCAGACTCGGGACAGCGGACTGTACAGTGATATTGAGACGAAGATTCCTACGGCAATCAGTCTATTAAATTCACAAGACGTTAAAGCCGATAAAGCTGTAGAAATCGTGAAAGATCTGGACAATCGGCTTGCCCCGTTATTGAATAAAACGAGTTACTCTTTCTGGGATGCAGCCCTTATTTTGCTCCGTGAAGGATTAGAAGGGTTACTGGTTGTCGCGACACTTATTGCTTTTTTGAAAAAAATGGGGCAATCATCGAAACAAAAATGGATTTGGTCTGGAGTGGTTGCTGGTATTTTGGCCAGTGCGATTTTAGCCATTATTATTAATATTGTTTTTTCAAAATTTGTTGCTGCTTCAAGCAGAGAATATATTGAGGGAATTACCGGTGTAGTCGCGGTCGTCATGATGCTGACTGTAGGGGCATGGCTCCATAATAAATCCAGTATCGGAAACTGGAATAAATATATAAATCAGCAAATGCAGCAGGCGATTGCAAAAGGAAGCCTAATGTCCTTTGCCTTTATTAGTTTTCTTTCTGTTTTCCGTGAGGGGGCAGAGACCATTATTTTCTATACCGGTATTACCCCGTATATCAGTTTAACAGAGTTAGTACTGGGGATCTGTCTGGCACTCGTCCTGTTAGTGATCGCAGGTTATGTAATCATTCACTACAGTGTAAAAATTCCGGTTCGTTTGTTCTTTAGAACAGCGACGATTTTAATTTACTTTTTAGCGTTTAAAATTCTTGGAATTAGTATTCATGCCCTCCAGATTTCAAATGTACTTTCTACGACAACCGTAGAACGGTTACCGTTTATTGATTGGCTAGGACTTTACCCAACGTACGAAACCACTTTGACACAAATACTATTATTGTTCATCATTTTCATCACGACCTATTTAGTTAAAAAAAGTGAACGTAAACAAGTTATATCAACAAATGTTTAAATGGGCTGGGTGACCAGTCCTTTTTTTGCGGAAATTTCTCCTACTATTCATGGGACTTGTCTCATAAGTTATTAAAAGAGACGAGAGTAAGGGAGATTTGCAAATTGAATATTTATTATAAAGGAATCTTTTTTCTAGCTGCTTCTGCTTTTTTAGGTGAAATGATTGAGGTCTTGATTAATATGATTTTGGCTAGAGAGCTGGGGTCTCACGGATTAGGGCTGTATATGACGATTCTTCCATCGATCTTTTTACTTGTCTTATTGTCAAGCTTTGAATTACAGGTTTCGATTTCAAAATTTATCGCGGAACGAGAACAACGCTACCATCGTAATATTCTCTATCATGCGCTGACGATCACCATCGTTTTCACGAGTATTCTTTTTTTAGCAGCTGCTGCACTCCTGCCGTTTATCCCTGTGTTTAATACGTACCATCCATATGTAAGATGGCTTGTTTTAGTACTAGTCCCTGTTATCTCTTTCACATCGGTAGCTAGAGGTTATTTTATGGGTGTACAACAGATGGGGAAGATAGCTGTTTCCAATTTTCTTCGTAAATCCATACAGCTTGTAGGATTATTTATTTTGTTTCGTTTTTTTGAATATGATGCTGAGGCATCCTTATTAATTGCTATTTGTGCCTTGATTGGCAGTGAAGTTGTTGTGTTTTTATATCTGTTCTATTTATTTATCATTCAATTTCAACAGTTAAAACGGAAGCCTTTCTCTAATATGAATCGAAAAGGGGTACGGAGAAACTTAATGGCGGTGTCGATTCCAACGACAGGTCTTCGGCTTTTCTCAGCCATAATGAATGCCTTTCAACCATTTGTTATAAAGGGAGCCTTGGTTTACTCAGGAATATCCAGTACGCTCGCTACCGAGCAATTTGGAATGTTGATGGGGGTGGCAGCTTCAATAGGATTTTTCCCAGCCTTTATTGCTCACTCCTTAATGATTGTACTCATTCCTGCTGTATCTAAAACCAATTCGCAAAAGGATTACGCAACCTTGCAAAAAATGCTTCAGCAAGTGATGACTATCACGTTTTTGTATGGTACTCCGGCAGTAGCCATTTTTTACTTTTTTGCTCCCGAATTAACATCTTTATTTTTTAAATCTGATACGTCTGCCATCTATCTTCAATTACTCTGGCCGTTTTTCTTGTTTCACTTCTTTGTCATGCCAATGCAGGCATTCTTAATTGGGCTTGATATGTTAAAAGAGTTATTTTTTCATATTATTTGGTCGACAATCATTTCATTTGCCATCATTCTTTGGCTCGGCTCATCTCATGATTGGCAGATGAATGGTGTGATTATTGGCATGAATACGGGATCTGTTTTATTAGCACTCATGCACTATTTAACCATATGTAAGAAGATTGGGGTTTCTATTTTTATGAGAGGTATGGTTACAAAAGCCACAAACCGTTAGATTTTTTTCAGGAGGTATTACTTTCCGCTTACTTAGCATATCCTTCCTTTAAGGAGCAATCGAAATCTAAAAGCTGGCTTTTTATGATTGCGATTAATAAATGCCGTGATTTTTGGCGGAAAGAAAAAAAGTCTAAGCATTTTTGGAGAGAAGAGATTTATTCCTATTCAGTCCAGTTTGAATCTCATACCATTCCCGAAGAGGAGATTCTGCATAAGTACTCCAGAGAACAAATGGCTGAGAAGGTGAGGACATTGCCGGATATTTATCGTGAGCCTATTTATCTATATTACTATCAAGATTTATCATTGCTTGAGATATCGAAAAAAAGTAACCTGCCAATGTCGACAGTAAAAACGAGAATGAGAAGAGCGAAGGAGAGACTACGTCCAAAAATGCAGTCACTTGCTTGATTGCTCCCGTCCTTAATAAATAAGGTTGGAAAAGGGGAAGATCACAATGACTGAAAAAGAAAAACAGAAGATTCCTAAGCATTTACAGCCATTTATCTCAACACAATATTACCACCGGTACACGCCAATCGACCATGCCGTTTGGCGCTTTGTTATGAAACAGAATCATTATTTCTTAAAAGATATCGCTCATTATGCTTATGTGAATGGGTTAAGAGATTCAGGAATTAAGACAGAAACGATTCCGAAGGTGGAAGACATGAATAGGGCGTTGGCCAAAGTAGGCTGGGGAGCTGTGACGATTAACGGTCTGATTCCAGGCTCCGCTTTTTACGGCTTTTTAGCAAACGGAATTCTTCCGATTGCTACCGAGATTCGGAATATCCAAAATATTGCCTATACGCCTGCACCAGATATGCTCCATGAAGCTGCAGGTCATGCGCCGATATTATTGGATGAAGCCTATCGGGACTTTGTAAGAAAAATTGGTGAAATGGGAGCGAAAGCTCTATCTAGTAAAGAGAAATTGGAAGTTTTTAAAGCGGTTCGCCATTTGACGATCATTGCTGAAGACCCTTATTCGACTCCAGAACAACTCAAAGAGGCCGAACAACAGGTTGTAGAGGCCAGGAGTAGGGTTAAAGGATTGTCTGAGGCCGATAAGGTCTCTAGACTGTTTTGGTGGACGGTAGAGTATGGATTAGTTGGGAATTTGAATAGTCCTAAAATTTACGGTGCTGGATTGCTGTCATCGGTTGGGGAAAGCCAAAGCTGTTTAAAACCTAACGTGAAAAAAATATCTTTTTCCATTGAAGAATGTATTAATACTCCTTATGATGTTACAAAACCGCAGCCGCAATTATTTGTCTGTAAGTCCTTTGATGATTTAGCCGAGAAAATTGAACAATTCGCTTCGACCATGGCTTTCCGGAAAGGAGGGACGGAAAGTCTGGATCTTGCACTGCAATCCAATAGCGTCGTTACGTTTGTTCTTTCGTCAGGACTTCAGGTAACAGGTACGCTTTCAGCTATTTTAAAAGACGAACATGGTGAAGCCATTTATGTGCGAACAAATGGCCCGACAGCTTTATCCTATAATAATAAACAGTTGAAGGATCAAGGTACAGATATTCACGGTAAAGGTTTTGGAACCCCAATTGGCAAATTAGAAGGAAACATTGTGATAGAAAATTGTAAGGCAGGGCAGTTATCGGGACTGGGAATAAAAGAAGGAAATGATTCTGTATTATGTTTTCAGAGCGGGGTAAAAGTAAAAGGCTATGTAAAAGGTATCTTATACGCTAAGGACAAACCTATTTTGATCAGTTTTAGTAATTGTGAAGTGACATATAAGAATCTTGTCCTATTCGATCCCTCTTGGGGAACATATGATATGGCCGTTGGCGCAGGGATCACATCTGTTTTTGCGGGTGCAGCTGATCCGAATAACTATTTTGATTTCCCTTTGGCAGAGGCAGAAATCGGACAGAAGGATGATAGGCCGATATTATCTGAAATCGAAACCTTGTATGCTGAAGTCAGAGAATTACGCGAAGGGAAGATGGGGCAAGATAGTTTCATGCACCTTGAAAGGGTGTTAGCAGCTCTTGATCAAAAATATCCAATGGAATGGTTATTGCGGCTTGAAATATTAGAGTTATATAGAATGTTTAATAACACACATTCAAATATAAGCGCGATCTTGTATAAGCTAGAGAATACAAATTGGGATCCCTCCACTAAGCAAATGATAGACCGGGGTATAGAATTAGTCGTACAGATATAAAACAAAGGAGCTTGGCATTTTGCCAAACTCCTTTGTTATGGTCCAGGAAATTATAGATTTACTACCTGTGGATAACCTTTTACAGGTTTAGAAACGTCCAGCTCCAGCACCTAGCCCCTCGATGGTCTACAGACGAGACGCCCAAAAGGTTAAAAAGCAACCTTTCGGCCGGCTCGTCTTATGCATGTCGGGGCTGACCAAGGCGCTTGCGCTTTTGGTTTTTAGTCTCTGCTTGAAAGTATTCCAAGGATACGAAGTATGCTGATAAATAAGTTTACAAAATCGAGATACAAGTTTAATGCCATCAATGGTACATCTTCTGCTCTTACACCATAATGCTTCATACGGCTGATATCAAAGAGAACGTAACCGCTAAAGACTAATACACCAATAAAGGAATAAGCAAGCATACCTGTTGAGCTTAATGGAAAGAAGATATTATAAATTGAAATGGCTATTAATGCTAAGATGGCAGCAAGTAAAAATCCGCCCAAGAAAGAAAAATTATGCTTTGATTTTGCTGCATAAATAGCAATTCCTGTAAAGACAACAGTTGTGCTGGCAAATGCCATTCCAACTACATTGGCTCCAGAAGTTGATAGATAGTAAGCAACGATTGGATAAAGAGTTATCCCTGAAATAAAAGTAAAGATATATAAAAAGGCATACGAAACAGCTTTTTTTCTTCTAAAGAAAAAGGCACTAATCAGCATAACAAATTCTAAAATCATTAACGGCATAAACAAACCAGGCGGTACGACAAATGCCCCTGCCATCGTTCCTATGAAGGCGATTGCTAATGAAAGTGCAAACGTCCTTAAAACGGAAGGCATAAATTCAGTCGATGTTTGTGTATACAAAACTCTTCACCTCAAAATAGATTTAAATGAAGCTACAGTGACTTAAATAGAATATTGCAGCTTCTTATTAAGATATACGTAAATGTGGTCAAGATGTTTCATTTCTTTTTAAAAAATTTTGATTTTCTTTCAATAAATCTCTAATTTCTGCTAACAATTCCTCCTGGCGGTCTACTTTGACAACCACCTCAGCCGGTGCTTCTTTCTTTTTAAATCGGTTAATGAACTTCACGAATAAGAAAACGGAAAATGCAATGATAAAGAAGTCCAAAACGGATTGAAGAAATAGGCCGTATTTTAAATCGCCATAAGCAAGTTTTGAAAAAGAGTTTACTTTTCCTGTTAGTAATCCAACCAAGGGCATGATGATGTCGGCGACAAGGGAAGAGACGATTTTTCCGAATGCCCCGCCAATAATCACCCCAACGGCTAAATCAATCACATTTCCTTTCATAGCAAACTGTTTAAATTCTTTCCACATTTAAGCAGCCCCCCTACTATTTTTTTCTTAATGGTTCATTTTATCTTTACTCGTAAAGAAAGGCAACAATATCGTTTTTGGTATATATTGGCCGTTTATGATATCAATTTCATTTTAACCGCCTTTACTGCTGCATCAGTCCTGCTTTTGGTTTTCAAAACCTCCGAAGCAGCTGAATGCTGAGTCGTTCAGGGGATAAGAGGAGTTTAAAACCCCCGAAGCAGCTGAATCCAGAGCTTTTTGGGGGATAAGAGGAGTTTAAAACCCCCGAAGCAGCTGAATTCCGAGTCGTTCGGGGGATAAGAGGAGTTTAAAACCCCCGAAGCAGCTAAATCCAGGGTTGTTCGGGGGATAAGAAACCAATGGTGAATGAGATTCGTCAATCAAGCACGCCCCTAGTCAATGGGGCAGCCGCTTTTGTTTTTAAAATGCCCAGTTTCCCGCCCGAAAGATAGGTTCTGTTTTTCCGTCAGCAGTGATCCCATCAATGTCCATCTCGGCTGAACCAATCATGAAATCAACATGTGTAATACTTTCATTCAGGCCATTTTGTGCCAACTCCTCTGAAGACATTTGCTTTCCACCTTCAATACAGAAAGCGTAGGCACTGCCAATGGCTAAATGATTTGATGCATTTTCATCAAACAAGGTGTTGAAGAAAAGGACATTTGATTGTGAAATCGGAGAATTGTAAGGGACTAAAGCTACTTCTCCAAGATAATGTGATCCTTCGTCTGTTTCAACAAGACGCTTTAAGATTTCTTCGCCTTCTTCCGCCTTAACATCGACAATTTTTCCATTTTCAAAAGTGACTGAGAAATTGTCAATGATATTGCCTCCATAACTTAGTGGCTTTGTGCTGGCAACAGTACCGTTTACACCTGTTTTTAATGGTACAGTGAAGACTTCTTCAGTCGGCATGTTCGCCATGAATTCAAACCCTTTTTCATTTATACTTCCTGCACCTACCCAAAGATGCTTCACTGGAAGTTCAATCGTTAAATCCGTTCCTGGCGCAGTATAATGAAGTTTTTTGTATCTTTTTTCATTTAAATAATGAACCTTCTCATGAAGTGTTTCATCATGTTTTTTCCATGCTCCTACAGGATTTTCAGCATCCACTCGGACCGATTTAAAAATAGCTTCCCAAAGTTTATTCACTTGGTTCTCAGCAGGTTCATCAGGAAATACTTTGGCAGCCCAATCTTTAGATGCTGCCGCAATGACCGTCCAGCTAACCTTGTCAGATTGTGCCGCTTTACGATAATTAGCAAGAGCCTTTCCAGCCGCTTTCTGGAAGTTAGCGATTCGTTCAGGGTTTACACCTTTTAACAGGTCAGGACTAGAAGAAATAATCGACATAAAAGCTGCCCCGTTATTCGCTAGATCATCCATTTCCTTTGCACGCCAAACTGGATACTCTAAAAAGGCCTCGTCAGGTGCTAAATCATATTTAGTTCTTGTCACCATGTCATCGTTCCAATTTACAATGACATTAAAAGCACCAGTTTCGTATGCTTTTTTGACGACAAGACGGACAAATTCAGCTGCTTCTAAAGTGGCATTAACAACCAAGGTTTGGCCTTTCTGAATATTAACACCCACCTTTACAGCGAGCTCTGCATATTTTTCAAGATTTTTAATAAATTCACTCATGATATGTATCTCCTTTTATCAGATCTTTCCTATATTGTAGCCTGTTTAATTGGAAAAAGAAACCGTTAGCAACAGTGCTGCAAATTAAGCAGTAAGCCGAGTTCTTTGTTTTTCAAAAACGTAAAACATGACCCAATATAAGAATGCACTCACAAGTGCAAGCAGGCAAAGAATAAAGAATGTCCACCCATAACCAACCCAGACCGTCATTGGAATGGCAAGCGGGGCAATCGTCCGGCTGATTGTAAAACGTAAACTTGCTGCCGCAAAATATTGACCTCTCATATGTTCAGGGGCCAGTTTGGAAACAAAGCTTTGCTGGAGCCCGGCTCCCATTAATTCTGCAAATGTAAAGATAGCCATCGCTATAATTAATCCCCATATCCAATTGGTCTGGCTGAAAATAACGATAGATACCGCATAAACAATGGAGGAAAGAACAAAGACGTTTCTTTCGTAATATTTGCTCATCCATTTAGTTACATAAACGGTTAACAAGGCGACGAGGAGCCCATTCTCAGCTAGTACAATACCAAAAGCCTGCTCTCCTTTAACGACAACGGACCAATTGCCAAACGAAAATAGAATCTGATCTTCTACAAAATCTTTAATAAAGACAGGAATCAATAAGTCCAGCTGCATAAATGTCTGCCCAGCTAGGACTCCGGCGATAATGAACAGAAGGAAGGTTTTATCCCTTACAATGAGTCCATAGTCTTTTATTTGATTTTCTAAAAAGTAATACCATTTACCATTAGTAGACAGTGAAGTCTTTTGCTGCTGAGGAACCGTCTCTCGAGTCCATCTTGCTAAGATTAAGCCTACTAAAATACAGATAGCCCCGGCAAAAAGTAACAGCTGAAAACGATAGGAGACATAAAAAATAGATCCCAAAATAGGACCGACTACTACTGCTATATTTATAGATGTATAAAAGATTGCAAAAACATCACCGCGATGTTTTTCCTCCACAACGTCTGCGACCATTGCCTGACTGGCTGGCCAGTAGAAGGAACCAAACACACCTGCCACCGTGAATGCGGCAAATCCTAACCACGGAGACAGAAGCCATGGGGAACTTGCCAAGGCAAAACATAAAAACGAAAGCCCCTGTCCGATAGAGGCTAGGACCATCATCCGTTTACGCCCAAAACGGTCGGCACAATATCCTCCCATTAGGTTCGCCAAAACGGAAAAAATCTGTGAAAATACTAATAATAGGCCTGCTTTATTTTTGCCGAATTCCTCGGAAAAATAGATGGATAAAAACGGAAAAAACATCCAATAGGTGATGTTCACCATCGATTCGGCGAATAATCGAACTTTTAAATTTGCATCCCAATCCCTTATTCTCATGATGGAAAATCCTCGTTTCTCTAATGTCGTGCCACTTCATCATACTATTTCAATGGAAGGGATTTCAAGAAAAAAGCAGGTACAAGGAACGTACCTGCGTAGTGAAATTAATCGTTATCTTGTAATGCTTGTTTAAGTAAATCGCCAAGACTTGTTCCGAAATCTTCTTTCTGGGAATATTTTTGAACAAGCTTACGTTCTTCTCTTTTATTAACAGCCTTTTTCCGTTCTTCCGCTTTTTCCACCACATTACAGCGCCGGCATTGGAAGTACACACCCGCTTTACCTTCATGGACTTCCATTTTCTTATGGCACTGAGGGCAGCGGCGGTTGGATAGTTTAGGATCCTTCCGTTTTCGAAATGAACAGGTCGGACTAGAACATACAAGGATTTTTCCTTCCTTCGTGTTTCTTTCCTTTAAGAATTCATTACATTCAGGACATTTAGATCCAGTTATATTATGAGCACGATAGGATTTGTCGCTTCCTTTTATTTCTGAAACAAGCTGTTCGGTTTGACGGCGGATGTTTTGTGAAAATACCTTTGGATCAGCTGTTCCTTTTGAAATCTTTTCAAGTTCCTGCTCCCATTTAGCTGTCAATTCCGGAGACTTTAACTCATCATTTACGAGGTCAATGAGCTGCTTTCCTTTTTTTGTTGGCATAAAGCGGCCATTTTGGCGCTCAACGACCTCCGTTTCAACCAGTCTTTCAATAATTTCAGCCCTTGTTGCTGGTGTGCCTAGTCCGAATTTTTCCATTTGCGCTAGAACATCTGCTTCAGAATATCGTAACGGAGGCTCCGTCCACTTCTGGTTTAAGGTGCTATTTTTAACTGTATATTCTTTGCCTTGTGCCATTTTTTGCAAGCCGATTGTAGTCGAGTCATTGTCGTCTTTTCCAAATACCTTTTTATAGCCCAAATCAAGGACATTTGTTTCTTTGGCTGTAAAGATTTCACCTTCAACCTTGAAGATGGCATGAATCGTTTCATATTCATAAGGTGGTAAAAACAAAGTAAGGAAGCGTCGAGCAATTAGGTCATAAAGCTTTCGTTCATCATTATCAAGCTCACCCAAATTTAACCGCTCCTCGGTTGGAATAATCGCATGGTGGTCGGTGACCTTTTCATTATTAAAGACTCGTTTTGCAAGTATGTTCCCGTTGTTGGCTAAAAGCGGGCGTACCTCCTCCTTGTAACCGGATAGCATGCCTTGTAGACGGTCAGTCATAGTCCCAATCATATCGGTCGTTAAGTATTTAGAGTCTGTTCTTGGATAGGTAACCAATTTGTATTGCTCATATAGACGCTGCAGGACGGTTAATGTCTTTTTCGCAGAAAAACCAAAGCGTTTATTTGCATCTCGCTGCAGCTCCGTTAGATCATAGGGAAGCGGTTGAATCTCTGATTTTTTCTTGCGTTCAATTCTCTCTAGTGTGGCTTTCTTTCCCTCAATCTTGGCGATTATGGCATCGGCTTTAGTTTTATCAAACATCCGCTTTTCATTGTCCCGTTCCCAATCGGTTGTGAGTGGACCTATTTCAGCACGAATGGTCCAGTATTCTTTTGGTACAAATTTTTGGATTTGCTGGTCACGATCCAAAATCATCGACAATGTTGGTGTTTGGACACGTCCTGCTGAGAGGGGATCTTTGTATTTGGTAGTTAATGCCCGTGTTACATTAAGACCAATCAACCAATCGGCTTCTGCACGGCAAACGGCTGAATGGTAAAGGTTATCAAATTGTTTTCCTGGCCATAATCGTTTAAAGCCTTCCTTAATGGCCTTGTCTGTCTGCGAAGAAATCCATAATCTCTTTAATGGTTTATTCCAATGGAGTTTTTCAAGAATCCAGCGTGCAACGAGTTCACCTTCCCGGCCGGCATCGGTAGCGATAATACACTCGTTTATGTCTTTACGCTTGGCTAATGCTTCGATTGCACGGAACTGGTGATTGGTTTGTTTCATTACCTTTAGTCCCATTTTTTGAGGAATGATCGGTAAATCCTCCAGGTTCCATTGTTTATATTTAGTATCATAATGCTCAGGCATTTTTAGTTCGATAAGGTGTCCAAGTGCCCATGTGACAATATATTGGCTGCCTTCAATGTAACTTTTATGTTTTTGATTGCAGCCAAGGACTCGGGCAATTTCTCGAGCGACACTAGGCTTTTCTGCAAGTACAAGTGATTTCATAGTTACTCCTTTCAGGTAAAACACAAATTGACCTTATTATAGTATAGCGGAAAACGGAGGGATTTTGTATTTTGGGTGAAGGAAAGCTGAATCCCCCTCAAAATAAGTCGAAAATTCCTTTCCTGCCTTCATTGACAGCTTAGGTTTTCCTCACATACAATAAAATTATCAGAATAGTTGAAGAATGGGATGGTTAGATATGCGGCATTCCCTGAAAAATAAATTTGAATTAAAAAAGAGGCTGGATTTCCAAATCTAAATGGTTTAGGAATCCAGCCTTTTTCTTTATTCTTCTAAATTGGTAGAGGAGAGAGACAGATGATTACATTAACAGGTAATGATTTAACGTTAAAACAGATAAAAGAGGTTTTATATGACAAAAAAAAGGTAACTGCCTCAACGAAGAGTATGGAGGCAGCCCAAAAAAGCAGGGAGTCAGTCGAAAAAATCGTCTCGGATAATAGAGTTGTTTATGGCATAACAACTGGTTTTGGGAAATTTAGCGACGTTTTAATCAATAAAGAACATGTCCAAGATCTCCAGTTAAATTTAATTCGCTCCCATTCATGCGGAGTAGGGGAACCCTTTCCTGAAATTGTCTCCAAAGCGATGGTATTGCTCCGGGCCAATGCGCTGTTAAAAGGATATTCTGGGATTAGGCCAGTTGTTATTGAAAAATTATTAGCATTAGTTAACGCTGACATAATTCCTGTCATTCCACAGCAAGGGTCGCTTGGAGCCAGCGGTGATCTCGCTCCGCTTTCCCATCTAGCGTTAGTGTTAATTGGCGAGGGAGAAGTATTTTATAAAGGAAATCGGATGGATTCCTTGCATGCCCTTTCTCATGAAGGGATATTGCCTGTAACACTGGAGGCTAAAGAAGGGCTTGCCCTTATTAATGGAACACAGGCCATGACGGCTATGGGAGTAGTCGGTTATTTAGAAGCAGAACAGCTTGCCCTTGAAGGTGAACTGATTGCCTCAATGACGCTTGAAGCATTAAATGGAATTATAGATGCTTTCGCTGAAGAAGTTCATGTTGCAAGAGGCTACAAACAGCAGATAGAATCTGCCGCAAGAATGCGTCAATATTTATGTGACAGTCTCCTAACCACAAGGCAAGGGGAGTTAAGGGTTCAGGATGCTTATTCACTAAGATGTATTCCACAGGTTCATGGTGCAACATGGCAGGTTCTTGACTACGTGAAAGAAAAATTGGAAATTGAAATGAATGCGGCTACCGATAACCCATTAATTTTTAATGAGGGGGTAACGGTCATTTCAGGTGGAAACTTTCACGGACAGCCGATTGCCTTAGCAATGGATTTCATGAAAATAGCCGTGGCTGAACTGGCTAATATATCAGAAAGAAGAATTGAGCGTTTGGTTAATCCGCAGTTAAACGACTTGCCGCCGTTCTTAAGCCCCGAGCCAGGACTCCAATCCGGTGCGATGATTATGCAATATGCAGCCGCTGCCCTTGTTTCAGAAAACAAAACACTTGCCCATCCAGCCAGTGTTGATTCGATTCCATCTTCTGCTAACCAAGAGGATCATGTCAGTATGGGGACAATAGCAGCTAGACATGCATATCAGATCATTCAAAATGTAAGGGGAGTTCTTGCTATTGAATTCATTTGTGCCATGCAGGCTGTTGAATTCCGAGGGCCTGAAAAAATGGCAACATATACAAAAGCACTTTATGAAAAAGGGCGGGAACAAATCCTTTCAATTAAAGCAGATCGGGTTTTTTCAAAAGATATTGAAAAAGCCGCCGATTGGTTAAAAACTATTGAATTTGACCAATTTATTAAAAACCTTTCAAAAAAGGCGTGAAAACTCACGCCTTTTACTTCATATGATTTGGCAGCCAGCGGCCTGTGTCCACACGCTGTTCGTCCTCATTCTCGATTCTATTTTTAAAAGCTTCCTGAGTAACAATTAATTCTTCATCACCAATGGCTTCCTTTACGTGCTTTTCTGTAAGGCTCTCCTTTGGAAAATTACCAGGATGATTTTTCTTTTTGTGCTCAAAATGTTCTCCACGTGCCAAAGTCAACACTCCTTTCGTCTTCGCATGTAGTTTCCCCAAACATTCTTAAAAATAATATGGAATTATTTTTCAAATTTTCTATAGTACGGTAAGTTGGTATAATGAAAATAGGGATTGTGATAAAAAGGAGGCAGCGAAAATGGATTTTTTTCAGATCCTTTCTGAGGACCGTATTAAAAAAGCATACCAAGATGGAGAATTTAATAATCTTCCTGGATTTGGAAAACCAATGAAGTACGAAGACTTATCCGGAATTCCAGAAGAATTGCGAATGGCCTATAAAATAATGAAAAATGCTGGTTATACGGGGGAAGAAGGACAATTACGTCAAGAAATGATGGGCATTGAAGATTTACTCAAAAAATGCGATGAAAATGAAAGAGATCAACTTCAGAAAAGATTAAATGAAAAACTAATAAGGTTTAATCAGTTAATGTCAAAACGAGGGGTCAGAACGAATTCATCAGTGTTTAAGAACTATGAGTTGAAAGTACAAAGTAAAATTAACAAGCAAAGCTGAATGGTGAAATGGAATGTTATTCATCACCAGCTTTTTTTTCTTGTTCAATAGGTTCGCAAATTCTGTCTAATAAAAAGCCGGCAAAGACAATAAAGACTATTGGAATGGAAAAGTTAAGAACATGAATTAGAGTCATTAAGAAACACATCCTTTTTATATTTTTTTAATATTCAGTATATTTTATGTTGTTAATATTATATGTCTTTTGTCATAAATTAGACAAATATAATCTTCATAGGAAAGAGATAACAAAATTGTAAAATTAAGTTGGAACTTTGTAGAAAAATGGAAAAATTTGATTGAAAAAGTCCTAAGAAAATTAGTTTATTATGACAAAATACAACACATTCCAATAATTGCAATCGATATAATGAACATACACAAAAAGATTAAGTATAAAGGCCTAGATATAAAGTGTTAGGAAAAAGGAAGGGGAACTTAAGTAGCAGGGAGAGCAGAAAAGGGCAAACCTGTTGAAAAACAGGGACGCAAAGCCGAGGATCTAAGGCAAAAACAAGCTGCTAGGATGGCCGGGCTGCCTGGAATACTGATGTATTTTGGGAGTGTGAGTGTAGTGGTGATTACAGTAAAAGATGTGGATGTTATTGATCAGGAGTGGCAGGAACTTATTTTAGAGGCAAGAAAACTTGGACTCTCCATCGAGGATGTACGTGATTTTCTTACTCAAAATCGTTAACCAAGGGTACATATAAAAAAAGCATTCTACAAAAGGTTTGTAGAATGCTTTTTTTATTCATTATTATTTTGATTAATCCGCCACTTATTAAATTCGAGAAAATCTCGGAATTGTTCTTTTGAAACACCGGAATTCATGGCTTCTTTTACAAGGTTCATCCAGTCCGTATCTAAATCATCCTTATTAATTTGTTCGTGAATCAAATGTTCGACAGGAAGATTTAATACTCCGGCAATTTTTTCAAGAAATTGAATGGAAGGGTTCTTCTGCAAATTTCTTTCTAGCGAACTTAAATAAGATTTAGCAACACCCGCTTGTTCAGCAAGCTCGGACAGTGACATTTTCTTCTCTAAGCGATATTTTTTAACGCGGTCACCAATCATTGAATTTCACACACCTAAATTTTATTTTTGCAATGAATCGTTAAAGGACACATATCCTTATTATATTCTATCAAAAAGAATTTCAAAGTACCATATTAAGAACGGACTATTATTACGATATCATGAACATTGAGAAAATCTTCCTAGTTTTTTTATAAGAGGAAGTTTATTTTGAAAAAAGGAGTGGATAGCGTTAATATTAAATGTGTTGTCATAAAGATGTTAAAGTATAATTTTCAAATAAATATTACAACGAACAAAAGAATAAATGTATATAATATAATCAAAAAAAGGCAGGGAAACAGATGATTGTATTAAAATCACCACGGGAAATTGAAGCGATGAAAAAGGCTGGAGAAATTCTTGCAGCGTGTCATAAGGAAATTGCCAAGTTAATTAAACCAGGTGTCACCACTTGGGAAATTGAAGAATTTGTAGATGACTTCTTAAGGAAGAATGGAGCAACACCTGAACAAAAAGGATATAAAGGCTATCAGTATGCAACCTGTGCAAGTATAAATGATGAGATATGCCATGGATTTCCTAGGAAAGAGCCATTAAATGAGGGGGATATTGTTACCATTGATATGGTAGTTAATTACAATGGGGCGTTAGCAGATTCGGCTTGGTCTTACGGTGTGGGGCAGCTTTCCGAGGAAACGACTCATCTATTAAAGGTAACTAAAGAGGCCTTGTATAAAGGGATTGAGCAGGCAGTTGCGGGCAATCGAATTGGTGATATTGGCCATGCAATTCAAACTTATGTTGAAAGCGAAGGGCTTTCCGTTGTACGTGACTTTATAGGACATGGCATTGGAGCAGTCATTCATGAGAAACCGGATGTTCCGCATTATGGGCTCCCAGGAAAAGGTGCTAGAATCAAAGAGGGGATGGTGTTTACCATTGAACCTATGGTAAACATCGGCCGCTATCAGACAAAAATGGACCTTAACGGATGGACAGCGAGGACAATTGACGGAAAATATTCTGCACAGTATGAGCATACTTTGGCTATAACCAAAGATGGTCCTATCATTTTAACTGAACAATAATAAAAGTAAGACCCGTTATCTCTCAAGTGGTATAACGGGTCTTTTTCTTATTTTTTTCTTAGATTCCCTAGTTCCTCAACTAAAGCCTGCATCTCATTGGGACTGAACGATTTCTTTTTAAGAACCATTTCATAAATCTCTTTTAATTCTTCATACATTTCTTCATCGAAGTGGGAAGGTTTTATGGCTCCCAGGTTTAGTACTTTTAATTTTTCTTTTATTTGTTCGATCATATATTCGACATTCTCGACAGACTTCTCTGATAAATTCATTTCGGTCACCCTTTTCGAATTAATAATCCCATCTTTTCATGTTAGAAAGTATCTGTCAATACTAACCTTAATAGTAGTTTGTCCAAAGAAAAATCAATAAAGATAACGTGTAGATTTTGCATAGACGGGTTTGATATCGCAAAATTAATGGTAAGATATACAATGTTATTATTTTCTTTTATGTACAGTCAATGATTATTATCAGCTTGAAGGAGAGGTTAAGATGACTAGAAAGAATCAGTTTTGGAAGGGAATGCTTCTAGGTGCAGTCGCTGGGGGAGTTCTGAGCTTGTTAGATAAAGATACCCGCGAGGCGATGAAGGAAAATGTAATCAAGACTTCTAGTAAGGTGAGTTATATTGTTCGCCACCCTGGGGAAGTAACAGAAAAAGTTAAGGAAACAGCTGAAAAAATTAAATCTACTTTTGAAACAGTTAGTGAGGATATTTACTATATTACAGATAAAGTGGAAGAGTTAAGAGAGCTGACACCTCAAGTAACAGAATTACTAAAAGAAACAAAGGAAACTTTTGCTCATAATGAAGAGGATGGACTTTTAGATGATGTATTAGGAAAAGGAGAAATCAATCACAAATAAGAAGGAGGATAAAAATGGACAAGGAAGTAAATGTACGCTCTTCATTGCTAAGATTACTTTGGCATCGGATAGAAGAAGATGATCTTCCCGGCTTAAGTGCGCAATTGGCCTATTTTTTTCTTCTTTCCTTATTTCCACTCTTAATTGTGTTATTTACACTTCTTCCGTATTTTCCAATCCCACACCAGGATATGCTCGGAATGATTCGTGACTTTGCACCTGAAGAGGCAATGGATCTAATCGAAAAAAATGTTAAGGAAATAATGAGTCATCGAAATGGCGGTTTACTTTCATTCGGGATTATTGGTACGATTTGGTCGGCTTCCAATGGTATTAACGCCATCGTACGAGCATTTAATAAGGCATATAACGTGAAGGAGAGCCGTTCTTTCATAGTGGCAAGGGGAATGGCTGTTTTATTAACATTCGGGATGATTTTTGTCTTTTTGCTTGCTGTAATCCTGCCTGTGTTTGGAAGGGAAATAGGCCTTTTTTTATTCTCGAAATTAGGTTATACCTCACAATTTATTAAATTTTGGAATGCCTTAAGCTGGCTGGTCAGTGCGATTATTTTATTTCTCATATTTACAGGACTTTACTGGATTGCTCCGAATGTCAAGATAAAGTGCCGAAGCGCCTTTCCGGGAGCATGCTTTGCCACGGTGGGCTGGATCATTTCGTCAATGGGTTTATCTTTTTACGTCGGGAATTTTAGTAATTATTCCCTTACTTACGGAGGCATTGGCGCTATTATTGTTTTAATGATCTGGCTATACCTTTCCGCATTTATTATCATTCTTGGAGGCGAAGTGAATGCCTTCTATAGTGAAAAATATCGGTCAAACTGCTAACACTTACCTTCATGAAAACGTCTTATCCGTCCAAACTATAAAGGAGGGCATAGCCCCGAACATCAAGGGAGGACGATAAGATGACAAAGCATACGAAAAAAGATGGAAGTACCAAGCAAAAAGGAAAAGGCAGTAAGGGAAACAAAACTTCTGGTTCTGCTAACGGATCTAATGGCTATCACTAGGACATAACAAAAAGCCAGGCGGATGAACCTCCACCTGGCTTTTCCATACTATGATTTTAAAAGCCTGAGGCTGTTTAAAATAACAAGGATGGTACTGCCTTCATGGCCGATAACTCCAAAAGGCAAATCCAACAATTGAAAGAAGTTTGAGCAGATTAGTAACATAATGACAGCAATAGAAAAAACAACATTTTGTTTAATGATTTTGTTCATACGCTGAGAGAGACGGACCGCTTCAGCAATCTTAGGCAGATCATTTTTCATTAAGACAATATCAGCTGTTTCAAGGGCTACATCGGTTCCTTCTCCCATCGCAATACCCACATTAGCAGTCGCTAATGCAGGAGCATCATTAATACCATCTCCAACCATCGCCACTGTTTTATATTTCTCTTTAAGTTGTTTTAACTGGTCAACTTTTTCCTCTGGAAGACATTCTGAGAAAAATTCATCTACATGGCTCTCGGCAGCAATCGCTTTTGCTGTTTTTTCACTATCACCTGTAAGCATAATGGTCTTGATACCTTGTTTCTTTAGGTCCTCAATCGCATGCTTCGTTTCTTCCCGAACCACATCTTTCATAGCTATCATGGCACAGAGTACACCATTAATTTCAATAAAGACTAGGGTGTTCCCTGAGCCAGCCAGTCCTTTAGCCTTACCTTCAGCAAACTTATCGGCCTTGTCGTTTCCAACAAACGCTGCTTTACCAATTTTCCACTGCTCTCCGTTAATGGATGCTTTTACACCCCAGCCAGGTATATCTTCAAGGCTGTCTGGTTGTAATAATTCCTTCTTCAACGTTTGTTTGGTATATTTGACAATTGCTTGTGCCAGTGGATGCGTTGATTGGTTCTCAATCGATGCAGCTTTTAAAATAAGGTCTTCTTTATTGAGGCCTTCTTTTACAATTACTTCCGTTACTTCGGGTTTACCTTTTGTTAAGGTACCAGTCTTATCAAAGGCAATGGCCTCTAAATGTCCTAAATTTTCCAAATGGACCCCGCCTTTAACTAAAATCCCATGTTTCGCACCGTTTGAGATGGCTGAGAGGGTAGCGGGCATGATGGATGCTACAAGGGCACAAGGTGATGCAACAACCAGTAAAATCATTGCTCTGTAAAAAGATTCATGCCAGCTCCATCCAAGAAGGAAGTAGGGTATAAAGAACATACTTATCACGACAAGAAGTACCACTTTGACATAGGTTCCTTCAAAACGCTCAATGAAGAGCTGTGAAGGTGATTTTTCGCTTTGAGCTGATTGAACCAGCTGGATAATTTTTTGAAAAAGTGTATCAGTGCTTGCTTTAGTTACTTGAACCGTAATGGAGCCTGTCATATTCACTGTACCAGCGAAAACCTCTGCTTGCTCCCCTTTTGATACAGGCATGGATTCCCCGGTGATGGCAGCTTCATCAATATTGGTTTGCCCTTTGATAATAAGCCCGTCAGAGGGTACGCGTTCACCCGGTTTAATAAGAATATGATCTCCTACGATTAAGTCAGAAACAGCGACCCGCTTTTCAAACCCATTGGTTATTCTTAACGCCTCTTGTGGCTGAAGTTCCATTAAGGACGAGATTTCCTTATGGCTTTTATTCATTGTGTACGTTTCCAGGGCTCCGCTGACAGCAAAGATAAAGATTAATACGGCACCCTCAGTCCAATATCCAATAATGGCAGAACCAACTGCGGCAAAAATCATTAACATTTCAACATTTAATTCTTTATTTTCATAGGTGGCCTCAATACCTTCCTTTGCTTTAGCAAAGCCGCCAATCACAAATGCTAATAAATAAGAAATAATGGATGCGGCTCCATCACCATGTTTATCAAACAGCCAACCCGCTAAGATGAAAACACCACTTAATCCAGCAGCAATCAATTCTAGATGTGGTTTTAATTTTTCGAAAAAGCTAACTTCCTGAATCCCTTTTGAAAGAACTTTTGCATCGGAACTCATTGTTTTCCCTCCCTTATTTCATTTTCTTTGTTTCTAATTGAGAAAAATAATCAAATTCACTACCCTTAAAAAACACGAAAGCTGTCATCATGTGATGACAGCGCTGAATCCTTATTATTTCTTCTTTTTAACTATTTTACCATATATCTTATGCATGAAGATATGAATTTGCTTAATAGAGCCTACCTAGAAATTTTGCTGTCCTAGTTTTACAGGTGTTTTCCTCCCAAACAAAAATATGGTTAAGGAGACGGCAAGCAGCATGGAGCTAATAATATAAAAGAAACTAATATCTTGAAAAAATTTAATAAATAACCCCCCAATGATTGGGCCAATTAAACTGCCAATACTATAAGCCATACCGCATAATAAATTTCCAGTTGGCAGCAGATACTTTGGAACCAAATCCGTCATAAAGCTGATTCCAAGTGAGAACGTCGAGCCGACGGCCATTCCTGAAAAAAGAAAAGCAGTGAAAAGTCCGATAAAGGAATGTTCTACAAAACTTGCTATCGTAAAACTTAAAAATCCGAGAAAGAGAACGGTTATTAAGACCATTTTCCTGCCGTACCGATCACTCAGTATTCCTAAAGGGAGCTGAGTAATGATGCTGCCGATGGCGAATACAGATAGAAAAATGGAAACACTAGATACATTTATATCTGTCCTAAGTGCGTAAACCGGGAAACTTCCATTTAAGCAAGATTCTAGGAAACCGTATGTAAATGGAAGTAAAAAAGAAACCCATCCATATTTAAAAGCCTGGTTAAATTGTTTAATCGTAGAGAGAAAAGAATTTATTTTATCACTTTGTTCAGGTTTTTCATTCTCCAATGTAAAAACAAAAGCCCAACCAATTAAACATAAAATTGAAGATAGAATAAAAGGTAAGGATTGATTAATAGTAACCAATGGGGTCATTAAAGGGCCTGTAGCAAAGCCAATCCCAAAAAATAAACCATATAAGGAAATATTCCGGCCTCGGCTTTCAGGTAGAGAAGATGAAGTTATCCATGTTTGTGTAGCGAAATGGAGCGAGTGGTCACCAATTCCAATCAAAAGTCTTAAAGCAAACCAAAACCAAAATGTTTTCCAAAGTGGGAAAAGGGCAAGGGAAATAACAACAAGGCCTCCGCCCCAAATGATGACCGGTTTATATCCATACTTTCTTAATGGCATTTCCATAAACGGGGCTACTAAGAGGATTCCAATATATAGAGCGGTTGCATTTAATCCATTTAATGAGGGGGATAGCCCGCTTTTTTCAAAGATAACGGCAATAAGCGGCAGCAGCATACCCTGAGAAAAACCTGATATAGCGACAATACTGACAAGGATCCAGAAACGTAAATTTTTTTTATTCATAAACCATCCTCACGATTGTTTGAAGTTTAGTAGTCCCTCAATGATGGTATCTAGAAAGGGAGGTATTTGCAAGGGAATTGTACCTAGACATTTGGTTTGTTTTTAGGTAAATTAAGGTTCAAGTGGGAAAATTATAGAAAATGTATAAAGAGAACTGGAGGGAATTCATTGACAAATAAAGTTTTTATGCTAATGACATTCATTGGTGTTCCTATTTCTGTGATTGGAACGATGATGCATTGGTCAAATATAATCTTATTCATTCTGTACTGTTTAACCATTATCGCTTTATCGAGCTATATGGGAAGAGCAACAGAGAGCCTTGCAATTGTGGCCGGCCCCCGGATTGGCGGTCTATTAAATGCAACCTTCGGGAATGCAGTTGAACTGATTATTTCCATCTTTTCATTAAAGGCAGGCCTTGTAGGGGTGGTCCTTGCTTCACTAACCGGTTCTGTTCTAGGAAACCTACTGCTTGTTGCAGGCCTATCTTTTTTTGTGGGCGGATTAAAATACAAGCGCCAGGAGTTTAATGTTTATGATGCAAGACATAATTCTGGATTATTGATGTTCGCGGTTATGATTGCTTTTGTTATTCCAGAAGTGTTTTCAATCAGTATGAATGAGACCAGTACCCTAACATTAAGTATAGGGACATCAATCATTTTGATTCTCTTATATTTAGCTGCGCTATTCTTTAAGCTAGTTACCCATCGCGGAGTGTATCAATCGGGTGCCCCTAAAGCGGTACATGAAGAAGAAGTTCCCGAATGGGGCAAAGGGAAGGCCATCTCTGTCCTTCTCATTGCAACGATTGCCGTCGCGTATATTTCCGAACATCTTGTTCATACCTTTGAATATGTTGGAGAAACGTTTGGCTGGTCAGAGTTATTTATCGGGGTCATCATTGTTGCTATCGTAGGTAATGCTGCGGAACACGCATCGGCAGTTTTAATGGCCTTTAAGAATAAAATGGATATTGCCGTAGAAATTGCTATCGGTTCTACTTTACAAGTGGCCATGTTTGTCTTACCAGTGCTAGTATTAATTTCGCTCCTTTTTGAAAAGTCAATGCCGCTAATATTCAGTTGGCCGGAATTAATTGCCATGGTTTCCTCTGTCTTGTTAATGGTGGTTATTTCAAATGACGGGGAATCTAACTGGTTTGAAGGATTAACATTACTAGCTGCCTATGTCATTATGGGGATTGGATTTTACTTATTATAAAATTGAAAAGACTCTATGCCAGATGGTATAGAGTCTCCTTTTTTTCATTCAACTTTTTTCAATGTACAGGTAAATCTTTTTGTTGTGCTATAATGAAGCAGCACTTGTTATAAGGGTTCTAAATCAATCGCTTTCAATCGTGGGTACCATCAATCACCAACCTTCATGTTTAGTAATAATTAATAGAAAAAACACGAGTGTTGAATTTCATATAAGACGGGAATCCCAACCTCCTTAGTCTAAGTAAATTGTGAGCTGATTGATTACTGCCCTCCTTTTTTAAAGGTTAAGTTTATTATAAATCCTAGTTAAAATTTTGTAAATAATCAGATTATTACAATTTTATTACTTCTGTACCAATACTTAAGGAGCGAGAAATGAAAATAACTATACGTTTATTGTTTTTTATTATCGGGCTAGCAATCATGACCTTCGGCGTATGCATGACGATCAAGGTTTCTGATATTGGGGTAGGGGCATGGGATGCTTTGAATGTTGCCTTGACAAATAAAGTAGGCCTATCGGTTGGAAGATGGGTCATGATTGATGGTGGGATTTTAGTCCTTTTGAATGCTCTTTTATTAAAAAGAAGACCTGACATCCTATCGTTACTGACGATTATCGTTATTGGTTCTTTAGTTGACTTTTGGTTGAATACAGTTTTCGAGTTATTTAATGTGGAAGGGTTAATTACGAAGTCGGCTATGTTATTAGTGGGTATTTTAATTATAGGATTTGGCGCCTCCATTTACTTGCAGGCAAAATTTCCTCAAAGCCCGATTGATAATTATATGCTGGCTATAAGTGAACGTTTCGGTGTCAACCTCATGGTTGCAAAAACCATTGGAGAAATTACAGCTTTAATACCGGCCTTTTTTCTTCATGGGCCTATTTCCTATGGAACGCTGATTATCACGTTTACTGTAGGACCGGCGATTCAATTGTTCTTTCCCTACTTTGAAAAATCTATGCAGAGAATACAAAGAAATTATTCATAGTTTGAGCAAAAAAAGTCATAGAGAAGCATGGATAATATGGAGGAACTCCGAAAAAACTATTAACAGACTGATTTAATGTTCCTAGTGAAAGGAGTTCCAATCGTGAAGAAAAATGTTTCTTTACTTATAACACTGCTATTTATGTTGACCTTTATACCGTCTGCTTTTGCTCAAAAAGCCCCGGTGAAAAAAGATGTAGTCAAATATCAAGTTCCGCCATCAGTACGTAATATTTCAAAAGAAAATACGTACCCAAATTCGACGCAGGACTTACCGTTACTGCAGCCAAGTGATATGACTAAAAAACTTATTAATTCTTCAAAGGTTAAAATTGAAAATCCTGATCTCATCCGGATGCTTAATGAGTCGAGCATTAACAGCACTCCGTTTGCGCTTGGATATAGAGCAATCATCTATCTTGGCCAGTGGCCATTAAACTACGAATCATCCGAAACCTCCCCTAACTGGGAGTATCAAAAAATTAACACCAATTATTTCGATAATCGCGGCGGCAAAGTCCCATATCAAATTAAATACGTCCAAGAAGCCCAAAAGATAATTAGAGGCGGTTTGACGTCAAAAGTTCCAGATGCGGAAGAAGTAAAAAAGATGATGCTGTTAAAGGCTATGGAAAAGACTCGTTTTCCTCTTGCCTTTGAAACAATTATTGGTGCGGGTACGAAGAACGACCATATTTACAACATTCCCCCAAATCGCCTAGGCTACTTATATGCATATGCACCAGGCGTAAATGAAAAAGGTAAAGTAACCTACGGGGAAGTTTACTTGATGCTAAAAGGAAGTAAGAAGTTTATTGTTATCAAGAATGTTACCTCTCAAGGCATTGGTGCTTGGATCCCTGTTCAGGATTATGTTTCGTTTGGTTTTGCTGCGTCTGAGCGGCCAAGATAATGTTTAGTTTTTAGGACTCCTCTTGAACAGAGGGGTTCTTTTTTTAGAAAAATGGGCAAAATAGGTTTAACCATTGCCAAAATTCCTATATTTCGATAGGATGGAACGGTAATGAAAGGAGTGTTTTATTTGGGCAGCCCAATTGAAAATAAAAATACGCAGGTGGATTTCCTAAAACACCGTTTAAACATGTTTATCGATGTACTTGATGCCATCGATCCAGAGGATACTGATTTAGAGGATATTGATCGTTTAATTTTGATGCTTGATGAGATGGAATCAAAATGCCGGGAATTTCAAAATCGTGAAGTAAGTGAGTCTGTTTAAGAACAGGCTCTTTTTTATTGACTTGTCTCCCTGGGCTAGGCGAGTAGAGCTTTTCCAGTAACCTTATCCTTTAATTCTAGTGGTTATAGGAGTATAATGTAAGCGTGCAAAAAGTTGTAAAATTGAAAATAGATAAAATTGGGGAACTAAGGGAAAGGGGTACTCGAATTGAATATTGCAAAATTTCAAGAAAGCATGTACGAACTAATTGTGGAAACATCAACCAAACTTCCTAAAGACGTTCGACGTGCTGTGTTAGCTGCAAAGCAAAAAGAAAATGCAGGAACAAGTGCCGCGATGAGTCTTGCAACTATCACCAATAATATTAAAATGGCAGACGACCAAGTTTCACCAATCTGTCAGGATACAGGCCTGCCAACTTTTAAAATTAAAACACCTGTAGGCGTTAACCAATTAGAAATTAAAGAAGCTATCAAAAAGGCAATAGTCCTTGCGACGAATGAAGGAAAATTACGTCCAAACTCTGTTGATTCTTTAACTGGAAAAAACAGCGGTGATAACCTTGGTGCTGGCCTTCCAGTCATCAAATTTGATCAATGGGAAAAGGACTACATTGACGTCCGCCTAATTTTGAAGGGGGGCGGCTGTGAAAATAAAAACATCCAGTATAGCCTTCCTTGCGAGTTAGAAGGACTAGGCCGTGCGGGCCGTGACCTTGATGGGATTCGCAAATGTATCATGCATTCGGTATACCAGGCGCAGGGCCAAGGCTGCAGCGCTGGTTTTATCGGCGTTGGTATTGGAGGCGACCGTTCCTCAGGCTATGATTTAGCTAAAGAGCAATTATTCCGCTCTGTTGAAGATGTAAATCCAAACGAAGATCTTCGCAAGCTAGAAGAGTATGTAATGGAAAATGCAAATAAATTAGGTATTGGGACCATGGGCTTCGGCGGTGAAGCAACCCTTCTTGGTTGTAAAATTGGGGTTATGAACCGTATTCCAGCGAGCTTTTACGTTTCCGTTGCCTACAATTGCTGGGCTTTCCGACGCTTAGGTGTAAGTGTGGATGCGGAGACTGGCGAAATTAAAGAATGGGCTTACCAGGATGGGGAGTTTATTGATTTCGCTGTTACTGAGACTGAAAAAGAAACGGCTGCTGCATCATCTGCGGATGTAATTACGTTAGAGGCACCGATTACGGAAGAAAAGATTCGTTCGTTGAAGGTTGGCGACGTTGTCCAGATTAATGGATTAATGTATACAGGCCGCGATGCGATTCATAAATATTTAAGTGATCATGATGCCCCGGTTGATTTAAATGGACAGATCATTTATCATTGCGGTCCTGTCATGCTGAAGGATGAAAATGAAGAGTGGCATGTAAAGGCTGCTGGTCCAACTACAAGTATTCGTGAGGAGCCGTATCAAGGTGACATCATGAAGAAGTTCGGAATCCGCGCAGTTATTGGTAAGGGTGGAATGGGTCCTAAGACGTTGGCAGCATTAAACGAGCATGGCGGTGTCTATTTGAATGCAATCGGCGGCGCGGCTCAATATTATGCGGATTGTATTAAAGGGGTAGAAGGCGTTGATTTAATGCAGTTTGGAATTCCAGAGGCAATGTGGCACCTTCGTGTTGAAGGTTTTACTGCTGTAGTAACGATGGATTCACACGGAAACAGCTTACATGCTGATGTGGATAAGTCATCATTGGAAAAGCTGGCTCAGTTTAAGGAACCGGTATTTAAATAAGTTGTTTGTTGGCTAGGCGTGAGTGGTGCGCCTAGCCTTTTTTTGGGTTGTCGGGGGATTTGTTAATATCTCTTGGAATTTGTTAATATCGTAGCAAATTTTGTTAATATCACGCCGGAATTTGTTAATATCCTAAAATTTTTGTTAATATCGCCCCGAAATTTGTTAATAAAGCATTAAAGCACTAAAGTCGATTAAAAAAGTGTTAGGAGGAATTCTATAAATGATGTCGAAATAGATAATAAATTAGCTAAAGGAGGGAAAAATTTGTTCGATTTACCATTAATTAAGCCCATAACGTTACAACAGGCAGAAGCTGCTCAAAGAAGATTACCTAGTAATCATCCAAAGATGGCAGAAGTGGAGGTGAAAATCAGGATTTTAGCTTCGGGATATAAGGGAGAGAAAACCTTAAACTATTTTCTCGGATTACTCCCAGAAAAGAATCATCATATTTTTCAAGGTCTACGACTTCCTGCAAGAGATTCCTTCTTCCAAATGGATGCTCACCTTCTTTCTCCAAGATTAATCATCCTCTTAGAGTCAAAAAACTATTCCGGAATACTTACTTTAGAGAAGCATCAGTTAACACAAGAGATTAATAATATAAAAATGGTCTATGATAATCCAATTTCACAGGTGAATAGGCATAAAATCCTTTTACAATATTTTTTTCAAAAATATCAAATTCCCCCTATTCCTATTGAAACAGTAGTAGTTTTCACTAAATCCTCAGCAGAAGTCAAAGTTGCTCAAGGGTATCAGGAGGCAGAAAAAAAGATTTGTAAAGCCGGCGACCTTCTAAAAAAAATTGAAGAACTAGAGAAATACTATCCTAAAGATAGAGTAGATTCAAAAACGGTTGGAAAAATAAAAAGACTACTTTTGAGTAAACACACCCCATATAGAGCAGACTTTTTAGGATCACTCAGTATAAATAAAAGTGATATTTTACCAGGGGTTTGCTGTTCAAACTGTTTATACATGCCTATGGAATACAAAAAAAACAAGTGGCTTTGCCCTGTTTGTCTAAAAATTTCTAAAGAAGGCAGCCTAAAAGCGATTAATGATTTCTTTCTACTTATTAACACCTCGATTACAAATTCGGAACTCCGAGAATTTCTTCAACTTCCCACAAGAAGAGCCTCTTCCTATCAATTGGAATTACTAAATTTACCTTCAACTGGAACGAAAAAAGGCCGCATCTACCACCTGCCTAATGATTTCCTATAAATACTAATTATCCTTTTCCCTTCTAAAACAAACACTAAAAAAAATAAAACTAGGGGGAACATGGATGAAACGCTTAATCACTTTCCTTGCCATCATGTGCTTACTTCTACCATCAAGTACATATGCTGCAGTATCCAATCAGCCGATCCACTGGGGTTTTAAGAGAGCTGAAAATGAGATTCCGCCGGAAGCTGGTGCCAGATATGACCAGATTCTTGCCAAATACGGAGCTTTTTACAAAGGAAATCCGAGTTCAAAAGTCGTGTATGTTACTTTTGACAGCGGCTATGAAAATGGCTACATGCCAAAAATACTCGAAGTCTTGAAAAAGGAAAAAGTACCAGCAACCTTTTTTGTAACGGGCCACTTTTTGAATTCTCAACCGGGATTGGCAAAACAAATGGTGAAAGAAGGACATATTATCGGCAACCATTCCTGGGGGCATCCTGATTTTACAGTAGTCAGTGATGCAAGAATCCGCGAAGAGCTGCAAAAAGTAAAAGTGAAAACAAAGGAAGTAACGGGACAAAAAGAAATGAAGTACCTTCGTCCACCGCGTGGGGTATTTAGTGAAAGAACCATGCAAATCGCAAGAGAAGAGGGATACACACATGTTTTTTGGTCTCTTGCGTTTGTTGACTGGAACGTTAATCAGCAAAAAGGCTGGCAATATTCTTATAATCATATTATGAAACAAATTCATCCAGGCTGTATTCTGCTGCTGCATTCCATTTCAAAGGACAATGCCGATGCATTAGAAAAAGCAATAAAGGATCTTAAAAAGAAAGGCTACAAATTTAAAAGCCTGGATGATTTTCCTAAACCAAAATAATAAACTGAAAGCCGGATTCAACTGAATTCGGCTTTTGTAATGAATCATGCTATAATACATCTCAAGCTTTTGAAAAATTTGGAGTGAGAAAATGAAAACCGATCAAGGGATTAAAATACAATTAAAACAAACATTCCCATTAACGATAAAAAGACTGGGGATCAATGGAGAAGGCGTGGGTTATTTTAAAAGGCAGGTTGTCTTTGTACCAGGAGCCCTTCCAGGAGAAGAAGTGGTGGTGGAAGCCACAAATATTAACCCTAAATATGCCGAAGCAAAAATTAAAAAAATACGGGTAAAATCACCTCATCGTGTCCAGCCGCCATGTTCATTTTATGAACAGTGCGGCGGTTGTCAGCTTCAGCATTTGCAATACGGGCAGCAACTCAAAGAAAAGCGCGATATAATCATCCAATCTCTTGAAAGGCATACGAAGCTTAAAGTGGATCAATTGGATATCCGCGAAACGATAGGGATGGAAAATCCTTGGGGCTACCGGAATAAAAGCAGCTTCCAAGTCGCGCAGAAAAATGGCCGTGTGTTAGCAGGATTATATGGAATGAACTCACACCAGCTTATAGATATTGAACATTGTGCTGTTCAGCATTCACAGACGAATGAAGCTGTAACGACAGTCAAGGCGATCTTACAAGATTTACAAATCCCTATTTATAACGAAAAAACACGAAAAGGGATTGTAAGAACGATTGTCGCCCGTGTTGGAGTGGAAACAGGCGAGCTGCAGGTGGTATTGATTACAACCCAAAAGGACCTTCCGAAAAAGGAATCCATTATTGAAGAAATTCAAAAAAGGATGCCCAAGGTGAAGTCGATTGTTCAAAACATAAACGGCGAAAAAACATCGCTTATTTTTGGAACAGAAACGATTTCACTTGCGGGTGAAGAGTTCATTCAAGAAACGTTAGGGGATTTACAATTTGAGCTTTCCGCCAGAACGTTTTTTCAATTGAATCCGGTCCAAACAGTCAAGCTTTATGACGAGGTGAAAAAAGCAGCTAGCCTTACTGGCAATGAAAAGGTAGTGGATGCCTATTGTGGTGTTGGAACCATTGGATTATGGCTCGCTGACCAGGCGGCAGAGGTTCGAGGAATGGACGTGATCCCTGAATCAATTGAGGATGCGAAGAAAAATGCAAATCGGCACGGATTTACTAATACCAAATATGTACCGGGGAAAGCAGAGGAAGTTTTGCCAAAATGGGTCAAAAAAGGCTGGAAACCTGATGTGATTGTAGTCGATCCACCGAGAACGGGACTAGACAATCAGCTTCTCCAAACTATATTGCAAGTAAAGCCAGAAAAACTTATTTATGTTTCATGCAATCCGTCCACTTTAGCAAAGGACATTCAAACTTTAAGTTCGAAGTATAGAGTGAGCTATATTCAACCTGTTGATATGTTTCCGCATACGGCGCATGTCGAAGTCGTGGCGGATTTGGAATTGAAGATGCTTAATTAGAAAATGCTCTTGCTAGTAAAAATAAACATTTGACAGTCGGCCCTGATTTCGTTAAAATTTACTTTTTCGATTTCGGGGTCTTTTTAAAATAAACATTTCCGATCAATTTGATAAAAAGTGACGAAGCATGGTATAAGTGTAAAGGAAGCAGGGACACCTTGCTTTTTAATTTTGGGATAAGGGGCTGGCTTGGTATCCCATAATGAGAGGATTTGAATTTGAATATGATAGATAATTTTTGGCGTGATCTACCACGACCTTTTTTTATATTGGCACCAATGGAAGATGTTACGGATGTGGTTTTTCGCCATGTAGTAAGCGCGGCAGCAAGACCTGATGTGTTTTTTACAGAGTTTACAAACAGTGAGAGTTATTGTCATCCCCAGGGGATTCAGAGTGTGCGCGGGCGTTTGACTTTTACAGAGGATGAACAGCCAATGGTAGCTCATATTTGGGGGGATAAGCCTGAATACTTTAGGCAAATGAGTATTGGTATGGCGGAACTTGGGTTTCGGGGTATCGATATCAATATGGGCTGTCCTGTACCTAATGTGGCACAGCATGGGAAGGGAAGCGGCCTTATCCTTCGTCCAGAAGTTTCAGCAGATTTAATACAAGCTGCAAAAGCAGGAGGATTGCCCGTAAGTGTAAAGACAAGACTTGGTTACACGGAGGTAGATGAATGGCGGGATTGGCTGACACACATTTTGAAACAAGACATTGCCAATCTGTCCATTCATCTGCGTACAAGGAAGGAAATGAGCAAAGTAGATGCACATTGGGAGCTGATCCCGGAGATTAAGAAACTTCGTGATCAGGTGGCACCAGATACACTTTTGACAATCAATGGAGATATTCCTGACCGTCAGACTGGCTTGAAGCTCGCCCATCAATATGGTGTTGATGGGGTTATGATTGGGCGTGGTATTTTCCATAATCCATTTGCTTTTGAAAAAGAACCGAAAGAACATAGCAGTAAGGAATTGCTTGAACTCTTAAGATTACATCTGGATCTCCATGATAAATACGAGTTGCGTTCGTTCAAGGCTCTTCATCGCTTTTTTAAGATATATGTCAAAGGGTTTCGAGGGGCAAGTGAATTAAGAAATCAACTCATGAACACAGAGTCAACAGATGAAGTGCGTGCATTGCTTGATCACTTTGGGTCAGAGAATCTTGATGGAATGGGGAACAGTAGAAGTGTCCCTATTGAAGGTAAAAGCGAAGTAGGACGTTAAACTGTTAGTAAAGCTTTATTTGAAATCAGACCCCTGATAAACAAAGGATATGTCTATCAGGGGTCTGATTTATTTCTACTTATTGAAATCTAAAACACAAAACGTAATACCATTATAGAGATGATTCCAACTACAACAGTTCCTAATAAACTCCGTGTCACAATCGCAATAATAAAAGCAGGCAACGCAGCGATTAGTTCAAGGTTTTTTTGTAAAGGTTCCAATTTTCCGTTTGGCATTAGCAATTCTTGCCCCACTAAGGCCGCCATAACGGCAATGGGAACGTAGTTCAACCATCGCATGGCCCATTCTGGCAGTTCAACACGACTTAAGATAGCAATTGGAAGCACTCTGGGAATGAAGGTTACAAGGGCTGAGCCTAAAATAATTAAAAAGATCGACCATCTTACTTCCATTTTTCCACCGCCATTCCAAGGCCAGAGGCAATGATTGTCGCCACAATAACCCCCACGCTTCCAGATGCAACTAAACTTACCCCTACAACAATGGCAACAGCACTTAGTGCCACAAGAACATCTCTCATCCATTTTCTTCGGCTGACCATTTGCAGGACAAGAAGGCCAATAAACATTCCCGGCAATGCAAAATCAAGACCGAATTTTTCCGGATTCGAAATCCATTCTCCGAAAAATGCTCCTGCAATATTGGCAATGAACCAATTTAAATAAGCAGTTATATTTAACCCATACATCCATTTTTCGCTAAGCCACTTCTTACTTGCTGCTTCATTCATCGCTACACCAAAGGTTTCATCAGTAAGTAAGGAACCTATAAATATGTTTTTGAAAGGTGTAAGGTGACGGAAATAAGGCGATATAGCCGCGCTCATTAAAAGATGGCGGAGGTTAATAAAGAAAATAGTAAAGATAATCGCTAGAGTGGGACTATTAGCCCCAATCATCGCGGCCGCGATAAATTGACCAGAACCTGCGTATAGAAGCAAGGATATCAGCCCAATTTCAACAATCGAAAGTCCTGCTGTTTTTTCCACCACACCTGCAGCAAATCCAATGCTTAAGTAACCAAGTACAGTGGGCAGACAATCCCGTACACCGGCAAAGAAGCTGCTTTCTTCCCGCATAAAGGTGTTTTCACTTATGTTCATTATATTCCCCCACTTATCAAAATAATTTATATTAAACTAACTTTATCATCCTCATTGTATGGCTTCAATGATATAATTGTATGCAATACAATTTTTCGAGAGGAGGATGTTATATGCCAGTCAATTCATTTGAAGATTATCCTATGTCGTGGAAGCCGGATAAAAAACAGCTTGTCCCTCCATTGTATCGATCGGTTGCCAGTTTGCTGGAATATGATATACTCAATGGCTTTCTCGCACCCAATACGAAACTTCCTCCTCAAAGGGAATTAGCAGATTATCTTGATATTAACCTCAGCACTGTCACAAGGGCATTTAAAATATGCGAAGTAAAAGGATTAATCTATGCCGTTACCGGAAGGGGAACCTTTGTAACTCCCAATATAAAAAATGCTATTTTTATGGCGGACAGTGATGAGAATAAGAATTATATAGAGATGGGCATTATCAAGCCCCTTGACAGCATAAATTCATTCGTCGCACAAGCGATTAAAAGCATTGCCGCCAAGGATTATCTGGAAAATTTATTAGATTACAGACACCCTCTGGGAATGCCTTATCACCGAATGGCAGCCAAAAAGTGGATGCAGCGTTTTAACATGGATGTACCCATTGAAAATATTGCGATCACTTCTGGAGGGCAAAATTCGTTTTCGCTGATTCTAATGGCCTTGTTTCATCCGGGAGATAAAATAGCAGTGGATATGTATACTTATCCTAATTTTATTGAACTGGCCAAAATACTGAATATCCAATTAATCCCTATTGAGGGGGATGAGTTAGGTATGAAACCGGAGAGATTAGATGCAGTCTGCAGAACAAATTCATTGCAGGGAATTTATTTGAGTCCCTCTTGCAATAATCCTACTGCTGTAACTATGAATATGAATCGAAGAAAGGAAATAGCAGAGGTCATCAATAAATACGGGCTTATTTTAATAGAGGATGACGTATACTCTTTCCTGGCACCAAATGGCTATTTCCCTATTTCACATTTTGTGCCGGAAAAGTTTGTTTATATCCTGAGTATTGCCAAATCACTCAGTTCTGGTATTCGAGTTGCATTTATTGCTTACGCCAATCAGTTTGTTGAAAAAATTACGTATGGAATTTTCAATCTCAACGTAAAAACATCTGCCTTAAATGCAGAAATTATAACAGAATTAATTAATACGGGGGCTGCTGAACAAATCATTAAGAAAAAACGGGAAGTTTCACAAGAAAGGAATCGGGTTTATCAGAAATATTTTCAATTCGAACATCCGAGTGAAAATCCTATTAGTTTTTTTCGCTGGTTACCATTGCATAAAGAATGGCAGCTAAATCAGTTTGAGCATGTTGCTTTAACACGGGGGATACATGTTTATCATTCTCATCGTTTCTTGGTCAAAAAAGATGAAACTCCGCAATTTATTCGTATTTCACTAACATCTCCTAAGGATTCCGATGAATTGGAGAAAGGGCTTTGCATCTTAAAAAGATTTTTGCTAGAGTCGTAACTATCTAGTCAACCACATCTCGTGTGTTGCTACATATTAAAAGGAGTTCCAAAACATTTTGTACGAGGAGGTTTTAGTATGAAAATTGAAAAAAGGAAGTTGTCATCTGAACAATGTGAAGAAATACTAGGAATATTGAAAGCTCGTTTTGAGAAAAACATGAATCGCCATATAGGACTTGAATGGGCTAAAGTACAAGCTAAGCTAGAAAAGAATACTGAAAAACTGTGGTCGCTCAATGAAATGGAAACAACTGGCGGTGAACCGGATGTTATTACTCATGATACAAAAACGGACGAATTCATTTTTTATGATTGTTCAGCTGAAAGTCCAAAAGGCCGCAGAAGTATTTGTTACGATCGTGAAGCGCTAGAGTCAAGGAAAGAACATAAACCAAAAAATAGTGCTCTGAATATGGCTGCTGAAATGGGGATTGAGATTTTAACCGAAGAACAATACCGGGAACTGCAGCAACTTGGAAATTTCGATACTAAAACATCGAGCTGGGTGAAAACACCTGCTAATATTAGGAAACTCGGTGGGGCCATCTTTTGTGACCGCCGCTACGACACGGTCTTTGTGTATCACAATGGAGCAGAATCCTACTATGCTGCCAGGGGTTTCCGCGGTTCACTAAGAATCTAATTTTGGGTGTGAAATGCTTTATTATATTCAAATAATATAATCAGAATATTAAGATAATAAACAATAAAAGATTAATTAAAAACTATCTTTTTATAATAGAAGGACTTTTATGTAAATACCAAAAATTAATACTTCTATAATATTTAATAGTTGTGCTATATTAATAAAGTATTGTTTTTATTCTATTAAAAATAATCAAATAATAGGGGTGTGCTAAATGAGGAAAATTGGTTTATTTAGTTTATTTTTAATTCTTACCATCTTTATCGCCGCTTGCGGAAGCAAGGAAACAACAGGAGAGAAAGCAGGTAGTGAAAAGGTATATAAAGTTGGGGTAGATACTACTTATCCTCCATTTGAATATAAAGATGGAAATGAGTATAAGGGTATCGATATTGATTTAATTAATGCAATTGCGAAAAATCAGGGCTTTAAAATTGAACTTAATCCAATGGATTTTGGTGGAATTATTCCAGCCATGCAAGCCAATCAGCTTGATGTAGCTATTGCTGGAATGAGTATTACAGATGAAAGAAAAAAGGTAGTAGATTTCTCAACTCCATATTTTGATGCAGGATTAACAGTAGTTGTTAAAAAAGATAATTCAAATATCAAATCGGTTGATGACCTTAAAGGAAAAACAGTTGCAGTTAAAAAAGGTACAACAGGTGCTAAATTTGCACAAGATAATGCATCGAAACTAGGAATTAATGTTGTTCAATTTAATGATAGTCCTGCCATGTTCCAAGAAGTTTCTAATGGAAATGCAGATGCACTGATTGAAGACTATCCTGTTATCTCTTACGCTATTGCGCAAAAGGACCTTGGTTTGAAAATTGTTGGTGATCGATTAAATGGAGACCAATATGGAATTGCTGTTTTAAAAGGTCAAAATCAGGATGTATTAAAAAAGATTAATAAAGGTCTTGCTGAACTCAAAAAAGATGGAACATATGATAAAATTGTAAAATCTTATCTTGGTGAATAAGTAAAGATTAACGGGCGCGCATAAAAGCGCGCTTTCTTCTTGAAAGGGGATGAAAAAAATGGACGTAATTACTGCATCTATACCAATTTTATTAAATGGACTTAAAGTCACACTTTATATCTTTGTTATTGCTATTATTCTTGGTTTTATAATTGGTTTAGTGATGGCCTTGCTGCGGCTTGCGCCAATAAAAATATTAAATTGGATTGCTAAGATATATGTTGATGCGATTCGAGGCACTCCATTTATTGTACAGTTGTTTTTTATTTATTTCGGAGTAAATTCACTGCATTTGATTTCCTTAAACAGCACAACAGCAGGTATTATTACCGTTGCTATCAATGCAGGTGCCTATTTTGCAGAAATTATCAGAGCCGGTATTCAATCCATTGATAAGGGACAAACAGAAGCAGCTAGATCAATTGGTTTTACGGGAGCACAAACCATGCGTTACGTGGTCCTGCCTCAGGCTTTTAGAAGAATGCTCCCTACCATTACAAACCAATCCATTATTAGTTTAAAAGATACTTCTCTTTTATCTGTTATTGGTATTGCCGATTTAACTCAACAGGGTCAAATTCAAGCTTCAGCCACCTTTGAAGCATTTAAGATTTGGCTGGCAGTAGGTGTTATTTACTTTATCATTATCTATTTATTAACCCTTCTGGCTAATTTTGTTGAAAGGAGGATTCAGGTTCGATGAGCATTATCACAGTGAAAAACTTAAGAAAATCGTTCGGGAAACTTGAAGTATTAAAAGATATTAATGCTGAAGTGCAAGAAAAAGAAGTAATCTGTGTAATCGGCCCTTCTGGATCAGGAAAGAGTACATTCCTTCGATGTCTAAATCGCCTGGAAGAAATCTCAGGCGGTGAGGTAGTGATTAACGGACATAATATAACGGACCCCAAAATTAATATCAATAAAGTTAGACAAGAAGTTGGAATGGTATTTCAACAATTTAATCTGTTCCCTCATAAAACAGTTTTAGAAAATATCACTTTAGGACCTATTAAAATTCTTTCTATTGATAAAGCTGCTGCTGAAAAAACGGCCCTTGAGTTACTTGATAAGGTTGGACTTAAAGAAAAAGCTAACAGCTATCCTGGAGAACTTTCTGGCGGACAAAAACAGCGGGTTGCCATAGCAAGGGCACTTGCAATGAATCCAAAAATCATGCTCTTTGACGAACCGACTTCAGCGCTTGACCCGGAAATGGTTGGTGATGTTCTAGAGGTCATGAAGCAGCTAGCTAAAGAAGGCATGACTATGGTAGTTGTAACACATGAGATGGGATTTGCACGGGAAGTTGGCGATCGTGTTATCTTTATGGATGGAGGGTATATTGTCGAAGAAAATGAACCGAATCAGTTATTCGGAAACCCTCAGCATGAGAGGACAAAAGCTTTCCTAAGTAAGGTACTATAAAAAGAAATTTTAAATAAAATAATATTCAATATAGCTCATTAAAGGAAAAATAAAACCTTCTATGAAACGAATTTTTGTTTGATAGAAGGTTTTATTTCTTATATATTCTTTCTATTTTCCAGCTCGTTTAGTATTGATTGTTTTCCTCTTAAATAGGCTTCATACAGCTTTTTATTGTTTTTATAATTCGACATATCGCCTTTTGGGTGCCAGAGATGATAGGCAATATGCTGAAGTCGAATTGCCGGCCCGCATAAAAAGCGTACAGATAATGTAAAGGCATCATCTTCTCCGCCCCAGCCTTTGAATCTTTCATCAAATCCTCCCACCTGTTCAAAATGCTCCCTGCGGATAATATTGAGCCCACCCGGTCCAGCCACTCGCTGGTAAAAATCATAATTTCCCTGAATAGGCCATGAGGGGGTTGTTTTTATTAATTCCTCGCTGCCTGTTTTTGTCAGATTGTTTATTTTAGTAAAAGGAAGGACTAACTTGTGAGTATCCAGATATTTAATGGATTCCTCAATAATCTTTGGATCATATATTAAGTCTGAATCGGCAATGGCAAATATATCTCTCGTAGCCTTGCCAGCAGCTATATTTACTGCTTTTGATTTAGAAAATGGCTTTTCATCAAATCTTCCTATACATATTTCAACCTCGGGCAAAAGATTTTCATAAAACTTTAATATCCATTTAAATGATTCTTCTCTGACTCCATCTCCACCGATTGGTAACAAAACTGAAACCTTTTCTAGCATTTCTTCACCTCTTTTTAAAAAACTTCAGGATAGATTATGATGAAGAATAGATTATTGCTTGTATGATATTCCTAAAAAGGTTGGAAATTAGGTATTTGGTCTATATAGAATAGACAGATTTTAATCGAAATGGGGGATATCTCATTTTCTTTTTTATGTCCTTTGTTACAAATATTTCACAATGTGTCGACTCTTTATCAGATTATTCTACATAAAATTACATTTATATTACATTATCGACGGTTTCATTGTTTTTATTCTCTTTAAAATATAAACTAGGAATATATTAAGAATAACTTAAGAATAAATTAAGAATACATATATATATAGGTTACAAGAGGAGATTCTATTATGCTAAGAAAATTTCTGAAATATACGGTATCCGCTTCCATAATTGCTGCAATGATTCAAGCAACACCTACTTTCGCTAGCCCGGTAACACAAGGACAAATTAACAATACACAAGAACAAATCGATAATTTTGAAACAAAGGTTCAACAAATAGACAACAAAATTTCTCTAGCGATGGAGAAAAGTCAAGAACTGAACGATCAAATTAAAACACAACAAGGGAAAATTGAAGACACCAAGGCTGAAATTGAAGCAGCACAAAAGTCCCTGGATGCTCATAAACAGGTGTACGCTGAGCGATTAAAAAGCATTCAGTTAGAAGGCAAACAGTCACTTGCTACCTACGCCGAATTGTTATTATCATCTAACAATATTTCCGAGTTTTTAACTCGTTTTACTGCAATTTCTAGTATTATGCAAAGCGATACTGATTTGCTAAACGGTTTAAATGAAAAAGAACAAGCATTAAAAAATGCAGAAGAAAAATTGCATAATGAGTATGATCAATTAAAAAAGAGCCAAGATGAGTTGGCTTCTGAACAACAACAGATTCAGGAAGATAAGAAAGAAATTGAAAAAGAATTAGCAGCTGCAAAAGATACATTACAAAGCCAAAAGTCCCAATTAGCTCAACAAGAGGCTGAAGAGAAGGCTAGACAGCTTGCGCAGCAACAGGCTGAACAAGCACGTCTGCTTGCCCAACAACAGGCACAACAACAACCTAAACAGGCCCAACAGCGCCCTCAACAAGTACAGCAGCAGACACAACAGCCAGCACAACAAGATGAGCAGCCTGCACAACAGCAGGCGCCAGTAAAGAGCACTCCTTCTAAGCCTGCACCACCTGCAATTGCAGCGCCACCAGCTAACACTGGATCGGCAAGCGCAGTAATTGCGTATGCAAAGCAATTTTTAGGTGTTCCATACGTTTGGGGCGGCTCAACTCCTAGTGGATTTGATTGTTCCGGTTTCACTTCCTATGTGTTTAGGAATGCGGCAGGCATCAATCTTCCTAGGGTGTCACGTGACCAGCAAGATGTAGGGATCGCAATTTCTCCAAGTCAAGTACAGCCTGGGGATTTGGTTTTCAGAGGTAACCCAGCCTATCATGTAGGTATCTACATCGGAGGCGGAAAATATATACACGCACCACAAACAGGTGACGTTGTAAAAATTTCTGCTTATAATCCTTCTAAATTTTCTAGCGCAGCAAGAGTATTACGTTAGATCCTACTCTGTTTTTTGATAAGCTAGAATTCCAATTATCCAAAAACATCCTATTAACCAAAATAGGATGTTTTTTTCTATGGCACAATAAATAAATAGGAAGTAATAAATAAAAGATCCTATCAAATTAATGATAGGATCTTTTTTACTCAGGAATAAAATTCACCTATTACTTAAAAAAATCTTGTTTAGATGATTTAAACACCATTGTAAAAAGTGTGTCAGATGATATGACAATTATGTTCAATAAACATCAAAACCGTCCTATAATCAATTTGTATAGTTAACAATATTGTTTAAGTTAAAAATATATAGACAGTAGTGTTCAAGAAATATTAAAATAGAGTAAGGGCTTACATAATCATAAAAGGAGGATTGAAGGATTTGGAATTAATTATGAGAAACATGTTTCAATCACTTGGGAAAAACACTTCTGCCAATAAACTCGCAAAAAAATATGGTTTGCGATTTGGGGCAAGCCGTTTTGTAGCAGGTGAATCTATTAAATCTGCTATTGAGGCTGTTAAAAGGCTAAATAGCGAGGGTAAGGTTGTGACATTGGACCATCTGGGTGAATTTGTTTATACCGAAGAAGAGGCACTCGAATCAGCTGCCATGTGTATTCAAACTTTAGATGCAATTAGTGAAGCTGGTGTTAATTCAAATCTTTCCCTAAAAATGACATCTCTTGGACTTGATATAAGCAGAGAGCTATGTATGAAGAATATGCGGAAAATCCTCGATCGGGCTAAGCTGCATAATAATTTTGTTCGAATCGATATGGAAGATTATGAGCATTGTCAAATATCAATCGATATTTACAAAGAGCTGCGCAAGGAATATGACAATGTTGGCCTTGTTATTCAAGCTTACCTTTTTAGGACCCAGCAGGATATTGCCCACTTAAATAAATTGAATGCAAACTTGCGCCTTGTGAAAGGGGCTTACAAGGAATCACCGTCTGTAGCCTTTCCTGAGAAAAAAGATGTGGATGAAAACTACAAAAAAATTATTAGGCAGCACCTTTTAAACGGTAATTATACTGCCGTTGCAACCCATGATGAAACAATGATTGAATATACAAAGTCTGTCGTTAGTGAGCATCAAATACCAAAAGAGCAATTTGAATTCCAAATGCTCTATGGTATTTGTGAAGAGATTCAAGCAAGACTTGTAAAAGAAGGTTTAAAAGTCCGAGTGTATGTACCTTATGGGGTCGATTGGTTTGGTTATTTCATGAGACGATTAGCAGAAAGACCTGCAAATGTCTGGTTTGTACTTAAAAATCTATTAAAATAACAAATTTATAAAAGGAGTAGGAATCTTATGACAACAACAATTCAAGTAGCTACATTTAAAAACGAGCCCTTTACAAACTTTTCAATCGAGGAAAATAAACAATCAATGTACGCAGCTCTTGCAAAAGTAAAAAAGGAGCTTGGCGAAAAGTATCCAATAGTAGTTGGGAAAGATAAGCTATTTACCGAGGAGCAAACCGTTTCTATTAATCCTGGAAATGTTGATGAAATTGTTGGAACTGTTAGTAAAGGAAATCAAGAGCTAGCTGAAAAGGCTGTGCAGGAGGCTTTAAAAACATTTGAAACCTGGAAAAAGGTTGCCCCTGCAGCACGTGCAGAGTATTTATTCAAAGCAGCTGACCTAATGAGACAGCGTAAGCATGAGTTTTCCTCCTATCTTGTATATGAGTCAGGTAAAAACTGGGCAGAGGCTGATGCCGATACAGCAGAAGCCATTGATTTTATGGAGTTTTATGCCAGGGAAATGATTCGTCTGAGTGAAACAAGCATTCATCAGCCGCTCACTAAAATTGAAGGGGAAGATAACCAGATTTCTTACATCCCTCTTGGTGTTGGTATTGTCATATCTCCATTCAACTTCCCATTGGCCATTATGGCAGGTACGACAGTAGCAGCGATTGTATCTGGAAATACCGTGATTTTAAAGCCTGCAGATGCAACTCCTGTGATTGCAGCTAAATTTGTGGAATTAATGGAAGAGGTTGGACTTCCTTCAGGTGTACTTAACTTTTTGCCTGGGGATGGAATCGAAGTAGGTGAGTATCTGGTCGAACATCCAAAAACACGTTTCATTTCGTTTACAGGCTCACGTGCTGTAGGATGCCGGATTTATGAGCGGGCATCAAAGGTACAGCCTGGCCAGTTATGGTTAAAGCGTGTCATCGCCGAAATGGGTGGGAAAGACGGTGTTGTTGTTGATGAAACAGCTGACTTGGATGCAGCTGCTGCGGCTATTGTTGCTTCAGCTTATGGTTTTCAGGGACAAAAATGCTCGGCTGGATCTAGAGCGATTATCGTAGAATCAGTTTATGACCAAGTGGTAGAAAAGGTAGTAGAATTGACAAGAAACTTATCCATTGGTCTACCAGAAGAAAACTGTTCAATTGGTCCAGTAATCGATCAGAAATCGGTCGATAAAATTATGGACTATATTGAAATTGGTAAAACGGAAGGCAGACTGCTTACTGGCGGTTCAAGAGCGGAAGGGAACGGCTTTTATATTGAACCAACTATTTTTGCGGATGTTGATTCAAAAGCCCGCATCATGCAGGAGGAAATCTTTGGGCCGGTTCTAGCGATTACAAAAGCTGCTGACTGGAAGGAAGCTATTGAGATTTATAACGATACGGAGTATGGTTTGACAGGTGCTTACCATTCAAAGGATGAGGACAGAATCAACTATGCTCTTGAAAATATGCATTGTGGCAACTTGTATATCAATAAAAAGTGTACCGGTGCATTAGTTGGAGCACACCCGTTTGGCGGTTTTAATATGTCAGGCACGGATTCAAAAGCAGGAGGATACGATTACTTACTGTTATTTACTCAAGCTAAGTTAAAATCTAAAAAACTATCATAACCAAGAGGATCGGAGAGCTCTCTGGGAGGGGGCTCTTCCGAGAAATTGAACCAAGGGTATCTTCTATGAAAGAGATCGTGTTATTATGGGGTAATACGGAGAATGGGGGATGACGATTGAATACACAAATACTTATTTCAATTGGTATTTATATGGTGGGAATGCTTTTAATTGGATATTTCGCCTACAAACGAACTTCTAATCTATCAGATTATATGATTGGTGGAAGGGGCCTGGGAGCAGCAGTTACCGCATTAAGTGCAGGGGCATCTGATATGAGTGGATGGCTGCTAATGGGTCTTCCTGGTGCGATGTTTACCCAAGGTTTGAGTGCATCCTGGATTGCCATCGGTCTGACAATAGGCGCATATTTAAACTGGCTGTACGTGGCTCCAAGATTGCGGATTTATACGGAAACCGCCAATAATTCAATGACGATACCAGCCTATTTGGAAAATCGTTTTGGGGATAACTCGTCAATACTGCGGTTAACTTCCGGACTTGTCATTATTGTATTCTTTACTTTTTATGTTTCTTCTGGAATGGTATCAGGCGGGGTTCTTTTTGAGTCAACGTTCAATCTTAACTATCAGGCAGGTCTTTGGATAATCGCTGCTGTTGTCATTGGCTATACCTTATTTGGCGGATTTTTAGCGGTTAGTTGGACTGACTTTGTTCAAGGAATAATCATGGTGATTGCTCTAGTTCTTGTTCCCGCTGTAACGATTATGCAAGTGGGCGGCTTTGACTCCGCATTTGGTGAAATAAAAGGCATTGATCCTAAATTATTTGATATTTTTAAAGGAACTTCTTTGCTCGGGATTATTTCTTTAATGGCATGGGGGTTAGGTTATTTTGGACAACCTCATATCATTGTTCGTTTTATGGCAATCACATCAGTTAAAGAGATTAAGAAAGCTAGGAGAATAGGAATGGGATGGATGATTTTCTCTGTCGGTGGCGCGATGTTTACTGGTTTTATTGGCCTTTCCTATTTTTCAAAGCAAGGACTGCATCTTACAGATCCAGAAACAATTTTTATTAAATTAAGTGAAATTCTATTCCATCCACTCATTACTGGGTTTTTGTTAGCGGCCTTATTAGCGGCCGTCATGAGTACGATTTCTTCTCAACTTTTGGTTACCGCAAGCTCTCTGACAGAAGATGTCTATAAGACTTTTTTCCGCAGGTCAGCAACAGAAAAAGAGCTGTTGCTTGTAAGCAGACTTTCAGTCCTTGTTGTTTCCTTTATAGCTGTATTACTGGCCTTTAATAAAAATGGCACTATTCTTTCCCTTGTTGCTTATGCATGGGCAGGCTTTGGAGCGGCTTTTGGGCCAGTTATTCTGTTGAGCCTTTACTGGAATCGAATGAATCGATGGGGAGCTCTTGCCGGTATGGTTGGGGGAGCAGTTACTGTAATTGTTTGGGCCAATGTTCCTGTATTGGCAAAAAGTCTTTACGAGATTATTCCAGGGTTCGTTGTTGGGTTGGCGGCTATCTGGTTAGTCAGTCTAGTTACACCGGAACCGAGTGACCAGTTAAAGAAAGAATTTGATCAATACAAACAATCAGCATAATCGTTCTGTCCTTAGAGAAATTCCTAATTATGTTGGATTAGTAACATTCTAGAAGACGGTGGGTAAGTATTCAGTAATCCCATATAAAAAAGCTGAAGCCCGTTCTATACGGGTTCAGCTTTTTTATACTTAGTCTGAGCTTTTGTGATTGATAATGAGGTGAGTTAAAATATCTAACAAAGATTAATTCGTTGTTAAGAAATTCAGACAAAATCAGTAATGTGAATAATGTTTTTGCTTTATTGGCGTTGAAACAATCTTTAATTCAATTAAGTGGATATAGCGTTTTATTTTGTGCTAAAGTGAAAGAAAAGCGAGAAAGGATTTTAGTATGTTCAAAAGTGCACAATATCAATTGGATTACTCCTTTACAATTGTAAATGATCGTACACCATTAAATGAAATAAAAAAGAAACTGAACGAGTATAATTTTGTCATTGTCGCAGGCGGAACATACTTTATCATTAATAACTATGAATATAACCTGATGGCTTTAGGGAACGATTCCCTGCCTGTGATTGACTGGCTTCAGCATCTCAAATGGCTACCTTCAACAGTGGTTTTAGCTGATCAAGGTTTCCCGCCGGAAGTGGACTGGAGGAGGCCGGTCCTTTTTAAAAATGAAAGGGAATACATGGGGGTCCTAACATCAGGGAAGGAAATTAACAAACTTAAGGAAAAGAATAAAAGGATATCAGCTTATTTTGAAACGTTGGCTGAGACCATAAGCGATTCTGTTACGGCTGTGGATGAATCAGGAAATGTTGTTTACTGGAATACAACGGCAGAAGAGACCTACAAGATTAAAAAGGAATTTATCCTGGGTAAGAAGATTGGTGAGCATTTTAATGATGACTCGGTTATTCTTCATCGAATTCTGAATGAAGGGCGGTTTGTAAGAGGTGAGTACCATCGTCCAAATAAAGAAACTCATGTTCTAATTAATGCCTTACCGATTATTGTTGAAAACAAAATTATTGGCGGTATTGCTACAGAACATAATATTACAAATATTATCCGGCTTAATGAAGAATTGGACTCAAACTCACCTTTACTCGTCCCAAAAGCCAATCCGTTTGCTACGATGGTAACTGGAAGCCCGAGATTTCAAGAGTCATTGAAAATTGCGCAAAAAGTAGCGCATGCCGATATACCGGTCCATTTAACAGGGGAACCCGGTTCAGGCAAGGAAATGTTAGCGCAAGCGATTCACTATGGGGGAGCAAAAGCAAATGGTGCTTTTATCACTTTGAATTGTTCGGTTATTCCCGCATCCCTATTAGAAATTGAACTTTTTGGTTTCCAAAAGGTTAACGACACCGCCGAACAGCAAGCTTTGCAAATGGGCAGGATTGAGCAGGCGTCTAATGGTACGTTATATATTGAAGATGTTGATAAAATGCCGCTTTCCATACAGGGGAAGTTGCTGGAATATCTAGTTGATCACAGTTTCTATAGGGTTGGAGGGATAGAGAAGATTGCTGCTCCTGCCCGGATTATAACGTCCACGTCTGAACCCATTGATGTGCTGCTAAGGGAAGGGAGTCTAAATGAAAAGCTCTATTTTCATCTTTCTGTAATAACAATCGACATTCCTCCGCTTCGGACCAGAAAAGAGGATATTGTCACGTTGGTTGATAAATATATCAAAGAATTCAGCGCTAAATATAAAAAAATGGTTCCAGAGGTTCATCCAGAAACAATGATGCATATAGTGAACTATGATTGGCCCGGAAATGTACGTGAACTCAGGAATACCATCGAACGGATCGTTCTATTGAGTGACAAGCCTTCTATTACAATTGAACAATTGCCTGAGAACATAAAGAGCAACATTAATAGCAATGAGATCGAGGAAAAAGGTGCGGAAGGTACCCCGGCGGAAATTTCCTCAAAGAATGTCGAAGCCTTGCAAATAGAAGAGGCATTAAGAAAAACGTATGGAAATAAAAGTGCGGCGGCCAGTTTGCTCGGCATTTCTAGGGGGACTCTTTACAATAAAATAAAAGAATATGGTTTAGGATGAGGTTATACCTTAAACCCCATCTTGAGTGTCATTTTATACCTCACGTTTTGGTAAAAGAGGAGGAAAACTGTGGTAGGGGTACAAATTAATTCGATTCCTATAAAAGCAGTAGTTTTAGCTGCGGGTATTTCCTCAAGAATGGGAAAATTTAAACCTTTGCTTCCGATTGATGGAAAACCTATGCTTGAGGTTGTTTTAACAAGAGTTTTATCGTTTCCGTTTCAAGAGGTCATAGCAGTTGTGGGTTATAAAGAACATGAACTAAGAGAAGCTATCCATGTTGAAGATGAACGGTTGAATTGGATCATTAATGGACACTTCTTAGAAGGTTTAAGTAGTTCTATAAAGGCCGCCATAAATTACTTTAATAATGTAACAAGTGGTGTTTTAGTATTCTTGGGTGACCAGCCCTTACTAAAGGCTTCGACAATCGATCAAATCCTCAAAGTCAGTATAGAAAAGGGAATCGCTCAATCCAAATGTATTATTCAACCAACTTATAATGGAACACCTGGACATCCCGTTTTTATTTCTTCTTCAATGCTCCCTTATTTAAAAACAATAACTGGTGACCAGGGGGCAAAACCGATTTTTAAATTCGCTGATCAACATATTTACGTGTCGGTTGATGATGAAGGTACAATTTTGGATGTAGATACAAAACACGATTATCAAAACATAATAGCTAACTCTAAGTGAGGCTACTCTCTGCTTGGGAGCAGCCTTTTCATATTCCTTAAGGCATATTTCTCATTACCTTAAAGGCGAAAAGGTATAATAACTATATGAAGGCAAAAATTAAAAAGGGATTTACAAGGAATAATAATAAAATGAAGATAATATAGAGAAAAGGAGTTGCCATGACAAAAATAGGATGGAATTTTGATAATAGTTACTCCCGACTTCCCGAGTCCTTCTTCACAAGTCAGAACCCCAAACCTGTAACTTCACCAAACCTAGTGGTACTTAATGAACCATTGGCCGTATTTTTAGGGTTAAATCCTGAAACTCTTCAGAGCGAAGAGGGGACAGCTGTGTTTGCTGGCAATAAGATTCCTGAAGGGGCCGAACCGCTTGCAGAAGCCTATGCCGGGCATCAATTTGGGCATTTTACGATGTTGGGAGATGGCCGGGCAATATTACTTGGAGAGCAGATCACCCCGCAAGGTGAACGGGTTGATGTCCAACTCAAAGGATCTGGCAGGACCCCATACTCCCGAGGGGGGGATGGCCGGGCAGCGCTTGGACCTATGCTTCGTGAATATATTATCAGCGAAGCGATGCATGCGCTAGGAATTCCGACCACTCGCAGCTTAGCAGTTGTTACAACGGGTGAGACCATTATCCGTGAAACTTTGCTTCCTGGTGCTATTCTTACACGAGTGGCTGCAAGTCATATCCGTGTTGGGACTTTTCAATACGCAGCAGGAAAAGGCAATATTGAAGATCTTAAGGCATTGGCTGACTATACTATACAACGCCATTATCCAATACTCATTGAGGAATCCGAAAAACCATATCTTTCGCTGCTTCAGGAAGTAATTAAACGACAGGCTGCACTCATTGCAAAATGGCAGCTGGTTGGCTTCATTCATGGAGTCATGAACACTGACAATATGACTATTAGTGGAGAAACCATCGATTATGGACCTTGTGCCTTTATGGATGTTTATGACCCAGCCACCGTATTCAGTTCGATTGACAGAGAGGGCCGATATGCCTATGCTAATCAGCCATATATAGGCGGATGGAATTTGGCAAGATTTGCAGAAACCTTATTGCCGCTTCTCCACGATAATCAAGAACAAGCAGTCCAAATAGCCCAAGAAGAGATATCCAAATTTATAAAATTGTATCAAACGAATTGGCTTGCAGGAATGAGAGCAAAACTTGGGATTTTTAATGAAGAGGAACAGGATGAATCATTATTTGAAGAGCTATTCAATTTAATGCATAATGGTCAGGCCGACTACACTAATACTTTCCGTGCTTTAACTTTTGCTCAATATGACGATATTAAGTTTTTGGGGACACCTGAATTTTTACAATGGAAGGAGCGGTGGCAGGCGAGACTTGGTAGGCAGAAGGAAACGGAAGAGGAATCAAATCAGTTAATGCGGACCAGTAACCCTGCGGTAATTCCTCGAAACCACCGGGTAGAGGAAGCGCTTGAAGCCGCAGTTACTCAAGGAGATTACAGTGTAATGAACAAACTATTACAAGTTCTCTCAAACCCGTATGCACACAATCCGGGACAGGAGGAATACTGTACACTGCCTGAGTCGTCTACTCGTCCTTACCAAACCTTTTGCGGTACATGAGTGGAAAAGTTTTTTTGATGGAAATTTAAGAAAATACTGATAATTTATTGCTAAAAATGGAAAAATATAATATAGTTAATGTGGATATAGAGTAAACGCTCTATTCTACTGGTTAATTGTGAAAATAGTTAAAACTTAAAATGGTAACGAATTCTAGAAGTTAATGCTAGATTTTAAAGCCACAGTAAGATGTAGGGGGATTCTCTGCTCTTATTGTGGCTTTTTTAAATGAAAAATTTAAGAAAGGAGGGTCTGCCTTATGGTTATGTATGGAACCGACCGAAAGAGTGTTCTTTTAAAAGTATATAGAGATTCGAACATGGATAAGGACTTTTCGATCCTAGCGAAAAATCGAGATGCGTTTATTTTGATTGACCTGCAAGGAAAAATTGAATATTCCAGCCATGCTTGTGAACCCTTTTTAGGTTATTCGAGGGAAACTTTGCATCAGATAACATTAAATAAACTGTTTGTCTTAGACTTTTTAAATCAAGAGCAAACCTTCTTTAAAGGGAGAGAACAGGAAAAACTTGATAACTTTGATGCTCAGGTACAAGTCATTGATGGAAGTATTTTAGATGTAAATGTCACCTCAATTCCTATTTTTTTTGAACAGGATTACCTTGGCACGTATCTAGTCATTAAGGATATAACGTCCATAAAACAGAACAGGTTAACCATGGAACGTGAAAAAGAGTATCATACCTTAATTAATAATTTATCTCGCTTATCGGAAAAACAAGCTACTGCTGGTCAGCTGGCTGCCGGGCTTGCCCATGAAATCCGCAATCCCATCACTGCTATAAAAGGATTTTTACAATTATTAATGGGAGAAAACGTTGGAAATAGAATCTATTTTGAAATCATTAATTCCGAGATTGACCGGATTGAAGAAATTCTAAAAGAATTAATGGTCCTTGCAAAGCCAACCAAACAAAAATATGAGCGAGTAAACCTTCAAAGTTTATTAGAGCAAGTTATTACCTTAATGGTATCGCAGGCCCTCTTAAATAATATTCAAATAGTAACACAGATTGATTTTTCTTACACATGGATAACAGGGGATAAAAATCAATTGAAACAAGTTTTTATTAATTTTATAAAAAATGCAATTGAAGCAATGCCCGAGGGGGGGATGGTGCAAATAAATGGGAGCCCTCTTGCCTGTGGTCAGGTCCGAATTAGCATCACCGATCAGGGATGCGGAATTCCCGAAGATATACTTAATCAAATAGGGCAGCCTTTTTTTACCACAAAAGAAAATGGAACGGGTCTGGGGTTGCTGGTTAGCCGAGAAATTATAAAAGAACATAAAGGGGATCTATACATAGAGAGTAATAAGAATGGAACCACTCTTCATGTGGAATTTCCGTTATCTTCTGAACAATAATTTTTCATTCATGGCTATTTTTTGCCTAATTTTGTTGTTATCCTGTGAATTTAATGTTATTATCAATTTTGTCTAATGTCTTGCTGTCATTAGTTTTGAAAAACTGATTTAAAGTCTTTTTTATTATAAAAATATATTCTTATTGTGATGGTAAATGGTAGAAACTAATTTTTTTAATGTCGTCTTAACCGTGGCCTAACTTCCTTTTTGTGAAGTTAGGCCTTTTTATATTGTATCAAGGGGGATTTGAATGGTTGCAACTAAAGAAGATTTGCTGTCTCTGAGCAGTTCTTTTAGTAAAATCATAAAGAGGGGGTTTGGTAAAGGTCCTGAAACCTGTTACACCGTCTTTAGAGCAAACCGGTTATACGTTTATATCCGTAATTTTATGACACCGGCCGAAGAAATTTTAGCGGAAAAGCAAGAATTAAATTTGCTGATGAATTTTCGGTGGTCTGTCATAACCGCTTTGTCTCAAGAGTTAGTGCAGGAATCATCGCTTGTTTTAGGAATTACTTTCGATTCCTTCTACCAAGATTGGAACTATAATTCGAACTCGGGTATATTGCTATTAGTGAATAATAGTTTCAATCCTGATGTGAAGGTAGATGAAAGTTTTGAGAGGAAGTTATTTCAATTAGTTCAAATGGTGGGTTCCGAGCTTCATAAAATTCCCAGCGAGTTAAAGGTTGTTAAGTACACTCAGAATATCTGTGCGATTGAATCAAAAGGAGTTATGCTGCCACTAGACTACTTGATGGTAGAACAGGGAAATTCCGACTTGTTATTTACCTATGCTAGAGAAATCAAAAAGGGTTTTTATCAGAAAAGGGAATTATTTGAAGAACTGTATAATCGGTCGATCGAGGATATATTTATGATGTGGGACAGTAAAAATAATAAAAGTTATTTGATCTTTAGTTTCAACAAAGAATATAACTGAATATAACAGTAAAAATCTTACTGCCGGGGCATGATAATGTCAGGCAGTTTTTTTTCCTTTTTCGAAAGTGAGGTCTAAACACATATGTCATTCCCATTGCAACAGAAATTAAATGATATAAGCAGCTTAACTAGTAAAATGCTAAGAAAAAATTTTGGCCGTGGACCGGAATCTTGTTCTGCTTTTGCGAATGATAGGTTTTTGGTTTTTTACATACGGGGATTTATGTCTCCATTAGAATCTACTTTATTGGAGCACGGTAATTCCGATAATATTGAAATTTCGCGAGATATAGTTATGAAAACTGTTCTTAACCAATTGAAGGGGATTCTAGAACTTGAATTTGAACAGGATATTGAATCCTTTTACCATGATTGGAACTATCCGCAAAATACAGGTATGATAACTATTCAATTTGAAGGCGCTATCACTGAACTTGATTATCCGAATCAAGGTGCCAATGTTGACCTGAAGCTTATAATCGAAGAGATTGAAAGAATTAGTATATTGGTACAAAAAAGGCCGGAGAAAACAGAAGCCTATTTTATTTCACCGAAGATTTTTTTGGTAAAACGAGATGGAATTTTAGTTCGAATAGAGAAGGCATTGATTGCAAAGGGATTCGAACAGACTCTTTTGGTCACCAAGGATGAACTCGAAAAATCATATTTGCACCGAGATGGCCGCTTTGAAGAAATCTTTAGAAATCCTGTTGCAGATATTTTTGTGGATTGGGACTTTAACGAAGATAGAAGTATCACCTGCTTTGTTCTAAAGTAATGCACAGTTATTTCAATCATAAAACGTTAGATTATATTCCGGATCAAACCGAATTTAAACAATTTGAGATTGTTTAGCCTGATCATTATTGATAAATAAGCCGTATTTTCCAAAGGGGAGAATACGGCTTTTATATCGAAAAAATTAAAAATGAAAACGTTGACAGAAAGATGCCCGGAGAGTACTATAAAAGTGTACTTAATATTTACGAATGACATTCGATAATGTCGAATGAAATGGAGGATCATAGTGACAGAACGATTAATTCAATCAATAGAAAGAGCAGCAGATGTCCTCGAATTATTTTTGACTTCACATTCGGAACAAAGCATTAAAGAAATTAGCGACAGATTAAAGCTATCAAAGAGTACCGTTCACGGTATTATCAAAACCTTGGAACACCGTGGATATCTAGAACAGAATACAGAGAATCTGAAATATAAACTAGGCATCAAACTCTTTGAATTAGGTAATTACGTAGGGAAACATCTCGATATAGGAGGAATTGCCAGACCGATCATAAAAGATCTTGTTGATGAACTAAATGAAACTGTTCACTTAGTGACTTTGCAGCGTGATGAACTAATTTACATTGATAAAGTAGAAGGTCAAAGTGCCTTAACGATCTATTCGCATATTGGCAAAAGAGCCCCATTTCATTGTACAGGAGTTGGCAAAGCCATTCTGTCCCAATTAAGTGAAGAAGAAGTGGACCGAATTTTATCATCTTCCAGCTTAGAAGCATTCACGGAATATACAATGACAAATATTGAGGTGATTAAAAGTCATTTACCAGCTATCAGGGAGCAAGGTTATGCCTTTGATGATGAAGAGATTGAGTTAGGACTTAAATGTGTGGCTGCACCGATCTTTAATCATCAAGGAAAGGTAATCGCTTCAATAAGTTGTGCAGCCCCTAAAATGAGGTTAGACGAAGAACGTCTGCCTAAAGTAATTATGGGTATTAAATATGCAGCAGCTGAGATATCAAGGCAGTTGGGGTACAAAGGAAAGCTGCAATCTAATTAGAGTAAGTACAGAGAAAAAATAATAAATGAGGGTATAGGAGGAGAAGTATTTTGTCAAAAGTAAAAGTTGCCATCCTTGGTTCTGGGAACATTGGAACAGATTTAATGATTAAACTGGGGCGTTCTAAAATTTTAGAATTAACAGCCGTAATTGGCATTGATCCTCAATCGGACGGTTTACGCCGTGCTCGAGAATTAGGTTATGCCGGAGTGGAGACAGGAATTGATGGTTTCCTGGCAGATCCTAATTTAGAAGCAGACATTGTTTTTGATGCAACAAGCGCAAAAGCTCATATATATAACGCCAAAGTTTTAAAAGAGGCAGGCATAAAGGTAATTGATATGACACCAGCTGCTGTAGGTCCTTATGTATGTGCAGCTGTAAATATTGAAGACCACCTTGAAGAAGATAATATCAATCTAATTACTTGTGGCGGACAGGCAACGATTCCAATGGTTCATGCAGTAAACCGTGTAGCTCCAGTAGAATATGCAGAAATTGTTGCAACAATTGCTAGTAAGAGTGCAGGTCCTGGAACACGTGCAAATATTGATGAATTTACTGAGACCACTGCGCGGGCAATTGAAAACGTAGGCGGTGCTAAAAAAGGAAAAGCAATTATTATCTTGAATCCAGCAGAACCGCCAATTGTGATGCGTGATACGGTTTATACGCTAGTGGAAGAAGGGAAAATGGAAGAAGCTGCGATTAGACAATCAATCGCTGAAATGGAAAAGGTGGTTCAATCATATGTGCCAGGTTACCGTGTTCGTACGGAACCGATTTTCGACGGCAATAAAGTGACTATCTTCCTTGAAGTAGAAGGTGCTGGTGATTACTTGCCGGTGTATGCTGGTAACCTTGATATCATGACTTCTGCTGGTGTAAGAATTGCTGAAGCATTCGCGAAAAAACTATTAACGAAAGAAACAGTTTAAGCTGTTAGAGAGGGGTAATAAAAATGACAAATGAGAGAGAGATCCTGATTACCGAGGTGGCTTTACGGGACGGAAGTCATGCGATTAATCATCAATATACAGTCGAGCAAGTACTTAAAATTACAAAAGCGTTGAACGATGCGGGCGTACCTTTTATTGAAGTATCTCATGGGGACGGGCTGGCAGGTTCTTCTCTCCAATATGGTCTTTCCCGTACGAATGAAATGGAATTAATTGAAGCAGCGGTATCTGTTGTTGATAAATCTAAAATTGCTGTGCTTCTTCTACCTGGAATCGGCACATTGCATGAATTAAAGGAAGCAGCCAATTTAGGTGCTAAAATGGCACGTATTGCTACCCATGTGACTGAGGCAGATGTAGCTCCCCAACATATTGCTTACGCAAAAGAACTAGGAATGGAAACAGTTGGATTTCTGATGATGAATCATATGGCTTCAGTTGATAAATTAGTAGAACAAGCCCAATTAATGGAAAGCTATGGGGCCGATACTGTGTATGTAGTAGACTCTGCTGGTTATTTATTACCTGATCAAGTACGTGAACGGATTCGTGCCTTAAAACAATCTGTTGGTATTAATGTGGGGTTTCATGGTCATAACAACTTATCACTTGCGATGGCGAATACACTTGCAGCTATTGATGAAGGGGCAACTCGGATTGATGGAAGTGTACGCTGCCTTGGAGCGGGTGCTGGAAATACACAGACTGAAGTGTTGATCGCAGTTTGTGAACGAATGGGGATAAAAACAGGGGTAGATTTATATAAGATGATGGATTTAGCAGAAGACATTGTAGCACCTATCCTACAAGTTCCTCAGGAAATAACTAAAGATAGTTTAACGCTAGGATATGCGGGAGTTTACTCCAGCTTTGCTCTTCATGCGAAACGTGCTGCAGCAAAATTCGGTGTCGATTCACGTGATATTTTAATAGAATTAGGAAAACGTAAAGTAGTTGGCGGCCAAGAGGATATGATTGTCGAAGTGGCAGCTGAAATTGCTAGAAATAACAAACAAGTAACATTAAGTTAGTTTAAAGTTTCATAATTAAAACTTTAATCGTTTAGCAAGCAAGTAGACACTGTCTTTGACAAGTTTATTTGCTTTTTTTCTTTTATATAAGAAGTGTGGTTCTAATATTTTTTTATGGATAATTTTTTATTTGAACTATTAAGCGAAAAATATGTTAAAATAATCAAAATAGTATTAAAATTATGTGACTATACTTTTTAAAAAGATTTAAAGAACTAAGGATGGGAGCCATAATCATGAAGGAGTTAAAACTTGAAGTAATCCTAAGCACAGAAAAAAAACAAAAGCCATCATTTGACCATTTAGAGTTTGGGAAGTACTTTACTGACCACATGTTTATCTGGAATTATACAGAAGGTAAAGGATGGCATGATCCAAGAATTGTTCCTTATCAACCAATTACTTTAGACCCGGCTGCGACCGTATTTCACTATGGGCAAACCGTATTTGAAGGATTAAAAGCATATATGACAAAGGATGAACAGATTCTATTGTTTAGACCAGATGAAAATTTCAAAAGGTTTAACAGATCCAATGACCGGTTAGTTATGCCAGAACTTGATGAGGAAGGTGCACTAAGTGCCTTAAAGCAATTAATTCAAATTGAACGGGATTGGATCCCAACTGCGGAAGGGACATCCCTTTATATCCGCCCATTTATGATCGCAACGGAAGCATTTTTGGGTGTACATCCTGCAAAAACTTATCAATTTATGATTATTCTTTCTCCTGTAGGTGCTTATTATAAAGAGGGGATCAATCCGGTTAAAATCGCTGTGGAAAGTGAATATGTACGTGCCGTTGCTGGGGGAACTGGAAATGCAAAGACAGCGGGGAACTACGCAGCAAGCTTAAAGGCAGGCGAAATTGCGAGCGAAAATGGTTATTCACAGGTGTTATGGCTTGATGGAAAAGAAAATCAATATATTGAAGAGGTTGGCAGTATGAACGTCTTCTTTAAAATCAATGGTGAGGTTATTACCCCAGCTTTGAATGGTAGTATCCTTGAAGGGATTACCCGTAAATCGGTTATTGAGCTCTTGAATTATATGAATATTCCAATTGTAGAGCGAAAGATTTCTATCCATGAAATTCAGCAAGCCTATCAGGATGGGGTACTAGAGGAAGCATTTGGTTCAGGCACCGCAGCAGTTATCTCGCCAATTGGAGAATTATTATGGAAGAATGAGAAAATGGTGATTAATAATGGTGAGATTGGTTCGGTATCGAAGCAGGTATACGATACATTAACCGGAATCCAAAATGGCATAAAAGAAGATCCTTTTGGATGGGCAGTAAGGGTCTAAGGTAAAAAGCCATGGTCATAAAAAAAGTCTCTATTATAGGTCTGGGAGCATTAGGGATTTTATTTGGACACCAATTAGCTAAGAAAATGCCCCGGGCTGATTTAAGAATAATAGCTGATCAAAATCGTATTCAACGCTATCAACAGAATGGGGTTTTTTGTAATGGTGAGTGCTGTGACTTCAACTATGTGACACCTGAAGAACCGTGTGAGCCTGCCGATTTACTAATAATGGCGGTAAAATTTAATGGCTTAAAGGATGCAATTCAATCAGTACAAAAGCATGTTGGAGAGAACACTATTATTTTATCTCTATTAAATGGAATCACCAGTGAAGAAATCATTGGTGAGATTTACGGGATGGATAAAATATTATATAGTGTGGCCCAAGGGATGGATGCGGTTAAAGTGGGTAACCAATTGACTTACGACCATATGGGAATGATCTGCTTTGGAGAAAGCGAAACAGGTTTGATTTCTGAAAGAGTGAATGTGGTAACAGAGTTTTTTGAACAAATGGAAGTTCCCTATAAGGTAGATTCAGATATGTTGACAAGATTATGGGGGAAATTCATGCTCAATGTAGGAGTAAATCAGACAGTTGCCGTCTTTGAAAGTAATTATGGTGAAGTCCAGCAAGAGGGACCGGCAAGATCGAAGATGATTTCGGCCATGAAAGAGGTCATTTCTCTTTCAGAAAAAGCAGGAGTTCAACTAACAGAAGAGGATTTAGATTATTGGTTAGGGGTATTAGGTACATTAAGTCCAGATGGGAAGCCATCTATGGCCCAGGATGTGGAGGCAAAACGAATTAGTGAAGTAGAGCTATTTTCTGGTACCGTAGTTAAACTGGGGAAAAGGTTTGGTGTACCGACACCGATTAATCAAGAGTTGTATCATAGAATTAAGTTGATTGAAAATCGCTATACAATGATAGGTTGAAAATGTAAAGGAAACAGTCTATTTTTGGCTGTTTCCTTTGCGTTGCAACCTTTTTTTATTTTACCAGAAAAATGATTTGTGTTTTAAAATATTATAATGTTATAATGTTGTAGTATGATAATATGGTAACGTACTAAAGGATTTATAAACTTATCTTTAAAAAGGTGGTAATACATGATGAAACGTATCGTAACGATGATTTTAGCAATCGCAGCTGTATTCTCACTTCTAGCAGCATGCTCAAGCAAAACATCTGGTAATGGAGACGACAAAACGCTAACCATTGGCATTGATGATAAATTTGCACCAATGGGATTTAGAGATGAAAATAACAAAATTGTTGGCTTTGATATTGATTACGCCAAAGCTGCTGCTGAAAAAATGGGAAAAACGGTAAAGTTCCAGCCAATTGATTGGAAAACCAAAGAGTCTGAACTAAGCAGCGGACGTATTGATCTTATTTGGAATGGCTACACAATTACAGACGAACGAAAGAAAAAGGTGCTATTCACAAAGCCATATTTAAAAAATGCACAGGTAGTTGTAACCCGCAAGGATTCGAACATTGCTAAACTTGCTGATTTAAAGGGTAAAGTTGTTGGTCTTCAATCACTTTCTTCCGCTTCTGATGCATTAGATGCGAACCCTATTAAATCAAAAATTAAGACTGTTACAGAGTTCAAAGACAATGTGTTAGCTTTAAACGATTTAAAAAGCGGCCGTTTAGATGCAGTAGTTATTGACGAGGTCGTTATTAAATATTATATGACGAAAGAGAAAGATACTTTTAAAATATTAGATGAATCACTAGCTCCTGAGGAATATGGAGTAGGTGTGAAAAAAGGTAATGAAGAATTACTTAAAAAGCTTCAAAAAGCCCTTGACGATATGAATGCAGACGGTACCGCGGCCAAAATATCCACCAAGTGGTTTGGAGAAGATAAAGTATTGAAGTAAAATGGATAAGCAGGCAAAACAGGATTTCCACCGGAAAGCCTGTTTTGTTTGTTAGTTGGTAATGTTGCTAACGCTTTTCTAATTGGAGGAAATTTTAGAATGTCTATAAATTACATTATTTCGATTCTGAAACCCATGCTTGAAGGGGCCCAGATGACCGTTCTGTTATTCTTCATTGCGATTATTATTTCTATACCAATGGGTTTTTTGTTAACTTTGGCAGTTAGAAGCCAAATTAAACCCTTGTCCTGGTTTGCCCAAGCCTATATTTATGTCATGAGGGGAACGCCACTGTTATTGCAATTATTATTCATTTGTTTTGGGCTGCCGATGATTCCTGTTATTGGTGAATATTTAGTCTTGGATCGTTTTGTTGCAGCTTGTTTAGGGTTTATTTTAAATTATGCAGCTTATTTTGCTGAGATTTTTCGTGGAGGTTTATTGGCAATTGATAAAGGGCAATATGAGGCATCCCAAGTATTAGGGCTGAATAGATGGCAGATGACCACAAGAATCATCATGCCTCAAATGTTTCGAATTGCCCTGCCCGCTGTGGCAAATGAATCGGTTACATTAGTAAAAGATACGGCGCTTCTCTATGCAGTGGCAGTACCAGAACTCTTGCACTTTGCTGAAACCGCGGTAAATCGTGATTTTACAATCGTACCATTCGTTGTTGCTGGGTTTATATACCTCTTAATGACACTGGTATTAACACTTATATTTAAATGGATTGAAAATAGATTTAGATATGAATAGAAGGTAAGGGTGAATATGGCGATTATTGAAGTATCAAATCTTAAAAAATCTTATGGGAATTTAGATGTATTAAAAAAAATAACCTTTGATGTAAATAAAAATGATGTAGTAGCTGTTATTGGTCCATCTGGCTCAGGGAAGAGTACCATGCTCCGCAGTCTTGTTCATCTTGAACAAGTGGACGCAGGCAGTATTAATATTGCGGGTGATTATTTGGTGAAAGATGGAATTTATCCAAAGGGCCCTGAGATTAAACAGATAACGGCCAAGATGGGAATGGTTTTTCAGCACTTTAATCTGTTTCCGCATCTTACTGTTCAGGAAAATTTGATGATTGCACCTAAATTGGTTAAAAAGGAATCAGCTGCTGACCTTGAGATGCGAAGCTCAGAGCTTCTTAATAAAATTGGTCTGAAAGATCGTGCTAAGGCCTATCCGGCGAATTTATCAGGTGGTCAAAAGCAAAGGGTAGCAATTGCACGTGCCCTTATGATGAGACCTGAAATCCTATTGTTTGATGAGCCAACATCGGCCCTCGATCCGGAGTTAACAGGGGAAGTACTGCAAGTAATGAAAGATTTGGCTGAAGAACATATGACAATGATTGTGGTTACACATGAAATGGGTTTTGCAAAAGAAGTAGCAAACCGGGTAATATTTATGGATAATGGGGAGATTATAGAGTCGGGACATCCAACTCAACTCTTTACAAATCCCAAGTTTGATCGAACCAAGGCTTTTTTAAACAGAAGTTTATAAACAGTAAAGGTCCATTCTCAATAAAAGTGAGTGGGCCTTTTTGTATATGTAAATTAAAATTTGTACAGGGATTGTAATTTATTCTAATAACATAAATTTGGTTAAGTAAGAGAAGGATAAAGTAAAAAGGAGGTCCTTCTCAGGTGGATTTAAATATGTTTGATAGAAAGAATAAAGAAGAGGAAAACCTTGTATCAATTCTTGAAAACTCAAAAGAAATAGAAGAGAATTTGATGAGGACTTATCTCATCACAGCAGAACGGATTCATAATAATAATGAATTAAAAGAACGTCTTGAAAATTTCGCACAAGGAAATGCTAAACGAACTAAACAGTTAATCGATGAATTAAATGACCTTAAAAATGATTAAATCAAAAAAGGTGAAAGTTCTCTTTACTAGAGATCTTTCACCTTTTTTAGTATTAGCGGATACCCTTCATTAGACCTTGGATTTTTGGTGACATCGCTAATAGAATAATACCGAGGACGATGGAAGCACCGCCAATGACACCGAAGTATGTCATTTCTGTTGCTGGTGTATAGAATTTAACAACTTGCGCATTTAATGCTTGAGCAGCGGCACTTGATAAGAACCATAAACTCATTGTTTGTGCAGAGAAGGCTGCTGGAGCTAATTTTGTTGTAGCAGATAATCCTACAGGTGATAAACATAATTCACCTAATACAACAATTAAATAACTAAGAACAAGCCATAACGGGTTTACTAAAGAATCTGTTCCTCCTAAGTATGCAGGAATAAGAATAACCATAAATGATAACCCTGCAAATAATAAGCCCAATGAGAACTTTTGAGGAATGGAAGGCTCGCGCTTACCTAATTTCACCCAAATCGCTGCGAATACAGGAGCTAATACAATAATAAATAATGGGTTTAACGATTGGAACCATGCTGGAGAAATATTAATTCCAGCAAAATCTAATTGTGTACGCTTATCCGCATAGTTGGCAAGGATTGTAGAGCCTTGCTCCTGAATAGCCCAGAACATTACGGATGCAATAAACAATGGAATGTAGGCAATTACTCGTGAACGTTCTACAGAAGTAGTTTTTGGGCTAGTGTACATGCGAATAAAATAAATAGCAGGAATTAAAATTCCCAAAATACTGACAATGTTAATAAATGCTTCAAATGTTAAAAGTCCATTTGGAATCGTAATAAAACAAATAATAGCAATGACAATAACAGCAAGTGCGAAATAAGTATATACTTTTTTCTTCTCAGCTGATGATAGCGGATTTGATACCATTGTCCCAGCAAGACCAAGATTTTTTTTCTTTGTGGCAAGGAATACAATTAATCCAAGGAACATACCGACAGCTGCGATACCGAAACCTAAGTGGAAGCTTGTATTCATGATTGCTTTTGACCCAACGATTAATGGTGATAGGAAGGCACCGGCATTAATACCCATATAAAAAATACTAAATCCGGCATCGCGACGGTTATCATTTTCAGCATACATTTCACCAACAACGGTTGAAACGTTTGGTTTTAATAATCCTGTCCCCAACACAATCAGTACCATGGAAACAAAGAAGAAGGCAATATTACCAGGGATTGCTAGGGCAATGTGACCAAGCATAATTAGTATTCCACCATAGAATACAGCTTTTGAGGTACCAAAGATACGGTCAGCGAACCAACCTCCGATAATCCCTGACATATATACGAGAGAACCATATATAGACATAATAGACAGGGCTAAGGTTTGGTCCATTCCTAGACCACCCTTGGTTACACTATAATACATATAGTAAACGAGAATAGCTCTCATTCCGTAATAAGAGAATCTCTCCCAGAATTCGGTGAAGAAAAGTGTGAATAACCCTTTAGGATGTCCAAAGAATCCTTTCTGAGGTACACTATCCACAATTTTCTGCCTATTTACATTTGACATTGTACAACCTCCTTTTATTATTCTATGATACTTATTGTGTGTTTGAATTGTCAAAAACTTTTTTTGGTAATCAAGAGAATAACAAATGAAAACCTTGATTTCTCAATATATTCTTGATCCTGAAAAGAAAAAGAAAGTTTTTTAAAAATAATGAATAATTTCTGACTAAAATGATTTTTCACTCTTATATATTAATAGAAGCTGTACATTAATAAGTTTATTATTTGAAACCAAAGGGCATTTTATAACCTCCATCTATAAATGGTTAAAAAGATTGAAAGAAATTAGCGTCTTTGTGATTGACTTTGACGTTGCGTAAAGGTGTATCGTTAGGTTAAGAGGAGGTGAGCGAATGGAGTATACAGTGCAAAAATTGGCTAGTCTGGCCGGGATCAGTACTAGAACACTTAGATATTATGACGAAATCGGGATTCTAAAGCCGGCAAGAATCAATTCGTCGGGATATCGAATTTATGGCCAGGCGGAAGTCAATCGGCTGCAGCAAATACTATTTTACAGGGAATTAGATGTAAGCTTAGATAAAATTAAAGAAATTGTCACCAATCCGTCCTTTGATGGTGCCGCTGCACTTAGAGAACATCGTGAGAAACTCCTTGAGAAAAAGAGACAACTAGAGCTATTAATAGCCAATGTCGATAAAACCATTGCGTCAACGGAAGGGAGATTGAAGATGACTAATAAAGAAAAGTTCGAAGGGTTTAAGAAAAAAATGATAGAGGAAAACGAAAAAAAGTATGGGACAGAAATCCGCCAAAAATATGGAAATGATAAAGTGGAGAAATCAAATCAGAAGGTAATGAATATGACGCAGGAGCAGCATGAGGAAGTCACTTCATTAGCGGAACGGATCACTTTAACTTTAGTAGAAGCGTTTAAAACAGGCAATCCTGCAGGGGAGTTAGCTCAAAAAGCGGCAGAGCTGCATAAACAGTGGTTATGCTTTTATTGGACAGAATACAGTAAGGAGGCACATGCTCATCTTGCTCAAATGTATGTAGATGATGAGAGATTTACTGCATACTATGATAAAGAACAGCCTGGTACAGCAGAATTTTTAAGAGACGCCATTTATGTTTACACAGGGATAAGAAAATAATATTAAAATAAAAATAAGAGAAAAAGGGAAATCTTAAGCGCTTTATACTACGTTGCAGTAACGCTTTAATACAATGTGGTATAAGGCGATTTTTTTAATATTTTTTATCTTATTGACAAATTTCGATAATAATCTTCATTTGAAATATGTCATAATAATTTTAAAATTTGTTATATTATGATATTTCAGAAGACGAATAAATAAATAATAGGATATTAGGTAGGTGTAAATGTGAGTAATATTTTACAGATAAAGAACTTAAAAGTATCGTTTCAATCTGGGAAAAAGCTCGTACCTGCTGTTGATGGGATTAGTTTTGAATTAAAAGAAGGGGAAATTCTTGGGATTGTAGGTGAATCGGGGAGCGGCAAGAGTGTAACATCCTTAGCAACTATGGGGTTAATTCCTTCACCGCCTGGAAAAGTCGAGAACGGTCAAATTATTTTTGAAGGTAAAGATTTAATAAACATCTCCGAAAAAGAGTGGCGCAAAGTTCGTGGGAATCAGATTTCAATGATCTTTCAGGAACCAATGACATCCTTGAATCCTTTATTCACAATAGGTAATCAGGTCATTGAAGCTATAAGATTACATACAGGCCTTTCAAAAAGAGAGGCATTTGTTCGGGGGATGGAGTTATTAAGGCTGGTAGGGATTCCGAGAGCAGAAGGAATCCTCAAAGAGTATCCACATCAACTATCGGGTGGGATGAGACAACGAATCATGATTGCGATGGCTATGGCGTGCAATCCGAAAGTGCTGATTGCCGATGAGCCTACTACAGCTCTTGACGTAACCATTCAAGCGCAAATTCTTGCTTTAATGAAGGATTTAAATAAAAAAACAAATACATCCATTATTCTTATTACCCATGATTTAGGTGTGGTAGCAGAAATATGTGACCGGGTAATTGTCATGTATTCTGGTCAAATTGTGGAACATGGTGATGTCAGAACAATCCTTAAAAATCCACAGCATCCTTATACAAAGGGTCTATTAAAATCGGTCCCTGAACTAAGAGAAAAAAAAGAACGTCTTTATAGCATCCCAGGAACAGTTCCAGCCCCCGGAACTATTCAAAATGGATGCCGATTCGCTCCACGATGCCGAGATGCTTTTGGCAAGTGTCATGAAGAAGAACCAAAATTATTTAATTTGGAAAAAGACCAACATGAAGTTCGATGTTTCCTATATACATTGAAGGAGGGGAGTGACAAGCATGTCGAAGTTACTTCTTGAGGTAAATGGGTTGAAAAAGTACTTTCCGATAACTGGCGGACTTTTTGGAAGGAAACAAGGTGAAGTAAAAGCAGTAGATGATGTTTCTTTTTATGTTAAAAAAGGAGAGACATTGGGCATTGTTGGAGAGAGCGGCTGTGGAAAATCAACGACTGGCCGTCTGCTAATGCGTCTAATTGAAGCAAGTGAAGGTAAGGTTGTTTTTGAAGATAAAGAGATTACTAGTATGTCAAAAGCTGAATTAAGGAAAATCCGGCGTGATATTCAAATGGTATTTCAAGACCCCTATGCATCCCTAAATCCTAGACATTCGATTGAGCAAATACTAGAAGAACCACTCATTGTCCATGGAATTGGAACAAAAGAAGAGAGAAAAAAACAAGTAAGGGAAATGCTTGAGGTGGTTGGCTTAAGCAGCTATCATGCAAAGCGATATCCTCACCAGTTCAGCGGCGGTCAGCGTCAACGAATTGGGATTGCCAAAGCGTTGATGACAAAACCTAAGCTGATTATTGCTGATGAACCTGTGTCAGCATTAGACGTTTCCATCCAGGCACAAGTTCTTAACCTAATGAAGGATATACAGAAAGAGTTTCAACTAACCTACATATTTATCGCACATGATTTAGGTGTAGTACGACATATAAGTGACCGTGTTGGTGTGATGTATTTAGGAAGATTAATAGAGTTAGCAGATAGTGAGGAATTATATGAAAATTCATATCACCCCTACACAAAAGCACTGCTTTCGGCTGTGCCTATCCCAGACCCTGATATCGAAAAGAAGACCATTTTAATTGAGGGTGAGATTCCGAGTCCGGCAAATCCTCCAGCAGGCTGTGCTTTCCACACCCGCTGCTCACATGTGATGGATATTTGTAAAACAACTAGACCAGCAGAACAAGATATAAACGGTCATTTTGTTGCATGTCACTTATATAACAAGTGATTTGTCTCATTTATGATAATAAATAAAGTTATAGGGGGTAACAAACGTTTATGAAGAAAAAATGGTCTTTTAAACTGCTGTTTATATCACTACTAGCCTTTAGTATGTTATTGGCTGGCTGTAACAGCAAAACAAATGAAGCAACAGGAGGAAAGAAAGATTCAACTTCAGGAAACGTATCTAAAAAGGATACACTTGTCTATGGCCGTGGTGGAGATTCAACATCACTCGATCCAATCACCTCCACCGAAGGTGAAACATTTAAAGTAACCGAAAACATTTTTGAAACATTAATTCAATATGGTGACCAAGATACCACTATTCATCCGGGACTAGCTGAATCATGGGAAGTTACTCCTGATGGATTAACTTACAAATTTAAACTTCGGCAAGGAGTTAAATTCCACGATGGTACGGATTTTAATGCAAAAGCGGTTGTTTTTAACTTTGACCGCTGGATGAATGGAAACGCAGACAGCTTTCCTTACTATACCATGTTTGGTGGTTTTAAAGGGGAAAAAGGCCACGTTATTAAGGAAGTGAAAGCCATCGATGATTACACAGTACAATTTGTTTTGACAAGACCGCAAGCACCATTCCTTAAGAACTTGGCGATGTCTCCGTTTGGAATTGCGAGTCCTGAGGCTGTTAAAAAATACGGTGATAAATTTAGAGAACATCCAGTAGGAACAGGTCCATTTAAATTCGTTGAATGGAAGCAAAACGATACAATCACTCTTGAGAAAAACCCGGACTACTGGCAAAAAGGCTACCCTAAGTTAAACAAAGTTATTTTCCGTGTCATTCCTGAAAATACAGCCCGTCTTAACGCCCTTGCTAATGGAGAAATTGACATAATGGATGGTTTAAACAATTCAGATGAGGCAACAGTAAAAGCTAATGACAAGCTTCAAGTAATTGAACGTCCATCTATGAACGTAGGGTATATTGGATTAACTACCACACATAAACCATTTGATAATAAACTAGTTCGTCAGGCTATGAATTACGCCATTGATAAAAAAGCTATTATCAACGCTTTTTATGGAGGAAAGGCTTTAGAGGCTGCCAATCCAATGCCTCCTTCCATTGAAGGCTATAATAAGTCAATCGAGCCATATCCATATGATTTAGAGAAAGCAAAACAATTACTAAAAGAAGCAGGTTACGAAAAAGGATTTGAAACTGACTTGTGGGCTATGCCTGTAGCGCGTCCATATATGCCTGAAGCACAGAAGGTTGCAGAAGTTATTCAAGAAAGCTTAAGTAAAATTGGTGTTAAAGCCAAAATACAATCTGTGGATTGGGCAACTTATTTAGATAAAGCAACTAAAGGTGAATTTGATATGTTCATGCTTGGGTGGACAGGTGATAATGGCGACGCTGATAACTTCTTATACACTTTGCTTGATAAAGACAGTATTGGAAGCAATAACTATTCTTATTATAGCAATGACCAATTACATGATATTTTAATTAAGGCGCAGACAGAAACAGACCAAGCTAAGCGTAATGCTCTTTACGAGCAAGCTCAGGTCATTATCCATGATGATGCACCTTGGGTTCCACTGGTACATTCCACACCATTATTAGCTGCAGGGAAAGACGTGGTTAATTACTTGCCACATCCAACAGGCTCAGAAGCATTAACAAAAGTAGAATTTAAATAATTGGTATACAAAGGGGAGGGATTTTCCCTCCCTTTTTAACAAGAGGAAAATTAAATCTGACTATGAGAATTGTCCAGCTCCAGCTCCTGACCAAGGCGCTTGCACTTTTCTGACAAAAGAGGTGAAGAATGTGTTTACTTACACTGTCCGTCGTGTATTCTCTTTAATCCCCGTTTTAATTGGAATGACTCTAGTTGTTTTTGCGATTATTCATGCTATTCCTGGGAACCCAGCTCAGGTGATTCTTGGACAAAGAGCAACGGCTGAATCGGTTGCTACCCTGACAAAGGAATTAGGATTGGACAGACCATGGTACATACAATATGTAGATTATATTAAAGCATTACTTCATGGAGACCTAGGGACCTCACTGAGGACGAGAGGTCCAATTAATGAAGAAATTTGGTCTTATCTGGCAGCAACCGCTGAATTAACGATTGTTGCCATGTTTATTGCCGTGGTCATTGGAGTAAATGCCGGAATTATCAGTGCCTGGTTTTCGAGATCATGGTTTGACTATGCAGCGATGGTCCTTGCCCTAATTGGGGTATCACTGCCTATTTTTTGGCTTGGTCTAATGGAACAGTGGGTATTCTCCATTCATTTAGGCTGGCTTCCAACGACAGGAAGAGAGGATGTTAGAGATCCTGTCTCGGCGATCACAAATCTATATTTAATAGATACGTTATTACAAGGAAGATTTGATCAGTTTATTGTGGTCCTCAAACATTTGATTCTGCCAAGCTTGGCTCTTGCAACAATTCCAATGGCGATCATAGCACGAATGACTCGTGCAACTATGCTAGAAGTGATGAAATCTGATTACATCCGTACAGCAAGGGCAAAAGGATTAAGTATGTTTTGGGTGGTTTATAAGCACTCATTAAAAAATGCCATTATTCCTGTACTAACAATTATTGGGCTTCAAACAGGCCTTCTTTTGGGCGGAGCAATCTTAACTGAAACAATTTTTGGCTGGCCGGGAATCGGAAGATATTTATACGATGCGATTGGTTATCGCGATTATCCAGTGATTCAATCAGGTATTTTAATCATTGCAGCCATCTTTGTACTTATTAATCTTATAGTGGATTTATTATACGTCTTTGTTGATCCAAGGATTAAATATACAAAATAAAGGAGGGAGTTTTTGAGTGGCGGAACTTGCAAAAAAAGAGGTAAATATAACTGCAGTAATGGTTGAAGAGCAGCAGATACCACCTTGGAAGGAAGCATGGCTTTCATTTTATAAAAACCGATTAGCATTAGCTGGCTTGGGAATAGTGATTTTTTTTATCATTTTAGCCATCTTGGCACCTGTCATTGCTCCATATAGTTTTAAAGAGCAAGTGTTAGCAGACAGAATGCTCCCTCCTTCAAATGATCATTGGTTCGGCACAGATGATTTTGGCCGGGACATCTTCTCACGTATTGTTTATGGAGCAAGAATATCCTTGTGGGTCGGTTTTTTCTCCGTTTTAGGATCGGTTGTTTTTGGAACAATGTTAGGAATCGTAGCAGGGTATTATGGCCGTTGGATAGATACAATTATCTCGCGCATTTTTGATATCATGCTTGCATTCCCCAGCATTTTATTAGCTATTGCAGTTGTTGCCATTCTTGGTCCATCATTACAGAATGCTTTAATAGCCATTGCAGTGATTAATATTCCCAATTTTGGACGTCTTGTCCGTTCAAAAGTCTTGAGTGTAAAACAGGAAGAATATATTATGGCGGCAAGAGCAGTGGGAATGAAGGATACACGAATCCTCATCCGGCATATTTTACCTAATAGTATTTCCCCGGTTATTGTTCAAGCAACTTTAGCGATTGCCACTTCTATAATTGAGGCAGCAGCCTTAGGCTTTCTTGGAATGGGAGCTCAGGCGCCGACACCGGAGTGGGGGAAAATGCTGGCAGATTCAAAAAATTATATTACCCAGGCTCCCTGGACACTCTTTTTTCCAGGAATAGCGATTATGCTGACGGTGTTAGGGTTTAATTTAATGGGGGATGGTCTCCGGGATGTACTTGATCCAAAGATGAAAAATTAGAGATAAATAGAAGCTTTAAATATAAGACTCCAAAGGGGTCTTTTTCTTTTAGAGTAGCTGGTTTACGCTCAAATTCTCACATAAACATTGTTTTTCTATAGGGTGAAACATTATAATTATGACAAGATAATGTCATATATTTCTGAAAAAAAATTATAGATACATTTTTTAAGGGGGGAATTAAAAATGGTATATCGGGATTCTTCTTTTTTAAAAGAGATGAGTATTGTTTTTATAGGGTTTATGGGTGTTGGAAAAACAACGATTGGAAAAGCGGTCGCTAAAAAGTTGTATCGCGATTTCATTGATATTGATGCTGAAATAGAAAAAGAGTACGGCATGCCAACTTCACAAATATTTAATCAAATTGGAGAAAAGGCCTTTCGTGAAAAGGAAAAAAGTGTAATTACAAATTTATGTTCGCAGAAGATGAAGGTTATCTCTCTTGGTGGAGGGGCATTTTTACAGGAAGAAATCAAACAAGTATGTTTAGAAAATTGCCTTGTTATTTTTCTAGACTTATCTTGGGAGAATTGGAAGGATCGAATTAGTTTAATTATTGACAGCCGGCCCGTATTACAAGGTAAGTCGTTAGATGAAATCGAAGAACTGTTTTATAAGCGTCAGGAGATTTATGCGGTTCATCATTCTAAAGTATCAACCGATAACCAGGATGCAGAAGAAATAGCAGAGTATATTGTCGAATCATTAAAGCTGGCCTGGGAATTATATGGTGTTAAGTAACAATGTAACCTCAAGGAACTCATATTTTAAATGAAGAAAAAGGATTGGGGAAAACATGAAAAAAATAATTGAAGTCAGAGGTACTACCATTGGAGAAGGTGCTCCGAAAATTTGTGTTCCCATGGTAGGGCTAACCTTAGAACAACTAATCGAGGAAGCTAACTATTTAAAAACGTTGGATTTGGATGTAGTAGAGTGGCGTGTTGATTTTTTTGAAAATGTGGAGGAAATAGAAAAGGTAAAAGAGGCCTTAATCCAGATACGTGAGATTCTTTCAGGAATTCCACTTGTGTTTACATTCCGCAGTGCTAAAGAGGGCGGGGAAAAAGAGGTTAGCGATGCCTTTTATTTTGGGTTAAATAAAAATATTGTAAAAACAGGTCTGGTGGATATTGTAGATGTTGAGCTATTTAATGAAGAAAATGAAGTTAAAGCATTAATAGATGCAGCACATGCTCAAAAAGTTTTTGTCATCATCTCTAATCATGATTTCCATGGAACTCCTTCAAAAGAAGAAATAATTTCGCGTTTACGTAAGGCACAGGAATTGGACGGGGACCTTCCTAAAATAGCGGTCATGCCTAAAAGTACGTCTGATGTACTTACATTGCTGGATGCCACTGCTACTATGAACGAACAATATGCTGATAGACCAATCATTACTATGTCTATGTCCGGGAAGGGTGTTATAAGCCGCTTAGCTGGAGAAATCTTTGGCTCAGCCTTAACTTTTGGAGCGGCCAAAAAGGCTTCAGCACCAGGGCAGGTAGCGGTTAAGGAACTGCGAAACGTATTGAATCTGCTCCATACTAGTCTATAACAATATTATTTCATTTGAAGTTCCTGGATAATCAGGAACTTTTTCTTTTATAGGATCATAGGATTTTCTTTTATTTGCATATAAAATGTATAATCTTACATAGGAAAATGTAAGCGTTTACAAAAAGAAACGCATAAATTTTCAGTAAAAATCAAAAATTAGGTCATTTAAGTATTGAATATTTATATAGTTGTATGTATAATAATTCATTATGAAAGTGACTTGGGAGTTGAAGAAATGAAAGCTGCTATTATCGGTGGAACAGGTTATGGATCAATCGAGTTAATCAGGTTAATCAATAAGCACCCATATTTGGAGATTGGTTCAGTTGTATCCAACTCCCAAGCAGGGGTTAATTTTAGTGATGTGTATCCACATCTTTCAGATATTGTTGTTCAACCACTTGAAACATTTGATGCTAATAGATTAAGTGAAGATAATGAAATTGTTTTTCTTGCTACCCCCTCAGGTGTAAGCAGTAAACTTGCACCACAGCTGCTTGAAAACGGGATAAAGTGTATTGACCTTTCCGGAGATTTCCGGCTAAGGTCAGCTGAAGAGTACGAAAATTGGTATAAACATTCATCACCAGAAGAGAAGTACTTAAAACAGGCAGTGTACGGTTTAAGTGAAATCTATAAAGAGGAAATTAGGGAGGCAAGCTTTATTGCTAATCCCGGCTGCTATCCGACAGCAACTACTCTTGGTCTTTTACCAATCATAAAATCTAAATTAGCTGATGAAAATTTTATTATTATTGATGCGAAATCTGGGGTATCTGGGGCCGGAAGAGGTTTGTCATTAACTTCTCATTACTCGGAGATTAATGAAAATGTTAAAGCTTATAAACTAGGAAAACATCAACATATACCAGAAATAGAACAAGTTCTCTCAGATGAGGGTGGTAATCCAATAACGATTACCTTTACAACACATCTTGTTCCCTTGACAAGGGGAATCATGTGCACGATGTATGTGCATCTGAAAGAAAAAATTCCAACAAAAAAAGTTATTGATTTATATAAACAATTTTATCAAGAATCTCATTTTATAAGAGTACGCCCTGAAGGGAATATACCTTCAACAAAAGAAGTTATGGGATCAAACTTTTGTGATATTGGTTTGCATGTGGATGAACGGACCAATCGGTTAACTGTCATTTCCGTTATCGACAATTTAGTAAAAGGAGCTGCAGGTCAAGCGATTCAGAATGCCAACCTCATGAATGGCTGGGATGAACAAACTGGGCTTACTGATTTACCAATGTATCCATAATGAAAAGATTAATAATTTACTAGTTAAAATGCCCGGTTAAATGCCAAGGGGAAACTTAAGGGGGAAAAGAAAATTGACACAGGCCACATCAACCAACAAGATCGTTGTACTTGGAAATGAAAGTGTAACCTTACCAAAAGGGTATAAAGCGGGCGGTATGCATTGCGGAATTAAAAAGAAACGCCTTGATTTAGGATATATCGTATCGGAAGTTCCAGCAGCAGTAGCAGGAGTTTATACAACTAATATTTTTCAAGCGGCGCCACTAATCGTAACACAAGAAAGTATAGCAAAAGAAAATAAAATTCAAGCGATACTTGTCAACTCCGGTAACGCCAATGCTTGTACAGGTGAGCAGGGGTTACTTGATGCAAGCCAAATGCAAAAGAATTTCGCAGACCAGTTAGGCATAGAGCCTCATCTGGTTGCAGTTACCTCAACTGGTGTCATTGGTGAATTACTACCAATGGATTCAATTAATAATGGAATAAGCCAAATTCTTGAATCTGAATATGAACACGAGGAGAATTTTAAACAAGCGATTCTAACAACCGATACATGTATCAAACAAATTGGCGTTCAATTAACAATAGGTGGAAAAACAATTTCAATCGGCGGTGCTGCAAAAGGTTCAGGGATGATCCATCCGAATATGGCGACAATGCTTGGCTTTGTGACAACGGATGCGAATATAGCCCAAGAAGACCTGTTATTTGCGTTAAAGGATATTACAAATCAAACATTTAACATGATAACGGTGGATGGAGACACAAGTACTAATGACATGGTATTAGTTATGGCGAACGGATTAGCAGGCAATGAACAGCTAACAAAGGAACATCCTGACTGGAGCAGCTTTGTAGAGGGATTAGGAATTGTCTGTAAGGAACTTGCCAAAAAGATTGCAAGAGACGGGGAAGGGGCAACCAAGCTTGTAGAAGTTCAAGTAACTGGGGCCTTCAGCACAGATGCAGCTAAAACTGTTGGTAAATCAATTATTTCCTCTAATCTCGTAAAAACAGCCATTTATGGAACCGATCCTAACTGGGGACGAATTGTCACAGCCGCAGGATACAGTGGGGTTCCAATTGTCCCGAATTTATTAGAGGTATCCATTGGCCATTATAAAGTGTTTGAAAAGGGCTTACCATGCCAGATTGTTGAAGAAGAAGTAAAAAGCTACTTAGAACAAGAGAATGTTGTTATATATGTTGACTTAAATCAAGGTGAATACAGTGCAACAGCCTGGGGATGCGACCTTACTTATGACTATGTAAAAATTAATGCATCCTACCGCACTTAAGGGAGGACTTAAAATGAAATATTTAGTCATTAAGTGTGGCGGAAGTGTGTTAGAAAATCTGCCAAGATCCTTTTATGAAGATATTGTCAAAATGCATAAATCCAGTGAGTGGACTCCAATTATCGTTCATGGCGGAGGCCCATTAATTACTTCCTTATTAAAAAGTTTAAACGTTGAAACCAAATTCGTGAACGGACTAAGAGTAACGGACCATCAAGTGTTAGATGTTGTTGAAATGGTATTAAGCGGGTCGGTTAATAAACAGGTAGTTAGAAACCTTGTAGAAGTAGGCGGAAATGCTCTAGGGATTAGCGGTGTGGATGGAGGCTTGCTAAAGGCTGCGCCAACACCTAATGCAAAGACACTAGGATTTGTAGGAGAAGTCGTTGAAGTGAATCACAGCATCATCGAAGGTATTGTCAACCAAGGCTTTATTCCAGTAATCTCTCCTGTTGGAATCGATGCAAGTGGGCAGCGTTACAACATAAATGGTGATATTGCGGCCTCAGCGATTGCCAAATCATTAGAAGCAAACCTTTGTTTCATCAGTGATATTCCAGGTATCTTAGTTGATCATGACGGAGTAAAAACAAAGCTCGATAAGGTCTCAAAGGCCATTATTGAACAAATGATAGAAGACGAAACTATATATGGCGGGATGATTCCAAAGGTTCAAGCTGCAATTGACGGTCTTGTTCATAACATCCCTGAAGTTGGAATCATTAATGGATTTGAAAAAAATAGTCTATTGGATTATTCAAACGGCAAATGCGTCGGTACAAAAATTGTCTTAGAAGAGGAGATAGCGTAATGGTTAACGATACTTCCGTTTCCCTGACCACACCAGTAATGGCCACATATAGCCGTTTCCCTGTCACATTAGTAAAGGGAAAAGGAAGTTACGTGTGGGATGATCAAGGAAACCAGTTCTTAGATTTCACTTCTGGCATAGCAACTTGTAATTTAGGGCATGTTCCAGACCCAGTAAAGGAAAAGCTGGAGGAACAATTACAAAACTTGTGGCATTGTTCGAATCTATATAACATTCCTAATCAACAGCAGCTTGCAGCGGTATTAACAGCAAATAGCTGTGGCGATCAGGTCTTCTTTTGCAATAGCGGTGCCGAAGCGAACGAAGCTGCTATTAAACTTGCAAGAAGATACGCGAATAAAGTAAAAGGAAGCAGTTCTTCTCTAGTTGTTACCTTTCAACAATCATTTCATGGGAGAACCTTAGCTACATTAACTGCAACAGGCCAAGAAAAAATTCAGCACGGTTTTGCACCGCTAATGCCTGGATTTAGCTACCTTCCATTTAATGATGAGACAGCACTTGAACAGCTTACCACCCTTAAACCTGCAGCGGTTTTACTGGAACTCATTCAAGGGGAAGGCGGGGTTATACCGGCAAATCCGGAATGGGTAACAAAACTTGCACAAATTTGTAAAGAAAATCAGATTCTTCTAATGGTGGATGAAATCCAAACAGGCATCGGAAGAACGGGTACATTATTTGCTTATGAACAATATTCCATTGAACCAGATGTCATTAGTATTGCAAAAGGTTTAGGATCCGGTTTTCCAATTGGTGCCATCATAGCAAAAGAAGAGGCAGCAAAAGGGTTTGAACCGGGTAGTCACGGCAGTACCTTTGGCGGTAATCCATTGGCAACAGCAGCCGGACTTGCAACAGTATCTCATATTATTGAAAGTAACTTATTAGAACAGGTCAAGGGAAAGGTTGATTATCTAGATCAGCAGCTTCAGGTTCTAAAGGAGAAGTACACTTTTATAAAAGAAATTCGCGGTAAAGGGCTGCTAAAAGGTTTAGTAGTAGATATCAATGCATTAGACATCGTGCAAAAAGCAATTACTAATCAGTTGTTAATTTTAACTGCAGGACCTAATGTTGTTCGTATTTTACCGCCATTAACAGTATCAAAAGAAGAAATTAATGAATTTACTGCAAGCTTGGAAAAAACATTCCAAAGTATAGAGAAAGGCGCGTGAGTATTTTGGAAAAAGGTTATCTTACTTTGGAAACCGGAGAAGTATTTGAAGGTGTATTGATAGGTGCAGAAAAAGATTCTCTCGGAGAAGTCGTTTTTAATACAAGTATGACTGGTTATCAGGAAATCATCACAGATCCATCCTATGCAGGGCAAATAATCACTTTCTGCTATCCGATTATTGGAAACTATGGAACCAATGCATTAGATGATGAAAGTATTACTCCAGCATTAGCGGGAGTTGTTATTGGTGATTTATGTGAAGAGCCAAGTCATTATCAATCTATAAATAAATTTTCAGAAAAGCTAAAAAGTGCAGGAGTTCCTGGGATTGCAGAGGTAGATACAAGACGGCTTGTCAAAACCATACGAAGCCGTGGGACAGTAAAAGGCTATCTAGGTAAAGAAAAGGGAAACAATCTGCCTAGCGATCAAAAAGTAACGATGTGGGTGGATAAGGTATCTACTAAAAAGATTCAATATTTCAAGAATAATGGTCCTCATGTGGTACTAATGGATTTTGGATATAAGAAGTCCATCCTTCATGCCCTTTTAGAGGAAAACTGTTCTGTAACCATTGTTCCTTACACAACTACATTCGAGAAAATTAAATCTTTAAATCCAGATGGGATTTTATTAAGTAATGGACCTGGAGATCCAATGCAATTAAAAGCATGGTTCCCGGAAATTAAAAAAATAACACAGGCCTTCCCAACGCTAGGAATTTGCCTGGGGCATCAGTTAATTGCATTGTCATATGGGGCAAAAACTACAAAACTTGCTTACGGGCATCGAGGCGGAAACCATCCGGTTAAGGAACTAACCACTGGAAAGGTGAAAATAACTGCACAAAATCATAGCTATGTTGTGCTAGACGACAGTATTGATCAAAAGGTATTTAATGTTACCTACCGAAATATAAATGACCAGTCGATTGAAGGGCTGCAACATAAATTGTATCCAATTCAAACCGTTCAATTTCATCCGGAAGCACATCCTGGTCCAAGCGACACGGAATATATTTTTAAAGATTTTGTGAGTCAGATCGCATCATTGGGAGAGAACATTTATGCCGTTAAATAAAAATCTAAAAAAAGTACTCGTTATTGGTTCAGGACCAATTGTGATAGGGCAGGCAGCAGAATTTGACTATGCCGGCACACAGGCGTGTATCGCCTTAAAAGAAGAGGGAATTGAAGTTGTTCTCATTAATAATAATCCAGCTACTATTATGACAGATGAAGCAGTTGCAGATAGAGTATACATTGAGCCATTAAATGTAGAAACGATTGAGAAAATCATCCAAAAAGAGCAGCCAGATGGTGTAATTGGTACACTTGGCGGTCAAACAGGATTAAATTTAACCGTCCAGCTCTTTGAACAAAAAATCTTAGATAAATATAATGTGCAATTATTAGGGACTTCTGTGGCATCCATTAAAAATGGTGAGGACCGTGAGAAGTTCCGTAACCTCATGCTAAAAATTGGTGAACCAGTCCCAGAATCTGAGATCATTCACACTTATGAAGAAGGAGTTCAGTTTGTTCGAAAAATTGGGTTCCCTGTCATTATCCGTCCTGCTTATACCCTTGGTGGGGAGGGAGGAGGCTTTGCCTATAACGATGAGGAACTCGAAATTGTGCTAAAAAAAGGTTTAGCAGCTAGCCCTATTCATCAAGTCTTAGTCGAAAAAAGCATTAAAGGCTGGAAGGAAATTGAATATGAGGTCATGAGAGATGCAAATGATACGTGCATTATTGTTTGTAATATGGAAAATATGGATCCTGTTGGTGTTCATACAGGTGATTCCATCGTTGTTGCTCCTTCACAAACATTAACAGATGTACAATATCAAATGCTTCGTGACGTTTCGATAAAAGTAATAAGAGAATTAGAGATTATCGGCGGATGCAATATCCAGTTAGCACTAAATCCTGAATCCAATCAATACTATATTATCGAGGTAAATCCAAGGGTAAGCCGTTCATCGGCGCTTGCTTCAAAGGCAACTGGATATCCGATCGCAAGAATGGCAGCAAAGTGTGCAATTGGTTATCATCTTGATGAGATTGTGAACCCGATAACAGGTAATACATTTGCTTCTTTTGAGCCTGCGATTGATTATATTGTGGTGAAACTGCCTCGCTTTCCATTTGATAAATTCCCTGAAGCAGACCGGACACTAGGAACACAAATGAAAGCAACTGGGGAAGTTATGGCAATTGACCGAACGTTTGAAGGGGCTTTAAACAAAGCCATCCGTTCTATGGAAATGAATGTTTACGGTCTCTGTCAAACAGCTAATGAGTCATTAGATGAGTCCTCGTTGTTTGATCTTCTTAAAACAGCAAATGACAAGCGGCTATTTGTCATTGCCGAAGCATTTAGAAGAGGCATCACTCTTCAAAAAATACAAGAACTAACTGAAGTTGACCTCTGGTTTTTACACAAAATTAGCTCAATCGTTGCGTTAGAAAAGGAACTAGCTTCCTATCAATGGATGACTGTTCCAATCGACCTGCTTAAAAAAGCCAAACGAAACAATGTAGCTGACAAATTATTAGCACAAATCTTTCAAATCCCTGAAAAACAAGTAAGAGACAAGTGGAAAGAGCTTGGGTGGAAGCCTGGCTACAAAATGGTAGATACTTGTTCTGCAGAATTTGATGCCGTGACACCATACTATTATTCCACTTGGCATGGCAGTGATGAGGTAGACATCACAGATAAGAAAAAGATTCTTGTTATTGGTTCTGGTCCGATTCGTATCGGGCAAGGAATCGAATTTGATTATTGCTCTGTTCACGCGGCTAAAGCTCTCAAGAAAAAAGGTTTTGCAGCCGTCGTAATTAATAACAACCCAGAAACAGTAAGTACGGACTATTCGGTTGCCGACAGCTTGTATTTTGAACCGCTCGCAGCTGAAGATGTCTTACATGTAATTGAAAAAGAAAAAGTGGATGGCGTGTTAATCCAGTTTGGCGGTCAAACTGCGATTAATCTAGCTCATGATTTAGAAGAAGAAGGAATCAAGATCTTAGGGACAACAGTTAAGAATGTGGATCGTTTAGAGGATCGAAAGGAATTTTATCAACTTCTAGATGAATTAGCTATTCCACATATTGAAGGGAAAACTGTCTCTCATCCAGAAGAACTGTTCAAAGCAGCATCAGTCTTAGGTTACCCGGTGCTTGTCCGTCCATCGTATGTTATTGGCGGTCAATCGATGTTTACCATTTTTTCAGAAGAAGAATTGTCACAATATATTGCCCAGCTTGAGGGAAATTCACATGCAGAGATGTGGCCGTTATTAGTAGATAAGTTTTTACCAGGTCAAGAGTGTGAAGTGGATGTCATTAGTGATGGAAATCAGATTGTAGTTCCTGGGATTTTTGAACATATCGAAAAAGCAGGGGTTCATTCCGGTGACAGTATCACGGTATTTCCACCTATTTCACTTACTAACAAAGTAAAAGAAACATTAATTGATTATGCAGGCAGAATCGCAAAGTCAGCACCAGTTGTGGGCATCATGAATATCCAGTTTGTTATTTATGATGAGACAGTTTATGTGCTTGAAGTAAATCCACGCTCATCAAGAACAGTGCCGATTATTAGTAAAGTCACTGGGGTTCCAATGATCGAGTGGGCAACTAATGTTCAATTAGGTGATTCACTTTCAGAGTTAAGCCAAGATCTAGGATTATTATCAGAACCTGGTTACTTTGCCGTTAAAGCACCTGTATTTTCGTCAAGTAAGCTTAAGGGAGTCGATCATGTACTCGGACCTGAAATGAAGTCAACAGGCGAGGCACTTGGAATCGGAACTACTTTTCAGGCAGCCCTGCAAAAATCTGTACCTTTAATCAATGGAGTCAAAGAAGAAAGTTATCTCCTTTGCTCGATTTCGGACAGAGAAAAAACTGATAGTCTTGCCATTTTAAAGGAATTGGTAAACGAAGATTACAAGCTTGCAGCCACAGAAGGAACGGCTCTGTTTCTGAAGTCAAATGGCTTTGATATAGATTTAGTGGTTCAAGATGAAAATGATTTAAGTGATATTTTCCGAAATAAGCCGATTCAGGCTGTTATTAATATACCGAACCAAGGTCGTAATAAAAACAAATTTGGTTTCCAAATACGTGAGTATGCAGTCCGCTATAAAGTACCTGTGTTTACACATCTAGATACAATTGAAACAACATTAGGTGTGCAAAAGAAGCTTGGGGCTGAATACGAAGTACGAACGGTTAGCGAGTATTACAATTATGAGAAAGAAGGTGCCGTTCATGTTAGAAGCAATTAATACGGACGGAAAAAGCATCGGCAGCAAACAAACATTTAAGGGTATGAATTTTTTGCAGCTAGCCGATTATAGTACCGATCAAATCCTTTATCTGCTTAATGAAGCAGTGGAATTAAAAAAATTACAAAAACAAGGTAAACCTCATTCATTCTTAAGCGGAAAAGTATTAGGGATGATATTTGAAAAGTCCTCTACACGTACAAGAGTTTCCTTTGAAGTGGGGATGCTCCAGCTAGGAGGGCATGCGATTTTCTTGAGTTCAAAGGACATTCAGCTCGGCCGTGGCGAAAGTATTTCAGATACCGCTAAGGTTTTGTCCCGCTATATTGATGGAATCATGATTCGTACCTTTTCGCATGAGTCGGTTGAGGAGTTAGCCTCTCATGCAACAGTTCCTGTCATTAATGGATTAACAGACCTGCAGCACCCGACCCAGGTGCTTGCAGACTTACTAACGATCCTTGAGCATAAAGGAAAGTTGGCTGGCTTAAAGCTTTGCTATATTGGGGACGGCAATAATAATATGGCCCACTCTTTAATGGAAGGGGCCGCAAAGGTCGGAATGGACATCAGTATTGCCAGCCCATCGGGGTATATGCCTAATGAAGAAATTACGAAAAGGGCAGCACAAGCAGGAATGGAAACGGGAAGTACGGTTACCATCACAACTGATCCTTATGAAGCGATAAAGAATGCCGATGTTGTTGTCACAGATGTTTGGACCAGCATGGGGCAGGAAGAAGAAACTGCTATACGCTTAAAGGCATTTCAAGGTTTCCAAGTAAATGAGGAATTATGCAGTCATGCGAATAAAGATTTTATCTTTTTACATTGTTTACCGGCACACCGTGGGGAAGAAGTAACTAGTGAGATTATCGATGGGCCGCATTCAGTTGTATTCGATGAAGCTGAAAACCGTTTACATGCTCAAAAAGCAATTTTAAAACTTTTACTATCATAATGGGTTCCTTTTTTATGAGATATGTTGTATAATCATTCTATCAAATGAATAAAAATCCATATAATTGTTCAAGGAGAGTTAAAATAGATATGACTAAGGAAAAGATTGTATTAGCATACTCAGGCGGTTTAGATACATCGGTATCAGTGAAATGGATCCAAGAAAAGTACGGTTATGATGTTATTGCGTTAGGTTTAGATGTTGGTGAAGGAAAAGACTTAGAAGCTATTAAAAATAAAGCATTAAAAGTTGGCGCTTCGAAAGCGTATATGATAGATGCAAAAGAATTGCTAGCAAAAGAATATATTTTACCAGCTTTAAAGGCTAATTGTTTATATGAAGGTAAGTACCCGTTATCTTCAGCCCTATCAAGACCTCTTATTTCTAAATTATTAGTAGAAGTTGCGGAAAAAGAAGGAGCAACGGCTGTTGCCCACGGCTGTACAGGTAAAGGAAATGACCAGGTTCGCTTTGAGGTTTCCATTCAAGCATTAAATCCTAGTTTAAAAGTGGTTGCACCTGTTCGTGAGTGGGGAATGACCCGTGACGAGGAAATTAAATACGCAGAAGAAAATGGGATTCCTATTCCAGTAAATTTAGACAATCCATTCTCTATTGATGCAAATATCTGGGGACGTGCTTGTGAGGCCGGTGTTCTTGAAGACCCATGGGCAGAAGCACCAGAAGCTGCATTTGACTGGACGAATCCAATTGAATTAACACCAGATGTACCTGAATATATTGAAATCGAATTTGAACAAGGTGTTCCAGTTGCTCTGAACGGAGAAAAGCTTCCACTTGTTCAGCTTATTGAAACACTTAATACACTTGGCGGTAAGCATGGAGTTGGCCGTATCGACCATATTGAAAATAGATTAGTAGGAATTAAATCTAGAGAAGTATATGAAAACCCTGCAGCGTTAATTTTAATTAATGCTCATAAGGAATTAGAGTTTTTAACTCTAACCCGTGAAGTTACTCAATTCAAGACACAGGTTGAACAGCAAATGGCGAAGATTATTTATGAAGGTCTTTGGTACTCACCGATTAAACCAGCACTTGATGCTTTTATCGATGAGACACAAAAGGTAGTTTCTGGTACAATCCGTGTTAAGTTGTTTAAAGGAACTCATACAGTGGTTGGAAGAAAATCACCACACAGCCTTTACAATGAAGAATTAGCTACCTATGCAAAAGGTGATGCTTTTGATCATAATGCCGCTGTTGGCTTTATTAAGCTATGGGGGCTGCCAACCAAAGTTTATTCTGAAGTGAATAACAAAGAAACGATTTTAAAATAAATCCGGATTGCCCTCGAATCCAATTTTCGGGGGCTGTCTTCTTTATTGTAGATAAGAAAGTATAGAAATTGACTTTGAGAATTGTCTAGCTCCAGCGCCTAGCCCCTCGAGGTCACAAGACAATCCGTCCAAAAGGTTAAAAGGCAACCTTTCGGCCGGCTTGTCTTGTGCTTGTCGGGGCTGACCAAGGCGCTTGCGCTTTTCTTATTTAGGAGGAACAGAGTAATGTCAAAGTTATGGGGCGGTCGTTTTACGAAAGAAACCAATAAACTCGTGGAGGAATTTACAGCATCGATCTCCTTTGATCAAAAGTTAGCGAAAGAAGATATTGCCGGCAGTCTGGCACATGTTCAAATGCTGGGAGAATGCGGAATTATTCCGACGGAGGATGCCGATAAAATAAAGGATGGCCTTTTAGCTATTAAAAAAATGGTGGATGCTAACGAGGTTGAGTTTTTAGTTGAAGATGAAGATATTCATATGAATATTGAAAAGCTTTTAATTGAAAAAATTGGTCCTGTCGGAGGAAAACTTCATACAGGAAGAAGCCGTAATGACCAAGTGGCAACTGATATGCATCTTTACTTAAGAACCAAAACAACTGAACTGATTAAATTAATTGAGGATGTCCAGCAGGCATTAATTGGGCAGGCAAAAGAGCACATTCATACCTTAATTCCTGGTTACACCCATTTGCAGCGAGCTCAGCCAGTATCCTTTGCCCATCACCTAATGGCCTACTTTTGGATGTTTGAACGTGATAAAGAAAGACTCATCGATTCACTAAAAAGGGTTAATTGGCTGCCGCTTGGCTCTGGTGCACTGGCAGGAACAACTTTTCCAATCAACCGTGAGCGAGTAGCTGAAATTTTAGGTTTTGAAACAATTTATCCGAATAGTATGGATGCGGTGAGTGACCGCGACTTTATAATGGAATTTTTATCGATCGGGTCTATTATTATGACACATATTTCTAGATTTTCTGAGGAATTGGTCATTTGGTCAAGTCAGGAGTTCCAGTTTGTTGAACTTGATGATTCTTTCTGTACAGGTTCCAGTATTATGCCACAAAAGAAAAACCCAGATGTACCAGAATTACTGCGTGGTAAAACAGGAAGGACCTATGGGAACCTGATTGGATTATTAACGGTTCTTAAAGGCTTGCCACTAGCTTATAATAAAGACCTGCAAGAAGATAAAGAAGGTATGTTTGATACGGTTGAGACACTCGAGGGTTCTTTGAAGCTTTTAGCCCCAATGATCGAAACGATGACAGTGAATAAAGATGTGATGCGAAAAGCTATCAATAATGATTTTTCTAACGCAACGGATATTGCTGACTATCTAGTTAGAAAGGGTTTGCCATTCCGTGATGCTCATGAAGTCATTGGGAAAATAGTTTTATATGCCATTCAATCAAATAAGTTTTTACTTGATTTAAGTTTCGAAGAATATCAGGGTTTCAGTCCTTTGTTTGAAGATGATATTTATGAGGTATTGGCTCCAGAGCATGTTGTTGCAGTTAGAAACAGTTTCGGCGGCACTGCTCCAGAACAGGTAGAGTACCAAATAAAACTTGCAGAAGGTAAACTTCAAAGATAAGACAATTTCAGGCTCGCCAAGTGGCGGGCTTTTGTTTATTCATAAGACTTTAAATTAGATTGAATATTAATAAAGTAGAAAACATCTCATCTATCGTTTTATCTTATTAAGAATATATTGACATTTACAAATAATTAAATTACAATACTTTTTATACTTAACTTGGAATTATATGAAAAATAAAATATAACTCTTATCCAGAGAGGCGGAGGGACTAGGCCCGATGAAGCCCGGCAACCTTCAAGGTGATCCTTGAAAAGGTGCTAATTCCTGCAGGTTATTTTACCTGAAAGATAAGAGGAGGAATCCGCCCTCTTCTTATGAAGAGGGCTTTTCTTATTTTTGGACTGTGATTTAGGAACTATGTTGATTGGAGCGGAAGGTGCGAGACTCCTGCGGGAGTACGGGGCCGAGGAGGCTCCCCGGCACGCCCGCGGAAAGCGAGCGCCTGGAGAGGAAATCAACATACAAGTTTAACACAGCATATTTTTTAGAAAAATTATGAAGAAATAAACTTAGAAGGGTGGATCAACATGTCTGTAATTAAAGTGGCAATTCTCGGTTTTGGGACTGTGGGTGAGGGATTTTATCGGACCATTCAATCTCATGAAGAAGAATTGAAAGCTGTTTTAGGCAGAAAGGTAGAGGTGGCTGCCGTTCTAATCAGAAATAAGCAGAAGGAAAGAGATATTAATAAAGAAGTTATTGTTACGACAGACTTTACAGATATTCTAAATCTCCCACAGCTTGATGTAGTTGTTGAAGCCATAGTTGATAAGGATCCAACCTACTCTTTTTTAAAGAAAGCCATTCAGCGAGGCTGTCATATCATTACAGCAAACAAGGAAATGTTTGCCCACCATGGACAGGAGCTTCTTGAACTTGCTAAAAAGCATAATGTCTCGGTTGGATATGAAGCAACAGTAGCTGGTGGGATACCAGTAATTCAAACATTGAGACAATTATTAAATGTAAATCGAGTTCAGCAGGTTCAAGGAATTTTAAATGGAACATCTAACTTTATTTTAACTGAAATGCGGGAGAAGAAGCTTTCATTTGCAGAGGCTTTACGAGCAGCACAAGAAAACGGCTTTGCGGAGGCAGACCCAACTAATGACGTGGAAGGTTTCGATGCATTCTATAAAGCAATGATTCTTAGCAGACTTGCCTTTGGGGAGGAACCCAATTGGCATGATGTGGAACGGGCGGGAATAACTTCGATAACAAGTAAACTAATCGACACAGCTGAAAGACTTGGACTAAGATTTAAACATATTGCTATTATAAGAAAATCAGGCAATCAACTGACTGCATCTGTTAAACCAGTTCTTGTTGGAAAGGAGCACCCTTTATATCATGTAGAAGGGGTTCAGAATGCAGTAAATATTTATTCGGATATCGTTGGACAAATCACACTTCAAGGGCCAGGCGCAGGGATGTTTCCAACAGCAAGTGCAGTTATTGAAGACCTAGTCTACGTATGTCAAAACCGTCCTGTAACCCAAGGTTTAACACCAACTAAAGAAATAAATGCTGGTTCGCAGGAACTGATTCAGCAGGAAGAAACCTGGCTAATTAGCAGCCTTTTGAAAAATGTAAATAATTACTCAATTAATATAATAGAACATGTTGAAGAAGGAATGTTCATTGTCAAGGCGGTTAAGGATGAGATTGAAAACCTTTTTCATCAAAATGGAGAACTGTTATATTATCCAATATTAGGGGATTATGACAGTGAATCTAAATTGGCAAAATTAGCTTTATAAAAACAATATGATCATAAACAAAAAGAGCCTCCAAGCTCTTTTTTTGTGTCTTATATTCTCTCACCCTTTTATAAAAAGTAAATCGAATCCATTAAAATAGGTAATAGTTTAGTCAGATACAAATGGCATTCATATTCTATAAAGATCAAATGGACAAGTTTGACAAAAAGGAAGTGAAGAAATGTACTATGTCAGCCAATACGAATCATGAGATTGAAGTCAGTATTATTATTCCATCGCAAAATAAGTATCCATTAAACTTATATTCCCTCTACTCACTCGAGTATCAATCCTTTAACCCAAAGAAAATGGAAGTAATCTTTATAAATGATGCCTCAACAGATCAAACTGACGAACGACTGAAAAATTACCATCCCCCCTATCATTTTCAATACATTCACAGTACCCAAAAACTAGGGAGAGCAAGGGTCAGAAATTTAGGTGTCCAATCGGCAAGGGGGAACATTATTATTTTCCTTGATGCGGAAATGATTACGGAGCCTGATTTTGTTGAAAATCACTATAATTATCACCTAGATTCTAAAAATGTTATTGTGTCAGGTGCTATGTATTCCAAAGCATTATACTCCTGCATTTTCTCCTCCTTCTCTCAGGAGCAAATAAACAAGCTCGGTAAACTAGCCAAAAATAATCAACAGTTTTATCAGAGATTGAATAAATGTCAATTCCCGCTTAATAAACCATTCCCCTTGCTTGATAAAAAGGACATTGAAACTGGTACATTTAAAGTATTATCGTTTAATGCCTATCCATGGTTCGAGCAGATTACTACTAATTTTAATGAACTAATGGAAGGATTCTCGTTCCCATGGATGGCTTTTCTAACTGGGAATCTTTCTATGCGTAAAGAGTTTATTATGGAAGCTGGATTGTTTGATGATGAGTTTTTCCATTATGGCTATGAGGATTGGGAATTAGGCTACCGATTATATAAAATGGGTGCAAAGTATTTAATCAGCAATAAGATGGTCACTTACCATCAGGAGCATCCTGTTGAGGAAAGAAAATGGAAAGAAGCTGTTGGGAACTTCGGTCTTTTTGCTTTAAAGCACCGTGATATTGATGTGCTGATTTTATGTATAGAGCTGGCTAGAATGGCAGACCTAGTCACGATGAACAATATTTTAAAAGAGTATAAATCGCTTCTTACATCCAATCCAGACAAATATGAAAGTTTTTCAGACAAATTTATTTATATACTAGAAACCATATTTCTTATGTTAGAAGTGGATATTCGTCATTTTAACCTCTTAGGTGCGGCAGGATTTAGCACACAAGAAAGAAAAGAGTTTCAAAAAGATATTAAACAAATAAAAAAATTAAAAAAATATCCGAATTTAACAGAATTTCTAAAAAAGGTTTATAAATCATAAGAGAGGAGTGAAATGAGTGGTCTCTATTATTACTTGTACAATAAGAGAGGATTGCATGGATAATGTTTTTAAGAATTACCAGCAGCAAACCTGGAAGGAAAAAGAATTAATTGTTATTTTGAATAAAGATTCTATGGATATTGATCGTTGGATTAATAAGGCAAAAGGATACCCAAATGTTCGAGTTTATCAATTGCATGAAAAGGCAGCTTTAGGAGATTGTTTGAATTTTGGAGTTTTGAAATCTAACTATGATATTATAGCTAAATTTGACGATGATGATTATTATGGACCTAATTACATTACAAATGCAATGTCTATTTTTGAAGACAAAAATATATCGATAATCGGTAAAAGCTCTATTTTTATTTACTTTAAGAATAAAAATGCATTGATTCATGTCCAGGGAACTGAAAATGGTATATCTGATACGGTAGCCGGTGCAACCTTGATATTTAGAAAAAATGTGTTTTATTTTGTGCGATTTGAAAAAGTAAATCGTGCTGAGGATTACTTTTTTATTGATTATTGCAAAAAAGAAGGATTTAATGTTTATTCAAGTGATCGCTATGATTTTACTGTTATACGGCAAAACTCCGAAAATCATACATGGAAGATATCAGATGAGGATTTGATGGGATGGGGAGACCTGGTTGGTTATACGGAAGATTTTCAATCCATAGTATCAAAAAAATGATTTAATATAAGAAGCAGGGTACCCCCTGCTTCTTATTATTTAAATCAAAATTATTTTCTATTTCGATTTTTTACACGCTGGTTTGCAGCATTGGCACGTGCTTGAGCCTCAAGGTCTGCCTGATCAGCTAGTTCAGCTGAATACTCAACATCTTGCCCATCTGTTTTTAAATTTTTAGGAACTTGTGGAAGTGACGCTTTATTATTGCTCTTTTGTCCGTGTGTTCGGCCCATGAAAAAAAACCCCTTTCAAATTTAACTTATAAGAGCTGTAATTGCTCTCAATGTTAGTTTTTACAGTCTGAAAGGAGTCCATTAATGGAAAATTTTAAAACAAAGCACTGTATGTTTTTAAATACGAGTCTTTTTGTCTGTAAAACCAGCCGCACGGTCAGCCATCTTAAAATCACGCTGATAGCGAACCTCTTGCATGCTTGTTAAAGAGTATTTTCCTCCGCCTCTGCTGTCCTTCTTCTTCTTTTCACCCATTTAGCTCATCCCTTTCAACATTTTTTTAGTTAAAACTTATAAACCATTGTGGTAAACAAATATGTACTTATTTCCATTTTTACCTTTTCCAAAAAAATGATACGGTTTTTTGCAATATATTTTAAAAAAAGATTCATCCGTATGGTAAAGTAATTTTGAGGTGAAGGATATGGCCATTATTACAAAAATCACCACGCAGCAGAAGAACCAAGACCGTTTTAATATTTTTATGGATTATGGCAAGGGTAAAGGTGAGGAATTTGCATTTAGTGTCGATAGTGATGTTTTAATCAAATTTCAATTGAAAAAGGGAATGGTGCTTGATGACTTTTCCTTCTTAGAAATTCAATACCAAGATGACATCCGCAAGGCTTACAATTTGGCTGTGAATTATCTTTCTAGAAGAATGAGGTCAGAAAAAGAGATTGAAGATTACCTTGCCCAAAAAGAAGTGGACGAGCCTATTATTAAAGAGGTTATTTATAAATTAACGGAGCAGAGATATATCAATAATCAGGAATATGCCTTAGCTTTTGTAAGGACCCAGGCAAATACGACAGATAAGGGACCAAATGTTATAAAAATGGAATTAAAAGAAAAAGGAATTCCAGATGGGATTTTGCTTGAGGCCATGGATGAATTTATGTTAGAGCAGCAAATTGAAAAGGCAGAGAAAATAGCGGAAAAATTTTATCAGAAAAATTCGAAGGAATCTTCAAAGATCAAAAAACAAAAGCTTGAGCAATTACTCCAAAGAAAAGGATACACCTATGAAGTCATTAACATTGCGGTGAATGAATCAGATGTACCAAAACAAGATGATAAAGAAATGGAAGCTGTTAGATTTCAAGGCGAGAAAGCCCATAGAAAGTTCGCACAGCTCGAAGGATATGAGTATCAGCAAAAGATGAAGCAGGCGTTGTACCGTAAAGGTTTTAGTATGGATTTAATTGAGCGCTATTTGGCGGAGAAAGAGGAGAATACGTGACAGCGTGCTTGTGGAAGTTTATAGATTGGTAAGATAAACCTATAATGTCACTTTCAACTGATATAAGCTTTTTAAAAATCATAATAGGAGAGTGAAGGGAAATGTATCAACAAGAGAGACGTTACAGTGAGATGACTGAACATGAATTAAGACAGGAAATCGCGGATCTTAAAGAAAAAGCGAGGAAAGCGGAACAAATGGGAATGGTGAACGAATTCGCTGTCCTGGAAAGAAAAGTGCAAATGGCCAGAGCCTATTTACTTAATCCTGATTCGTTTAAGCCTGGTGATATTTATCAAATTGAAGGGGACCCTGGCCAATATTTTAAAATTGACTATATGAACGGTGTTTTTGCCTGGGGCTACCGTTTAAAAGGTGATGGGAAAGAGGAAGCACTGCCTATCTCAGTATTAACGCCTTTAAAGTAATGGATAAGCGAAAGCTAAAAGACAAACCAGAGGAAACCTCTGGCTTGTCAGGTAAACTTTAAGCATTGTCAAGGGCTAAAGCTGCGATACTATTTCCAAACAGCTTGTGGGGATTCGTCATCACGTTCTCCTGAAGCCCGCATACGTTCTTGTGGGTGAGTATTGATGCTGCCATCCGCTCTTGTGGAAGCAAATTCTGCTTTTGCCCGCGGTTCACCCTCAAGTTTGTTATTATTTTGGTTTGGAAAATTCGTCGCTTTATTTCTCATGCTGTACCTCCATATAGGGAATGAGAAAAACGTGAAAAGCACCATTTACTACGTGCCAACCACGTACTATTAGTATGGCTAATTGATTGAAGGTTATGTTATAAGAAAATGGTTTTGGGGGGTTGTTTATGAAGGAATACCATGACAGATTAATTAAGATGTTAATGGAGAAAAACGGACAGTTGAGCTATGAACAGGCTCGAACTTGGGTCGAATTACTATGGGATGATTTTGAAACGACGTATGCAAAAGCAGGCTGGGAATATAAGGGCAGTGAAATGGCAGAGCAGATTGTTACACAGTGGATTTCCAATTATGGTGACAAGCTTCATGAGTTTGTCGCAACAAACCCAAAATATAAAAAGTTTTTGACTCAATAATGAAAAGAAGGGCTCATGAAAGCCCTTCTTAACTTGGAATAATACTTAATTTCTTTCGTAACTTCTTCTCGCTAAACACCCATCCAGTATATGAGCTGATTGGCTTTAAATCGCAATCTAATTGAACAACAGCGACAAACGGGTAGTGACCATTACTTCTATACCGTAAATCAATAAAGCGAACTTCATAAAAATCATTATATTCATCAACTTCCCATCGATAGACGGGGGAAAATGACAAAAATGCTGAAAGATTTGTATCCTTTTTAGCTGCTTCAATTACAGGTGTATTAGGAACTGGGATACGAATAAATTGGTCAAGTATCTGCACTTCATTATTTACAGCTCTCCCTACAAAAAAATGCTCTTTGTTCATTGCAGCAATCCTCCATTGATGAAACCTCATGGTTGGCGCAATAATGACTTCCGTAGCATCAGGGATTATTTTTTTTACTTCGCACAAAACTTTATTCTTAGCCATATACCTTCTAAGGTAATATGCAATAATGACAGCATACATTATTAAAAAGGTAACTCCCGGTTTTGCTCCAAATATCCAGAGAAAGATCCCGATAATATGAATTGCGAAAATGATGGGATCAAATGTATTAATTACACCAAGCGCTACCCATTTAGAGGAAAAAGGTCTAAGTGCTTGCGTCCCATAGGCATTAAAAATATCAACAAATACATGTATGAATACAGCAGCAAAAGTCCAAGCCCATAAATGTAATAAGTTTGCACCGGTAAAAAACGGATAGACCACCGCAATAATTAGCAAAGGCCATAAAATAACTGCCGGTATAGAATGTGTGACTCCACGATGATTTCGAATATAAATTGCATTGTTTCTAAGTTTTAATACAGTGTCAATATCTGGTATTTGGGAGCCTGCAATTGTGCCGATTAACACACTTGTTGCGGTTGCATGACTGCCAGCGACTACTGGATCAAGTGTTGCAAGACCTCCCAAAGCTATACCCATTACCACGTGAGTTCCAGTATCCAAAAGGATATTCCTCCCTTAGTATATTCTTGTCAAAAAAGCGATTTTAGCTTATCGTAAATGAATGGACTTTTAAGATTTGTCCAGTCAAGTTCCCAGGTTTAGTAACTAGCTAAACGGGAATTTTCGCTTTTCTTATTATTTTCCCTTTTTTTGAGATGTTTAACAATCTGGAGGATCAAAAGTTATGATTATTGAACATGAAAATTCTGAAAAAATCAATATAAATGCCTTTCAAGATGATTTAATTTCCTGGTTTAAAGCAGAACAGCGTGATCTGCCATGGCGGAAGGATCAGGACCCCTATAAAGTATGGGTGTCAGAAATTATGCTCCAGCAGACAAGGGTGGATACAGTTATTCCTTATTTTAATCGATTTATTGAATGGTTTCCGACCATTGATGATTTGGCAAATGCTGATGAAGATAAAGTGTTAAAAGCATGGGAGGGCCTAGGTTATTATTCCAGGGTACGTAATCTTCAATTCGCAGTAAAGGAAGTAAGAGAGAAATATAACGGAGAAGTGCCAAATACACCGAAGGAAATCGCTGAACTAAAGGGAGTAGGACCATATACAGCTGGAGCGATTTTAAGTATTGCCTATGGTCTCCCAGAGCCTGCTGTGGACGGAAATGTAATGAGAGTATTATCACGAATTCTTTTGATTTGGGAGGATATAGCAAAAACCTCCTCAAGAAAAACTTTTGAACAGGCAGTTCGTGATTTAATTTCTCATGAGGATCCTTCCTCTTTTAACCAGGCCTTAATGGAGCTTGGTGCATTAATTTGTACTCCAACATCGCCTTCTTGCTTATTATGTCCCGTTCGGGAGCACTGTCAGGCCTTTTTCGAAGGGGTACACGAAGAACTTCCTGTTAAAACGAAAAAAAAGAAAACACGAGATGTGCAACTTGCCGCTACTGTCCTCACTAACTCAGCAGGTAAACTGCTTATTCATAAACGCCCTTCTAATGGCTTGCTTGCAAATTTGTGGGAATTCCCAAATGTTGAAATTTACCACAATTTACAAAATGAGCGGGAAGAGGTAGCAAACTTATTTTCTCAAGAGTTACATTTAAATACACAGCTTGATCGAATTATCGGCCAAATAGAACACGTTTTCTCCCATTTGGTTTGGAATATCAAAGTCTATATTGGGACACTTTCTGATGATTTTCAGGAAAGTGAAGATTGGAAGCTTGTCTCCTTTAAAGAAATTGAGGATTTTGCCTTTCCTGTCTCTTATCAAAAAATGTTCCAAATGTATAAAAATTTCTTAGAGGAATAAACGCGTTAGTTTAGCGTTTATTCCTCGTTTTATATCCTATTAGTCATAAACTGTTTTGGTTCCATGGGTATAGTCTGCTTCTTGGCGTTTCATCCCGCCGCGGTGTTCGATTTCCTCAATAATCTCTCGATGAATCGTTTGTCCCTCACTATTTAAATATGGGGCAATCTGTTGGAAGGAATGGTGAAAAAAGGCTAATTCACTATCCTTCCAATCTGTTTTCAACATCATTGAAAGCTCAGTCATATCCCGACCTATATACATTTACCTAATCTCCCTTCCACTGTATTTGATTTTAGTGTTTTATATTAATTGTCTTCTATTCATGGAAAAGATAAAATGAATAGAAAAGTAAAGCGTTTTTCGATTAAATCTGAAACAAATACATAAAAGGGGTAAAAGCATATGACACAAAAAGTCGCACTGATCACAGGCAGCAGTAGAGGTATTGGCAAGGCTACGGCTCTTAGCTTAGCAGAAGAGGGATATGATATTGTTATTAACTATGCAAGAAGTAAAAAGTCAGCTCTTGAGGTGGCTGAACAGATTGAAGCACTTGGCAGGAAAGTTTTGGTCGTAAAAGCAAATGTTGGAGATGTAGCAAAAATTAAAGATATGTTTGCTCAAATTGATCAAGAATTCGGTCGACTGGATATTTTTGTAAATAATGCCGCTTCAGGTGTTCAGCGTCCAGTAATGGAATTAGAAGAGTCACACTGGGATTGGACACTAAATATTAATAGTAAAGCTTTGTTATTTTGTGCTCAAGAAGCAGCAAAGTTAATGGAAAGAAATGGCGGCGGGAAAATAGTCAGCATCAGTTCACTTGGTTCGATCCGCTATTTAGAAAATTACACAGTTGTGGGTGTTTCAAAAGCGGCTCTGGAAGCTTTAACAAGATATTTAGCAGTTGAGCTGGCACAAAAGAATATCATAGTTAATGCTGTTTCTGGTGGTGCTGTGGATACCGAAGCATTAAAACATTTTCCTAACAGAGAAGAATTGTTGCAAGAAGCGAGGGAAAAAACTCCAGCGGGGCGAATGGTGGAAATTGATGACATTGTTAATAGCGTCATGTTCCTTTTATCTGATGAATCAAGCATGATTAGAGGACAAACCATTATTGTGGATGGAGGAATTTCATTACTGGTTTAAAAAATATTTTCAAATAATTTTTTTGGGATATTCTCCACGAAGCCGGGACATATTAATTTCGTGGAGGTGATATCAATGGCAAACTTCAATCAACAGCCAAACAAAACTTCAGCTGGAACTAACATCCAAGAAGTAAGACAGCAAAACGCTCAATCAGCTGGTGCAGGTGCTGCAGGTTCTTTTGGAACTGAATTTGCAAGCGAAACTAATGCTGCAGAAGTAAGACAGCAAAATGCTCAATCAGCAAGTGCGGGTGCTGCTGGTTCTGCAGGTGCTGCAGGTTCTTTTGGAACTGAATTCGCTAGCGAAACTAATGCTCAAGAAGTAAGACAGCAAAACCAACAATCTCAAGCTCGTAAGAATCAAGGCAGCGGTCAATTCGGCCAAAGCTAATACTTAAAAGAAGGCACTCTTCATTCGCAAGAGTGCCTTTTCGTTTTTGTCCAGCTTCAGCCTAGCCCCTCGAGGTCACAAGCTCCGTCCAAAAGGTTATTAAAAAGCAACCTTCTGGCCGGCTTGGCTTGTGCTTGTCAGGTCTAGGAAAAAATGAACTACTTTTTACCCTGACCAAGGCGCTTCCGCTTTTCTATTTCGACAAAACTTCCTGTATGTCTACAGAAGTTGTCAAAGGGATATGGGAGTTATTCAAGAATACATATAGTAGCTTAAAAATAAGGCGGTGAGGGAAATGGATCATTTTAACCGATTAGTTTCCGAACAAATGGTAACAATGGAAAAACTTCTATATCTGCAAGCTGAACTTGAGAGATGTCAACAAATTGAGGAAGAGCTTCAGAATCTGCAAAATGAAACCAATCTTGAAAGTATTCAAAACGATATTCAATCTATGAAAAAAGAGCTAAAAGAGATTCAGTTAATTTTTGAAAAACAAACAGAAGAGGTCATTAACTCTTACCGAGAAATGAACTTAACCCCCTCTTTATAGTTTTACGACTAAAAAATAAAGAAAAAATACACAATTTTTTACAAAGAGCCATGGAAATCTGGCTCTTTTGTTTTAAATTCTTGTCTTAACCGTTATAATAATAAAAAATAGGAATTTTACTTTGTTACCTTTTGTCGTTATGAGTGAATAAAAATAGGTTTCAAAGCGTTCGAAATGAAGGTAGGGGAGAAAATGGTCGTACCCATCGAAGGTGAACCAATGCAAATACATAGCTATAAACACAATGGGCACATCCATCGCGTCTGGGAAGAAACAACTGTTTTAAAAGGGTCGCAGAATTTGGTAATTGGCGGAAATGACCGGACACTTGTAACAGAGTCAGATGGTAGAACATGGATTACAAGAGAACCCGCTATTTGTTATTTCCACTCTCAATACTGGTTCAATGTAATTGGAATGATTCGTGAAGACGGCATTTATTATTACTGTAATATTAGTTCACCATTTATTTTCGATGGTGAAGCACTTAAGTATATTGATTATGATCTTGATATCAAAGTGTATCCTGATATGACCTTTAACTTACTAGACGAAGATGAGTATGAACGGCATCGTCGTGAGATGAATTATCCAGATGTGATAGATAAAATTTTAAAGAGGAATGTTGACAAATTAATTCAATGGATTCGTCAGCGTAATGGTCCTTTTGCACCTGATTTTATCGATATTTGGTATGAACGTTATTTAACTTACAGACGTTAAATACTTTTGCTGTAAAAAGAACCTGTTGTTCGGAGAGCAACAGGTTCTTATCTGTTTAACTATTTTCTGGAAAAGGAGGGGATCTTTTGAGCAGTATTCGCAGATATCTGGAATTTGTAAAACCGTATCGTATACAAATCTTATGGACCGTCATCATCGGGATTATTAAATTTTCCATTCCGCTGATTATTCCTATGCTAATAAAGTATGTGGTCGATGATATTGTTGGGAACCATGGGCTTTCTCAAGATGAAAAGGTTTATAAACTAATGATCATTATGGGAGCTATGATTATTGTCTTTGTCATTCTTAGGCCTCCAATTGAATATTATCGTCAATATTTTGCTCAATGGACTTCGAGCAAAATTCTATATGATATCCGTGACCGAATGTATACTCATATTCAAAAGCTAAGCTTTCGTTATTTTTCAAATAATCGTGCGGGAGAAATCATCTCCCGTGTAATTAATGATGTAGAACAGACCAAAACCTTCGTTATTTCCGGATTAATGAATTTGTGGCTCGATATAGCTACAATTGCGATTGCTATTATCTTTATGTTTTATATGAGTGTTAAATTAACCTTTGTATCGATTTTGTTATTTCCTCTGTATGCATTTTCAGTCCGATATTTTTTCGGTAATCTTCGAGTTTTAACCAGAAGACGTTCACAAGCACTGGCAGAGGTACAGAGTTATTTGCATGAAAGAGTGCAAGGAATGCCTGTTATTAAAAGCTTTGCCATTGAAGAGTTTGAGCAGAAACAATTTGATAAGCAAAATAAAAATTTTCTAGAAAAAGCATTGCTGCACACCAGCTGGAACGCAAAATCTTTTGCAGCCGTGAACACAATTACAGATATAGCACCATTAATTGTGATTGGATACTCAGCTTATCTCGTTATTCAGCATCAATTGTCACTTGGAACCATGGTTGCTTTTTTTGCTTATATAGATAAACTATATAATCCGTTAAGAAGACTTGTAAATTCCTCGACTACCATCACACAGTCATTTGCTTCAATGGATCGGGTATTTGAATTTCTGGATGAAAAATATGACATAGTTGATAAGACTGATGCTAAAGATTGTACGAATATAAAGGGAGAAATATCCTTCGAACACGTTTCATTTTCTTATGGTAAAGAGGATGAGATGGTTTTAAAAGACATCCATTTAAATGTAAAAAAGGGAGAAACCATTGCTCTGGTCGGGATGAGCGGTGGAGGAAAATCAACGCTAGTTAGTCTTATTCCTCGTTTCTATGATGTAACAAAGGGGAGAATTACTTTAGACGGTGTGGATATACGTGAATTTAAGGTTCAAACTCTTAGAGATAAAATAGGAGTTGTATTTCAAGATAATATTCTATTTAGTGAATCTGTTAAAGATAATATATTATTAGGAAAGCCTGAAGCTTCTGAAGAAGAAGTGTATCAAGCAGCCAAAGCTGCAAATGCCCATGAGTTTATTTTAAACCTATCAGAAGGATATAACACCAAGGTAGGAGAACGGGGGGTAAAACTTTCTGGCGGTCAGAAGCAGCGTGTGGCCATTGCCAGGGTGTTTTTGAAAAACCCGCCAATCTTAATTCTCGATGAAGCCACATCAGCCTTGGACTTGGAAAGTGAGCATCTCATTCAAGAGTCACTTGAGGAGCTGGCGAAAGACAGAACAACTTTTATTGTTGCCCATCGTTTATCGACCATTACCCATGCCAGTCGGATTGTCTTAATTGAGCACGGGCAGATTGTTGAGGCAGGCACACATGAGGAACTTATGGCTAAACAGGGAAATTATTATAAGCTATTCCAGGTTCAGCAGCTTGAAAGTAAGAAAGAGCAAGCATCTGTATAGGTTAAAAAATGATAAAATGAACCCGAGCAAAACAAAAATTGCTCGGGTTCTTTCCGTTTAATGTTGAACTTCATCAATCGATACTTCGTTGTGATGATAAGAATGGAAGCTGGTTATAAGTGTATCAAGATGTTCTACCTGTTCACCGTAATCAATAATGGTAGCGATAATTTGCATGGAATGATATAAATGCGGATTATCATGATCATCATTTTCTCTTACGTGCTTTAAGTAAAAATCGAATAATTCCTTTTTATTAATGCAATTCGTTTCTTTGACGCTTGAAGATGGGATAGGGATTTTTCCAATAAATCGAAGTATAACTTGTTCATGATGGTAGATTAAACTATCTAATTGGTCCTGGATGCATTGTTGAAAGTTCTCTGGAAGCTGTAAAAGTTCATTTTCAAAGCGGTGCAGTCTTTTTAAAGTATCCAAGGCTTTTTTAGCCGTTATATTTAATTGACGGTAAATAACCAACTTTCGTGATTTTTCCAATTTGACTTTTTTAAAATAACTACGCTCTTCTTTGTACATTGTATACAACTGCTCCATTGATTGAATACTGTCTTTAAACGTTTTAATGTCCTCTTTTAATAATTGGTGGTCATAGTCATGTCTAGTGCTTAAACGAATCCATTTAATAATTTCTTCGGTAGTAGTAACAATTTTAAAGTAAAGTTTATTTTCATATTTAGGCGGCATGAAGATAAGATTGACTAAAAAAGCAGAGAATACTCCAATCATAATTGTAGTGAAACGGATACCGGCAAACTGAATAAAATTACCGCTTTGTAATTCCATGATGGAAATTAAGGTAACCAGTGACAAGCCAATAGTATTCTCAAGTTTTAGTTTAAGGTTTAATAGAATGACGATAATAGCTGCTAATCCAACCACAATAAAGTGATTACCTAATAGCAGAACAAAAATGACTCCGCACAAAGCGCCGATAATATTTCCTTGAATCTGTTCAATAATGGTCAAATAGGAGCGATATATAGTTGGTTGAATTGCAAAGATTGCAGAAATCCCGGCTAAGACAGGAGAGGGAGAATGCAACAACTGGCCTATAAAAAGGGATAATGCAATGGCTATTCCCGTTTTTAAAATGCGGGCACCTAACTTCATTTAGTTAATTTCCTTTCAAATGTTCATTTATCTTTTCAATGAATAACAAATATGTACTATACAATGTTTACCCCATATTATCAAGAGATATTATATCAATTTATATATTCAGATGATATGAAAAAAATGTAAAAAAAACGTCCGCTATCATAAGCGGACGTTTTTTGTTTTATTAGTAATCATTCTGTAGAAACTGATGGATCTGCCTGTTCTTTAACAGGAAGAATTTGTACAAAGTGATTTTCTGGATTTGCTAAGAGCCCTCTAAGTTGCTCTGCTTCTTCAGATTGACCATTTTGTGCCAGTAAATCAGTATATTGACTTAATAATTCATTAATATCCTTTTTACCCTTTTCGTCTAAAGCTATAACAGATACTTTGGCTCCTTTTGCTACACGGCGCTTAATGGCATCAGTAGTTAGACCCATTTCAGGCTGGTGACGGACATAAACAACACCACCGGTCATACCTGCACAAATCCATGGACCTGGGTCACCAAGAACAAGACCGCGGCCATTTGTCATGTATTCAAAAGCAAAACCTTTGATATTTGCGTTTGCACCGATATTTCCAGCCTCTTTTTCAGGGATAGGCTGCTTTACTGCACCGCCAATTATTAAATCAGCACCAGAGAGGCGAATTCCTGCACGTGCATCCGCATTTCCTTGAGCAACAAGAAGTCCTTTTTGTGCACCGTAACCGAAACCTTTACCAACAGAACCATTGAGATAACGGCCATTTTTACCTTTAGATTTAAGAACGTGAATATTACCGCCAAAGGAAGTTTTTCCGACACCGTCTTGACCGCCGCCATTGACAGTAATTTCAATCCCTTCACTATTATATGCTCCTAGACCGTTACCAGGGATCGATCCTTCTTTGTACTTAAGTTGTACTGGAGCCAGCTGTTTGTAAGAACCATCCAGTCTTCCGCGAACGCGGTGGCAGGATACTCTGCTTCCTAAGACTCTTTGTTCAGATGTTACGCTAACGAACTCGCGGGAAGAATGTAGCTGATCTACACTTGCATCAAGATATTCTGCACCAGCCGCCACTTGCATTTGAACTTCTTCAATGGATTTTGAAGCTTCCATTTTTGCAAACTGGCTAATTTCAAGCGGTTTTAACAGGTAAGAAAGGTTCAGTTGATTTTCTCCCTTAATCTGTTCTAGTAATTCAGAATGACCAACTGCATCTTGTAAATTCTTAATTCCCATTGAAGCTGCAAGAGTCATTAATTCAGTACCAAATGCAGTAAATAGATTCATAATTCCTTGAACCGCTAAATCCAACTGTCTAGGAACAAAACGACGCAAGCCGTGTTCTTTTGCTTGTGCTTCTGATTCAATTTGAGTAGCAATACCAACATGACAAGTATCTAAATGACAGCCACGGCAAGTGGTACAACCAATAGAAAGCATTGCTAATGTACCAAATCCAACGCGGTTTGCACCCAGTAGCATAATTTTAATAACATCCATAGCACTCTTCATACCGCCATCAGCCCAAATCTCTACCTTATGGCGAAGACCGCTTTCTAATAGGGCATTATGAGCGGCTTTAACCCCGATTTCTACAGGTAAGCCAACATATTGAAGAGCGTGGATCCTAGCAGCACCAGTACCGCCATCAAAGCCGCTGAGTGTGATGATATCTGCCCCAGCTTTTGCAATACCAACGGCAATTGTACCGATATTAGGAACGACGGGTACTTTAACAGCAATTTTTGCTTGGTCGTTAGCTGTTTTTAATTCAAGAATCATTTGGGCCAAATCTTCAATTGAATAGATATCATGGTTATTAGAAGGTGATATTAAATCAGAACCAAGTGTAGCGTTACGAGCGGCAGCAACTTTTGCTGTAACTTTTGATCCTGGTAAGTGACCGCCTTCTCCAGGCTTTGCACCTTGCCCAATCTTAATTTCTAATAGGTTTGAAGAGTTTAATAGTTCTGCATTTACCCCGAAACGGCCTGAAGCAATTTGCTGTCCTCTTGTTTTTGGATATTTACCAAGCATATCCTTAATTTCGCCGCCTTCACCATTCAAACTTACCATGTTTAAACGGTCGGCACCTTCAGCATAGGCTCTAAATGCGATTTCATTCTGAGAACCAAATGACATGGAAGAAATTAAGAATGGTAAATCATGTTCACCAACACGAAGATCCACTTCTTCAGGTGAAATTTGTTTGCTGCCCTTTTTAAGTGATACTAAATGACGAATAGTAGTCGGATTTTGTTCTTCCTGTTCAGTGATTTTTTCGCGATAAGCGTTATAGTCACCGGTAGAAGCAACTTCACCAATAGCTTTCCAAATACGTGGGAAGAGATGAAATGTTTTACCGACTCTTTCTTTATCATTTTGATAATCAACTGCTCTTTTGATAGACTCTTGCTTCATTGCTTCGAAATCCATCTCGATTTCATTTGAGCCAAAGAAGTTTACAACGTTTAATACTTTAGCAACTTCTTCGTGTAATCCAATGCTGGAGTACAGTCTTCCGTAACCGCGCAGCTCGTGAATACCAATTGTAGAAATTACTTTTTCTAACCCTTTTGTTAGGGCACTATATAGGTTAATTAATGGTTTAGTGGTTTCATCTTGAACCGTTAGGAACATGTAATACGGGCTGATTAAATCTGCACCCAAACCGAAAACAGTAATAATATCATGAAGTGAACGAATTGCTGCAGAACGTAATAATATAGAACAATCTCTTCTTAACTCTGCTTTTACTAATGCTTGATCTATAGCAGAAGTTGCTAAATGTGGATCGATCCAATAGGAATCCTCTTGGTGTGCTTTTGCATCGTCAAGAATAAGCAGTGCTTTGCCAGCCTGAACAGCTTGAACCGCTTCATTTGCCAATCTTTCTAGCGCATCATCCAATTTTTCGCTGCCTTCAAAGGTAGTAGAAATAAAAGCAGCTAATTTTTGCTCTTGGAAATGATGAACTACTTGATCAAAGCTCGGCTGCACTAAGTCTTCTGCACATAAAAATCCAGCTTTTCCCTCCAATAATAGAGGAGTAGTAAGCTCAATTACAGAATTTGCTTTCTCAGCCGCAAAAAGATGTGGCCGTTTCCCGATAATAACACGAGTAGAGAAGTGCTCTGTTTCACGGTCTCGGTCAATAGCAGGATTTGTTACGACAGCAACACTTTCCTTAATATAGTCAGCAATATTCACACGTTCAGGATTAAGTGCTGCAAGCGGAGCGTCATGTCCAAGTGAACGAATAGGCTCAACACCTTTTTCAGCCATTTGTTCAATTAATTGGATGTGATCGCGTTCCCATCCGAATGCTTTATATTGTCCGTTATGAATTTTATCCGGATAACTCATTGTAATAGTTTTTGAAAATGCAGGAGGCTGAAGACGCACTCTTGATTCACTGATTGTTAACCGATCATTGAAACGTTTGTATACTTCGTTTTGGTAACGATTTTGCTCGTAAACATCTAAAGTCTCACCGTTCCATTTAAAACCAACTTTTTCTCCAGGTGCTAACGGCTTTGGTTCATTTACATATTCACTTGATGGAATAATCCCAGGTTCAGAGGAGAAAAGATAAGAGCTTTCAGTTTCAAGCATCCATAGTGGACGTAAACCTAGGGCATCTACACTAAAAACTGCTTCATCACCATTTCGGGAAATTATTCCTGCTGGTCCTTGAGCAAAATGTCCCCATGCTTCACGAAGATAAGTATATAAATCCTGAAGGTGTTCAGGGTATGCTTTAATTTCATTTACAATTGGCGGGAATAATAAATCCATTGTTTCGAATAATGAGTACCCGTCACGACTAATAAGTGTTTCCATCGTACGACTAAGATCCTGAGAGTCACTTCCATCTTTGACTAGCGGAACTCCAATCATTCTTGCCTCGTCACGAAGCTTTGCAATAGTGTTAATTTCACCATTATGACCAAGGACACTAAATGGCTGTACTCGGAAAAAACTTGATAGAGTATTGGTAGAATAACGATTATGGCCGAGTGTCATGGTTGAAGCAACGAGTGGATTTGCTAAGTCATGGTAGTATCGAGGCAAAATATCTCCAGCACCCATTACTTTATAGACAACATGATGTTGACTTAAAGAAGCAACATGGACATGTTCGTTTGTTTCAAAGTCAATTAGAGCATCAAAAAGATTCTTAGTAAGCTCCTTGCCTTTTTTTGCAGAAACACAAGCAAATTGCCAAAACACTGGATTTTCTTGTATTGCAATTGGACCTAGAGCAGAAGAATCTGTCACTTCATCTGTCTCAAAAACTAAAGTTAACTCGTAATTTTCTAGCTTTTTTTGTAATTCTTGTTTAGTAGTTTGCCAGTTTACCTTACGGCTTACAAACACATGTCCGACAGCAAAATCTTCTTGATCTACTAGGTTTGCATCAATGCCGGCATCACTCAATTTTTGTTTCCAGAGTTTAGCTGGAATATCCATATGAATTCCTACACCATCACCTTCGCCATTAATAAAGCCTGCACGATGGTTCATGGTAACAAGGGCTTCTATACAATCAAAAATGTTTTTTCTGGTCGGAATTTTGTTTTTTTCAAGACAAGCAACAATTCCACAGGCATCGTGTTCTTGCTTATGGAAATCTTTAAATAGGGAAGGGGTCCAGTTTTGTGACATTATTATTGGCTTCATCGGTACACCGTTAAAGCCGTTTCACCTCCTATGATACTATTGGATTATTAATCTACCTTGTAGAAATGAATTTTTGTCTCTTTAGTCGTGTAATAAGTTAAAGATTCAAAATAGAAATAATAATCTTATATTATCACAAGAATTTTCAGAAATCAAATAAATATACAAAAATTTGGATAAAAAAGTGTATGAAAAAACATGCAAATTCAGGAAGAAAACTGTTAATGTAACCGTTTTCATTGGAGTTATAAAAATAAAAGGGAGTATTTTCCACTCCCTTTTGTGCATAAAAAATGCATAATTATTCGCCTTTAAGTGAAGAAAATGCATTTCTTACCGCGTGTAATGTAGCTTCAATGTCTTCTTCTGTATGTGCAATAGTTAAGAACCAAGCTTCATATTTGGATGGAGCAAGATTGATTCCTTGATGAAGCATAAGTTTGAAAAACTTGGCAAACATTTGACCATCGGTATTTTCTGCCTGTTCATAGTTTTCAACTTTTTCATTTGTGAAATAAACAGTTAAAGCCCCTTTTAAACGGTTAATAGTTATCTCAATACCATTCTCTTTAGCAGCTTCCAAGATTCCTTCTTCCAGCATAGCTCCTAATCGGTCTAAATACTCATACACTCCGTCTTGATTTAAGACTTCAAGGCAGGCAATTCCTGACAGCATGGAGGCAGGGTTTCCGGCCATTGTACCAGCCTGATAGGCGGTTCCCAGCGGTGCGACCTTTTCCATGATTTCTTTCCGTCCGCCGTAAGCCCCGATTGGAAGGCCGCCGCCGATAATTTTTCCTAGGGCTGTTAAATCTGGCTGCACTCCTAACAAATCCTGTGCTCCGCCATACATAAAACGGAAGGCTGTTATAACTTCATCGTAAATAACTAGTGCTCCTGCTTCATGTGTGAGGTCATTGACTTGCTGTAAGAATCCCGGTTTTGGTTCAACAATTCCAAAGTTTCCGACGATCGGTTCTACTAATACAGCGGCAACTTGGTCGCCCCATTTTTCTAAAGCTTGTTTAAAAGGTTCAATATCATTGAAAGGGACAGTAATTACTTCCTCGGCAATGCTCTTTGGAACACCTGCTGAATCCGGTGTGCCAAGTGTGGAGGGACCTGAACCTGCAGCAACTAACACAAGGTCAGAATGTCCATGATAGCAGCCGGCAAATTTAATAATTTTATCTCGTCCAGTATGAGCACGGGCTACACGAATGGTTGACATAACTGCTTCTGTTCCTGAGTTAACAAATCGAACTTTGTCTAATGATGGAATGGCTTCTTTTAACATTTTAGCGAATTTTACCTCGTGAGGAGTAGGGGTTCCATAAAGCACTCCAGTCTCGGCTGCACGTTTAATTGCCTCAGTAATATGTGGATGAGCATGCCCCGTAATAATCGGACCGTACGCTGCAAGATAGTCAATGTATTGATTTCCGTCGACATCCCAAAAGTAAGCGCCTTGGCCACGTTCCATGACTACAGGCGATCCGCCGCCAACTGCTTTGTAAGATCTTGAAGGACTGTTAACTCCGCCAACAATATGCTGTAACGCTTCATTATGTAATCTTTCTGAATTTGTAAATTGCACAATCTTTCCTCCTTTTTTACGTATTTCTCTATTTTAACACTTTTTTAGTTGACTTCTATCTGTTTTATATTTTAGAAAATTTGTTGAAATACGGGACAGTTGTTTTATTAAAATTATTTAGCTAAACTAATTATTTAGGGTATAAATCATTGTAAATGTACAGCTTCAGCGCTCAACATCTAAACGGCGCTGCCGCTTTTCGTTTCAGGAGGAAAAAGAATGGAAAATGTAATCCAAGTAAAAGACCTACGAAAAGAGTTTAAAGCCTATTCCAGTCGCACTGGTTTGAAAGGTGCGTTCCGGGATTTGTTTACACGTAATTATAAAGTTGTTCCTGCGGTAGATGATATTAATTTTTCCGTCAAAAGAGGGGAAATGGTTGGATACATCGGGGAAAACGGTGCAGGTAAATCTACAACCATAAAAATGCTGACGGGCATATTGACCCCGACATCTGGAGAAATCATTGTAAACGGGATGAATCCACATAAGGAACGTGAACGATTTGTACAAACCATCGGTGTTGTTTTTGGGCAGCGCTCACAATTATGGTGGGATATTGCAGTACAGGAATCATTTCGTTTGTTGAAAAAGGTTTATAAAGTATCTGATGAACAATATGATCAGCATATGAATCATGTTATAAAAACATTGGATATTGAACCGCTCTTAGATAAGCCAGTAAGAAAGTTATCCCTTGGTCAAAGAATGCGCTGCGAACTTGCTGCCGCATTAATCCATAACCCTCCATTACTTTTTTTAGATGAACCTACCATCGGTTTAGATGTTCTTGTAAAATTAAAAATCCGAGAATTCCTAAAAGAAATTAATGAAAAATATAACACAACGATTTTATTGACAACTCATGACCTATCAGACATTGAGGCATTGTGTGAGCGTGTTGTGATGCTTGATGAAGGAAATATCATTTATGATGGTGGGTTAAGGGAGTTAAAGGAAAAATGGGGCGACCAGAAAGAACTTCAATTCCAATTTCTTGAGGCCGTCGATATTCCAGCTGTGCAAAAAATCACAAGCGGACTTCCCGTCGTATGGGAGTTGGATGAGAAAGACCAAATTTTCACTGCGACAGTAGAGGATCGTGATGAATTAATCTCACAGGTAATCGCCCAAGTTGTTGCAGCATTCAAAATTAAAGATGTAAAAATAAATGAAACTTCGACAGAAGAAATTATACGAAATATCTATGAAAAGGGTGCTGTGGAAGTTGGATAAGTATTTAGAAATGATTCGGATTCGTTTTTTAATGATGCTTGCCTATCGGACTAACTATTATACGGGAATTCTTATTTATGGCATTAATATTGGAGCTTATTATTTTCTTTGGACGGCTATTTATGGCGGCAAAGAACAAATTCAAGGACTTTCTGTCGTACAGATGACTACCTATGTAGCCGTTTCATGGATGGCAAGAGCATTTTATTTTAATAATCTAGACCGAGAAATGGCCCAAGAAATTATGGAAGGAAAAGTGGCCATTGAATTGATTAGACCCTACAATTATTTGGGGATGAAAACCATGCAAGGATTGGGGGAAGGGATTTTTAGGCTTTTCTTCTTTTCAGCTCCGGGGCTTATCATTGTTTACTTTATTTTTCCAATTCAGTTTACATGGAATTTGAGTGTTTGGGGTTTATTTACCATTTCTATTTTATTAAGTTTTTTCATTAATACAGAGCTTAATTTATTAACAGGAATAACGACTTTCTTCTTATATAATAATGCTGGGCTTATTCGTGCCAAACGAGTGGTAATTGATTTATTTTCTGGACTTCTCTTGCCGATTAGTTTCTTTCCAGGGTGGGCTCAAACTGTAATGGGGTTTCTGCCTTTTAAAGGGATAAGTTATACCCCTAGTATGATTTTTACCAAAGGATTTTCACATGATCAGGCGGTAGCTGCAATTGGCCAGCAATTTATTTGGGTAATTATTTTAATGTTGCCGATTTATGTTCTTTGGCATCTAGCAAAAAAACAGATGATTATTCAAGGGGGGTAAGATGTGTTTTATTTATCCATGTTTTTTCAATATATTTCACAATATCTAAAAACAAGATTTCAATACCGGGCGGATCTTTTTGTCGAGTTTTTTTCGGATTTAATGTCCCAAGCTATTAACCTTGTTTTTATATTGGTTGTCTTCGGACATACCCATTTACTTCACGGCTGGAACAGAGATGAGATTATTTTTATCTATGGCTTTTTTCTAGTTCCGTTTGCCGTTTTTTCAGCGTTCTTTAATATTTGGGACTTTAATGAACGTTATATTGTAAAGGGAGAACTGGACCGGATTTTAACAAGACCCATTCATAGTCTATTTCAAATTATTCTTGAAAGACTTGAGCTTGAATCACTATTAGGTGCTATAACGGGACTTGCTGTCATGTTTTATGCTGGAAGCAGGCTCCATTTAGATGTAGATTGGTATGATCCCATTTTGTTTATCGTTTTTGTTATTGGCGGTGCACTGGTTTATGGAGGAGTGTTTATTATACTGGCTTGTATAAGCTTTTGGGCCGATGCCAGAACGTCGTTGATGCCGATGATGTATAATATCAGTAACTATGGAAGGTACCCGGTGAATATCTATAATCAATTAATCCGCTTTGTGTTAACATGGGTTTTACCGTTTGCGTTTGTGGGTGTTTACCCTGCAGCCTTCTTTTTAGAAAAACAAGAATGGTACTTGTATTCTTTTTTAACGCCAGTTATTGGGGTTGTTTTCTTTATTCTTTCGGTTATGCTTTGGAACCAAGGCGTAAAAAAATACCGAGGTGCAGGGAATTAAATATTTTAGAAGGAAACCGGGATTATGCCCGGTTTTTGATATTTTATTGTCCAAGCCGGCATAGGAATAGAATAAGGCGCATTTTCTTAGAGGTGGTTTTTATGTTCTATTTCTTATTGCCGATTGTCATTTTTTGCATTTTCATGAGTTTACGAACATTATTTACTCCTAACACCCTTAAGGGGAAAATAGTTTCGGCTGAGAACTTTTTGTATTTAGGAGCTGTTTATTTAACTATCATCCTTGGTTTTGGACTAATCTTTATTCTATTTAATTTAATCGGTATGCCTCTCTTGCGGGAAGTAAATGATTCTCATAGGAATACTTTTGAAACCAGCTTTTATTTTAGTGCCATGACGCTTTTTTCAGTTGGGAATGGTGATGTCCTTCCGCAAGGATTAGGAAGAATGATTGCTGTTATTGAAGCGTTAATTGGCTACACCTTGCCTGCAGCCTTTGTGGCAAGAGTAGTCCTTAATAATGAAAAGTAAGCCTTTTGATTGTGTTTAGTTGTGTTGTTAAGTGAATTTGGTTACGCTAAGAGTATTCAGAGTACCAAACAGCACTCGGAACATGAATTCAACTAAGCAAAGGAAGAGGTAAAATGACGATTAAAGTTGGAAATCAGGCACCCGATTTTGAATTAAGGGCTACAAATGGGGAAAGTGTTAGGTTAGCTGATTTTAGAGGGAAAAATGTTGTTTTGTATTTCTATCCGAAAGACATGACTCCAGGCTGCACTACTCAGGCATGTGATTTTCGAGATTATCATCAGAGCTTTACAGAGTTAGATTGCATGATTATTGGAATCAGCCCTGATCCTCAAGAGAAGCATGAAAAATTTATCGAAAAGTATAATTTACCTTTTACGCTCCTAGTAGATGAGGAACATAAAGCCGCAGAATTGTATGAAGTATGGAAACTAAAAAAGAATTTTGGAAAAGAATATATGGGAATTGAACGGTCGACGTTTGTGATAGATAAGGAAGGAAAGTTGGTTAAAGAGTGGCGGAAGGTAAAAGTAAAAGGGCACGTTGAAGAGGCCCTGCAGTATGTAAAAGAGAATTTGGCTTGATCCATATTAAAAAAGGATGTGTCACGATTAACGTGCACATCCTTTTTGCTTAACTAAATTTCGATAATAATTGGGAGAATCATTGGCTTCCGTTTTGTTTGTGTAAATAGATATTGTCCAACAGATTTTTTTATGTTTTGTTTAATTACATTCCATTGACGGATATTTTCTGTTTGCATGTCGTTGACGGTCTTTTTGACCAGACGATTTACTTCTTTAAGCAGTTCATCTGAGTCTCTTGCATAAACGAACCCACGGGTAATAGTATCAGGGCCTGAAATAATCTTCCGGTCCCCTTTACTGATGGTAATGACAATAACGAGCATTCCGTCTTCAGACAGCTGCTTTCTGTCACGTAATACAATATCTCCCACATCACCAACACCGATACCATCTACATATGTATCTCCAGCTGGTACGGAGCGGGTTTGACGGGCGATCCCATTATTGATATCCACAACGTCTCCGTTTTTAATAATAAATGTATTTCCTTTTTCCACTCCGACGGATTCAGCTAACATACGGTGATGATGCAACATTCGGAATTCACCATGAATAGGGATGAAATAGGTTGGTTTCATTAGTGTCAGCATTAGCTTTAGGTCTTCCTGATAGCCGTGTCCGGAAACATGCATACCTGTTGTACTACCGGAACCATAAATGACTTTGGCACCGATTTGAAATAAGTTATCAATAATGCGTGAAACATCCTTTTCGTTTCCTGGGATTGGAGACGCTGCTAATATTACTGTATCTCCCGGATAAATGGCCACATCACGGAAGTTTCCGTTTGCTAATCGTGATAGTGCTGCCATTGGTTCCCCTTGGCTGCCGGTACAAAGGATTGCAACCTTTTCCGAAGGCAGCTGATCGACTTCGTTTGCATCAATAATCATTCCCTCAGGGACATTTAGATAACCTCGTTCAATAGCTACATTAACAACATTGACCATACTGCGGCCTAGTAGTGCGAGTTTGCGATTAGTCTTCATTGCTGATTCAACGACTTGTTGAACACGGTTGACATTCGATGCAAAGGTTGAGATGAAAATCTTCCCCCGGGCCTTTATGAAGGCTTCATCCATATGTGAACCTACCATCTGTTCTGAAGGAGTTAGCCCCTTACGCTCTGCGTTAGTACTTTCAGAAATTAAGACTAATACACCCTGCTGGCCAATTTCAGCCATTTTATGTATATCGGAATATTGGTTATTGGCCGGCGTTAAATCAAATTTAAAATCCCCCGTATGGACTACATTTCCTTCTGGCGTATGAAAGACGATTCCAAGACAGTCAGGAATACTATGGCTAACTTTAAAAAAGGAAATTTGTACTTCCCCAAATTCCAATTTTGAATCAGAGTCAATAGTAATTAGTTTGGAATCTCCTTTAAGTCTGTGCTCATCTATTTTTAATTCAATTAATCCCAGTGTAAATCGGGTTGCATAAATGGGGATATTTAATTTTCTTAAAAAGTAGGGAATACCGCCAATATGATCTTCATGGCCGTGCGTAACAATTAAAGCCTTAATTTTCTCCTGATTCTCCTCCAAATAGGTAATGTCCGGAATAATTAAATCAATACCCAGCAAGCTTTCATCAGGAAATTTTCCACCGCAATCAATAATAAAAATATCGTCTTCATACTGGACAACATACATGTTTTTTCCGATTTCATTGATGCCGCCAAGAGCAAATATAGATAAGGTGTTTTCAGTGGTTTTCATATGTATCCTCCAATTCTAACTAAATACGTTTATTATTCCTTTCTTCAATCGCTTTGATGCAGAAAAGAGATAATAGACAGGCGCTTTGAGATTTATTTTTCTACCTGCTTTAAAGCCTATTTTCTCTGATAAAGGCATTTGTCCAATGCAAGATGGCGTAAATTGAATATCATTTTATTAGGGCATACCTCCTCAGATAAAATTATTAGGGTCCTTAGCGGGCCCTTTTTTTTTATATATAAAGGAGTATGTCATGATTACAACTTTTCGAAATATAAGGATAGGTGTTAAGATGAAGAAAATCGTAATCGTTAAAAATACATAAATATCATTAAAACAAAATCTTCTTAGTGGAGGGATAGTAATTGAAAATTTATACTAAAACAGGTGATAAAGGAACGACTTCTTTAGTATATGGACAGAGGGTAGCGAAAAACGATATGCGGGTCGAGGCTTATGGAACTTGCGATGAAACTAACTCTATGATTGGTCTGGCGATGAGTTACTTAAAAAATGAAAATTTTAAAGGGAAAGAAATAATTGAAAATGTATATCATAAAATACAAACAAACCTTTTTCATGTTGGTGCAGAATTAGCCACACCAAAAGGAAAAGAAGTAAAGTGGAAACTTGAATCTGATGATATTGAGCATTTGGAAAAAAATATTGATGACTGGGATTCCACTCTGCCTGCGCTGACAAATTTCATCCTTCCTGGTGGACATCCAGCAGGTGCTGCTTTTCATGTGGCAAGAACAATAGCACGGAGAGCTGAACGGTGTGCCGTTTCATTAGGGGACGATGTTAATCCGATTGTTTTAGCCTATTTAAACCGGCTTTCAGATCTTTTGTTTGTAACAGCGAGATATGTCAATTATCAATTAAGTCAGAAAGAGCAAACTTTACATGTGGAAAGTTAATAACAAATAGCGATTGTTAGATTACAATATTGACAAACGTACAAAAGACCTAGTAAAATTAATTATAACAATTATAATCTAATAATATTTTTTAGAAAGAAGGTGCATGGCGATGAATCAGTTAAAAGAAGCGTTGGATACTCTGAAGGAAACAGGTGTGCGGATTACTCCACAACGTCATGCTATACTTGAATATTTAATAAACTCGATGTCACATCCTACTGCTGATGAAATATATAAAGCCCTTGAAGGGAAATTCCCCAATATGAGTGTGGCAACAGTTTACAATAATTTACGAGTATTTCGCGAAGTGGGACTTGTTAAGGAATTAACCTATGGGGATGCATCCGCTCGTTTTGATTTTGTCACTTCTCATCATTATCACGTTATTTGTCAAAGTTGTGGTAAAATAGTTGACTTTCATTATCCTGGTTTGGATGAGGTTGAGCATCTAGCATCACATGTAACAGGCTTTAAAGTGGATAATCACCGTATGGAGATCTATGGATCTTGTCCTGAGTGTGCAAGTAAAGAAGTACATTGATTCAGTTCAATAAAAAAGAGGGTGACTAAAGCCTTTTGGTTAAACCAATAGGTTTTGGTCATCCTCTATTTATTTACTTCCCTTTTTATGATTGTAGGATTCATCAAATTGTTTTCCTTCGAGACTAGGGTCTAATGTTAATGGTTCACGGCAGTACATACACATATCTACCCTGCCAAGCATTTTAGTGGGCTTTCCGCAGTTTGGGCACTTAACCTGAATAGTTTTGGTTGAAAGCATACCAATCCAAAAATAGACCACTGTACTCGCGATGATAAAAATGAGCCCTAAAAGCATAAAGATGGTCATAATAATTGGTGATGTACGAAAATAAATCCCGACATACATAATAATAAAACCAATGAAGATTAAGGATAATGCAAAGGTCCGGATTTTATTAATTTTGCTCGAATATTTTGCCATGTTTCTCCCTCCTAGACAAACTATACCACAATTATTTTCTAAGAAAAAATACAAAGAATGTCGAAAATTGTCTTTTAAGAAAGAAGGAAATTAGATTCCACTGTCGAACATATAATGCTACCTGAATAAAATGGAGGAATGATGAATGGAAGACATCCTTCGGCCCATATATCAAGAACGGGCAAGTCAAACCAATACACTTGGAGTTTTATTGATTGAAAAAAAACAGAAATCTAGTCATATTACTGATTCATTTGATGTATTGTTGTTGATAATCGTTAAAGAGGCAGAACAGCCATTATTTATTAAACATTATACTTACGATGATAAAAAGGCAGCCATGCATATCATAACAGAATCACAGTTGCAGGAATGGCTCCTTTTAGGTACAAATCGTAAGATATTTGAATGGATTCATGAAGCGAAAATTTTGTTTGACCGAAACGAATATGTAATTAATTTAAAAACGGAGCTCCGGGACTTTCCTTTCAATGGACGGAAAATTAAGATGGGTTTAGAATTTGCTAAATTAATTCGACGTTATGTGGATGGAAAAGCATTATTTGAGAGTGGTCAATTTTTAGATGCATATAACCACGTTGTGCACTCTCTGCATCATTTGGCTCGATTAGCTGTCATAGAAAATGGTCTTCATCCGGAACTTACAGTCTGGCACCAAGTAAAACAAATAGAGCCGGAAATCTATAAGTTATATGTTGAACTTGTAAATAGTGAAGAAACCTTGGAAAAAAGGCTTGAACTTTTGTTTTTGGCGAGTGAGTTTTTGATTCATTCTAGAACAAATATTGGTACTGCTCACTTATTGGAAGTATTAAGCACCAAGGAGTACTGGTTGTTTAATGAAATTATGAGTGAAAAAGAGCTTATTCCTTACTCTGTAGATCTCGGTGTGTTGATTGAATATTTGATTGAAAAGCATTTGTTAGAAGTAGTGAATCTAGAGACCAAAGGTCATGGTGTTTTTCATCGATGTTATCGTATCTCATAATTATTTTATAAAAATAATAAAAGGTATTGACCTTTACGAAAATACTTGGTATATTAATAACCGTCGCTGCGAAACATTCTTTAAAAGCTTTCGTGAGTGACGGTTTGAAAGATTTAAAAAAGTGTTGACATCAAAAGTGATGATGTGATAAATTAATAAAGTCGCTTCTGAACAACGACAATTGCTCTTTGAAAACTAAA
>NZ_PGVE01000038.1 GCF_002860255.1 Neobacillus cucumis
GATGACGAGTACTGTGAAGTTACACCACAAACGATTCGTTTACGTAAGAAAGTTCTTGACAAGAATGAACGTGAACGTATAAATAAAAAGAAAAAACTTGGCGAATAATAAAGATAGAAGGGAATGTATGGAATGAGAGTAGAAGATTCAGAAATGGTCTACAATCGGTTGTCGGGAACCGCTCGCATTATTTATGAATATGCGCCAAATTTCACGACAGCCGGCTATATTCTGTTTGCGCTCGTTTTCATCATGTCTGCTATTGTGTATAAGCTTGGATTTGCAAGGAAGATTGGCTTTGGTCGAAACGTTATCATTTATACGTTCCTATTTATTGGATGTATAATACTAACATTCTTAGCTTTCTTCCTGCCAATCGTAGAAGGACTGTTTGTGGCTGCTGCCATTCTCATTATCTATCGTGTTCGACGAATGAATGAACACAAAAAAGACTCCGTTACTCAGTAACGGAGTCTTTTTATTCGATTAAAAATCTTTTTCAGTCGGATCTGAACTACGGTAGAAAACAAAGTTACCAGTCGCAATTCGTTTCTCTGTCAAGTTACTGATCCGCTCTTTACATGTTGGACACATATACGTATGTATGGGGCGGTTTCGTAATTTTTTGGCAAGTGGATTGTTATCTTCTAATTGATCGTTTTGGTCACATATGACACATTTTACGCGCATTGGAATTTCTCCTTCAATCTACTTGGATAGCCAGAACATAACGAATCGGTGAATCTTGATTCGATCCGTCTTTAAACAGAACATGTACGGGACCGTCTTCACGAAGAGGTTTACCGTTATGACTGAATTTGAAAATAATGTTGCTTGCTTCCTCAAGTGGATAGGTGTATTTTTCATCTTTAGTAATGAGTGTAAACGTTGTTGCGTTTGCTGATGGTACAGCATTGTGTATGAATGGTTTTAATACAATACCGAAGCTGCTTGACAACATCTTATCTTTTTCAAATCTTTTTTCACTTTTTAAAGTAGGTGGATAAGTAGCACCTTCCATAATTTCTCTGGACCAGTGCTTACCCATTCTTTCTTTATACTCTTCCATTTCATCTTTTTCGACAAAATCCTCCGAGAAAAATTCATCCAGATCGATACGACGATCATCAAATATCCAAACAGTAGGATCTAATGTTATTGCATGTTTCACATTTCCGGTAATTGGTATAATAAGTTCCAAAATATATCCCCCTCAATCCATAGTCACTAGTTTTAGTATACCTTTTCATAGAAGAAGTGAAAAGGATTTCATTTCAGTTCGTTTTTTTCATTGGGTAACACTTGCATTTTGTAAGAGCAAAAGATACAATTTAGACATTAACACCTTGCGGGAATAATGAATAATGGGGGCGTCTCCATGGAAATAGAAGTTCAAGATACGTACAAAGAACAAGCCATGAAACAACTGCACATAGACGCAGAGAAAATTGCAAAGCTAATAAAAGTGCAAATGGATAATTTAACTATGCCGCAATGTCCGCTATATGAGGAAGTACTCGACACGCAAATGTACGGTTTATCCCGTGAAATTGACTTTGCTGTAAAGCTCGGTTTAGTAGA
>NZ_PGVE01000039.1 GCF_002860255.1 Neobacillus cucumis
ATCGTGAAATTGAAGCGAATGGCAAAAAAGATAGTCATTTGCTGTGATGGTGACTCAGCTGGCTGGGGGGCTGCCAAACGATTTGCCGACCAACTAATGGATAGCGGAATGGATGTACTGGTTGCCACATTGCCTGATAAAATGGATCCTGATGACTATATCGGTCAACATGGTTCAGAAGTATTTTCAGAAAAGGTGCTTGATCAAGCGTTATCCTATATTTCTTTCGTAGCGGCCTACTATAGAAGAGATAAGAATTTATCCGTTGATCATGACATCAAGCAATACGTACACGAAGTATTTGACGAACTGGCTCACCGTTGTTCTCCTATTGAGAAAGATTTATTGATCCAGCAACTCCACAATGAAACACATGCTTCAAAAGAGTCACTTGAACAAGAATTTACTAAGTCGATTGCAAAAAAGGCGAAACAATCGAAACAATCGCAAGATACAAGTCCTGATGAAGACAGAACTGTACAAGTTACGAGAGCCCCGGCGAATCGTGCAGAAACAGATCGCGCGGAACAATTACTTCTTGCGCATCTGCTGATGGACGCAGATCTATTCGAGGAAAAACGACTGGAACTTCAAGATTTATTTGTGAGAGATGACATCATCAAAATATTCTTTAAGTTAGCAGCGTTTTATGAACAATATGATTTGCCAAACTATCAGCGATTTGCAGAAACGTTAGAAGACAGGCAACTGAAGAAAGTCGTCATGGAAGCCATCTTAACTGAACGTTCAAAGGAGCATACCACACAAGAAGTAAATGACTGTATCCGTCATTTAAAAAGAAATCAAATGAAACGTCTAATTGATCAAAAGCGACACGAATCAAAAGAAGCAGAAAAAAGGAACGACCTACTAAAAGCAATGGAGTTGGCCTCGGAAGTAATCCAGCTTGTGAGATCGTTAAAGGTTCTGTAAGGAGGTATAGTCACTATGACAAAAGAAGAACAAACGGGAGAAGTAGAATTGACTCTTGAAGAAGCAAAAGCGGCTATTATTGAAGCGGGTAAAAAAGCAGGTGAGCTAACACTAGAGGATGTAACGGAAAAACTGGCATCCTTTGAAATGGAGCCTGAGCAATTCGAAGAGTTTCTTGACCAGATAGAAGCACAAGAAATTGAAATGGACAGAAAAGAAGAAGCTGATCCCAAGGCTGAAAAAGAAGAACAATTTGATTTAAATGATTTAAGTGTGCCACCTGGCGTAAGAATCAACGATCCAGTCCGTATGTATTTAAAAGAAATAGGACGAGTAGATTTATTGACAGGTAAAGAAGAAGTAGAATTAGCGATTCGGATTATCGATGGTTTAGCTGCTGAAACAGAGCTTGAGGAAACAGGGAAAATGACACCTGAAATAGATGCTACTATTATTCGTGGTGAGAATGCCAAAAAGAAATTGGCTGAAGCGAACTTACGTTTAGTTGTCAGTATTGCAAAACGCTATGTCGGTCGCGGTATGCTATTCTTAGATTTGATTCAAGAAGGAAATATGGGTCTTATTAAAGCTGTTGAGAAATTTGACCATACGAAAGGCTTTAAATTCAGTACGTACGCAACTTGGTGGATCCGTCAGGCAATCACACGCGCAATCGCGGATCAGGCACGTACAATCCGTATTCCCGTGCATATGGTGGAAACGATCAATAAATTGATCCGTGTCCAGCGTCAATTGCTTCAAGATTTAGGACGAGAGCCTTCACCTGAAGAAATTGGAGAAGAAATGGACTTAACACCAGAAAAA
>NZ_PGVE01000040.1 GCF_002860255.1 Neobacillus cucumis
GAAAGTTGATTAGCTCAAAAAATTTACGTTGGCATAGTTTCTATAAGAAACTACTATTTATTGTTTGTTGACGTTTTTGTTTGTTTAGTTTTCAAAGAACAATTACCGACAGGAAACTATTATAACATTTCGTTAATCACGATGTCAAACATTATTTTGAAATATTTTTTCCGTCTGTTCAACGAGAATTAATATTATCAGATTCATTTAACCTTGTCAACACCTGATAATTATTTTTCTAATAAGAAGTTTGCCTAACTGGCATCCCCTCATCAGGATTACTATATTACTATCATATCCAAATGAAGTCAACCTCTATTAAACAATTTTTTTAAAAGAAAGCCTGATTTCTTAATCGTAATCAGGCAGTTTAACGATAAATGTACTTCCTTTTCCAAGTACACTAGTTACTTGGATCGTTCCTTTATGTGTTTCGACAATCCATTTCGCAATAGAAAGTCCTAATCCATGTCCGCCTATTTGGCGGGAGCGAGATTTATCAGTCCGATAAAAGCGCTCAAAAATTTTGTGATAATCCTCTTTCTTAATCCCAATACCTGTATCTTGAACCATTATTCTTACTTCACGCCCTTCTTTTAATAGGTTGAGTTTTACTTCCCCACCGTCAGGCGTATATTTTATAGCATTGTCTAAAAGTATATAAATAAGCTGCGATAATCTCTGAGGATCTCCTATGACTGTAAAAATATCAGTAGAATTTAACCCCAACTGAATCTGTTTGGATGCAGCAATCGGGTGTAATGACTCGATTGCTTTTTCAGCAAGGGGCCTTAAATCAAATTCCTCCTTTTTAAGCTCAATGGTATTCGAATCTGAACGAGCGAGAGTTAAAAGGTCGCTGACTAGGTTCGTCATCCGCTTGACCTCCTCTCTCATATTTGCAAGTAACTTACTAGCCATCTCATCCTTTTGAGTATCAATAGTCATATCCATCGCGTCAACAGACGATAGCAAGACACTTAGAGGTGTCCGCAATTCATGGGATGCATCCCCAACAAATTCCCGCTGCCTTTTAAAAGCTGATTTAATCGGAACCATCGCACGTTTAGACATACGTAAACTAATAAATACAGCAACTCCCACAAAAACAAATCCCAATACGATGAGAATAACCAAAACCCAGTGAAATAACCGATAAGCAAATGAGACGTCTTTACCTATATAAATTTGCCCTATGTATTGACCTTTATAATAAACCCCATGGCTGGCTATCATCATATGGATATCTTGATTTTGATCGGGCGCCCGGAATCCCCCTCTACCTTTTCTTAATTTCTCATCCATCCTGATAACTTCATTTTGAACATCTTGATCATTGGACATATGTTTGTATACAAAAGAAAGTAATTCCGGGCGTAAGCGGGGATTGGCTTCACTGCCCATCACTACTTCCCTGTTAGAATTGATGACATAGTAAAAGGATTGATCTACACCAGCAAAAATGACTTCTTGATTTTGAATGCCTCTAAGGTCACTTTGGTTATTCTTGCCTAACAAGGTCTCAATGTAACCAGCTTCTTGCGAGACTAAGTTCCGCAATTCCCTTTCCTGTGTATTTAAAATGACAAAATAAATGACTGTATAAACAATTATGATAAAAAGAAAGAGAAAAAGCATGAGAAGCCCGCTAAAATTTCGTGTCAGCCGATTTTGTGTATGATTAAAAACATCTGTGTCGAAACGATTAAAAAGAAAGTTACTTTTCAAATTTATACCCCACCCCTCTAATGCTTTGGAGCTTATCTTGTTTATTTATTATAGATAGTTTTTTACGGATTAATTTCACAGTTGCATCGATCGTCTTCAACGTCACATCCGTTTCAAGCCCCCAGACGCGTTCATAAATCAACTCCCGCGGCAGGACTTGTCCCTTATTTTGAACTAGCAGATCTAATAGTTGAAATTCACGGGGACTAAACTGGATTTCAGCATCCTCGAACCTGACCATATGGCTCGCCCGATTAAAGACCAATCCGGCTATCTCCGCTTCTTCTTCTACAATAGGAGCAAAATTCCGACGAGAAAGTGCCCGCAGTCTAGCCATTAGCTCATCAAATTCAAATGGTTTAACAAGGTAATCATCTGCGCCAGAATCAAGACCTTGGATTCGGTCTTGAACAGTGTCTTTAGCCGTTAACATCAGGATAGCCCCTGCATACCCTTGTTTGCGTAGCCGTTTGCAGACATCAACACCATCTCCATTTGGCATCATCCAATCCATAATAATGACATCGTAATGGGCGGTTGTTGCATAATAAAGGGCATCTTCCCCTTCCTTCACCCATTCAACATTGCAATTACCTTTCTTTTTTAACATATAAACTATTAAATCACCAAGACGATGATCATCTTCTGCTAATAACACATTCATCTATAGTAGCTCCTTCACCCATTTATATCTTTATATTCTATTAAGCAAGCCTTAAGTTTCCCTTAAAGATAAAAGAAGCACCCAGGCTGAAAGTTGGTGTGCTTCTCTCAAAAAAGCACCGTCCAGTTTTTTGGAGGTGCTTTCGCATGGAATTATGCAATTTCTCTTTCCATTTTTAACTTCTTCCTTTTTCTTTCTGCAGCAAGTACAAGTACCTTTGAAGAAAGATAGATACCTGATCCTGTTAAGAAAATCATTGCGATTGCCGTTAGATCAATTAACCATTTAATATTAGTCGTTCCAATTCTTCCTTCGTGCAGTCCTTTAATGATTCCCATTAAAGAGCCTGATTGGGCGCCTTTTTCACCAAAATTCATACCATTTTGGCCACCTGGACCTTGCAACTGTCCATTCGAATTACTTTGGGTATTACTGCCGGTTTGTCCATTAGTATTGCCGCTTGATTGGGTTGACGAACCCGTCTGAGCTTTAGTTTGACCATTTGCTAGTTGGTTCGATCCTTGTGTTTGATTTGTTGTTTGATTTGAACTTGTGTTCGTTCCTTGTTGTTGTCCCGGCATCATTCCTTGCTGAAAATTACCCCGTTGTTCTGTTTGCGACTGACCAATCAGCCAGGGCTCATTCATTAGCAGCCCTGTAATAGATTCCATAAGAATGAATATTGAACATATTAATCCAATCCATAAGTGTGCTTTCCTTGTTTGTTTCATAAAAATTCTCCTTTTTTTATAGATTTTTGTCATTTATGATTAGTTACCAGATTTCCCGCTTTGAGCTCCTTGTCCTCCGCTTGGAGGCATTCCTCCACCTTGCATGCCGCTCATACCACCCATTCCTTGCATCATTCTGCCTTGCCGATACGTTGATGTACTACTTGAAGATAACTGTGGAAGCTGGACAATTTCTCCTTCGGTTACCCCTTCAGTGATTTCTATATATTCATCTGTAGAAATACCTGTTTTGACAGATTTCTGCTGACCTGCTGCTTCTGTAGAGCTATCAGAGCTTGTACCTGATGAAGCAACAATTACATATTTTTCATTATTGTTTGTATAGATGGCATCTGCAGGAACATATAATGCATCCGTCTTACTTGCTGTTAAGATAGCAGCTTCCGTGCTCATACCAACTTTTAGATTGGTTGGCTTATCAATATGAATAGTTACAGCAAAGGTGGATGAACCATTTGTCGATGTCCCTTCTTCTGCAACATCCGTTACTTTCCCTGTATACGTCACATCTGGGTAGGCACTAACGGTTAAATTGACCGTTTGATTCACTTTCACTTTAGGAATATCTAATTCATCTACCTGAACGACTGTTTGTAAATCCTCGTAATTGGTAAGGTGGGCCACAACCATACCTTTTGTAATTCTATCGCCTGAGGCAACTGATACGGTTGTGATGGTTCCATCCGCTGGTGCCGTAATTGGGTCGCTGTCATCAGTAAAGGTTACTAATTCATCCCCCTTGCTAACTTTGTCACCTGCAGCTACTAAAACCTCATCAATTTCGTTATTATCATCGGTTGCTTTTATATCCTCGGTCGTTACGGGTTCAACTGTCCCCGAACCGCTAATGGTTACTTCTAGCTTCCCTTTTTGTACAGTAGCCGTTCGAACCTGTGTAGTGTCGCTTGTACTAGCAGCACTACTTTTCGAATGAAACCATTGGTAGCCGACATACCCTACAACTAGCAAACTAATCAGTATCCAAATCCACTTTTTCATTTATCTAGACTCCTTTGATCATGGAGCAGTCCGGACACGCCCCAAAGTATTTTTTTATTCATGAGCCTATTATCGTGGGCCTCCCTTAACTTATCCTTAATAAAAATAAAAAAAGAACCTGACACCAAAAAGTAACTTCTTTGGCGTCAGGTCCGTTCTCGTAAGTATTAAGTTGTATTTTAAAAATAATTGTAAAGATAAGGAGATTATCTTATTAATTAACGATTATCAATTTTTTCTGGGTAGAGGTCGTGGTTCATAAGGCGGTAGGCTGCCATTTCTTCATATTTGGTCCCTGGTTTTCCATAGTTGCACCATGGGTCAATGGAAATTCCTCCGCGCGGGGTAAATTTACCCCAAACTTCAATATAGCGTGGGTCAAGTAGTTTAATGAGGTCATTCATGATAATATTCACACAATCTTCGTGGAAATCACCATGATTTCTGAAACTAAATAGGTATAACTTCAAAGATTTGCTCTCAACAATTTTTTTATCCGGAACATAAGAAATGTACATAGTAGCAAAATCCGGCTGCCGTGTCAGCGGACACAAGCTAGTAAATTCTGGGCAATTGAATTTGACGAAATAATCACGCTCTGGATGCAGATTGTCAACTGCCTCCAAAACTTCAGGTGCATATTCAAATGAATAGGTAGTTCCTTGATTACCTAATAGTGTTAAATCCTTTAATCCTTCTTCGTGGCTGCGGCCAGACATAAAAAAACCCCCTGTAAAAAATGTGTCCCCACACGTTTAAGAGAGTTCAGCTGAACAATCAATGTTCTATGCAAACTAAAGGGATAAAAACAAAAAGCCATGTCCTATATGGACATGGCAGAAAGTCATGTATCCATAGTTTTTTATAGAGGGTATCAGCTATGAACCTCTCCCGTTCAAGTACGGGTATTCTCTTCTCTATATAATAGAGAAAGGGCAGCTAAACGTCAAACAGAAAATATAGGTAAAACGATTCCCTCCGAAAACCTATTTCAATTTATCATTTAACACATTATCATCTAGAACTGAAAGATCACCGTATACTCTAGTGATATGATTAGCCCCCCAAGCACAAAGAGAATCTAAAATACCTTGCAGGCTCTTGCCATATTTACTGAGCTCATACTCTACCTTTGGCGGAATCTGATTATATACGATTCGGTTAATAATGCCGTCATCCTCTAATTCCCGTAATTGTTGAGTCAACATCTTTTGTGTAATATCCGGCATCAACCGTTTTAGTTCACTGGTTCGTTTCTTGCCATGTGTTAAATGGCATAGAATCACACATTTCCACTTTCCCCCAATTACTTCTAAAGTAGCTTCAACCGATATATTATATTTCTTTTCCTTCATTATCTAATCCTCCGTTTTATAGGAACCAAAAAGTACCTACCGCACTTTTTAGTGCCTATATTACTTTAAAGTACGTACTTTTCCTTTATCTCTATATATTCCATAATAACATTTGCCGGTTGAAATATCTCATTTTGATTCTTTTTATAGTTTTGCTTGATGCAATTCATTCATACAATAGAACCATTTTTAGGAGGAGAGAAAACAAATGACTATAGATCAAAAAAGAAGTACCTTCGCTCTTTTGGCACTAGCCGTTAGTGCCTTCGCTATTGGAACAACTGAATTTATTAGTGTAGGGCTCCTGCCGCTCATCGCACAAGATTTACAAATATCCGTTACCACAGCCGGCTTAACCGTATCTTTATATGCTTTAGGAGTAACATTTGGGGCGCCGATTCTAACATCCCTTACCTCTAGGATGTCACGTAAATCCCTGCTGCTTTGGATTATGATTATTTTTATCATCGGGAATGGGTTGGCTGCCAGCGCAACAAGCATTGGCGTATTACTAACTGCCCGTGTCATCTCTGCCTTTTCACACGGTGTCTTTATGTCTATTGGTTCAACAATTGCTGCTGAGTTAGTACATGAAAACCGAAGAGCTAGTGCGATCTCCATTATGTTTTCAGGGCTAACGGTCGCAACCGTTACAGGTGTCCCTTTTGGTACCTTCATCGGGCAGCAATTTGGCTGGAGGATGGCTTTTGTCATCATTATCGCAGTCGGTGTGATTGCTTTTTTTGCTAACAGCATCCTTGTTCCGTCTGATTTACGCAAGGGAGTTCAGACTACGTTTCGCGACCAATTCAAATTGGTAACGAACGGACGGTTATTACTTCTATTTATTATTACTGCACTAGGTTATGGAGGAACATTCGTGGTGTTTACGTACCTGTCCCCCATCTTGCAGGATATAACAGGATTTAAGGAAGGCACGGTTGCCGTGATCTTGCTTGTTTATGGTGTCGCAATTGCCATCGGGAACATGGTTGGAGGAAAGCTATCCAATAAAAATCCTATCAAGGCACTATTTTATATGTTTATCTTACAAGCATTTGTGCTATTTCTCTTGCAGTTCACTGCACCGTATAAGACTGCTGGATTAATAACCATTTTCTTCATGGGATTATTGGCTTTTATGAATGTTCCTGGATTGCAAGTATACGTCGTCATGTTAGCAGAACGGTTTGTTCCTACTGCAGTGGATGTCGCATCCGCTATCAATATTGCCGCATTTAATGCTGGAATTGCATTAGGATCATACTTAGGCGGAGTCATTACCGATTCGATCGGACTTATCCATACTTCTTGGATAGGAGCCATAATGGTTTTTGGAGCTGTTATTCTTACCGGATGGAGCCGGAGACTTGAAAGGAATGATCGTAAGGAAGACGGTAATACGATCGTAAAAGTTATTTAAATAACCATATCTTTTTAAATTTAATTATTTATAGGATCGGGTTGGAACAACAACCCCTTCCTCTCTATAAAAAATTAATAATTTGGAGGATCATTAAAATGATTAACAACTTACAATCCACAACTACACTTAGCAATGGAGTAAAAATGCCTAGGTTTGGGCTTGGGGTATTCAAAGTAGAAGAAGGACCTGAACTTGTCAATGCCGTTAAATTTGCCATTAAGTATGGCTACCGCAGTATTGATACAGCCTCTATTTATGGAAACGAAGAAGGTGTCGGACAAGCAATCCGCGAAGGAATAGGTGAAGCAGGTATTTCAAGAGAAGACCTTTTTGTGACATCCAAGGTCTGGAATAGTGACTTAGGCTATGAATCTACGATTGAAGCCTATGAAACAAGCTTAAAGAAGCTTGGTTTAGACTATTTGGATTTATATCTTATTCATTGGCCTGTGGAAGGAAAATATAAAGAAGCTTGGCGGGCGTTGGAAACACTTTATAAAGAAGGCAGAGTAAAGGCCATTGGCGTAAGTAACTTCCACGTCCATCATCTTGAGGATTTAATGAAAGATGCTGAAATCAAGCCCATGATCAATCAGGTAGAATACCATCCGCGTTTAACGCAAAAAGAAGTTCATACTTTTTGTCAGGAACACGGGATCCAGTTGGAAGCTTGGTCACCATTAATGCAAGGTCAGCTATTAGATCAGCCGGTTATCCAAGAAATCGGACAAAAGTATATGAAGTCTGCAGCACAAGTAATTTTGCGCTGGGACCTTCAAAACGGCGTTATCACCATTCCAAAATCAACGAAGGAACATCGCATCATCGAAAATGCTTCCATCTTTGACTTCGAACTAACTAATGACGAAATGGAACAATTAAACAATCTGAACCAAAACCTGCGCGTAGGCCCAGACCCAGACAACTTCGACTTCTAAACAACACAAAAGGGTTAGTAATGGTGCCTGTCACCATTACTAACCCTTTCAACTTGTTAATACAATTAACGGTGCCTGTCACCCTAAGTCAGGTTTTAGAATATTTTCCCTGGGTTTAGGATGTTTTTGGGGTCGAGGTTGTTTTTGATTATTTTCATGATTGGGATTAGGTCTCCGTGTTCTTCTTCAAGGAAGGCTTTTTTGCCAAGTCCGATTCCGTGTTCCCCCGTGCAGGTTCCTCCCTTGGATAAAGCATAAGAAACAATCTGATGATGGACATTTTCGACTACTTCCAACTCTTCTTCACTTTTCGGGTCCATTGGCAAGCATGCATGATAGTTTCCATCGCCAACATGACCTAATACAGCTCCTTCTAGGCCATATTTCTCTATTACTTCCCTTGTCTGCTTCAAGGCATTTGCCAGTTCTGATAACGGGACGCAGACATCGGTAAACATTAATACTTTTCCTGGATTAGCGGCCTGAATGGCAAATGCGGCATGGTGCCTTGCCTCCCATAGTTGCGCCCTTCGTAACGAGTCATTTTCAAATTCAAAAGAAACACATTGCTCATCCTTTAAAATCTCCTGCATCACTTCTACACTATATGTAACTTCTGGTTCATTTCCGCTAAACTCTAAGAAAAGAGTAGGCTCCTCCCTGTAATTCGTACTCTTAAACTTATTAACTGCTTGAATCGTTTTCTCATCAACTAACTCTATTTTTCCGATTGCTAGACCTGCTTTTAAGAGAATAGATGCTGCATTCCCTGCAGCCTCAATAGAAGGAAAAGTTGCTTTGACTGCAGATGTAGCTTCTGCAATCCCTCTCAGCTTCAAAGTAATCTCCGTAAATATCCCTAGTGTCCCTTCTGAACCTATAAATAACCCCAATAAATTGTAGCCCGCCGAAGATTTAAAGGAATTCCCTCCCGCTCGAACAATGGATCCGTCTGCTAAAACCACTTCTAAGCCCAGCACCTGATCACGCATCACTCCATATTTCACACTGTTAGTACCGCTGGCATTTGTGGCTGCCATACCACCGATTGAGGCATCCGCACCTGGATCTGTCGGGAAAAACAAGCCATGTTTTTTCAAAGCTTGATTAAGCTGAGTTCTGGTTACCCCTGGCTGTACGGTCACTTGAAAGTCATCAGGCCGTACCGACAAGATTTGATTCATGAGACTAAAGTTAAGACTGATACCTCCATGAACCGGAATAATATGTCCTTCTAAGCTTGTCCCCGCCCCGTAGGGAACGAGGGGAATAGAATGCTCACTGGCAAATTGTACAATCCTCCCTACCTCTTCTTTCGTTTTAGGAAACACTACTGCATCTGGGTTGAATGGAGTATGGTATGCCTCCCCCTTGCTATGCTGTTCTAAAATGGTTTCATTAATCGTAACCCGCTCACTATCCCCAATAATAGCAAACAACTCATCATAAAGATTCATCCTGCATCCCTCCATAACAATGACAATGAAGCTAGTAATCTATCTTAATAACCATTTTAATCTTCAGGAAAGCTAATTTATAGATAATATTTAAAATTTTCACTCATTTCCAAGAATCAACAGCTCTTAAAATAAAAGATTCTCGAGAAATAGTCTTTCTTGATGAGTGGCAGGGTTAAACCAATCTTCAACAACTCATCTCCATAAAAGACTCTGTCATCATCATGTTGTTTGTATTTCATCTCCGGATTCAGTCCCCGTAACTTCATTCGTAAAAAAGGCGGATTCGGTGTGGCTAAAATTTTATAGTAAAAAACAACTGCTTGACCTTGGTTGTCATCCACATACATCCACGCCGTATCCATCCCTTCAAAGGGAGCTATCAGCCGGTACAAATTTCCGAATTGAACAATGTCCTTGATTTGTTGGTAAAACTGAATTTCCTGACGGACGAGCTCTTTTTCTTCCCTGCTTAGTTTATCAATATTTAATTCAAATCCGAGATTCGCCGCCATGGCAACATGGCACCGCATCTTTATCGGCGTCACCCTTCCTGCCTGATGATTTGGTACATCTGATACGTGGGCCCCCATCGTGACGGCGGGGAAAACTAGACTTGTTCCATATTGTATTTTCAGCCTTTCAACTGCATCCGTATCATCACTTGTCCAGGTTTGCGGCATATAATACAGCATTCCCAGATCAAAGCGGCCGCCCCCTCCTGAACAGCTTTCAAACAAAATTTCTGGGAACCGGGATGTTAAGACTTCTAAAATCCGATACAACCCTAGCATATAGCGATGGGCAGTCTCCAGCTGTCTTTCTGGAGGCAAGGCAGCAGACCCTGCCTCTGTCATATTCCGATTCATATCCCATTTCACATAGGAAATCGAGGCACTTTGAAAAAGAGAGGTGAGCGTATCAATCAGCCATTCACACACCTCTTCTCTGCTTAAATCTAAGACAAGCTGATTCCTCGAAAGTGTCCGACTCCTCCCAGGCACATGAAGACACCAGTCAGGATGTCTGCGGTACAACTCACTGTCAGGAGAAATCATTTCTGGCTCAACCCACAAGCCAAAATTCATTCCCTTACCATTCAAATAGCCGGCTAATCCTTGTAAACCATGTGGCAGTTTTTTTCTATTGACAAACCAATCTCCAAGCGAACTTTTATCATTGTCACGGTGTCCAAACCACCCATCATCCAATACAAACATCTCAATTCCAAGACCCTTTGCTGCGTTAGCAATTTCCTTTAATTTATTTTCGGTAAACTGAAAATACGTTGCCTCCCAATTATTGATAAGAATAGGCCGTGTTTGATCACGATAGACACCCCGGCAAACTCTATTTCTGATCATTTTATGAAAAGTTCTCGACATTCCGCCCATACCCTCCGGTGAAAAAACCATCAGCGCTTCCGGTGTTTGAAAAATCTCCCTCGGCTTTAATCGCCATGAAAAATTAAATGGATTAATCCCTACACTGACTCGGCTTGTCTCAAATGGATCGACCTCAATGGAGGCCTGAAAATTTCCGCTGTAAATTAAACTAATTCCATAAACATCACCCCTTTCCTCCGTTGCCCCTTTTGATAATAAGGCAAAAAAGGGATTTTGCTGGTGGCTGCTTGCTCCCCTTGAGGAAGAAATGGCTTGAACGCCGTGAGTCAGTGGCCTTCGTTCAATATGCCTCTCCCGTGCCCATGTTCCTTGAAGATGAAGCCAGTCCCAAGTTGAATTATGGAAATCCACCGACATACTCATACATTTAAGTATATCGACCTCTTTGCTGCCTAAGTTTTCAAACGTGACTGATCTCGTGATCACATCAAAATCACGATAAATCGTGTAATATAAGTTCAATCCAATGCCCAGAATAGAATCTACCAATGTAATTACAAGCGTGTCTGCCTCTTCGTCCTCCTCCACATAAGCCATCGGCAGTCCCTGTAAAAAGGGTTTTCCTCTAATAATTTCATAAGAATCATAGACAAATTCCGTAACTGTTGACCCATCAGGACTCTGAAGCTGATAAGCTGGCGTTCGAAAATCTCCGTTGCCATAGGCGGGATATTCCTGTGGAAGAGTATCAAGAGAAAATTGGGGGTCAGCCGGTTCGTTCGCAGGTGAAAAAGCTCTGCCTTTGAATGGTAGTATATTGGAAGGCTGCAGTACATGAACCCTCCTTCCCCAATATAAATGGGCCACATATTTACCATGGACAAGTTGAATCATATAAGTGATTTTTCCATTATATAAATGAAACAGCTGATGCTTTTCATTAAATTCAATCGGCATTTTTACCCACTCCTAAAAGACATTTACTTTACTATATTCGGCTAGAAGTGGAAAATGGTGTCAAGCCATACATAAAAATTGAAATTTTGTAGATGATAGATAATAGTAAATTTTAGAAATGATTATAGGATGTGCAGTGATGGAGCATTTAAATCATCTTCTTGAACACTTTGGATATTTGGGAATTATTTTTGCTTTGATTGGCGGAATTATTGGTCTGCCAATTCCGGATGAAGTTCTTCTCACCTATGTAGGGTATAATGTTTTTGCAGGTAAGTTAGCGTACTTGCCGTCACTCTTATGCGCCTACTTTGGGGCAAGCAGCGGGATTACATTGAGCTTTATATTAGGAATTGCACTTGGCGCACCGTTTTTACATAAGTTTGGTCCCAAGCTGCATATCAGCGAGGCTAAAATAGACCGTACGAGAAAATTATTCAATAAATTTGGGCCGTTCCTTTTGGTCATTGGTTTTTTTATTCCTGGAGTCCGGCATATTACTGCCTATCTCGCAGGTATAAATAATTATTCCTATAAAAAGTTCGCCTTGTTCGCCTATCTTGGAGCACTGCTTTGGTGCTTTACCTTTATCACCCTAGGACGTATCCTCGGAAGCAACTGGGGTTATGTTGCAACTTATTTTTCAAGGTATAGTGTTTATGCAATTATCTTTTTCTTAGTAGGGATTTTTATTTTCTATACCTATAAGAAAAAAAGAAAGGTCCTAAAAAATGCTTCTTATGATTGAAAAAAGAGATGCTCTTAACTACAGAGCATCTCTTTTTGTTACCAGCCTCGGCTTGCACCGCCGCCGCCAGAAGAACCGCCGCCGCCGCGGGTTCCTCCTCCGCCTCTTCCGCCGCCTCGTGATAGAATGGATAGAAGAAAATAGGTCAAGGTGCCTCCAAAAAATTTAAAGTCTAAAACTACCACCACAAGGATAATGATGATGAGAAGCCAGGATGGAATTCCTATCCCCTCATCCTTGGGTGCTGTTTTTTGGCTGTCATCGCCGCCGTTATATTCGGCAAGGACCTCATTGGCAAGTGCCGTATAAGTTTCCGTAACGGCCTGGTTCGGCTGGTTATTTTTCAAATAAGGAATAGCATATTGATCTAAGATTCGGCCGGCTTTAGCATCTGGAATTCTTCCCTCGAGACCGTAACCTACCTCAATCCTGATTTTGTGTTCCTTCATAGCTAAAACTAGGAGAACGCCATTGTCCTCTTTCTTACTGCCAATTCCATATTGGCGGAATGCCTCATTTGCATATTCTTCTATGGGTTGGTCGCCAATAGTTTGAACGGTCAACACAGCCACCTGGGCGGTTGTTCGATCTTCAAGGTTCTTGCCTAAATTGATGAGTTCTGCTTTTTCTGTTTCATTTAGGACATGGGCAAAATCTTGGACATAAATATCCCCTACTGGAGCAGGTGTTTGGACATCCTCAGCAAGTGCACTGGCTGCACACAGAAATAACATGGTAAATACCAACAGAAAGCTGAAGATCCTTTTCGTATTCATTACCCGTTGCCTCCAAAGTCAACTTTTGGAGCTTCTTGGGCCTTAGGGTCTGCTTTAAAATATTCCTTCGCATCAAATCCGCCGATTCCTGCAATAATGGAACCTGGGAATCTTTTCACTTTTTTATTAAATTCTGCTACTTTTTCATTATAATCCTTTCGTGCAACCGCAATTCTGTTTTCTGTTCCAGCCAGTTCATCCATTAGCTGGGTAAATTGCTGATCTGCCTTCAGGTTAGGATAATTTTCAACGACGACAAGCAAGCGGCTTAGCGCGCCAGATAATTGATCGTTAGCGGTTGCTTCTTCTTCGGGGGTTTTTGCTCCAGCAAGCCGTGCACGTGCATTTGAGATGGAGGCAATAACTTCTTTTTCGTGAGCCGCATAGCCTTTTACGGTACTCACCAAGTTTGGAATTAAATCCAGCCTTCGTTGAAGTTGATTTTCGATTTGAGCATGAGATTGATTTACGTCTTCTTCTAGATTGACAAAGCTGTTATAGCTGGACATGAACATAAGGCCCAATATGACAATGACACCGACCACAATCCCTATTCCTAGCCAACCTTTTTTCAATCTAATCACGTCCTTTCTCATCTATAGTATATATCACATGGTGAATAAGTTCCCTTTTTAAGACATAATAAAACTTAGAGGAAAATCCATTAATTAAACGTTTTGGTTATTTGGGGTGAGAGGTTAATTAAACGTTTGATTGGTTTTTTATTTTGACCAGAAATGGCTGATTTATTAAGACTTAACTATGTTTGATTCTTTTTATTGCTGAATTAATTAATCGTTTGATTAATTTTTTGCATTATTGTTGTCTGATTGGTCACCCTGGCGAATAGGCTTAATATTGCCAACCACGAATTTTTGAAACCTTTTGAGATAATTATCGTATATATTTGTATCCCTACAAAGTTTGTACTACAAATAAAAACTTATATAGATAGGAGATTTAAATTGGGCTTATACATTTTACAATTTGGACAATATGCTTTTGAGGCTTATTACTGGCTGATCTTAATATCAATTTTTGGTTCTTGGTTCCCTCAATTCCACTCTTCAAGGATCGGAATATGGATTTCAAAGCTCGTGGAACCTTATTTAGGCTTCTTCAGGCGGTTCATTCCTCCGCTTGGTCCTATTGATGTTTCACCAATTGTCGCTTTATTTGTTTTTAGATATGTGTCCGGATTTGCTTTAGAAGGACTCCGTCAGTCATTGAATGTTATTGGGGTATAAGTGATTCTTACCTCTAATGAAAAAAGAACCCAACAAAGGAGCACTATTTAAACAAAGGCTCCCTTATTGGGTTCTTCCCTCTTCACTAGAAACTAACTGTGCCTTACTAATTAAACGTTTGATTAGTTCATCTCTTACAGTTCTATAGTATATTGCTGATCATTTGCACCATTTTTTGTAAAAACTCTTTCTACATATTGAAGTTTCGTCTCTGACATTAACATCACGGTCGAGCTCCTCGTTCCGTAATGCTGGCTTTCTATAAACAATGGCGATAACATTCGTTCCCATTCTAATGAAACTCCCGTACTGGGAAGATCCTGATCTGGGGCAGGGTCCGCATTTTGCAGCAGCGAGAAAAGCTCATCGATCATACCGGCTGAGTTTTCATTTATTATATGTAACAATCCTTCCTTTCCTTTTCTCACCTTCGGCCAGCTGCTATTTAATAAATGGTTACTGACCCCATAGATCCCAGGTTCCAACTTTTCCAGTCTTTGACCGACATTTGAATAATAATATAACTCGCGACTATCTCCAGCCAATAGATTATACCCTGGATATAAGTGATTATTGGCGGCAAGGTTGATCATATATTCTTCTATACCCCCTCTATATTTCAGGGCATCTGCGACCAATTCTCCTCTTGAATGTTTTCCTTCTGTTATCTCTTTTGGATTTCTGTAGTTAGTCAACGCCGCGAACCGGCCTAAGGTTGTAACCCCCATCCAAGTTCCCATTTTTTCTAAATCCCGTCCTGCCAAGATTTCAGGGTGTTCCTTCCAAAAGTGAGCAGGAGCAGTTGGGCGTTGATAAAATTCATCACGATTAGCAGCAACAATAAGCTTATACTCCTTATGAACACCATAAGCAAACAGAATCAAACACATACCCCTCACACCCTTTTTAAAAAAATACACTAATACTAAATAGACTTCCCATTTCATAATTCTCCACATTCTCAACAAAAACCTTTTACAAGTCCTATAGTGCCTGTCACCATTATTACGCTCATTGAGGTAATATTGGTGACAGGCACCGCTTGAATGGTGAAAGGACCGAATGATTTTTGGGGTTTGGAGGAAAATAAGCTTGTTTGAAGGATGAAAAGGAGGTTGTTTTATGTCTGAGTTAGAGCCAATTGAATATGAGACGGGTACTGCAATTCGCGATTATGACATTATCCAAATTAATCAAACGGAGTATGGTTACGAGGTTTTACTTGATGTGAATTTAGACAGTGGCTACTCTTTAGCGAGAACAAAATTAGAAATTACTCACGAGGATTTACAAGGCTATGAAACCAATGCAGTAGAAGAAGGCATAAAATATGCATTAGGTTTTTTCCCAGAAGAAAAACTTTAAATCCAAATAAAAATATCCCCAACCTTCATACATAAAGAATGGGGATATTTTTCACTTTAAATCACTAAACGAATTTGGTTTCCAGCAGGGTCGCTAGTAACGAAGTAATTTCCTTCCTCTTTCAAAGGGGCACCAAATTGCTTCAACTGATTCATAACCTTTTCTCTTGCATTTTCATTAGGGAAAACAAGCGAATACCAATTTAAACCAACGCTATTTTTTGGTGGAGTAGGGGCTCCTGCTCCCTGCCAAGTATTGATAGCCACATGATGGTGATATCCGCCAGTTGAAAGAAATACCGCCTGTGGATAATAACTCACAACATCAAAACCGAGTCCCTTTGTGTAAAAGTCCTTTGCTTTTTCTAAGTTGCCTACATGAAGATGGATATGACCCATGATCGTTCCGGAAGGGAGACCCTTCCATTCCGCATTACTTACTGCTAGAATTCCTTCTGCATCCACCTGTTCGGTCGCCATTTCAACTAAACCATTATTCCATTTCCATTCACTAGAAGGACGATCACGATACACCTCAATCCCATTTCCATCTGGATCATTCAGGTACAGTGCCTCACTTACATAATGATCTCCCGCTCCAAGTGGATAACCTGTTTCAACAATGTGCCGTAAAAAGACTCCTAAGTCAGCACGTGAAGGAAGTAAAATCGCAAAATGATACAATCCTGACATACGGTCTTGCTTAGGGATTACATCCACTGGTTCTTCAAGGGTTAATAGCGTTTTTTTTCCATCGGCCGTTAACTTAGCCTTGCGTTCACTTTTCTCCAACACCTGGAGTCCAATGATATTTTGATAGAACGTTACTGAATAATCGAGATTTTTAACCTTAATATTAACTTCACCAACATATATATTTGGCTCCTGATGAAACTTATCCACTTTCATCCCCACCCTTTTTGTTAATCTTACATTATTATTCATTATCATTTCCGTTTCTAATCTGTTTCCATTCTATTTCATATAGACAAAATCTGAAATCGACACCTTTAGTGTACCTCTTATTTATCTTGAATTCAAGTATTTTAATTTTGAACTATTTATCAAAAACTAAAATTACACATAGTCTTTACACTCTCTTAACACCCCCTTTAGAAAAAATCCATTATCCACAAATACAATATAGTAAACAAACAATTGGAGGGATTGGATGAAGGTAACAGTTGCTGGGGCAGGGTATGTAGGGTTGGTTACTAGTGCTTGTTTAGCAGAATTAGGGCATCAGGTGACATGCATTGATGTTCAAAAGGAAAAAATTGATATGCTTCAATCTGGTCATTCTCCTATCTATGAACCAGGGTTAGAAGTCCTTTTGGAAAAAAATCTGCGTAAAAAGCAGCTTCATTTTACCACGAATCCTCAAGACGCCTATTCAGAAACTGATATCATATTTATTGCAGTTGGAACTCCCGAAAAAGAAGACGGCTCAGCAGATCTGAAATACATACATGTGACTGCCCATACTATTGCTAATTATATTGAGCAGGATGTCATTGTCTGTACGAAAAGCACTGTTCCTGTTGGTACAAACGAGATCATTCAACACATTATTGATAGCAGGAAACCTCCTAATCTCAAAGCAGTAGTAGTCGCCAATCCCGAATTTCTAAGTGAGGGCTCAGCCATTATAGACTTTTTCCATGGTGATCGCATTGTAATTGGCACCAACGATCCAAAGGCGGCTGCTGAAATGGAGCACTTATACCTTCCATTGCAAATCCCGATTTTTAAAACAGACATCAGAAGTGCAGAAATGATTAAATATGCTTCAGATGCCTTTTTAGCTACAAAAATTAGTTTTATTAATGAAATGACCTTCATTTGCGAAAACGTCGGAGCCAACATAGAGGAAGTTGCGTATGGGATCGGTCAGGACAAACGGATCGGCCCTCATTTTCCCAAGGCAGGGATTGGCTTTAGCAGCTCTTGTTTTCCTAAAGATACAACAAGGAAAGTTATATGGAGAGGGGAAAAGAATTATGATGAGAATTATTGATGCATTTTACGGACTGGAATGCCGTGTATTTCAAAAAGTAAACCGGCATTATGATAAAAAGTTTTTAAATCTTTTTTTCCGAATCATTACACAGTTTGGAGGAGCTGACATTACCATCGCTGTTTCCTTTCTCCTTATAGTTATCTTATCAGGTGAGCCGAAGTTAACCGCCATCTCAAGCGGGCTTGCATTATCCGCAAGCCATATCCCTGTCCATATCATAAAGCAGCTTTTTCCTAGAAAAAGACCTTATTTAATATTAGAAAGTACAAAGTTTCCAGCTAATCCATTACAAGATCATTCATTCCCATCAGGTCATACTACAGCGATCTTTTCCATTGTTACCCCCTATATCTTATACATTCCACAACTGGCAATTATCCTCATTCCTTTAGGGATTGGTGTAGGGATATCTAGAATTTATCTAGGGCTTCATTATCCCTCGGATATCCTTGCAGGGGGAATTCTTGGTTCACTTACGGGGGTCATTTGTTTTTGCCTATTATGTCTGTAGGCAGCTCATTTTAGGAGGGATGATATGAGGATTGCCATTTTCACAGATACTTTTTATCCTGACATCAATGGTGTAGCCCAAACATTAAAACGCCTAACTACCTTTTTAGAGGCTCAAAACATTACATTTAAAGTATTTGCACCAGACTCTTCTACAGAGGATTTGGTTTCTGGCCCTATTCACCGCTCTAAGAGCCTTTCCTTTTTTTTGTACCCAGAATGCCGTTTAGCTCTTCCCAACCTATTTCAGATGAAATCAGAAATTCAAGAATTTAAGCCTGATTTAATTCATGTGGCTACCCCGTTTAACATTGGCCTTTGCGGTGTTTATTTTTCAAAAAAACTTAATATCCCGCTAGTTGGCTCCTATCATACTAATTTTGATCATTATCTGCAGTACTATCATCTCCCCTTTCTATCAAAATTACATTGGAACTACATGCATTGGTTCCATCGAACATGTAAAAAGATTTTCGTCCCCTCCCCTGCAACATATCAACTATTAAAACAGCATGGTTTTACCAATCTTGAGCTTTGGCCAAGAGGAGTGGATTGCCAGCTTTATCATCCTTATTATGATAAGCAATCTGTAAAGGAGCGTTACTGTAAGCCCGATTCTTACCTCCTTACCTATGTAGGCCGCTTAGCTCCCGAGAAGGATTTATCTACACTCCTAGCTGCAGCAAAATCACTCCCATCAGACATCAATCAAAAAATTCATTGGTTAATTATTGGCGATGGCCCTTTGCGAGAAGAACTAGAAAGTCAAGCGCCACCGAATATGACATTTACCGGATACTTAGGCGGCGAGCGTTTGGCAGAGGTATATGCCGCTTCAGACTTATTTGTTTTCCCTTCTTCCTCCGAAACCTTTGGGAATGTAGTATTGGAATCGCTCGCTTGTGGAACACCCGTGATAGGTGCAAAAGCAGGTGGTGTACAGCATCTTATTAAGGCAGGGGTAACCGGACTTTTGTGTAATCCCGGAAAGGTAGAGGAGATTTCGAAAGCTATTCTTTACCTCCTATCAAATAATCGATTACGAGAACAAATGGGAAGATCAGGACGACAATATGCGCTTGCCCAAAACTGGGAGCATATTTTGCATAACCTCCTTTGCCAATATAAAGACGTCATCCATGAGCGTGAAATACAAAAATACGCTTAAATAAGTGATAAAGTGAATAATGGTGTCAGGCACCACACGAAGTGTGGTGCCTGACACCATTTTTTAGGCTTCTACTATATTAGGCTGGTTGTACGTCTCTTCGTCGAATTCACCTGTTGCTTTGCTTGTGAGGACACCTGCTGTCATTGCTCCACTGACGTTTAAGGCCGTACGTCCCATGTCAATGAGCGGCTCGACTGAGATGAGGAGCCCGACGATGGCTATAGGCAGATTCATAACTGATAAGACAATTAAGGCTGCGAACGTGGCTCCTCCTCCTACACCAGCAACGCCCAATGAGCTAATAGCTACCACAAGAATAAGAGTCACTATAAAAGATAGGCTTGTTGGATCAATCCCTGCACTAGGTGCAACCATCACCGCTAACATGGCTGGATAAATTCCTGCACACCCATTTTGGCCAATTGATAACCCAAATGAACCGGCAAAATTCGCAATTCCCTCCGAAACACCAAGGTCTTTGGTTTGTGTTTTGATTGTCATTGGCAAGGTTCCTGCACTTGTTCGTGAAGTGAAAGCAAAGGTTAAAGTTGGAAGTCCCTTCTTCACATATCTGAACGGATTCAGTTTTGCTAGAAATAAAAGAATTATATGCACCACGAACATGATGATAAGAGCCACATAAGAAGCTATGACAAACTTCCCAAGTTTCACAATCGCTTCATAATCACTTGTTGCTGCCACTTTTGTGATAATGGCAAGAATTCCATACGGAGTTAAGCGAAGGATGAGTGTGACAACCCTCATAGTAATGGAATATAAGGTATCTATAATCTTTGCGAAAAACTCGGCAGGCCCAGGGTCCTTTCGTTTCACCCCAAGGTAGGCAATCCCGATAAAAGCCGCAAAGATAACAACTGCAATGGTAGATGTTGCTCTTGCCCCTGTTAAATCTTGAAATGGATTACTTGGAATTAACTCAGTGATTTGCTGCGGCAGGGTCATCTTTTCAATTCCTGCAGCCCTTTCCGCTAATTGATCATTTCGTGCTTTTTCAGCATCACCCGCGGTAAGGTGCACGCCATCAAGACCGAAACCCAAAGCAGAGCCAATTCCAATCGCTGCTGAAACAGCTGTTGTCCCTAGTAAGATCCCAATGACCAGAAAACTGATTTTCCCTAAATTTTTGGTTAGTTTGAGTTTTGTGAACGCACCAATAATGGAAATGAAGACAAGCGGCATAACCACCATCTGAAGCAGTTTTATATAACCGATACCGACAATATTAAACCAATCAATGGATTTTGTAGTCACATCATGTGTAGTTCCATATATCAAATGAATAAGAAAACCGAAAATAATACCTAAAGCTAAGGCTGTAAAAACTCGTTTTGAAAAGGAAACATGCTTTTTCTGCATCACAAATAAACCATACATAAGCAAAAGTAAAACAGCGATATTAACAATAATTAGAAAAGTATTCATCGTATTCCTCCCCTGTTTCCTTATAGAAAAAATCCAACTTTCCTATCAGTCAACTCGGAATTACACCCACCTGAACCTTCTGCATTTATCATTTATCAAACGTTTGATAGTAAATAAATATGCCAAGTTCACCATTATATACACACCAAATACAGGCAAACATAATAAAAGTTTTTATCGTGATAACAAGAAAAAGGGTGACAGGCACCACCCGTGGACTGTGTCCACGAGTGGTGCCTGTCACCCTTAAAAATATTTTCAACTTGCGAGTGGGAGTTTGATTTCAACCTTGGTTCCTACTTCTAGTTTGCTTGTGTAAGCAATGCTGCCTTGGTGTTGTTTCAGGATTTTGTGGCAGATCATGACGCCAAGGCCTGTTCCTTTTTCTTTTAAGCTGTAGAACGGCTCTCCTAAACGCGGAAGCAATTCCTCAGGAATACCAGAGCCTTGATCCTGCACGGAAATCACACATTCGTTTGCTCCCTCTTTCTCCAGTCTAATTTGGATATTACCGCCATTTGGCATCGCTTCAATAGCATTCTTTAATACATTTAAGAAAACCTGTTTTAATTGATTCTTTTCCCCTTTACTAACAAATGGACCGCCATCAACCAAAAGATCAAACTGAATATTGTTCATATTGGCTTGAGGATGAAGAAGCTCGACTGTTTTTTCTAGTAACTCCCCTAGATTCACATCATTTAGCTGTACGGCCTGCGGTTTTCCTAGAGACAGAAGTTCGCTCGTAATCGTTTCAATCCGCTCCAGTTCACTTAAAAGTATATCGTTATATTGAATAGAACTATTTTCTGCTTTATATAACTGCACAAAGCCTTTGATGGTCGTCAATGGATTTCGAATCTCATGTGCCACTCCTGCAGCCAACTCTCCGACGATCGACAGTTTTTCCGACTGCAAAAGAATTTCTTCTGACTTTTTCCGCTCCGATATATCCCTGCTAACAATGACAATGTTTTCTACGTTGTCTTCTTTCCCTGTTACAGGCATACACTTCGACTCAAATTCAATCCAATGTCCAGCCTTATGCCTAATTCGAATTTCCATCGAGTGTGACTCTTTATCTTCAAACATCCGATGAATCGCCTCTCGAAACATCAGGTCATCATCTGGATGAATCAATTGAAAACATCTATGCTTCATTAGTTCAGAGCATGGATAGCCTAATACATATTCATGGGAAGGAGAAAGGTAACTAATCGCATGTTCTTTATTCATTAATAGAATGAGATCAGAAGTGTTCTCTGCAATTAACCGGTATTTTGCTTCACTTGCTTCCACTAGCTTGTACGTATCCGATAACTTGCGATTTAACCGGTGGAGTTTTTCATAGGATTCAATGAGTAAAACACCAATCATTACACCCAGCAATACGAAAAGCAGGTATTGCAAATGAAATAATGGTTTATCTCGAAAAACATGAAATAGGATAGGGACCAAGATGACATAAATCAGAGTATACGCTGCGTAAAAAATAATACTTCTTTTTACATGGGTAAGTCGTTTGGTGAAGAAGTGAATAATTGTAAAAGTAATCATGATCAGCATCCAGCCAATAATCGCCGTAGTCCATTGACCACTTTCAAACAATCTCATCCCTAAGGAAAGTGACCCTGTTATCAATCCCGGCAGAGGACCAAAATAGACAAACGATAAAATGAGCGGGGCATAGCGAATATCATATGAATAGCCCTGCTGTTGAAAAGATAACTTTATCAGGACTATAGACACAATTCCCCCATAGATCCCCACCCAATATCGCAAATTCTTAATTGGCTTATGATGAATAAATGAACCGATTATTAGTGGTGCACTGACCATTACAGAAAAAATCGAGAGATTAATAATGTAGTCTAAAAGAACCAACGGACTCCCACCCAAACTTTGTCAAATTACGATATATTTCATATCTTAAACCAGAGTTAATTCTATTGCTATATGGAAAATATTATTTTTTTGTAGAAATTTTAACACAGGAAGAACTTTTAAAATAAGAACATTTATTTAATATCGTAGAGCTTACACTTCTCGTAAAACCTCGTTTTTCCTATTTCCAGCAGCCTTGCAGCTTCTTGCTTATTCCCACTAGTCACCGTCAGAGCCTTCAAAATCGCTTCCTTTTCCACTTGAGCCACTGCTTCTTTTAACGGAGTTATTTGAGAAGACATTTCCTCAACAGATTCTGCTTCACCCATTGCACTGGCAATCCCGTTAGAATTTTGCCCTTCTCGTAAATATAACGGCAGATGAAACACTTCAATGGTTTGCCCATCAAGGACATTAATGGCCCGCTCCAACACATTCTCCAGCTCACGAATATTCCCAGGCCACGAATGCTCCATCAGTCTTTGCTCCACCTCTTCGGACATTCCAATTCCCGTTCGAAAGAACTTTCGCTCCAGCTTTTTTAATAGACTCATAGAAATTAACTTAATGTCCCCTTTCCGTTTATTCAATGGGGGAATTTCAATTTTAATAACATTTAAACGGTAATATAAATCACGACGGAACTTTCCTTCCTCCACCATCTTTTCTAAATCACGGTGTGTAGCAGCAATGATACGGACATCGACAGGAATGGATTTTTGGCCCCCGACCCGCTGGACTTCTTTTTCCTGCAAAACTCGAAGCAGTTTACTTTGCATCGATAGCGGCATATCACCAATCTCATCTAGAAAAAGAGTACCGTTATGGGCTATTTCAAATTGTCCCTTTTTCCCTCCCTTTTTTGCACCAGTAAACGCGCCATCATCATACCCAAAAAGTTCTGATTCCAGGAGATGTTCAGGAATAGAAGCACAGTTGATGGCTACAAACGGCAAGGAGGAACGAAGGCTATGGTTATGTATGGCATGGGCAAACAATTCCTTACCTGTTCCTGATTCTCCTATTAAAAGAACAGATGAATTGCTGGCAGAAATTCGTTCAGCCAATTTTTTCGCAGCAAGAAAAGGCTGGCTGCTGCCAATTAAATCATGAAAATAGTATTTACTCTTTAACTCTTTTTCTACTTTTGTTTTATAATATTTTAACTCTTCCACTAAATGCTGAATCTTTGTTTTATACATCCGCCATTCCTCAGGACTGCGAAACATAACGGTTCCAAGTGCACCTACAAGTTCACCATCCACGATGAGCGGATATCGGTTGGCAATCATTTCACTGCCATTGATCGGATGCAGGGCCGCCAGCTCTTTTTGTCCAGTTTTAGCGACAATATGCATCCGAGTGTTTTCAATCACATCCTGAACAGGGCGATTGATGGCAACCTCAACCGTTGTCCCCAAAAACTCACAATAGGCTTCATTAATATATATAATTTTTCCTTCACGGTCAGTCACGACGATTCTTTCTGCTAATAGATTAATAATTTGTTCATGCCAGCCAGCTGGAATCGCTTCCATTCTACTGTTCATAGATTCACATCCTTACAATGTTGAATATATTTATTATAACAAAGGATTTTTGATGTTTTAACTAGCTAAGAATATTTACCATAAAAAAGAAAATCCTATCCGGATACCGAATAGGATTTTCTTTTTTATTATTGAGCTGTGTATCCGCCATCCAAAATAACCGCCTGCCCTGTGATCCCTCTTCCTTTATCACTTGCTAAAAAGACGGCATAATCCGCTATTTCCGTTACGGATAGTAGTCTTTTTTGTGGAACTAGCGGTAAGAGCACCTCATCAATGACACTATCTAAGCTGACATTTCTAGTGGCTGCAAGGTCAGCCAACTGGTTTCTAACCAGCGGTGTATCAACATATCCTGGACAAAGGGCGTTAACTGTTATTCCGCTGGTTGCACCTTCCAATGCCGCAACCTTTGTTAATCCGATAACCCCATGTTTTGCACTATTATAAGCAGCTTTTCCGGCAAAGCCAATCACTCCGTTGATCGACGCCATATTAATAATTCTTCCAAAGCCCTGTTCCTTCATCAATGGAAACACATTTTTAATACCGATGAACGGTGCGGTTAACATAATTTTTACTAACAGCTCAAATTTCTCCGTTGGAAACTCTTCAATTGGTGAAACATACTGCATTCCGGCATTGTTAATTAAAATATCAAGGCTGCCAAATGTATTATATGCCAGTTGAATACTATTTTTAAAAGCTTCCTCATTGGTGACATCACATGGAGCAGCTAAGGCTTCAAATCCTTGCTCTCTTAATTCTGCCGCCACCTGCTCACTTTTTTCTGCATTTAAATCGGAAATGACAACCTTTGCTCCTTCTAGGGCAAAAGTTTTGGCAATTTCTAAACCAATCCCGCTGGCTGAACCGGTAATAAAGGCTGTTTTTCCTAGTAATAACTTGCTCATTTATATGAACCTCCTAAATGTCTAGTAATCTCTCTTTTAAATAATTCCAAAAATAGTATAAAGAGCGATTACAAAGAATACCGCCACTGTTTTTATGATCGTTACAGCAAAAATATCCTTATATGATTGTTTGTGTGTTAAACCTGTTACAGCAAGAAGTGTAATCACCGCTCCGTTGTGTGGGAGGGTATCCATGCCGCCTGATGCCATGGCGACAACTCGGTGCATGACTTCCGGCGGAATATTGGCAGCGGCAATCGCTTGGTTATATTTATCGGCCATTGCCCCTAGCGCAATCCCCATTCCTCCGGAGGCTGAACCAGTCATACCCGCAAGTGTACTCGTTGTAACTGCCCCATTAACTAATGGATTTGTAAATGTATGAGAAATGCCGTCACTAATCTTTGCAAATCCAGGAAGTGCAGCAATGATTCCTCCGAATCCATACTCAGCTCCTGTATTCATCGTTGCTAGCAAAGATCCGCCAATCGCGGTGTTAAGGCCTTCTTTAAAGTTTTTCGTAACCCGTTTCCAATCATAGAGAAGAGATGAGATAATACCGACAACTAACGCCATAATAATAGCCCAAATAGCCGCCATAGCAGTTACGTCAACCGTGTAGGCCTTCAAGCCAATAGCTGAAAAATCAAATCCATTTGGATACCATTTTGGAATATACGTTATAAATAATTTATTCGTCACGCCGACAAGAATGAGTGGAACAAAGGCAAAAATTTGTCTTAGGGTGGATTGTTGTGATGTTAAGTCTGGCGCAGCAGCTTTATTTTCTTCTAATTTTTCAGCTGCAGCCGCGTTTTCAGCGCCAAATCCGTAATAGCCCTCACCAGCTTTTTCTGCTTTCCTTCTTCTAGATTCAAGATACAAGAGTCCTAGAACAAGAACAAAAATTGCTCCGATGATTCCTAGTGTAGGTGCCGCATAAATATCTGTTTTAAAAAAGTTAATTGGAATAACGTTTTGAATTTGAGGTGTACCTGGCAGGGCATCCATTGTAAAAGTAAAGGCACCAAGAGCAATCGTTCCTGGAATAAGTCTTTTCGGAATATTCGCTTGTCTAAACATCTGAGCTGCAAATGGATAAATCGCAAATACAGCTACGAATAAACTTACGCCGCTATACGTTAAAATCGCTCCTAATAAAACAATGGTCAGCATGGCACGTTTTGCCCCGAGTAAACGAACGATGGATTTGGCGATAGATTCGGCAATCCCAGACATTTCTACCACCTTGCCAAAAATCGCTCCTAATAGGAAAACGGCAAAGTAGGATTTAATGAAACCAACCATCTTTTCCATGAATACCCCTGAAAAAAACGGTAAAACATGGCTAGGATCCACTAGTAATACAGCAAGGAGTGCACATAATGGAGCAAATAAAATAACGGAAAATCCACGATAGGCTACAAAAATCAACAGCCCTAGCGCCAGTAAAATAACAAATAATTCCATTCAAATCCCCCTAAATTGTATTTGTAAGCTTTCATCGTTTACCTCTCCGCAAGGTAAGCGTTTCCATCAAAAAACTTACATATTTATTATTGCAAGAATTGTGCCAATTCTTTTTCTAAAAAATTAATTTAAATCAAGCCGGAATGATTCCGCTATTCCGGAAAACTGATTGTAAGCGTTTCCGCAAAAACGGAATTTTCCGTTTTTGCGGAATATTATTTAATCCTCTATTTCTATCACGGTTGCAATTCCTTGACCGCCGCCAATACAAAGAGCAGCAAGTCCATAGCGGGAATTTCTCCGTTTCATTTCGTGAAGCAAGGTGACTAACACGCGGGCACCACTAGCACCGATTGGATGGCCTAACGCGACCGCACCGCCATTCACATTCAATTTGTCTTTAGGAATTTCTAGGTCACGCAAAGCAGCCAATGATTGTGCTGCAAATGCTTCGTTTGCTTCAACCAAATCAATCTGCTCCATTGAAATTCCTGCCTTCGCTAATGCCTTTTTAGATGCCGGCACAGGACCAATTCCCATAATTTTTGGATCAACACCTGATGTCCCATTACCACGAATTACGGCCATAGGTGTAATGCCCAATTCTACGGCTTTTTCTTTGCTCATTAGCACTAAGGCTGCCGCACCGTCATTAATTCCGGAGGCATTGCCCGCAGTCACCGTTCCATTCTTTTTGAAGGCAGGCTTTAATGTTGCTAGTTTCTGAGCCGTAACTCCTGAACGGGGAAATTCATCTTTATCAAAAATAACGGGCTCTCCCCTGCGCTGTGGAATGACTACAGGAACGATTTCATCCTGAAATCTCCCTTCTTTGATGGCTGTTTCTGCCTTTTGCTGACTCCATGCCGCGAACTCATCTTGCTCTTCGCGGCTCAGTTCATACTGTTCTGCGATGTTTTCGGCAGTTACGCCCATATGATAGGAATTGATAGCACATTGCAAACCATCTTGAATCAGACTGTCGAGAATCTTTCCATCCCCCATGCGGAAGCCTGTGCGGCCCTCCATTAGCAAATAAGGTGCTAGACTCATATTTTCCATACCGCCAGCGACCACAATTTCTGCTTCCCCGGTTTGAATGGCCTGCGCTGCCAGGTGGACAGCTTTTAATCCAGAGCCGCATAGTTTGTTAATTGCCATAGAAGATACCTCAATCGGCAGACCTGCATTGAGCGCAGCTTGACGTGCAGGACCCTGTCCAAGACCTGCCTGTAAAACATTCCCCATTATGACTTCATCTACTTGCTCCCCAGTAATTCCGGCACGGTTTACTGCTTCCTTAATAACAATGGCACCTAACTCAGTTGCCGGTGTTTTACTTAAGGTCCCCATAAAACTGCCAATGGCTGTACGTACAGCACTTACTATAACTACATCACGCATGAATGATTCCTCCTATAACTGTTTTTTTCTTTCGAACCTCTTTAAATTTGGTAGATTATGAGATTATCAGCGGATTTTTAACGTTTATCAGCGTTTTTCCGCTTTTTATCGGCACTTTTCATAGCTTTATCAGCGGTTTTTAAATTTATCAGCACTTTTACCTATTAAGCTGTTATCTTATTGCCGTGCCGACTATAAAAGAAGCTTCTGTTCTATCCCTAACTGTTTCTAAGTCGACTCCCTCTTGAAGTTCTTCTAATACTAATCCTTCCTTTGTCACACGAAAAACGGCTAATTCAGTTACAATCAAGTCGACTACCTCTTTACCGGTCAGCGGCAAGCGGCATTGCTCGAGAATTTTAGACGAACCATTCTTTGCCGTATGCTCCATTGCGACAATTACTTTTTTCGCACCTGTTACGAGGTCCATCGCGCCGCCCATTCCAGGAACCATTTTTCCTGGAACCATCCAATTGGCAAGATTACCTTTCTCGTCTACCTCAAGCCCGCCGAGAACCGTAACATCGACGTGCCCTCCACGGATTAACTCGAAAGAAAATAGACTGTCAAAGAAGGCACCTCCACAGATAATCCCAGCAGGCTGTCCGCCGGCGTTAACCAAATCCGGGTCAATCTCCCCATCTAATGGCCCCAGGCCTACATAGCCATTTTCAGATTGCAAAATGACATTAACATCCTCAGGTAAGTAGTTTGGCACCATGGTTGGCAGACCAATCCCAAGATTAACGACATCTCCATCCTTTAATTCCTTAGCTACGCGGGCAGCAATGATTTGCTTTGGATTGACAAGTGTACTATTCATTATTAGCAGCCTCCTTGAACGTAAATTTTATCGATAAGGATTCCAGGTGTCATTACTTCATCCGGATCAATCTCTCCCACTTCTACGAGCTGCTCGACTTGAACAATAACGGTATCAGCAGCCAAGGCCATCAAGGGATTAAAGTTTCTCGCAGAGCGGTGATAGATTAAATTTCCTGCTTTATCTGCTTTATAGGCTTTCAACAAAGCAACCTCCGCACGGAGTGGTTTTTCAAGCAGATATTCACGACCATCGACTATAATCTTTTCTTTTCCTTCTTCAACCACGGTTCCTACGCCAGTAGGAGTTAACACCCCTCCAAGGCCCGATCCGCCTGCACGTACACGTTCTGCCAAAGTCCCTTGTGGTATCAGTTCGACCTCCATTTCGCCAGCAATCATTTGCCGGCCTGTTTCAGGATTTGTTCCAATATGTGACGCAATCACTTTTTTCACTCGTTTATTAACAATTAGAGGACCTACACCCGCTTCTGCGAAAGCGGTATCATTTACAATCAGGGTTATATCCTTTACGTCGGCTTCAATCATCGCTGTAACAAGCTCCTGGGGTGTACCCACACCCATAAATCCTCCTGCCATTATCGTCATTCCATCTTTAAAAAGGGATGAGACCTCTTCCTTTGAAATTATTTTATTCACTTCAAAAGCACCTCCAGAAAAATTAACGTGAAGTAAATATTACTACGCCAAATTAATATGCAAGATTCATGCCAATAAAACGTAAGTGCCCGCTTAATCCAACCCGTTAACGGCTGACAAATAAAAAAGACCTTCCCACCATAGAGGTGAAAAAGTCTCTTTGAAAAGCAATTTTTATTCTGGATCTACCTTTGTATTAAACACTTGCTTACCATCTTTATATTCTAAAACAGTAGCTGATTTAATAGGATTGTGGTTTTTGTCAATTGTCACAACACCTGTAACAAGGGATAGGTCTTTCGTCTTTTCTAAAGCATCCTTAATCTTAGTAGCATCTGTGCTGCCTGCACGCTTAATCGCATCTGCTAAAAGATAAACCGTATCATAACCAAGGGCGTTGAAAGCATTCGGTGAATTGCCATCGCTCTTTGCTTTAAAAGCAGATACAAACGATTGAACCTTTTTGTCTTGGTCATCAGAAGAATAGTGGTTTGTAATATATGTGTTATTTAATGCATCTTTACCAGCTAAATCAACTAACTTTGGTGAATCCCAGCCATCAGCACCCATTAATGGAGCGGTGATTCCTAATTCACGGGCTTGCTTAACAATTAATCCAACTTCTTCATAGTATCCAGGGATAAAGATGAACTCAGGATTCTTGGACTTGATACGTGTTAAAGTTGCACGGAAATCTGTATCCTTCGCAACATACGCTTCTTCGGAAACAACCTTACCGCCTGATTTTTCAAAAGTCTCCTTAAATGAAGCGGCCAAACCTTTGGCATAGTCGCTTGCACTGTCAGCAAAGATTGCCACGTTTTTAACCTTTAATTCTTTAGCTGCAAAGTTCGCTGCCACTGTACCTTGGAATGGGTCAATAAAAGATGTACGGAATACATATGGATTTAATTTCCCTTTATCAGTAACAGTTACGTTAGGAGCTGTACCTGATGGAGTCAGCAAAATAGTTTTATTGCTGTTAGCAATTTCAGCTTGAGCAACTGTGTCACCACTCGTTGCAGCACCAATAATAGCTGTTACTTTATCTTGGCTTGTTAACTTGATCGCACCATTCGTAGCTTCCGCTGCTTCTGATTTATTATCTACTTCAACAAGCTCGATCTTCTTACCGTCGACTCCGCCCTTTTTATTAATTTCATCTACTGCAAGCTTAACACCTGAACCGATAGACTCTCCATAGGACGCAACTCCGCCAGAAAGTTCTAAGTTCACGCCGACTTTAATTGTATCTCCACCGCCGTTCGAGCTATCCTTTGCTCCCGAACATCCAGCTAATACGCCAGCCAATAACGTTGAAGCCATAAACATTTTAGCAAAATTCTTCTTCCTCATGTTGATCTCCCTTTTCTATTTATCTGATTTTTCTGACATAAACAACCGTAAATTAGTAGTTTCGTTGAAAGGTATATTTGTCGGTTATTTAATTGATATTTAGTATTGTAATACAATTAATTTCATTCGTCTAGTATATTATTTGTTAATTTAAATATTTCTGAAATATATTCTTTTTTCTAACTCATCTTAGTAGTCGAAATTCAACCTGTTTAGCATTTATCTACATTCTTTACTTTTTTCTCCTATATTAAAGATATTCTATAATATCGAACTCTTAATATAACGAATAACAACAATAGCGGCGTTTTCACCCAAAAGATAACAAAAAAGACAGCTCTCCTATTTAGGAGGCTGCCTTTAGTTTTAGGTTTACTTTTTCTTAGCATGTTTACGCATATCGAAGGCTACTGCAACGATAATAATTAAGCCTTTTACTATGAATTGGATATACGGGCTTACACCTAGGAAAGCTAAACCGTAGTTGATAACTTGGAAAATTAAAACCCCAGTAACTACGCCTGGTACAGTTCCGATACCGCCTGATAGAGATACCCCACCGACTACGCAAGCTGCGATCGCATCGAGTTCGTACATGTTACCAGTGTTGTTTGTGGCACTGCCAACACGTCCTGCCTCTAGCGTACCAGTTAACCCATAAAGAAGACCCGCAATTGTGTAAATAATAATTAGATTTCTTGCAACGTTTACACCAGAAACCTTTGCCGCTTCCGGATTTCCACCGATGGCGTACATATTTTTGCCGAGCTGGGTTTTATTCCAAACAACCCAAATAATTACAGATACAATAATAGCGTATAGAATGAGATACGGAAATTCATAGTGGCCTAATTTAATCCCGCGTTGAGCAAAGGTGGTAAACTTTTCACTTAATCCTCCGATTGGCTGTGCCCCGTATGGAGGACGGTCAAAGTAGATCGAAGTAAGACCATAAACACCAATCATCATCCCTAATGTAGCAATGAACGGTGGAACATGAAGTTTAGATACAATTACACCATTTAATGCAGCAACAATACCAGTTGCCGCCATAGCTAATAAAATCGGAACAAAAAGCGGTAATTCAGGCAAGTGAGGATACATTTTATAGGCGTAATCCCCAGCCTGCAGCATAGATGCCGAAATGACGGCAGCAAGACCAACCATACGCCCTGCAGATAAGTCTGTTCCCGCTGTAATCAATATACCTGCAACTCCAAGAGCAATAATAATACGTGAGGATGCCTGACTTAGGATATTAATTAAGTTTGTCATTGATAAGAAGTCTGGGGATGCTACCACAATCCCAACAACTAACAATATTAATACTAAGTAAATGACATTATCAACAATCCATTTCGAAACATTTGATTTCGAGTTCCCTTTATCTTTAGAGCCCGTTTTTTTTATAGCTTGTGTACTCATTTTCAGTCGCCTCCTAATACAATGCGGCTAATCGCATAATTTCTTCTTGAGAAGTTGTCTTCGTATCAACAATCCCAGCAGCTTTTCCATTACTCATGACGAGAATCCGGTCTGTTGTACCTAATAGCTCCGGCATTTCAGAAGAGATCATGATAATCCCCTTACCCTCAGCTGCTAATTGGTTGATTAATTGGTAAATCTCGAATTTCGCGCCAACATCAATCCCTCGAGTCGGTTCATCAAGCAGTAAAATATCTGGCTTTGTTAAGAGCCAGCGGCCGATAATAACCTTTTGCTGGTTCCCGCCGGATAAACTGCCTATCGATGTTTTTTGGGATGGGGTTTTTACCTTCATTGAGTCAATAACCCACTGAGTATCTCCCGCTACTTTCTTATCGGATAGGAATCCGCTCTTCGTTTTATAATGTTTCATGTTTGAAATGATCGAATTAAAGCTGATACTTAGATCAGCAAAAATACCAGTGGACCGCCTCTCCTCCGTCACAAGCGCAAATCCATTTTTAATCGCATGCTGTGGAGAACCATTATTAACCACCTTGCCATTCAGCTCAATTGTTCCAGATTTTATTCCCCTAATACCAAAAATCGCTTCGACAACCTCAGTCCGCTTTGAACCTACTAAACCGGCGATCCCGAGTATTTCACCCTTTTTCAACTCAAAGCTTACGTTTGAAAAAGATGGCTGTGTTTCTGCCGTTAGATCGGTCACCTTCAAGATAACTTCTCCTGGCTTGTTTTCCTTTTCTGGGAAACGCTGTGATAAATCACGGCCTACCATTAACTTAATAATTTCATCTGTTGTCAGGTCCTTTGCACTTCTGGTTGCAATGTACTGGCCGTCACGCATGATGGTTACTTCATCTGAGATTTTCAGGATTTCTTCCATCTTGTGAGAGATGTAGATGATTGCCACATTTTCACTTTGAAGTCTCTTAATAATTCTAAACAAATGATTTACTTCAGTTTCCGTTAAAGAGGATGTTGGCTCATCCATTACAATTATTTTTGAATGATAAGAGACTGCCTTGGCAATTTCGACCATTTGCATTTCCGAAACCGATAATGAACTAACCTTGCTTCGCGGGTCAATATTAATATCTAAGCTTTTAAAAATAGCCGCCGTATCTTCGTACATTTTCTTTTCATCTACGAAGATACCTTTTTTCGGATAACGGCCGAGCCAAATATTATCCATTACATTTTGCTGGCGTACCTGGTTTAGTTCCTGATGCACCATAGAAACACCATTCTCTAAAGCTTGTTTTGAGTTAGCAAATGAAACTTCGCTTCCATTAAAAAGAATTTTGCCTTCTTCCATGGAATAAATACCGAATAAGCATTTCATTAATGTTGATTTCCCTGCGCCGTTTTCACCCATTAGGGCATGTACCGAACCCGGCTTCACTCTCAAGGTAACATTATCTAAAGCGAGGACCCCAGGGAATCTTTTGGTGATATTTTGCATTTCTAATAGATAGGTAGTACTAGATCCTGTCATAAGTGAACCTCCTTACTTAACCATTTAAAAATATGAGCGGACCCTAGTCCGCCTCATAACTATTGATAACAAGTTTCTTATTTTTATTTTGTACGGTGTCTTAGCTTTACAAATGTGTAAGCTTAATTCTCCGAACGAAGGAAAAGCATGATCTTTTCCTTCGTTCGAAGAGCGCCAATGGATGATGGGCTTCCCCTGGACAGGCGCTTTTCTCACTCTAATTCTTACTTATAAGCATCTTTACCAACTTGGATGTTGTCTTTTGTGATTTCAACGTAAGGTACACGAACAGCTTTCTTGTCATCAAGCTTCCATTCCGTTCCGTCTAATACGTCTTTGCCATTTGCTGCATTTGCTGCAAGGTCAACCGTTGCCTTACCTTGGTTCTTCGCATCATTCAGGATCGTACCAACCATTTTGCCTTTTTCAATCATTTCTAGTGCTTCAGGAATTGCGTCAACACCTACAACTGGGACAAACTTATCACCAGAGAAGTAGCCTGCTTTTTCAAGTGATGCAATCGCACCTAATGCCATACCATCATTATTAGCGATGACAAACTCAATCTTGTCGCTATACTTAGAAACCCAAGCATCCATCTTTTCAGTTGCTTTTGTTGCATCCCACATAGCTGTATCCATGGCTAATTGTTCTACTTGGATACCTTTAGACTTGATAGTGTCAACTGCGTATTTTGTACGAGCTTCTGCATCTGGATGTCCTGGCTCACCTTTTAATAATACGTATTGAAGCTTGCCATCGTGGTTTTTGTCCCACTTATCCTTATTAGCTTCCCAAGCCTTAGCGATTAATTCACCTTGAAGAACGCCTGATTCTGAAGAAGTTGTTCCAACATAGTAAGCTTTATCGTAGCCATTTAATACACTCTCATCTGGCTCTTTGTTAAAGAAAATAACAGGAATATCTTTAGCTTTTGCTTTATCTACAATTGTTTGTGCTGCTTTTGGATCTACTAGGTTAATAGCAAGTGATTTTGCCCCTTTAGCAATTAACGTATCCACTTGCTCAATTTGTTTTGCTTGGTCATTTTGTGAGTCGTTCAGCATTAAGTTAACCTTTCCTTTTGCTGAAGTTTCCATTGCCCGGCGTACGTAAGACATGAAGTTATCATCGAACTTATAAATCGTTGCTCCAACAGCTGGCAGCTTGCTGTCTTTGCCGCTTGCTGAATCTCCTGAGCCGCTTGTTGAGCTGCTGCAGCCTGTTGCTAATAAAATACTTGATGCAACCGTTAATGATAAAATCAAACCTTTTTTCTTCAAACTCATCAATCTCCCTTTTCTGTTTATTTAAGACTCTATTAAGCTGTTTTCTAAGAACTTAACTAAAGCCCTAATGTAAGCACTTGCAAATATAGTAGCATGATGATATCGGTTACAATAGAGGTGACCTATAGCACTTATTTGTGATTATCTAGATTATTTTGCAATCTTTGAAACATCAATGTAACAAACCTATATTTATTAAAAAACAAAAAAGACCAATCTCAAAATGAAATTGGCCCTTAACATAATCCTATTTTACTGTAGTCTTGCGAAACTCACTTGGCGATAGTCCTGTCAGCTTTTTAAACACCCTGCTGAAATAGTTCGGGTCTTTGTAACCGACCGAGTAACAGATTTCTTTCAAGCTTTTTCCAGGATCGAGCATTGCCTCTTTAGCCTTCTTGATTCGTATTTCCGTCAAGTAATCAATAAAGGTCATTCCAAAGCGGTCTTTAAATAACTTGCTAAAATAAAAGGGGCTTAGTTCCACGTAATCAGCTGCTGATTCCAATGTGATGGCATCCGCATAATGGGTTTCAATATAATCCTTTGCTTTTTGCAGCATGCCCTTCGCATGATTATTCCGCCACACCTGCACATGCTGCACAACTGCAAGCAAATGAGTCTTCCCTGCTTCAAGAAGGTGCCGAATATCGCCGGACTCATCGATGTTAGGGATTCGCTCATAGTTAATTCCTAAATCATGCAGCATGCGGGAAATAAGGATAAACAGCTCATCAAACGATTTTTTCACCAAAGATGCGGTAATATTATTGGCACTTAGCTTCGAGACAAACGAATCAAAGATAAACATTACCTGATTGACATCACCTTGCCTTACACTATCAAGCAGCTTTTTCTCCACCTCAATAATCTCAGAATCAGTCGGCACTTCAAACGCAGGTCCCCGCTTATTACAAAATAAATATTTACGGTTTGGCGTTTTTAATAGCTCCTCAAGCGCCACTATGGCTTCATGATAGGAACGATTCAGCTCATGAGCATGGTTATAAGGGTGCCCAATCCCAATTCTCATGTCTGCCCCAAAGTTTTCTTGTTTAAATGAACCAAACAGGTTTTCAATGATTGATTCCGCATTTGTTCTAAAATGATTTTTTTCCTCTAATTTTTTACAAAGGAATAAGACTGGAATTTGCCCATCCTTCATTGCTCCCACCATTATTTCATGCTTGACGGCAATGGATTTGAGCATATTCTTAATCCATCTATACCATTTTTCTTTTTGCGCTGAAGGTAATTCTTCCTTTGAAGATGATCTTAAAGTAAATAACATCGTATATCCGGATGTAATTTCGACCCCGAGCAGCTGGCTCCATTCTTCGAAAGTCATATCCTGCACCTGGTTCATTAGTAAGGAGGTTACCCATTCCTTTTGAGCAATCGAGACTGCACGGTCCAGGCTTTCCCTTAGGCTTTGCTGTTCCTCCATCTGCCTTCGTTCCACTTGAATTTCCTCTGAAACCCGCTGCAAACTTTCCAAAAGATCTTTTTTACTGCTCGGCTTGAGAATATATTCCTTGACCCCTTGCTGCATGACTTCCTTAGCGTATTCGAAGGTATTAAAGGCTGAAACCATAATAAAACGTATGCCCTGGTCAAACTTTCTAATCTCTTTGACAGCTTGAACACCGTCAATTCCCGGCATTTTTATATCCATAAAAATGATATCAGGCCGCTGTTCCTGAGCCATTTCAATTGCAATTCTCCCATTAGGTGCTTCCCCAATAACCTTTACATCTTCTTGAGAGCCTTTGATTATTTTTGCTACGGCTTTTCGCTCAAGGATCTCATCATCTGCTATAAGAACTTTCAACAAGTTCGCATCCCCCTCTTACCATGACTGGTATTTTCAGTCGAAAAATCGTTCCTTTGTTTAATTCTGATTCAATTTCCACCACATTCTTTTGCTGGTAAAAAAGCTGCAGCCTTTTAATTACGTTTTTCACTGCAATACCATTGGATTGAGCCTTTGTTTTCTCTAGTTCAACATTTTCTTCTGTTTCCAGCCCATTTACATAATGAAGCAGTTTTTGCTTGGTCCGCTCGTCCATTCCCGCTCCATTATCAATTACTTCCACATTGACATAATCATTCAGCCGATAAATGTGAAGCTCGATCACACCATTTTCTTCATATTCTTCCACTCCATGTGTGAAGGCGTTTTCAATCAACGGCTGTAAGATAAGACTAGGAATTTCAATATCCAGATATTCTTCCTGAATATCCGTGATAAATTCAATGCGATCCCCAAATCTTGTTTTTTGGATAAAGAAATACTCTTTTACAATACTGACTTCATCTCTTAAGGTTGAGACTTTATCAAAATCACTTAGATTGTAGCGTAATAAAGCCGCAACTGCTTCAATTAGCCTTGATGTCTCTTCTGCTTCTTCTAAATAAGCCATCTTCGAAACCGTATTCAAAGTGTTGAATAAAAAGTGGGGGTTCATTTGGTTTTGTAAACTTCTTAACTCTAACTCTTTTAAAAGCTTATCGAGTTCACCCTGTTGTTTAATTTCGGTCACGAGAATTTTAAGGTTGCTGCGCATTTGATTAAAGGTTTCTGTAAGCAGTTTGAGTTCATCTTTAGTGGTGATTTTAATATCGTCACCGGATAGATTTCCTTTCGAAATTTCTTTGGCGGCCTTCGATAGTAAACTGATAGGTTTGGTAATCCCGCCTGATATCCAAAGGGCCAGCAAAGTGCTTAGAAAAAAAGCAGCTGCAAATAATGAAAAAGACAAGAGTTTATAATAATGATTTTGCTGCTCCATTTGGTCATAGAACTTTTGATATTCTGTTAATTTATTATTTAATAAGGCCAGTGTACTTTCCTGGATAAACGAGTTAATTTTCAAAACTTCATTAAAATGGTTGGAATATTGGTTAATCTGATCCTGCTGGAATGCCCCAATCGTGGCATCTCCCTCATCTAAAAAGCTATCAATCATATTTTTGTAATTTGTTAGTGTGACATCATTAGTGTTCATTACTTTAATCAATCTTTTTTGATCCTTAATCAACTTCAACTTTTCACTGCGATAGTCCTGAAGATACGATTTTTCTTTATCTAAAATGTATCCATGCAGCTTTTCTGTCAGGAAATTGCTTCTCTGCGAGATGTCATTAAGCAAAAGAAATCGTTCAAAGCTTTCATCGTATTCTGAAACAAGCTTTTCACTTCGGTCATAAAAAAACATTCCGACTGAGGTTAGTAATACAACTAGAACGATAAAGTAAAGTAATAATTTTGATCTGATCCGAAATAGCATCATTTATCGACCGCCTTTCGGTCCTGATTACTCACAGGCAAATCCGATTTTCTGATGATTTTTGTATCAGTATGAACAATGGTCGGAACTTTATTTCCTTTGAGCAGATCAATCATCATTTTAACGGCACCATAACCCATTTGATATGGTTCCTGCACAACCGTCGCATGGATCGTGCCTTCCCGGATAAAACCAAGTGTTTCCGGAAGTGTATCAAAGCCTATGATATATATTTGTTTTTGTTTATGATATTTTGTGACAACATGAGCAATTTCAATTCCATCTAGGGCACTTGTCCCAAAAAAAGCAGTAACCTCCGGATGCTCTTGAAGAATGTGATTTGCTTTCTCAGCCGCCTTTACTCTGCTAATCTCGGATTCTTCTACTGCGATGATGTTGATCCTTTTCTCTCGCTTCACCGCGTCTTCAAATCCCTTGACCCGCTGCTGCATATGGTTTGCATAAAAACTACCCGTGATAATAGCAACGTTTACTTTTCCAAATGTATCCGCTATCAAAGCTTTGCCTGCTAAATAACCCGCATAATAATTATCGGTTCCAATATAGGCCAGCCTTCTGCTATTAGCGGCATCGGTATCAACGGTGACAACAGGAATCCCACTGGAAACAACCCGATTGATAAGTGGTGTGAATTGCTCATCACTCAATCCTTGAGTCATAATTCCGTCTACTTTAGATGCCGCTGACATTTCAATCGTTTTCACATGATCATCAATGTTTGCCTGCTTCGGACCTGCATATTCCAGCAGCACACCATACTTTTTCGCAGCATCCTTTGCACCTTTTTCTACGAGTTTCCAATATTCGTTGTCCATCTCTTCTGGAACAAGTACAAAATGATAGTTATACTTTTCTACTGTTTTTTGCTCTTTGGGTAAATCATGAGTAATCACCTTGTATCCATAGTATATGGAAAATGAGCAGCTGATTAAAAATAACAAACTACCAACTGAATACGAAATAGTGGAAAACTTGCTCATATAACAACTCCGATCCCTCAGCATAGTTAAAACCTATTATACGTAACTTTCCAAAAATCAACAATCACATTTAACTGGGAGTATGCTTTTAGCTTATACTGTTAAATCATGCTGCATGGAACTAAGAAAAAACCAGCCATCACTCTATAATGATAACTGGTTAGATATACTTTTGTATTTTATTTTGTAAGTCTCTCAAATTCAACTTTTGGTGCCAATGCCTCGTTCACTTTTTCAACGATCATATCTTGATCAACTGTAAATGTTGCCGTTTCTTTAATATCTTCTGAAGACGCTCCAACCTTTACTGTATATGTGCCTTTTTCAAGGACCCATGCATTTTTCTCCTCATCGAAGGAGGTGAGGTCTTTGGCATTAAGATCAAATTGAAGAAGCTCTCTCTGATGAGGCTTAAGTTCCTTTGTTTTTCCAAAGGCTTTAAGTTCAATAGCAGGTTTCTCAAGCTTGCCATCTGGGGAGGAAATATAGACTTGGACAACCTCTCTTCCTGCAAGATCGCCAGTATTTTCAACCATAGCAGATACTTTAAGCTTGTCTTTAAATTTTTTGCCTTCGCTAATATTTAAATGATTAATATCGAAGCTTGTATAGGACAATCCATACCCGAATTCATAAGCAGGCTTTACATTAAACGTGGTATTGTATCGGTAACCGACATATATGTCTTCGTTATAGACTACCTGCGTTGGGTTATCAACAGGTGTACCTGGGAAGCTATTGGCTGATGCCACATCACTGTATTTTTCCGGGAAGGTAGTCGCTAATTTTCCGGACGGATTGACTTTACCGGAAATAACATCAGCAACCGCATAACCTGCTTCTTGACCTGGCTGCCATGCTAACAAAATGGAGTCGACCTTATCCCGCCAGCTCGCTACTTCGATCGGTCCGCCAATATTCAAAATAACAGCTACTTTTTTGCCCTGCTTGTGGTATTCTGCTGATACCTTCGAAATCATAGCTTCTTCTGCATCACTTAATAAATAATCCCCTTTTACCACTTTACGGTCTGCACCTTCACCTGAATTTCGGCCAATGACAATGACACCGATATCTGAATCTTTAGATGCAGAAGCAATTTCGTTATCTGTTAGAGGCTTTTCAGGAATAGCAGGAATGAACTTACCAAAATCTTCACCCCACGAGCTTGGCTTAATCTTATATTGGTCTTGCGAGCGCAGATCATCGATATATGTTTTATATTTATCGAATTCAGTTTGGTTTAACTCGTATCCCGCACTCTTTAGACCATCTGAAATCGAAGTAGTGTATGCGGCATTAACATCTCCGCTTCCTGTTCCTCCCTTAACCGTTTCAATTTGGGTATTGCCAAATAACGTAATCTTCTGATCCTTGCTGATTGGTAAAGGCATTTTATCGTTCTTTAAAAGAACCATCCCTTCAGCAGCCGCTTTACGGGCGGTTATCGCGTGAGCAGCTAAATCAGGCTTGTCTGAGTTTTGGTACTTCTTGAACTCAGGTGTTTGGATAAGAACCTGGAGAATGTTCTTAATATTGCGGTCTAGCACTTTTTCGTCTAATTTTCCACTTTCAACACTGGTTTTAATTAAACTAGACTGGGTTGTGTTTCCAGGCATAATCATGTCATTTTGCGCTTTCATTTGTTCAACAGGATCATTCCCTCCAAACCAGTCAGTCATCACAAATCCGTTGTAGCCCCAATCTTTACGCAATACAGTTGTTAAAAGGTCTGCGCTTTGGGATGCATATATTCCATTTATTTTGTTATAGGAACTCATAACTGCCCATGGATGGGATTCCTCGACAGCGATTTCAAAACCTTTCAGATAAATTTCTCTTAATGCGCGTTCTGAAACGACAGTATCAATGCTCATTCTATTCGTTTCCTGATTATTCGCTGCAAAGTGCTTAATCGTTGCACCAACACCGTTGGATTGAACCCCATTTACCATCGCTGCAGCCATTTTTCCTGCAATTAACGGATCCTCTGAATAGTATTCAAAGTTACGGCCGTTTAAAGGATTGCGGTGGATATTCAGTGCAGGTGCTAATAACATATCGACACCATATTCTTTTACTTCATTCCCTTGGGCCTTTCCAACAGCTTCTACAGTTGCTGTATCCCAAGTAGATGCAAGTGAGGTTGCAATAGGAAATGCTGTCGCATAATAGGTTTGGGTTTGTCCTGGTCTTGTCGGTCTGATTCTAAGGCCTGCCGGGCCATCTGCAAAACGCAGTTCAGGGATTCCTAATCTAGGAATTCCATAAGTACCACCTACAGCACCAACTACTTCAAAGGGAGGATTTCCTCCAAATCCGGGCATCCCTACCCCAACTACAAATTTAGCTTTTTCCTCAAGGGTCATTGCTTGAATAACCCTGTCAATGGACGCTGCGTCTGTTAAGTAAGGCGAGGATGTCTGTACGGTAGAAGTTTGGTTTTCTTGAACAGCTGATGAATTTGGGCTCTGAGCAGATGCCATGTCAAATGTGAGGCCTGAGAGAAGTAAGGTAGATGAAAGAGTAAAGGCTAGTACATTTGCTTTCTTCTTCTTCTTTAATTTTTTTAACATGTAAATCCCCTTGTTTTTTGAATATTCACACATAAAAGCGCTTCCACTGAAGTTTAACCCAATTAACGAATCAAAAATTGATGAATTTTCTGGATTATTTTGCTAAAATCTTCACTATTTTGTTTTTAGCAAATGGGTCAGAAGGTTGTAGTCCTAAAACTTCTCCCTATACCTGAAGCCATGTCGGAAAATGTCTAAGAAACATGACCAATTACTCTTGTTTTTTCATTTAATTTCTGAATTTTCTGACTAAAGCAAATTAATCTAGTAAATCGCAATTTAATGCTATTACTTGTAACTTACCGAATTACACATGGACATGTTACCCTCTCTAATGTAAGGGGTTTCAAAGATAAGAAAGGGGTTATTTATGTGAAGAGTTATTACAAGGTTCTAAGTACATCCATGTTTAGTCTAATGCTGCTATCAACAAATTATTCAGGGGTAATGGCTGAGGAACTGCCTGCCTCTTCAGTCCCTACAGCTACGGTAACAGCAGACAATAGCAGCGGACAAACTGTTGCTTCAGTGGAACAAACACCTATATTAGTAGACCAAGCTTCCATTCCGGCAGTAATTCAAGCCATGACGCTGGATGAAAAGATTAATTTAATTGGAGGAGCTGGAGCGGCAGTTTCAGGGGCTGCTGGCGGTACATTCGCAATTCCGCGACTTGGTATTCCAAAACTTACTTTTGCAGATGGTCCGGCCGGACTCCGTTTTGGATCCACAGCTAATAAATCTACAACCGGCTTCCCAATTCCAACTGCTCTTTCTTCAAGCTTCAATAAAGATCTCATGTATAATGTGGCCTCAGCGATGGGAAAAGAAACACTTGATTATGGTGTAGATGTTATTTTAGGTCCTGCTTTGAATATACATCGGGATCCTCGCGGCGGACGAAACTTTGAATATTACTCAGAAGACCCGCTGCTGAGCGGTGAGATGGCCGCTCAGTTTACAAAAGGTGTTCAAGACCAAGGCGTCGGCGTCAGCATGAAGCATTTTGCCGCCAATAATCAGGAAACCAACAGACAGTCAGTAAATGAAATCATATCAGAACGTGCCTTAAGAGAAATTTATTTAGCTGGCTTCGAGCGGGTCGTTAAAGAAGCTCAGCCATGGACAGTGATGAGCTCCTATAATTCAATTAATGGACCTTTCTCTGCTCACAATTCCTGGCTGTTAAATGATGTATTAAGAAGTGATTGGGGCTTTAATGGCATGGTGATGACTGACTGGGGCGGCTCCAAGAACAATGGGATTGCCATGTTAAAGGGCGGTAATGATCTGTCCATGCCAAGTTTAAATGCTGTCGGTAAAGCAGCTGTTAAAGCAGCAATTTTAGACGGCTCACTAAAAGAGGAAACACTTGATGAGGCAATTGAGAACATCCTTAACCTAGTGGTCAAGTCCCCTACCTTTAAAAAATTAAGTACGGTTGACAATTCGAAACTAAATGTTAGTACCGATCTTGCTGCTTCTGATGCACAGCTTTCACGTGAAGCCGCACCTGAAGGAATGGTTTTATTAAAAAATAATAATAAAGCGCTTCCTTTCGATAAAGGAGTGAAAAAAGTCGGGATTGTTGGTAACTCTTATACCATGCCAAGCTGTGGTTTTGGTACTCCTGCTTCTGCGTGTACTACAGATAATGCCGCTTCAAAAATGTTCTTGATGGGAACCGGAAGTGCCTATGTTACCCCAACACAAACCGTTCAGCTTCCAGAAGGTCTGAAAAATGGAGGATATTTACCTGTAAACACGAACGCCACAGGTTCTGAAATGAATGAAAATCTGACTGCTGACGATGCAGCATACATGGCACAGAATTCAGATATTGGTGTGATTGTGATTGCTAGAGGATCTGGCGAAGGGGCAGATGGAAATGCAACAACCTTTGAAGCGTCAGCAAAAGAATCAGATCTAATTGAAAAAGTTTCTGATGCCTATCACGCTGTTAACAAAAAGGTTGTCGTGGTCTTGAATGTTGGAGCTCCATTTAACACTGTTAGCTGGAGAGATAAAGTCGACTCTATATTACTATCTTGGCAGCCTGGAATGGAAGCTGGAAATGCGCTTACAGATGTTCTTTCTGGAAAAGCCTATCCATCTGGTAAACTTCCGGAAACTTTCCCAATTCGCTTAGAAGATGCGCCAAGCTATGCAAACTTCCCAAGCTCTGACGGTAATCCAAACTTAGTAAAATACGAAGAAGATATTTACGTTGGTTACCGCTATTATTCTACCTTTAAAGTTAAACCAGCTTACGAGTTTGGTTACGGACTCTCCTATACAATGTTTGATTATAGCGACTTTAAATTAAATAAGGATACCTTATCGAATAAAATCAAAGTCTCTTTTAAAGTAACTAACACCGGTACCAATGTTGGTAAAGAGGCACCGCAATTATATGTAAGTGCACCTGACGGCAAGTTAGAAAAACCGGCGATTGAGCTGAAAGCCTTCGGGAAAACTCGTGAGCTGAAGCCAGGTCAAAAAGAGACATTCAACTTCTTTATTGATCCAAAGGATATTGCTTCATTTGATGAATCTACTTCCTCTTGGATTGTAGAAAAAGGAACCTATCAATTCAAGATTGGAGCTTCTTCTTCTGATATCAGAGGGACACTGGATTTTAAAGTCGACAAAGATATCGTTGCGGAAGTAGACAATAACAATGGACCAGATGTGGAATTAGACCGGTTATCAAAGTTCAATCAGTAGAAACCCAAAAATACTTTATGGAGGTAATGTAACATGCTTAAAAAAATGAAAAAAAGGGCCATGTTGGCCACAATGGCTGTAGCCATGACTTTATCACTCAATACGAATGTTTTCGCTAAGCAAATCAATACACAGCCAACATCCTACCAAACCTTGACAGAGATTGAAGATTGGGGAGCAGCAACAACTAAAGTAATTGTCAATGTAGGCAAGCCAATCCCAAAGGACTCAATCACAACAGATACCTTTAAAGTCCATGTGGTAAGAAGCGATAAACGGTTAAAAACACCACTTCTAGAAGAAGGCGACCGCATCATTACTAAAGCATACGTATCAGATAAAGACGGCAATCCTGTTGTCCAAACAGGTAAATATGTAGTCTTAGAAATGAAAGTTGGTCCTGATGTATCCCTAGGTTCACCTCTTAACTATGATTGGGCAACTACTGGGTTTAATGATTGGATTGATATGAAATATACCATCACACAGCAAAAAGATATTGAAACAAGTGCAGGAGCGATTTCAGGATTAGTTGTCGACCAATTCGCAGGGGAAACAAGAGAACTGGTCGATGATTTTACAACCGGAAAAGCTTCCTATGAAAATGTTACATTATCCTACGCAGACTTCAGCCCAGCAACAGACAATCATAAAAACCCATTAATTATCTGGCTGCATGGCGCTGGAGAAGGGGGAATAGACCCAACCATTCCAATCTCTGCAAATAAAGCTGCCAACTTTGCATCCAAAGATATTCAATCTTATTTTGACGGTGCCTACGTTCTAGCACCACAGACTCCTACTTTTTGGATGGATGGCTTAAGTGGATTTGGTGATGGAACCTCAAAATATGAAAATGCCTTAATGTCCTTAATTAAGGATTATGTTGCTAATCACAAAGATATTGATACGAGTAGAATCTATATTGGCGGAGATTCGAACGGCGGGTACATGACCATGCTAATGGCACGTGACTATACAAACTTTTTTGCCGCTGCATTCCCAACGTGCGAAGCATTAAAGGACACGTTAATAACGGATGCACAAATTCAGAAATTAAAAGATCTTCCAATGTGGTTCATTGCTGCTAAAACTGATCCCGTCGTCATTCCAAATCTATACGTCGTTCCAACATATAATCGCTTAGTCCAAGCTGGAGCGGAAAATGTCCATTTATCATTATTTGAAAAAGTAGTAGATACTTCCGGACAGTACTACAATGCTGATAGCACCCCATTTGAATACAATGGACACTGGTCCTGGATTTATGTCTACAATAACAAGCCAACAGATATGATCAATGGCAAAACCACCACCATCATGGAATGGTTAGCAAATCAAAGCAACGCAAACATTAAGTAAATAGTGAAGATAGTGTAAATAGCGTAAATGGTGACAGGCACCATAAAAAGACAAATAGGCGGAGCTGTCCATCTGGGATGGACAGCTCCGCCTGCTACATTCATTAAAAGCTGCTGTTTCGAATGATAAGTTTAGTGGCAATAAAGATTTTTTTGGCTGTTTTTCTGCCTTCAATACGTTCCAAAAGGGTATCAACTGCTGTTTCTCCCATCAACTCTGTGTATACTTTCACAGTACTTAAGGTTGGAAAAACATATTTTGAGATACTAATATCATTGACTCCAATTATATTCACCCGCTCCGGAACTGAAACACCTTCTTCAAGCAGCGCACGTAAAGCCCCAACCGCAATGGAGTCATTGCCTGCAAAAAAAGCAGTCGGTAATTTATCACCATGATCGTGAATGGCTTGTTTCATTAAGGCATGACCATCTTCGGCTGAAAACTTTCCATTATATAGAAATCTTTCATCAAAAATCCCTTTTTCAGTTAAATAACGTTTAAAGGTTTCTTCTCTAGCATCTTCAATTGCCGCGGTCTTATCTTTAAATTCCTCTTTACCTCCGATGTAGCCAATCTGCTTATGACCCTTATCTATGAAATGATCGAGCACTTTTTTCGTTGCCTTTTCGAAATCGATGACAATGGAATCAAATTGCTCTTCATCCGGAGAGGTATCTACAAACACAAGATTCTTAGTAATCGACCGCAAGTCTTTTACTTGCTTGCGGCTAAACTTACCAATCGCAATTAGTCCTTGAACCTCATCATCTTCTTTTAATTCCTCATAGTTAGCCTGAAAATACTTAACAAGCTGGAGACCATGATGACGGCAGCGGTTTTCAACACCCAGCCGGATTGACATATAATATAAATCTTCAAGTTCTTCCTTTTCGGTATACCACTGAAGAACGGCAATCCTCCCGGTACCCTGCCTTCGAGCCGGCTTCTTCTTGTAAGAAAGTTCCTCTGCCGCCTCAAAAATCTTCTTCTTTGTTTCATCACTAACAGAAAGCGTCATGTCATAATTTAAGACACGAGAAACGGTCGCAATCGAAACACCCGCTAAATGAGCAATATCTTTAATTGTTGCCATAAATTAATCACCTAAAGTCTTGGTTAAGAAACGATACGTGGTCGCAGTACGATATACATCCTTTGGATTTAGGGTGACTGATGGAAAATTCGGATGATGGATCGCATCCGGCAGCCCTTGTGTCTCTAAGCAGACACCCAAATAATTTCTTGCCTTTACACCTGAAATCTCAAAATCTCCGTCTAACATATTGGAAGTATAGAGAACAACGCATGGCTGGTCGGTAGTAATCTCAAGGACACGTCCGCTCTCTTCCTCACTTAGTACGATCCGATTTTCCCCTTCTTCTGAAAAAACAAGCGGGTGGTCGTAACCTTTTCCAACCAAGACATTTTGCGGATAGGATGACTCCATTCCATCCTTTAGCTTCCTTCCCGCAGTAAAATCAAACGGGGTATTCACTGACGCAGGCATTTCCCCTGTTGGCATAAGATCAGAAGCCAATTCTAAAAAGCGGTCACTATCCAATTGGAGTATATGTTCAGAACAATCGCGTTTGATATTCCCACTTAAATTAAAGTAAGAATGATTCGTTAAATTCACCAATGTTTTTTTATCTGTTCTTGCTTCATAAGTTACCTTCAACTCATTATCATTAGTTAAAAGATAAGTTACCGTAGTTTCTAAATTTCCAGGGTAGCCTTCCTCACCATCCGGGCTATGATAAAAAAACGTTAGGCCTGCTGCGTTCTCCGCCTCAACTTTTTTTGTTTCCCAAATAACAGAATCAAAGCCTTTTACCCCCCCATGAAGATGGTTGGGTGCTTCATTTTGAACCAAAACATATTTATTTCCATCTAGTTCAAAACTTGCACCTTTAATTCTTCCTGCTACTCGTCCACAAACAGCCCCAAAATAGGGGGACAATTTCTGATAATCTTCAAAATTGTCAAAACCGAGGACCACATTTTCCATTGTCCCTTCACGGTCAGGTACAAGAATTTTGGTGATTACACAACCGAAATTCAAACAGGATACGGTCATACCAGAATCATTGGTTAGTGTATACTCTGTCACATCTGCTCCATCATAACAGCCAAAGTGCTTCTCTTCAACTTTCATTCCTACACTTCCTTTTTCCAATAAGGTCAATTTATAAATGGTCAATAAAGCGGCGGAACCCTGCTTCTCCCTCTTCATTCCTCTTAAACACACCAGCATCCTCTAATACGCGTAAAAACTTTTTGCCTACTTCTTCTCTTACCAATGATTCTACATTAGATTCGTTTACAACGGTTTTATAGCGGGCTTTTAACTCATTGGCCCAGACGGCATGATAGCCAGCAACTGTTTCGGTTTTATCAAGCAGGAAGTTTTCCACCTCTTCCAGCTCTCCCTTTAGGCGGGCAGGCAATACCGCCAATCCCATTACCTCAATCAGACCAATATTCTCCTTCTTGATATGATGAACATCGGCATGAGGATGGAAAATCCCCAGTGGATGTTCGTCACTCGTCCGGTTATTACGAAGAACCAAATCTAGTTCGAACCATTCGCCATTTTTACGGGCGATCGGAGTAACTGTGTTATGCGGTGTTCCACCCGTCTGGGCTAAAATGCCAACAGTTTGATCACTATAGTCTTTCCATTTTTCTAAAATATGGGCTCCTGCTTCTACCAATGAAGCAGGTTCCTCAGAACGGAGTCGAATCACTGACATTGGCCATTTCACAATCGAGCACTTTACATTTGGAAAACCGTCCATAGAAAATGTCCAGTCATCCTCTGCCTTTGCCATTGCAAATTGATAATTCCCGCCTTGATAATGCTCATGTGATAAAATAGAGCCTCCAACAATCGGGATATCAGCATTCGAGCCTAAGAAATAATGAGGGAATTGTTCAACAAATCCGAGAAGTCGTTTAAACGTCAATGGACTGATTTTCATATCGGTATGTGTTTCTGATAACACAATGCAATGCTCGTTATAATAAACATACGGAGAATATTGTAAATACCAATTCTCATCGGTTAAATTCACTCGAATCATCCGATGATTCGAGCGCGCCGGGTGGCCGATTCTACCAGCATACCCTTCATTTTCAACACAAAGCAAACATTTAGGATAGCTTGACTTCTTCGCCATCTTTTCGAGTTCAATACTTTTTGGATCCTTTTCCGGCTTTGATAGATTGATGGTAATATCTAACTCTCCGTATTCTGTCGCCGCCTTGTACTCAATATTTTGGCGGATCCGTTTCATTTGGATGTAGTTGCTGTTTTTACTTAATTCATAAAAATACTCAGTAGCTTGTTCAGGACTTTGTTGATATTTTTCATAAAATTGCTTGTTCACGCTTGAAGGTCGTGCGATAAAGCAATCCATGACTTGACTTAAAAATATATCCTTTACATCAAAAATATCTTGAATGATTTCTTGCTCGACCGCATAATCCACGATTTGCTCTAGGATATCAGGAATTTCTGGGATGGATTCTTCTAACTCCACTTCCATAAAATCCTCTATCTGCAACAGGGCAAGCACCTGATTTCTTGCATATACTTCGTCTTCCCGCTCAATTAATCGAGTGTCAAGCGCCTGTTTAACTAATTGTTGTACCAATTGAAAAATCATAATGATCGCCACCTAATTTTGATAACCATTCGGATGATGCTTATGCCAGTTCCAAGCATCCTTGATAATTTGTTCAATCGACGTTCTCGAAGGAATCCATCCAAGGACTTGTTTTGCTTTTTCCGATGAAGCTATTAATGTACTTGGGTCACCCGAACGGCGTTCTCCCATTTGGACCGGAATTTCTAGCCCTGTTACAGCTTTAGCGGTTTCAATCATCTCTTTTACTGAGAATCCTAGACTTGAACCAAGATTGAAATAATTACTTTCCCCGCCATTTTGCAAGTATTTCAGTGCTAAAATATGGGCATCAATTAAGTCCTCGACATGAATATAATCACGCACGCAGGTACCATCTTCCGTCTCATAATCTTCTCCGAATACAGTAATAGCCGGTCTTTTCCCCAGCGCTGCCTCTAAAATGACCGGAATTAAGTGGGTCTCTGGGTTATGGTCTTCTCCAATTTCCCCGCCGCTTCTCGCTCCGGCAACATTAAAGTAGCGCAGGGCTGCATAATGAATTCCGAAACCTTTTTCACACCAAGCCATCATTTTTTCCATTGCTAGTTTGGTTTCACCATATGTGTTTGCCGGTCTCGTATCTGCTTCCTCGGTAATCGGCATGACTTTTTGTTCACCATAAACAGCAGCGGTTGAAGAAAAGACAATGTTCTTTACCCCGAATTCCTTCATGGTTTCGAGGACAACCTGGGTGCCAAACACATTGTTATCATAATATTTTAATGGTTCTACCATTGATTCCCCGACAAGGGAATTGGCCGCAAAATGGATGATGCCTTCAATCGTTTCCTTTTCAAAAACAGACCGCATGAATTCACGATTGCGAATATCTCCCTCATAAAAATGGGCGTTAGGATGAAGGGCATCCCGGTGGCCTGTTTGCAAATTGTCAATCACCACCACATCATATCCCTGGTCAATTAACTGATAAACGGCATGTGAGCCAATATAACCTGCTCCTCCTAAAACAAGAATACTCAAGATAGCACCCCTCCTTATAATTCTTTTGCTCCGTCACCAATACTCGCTACATAAAAGTCAGCTTCATATCCAATTTTTCCAGCGTATGCTGCTCCTACATTGCGAATAAAACCTTCAACCTGATCTTTTTCAACAATCGCAATGGCACAGCCTCCAAAGCCTGCTCCTGTCATTCGTGCTCCAAGAACACCCGGTTGATTCCAAGCTGCTTCTACCAAACTATCAAGCTCTATTCCTGTTACTTCATAATCATCTCTTAGAGAGATATGTGATTGGTTTATTAATTGTCCAAATGACTCCAAATTCCCAGCCTTTAGCTCTTCAAGCGCTTTTAAAGTTCTAACATTTTCATAAACCGCATGTTTTGCCCGTTTGCGCACTACTTCATTTGGAATGAGATACTGATTTTCATCAAACTCGCCTTCTGAAAGCTGACCTAACGCTTCAATTGGAAGCTTTTGCTGCAATTGTGATAACGCTTCTTCACATTCCCCTCGGCGTTCATTGTATTTTGAGTCTGCTAACTCACGACGCTTGTTTGTATTCATAATGATAATTTTGTGATTTTCAAGCTGAATCGGAGCGTATTCATATTTTAATGTTTGGCAATTCAGTAAAATCCCCGCATCTTGCTTGCCCATTCCAATGGCAAATTGATCCATGATTCCACTGTTCACACCAATAAATTGATTTTCGACTTGCTTACCAATTTTAATCAGACTAAGACGCGGAATTTCCAAACCAAACAGTCCTGCAACAAGAACCCCTGTTAAAAGCTCAATCGAAGCGGATGATGATAAACCTGCACCGTTCGGTATATTCCCTTCGATCACACACTCAAATCCGGACGGGATTTGGTATCCTGCTTCCATAATGTAGCGAATCATCCCTTTCGGATAATTAGCCCAATTATGGTCTTTGTTGTAATCTAATTGATCTAGGGTAAACTCTATCACGCCTTTATCAGGGAAGTTAGCTGAATACAAACGAACGGTTCTGTCCTCACGCTTCTTCACAACCGCATAGGTTCCGTACGTAATTGCACATGGAAAAACATGGCCGCCGTTATAATCTGTATGCTCACCAATTAAATTAATCCGGCCTGGAGCAAAGAAAGACTTTTCTGGTGATGTGTTAAAAATTTCATTAAATAATGAATGAAGTGCTGTAACGTTCATTTTATTGTTCCTCCCTAAATGTAATCCCTTTCATCCTGTTGTAAACTACGTATGAATCTCTACTTTTATTTTACCGGCTAAAGTAAAAAAGTTCAATGTTTTTACTAAAATATTACTAAAAACTAAATCTACAAAGAGACGCATGAACGATTATTTCATGCGCCTCCACTATAATTTATTAGTTACTTACCTGAGATAAAATAAAGTCATCTAAACTTCCCCAGGCACCGCCATCAGCCTTAATACTTGCCCCAATTGTAACCGTTCCATCCTCTGTAACAAGGATGTTATTAATCTGAGGATTGCTCCAATTCACCCAGCCATTCACAGAAGTGGCTGCTTTATATTCTTGACCGCCAGATTGGGCATAAAGATACATTTCTGGGTTTCGTGCATCTCCACCCTGTAAAAACATGGAGAGATTATAATATCCAGGTTTTAAACCAGTAATGGTTTGCTCAACTTTAAAGTCGACTGCGCTGCCTGAATAAAAGTGGAGAGAATAGTCCCCTGATTTCGCATCTGAAGCTTTTAATTGATAGTCTGTATGTGGGGTTGTTCCTATTCCATACGTGATTTTCCACATGCTTCGATCACTATTTTCAAAGCTTGAATTCAATACATAGTTTTGCGGCTTTATTTCAAGCTTAGCCTTTACTATCATTCCGCCTTCGACAGTACCATTAATCACATAGGTGCCAACACCCGTGCTGATGGCTTGTTGGAGAGCTTCGTTATCCCACGTTACAACCGCCGTTCCTTTACTTCCATCATTATAAGTAACCGTTACAGTATCAGGTAAGGTAATACTTTCACCTGCAACAGCACTAATCGATAGATCTTTTATTTCGTCAATTTTTAATGGGGCAACTGCTCCTGTATCAACATACTTAAATACATTTAAGGAAGGAAGAGGATGTCCAGTAAAATCGAACATTGCTTGATTATCTACCGCGCTGCCGCCATACCATTTGCCAGCGTCTTCTGGATCATACTCGCTAGCGAAACTAGCTGCCCAGCCGGATCCATATTTTTCCCACTTCATTTGGTTTTGCTTTAGTTTTTCAGGCGGACCCACTGGAATCCATGCTGGCTCCCAGTAAAAGACACCTATCCCAGCATTGCCGACATTAGCCACTGCTTGAATGACATCTCTTACGGAATTAGCCTGCCCTTGGACAGTTATTGGGTAATTAAGCGTTTGGCCTGCATCCTTTGGTGCTGTATTTCCATGCCCATCTCCATCTGCCGCTGTATAGGTGTAGGAGGTTTCCGCCACCATTACCTTTTTGCCATACGTATCAGCTACATTCTTTAGAACAGATGTTAAGTTGCTTAATGTTCCATGCCAGAATGGATAATAGGAGCTGGCAAATACATCATAATCGACTTTATTATCAGCAAGGGTTTTCGCATAGGAAGCATATCTTCCAGCTGTTTCAGGGTTAGTAAAATGAACAGCTACCAGGATTTTCGGATCAACTGCCCTAATAGCTTTACTTCCTTCATTAAATAAGGCACTAATCTTTGACCAATCCTTTTCTCCTGCTACTCCGCCATTTGTTTCATTCCCTACTTGAACCATACCAATATTAATGCCCGCTGCCTTCATGGCTATTAGGCTATCTTTGGTATAGTTATATAAAGCTTGCTTCTTCTCCTCAAAGTTCAGATTTTCCCAAGCCTTTGGCGCCTGCTGTTTGGCTGGGTCTGCCCAAAAATCAGAATAGTGGAAGTCTACCAGCAGCTTCATTCCATTAGCTGCTGCTCTTTTCCCAATTTCAATAGCTTTAGCTAAATCGTTATTACCGCCGCCGTAGCCATTGCCTTTTGAATCATAAGGATTATTCCATATACGGACACGTATATAATTAACTCCTGCTTCATGCAAGGTTTTAAAAATGTCCTGTTTTTTTCCAGCCTCATTATAGAATTTAACTCCGCTGTTTTCTAAAGAAATAATACTAGATACGTCAACACCTTTAATGAAATCCTTATCCAGTCCATCTACTCTCTTCACAAAAATGTCAGCATTAACTGGTTTAGGAACATATTTTAGGCTAAAGCTATCTAAATATCCCCAAGCACTAGGCGCTCCTGTTATCTCAGCTCCTACTTGTAAATTAGAAACAGGTTCCTCTAAATTAAATTTCAAAGTAACAGTCCCCCAAGCATTATAGCCTGTTGTTGCCACGGCATTGATTGTCTCTGCCCCAGCAAAAAGTTTAATACTGCCCGCTTCGGCACCTTCTCCCCCCATTGATTTAACCGATAATTCATAGCTTCCGGCTGGAAGGGTTGAAATCGTCTGTTTGACTTTCACTGACTGATCAGCATTTGCTGTATTTTTAATCCAGTATTTTAAAGCATGGTCCCCTTCATCTCTCGCCATCCAAGTATCGTTTGCATAAGCAAATTGTTGAATATCAACATTCTCCCAATTTGTTGTTTCCACGGACCAGGAATGATCATTCCAAAAATCGCTTTCAAAACCTCCATTTGTTATAAATTGAGTCTGTGAATCTTCTGCCGCAAAACTTATGTGACTATTAAACAGAAATGTACTAAATACCATAACAACGGTTAATAGCACCGCAAGCGGCTTGCTTGTTCTTTGCATATTCTCCCCACCTTCTCAAGTTTTTTATGAATGGCTATTTTCGCACAGATTGTTGTTTTTCGTATATGTGTAGCACCCGTTTACTATATCCTTCGTGGCATCTTTTCGTAAGAACATTTGCGAAAATTGCCTTAAAACTTAGTATATGGGGCTTTTTAAGATAAAAAAGCAACAAAGTTTACGAAAAGAGCCTTATGAATAAAGCAATAAGCTTAATCCCTCAGGAAGCGTTTCCATTAAACTGTAAAACTATTATTTTATAGAAAAGACATCCACTCTAAAAAAAGAAATGGATGTTTGTATAGATTGGACAATTCAGAGGGGAGAATCTCTCCCTCTCCTCATCATCTATTATTTATTTTTTAGCTTTTTCAAGAATGCGGACCTCGTATTTCTCTAACGTCAATTCGCCTGTGAGCGCTTCACCGGTTACTAGATCTGTAACCTGATCTTCCATTACGATCGGCTGCTTTTTCTCCGTGAAATTCATGACAAAGATATAGTCATGTTCAGGGGCTTGTCTTACTTGTACCGATACACCCTTTTCATGTTTAATTGAAACAACTGGTTTAAGCGCTAACTCGTCGATCAGCTCTTTGTAAAAATCACGATGAAACTCATCTTCCAACCGTCCGCCAATATAGTAGGTTTTACCTTTTTCATATTCATGACTTGTTACGGCTGGGGTTTCGGCATAAAAGTCTATCTTATATTGACCTTCTGCGTTGGCAGTATCCAGTTCAATAACAGTTGCATAATCTTTCAATTCGTAGACCTTGCTGCGATAACTTACATAATTTCTATCACTAGGATATAATGTATCGGTCTCAACCGGCTTCATTCCAAACATCTCTTGAAGGTCTTTGTGCCAGCCACCTAAGTACGTTAAATCCTGTTCGTTCACAAGTCCGGTAATATAAGTCATTACTAATCGACCGCCACCTGCAACAAAAGTTTTTAATCGTGCAATTGTTTCTTCACTTACTAAATAAAGCATTGGGACAATTAATAATTTATAATTAGAGAAATCTTGTTCTTTCGTAATCACATCAACAGGAATATCTTGTTCCCAGAAAGTCCGATAATGATCTACTAATGTTTGCGGATAACGCTTTGTCTCCAAACCAAATCCTTGTGCGTCATTTAAAGCCCAATTGCTTTCCCAGTCATACAGTATAGCCACATCTGACGGACGATTCGTTCCGACCACATCTGAAAGCTTTTCTAATGTTTGACCAACTTGCGCAACGTCTTTAAATACTCGGTTTTCAGAACTATTATCATGATCCACGACAGCACCATGGAATTTTTCCGAAGATCCCCGGGACTTTCGCCATTGGAAATACAGGACACTGTCAGATCCATGAGCAACCATTTGCATCGATGCAAGGAGGTGCATACCTGGTCGTTTTGCTTTATTGACATTATGCCAATTGACAGCACTTGGAGTAGATTCCATTAATAAAAACGGCTGTTGTTTAAGACTGCGATATAAATCATCGATAAAACCAACCCTCATGGCTAAATCAGCCGTACTCTCCCAATTATTGTGCCAGGCTGGATACGCATCCCAGCTAATAACATCCAGATGTTTAGCAAATTTGCTATAGTCCAGTGCCTGGAACGGGATTAATTCATGAGTATCTGCCATAAAATTAGTTGTAATTGGAATATTCGGTGTTAATTCCTTAATTGGGACAATTTCATTTTCAAAGAATGAGATGGTCTGATCAGTGACAAACCGCCGCCAATCAAGGTTTAATCCATGAACCATATTTTCCCCAATTGGAGATGGAGATTCAATTTGTGACCATTCATTGTAGGTATGGCTCCAAAACGGTCCCCACCAAGCATCATTCAAGGATTTCAAATCATTATTGTATTTTTCTTTCAACCAGCTTCTAAAAGCATGTTGACAATTTTCGCAGTGACATTCGCCGCCGTACTCATTTGAAATATGCCACATTAACAAAGCAGGATGATTTCCGTATCTTTCAGCTAACAAACGGTTCATCTTCTGTGTTTTTTCACGATATACTTCCGAAGTAAAGCAGTGATTATGTCTTCCGCCATGCAATTGTTTGACCCGCGCTGCATTCACACGTAATACTTCCGGATATTTTTGAGACATCCAAGCAGGGCGTGCCCCGCTCGGTGTTGCTAAAATAACCCGTCCTCCCATACCATGAATGTTGTTGAAAATTTCATCTAACCATTCAAACTTGTAAACTCCCTCTTCAGGCTCCAATGCAGCCCAGGCAAAAATTCCGATCGAGAACGTATTGGTATGGGCTAGTTTCATCAATTTGATATCATCCGCTAATATATCAGGCCGATCTAACCATTGATCTGGATTATAGTCTCCCCCATGGAGCATGAAGTTCGCTTTAGTTGTATATGTCTTTCTATATTTTGTCATAATAATCTCCTTCTACCATTAATTCATACAGACGTCCGATTAACCCTTTGTTCCTCCAGCTGTTAAGCCTGATACAAAGTGCTTTTGCAATAACAGGAAGGCGATTGCGATAGGTATACTGATGAGAATGGCCCCCGCAGCAAAGGTTGTATAGCTTGCCCCCATTACTTCATTGACTAAGTTGTATAGTCCAATAGGCAATGTGTACGATTCAGGTGTTCTCAAAATAGTTGATGACATAACGAAATCTCCAAGCGGACCAGTAAATCCATTCATCGCAACAACTGCCATCATTGGTCTTGATAGTGGCATAATAATTTGTAAGAAGATTCTTGTATTGCTTGCCCCATCAATCTTGGCACTCTCATCTAAGTCCATTGGAATGGAATCCATATAACCTTTCATCAGATAGGTATTCATTGGAATCGTACCGCCAATATACAGCAGGATTAAGAGCCAGTGACTATTCATCATTCCAAGAAGCTGTGCCAATACGAACAGGGCAATTAGCGCTGAAAACTGCGGAATCATTTGTAGTAATAAAAACAAAGTTAAGGCATTTTTTCTGCCCTTAAAGCGGAAACGCGAAAAGGCATAGGCTGTAAAGGAAACACTTATAACCGAACCAATCATCGTAAATATACTGATTTTAAGTGAATTTAAATACCAATGACCATATTGCAGACTCTCTTTCCCTGCAAATAACTCTTTATAGTGATCTAAGGTTGGATTTTTTGGAATAATCGTATTACTAACTAAACTGTTTCCGGGATTAAAGCTCGCACCCACTGTCCAAAGTAAGGGGTAAATGATAACAACTGCCATAAGAATTAAGATTAAATGGGAAGTAAAGAGACGTAAAAATCTATTTCCCTTCATACCTGTTAACATCTTTTAAGCCCCCTCCTTAAACGAATTCGTTCTTCTGAATTGCCATAAAGCAATTGCAATGACAAAAACAGATAACAAAATGGTTAATGCAGCAGCAAGTGAATATTGACTTGATTGCATCGTTAATTTGTAAATCCACGAAACTAGAATATCGGTTCCGCCGGCATTGGAACCTGGAACTGCTGGACCACCGCCGTTGAATAGATAGATAATATTGAAATTATTGAAGTTAAAGGTATACTGCGTTATGATAATCGGTGCCATCGCGAGTAAAATCATTGGCATTGTGATATGTCTGAATTTAGCAAAGATAGAGGCTCCATCAATCGTTGCCGCCTCATAAAGATCATCAGGAATAGACTGAAGGACACCTGTAGTCACGATGAAAATATATGGGAAACCAAGCCAGCCTTGCATAAGAATAAGCGCTAGTTTTGACCAAGCAGCATTGGTCATCCATGGAATAGGATCAATCCCAATTGCAGCTAAAATCGAATTATTAATCGCACCAAAGCTGTCATTAAATAGCCCAGCAAAAATTAAAATCGTAACAAAACCTGGTACAGCCCATGGTAAAACTAAAATTGTTCGATAAAATCTCTTAAATTTAAGGTCCTTTTGATTTACTAGTACAGCCAAGAAAATACCAAGTGCAACCTGAACCGTTGAAGCAACAAGTGTCCAGATGACCGTCCAGCTTAAAACATCGAAAAAGGTTGAACGCCAGATATCTACTGTGAATATTTGCTTAAATGTACTTAATCCGACCCAATCAGCTAAGTGAGCTGGCGGAGAATGGTATAAATCATAATTCGTAAATGCTAGAGCAAAACTAAACAGAATTGGGAAAACAACAGCAAAAATTAATATAAATAATGACGGACCACTAATAACATAGGGATAGCCCTGTGAAATTAAATTGTGGTAATCTTCCTTAAGAGAACTTGGATTCATATTTTCATCGCGCATTTTTCCATTCTTATACGCATCCCGGAAATTGGCGTAATAAAAACCAAGTCCAAAACACGTAACAATAAGAGCAATAATCCCTTCAGCTAAAAGGAAAATAGAATTATCCCGCGGCACTTCTGTCCCTAGAGTCATTAGTCCCCAAAAACCCATATTCAATAAATCCTTAAACACTGCTATAAAAGATACCCCAAAAACAAGGAACAATAGGCCCTTTACCCATTGCTTATTATAAAATTGACCAAGTCCCGGAATAACGGATAGTGTTAAGGCTGTTTTTCGATGCTGCATCATTTTCACCTCTTTATTTTGAAAGCGTAAGCGCCTCTGTCACCAAGGATTGACGCTAAAGCTAGACATAATACAAAGCCACCATTTACTAGAAAACAAATGGTGTCAAACATCATTAGGCGTTTGACACCATTCTTTAACCTAATTATTTGCTGTGTTTCGCTTTTATTTGGCCTTTAATTGTTTCAGCCGCTTGATTCAAGGCTGCTTTTGGTTCTGCCTTGCCTGTTGCAATTGTTTGTAACGCTGCATCAGCAGGCGTCCAAACTTCGTTCATCTCAGGAATATTTGGTGTTAATTCTGAGAATTGTGATTGCTGAGCTACAGCTTTTGCTGCATCACTCTCAGTTACTACTGGGTCATTAGCTAAATCTTTTACAGCAGGAACTTCCTTTGTAATTTCAAAACGTTTTTTAGAGTTATCTTTATTAGCTAAGAATTCAACTAACTCTTGTGCTAAGTCGGAATTTTTTGAATAAGCACTTACGTTATAGCTCTTCACCCCAACGAACGCACTCATATTTTTACCATTATCCAGCGCTGGAAGTTTCGCTACACCATAGTTAACGCCAGCTTTTGTAAATGGTTCAATGTTCCAAGGACCAGAAATAATCGCTGCTGCTTTTCCAGATGTAAATAATGATTCTAATACGTTAATTCCTTGTGCACCGATAATGCCGGCTGGGAATAATTTTTCTTTATAAAACTTCTGAATGATTTCTGCACCTTTTACAGCACCTTCATTATTAATACCAATGTCGGCTGGATCATAATTACCTTTGTCATCCTTTTTAAAGATGTAGCTGCCATAACCACTCATTACGCTCTCAGCATAATAAATTTGATCAAATAGAGCTAAGAATCCATAATTGCCGTTTTTAGTCACTTTCTTATCATACTCGTACCACTCATTAAGTGTTTTTGGCAGATCTTTTTCTGCAATCAAGTCTTTATTATAGTAAAGCATCGTAGTTTCTACAGCTTTTGGAAGTCCATAAACCTTGCCATCTACTTTTTGTGATTGCATTGCAACATCCGTATAGATTGATTGAACATCTTCACCGACGTTTAGCTCTTTAATTAATCCTTCTGTTACAGCTGTGCCAATTTGATCGCCTGGCATTGTTAGTACGTCAGGGCCTGTCCCAGCTGGGCCATCTAAACGTAATCCTTCAATTTGTTTTGCATATGGTTTTTCAACGACTTTAATTTTTACGTTGTGATCTTTTTCAAACTGAGCAATGGCATCCTTGATACCATCTGCTTTTTGTTGGTCTTCCCATACAAGTAATTGTTTTGTTTCTTTTGAATCTTTTTTTGCGGTATCTGAACCTGACTTACCACTATCTTGCGGTCCACAAGCAACTAACGAGAAGCTCAATGCAAGTCCGCTGACGATTCCAGCATATTTCTTAAAATTCTTCATATATATTTCGTCCTTTCAAGTTATATTAGTGAAAGCGGTTTACAAGATTAAATATATCACCCAAAGAAAAATGTGTAAACAACTTTTTTACTAAAGTTAGTAAATATTTTTACGAAAATTTTTACAAAAAAATTAAAGTAGTAATATTACTACTTTAATTTGTACTCTTTCTTATGATTAATTCCGATCCCAAATATAATGTCTTTACAATCTTCCGTTTTTCGGACACTTGTTCCAGCAGCAATTCGATCGCGTTTTTACAAATTTCCTTCAAATCAATGTGAAAGGTTGTTAAAGGCGGTGATACATATTTCGCCACACTTATATTGTTAATACTGATAACGCTTACTCGATTAGGTATAGCAATACCATGTTCATTTAATGCTTGAAGACAGCCAACAGCAATGGGGTCTGCCGCAATAAAGAAAGCCGTTGGTAATTGGTCACCCAGTTTATTAATAGCTTCCTTCATCAAACGATAGCCATTTTCCACTGAGAAACCTCTATGACAAAATATATTCTGCTCCTTCATTAACCCCTTTTCCAACATGTAGGAGCGGAAAGTACGTTCACGAATATCCATTTCATCTAGATCGGTATTAGGGTTATGGAAGGTACCGCCAATAAAACCGATATCACTATGACCTTTTTCGATAAAAAAGTCTACCGTTCTCTTTGTCGTTTCGACTAAATCAGGGCGGACGGAATCATACGTATTCGGATCTGGAGTTGTATCAAGAAAGACTCCCTTTGTAGTAATCCTTCTCAAGTAGTCTAACTCTTTGTCAGAAAACATACCTACGGCAATAAATCCCTCGATATTATCAGGGATTTTTTCGATTCCATCACTTATTTTATAAGTGGTCAGTTCGATGTTATATTTGCTGGCCCACTTTTCGATTTCTATCCTCATTGTCTTAAAATAGACATCCTCTAATTCTTCTATGTCTGTTAGCCAGTATAGAAAGGCAATATTCTTAACTAATAATCTTACTGTTTTCTTACGATAATTTAGTTTTTCAGCAATTTCATAAATTTTTTCCCGTGTTTCATCAGGAACAGAAAGGCTTTGATCATTATTTAAGACACGTGAGACCGTCGAGATTGAATAACCTGACTCTTCAGCAATATCTTTAATTGTCGCCATTCTCCCCACCTCCACTTTTGTTATCGTTTACTTTTAAGCGTCTATTTATCATTTCACTAACTAATATGGTCTATCGTTTTTCGGTAAGTAAAATATTTTACTTATATTTTACTTGTTTTTCTTAATTTGGTCAAGGTACTTAATATTCCCTTTGTTGTTTCAGGACTATGGTCCCTGAACTATAAGGAATATAGACAGGCGCATAAAAAAAGAGCCTGATATTGGTATTATCCCCTTTAGGTAGACAGTAAAAAAAGAGAACATGATATGATGTTCTAAATACAGTCTACCTGGAGGGGATTTTTCTATGGCAAAAAAAGGACAAACCTTTTCTACATACACAGAAGGAATAAAGCGTGAAGTAGTCCGATTGAAATTGGAGGAGGGTTGGACGTATCGACAACTCCGTGAACGATTTGGTATTAAGAGTGATGCTCAGATTGCCGAGTGGGTAAAGAAAGTTCAAAATAAGGAATCTTTTGATGACCAACGTGGCCAATGGAATAAGAAGCATTTTAATAGTCTTGAAGAGGAAAATGCCTATTTGAAAGCGCAGGTAGATTATTTAAAAAAGCGCAATCCAAATCTACATGGAAAGGAGTGGTCTTAAAAAAGGATAGGTTTAAAATTATTGATGGTTTAAGGGAAAAGTACCCACTTACGTGGCTTTTGAAGATTGGGGAAGTATCGAAAGCAGGATATGATAAGTGGTGTAAAACCAACACCATTAAGTCCGTTCGTTTTGAGGAAAATATGCTTTTAAAGGAACATATATTATCAATTCATAAAATGCATCCTTACTACGGATATAAACGAATGACTAGAGCCTTATCCAGGGAAGGAATGCCTGCGAGTCATAAAAGGGTTAGAAGGCTTATGAGAGAATTGGGTATCCGTTCCGTTATCCGTAAGAAAAGACCTTTTTACGGTAAGAGAGGTTCGGTTGTATTTCCTAATGTCTTAAACCGGGAGTTTTTTGCGGAACAACCTTTAGAGAAACTAGTAACAGATATTACGTATATCAGAGTTGGAGATAATTTTGTCTATCTGTCAGCTGTTTTAGATTTATTTAATAATGAGATAGTTGCATGGCAATTATCAGATAGAAACGACCTTGAATTAGTGTTAAATACTTTAAATCAATTAAATGGTAAACCATTTGCCGACAAAGCCCTCATTCATTCAGATCAAGGATTTCAATATACAACAAAAGCCTATGAGAAAGAGGTGAAGAAACTAAAGTTATTGGGCAGCCACTCCCGAAGAGGAAACTGCCATGATAATGCTTGTATAGAATGTTTTTTCTCTCATTTAAAGACAGAGAAGATCTATTTAACCAAACCAAAAACGATGGATGAAGCCTATAAAGTCATAAAAGAATACATTGATTTTTATAATCTTGATCGTTTCCAAGAAAAATTTAACGGCCTCTCCCCTATAGAATATCGGGAAAAGGCCGCGGCTTAGTTTACTCTTTTTTTCATTGTCTACTTGACGGTGGTATGTGCATATCCAGACTCTTTTTTCGTAAGTTTATTAGATTCTCTGAATCTTAAATTCAAATTCCATGTCCTGATCTGCCTGAATAAGATGTTCTTTATGAACTGGGGCTCCCCAGCTGTCATCGCCGCCTATACCCATCTGCTTTCCTGCGACAGTTACAACAGTATAATGAACATTAGGAAGTTCATATATATGGTTCGCATTTTCAAGTTCAAAGGCTGTATACGGAGAAAAATTACATTCAACCGGATCGGAAACAGAAGTGATTCTGATCCCTTGGCCATCGTTGTTTGTTACATCTACACGGCGGACGCCCGTGCGATTGCCTGATTCTTGCGGCATAACGTAACCTGACAAATTATCTTCGACCCTATTTTTAAAGATCCCCAGCTTCGCTCCCATAGAACGATCAGAGTAATTTTCTTCAGGTCCCATCGCATACCATTCCAATTGTTGATAATCGGCAGGCACCTTAAAAGAAAGAGCGAAAATCGGCAGCTGCGGCAGATGATCTGCACCTTTATATGCAGACTTGACGTTTATGCCTCCATCCGAATCAACCGTGTAAACAGTCATAACCTCAATATCATTATGAATGGAGAATTTATAGGTAAAAGCAACACTAACTTGATTCTCGTTCTCTTCCAGTTGGATATTCACACATTTCCTGGCTAAGCTTGCTGCGTACCAAAGTCCAGAATGGAAACTTTGAGAAAAGCCCCGATCATTATCGGTAGTTGCTCTCCAAAAAACGGGTGCCGGCGGCAGGGCAATCATTTCTTTCCCTGCATAATTAAGTGATACCAAACTTCCTGCTCCCTTAGAGAACATGACCGTAAAATCTTTCCCATGGACACCAATATTGACATCCCCTTGTACGACCCGAAGCTCTCCACTGACAGGCGCTGATTCTCTCGTTCCTTTCTGATACACATACTGACCGAACGCAATCTCAAATCCTGTTTCGGCCCAAAGTGTGTTTTCCTTAAGTCTTAATGAAGTTTGAACAGTATACTCACCCGTTGCAACATCAATGTTTTCAGGCCAAACCAATTCGAATCGTCCTTCTGTTTGCGGTTCAACTGATGCAAGAAGAGAGGTTCGGTATAATTCCTTCCCCTCAAGGAATAGAGTATATTCAAGTTCATAATTAGCTGTACTAGAGAACAAGCTCTCATTCTTGATGAATACCCCCTTTTGATCAGGTATCAGCTTGAAGTTCTGATATAAGTATTTCACTTCTTGCATTTTCGGTGAAAGCTCTCGGTTTGCATACACGATTCCGTTTGTACAGAACCCATAATCTGTTGGACGGTCGCCAAAGTCACCGCCGTATGCAAGGAATTCGTTTCCGAAACGATCCTTTTTATAAATCGCCTGATCAATATAATCCCAAATGAAACCACCTTGATACATTGGATACTTTTGTTCTAAATCAGTATATTTGTACATCCCGCCAAGCGAATTCCCCATTGCATGCATATATTCACAGCTAATGTAAGGTTTTTCTGGGTTTTCAGTTAAATATTTTTCGATATCTGCGGGTTTGGCATACATGCGGCTTTCCATATCACTTGTATCATTATAGTTTCGGTTATGGAATACACCCTCATAATGGACAAGACGGCTTGGATCTACCTTTCGGAAATAATTAGAAACATTAAGAATGACTTCACCTGCGTACGATTCATTACCACAGGACCAAATTAGGATGGATGGGTGATTCTTGTCCCGTTCTACCATCGAGATTGCCCGGTCCATGACAATGTTTTCCCATTCCAGCTTATTCCCCGGAATGTTCCAGGATGGTTCAACTTTCCCCATCTTTTGCCATGACCCATGGGTTTCTAGGTTCATTTCATCGATGACATAGATACCATATTCGTCACATAATTCATACCAATAGCTCTGGTTCGGATAATGGGACGTTCTAACCGCATTAATGTTATGGCGCTTAAGAGTTTTAATATCCCATAGCATGTCTTCTTTGGTAATCGCACGGCCGCGGCGGGGATTAAATTCATGACGGTTAACCCCCTTGAATACGATTCGTTCCCCATTTAGGCGCATAATTTTATCCACGAGTTCAAATCTTCTGAAGCCGGTTTTCTGTGGAACAACCTCTACCAAACTACCAGATTTGTTATAAAGTTGAATCAATAATTTATACAAATAGGGGCTCTCCGCATTCCAAAGCACTGGGGTCTCAACCGGCATAGAAATCGACCACTTACCATCTATCTTTTTGCCATTGGCTGTCGCCACGAGACCTCCCTTAGCGTCAACTAATTGTGCAATAATCTTTGAAGGTATTTGCCCTTGTAGTTCCAGACAGGCATTCAATGTCCCTTTTGTAAAAGTTGAATCCAGTTCCGGCAGTACATGTAGATCAGCAACATGAATTTCCGGTACCGTATAGAGGTAAACATCGCGAAAAATACCTGAAAATCTCCAAAAATCCTGATCCTCCAGCCAAGCCCCTGTACTACGCTGGTAAACCTCCACAGCAAGCTTATTTTCTCCCTCTGTTAAAAACGGAGTCAACTCAAACTCAGCCGGAGTAAAGGAGTCTTCACTGTAGCCGACAAACTCTCCGTTCAGCCATACATAGAAAGCTGACTCTACACCTTGGAAGGAAATATAGACCGGCTTATTTTGCATATTGTCCGGAATGGTAAAAAACTTCACATAGCTGCCAACTGGATTATGATCCGTCGGAATTTCTGGGGGGCGGATGTCATTGTGTCCGTCCCAAGGGTACATCGTATTTACATATTGCGGTTTTCCATAGCCTTGGAGCTGAATATGCCCTGGTACGGATATATCTCCCCAGCCAGCGCAATGGAATTCTTGCTTATAAAAATGAACCGGCCGATTTTCAGGATTTATACTATAGGAAAACTTCCAATTTCCATTTAAATCATGGCGCCACTTCATTGGTGCAGCAGCGAGGGCCTCTGCCACTGTTTCGTAGTAATAGTGGTCGGAGTGTGCTGGAATACGATTAACAGCAAATATGTTTACATCGGTAAGCCAGTTTAATGTTGGAACAGCTTTTATTAAATTTGAAATCGTTGTCATTTTTTACTTCACTTCCTAACTTTTTTTATCTTCAATTTCACTATTTCACAGACCTATCATAACTTCAATCACTTTTTTCTTGGCTCTGTTATATTTGGCAGTTGATTTCCGCTCCAATCAACTAAGTTTTAAAAACAACAATATCTTTTAAATACACTTCATTCATTTTTCAAAATTTAGGGATCATTATTTTCCCAGGGCCCTCACCAATAATAATTTCTCTTTCTGTAACACAAACCCGCGGTTTAGTATCCCAGAGCTTACTAGCGTTTTCTTCACCTGGTTCCCCAAACACTGCATTCACCAGCCAGTGTGTACCTGGCTTAAGGCTTGCTTTTACTGTAGGGATGACAGTACGTGCATTCATAAGGTTCGTGTTTGCATTCGGATAGACCAAATCTGCCTGCCCGTTCCCAAAAATATTTTTGATACCACTTACTCCCCATGGGAATTTTGCCAGGCTTTCTTGCTGATTCACCAATTGTTCAATGTTCAGGTCTTTAAATTGGTTATGTTCCAGCCCCAGCGCGAATCCGCCATCTGCAACATCTAGGATTCTACTTGTCTCAATACAATGAATGCGAGTATGCCAAGGTGCGCCCGCAACAATCCATGTTCGGATTACAACATCCCTCCACGGCATCCATTTTGTATAAATCACATTTTCATCAACGGTATATTCTTCACTCTTTCTTTTACCTCTAAAAATATTATCGCCCTCACTTACAGCCAGCATGGAATCAAATGCACTTTGCCCAAGCCCCCACTCTGCTTTTGAAACACTAAAACCAAAGACATTGGAGTAAACAAATTTCTCGTATTTGGCAGCAGTGTGAGAATGATCATTTGTATGCTGATATCCAGCGTTAAACACAACAATATGGTCTTTTTCATCCTGTCTGCACAAAATGAAACGCGGAGATGGTTGAACTACCTTCTTTTTTAACACTGGAAGCGGCATTTCTTCTTCCTGCCAAAAAGGATGATTCTCTGGCAAGGCTAGTGGTAAAAAGGTTTTCAAGGCCCAATAAGGTGATCCTGGGGAATTGTAATTTTCCGCCATAATCAAATTGGGATAGGAATAACCAATAGTCAACAGACCATTAGAATCGAAAATAGGCTGACTAAACCACCAGCGGAGGTTCCTTAAGATCAGTCCCTTCATAACACCTAATGGAAACGGCGCCGCCCCAGCATATACAAGCGCACTCCAAAAGGCAGATTGAGCAAATCTATAGGTTAAGCTTCTTCCATATGGAAGTGCGGAACCATCACCAGCAAACCAGTAGATAAAATCTTCAGCATAGGCGTCTGCTCTGCTTATATAACGCTGCGCTCTTATTGGATCCTCTTTTCTCATCAATGCTGCATACAGAAGACTGTAAAAATGGATGGCAAATGGTCCGTAATAATCACAATGAGCATCTTTTCCGTCCGCATACCAGCCTTCTCCTAAATAAAATTGATCAATCCGATCAAGGTTCTCCCTTACCTTTTCTTGTTCATAAGGCAATCCCACTCTTTTAAAACCGAGGTTCACCAGGACAGGAAAAAACAACCAATTGCAGTCATATACATTAATTCGATTAATTTGATTGAGCCAGTTAAATAGATTCTCTTTTTCTTGATTTCCCAGCGGATACCAAATCTTTTCGGGAATTAAGGCTAAGCAATAGCCAAATGCAGCCATTTCCACAGCCTTTTGATGAAAATTAGTCACTTCCCCCCAATATTCCTCATGCGAAGGGTTGGTACCATTCTTGATACCTTGCAGACAATCTTCCCATAATTCGGATTCCTCTCCTCCAGCCAATAATGGAACCAGCCCCCAAAGTACTCTTGAGAACCCTTCCATCCCTGCGATGGAGTCAGAGTATCCAGCACCCGTACTTCCGATTTCCAAAAGTGCCTTTCCTTTACTGTAATAGGGCTTCAAAGGATTGATTATTTGATTAACGGCATCAATAAAATCTCCCCGTGATTGTAGAGGATTTGTCTGTATAGGAAATTCCAGTTTTAACATTACATCTTAGCTCCTTTTAACTGCTGACAGTCCGCAGCCTGCCGATTATTCTACCAATCCTTACAGCCTTTTAATCTTGCAAGTCCTTCAACAAAATAGTAATCCCCATAAATGAGTGGGTTATCCGTATACTTTCCTTCGGGAAAATGACTTGTTCCATGCAGAATTAATCCTTCTTCTAAACCATCCCAATCACCATAATTCATGTAAAGAGATTCTAGAATCTTCTCCCCGGCTCGTTTATAAACGTGTGATTCTGCCGTTGTTACCTCCTGCGCTAATAACAGGAGACCAGAAGCGGCAATCGCCCCTGCAGAAGAATCCTTTGGTGCCTCAATTTCCGCTGGCAGGCGGAAATCCCAAGCTGGAACAAAATCCTCCGGAAGATGAGAAATAAAGAAATGAGCCACCCTTTTAGCTATTTCCAAGTATTTTGCTTCTTTAGTATAGTGATAGCATAATGTCAGACCGTAAATTGCCCAAGCGGTTCCTCTGGACCATGCTGAATCCGGACCGTAGCCCTGTCCTCCAATCGCCTCAAGCTTACTGCCGCTTTCAGGATCAAAACGGACAATATGATGAACACTCCCGTCATTTCGGATAAAATGTTCTAATACTGTATCGGCATGCTTTCTGGCTACATTCTTGAATCTTGGATCTCCTGTTTGTTCACTGGCCCAATACAAAAGCGGCAGATTCATCATGCAATCAATAATCGCTACACCGCTATTGTCTTCTCCCTCACTCCAAGGATTCCAAGCTCTGATGAAGTTTCCATTTACATTAAATCGTCCCAATAGGAGATTGGCAGCCAAAAGTGCACGACGCTTGGAATCCTCATTTCCCAAGAGTTTATACTGAGCAACACTCGTTAGAGTCCACATAAACCCCATATCATGATCGAGCCGGTAATACTCATTTTGGACAGCGTCCAACTTGGCCTCGCAGTCCTCTGCGAGTTGCTTTAAGGCAGCATCTTCCGTATCCTGATACAACAGCCATAACAATCCAGGCCAAAAACCTGCTGTCCACCAATGCGGTTCCGCAAGAACATAAGCACCATTTTCACTTGCGTGAGGAAAATTAGCCCCTATTCTTTTGCTAGTCCTATCAATTTTTTGAGTCACTTGCTGCCATGCTTCATTTACCCAGTGCAGTTGCTCTGTCATTTTCTTCCCCCTCACTAATCAAATTGAAAAACAAGCTGGACACTACAATCCTTTTCAGGGTTTACCACAGTAAAGTCCAGTGCGATGTTATTTTCTGTTTCTCCGAAATGGTTCTCAAATTCCAGTATTCTTACTACGAGCCAAAGCTTGGTTTTGTCATAAAAAATTCTCAGTTTTTCTTGTCCTTCAAGGATAACCCCTTTGTCATCTTTCGTTATCGAAAGAGCGGGTACAATCAACCGTTCCACAATAGAATCAGGTTGTTCAATAAAAGAGTAATAGTCTTCCAAGATAAGGCTAGGCTGATTCCGTTTCAACCAAGTAAACTTTCGGGATAATTTTTGAAGACTCTCTATTTCGTACGCATGTTCAATATCAAGTTCTAAGGTTTCCACGTCTTTTCCTAAAGAAGCATCACGAATCATGGCATACCGCTTAGGACCTTCTTTTTGAAATTGATTATTTATGATAGGAACAGAATGCCCCTGCGAACCGTTACATAAATAGGAATAACGTTTGTCATTAAAGTAATCCTTGCTATATAAGCCCGCCCCCAAATCTTTTAAAAACACTTCACCATTTCCTTGCAGAATAAAATGTCCGATATCGTTATGATTATGAGGCTCATCGTTATGGCCGCCTTTTGCGGCAAAGGAAAAACTCCCCAATGGTGATTGATGCCTTGAAATGAACCATGCAGAATCTTTCGAGAAAAAGGTGCCACTCTTCCAAGGTTTCGCTGAAGCTGTTTCGTCAAACCATAGTAAATTACGGATTGCTGGAGCCCATCTGCTGCAATGGTCATCGCTATACCTTGCACGAAGTGCCTGATCAGGAATTTCAACATCACAGTAAATTTTACTTAAATAATGACTCAAACCTAAATAAACACTAGCTGTTGGAGGGGCATCCGAAAAGTTTACAACCAGGTTACGATTCATAAAACATCTTTGTTGAAAGAGTGCGATTTGATGAACCTTTTCTGAATGAAATAGATTTAACTGGCCTGCAGTCCTCTTTTTTAATAAATCGGCAAAATAGACATAATAACCAAAGCCATACTGCCAATACCCATATCCCTCAAGGCAAATTCCATCCTCATTAAAGCCTTTTAAATAAGAGTCCATCGCTGGCAATATCCGCTCCAGTATCATGGAAAGTTCGCTGTTATCATTGATTAAATGCAGTGCTGCCGAACCAATCGATCCTGCACAAACAGCTGCCCAATTATGTGTTTGTGTTTCCCAGCCAAATTGTTTTTTTAGAAATGGGTGAAAAATCCGTTTGTATACCTCTTCATAAATACGCTTACAAATTAGCGGACTTAAATAGTCCTCAGTCAGCTTTAAAATTTCTGCTAAAGTAAATGCAGTTTCGGCGGCAAATAAGTCAATGGTATAACCTTGTACAATAGGTTTGCCCAGAGAGTAGCTTATTTGGGTGGATGTTTCCGGACTATTTAGTAAATGTGCGGGCAAACACCAGGAGTATTCATTACATACGGACCATATGGTATTTTCTAATGCATTTAGGTACTCTACTTTCTCTGGTTCAAGCAGTACCATAATAGCAAAAGTGTTAAGCCGCTTTCTCTTATGGAAGTAGGCCTTTTCATATTCGAGTCGGGAACCCTTCTCAGAAAAAATTCTAAACAGAGAATAGGTAAGTATCTGATCCTTTTCTGGCAGAAGATGGATAGCTTCGTCCCTAATTTCATCAATAAATGGTTGAAATGCAGGATGTTGACTTAATTTCCCCCACCAATTGTCTTTTTCCTCCTTGGTTGAAAATAACAGAGTTGTTTGAGACTCTAGCAAACTCTTATAATCAACAGTAATCAAGGTTTCACCCCTCCTTTCATCCCTCTTAAAGCAATCCTTCTTTTTAAGAGGTGTGGATGATTCTTTTTTCCTTAGTTAATTATAAAATTATGGCAATTTGCATGATTAACGATATTTTGATAACTATTTATAAAATTTTGACTTGTTTTTTAAATGCTCACTCCTATTTGGAAGAACATAGAAAAAGTCCAGCTATATACTGGACTAAAATTCACAAAAGTTTTTTATCCTGCTGAGACTTTCCCGCCTCGATACTCAATCGGAGTGACTCCGACATGATTTTTAAACAGTTTAATAAAATAGCTTTGATTATCATAGCCTAGACGTTCACAAATATTCCCTACAGAGCTTGTTGTTTGCTCAAGTAATTCTTTTGCCCGAATAATTTTCAATTTTGTAACGTATTCAACAAAGGTTTCACCCATTTCTCTCTTAAACAAACGACTAAAGTAGCTCTGGTTTAAAAAAAGGTAACTGGCAACCTCCTCTAGGCTGATTCTCTTTTCTAGATTCATAGAGACATAACTGATAGCATCTAGAATTTCCCTGCGTTTTGTCTGATTGTAAACTTGATTGGAAAGGTATAAGAATGATTTAAAATAGTTAATTAGTAAGTCTCTTAATTCACATAAAAAATTACTCGTAATAATTTCTTGATGCAGACATTCAACATGATGGTCTTGACGAAATAACTGCAGCGCATGCAATTTAATCTTAAGATCTAATAACAGCTTTAATAACCATTCTTTAACCAACTCAGGGGGATATCTCTTTTCTTCTAGATAGTTAATCCATTTAGAAACGATAGGGATAATCTGGTTTTTATCTTTCATTAGTAACAAATCTCTAAAATCTGATGAGACTTCATCGTATTTTGAAAAAAGGTCATCTGTTAAAACCTGAACGTACTCCCTTTTTAAAATCGTTCCTGGCTGCATATAAAAACTTTGATGCTTAGCATTTAGCAAAAGGGACAGCTCCTCTTTAATATTCGGAAGGCTTGAGCATTCATTCCCGAATAAAAAAGATACGTGAATGTTTAAATACGTTTTTAACGCCTTTTGAATTTTATTCATGCTTTCCATTGTTTGATTAAATGACCCTGCCTTCAACAGCTTGGAACATGGGAAAAACAGAAAGAATTCGTTTGCTGCTCCATAAAAGTGGACAACGTCCAATTTGGAACCCTTAATAAGTTCGTCCATAATATTGTTAATCGCAAAAATTAAGTTTTCCTCCGAGAGGCAGCGATGTTTAGCTAAATGGAAATCATGAACGAATGCCAGTGCAGGGGTGTATTCTCTTTTGTCTAAATGCAACCCTAAAGCACTTGCCTCTGTAAGCCATTCTTTTTCCGAGATAGGTGATTGCTGGATCGTTTTCCTGATAAATCTTTCTTTCACGTTCTCTCGATTTCTTTCGAGCATTTGCTGCAGCTGCTGCTGCATAAAAATGGTATTATTTTGGTGATCAAGGTTTTCTTTCACCTTTTTAATGACTTCACATAAATCATCTGGGTCAAACACATCTTTCACTAAATAATCATGCACTTGAAGCTTTAACGCTTGTTTGGCAAATTCAAATTCGGAATGGCATGACAAAATAACAACCTGTAAATTAGGATTTAACTCTTTTAGGTGCTTTGTTAATTCAATTCCATTCATTTTCGGCATACCGATATCAGTAATAAGTATATCAGGCATCTCATCCAATGCATTTTCATACGCACTTGCTCCATTCTCGTGCGTACTTTGAAGCGTGACACCAAGCTGCTCCCACTCAATCGCTTCCGTTAACAATTCTAATACTGGATAATCATCGTCAACTAGCATTACTTTGTACATTAGACTTACAGCCTCCCTTTGGAATGGAAAGAATGACTTGAGTTCCTTTACCTATTTCGCTTTTTATTTCCATCTTAAATTCTTGTCCAAAAGTCATATACATTCGTTCATACACATTTGATAGGCCTAGAGACGAGAAGCCCTTTTTATGCTGGGGCATAGAATAATCAGAGTCTGCTGATAGGATGAGCTTACTTTGCAAATGGTTCAAAGTTTCTTCGTCCATCCCGCATCCATCATCCTCAATGGTAATAATAAGCTCATTTTCATTCAATTTTGTTTTTAATTTAATAGTCCCCGCACTTTGGTTTAAACCATGAATGATACTATTTTCAATAATCGGCTGAAGGATAAACCTTGGAATTAAGATGGAGTGAGCCTCTTCATCGACGGATATCTCAACAGTCACTTTTTCCTTTTGCCTCATATTCATAATATTTATAAAGTCCAAGACAATTTGGATTTCCTCCTGAAAAGTAATGATTTTTTTGTTTTTGGATATGGTCATCCGCAATAACTTGGAAAGGGATAAGATCATATTGGCACTTTCTTTATCTCCTTTGACTAAAACCTTCATTCGAATGGAATTAAGGACGTTAAAAAGAAAATGTGGATTAATTTGAGCCTGGAGCATATCCAGCTCTGCTTTTCTTTTTCTTTCTTCCGTGATAGTGATTTCACGAAACATCTCATTGATTCGATCAAGCATCAAATCAAAGGATGTAGAAAGCCTGCCTATTTCATCTTTGCTTCGAATCCGCGAGCGGATGCTTAAATTCCCCTTCTGAACGATATCCGCCACATTTCCCAAGCAGGCAATAGGTTTTGTAATCGTTCTCAAAAAATAAGTCATAAGAATGAGAAAAATAGCAAACAACCCAACTTGTACAATCATGACTTTATTAAAGATTGCGTTAACCTTATTGGTTGCTTGTTTATAAGGAATTAACGAAACCAGCTTCCAGCCTGTGAAAGAGATTTTTTGTTCAGCAATTAAGTAGTCCATCTTGGATATCTGAAAAATATTTGAGGAGTTGCCATCCTTGAGCTGTTCATGGAATCGAAATAGTTCACCAATTCCCTTCTCATCTTGTTGCGAGAGGATATGGTTTGATGAATCTAAGAGAACCATTTCTTCATGGCCGGTCATATTTTTAAATATTTCATTTATTTTATTTTCCATGATTGTTACGACTACATAGCCATAAATATTTAAATTATCATCCCTTAATGTTCTAGCCACAGATATCTGATACGGGTTATGTTTCTTCTCTGATTTAAACATAGTCGGCTGACTTCCAATCCACACAGTTTCATAACCCTTTGTTTTATTCAATTGCTCAAACCAATCTTCCTTAAATAAATCAGTTGGGACAAACTCAAAGTTTGAGTAGTTTGTATAGGAACGGCCATTTTTCAAAAGAATCGTGACGTAGGATTTTCCTCCAAGCATGGTGATATTATCAATGGTTTTATTAATCTTACTATCATCAATAAACTGCTGGTATTTCTGCTCTGGAGTATCCTCCATTTGTTTCTTTGCTTTTTCTTTTAAAAGAGTATTCATCTCAGCATCAACTTGGATAAAGTTTGTTATATACATCATATCTTCAAGCAGCTTTTGTACATATTCGTTTGCAATGGTTAATTCTCTGTTTGCACTGGATAATGCCTGCTCCTTTAATGTATCTTTTGTTAAATAGTTATAGATTGATAGTGTTATCGTTGCAGGAATAATCAGACAAATGATAGAAATGAAAAGAACTTTCAAACGAAAAGAACGAGGTGACAGTATATTCTGTAACATTTCCCCCATATACTAGATCCTCCTAATCGCAGCGGGATGAAATAACACCCTCTGCCCTACTTAAGCTAATTATTACTTGTTGTTAAGAATATCTTGTACTCTCTCATTAGTAACTTGAATAGTTTTATCGATATTTTGCTGGCCAAAAATTAGTTTTTCATATTCTTCGTTGATGACTTTATAAATTTCAGCCTGATTAGGAACGGGTGAAATCAACTTAGAGGACTTTGCATTTGTTAATACATTTATAAGAGATTCCTTGTCCACTCTTTCAGGATCTTGGGCGCTGTTAAGAATATGATTGATAATTTTTTTCAAATCAGTATCACTCACTTTATTCCATGCTGGAATATTTTTACCTTGAACAATTTGCCCCTCAGTTGTGTACCAGCGGATGAAAGTATAGGCTTCTTTTTTATGCTTTGAACTAGCAGCAATCGCCATATAGTCTGTTGTTACTGGAGCATAACCACTCTTTTCATTTTTATTATTTTTTGGATACGGGGCGACTGCAAGATGAAAATTTAACGGTAACTGTTCTGAACCGCCAAGCTCGGTATTCATCCAGCTTCCTATAATGATGGAACTAACATCCTGATTATAAAACTCATTACGATAATGAAGCTTTTTTGATAAGACGTCTGCATATGGGACAGCAGATTTATCATTTTTTTCCATTTTTAATCTAATCTCCAAAGACTTCTTAAAGAGTGGGTTCTCCAGATTTGATTTCCCTTTTCCTGTAATAAATTCAGTATTTTCAGGCTCACTTGCTAGCGCAAGTCTCATATACTCCATCCAGCTCCCATCTTGCGGTCCATGGAAGTACGTCCCGTAGTGTCCATCCCTTGTGAGTGCCTTCGCATATTCCATAAATTCATCCCAGGTCCAGTCCTTCGGTACCTTAAGTCCCGCGGCGTCTAAATGATCTTTATTTAAGAGAACATACCATGGATTAAATTTGCCTGGCAGAGCATAATGTTTTCCGTTTATTTGGGTGTCAACCTTATATTCTTCAGAAACTTTATAGCCATCTTTTTTAATGAATTTGTCTAGAGGAGCAGCCATTCCCATACTGACACGCTGGGCATAGCTGGCGGATTCGCTGAACATGAGAACATCCATAGGATCCCCTGACGCTGCAGCAAGGTCTAACTTTTTAGTAGCTTCCTGGGTGTCTCCCTTTTCACTCAGAACAATTAAATCTACATGAATATTTGGGTACTTCTTTTCAAAAGCATTAATCGTCTTTCTCCAGTTGTAGGAGGCCTCGGTTCCATGGGAATAGAATTTTAAAGTAACTTTTTTATCTTTTTTTGTTTCTGATGAGACCTTGCTTACGGTATCTGAACAACCTGTGACTATAGCTGAAAATAGTACGGCACACATTAATATAGTCCATTTCTTTTTCTTCATCCGCTTCCCCCCAGGAGTCAAGCTCTAAAATGAAAACCTTTACAAAAAATATGATAATTACTGCAAAAAACTCATCTTAAACTTTCCCTGTCAGCCTCAAATGATTTATTTCTATCTTTTAAGTATAGAATTTTGCAAATAATCCGTCCATATTTTTTGTAAGTTGATGGTTATTTTAGATTCTTCTATGTTTCTTTCATTCTCCTGGGGTGACTCGAAATAATACTTTTTTCTCTGTCTATTCATTATTTAATTATAAATTAATCATAGATTTCAGGCTTAACGGTATCTTGATGTATCCCTCAAAAATTTTGACTTTATGCTTATAGCATGACTTTACTTTTTCTATTTCTAATTGATTCCACTTTCTCAGAATACTTTTTAAATTATATTTTTATGTTATAATGAATGTGCTTACATAAACGTTTATTTAATCTATCAACATGAATGGACTGGAGTTGATATAAATGTATAATCTCGTTGGACGTTTAAATCCCATTTTTGAGTGGATTTCAAAGCTTGTCGGTACAAATCTATTATGGGTTTTGTTTAACTTCCCTATTGCGTATCTAACATTATCTTTATTTACTGTTAAAGAGATGTCGCAAATAATCATGTTGATGATTATCATTGCTTTGCTGGTACCATTTATATTTTTCCCAGCAACGACGGCTATGTTTGGCATAGTTAGAAAATGGGTTATGAAAGAAGAAGTGCCAATTTTTCGATTCTTCTGGAAATACTATAAGGAAAATTATAAGAGGAGTCTTTTGGGCGGCCTCATTCTTACGGTTCTTTGGGTCATTGTTGGTGTGGACTATTATTATTTTCACGCCCATATTCCTCTAGGGAGTTATCTGTTTCTATTCCTAATGGTTTGGCTGTTCAGCATTACTCTTTACTTTTTTGCCCATACAGTTCACACAGAAACGAAACTCGGTCAAGGATTAAAAAATGTTTTTATTTTAACGATTGTTAACCCATTTCTCTCTTTTGGGGTTGCCATTCTCAGTATCTTCATTTTGTATATTAGTCTTATGAAAATAACATTTCTACTGCCATTTTTCACTGGCGCCGTTTTATCTTTTCTTGCTTTCTCTGCTTACAATAAGATTTTTAATAAGATTGTTAGATTGGAGCAAAATGCTTCAGAAGTAGATTCGAATTGATTGGCAGCCAGCATGCACCAATACAAACACCATATAAAAAGCCCTCTCGAGAGGGCTTTTTATATGGTGTTTGGAACATCAATTAACTCTAGGTTTCCTAACCTTAAAGCTATCCTCTGTTTCTTCTACTTCATATATCTTTGCTCGAGATTCAGGTGTACTGAATGGATGATGAAGAATAAGCATCCATTCCCCTTCAAATGTTTTGAACAGCATGCCGTGTCCACTATCACCATCCACCAGCGGATCCAGTTGTTCCCATGGCCCTTCCAACTTACCAGACTTTGACCTAGCAATCGTTTGCACATACCCTTCCTTGTTATAGCTTGACCAGAGCATAACAAGGTGACCGCCCTTTGTTCGGTATAATTGACACCCATCAGACACATAAACAGAAGGCTTAACATTAGGCTTTTTTTCAGCATTGATCCATGGGGCATCTGAAGCTTTAAAAAGATGCCTAGGTTCACCATCTGCTTCAGACAAATCAGACTTTAATGGAATGGCCTCAAACGTGCCATCAATTACCTGAATCCACTCATGGCAATATACCATCCATGGCTGTTCATCCTTATCCACATATAGAGTTCCGTCTAATGTCATGAAATTTCTTGGCGGTACTGGACCATCCGTTTTTAGTAATTCAAAGGGGCCCATCGGCGAATCAGATACGGCAATACTTGTACCACGAAGATGATTGGTTTTCCAAACTTCTGGCGGTTCTGCTATGATCGTATCCCGATTATGGAGCGTAACGAATAAATAATATTTTCCCTGATACTGGTGAACCTCTGGTGCCCATGTACCATGCTCTGGATGTGCCCACGTTCCATCAGGAATCTCGAAAATGACATAAGGCCCCTCCCAATCAAGTAAATCTTTACTTTTATAAACTAGTACTCCATTTCTCTTTAAATCTGTTAATTCTGGAATTCCAGTTGTATATAAATAGTATGTATTCGTTTCTTTATGTGACAAAACATACGGGTCATGAGCAGGAATATCCTTAAGTCGGTGCCCCTTCCTGGGATTAGATGTATCGGAAGCATGGTTATACGGCATATGGACATCTCCTAACAATTATATTTTTTTTATATTATCCTGTTGTGGGGTTAATTGTACTAATTTCCTTAGATTTGGAAGACTGATAGATAAAGGGCTATCATGTGTAAGATAGCCCTCTTTCCTTTAAATTAAAGCTCTAATTAATTACCTTCTACAAGCTTTTTATATTCATCCATTTGTTTTTGGATTTCTTTTAAGACCTTATCATAGCCTGCATCTTTTAATTTCTTACGGAAATCCTTTACAGCTTTTTCTGGATCGCCTGCTTTACCAAAAGCAATGGCTGGTACCATTTGTGCAGTCACTTGGGATAAAGCAGAAATTTCAGCTTGTACAGGGGTACTATCAAACACAAATTGTCCATATGGGTACGGCTTCTTAATTTTATCGTACTTCGCGTAAATCTCAGAAATCCCATCAAATGTGTCGGCACTTGGGATTTCGTACTTGTCCATACGGCCACCCCAGAAGTTAGTCGAGAATGAATCTTTTGTATCATCATAACCTTCAGGTTTAACCCGTTTTCCGTCTTTAATTTCGTATTGTACACCTTCAATACCATAGTTCCATAATTTATAAAGTTCTTCATCGTTTCGAAGTAAATCGTATACCATTAGGGCACGTTCAGGATTTTTACTATGAGCTCCAACTGCCATAGCACCATGTGTAATGGACATTGAAACTAAGTTGTTACGTGTATCAGACCAAGCAAACATATCGATTGCTGAACCTGGCTGTTTCACGTCCATTTGTGGGCGAAGACCTGAGAATGTCTGTGTATGATGCTGGTCAGCACCTGTTTTCCCTGCTTGGAATTCAGCTCTAGTGTCACCTTTATAATTTAATACGTCTTTACGCCAGTAGCCATTATCTCCCCACTGTTTCATCAATTTTGCATAATCTACAAAAGTATCAGTGAAAATAGGACTCATAACATTATACTTTTCATCATAGGATTTAGCCCAGTAAATTGGGAATACTCCTGTAGTGATTGGCAATTCAATCGCATCCGAATAAGAAGTTGTGTATCCCCATGCTGTGGTTACGTTTGTTCCTTGTGCATCCCAAGGAATGACACCTGGTTTTTTGTCTTTAACACCTTGGAAGTATTTACCCATTGTTTCAAAATCGCTAATATGTCCATTGATTCCAAATTCTTTTGCCCAATCTGTGCGATAGAAGAATCCGTGATTCACCCATTGAGTATATTGGTCCTCAGGAATCATGACAATTTTGCCCTTGTACTTTGATTGCTCCCAATCATCTTTGGAAACCTCTTCCCATGTCTTAGGTGCATATTTTGGAAGAAGGTTTGTAAGATCCATGAAGGCACCTTTTTGTGCATTTCCCCACGCATCTAACCAGTCAGTTGCAGTGATTACTAAATCGACTGGTTCTCCAGAAGCAAGAGTTAGATTATATTTTGTCATATAATCAGCCCATTCAATCCATTTTAATTGAATAGTGGCATTTACTTTTTCTTTTAATTTAGCATTCACTTTTTCCAATACTTTTTCAACTTGTCCGTTAGTTGGCTTGTCCCCTAATACCATCATGGTAACGGTGGCAGGCTTGGAGGTATCAATTTTTCCATTTTTATCAATCTTTGTTCCCGCGCTTTCTGAGCTGGTTTTGCTTGAGCCACTACAGGCTGCAAGGCTGAAAATCAACATCATGACCATGACCAGTGCAAGGATTTTTTTCATCTTGAACATTCTATTTCCCCCTTATTTTTTAAAATTTTTGCTCTCTATGATACGAGGAAACTTCCTCGGGCCATATTCAATTACCCCTTAACTGCTCCAACTGTAATACCAGTAATAAAGTACTTTTGTACAAACGGATAAAATAGAATAACCGGTCCAGTAGCTACAACGGCTGTTGCCATTTTCATAGATTCCAACGGTACATCCTGTGGCGGCACATTAGAGGATGCTGCTGAATTCCTAATGAAATCGGCACTCGTGATTACGTTATAAAGAAACAGCTGCAACGGCCTATATTCCATATTAGGTGAAAGAAAAAGCATGGAATTATACCATTCATTCCAATATCCCAGAGCAATAAACAGTCCGATTGTTGCCAAGGCTGGAGTAGACATAGGTAAAATAATTCTTAAAAAAATGGTAAAGTCACCCGCACCATCAATCTTCGCAGATTCGGTAATCTCGTGTGGAATCGACTTTGTGAAGGATTTCATCATAATAATGAGAAAAGGACTCAGCAATCCTGGTAACAATACTGCCAAGTAATTATCTTTAAGATGCAGATACTGCGTAATTAATAGATAAAAAGGGACAAGCCCGCCGGAAAAAAGGGTTGTAAAGTAGATATAAAATGAAATCTTATTCCGATACAAGAAATCCTGGCGCTGCAAGGCATAGCCTGTCATGGCTACAATAAACAAACCGACCGCAGTCCCGACAACCGTAATTCCGAGCGTTACGAGATAGGAACCAATGACAAGTCTAGGATTCTGAAAAACGATTTCATAGGCAAATGTTGAAAATTCTTTAGGCCATAAAGAAAATCCATGGTCCATAATAGCCTTCTCAGTTGAAAGAGAAGACGATATGATTAAGATAAAGGGCAAAAGACAAGATAAAGCAAATACACCTATAAAACCATATCCAATAATACGAACCATTATCGTAGACACATCTATATTTTGTCTGTCCGTACTTTCCATAAATACATCCCTCCTTTAAAATAATGAGTTATCTGGTGAAACCTTTTTAATAATCCAGTTTGCCACAAGGACAATAACGAGGCCAAAGAAAGATTGATATAAACTAACAGCACTTCCTAACGAGAAGTTAAAATTCGTCATTAATGTTCGGAAGACATAGGTTTCAATAATATCTGTGGTAGGATAGAGCATGGTATTATTCGCCCCAACCAAGTTATAAAACAAACCAAAATTCCCTTTTAATACTCCACCTAAAGAGAACAATAGTAAAATGATGAAAGTTGGCTTAAGCCAAGGAATAATAATATATCGGATACGTTGGAAAGCATTAGCGCCGTCGATTTCCGCAGCTTCTAGAATGGATTTATCCAGACCCATGATGGCTGCAAAATAAACGATGGAACCATAGCCTGTGGATTGCCATAGGAACGTAATGACAATAATATAAGGCCAAATATGCGGATTAGAATAAGTTTGTACCGGATCCAAGCCAAGCATTTTTAAAAAGGAATTTAATAAACCATAATCGTAACTAAGTATGTTATAGGCTAAAAGTCCAACAAGAACTGCGGAAATGAAGTGTGGCAGAAACATAATCGTTTGCGATACTTTTTTGAACCATTTGTTTGTCAGTTCGTTAAGCATGATGGCTACAGCTATTTGCAGGAAATTACCCAGAACAATGAAAGCCAGATTATAAGCAATTGTATTAAAGGTTAATTTCCACAAATCACCGGTCATCACCAAAAAGCGAAAATTATCAAGCCCTACGAAAGCGCTTTTAAAGATTCCGAGTGTATAATCATAGTTTACAAATGCTAGATATAATCCCGGCATGGGTAGATAAGCAAATACAGCAAAGAAAATAATTGCAGGCAGACACATAAGAAGCAGGGTTCGGTTTTTCCACATTCTTTTAAATGCAGACTCTTTCGTTTTTGTTTGTTTCTCAACAATAGGCGTCTGCGATTGCACAGTAACGGTTTTCAAATTATTCCCCCCTAATCAACATATTTTGACTTGATTCTTGTATTTATTAAATTGGAAGCCTTTACAATTAAAAGATTATCAAATTTTTTCCCCCATCATATAAGAATAATTTTACCTAGTTTGCGAAAATTTTGACTTTATTAGTAGATATATAGTTTCATTCCCAAAATAAAAAGGAACTTTGTAAATCTCATATCGAGAAATGACAAAGTTCCTTTATTTAAAGATAAGAATGTATAAATTTGGACTTCGAGAATTGTCCAGCTCCAGGCGCCATCGGCTCGAGGTCACAAGCCGAAGTCTAAGCGCCTTGCGCTTTTCTTTATCCCACTTCTAGGGATTGATGTTGTGATTGATGCAGCTTCCAATAATAACTCCTTCGACTTATTAATTCGTTATGTGACCCTTCCTCAATAATTCTGCCCTTATCAATGACAAGAATGCGGCTTGCATTTTGAATCGTAGATAGACGATGAGCAATAATAAAAGAGGTTCTTCCTGCAAGTAAAGTTTCAAGCCCCTTTTGCAATGCCAACTCGGTTTCCGTATCAATAGAAGAAGTAGCTTCATCGAGGATTAAGATTTTTGGATCAGCTAAGAGAGCACGGGCAAAGGAAATCAACTGTCTCTGTCCAGTCGAAAGCCTTGTGCCTCTTTCGTTGACCTCTGTATGATACCCATCTGCCAGCCCCATGATAAACTGATGAGCCTGAACCGCTTTCGCTGCTGCAATCACTTCTTCGTCTGTGGCATCAAGCCGGCCATAACGGATATTATCCATAATCGTACCCGAAAAAATAAATGGATCTTGAAGCATGACGCCCATTTGCTTCCTAAGGGAAGGAATGGTAACTGTGCTGATATCCACACCATCCATTTCAATTTTCCCGCTGGTTATATCATAAAATCGGCTAAGTAAACTGACAATCGTGGTCTTTCCCGATCCAGTAGCACCCACAAGTGCAATCGTTTCGCCAGGACTAACAGAAAAATTAATATTTTTTAGAATTCTTTCCCCTTCATCATATTCGAAAACAACATCTTTAAAATCAACTTTCCCTCTAATGATTGGAAGTTCCGCAGCATTCGGACGATCTTCTACTGTCGGCCGTTCATCAATCATTTCAAATATTCTTTCCAAATAGGCTGTAGCATTAATAATTGCATTGTAGAAATTTCCGATATTAGCAATTGGTGCCCAAAACATACCTATATAACCAACAAAAGCAACTAGAGCCCCGACGGTTACTCCTTCACCAATCTGAGAAATACCGAAAACATAAATGAGCGAAGTCGTAAGAATAGAAATATTTTCAATGGAAGGCCATAACAGGAACTGGATTCTTACCGCTTTCATCCACGAGCCTCGATAACTTTCAGATACCTCATTAAAAATGCGTTTATTTTCTTCTTCCCTCGTAAATGCTTGAGTCACTTTGATCCCATTGATACTTTCATGTATATAAGCATTCATATTCGATTGCTTATTACTTAAGATTTGGAAAGCTTTCCTCTGGGCATTTTTAATGAGGAGAATGACAACCACAAGGACAGGAAATCCGAGCATGGCCATAAGTGTCAGCTTTACATCAATCGCTAACATAAATCCTATAATTACGAAAAGACTGAACAGGTCTGTAATCAAATTAATCAAACCATTTGATAATAAGTCACTTAAGGAGTTAACATAGTTAACCACTCTCACTAAAATCTTTCCATGCGGCCTGCTGTCATAAAAGGAAAAAGATAATTTTTGTAAATGGGTAAACAAATCCTTCCTTATGTTGAGGATGACACTTTGACCGATTTGGGACATCATTCGAATCCTGAATTTCATACAAATTCCGGTAATCACGAGAGCACCAAGATAGATACAGGAAAGGAGCAGTAAATTTCCCACATCCTTGTTCGGAATACTGTCATCGATTGCTTTTTTAATTAAATAAGGTCCAATTAAATTTGCTCCACTGGCAATCAACATAATTAAAACCGTAATAAAAATCTTTTTTCTGTAAGGCTTTAAATAGGTAAACAATCGTTTTAGATGAACAAAGCTAAATGGTGATTCCAGCTCTTCATCTACATCAAATTTATTGCGCGCCATTGAGATAAATCACATCCTCACCATTGTGCTGGCCATCGAAATTGCCATTTTGGTTCATAAACACTTTATAGTAATACCCTTTTTTCGCAAGCAGTTCCTTATGCTTTCCTCTTTCTATGATCTGTCCATTTTCCATGACGAGAATTAAATCGGCCTCTTTTACAGAAGAAATTCGATGAGCAATAATAAAACAGGTCTTATCTTTTAGTAAAGACTTTAATGTACGTTGAATCCGGAGCTCTGTTTCCATATCGACAGCTGAAGTTGTGTCATCGAGGATTAGGACAGATGGGTTTTTTAGTATGGCCCTTGCTAATGCAATCCTTTGCCTTTGCCCACCTGAAAGACCTACTCCCCGTTCTCCAATAATGGTATCGTAACCTTCTGGAAGAGCGGTTATAAAATCATGAGCCTCCGCCATCTTTGCAGCAGCTTGAACTAATTCCAAAGAGGCATCTGGATTCCCATACGCAATATTTCCCTCAATGGTATCGGAAAAAAGGAATATATCCTGCATGACCATTGCCATACTATCCCTTAATTTCGAAATCTCCCAATCTCTTACATTTAGACCATCCACGTTTACTGCTCCACTGGTTGTGTCATAAAAGCGGCTTAAAAGGTTGACCAAAGTTGATTTACCGGCACCCGTCGGGCCGATGATTCCCACTGTTTGCCCCGGAAACACTTTAAAGCTGATATCTTTCAAAACCTGTTCATCCCCATAACTAAAGGACACCTGGTTAAATTCAACTCCCCCATTCATGTGTCTGATATTAGATTGTTTCACTTCATTGATGATTTCAGGTTTGGTATTTAACAGATCTTCTATTTTTTCAGCTGATGCAATAAACCTTTGAACATCATTGAGTAACCACCCTGCCATTCGCATCGGATTATTTAGCGCCCAAATCAAGGAATTAAATGTTACTAATTCGCCAAAGGTAAGCGAACCATTAATCACCATAATTCCGCCAACTAAAATCATTACAACGGTTAATACTCCTGCAAGGGAATCAAGAACAGGCAAATATTTTTCCCATACTTTTGCAGAATCCAGACTCTTTTCCTTAAAGGCCTCATTTTCAACTGAAAACTTTTCAATTTCGTAGTCTTCCTTCGCAAATGCTTTTACAACCCGATTACCCGAGATGTTTTCCTGTACAACAGAGTTTAACCTTGCAAACTGACCCCTGATGGCTGTAAAGGTCGGTTTAACTGTAAAGGAAAGACGCGTAGCAAAGAAACCAATGATAGGTGTAACCGCAATCATTGCAGCGGCCAATAACGGGTTAATATAGAACATAAACCCAATAGCAATGATTAAGATGGTTAGGTTTTCGAAGATCATATAAATTACCCATGCCGTAAAATGTCTTACGGCTTCTAAATCCCCCGTCATTCGGGCCATAATATCCCCTGTTTTGGTTCGATCGAAAAAACTAAAATCTAATTGCTGAAGCCGGTCATACAACTTTTCTCTGATGGTAAATATGACATTTTGCGAAACACTTTCAAACATTAATTGGTAATTATAACGAATGACTGTTTTGAGCACAGTCACCCCTATCATGGCTCCTAAAAAGGACCATAATAAATGGTTCTGGTGGCCATAAATTACCTTATCGACTATTTTTCCTGCAAAATATGGATTCAGCATGTTTAGCAAAGAAACAGTTAATGCCAGAAAAAGTCCACTGAATAATCTAATTCGAAAGTTCCTAATATACCCCCATACCCAGCGTAAGCTTTGCATGAATCACATCCCCCTTCCTACAACTCCTTAATATAAATACATTAAAATAAAAACATTTATGAACCTATTATAGTGTTATAATTAAAGAATTAAATATAAAATCATAACAAAAAATTGCACAATCCTAACATTAGAGGAGAAATCAAATGCTTCAATTATATGCCCCGCCCCTGCCAACTCTTCTTGCTGCAGGAAAGAATATTTTTGAAATCGGCCAATCACATTTAAATCGGAATAATATTGGTGTTTTTGATTTATTAGTTGTTACAAAGGGACAATTATTCATGGGTGAAGATTATCGTAAATTTGAAGTAAGCAAAGGAGATGCACTCATCCTCTACCCAGATCGGCATCATTATCCTACTTCGCCGTGTAATCAGGTGACCGAGGCATTTTGGTTTCACTTCATAGCCTCAAAGGGCTGGCAGGATCTGACTATCTCTAAACCTTTACCATTCGAAGAGAGATCCGCTGAAGATTGTGGAAACTTTTTATCAGAAGTTCCGTTTGGGATTACACTGCCCAAGTATTGCCATTTATCAAATTCCGAGTCTGTGGAACTACTGTGTTCAAAAATCATCTCATCAGAAAATGAGTCGATTTACTCTGGAGAATGGCAGCGTCAAGTACTCTTTCAACAATTACTCCAGGAGCTTTCAAACCATATGCACTTAGCCAATTCGCTGCCTGCATTCGCAGTCGCAGAAAAAGCTGCCGTATATTTGCGGAAAAATTATGCTAAGAAAGTTACCTATGAGGATCTTGGTCAAGCTCTAAAGTTCCATCCAAATCATATTGCACGATGCATGATTCAGTCATTTGGCTGTACACCAATTGAATATGTAAATAAAATTCGTATTGATCAAGCAAAGATTTTACTCGTTTCAACAGATTGGAGTATTGACCAGATTTCTGAAAGCAGTGGTTTTACTCAATCCGCCTATTTCAGCAGGATGTTCAAAAAAATGGAACATTTAACCCCCAATCAGTTTCGTAAACAATATGTTGGAAAAATAACAATGACCAATGAAGATTAAATTCAATAACAAGGACACGCCCTAGTATTTGTTTAATCAATTAACTAGGGCGTGTCCGTTTTACTATATCTTTGCTTTAGTTTGATTTCTCTATTTTAATAAGAGGTTATTTGACAATGAGATTAATATATTTGCTTGTTTTTCCGTAATAGATTTCCCGCTTTGGGCCTCCAGCTCATTCACATATGCTTTCAGCTTTCCTTCTAATGCCTCTTTATTTTCTCTAGCTGCGGCTTCTTTAGCAACGGCAAGTTTGGCAGTAAGTGATTGCGCTATTCCTTGGTCAGTAACAAATGATTCTGTCAATCGGCTTAGACTATCAAAATCAATCGTTACAGTAAATTGAATCTTCACTTCTGTCTTATTCCCTGCACGATCCATGGCCTCAGCGGTAAATTTATTTACGCCAATATTAAACTCGTTCGCCGGTCCTTCAATGGTTGGGCAATTAACAGAAGCAATTCCAGACAAATCATCAGACGCACGGCAGGTGATGGATAGGTTGGAATCAATGGAATAACTTCCCTTATTACCTGAAACAGTGATTTCAGGGGCGGTTGTATCTTGCTCTACAACCATAATCCAGCTGATTTGCGGGTCCGGTGAGCCAGGTACCCTTCGAACCGTCACATCTAGTTTTCCATCCGTAACGTTCACATTTTGATAGCTTAGGACATCATATGCGCTTGTAAATACATATCCCTTTGTTTTTGTTTCACCGTTAATCAGGATATCTGCTTTTCGACTTCCTTTGGTGGATGTATACCAGCGATCATATAGACCAGTATATACAGTATATTTACCATTCTTTAGATCAAACTTATAGGAAAGATCATCTCCGGAATTCGCTAGTAAGTAGCGCAAAGCAGAAAATAAATCATCACCTTCTCCGCCTGCAGGTCTGGTTTTATCCCCAACATAACCCCAAGTCTGGCCATTAGCTGGGTCATATTTTTGATCAATGACATCTTTGTTTAATAGTGTATGTTGCATATAGGAAGACCATGTCACGTAATCATTTGTTTTCACTCCGCCTGCATGGACAAAATATCTTACATGGTCCGGAATAACTAACATTTTTATTCTAATGACTTTATTGGCTAACTCAGAAAGGGTTCCTTCCACAACAACCGTACCAGGCTTTGCGAAATTCGCTGGATTAATCGCCCATGTAACCGGGGTATCCATTTTCTCACCTTCTGAATTTGTTACGTTAATATTATCTGGTAAGGTTGGAACTTGACCAACAGACACTTTCTCAGGCAGTTCTGTATTGATGGTTACTTTCCCCATTCTATCTAATGTATCCAGTTTCCACTCGTCATACCATTGCAAACTAATTACATCACCTTGGCCAAACTCAATTGGCAGCCAAATATATCTTGAATCCTTTAAATCACTAGCCTTCCATCTGTCAGCCATGAAGATAAACTTTCCCTTTTTAGGATCTACTGGAATGACATTGGTACTTTGTGAATCAAATGTCGTTGAAGCCTTGTCTCCTATCGATGGATCACGCATTGGCTTCCATTCTCCGAAAATACTATCCGCCACGGTATATCTTGCTGGATTTGGGTCCCACCCCGTAGCACCAGAAGTAATTAAATAGTATTTTCCTTGATATTTAAACATAGCTGGTGCTTCACGCTGGGCACCTGGAAATACCCTGACATAATCCTCACCATATACTGCCTTGTATTCTGTATCACGTTCAATCTTTCCATCTTTATGCCAGCCAACCACATCTGTATAAGAGTCATTTAACTTTGAGATATAAATGGTCCTATTCTCTTCGCTGGAATAGATTATATAAGCTGTCCCATCATCATCCTTGAACAAGTTCATATCACGCGCCATTCCTGGCTGGTCTGGCTGTCCATTATACGCAGCATCTTTAGGTGCTCTGTCCATCCGGTTACTTTCTTGGTAAACGAACGGTCCTGTAGGAGAGTCACTTAATGCATAACCTGCTTCTGCTTTCGCATACATAGCTGTCGATGTAGTTGAAGGGCCATCCGTATGCATCCACATGACATATTTTTTGGTCTTTTCATTGTAGATGACTTTCGGCCGTTCAATTACCCGGTCTGTACCAATATCATTTAAAATATCAGCCTTATCGTCTCTGCCTTCATAAAGCTTAGAGATCAATGGATCGGTTTCAAACTGGTCCAACGATTCAATCGCTGTAAGGGCTAAACCTTCGTCCTTCCAGTTATACAAATCAGTTGAAGAATAAACCCTTACCCCCCTGGCAGGAAGATATCCATTCGTTTTATCCTCACCGTACCAATAATATTTCTTTGTTTGCTCATCATACATGATCCCGCCGCCGTGTGCCTGAATAGGGGCACCGTTTGTATCTGTCCATACTTGCCCAGGTTTATATGAAGTATTCGGAGCGTATACGATAAGACCTGCCAGTGCACTATCTAAATTTTGGATGGCTGTTCGAATTTGGCCCTGGGTCTGTTTATTATCGACATCTAAGTCATTTGCATTGATATTTTTAACCAAGGCATCTGCTTGTGCAATGGCTTTATTTAATGACTCCAAGCTGAATAGGGTATAGGTATCTGCTTTTTCCGCCTCTTTCTTCGCTGTTTCTATTTTTACCTCCAAATCGGAAAGAGGAATCACTGTATATTTTTTTATAATAATATAGTTTACTAATGGGTCATTATAGTTTGACAGGGCAGCCGTGGCAGGTCCTTGAATCCTGACATCTAATTCTCCGTCTGTTACAGAAACCTGTTGATACGTAACCTCTTTTTCAGCGTTATAACTTCCAATATCAAAATCGCCATTGGATAGATTTTGCCCCTCACTGATGATATTGACACTTCGGCCGCTCCACGGATTTTTGAATCCTAATGTAAGATCATATTCACCATTTGGCAATTCGAACTTATACTCTAATGCTTTATCCCGAACCTGTGGTCCGCTATAATATCGAAGCGACCCTAATTTATCTCCGCCATTTGAGACATTCGTATTACTGGTGGTGGTTACCAATCCCCATTTCTTCCCTGTAACGCTGTCTACATCATATTTTTGTTCTGTTTTACTAGAATACAACCCAAATTTATCCGTTCCCTCGACCGTGTCAGGGGTCGGGTCACCTGCATTCACAAAATAGAGAACATCATTCCCCCCGGTTGTGCTCTCAGCGGAAACGTGTCCAGTTGAGGATAGATTTGGGATGGTAATGAGCGAAACGGCTAAAATGGACGATAGAACTTTCCTCATTTTAAACAACAAGATTCCTCCTTACTTTATTAATCTTTAACATTACGACCTTAACAATTAACGAATCGGGTTCATGGCGTTTTTAAAGGTGTCATAGACCAAGCGTGGTTTTTCTTTGTCGAAAGACAATAAACCCATAGTGGAAATTCCATTAATCTGTTGGTTGTAGTTTAATCTTTCTTTATAATCCTTTAACACCCAGAACGTATAGCCAGCCATATAGGATAGACGACTAGGATCGGTTACCTGATTCCAGTGATTAAGAAACTTATACGATTGCCATTCTTCTGTTCCGGACTGGGTTTCTGGTCCATGATTATTAATTTCATCTGCATAGGCCCATGTTCCATTTTCCGTAATTAGAATCGGTTTATTCGGATAGGTATTATGCACAATATCCAAGGTTCGCCCTAAGTCTAAATCCTGCATATAAAAATACCCGAAATACTCATTTAAACCAATTACATCTGCCAAGTCATATGCAGGGTCCCAGCTGCTGCCAGATGCCCATGTTACGGGACGATTTTGGATATCAAGACTTTTGACCGCTTGCTTCATATCAGCCAGCCAATTACGATAAACGGTTTGATCCTCCCAAATTCCTGACTCATTCTGTAAGGACCACATGATGGTGGAAGGGTGATTGATTTGATTCCAAGCCATACTTAAAGCTAATGCTCTAGAAAGACCGTAAGAGTTTGTTTGCAAGGCTTCCTGCTTTGTATCAAGCCACATATTCTCTACTTCATCTAGCACCATTAATCCATGCTGGTCGGCAAAATCATACACATATGGATGACGATTGTAGTGGCTATTACGAATGAAGTTCGCATTTACATCCAATACATGATTTAACTCCGTATCATACTCATCAATCGTCATCGAACGGCCGCTTGCGGCTGTTTCCTCATGCCAGTTAAGACCCTTCAAAAATACCTGTTTTCCATTTAGCGTTAATTTGCCATTCTCTACCGCAATGGTTCTCATACCATAATTTGTAGAGAGACTGTCATCGATAGAACCGTTTCCTTTTTGTTGAACCTGACCTTCCCCTATTCCTTTATAAAGTTCTGCGGTTACTTGATATAGAGTCGGAGCATCCGGGGACCAATAGGCTGCTTTTGGAATCTGGAAATCCATCGAAACAACTTTTACTTCACCAGGTTTTACATCAACTTGCTGTGACTTAGGATTGCCACCCGTTTGTTCCCCTGGATCCACAACTAATTGTCGATGTACTTCTTTGTCGCCATGATTGTACACGACCACTTTTGTTGTTAAGGTATGATCGCCTGTTGAAGTTAGTATTTTACTAACATTTACATCGGAGGTTGCTTCTAAATAGACACTACGTGTAATTCCAGCATACGGCCAAAAATCTACTGGTTTATACGGCAGTTCAGTGTCAGCTGTTACAGGTTTCGGATTTGAGCTTGTATAGGAATCGAAGGTCGGTTTACGGTATACTCGGACCGCTATTACATTATCTTTACCTGGTTGGAAATATTCGCTAGCATCCAGGGCAAATGGTGTATATCCCCCTTCATGTTCCCCCACCAGATGACCATTTACATAGACCCATGCACGATAGTTAACACCAAGGAAATTTAGTTTGACAAATTTGTTTTTCCAATTCTCATCTGGCGAAAAATGTGTCCGGAACCAGGCGTAACCATCGTAAAAAGCACTTCCTTTTCCGAAGTTGGATCCATCGTATGTCCCGAATCCAGGGGTATCATACAAATCCCAACTGCCCGGCACCTTTTCTTCCTGCCAATTTTTATCACTGTATCCTTGTTCAAACCATTTTTCATTCATCCCTTGATTATTGGGATCCATTGCAAATTTCCACTTTCCATCAAGGCTTAAATAACTTCTGCTTTGCTCTTTTGAATTCCATGTATCAAACGAAGGAACAGGTTCCCCGTATTGGAACAATACATTCGTTCCATTAATTGATTGGACCTTCGTGTTCATTGGTTCATGATCAGCAGTATTCGTTGTAGTATTTACTGTTGTATCAGCTTTGGTATATGCTCCCCCAGTTAATAAGGTGGAACCTAGTAGAAGAACTCCTATTCCGAAACTAGACAATTTCCGAATCATCATTTGCCTCCTCTGTCTGATTATGAATAAAATTGATAGATTTTTTTACCAAAGTAAATTTGTTTCTTCTATTAAATATTGGACTTTACAGGTGAGAATTGAATCCCCTCTAAAACACCCATATACTCCCGCTCAGTAGACTCTAGTAAAATGGCAAGTGTATTGCCTTCGCCACGCAGCCATGGGCCTGGGATATAGGCCATATTTTCATTTCCACCTCTCATTTGAGGTTTTGATGTTTGGGATGGAGTCCATATCCTCCCTATTAATCTTCCATTTACAAATACAGTCACCTTGATATTCGAACCGTTGAACATAACCTCCCAACAATGGGTTGAATCCATTTGCTCGATTTTCCCCATTAACCATGCACTGCTGCCTGGTAAAAGTTCAACAGGTAATTCTGCAGCTATTGTTTCCGATTGAGCTGCTAGAGCGTGATTCCATAATTCTTTTTCACCAGCAGAAGCTACCTCCCATTCTTTAGCCTTAATCCCCTCGTAAAGAATGACATCTCCGGTCTCCAGACCGTAAAAGGTTTCTAAGAATAGGGTTAACTGATTCTCTTCACCAGCTTTTATCCATGGGGTTAGTTCTAGGTATGGTGTTAATGGATTCACCTTTCCTGCCTCGTCTCCGTTAATAAACACTGTAGCAAGAGCACGAATACCTGGAAGATTGAGGTACCACGCGTTAGATTTGGAAGATGCTTGGAATGTTTTTTTATAGTAGCCGTAGGAAGGATGATGTTCTGTCATCCAACTGCCCCAGTTTATAATTGGCCAAGTTTCTGTATCACAGGATTCAATCGTGTATTTTTCATGCTCATTACGTGAGCGTACGGATTTGAATCGCCAGTTACCTTTGAATTCCATGAGCTTAGTAACGGCTATAGCTCCGGTTATACCCTTCTGTCCATTCATCCGGAAAGCAGGAAGCCGTGCATCATCAAAGTTGGAATGACCCCAAATCTCTGAACGGACTAATAATTTCAACTGATCAGCAAACCTGTCTTCCTTAAATGGAACATACACACTTCCACCGCCCGGTACGACGGTAGCTTGAAAGGTATCGTTAGTATAAACAGAGCAAATATCACTTGCATCTTGCAAAAGGACACCGTGTACATGGTCACCCGAATGGCTTTGTACCTTTGCTTGATACCAGGCATAGCCTCTATAAATCCCCTGATTCTCAAGGAAAACAGCTTGATCTCCCAGATGTTGAGAATTCTCCCCTAGTTCAGATGCACCAGCATTTAAAGGAGAGATTCCCCATTGAATAGAAGGTACTTCCGCGTCAGATACTCTTTTTAACAAATCGTCAAAAATCAGTGAGCCATCAGCCGTTACTTCCCGTAAGTTTAAAGCCTTTTCACGCTGAAGCATCCTAAGCTCTAAAATCTGGCCTGATGCCAGCGTAATCACTGCTGATCCTGAGATACCTGTGAACACCACATGTGAATCATTGGCTCTAGATAACAGTATCCCGTCCTCTGTTTCCACATTGATTAATTCTGGCAGGTGGAATACTGTCTCGGACTCCCCTTCAGCAGAGAATACCAATATGGATTGGTTTCCTATAGTACGTGAATAGATTAATTCTGCCGATGAAAATTCTAACATTCCCTGTTCCAATCCCCAGTGACTAAGTGGTGTTTGAGCCAGCAATAAAGGACAACGGCCCTTGGAAATGGTCAGCTTCGTTTGCTTCGGATAGAACTGTCCTCCTATCTGAACGGAAACCGTTTGTCCACGCTCACTTACATTTGGTAAAGAATATAAATATCCACCCCCTTCCAATTCCAGTACATTAGGTCCTGTCACTTCATTCGGCAGGGCTCCTTTTAATGTTAGTCCATGATTCTTTTTGTAAAGTGATTGAGCCAGCGGTTCACCAACTGAATCTATGATGTGGCTCATTAGTCTTCCTTCTAATGCTTCTGGTCTGACCTCACCTGTAGAAGAGATCATTCCTCCAAAATCGTAATCGGAAGTTAGTAAGGAAAGTGGATTTCCCCAATTATTAGCAGCATTGGAAAATCCAAAATTGGTTCCCGAGACCTGCAAATAGGGTCCTAGCAGTTTTGCACCAGCCGCAAACAAACGGCGCAGTAAAAAATGGGACCGATTTGTTTCTGTCACCATTAATGGAAGGTTTTGTTTTTCTAGTCTCTCAACGTATTCATGCACCTTAGATTCGAAGTCAGGATCTCGATCATTTGGATAGAAATTACACGTTGGGATAACTCCTGTTGCATTCCCGCTCGCCTTGTACAGGTCTCCTTGACCGGCACATGCCACAAGCGGCACCTCTAACGAATGCGTTAAGGCCATATCCCTAAGAGCTGAGATATATCCTGTTGGATCTTGGCAGCCGTAGAAATCAAGTTCATTATCGAGCTGAACACAAATAATGGAACCCTTTTGTCCTAATTCATACTTTTTCAATAAAGATAAGATCCGGTCAAACCATCGGCCAACATGTGCCAAAAATGCCGGGTCATTATCCCTCAGCCGTACCTTTGAATCGGCAAATAAGTAGGATGGAAGAGCCCCCCCATCCCATTCAGAACAAATATAAGGACCAGGACGTGCAACCACATACAGTCCTTCATCTGCAGCCATTTGTAAAAAGACCTCAACATCTTTTTCACCAGAAAAGTCCCACTTATTTTGTTCTGTTTCATGGAAATTCCAAGGGAAGTACACATCGATGCAGTTGTAGCCAGCCTTTTTTACTTTTCTAAGACGATCCTTCCATAACTCTCTCGGAATACGAAAATAGAAGAGTGAGGCGCAAAGAATAATAGCCGGCTTCCCATCAATTGAAATTCCCCGGTTAGATAGCTGGACCGCAGTCTTGTTAATGATATTCATAAATTCCCCCTCCTTTAGCCTTCGTAAGGCTCTGACAAGTTTGTCTTCTAATCAATTCTTCTGTACTCTTAAAAGTGAGACTCATGATGGTAATAACAATCGGCTTACTATCGGGGATGCCATTTTAACTTCTTCCGATGAAAGCCTTTACAATTAAGATTATCAAATTCGTTGGATATGGATATAAGATAAATTTTACTGGTTATGGGAATATTTTGACTTTATTTTTCCAGGTGAAAGAGGTACTTGTAAGAGGTATAATGTTTTAAAATTTAGTAATGTCAGTATATTGTAAAAAATAGGTCGTTATATGCGTGAAAATTTTGTAAAATAAAGATATCGATCTGAAAATTTTTGTATGTAAAAAATAGCTCCTTAGTTTATTTTTTCACGAAGGGACATCTTTACCATGCTAAAAGGAAGGTTATATGACAGTTTGCTTTTCCTGATTGCCTTGGTGATAGCTTTTAGCTCATCCGGACTATTGGTTGATCGGACAAGCTTCTATAAGGTGCTTTTTATATTCTGGCTCTTCTCCTGTCTGTATTTTCATCTAAGGGTTTTTTACAAAAATGGAAGTATAAATATTGATTATGGGATTACCTATGATTTATCATTGGTCCTATTTGCCGGGCCTCTCGGTTTATTTATTTTCGAAACGATTTACCGTCTTACGGTCTATATTTATCGTAAATGGACAAAAACAGCTGATCCAAGCGAATTTTCCGATACTATTTATAATATTGGCTGTTTTGTCATTACCAACTCAATTGCATATGTATTATTTCAACACTTTCAGGAAACATTTCAAGCCTTTCCGTTTGGCTATTGGGTTTTGTTATTTATTTTAGTTTGTCTGTCATCTTATCTTTCAGGGACCTTCATGGTGATTGTTTTTGTCCTATTGGGAGAATTGAAATCTTTTAAAGAAGGATTCGATTTTATTTTTAGAAGCATAAGCACGCTTGATTTTGCAAAGGTTGCCATCACCAACGGTTTGCTGCTTATTTTCCTTCGTGAAGGCAAATGGGAGATGTTATTCAGCGTCTTTCTACTCAACTATATTGTCAGCCGCTCCTTTTCTTCGAAATCGCAAAGTATTCAAACGAAGCTTGAGCGGGATAGGTTTGAGCAAATGGCCTATACTGATTTTTTAACCGGAGTGTACAATCGTACGTTTATGGATAAAAAGATGAGCGAACTGAATCAAACGGGCGAGAATGTTGGAATTGTCGTATGTGATATTGATAAATTTAAATCAATCAATGATAGTTATAATCACGCAGTGGGGGATAAGGTCATTCAGCACTTTGCCTCCACTCTTAAAGGCTATCTTACGGCAGAAGATTACTTATTTAGAAGCGGCGGGGAAGAATTTACACTCTGTCTCAGGAACAGGAGTTTCGAGGATACAGTGTCCCTTGTTAATGAAATAGGAAAAGGCGTTCAAAACAGTGTCGTAAATATGGAGTTTCAAGAGGTGGAGATTGCTATTTCTTACACCGCCTCGTTCGGTCTCTACTTCTACACTGTACATGAACAAATGCCAATGGAAAAGGCTTATATCTTGGCTGACCAGCTTATGTTCCAATCCAAACATCAAGGAAGAAACCGTGTCAGTGCAACCAACGGCCTCTTAAACACAATACTTATCTAAGAACAAAAGCTCTGGAGCTGGACGTTTCTAAACCTGTAAAATGTTATCCACAAGTTGTAAATCTATAATTTCCTAGACCACAAAAAAGCAGCGGCTCAACCTACCGGTTGAGCCGCTTTTTCACGTTGACAATGTGATTAATGGTGACAGGCACCGTAAGACTGTTAGGAGTGTTTGATTTGTTTGAATTGTCCTTTGGATAGGACGGTTTTTTCTAGGCGATGTGCCATGATGGCTGCAAGGACGGATAAGATAATGTCCTTTGGAAGCGGAGCTATCATCCATAACCATGCCATTTTGTAAGAGAAGCCATCCGGTGCTGATCCCAATAGTTTGTATGCAAAATACATCCAGTTGGTTCCGAAAAGATAGTTCACCGCCATCCCGATTAACGCAGCAATGATGAACATGGACAGACTTTTATTTCGCTCCACCATTTTTCCGATGATAAATGCTGTAAGTATATAAGAAAGAATAAAGCCAAATGTAGGTTTGATGATGATCGAAAGCCCGCCAGTAAAGTCAGCAAAAACGGGAACCCCAACGATGCCCACTAACATATAACCAATCATAGCGATGGCTCCTAAACGACTGCCTAGTATGGCTCCTGCTAAAATAGCAAAAAAGGTTTGCAATGTTATCGGTACTCCGCCCACATGTAAAAAAGGCGCAATAGTAGAAATGTTTGCCCCTATGGCCATTAGTGCTATAAACATAGCTGCCATAGTTAAATCTAATGCCCTTAATTTTCTCATAATTATTTCCCCTGCCCTTATAATTTATCTTATTTTTAAAATAAATGGTAAGGGCACCTATTGTCAACTATAAAATTTTATTAGTTAACATTACAACATAAGTTTCACATAGAACTAAGTTATTTTTTACGGCAATTTTTGCAGACTTTAATGGTTTGGCCCGTTTCAGTTTTATGTGAATATAGCAGCTTGATCCCCGTTCTTGCACATAATGGGCATGTCCCTCGTCCATTTGAAGGCAGGTTGCTGATTGTCTTTCCTCTGTTTCTTTTTGCCATTCTCATCATCCTTATCTATTAATCTTCTTTCTTTATCTAATGATGGACTGGCACAAAGATTGTTAGGCAAATAATGGTTTTAAGATAAATTTTTTTTGCTTAAGATTTTCAAGCCTATTCAAAGGTTCAGCTTCTCTTAAACAAGACCTCCCGCCTCTTCTTGTCTATTTTTCTTAAACACTACATACATATTAATTAGATTGAATTACCGAGGGTGTCCACACGATAATTGTTCTTCTGCCATAAAATAGAAATAAGAGGCAGTCTAAACTTTTTAATGAAGGGAAAGATGTGGTGTTTCTATATGAATAACTATTCAGCGTACCACCATTCATTTAAAAATCTGCAGGAGAAAGGACTTTCGTTCGAACAGGTTTTTGAGCGGATCGTTACTTTTATGAACCTAAATCCTAAAGGACACTATCGTTTGATGGTTGGAACAGATTCACAGGTTCATAAATCTCAAACGGTTTTTATCACGGGAATTGTCATTCAAAATGAAGGGAATGGTGTGTGGGCCTGTATCAGAAAGTTCATTGTCCCAAGGAAGATGACACAATTGCATGAAAGGATTTCACTAGAATTATCGTTAACTGAAGAAATTGTCGCCATGTTTACCGAGGAACGAAAAAATCAGCTTATCGCGATTGTCCTCCCGTATATTTACGAAGGGGCAACCTTTACTATGGAGGGGCATATTGATATCGGCGCCGGTCAACGAAATAAGACAAGAGAATTTGTTAAAGAGATGGTGTCACGAATGGAGTCGATGGGGGTAGAGCCTAAAATAAAACCAGATGCCTTTGTCGCCTCAAGCTATGCCAACCGTTACACAAAATAAGCGTCAGATACCAACTCTATGGTACCTGACGCTTTTTTATACATACACTAATTCCACTGTAATCGTCGTGCCATTTCCAAGTTCACTTTCAATTTTCATCGTGCCGTTATGCTCTTGGATGATTTTATTACTGACCGTTAAACCAAGGCCAATTCCCTTGTCCTTAGTCGTATAGAATGGCGTACCCAAATAGCCCATAAGTTGATTATCGATCCCAATTCCTTCATCCGTAAAGCAAATCAAAACCCGATTATCTGCCATTTTTTCTACATGAATATGAACCTGACCACCATGAGGCATAGACTCGATGGCATTCTTCAAAAAATTAACAAAGACCTGTTTCAACTGATGCCGGCTGCCAAGTAAATGGATATCATCCGTTTTAAAACAATTAATAATTTCCACATTATGTAATAGCGCTTGCGGGTGCAGGATATTGACCGTACTTTCAAGAATGTCGTGTAGACTCTCCCTCTCAAACTGAATCGCCTGCGGTTTCGCCAGAGACATAAATTCATTTACAATCATATCAATTCGGTCCAGTTCATTCATGATAATCGACAAATAATCTTCTTGCTTCTGTATATCCCTTGTACTTTTTAAAAGCTTGGAAAACCCTTTTAATGAGGTCAATGGATTTCGAATTTCATGAGCTACCCCGGCAGCTAATTGTCCTATGATGGATAGACGGTCCAGATTTCGAAGAGCATCATCATTTTTAATTCGATCACTAATATCCCGGCCCACTGTAACAAAGGATTCAAATTCTCCTTTTTCATTATAAACTGGCGAAATGGTCGTCTCCACATCGATAAACCCGTTATCACTAGTTCTCATTTTAGCCTGAAATAGCTGCGGTTCTCCTGTATTTATAAGAGCTTCGTAGACTTGATCAAAAGGCTCTCTGTCCTCTGGCATAATGATACTGTAAACATCCTGACCAATTAGTTCCTCAGGGCCGATTCCTACCCCTTTTTTATGTGACGGGGAAGCATAGATAACCTCTTTATCCTTAGAATAAAGCTTGATCATATCAGTTGTATTATCTGTTATCAACCGATATAACTCACGAGTTCTCTTTAAATCACGTTCTATATTTAAATGTTTGGTAATATCGCGATAGGTGCCAATAATAGCAATAATTTCCCCAGCGGTGTTTCGGAGAGGAGAAAAAGATACCGCTATATCGAGTCTGCTTCCATCTTTATGATAACAATGAGTCACAAGATCGTGGAAAAACTCCCCTTGTTTGACTGCCTTAAAGACTTCCTCTACTAAAGCTGACTTATTCATTTCATTAAATTTTCTTCCTGTCAGCTCTTCTTCTGTATAGCCAAAAATTTTCGTATACATTTCATTCACTCGGATGAAACAATTTTCCATGTTCACGATACAAATGCCATCGGCGGTACCATTAAGAAATAAGTCGATTAATTCATCAGGATTAATGGCATCTGATTTAATCAGTTCGCCAAATATAGGGAAACTTTTAGCCATACATATCTCTCCAAACACATAATCTCTTAAACTCCATTTTCACAGAACTTTGTCCTAAAGAAAAGAGAAAATTTTTCTATTGGTGTCAGGCACCGCGGCAGCATGATCATTTTTTCATCCCCAAACATATTGGACTTCCAGCCTCTCATAAATTGAGAAATAGGAGGTGATCGAGTGAAAAAAAGATTACTAGCCATTGTTTTTCCGTTATTCCTGCTTTTATCAGGCTGCTTTAACGACCCTGTACAGGATGATCTGCTGAATTATGTGAACAAGGAAATGAAACAGGCGGGAAAATTAGAAGCAGCGGCGGTCTCTGCTTATGAAGGGGTTGCTGGTGCGAATTACACGGACGACCAGACCATGTATGAGGCGTTAACGAAAGAAGTCATTCCAAATTATAATGAGTTTATTAAAGAACTTGATTCAGTCAAAATAGAAACAGAAGAGTTAAGGCAAATTCACGAGATTTATATAGAGGGGGCTGACATTCAATTTAAAGCATTTGTGACGATAAAACAGGCCCTGGAAGACCAAGACCCAGCACTGGTTCAGAAGGCCAATGGGCTGCTGGCAGATGCTAGGAAGCATATCCGTGATTATAAGAGTAAGCTGAACAAATTGGCCAAAGAACATGATGTGAAAATTAAAGAATAAATCGAAAAGAAAGAGCCAGTCTTCCATCTGTATGGTGAGGGCTGGCTCAAGGTTTTTAGCCTGAATGTCAAGGGCCCGAAACCATCTGGCTAAGGCAAGGTTCTTTTTCGCATCGGCGGAAATTCTAAATAGGTTAGCGCCCTCCAAATCCACTCTAATGGACCAAACTTATAATAGCGGAGCCAAATTGTGCTAAACATTAATTGGATGACCAAAATTGCTAAGCATACGTACAAGGTTTCAAGATAGTTAATCTGATTTTGGAACCCTAGTACGTTTCCAGCCAGAATGATAAAGGCCGTTTGAAACAGATAATTCGTAAAAGCCATCCTGCCATAACTTTTTAAAGGCGATAATAGTTTTCGGAAAAATGATGTCTGTAACAGAAGCACAAGGCAGCATATATAAAATGCGGAGACGACAGGGCCAATAGTGATGCCAATGCTTATAAATTGCTGCATCTGAACGGAATTGGAGACAACTTCGGCACTGTAGCTCGATTGATATTGGAAAAATAGACCCGCTATGGTTAGAATCAACATGATTACGGTGAAAACAGCTATTGCTTTTATGTGATATGAAATTCTTTCAAACATTTGATATTGGCCTGCGGTAATCCCAAGCAACATTAAAGGAATAACCAAGAAGATTTTAGCCGCAAATAGGGCTAATACTACTAGCATGACGACTCCAAACACGAGATTGACCGTTCTGTTTATCTTGTAAAATGGCAGAAGAATTAGTCCTGCGATGGCATAAATCGTTAATGCTTCTCCCGGATGAAACTGCACATGGACTAACCCAAAAAGGAATAACACGATTATTCGCCGTACAAACAATCTTTGTCCACTTTTTCCTCGAGCATTAGCGCGGGAAATAAAAAGATAAAAGCCGACTCCAAACAAGAAAGTGAAAATCGTATAAAAACGGCCTTCTACAAATAGATACAACAACTTCCAATAAAAAGCATCGCCTGTACCTGCAGCCGGAAGTTTAGCAGACAACAACGGTCCAATATTAACCAAAATAATCCCCAGCAAAGCAAACCCCCGCAAGTAGTCCAACACATCAATCCGTTCATTTTCTCCTATTGCACTCATCGCAAACTCCTAATCATTTTCTTTCACATTAAAATAATTCCCCATCCAAGCGGACACTTACCCTCCTCCTCTATTTTAACATTTCCCCCTCTAATCAGAAGGAAAATAACCTCACTGAATTATTAATGGTGCCTGTCACCAAAAGTAATCTTGATATTTTTCTTAAGATAATGAACATAGTAATAATGAGATTCATATTTTATTTATATACTGATGTTTTATCGAGATGAAATGAAAAAAGACCGTGGTCCCAAATTACCACGGCTAGTATGTGCAAATACGAGCGAGTTAATCCATCCTTTGTCTGCCAAACAAGCATGGATTATTTTTTTTTCTAACCAAGTATATCATCTGCTCTTTTTCCTCTCCTAAAGACTAATAGCTCATTTAGAATTCTTTAAATTCTCCATCTTATTGAAGTGCTCCTCCGAACAAACCTGAAACCCAATAATACAAGACTACTAACGTAAATAAGGTTGCTGGCGGTATAACCACGGCCGTAACCTTTACGTATTCCCACCAAGAAAATTTAACCTTACCCTTTCGTATAATATGCATCCACATCAATGTGGCAAGGGTTCCCATCGGCAGCAGCAGGGATCCCATATCACTTCCAATTACATTTGCCAAATAGGCGACCTTCAAGGTAAGCATATCAAGTCCCATATGTGTTAACGTAAGTGTTCCAACCATTAGGGCCGGATGATTATTAAAGATATTAGATAAAACGGATAGTAGTGTCCCCATCGTCACACTTGCATGCAGTAAACTTCCGGACACCATCGGCCGCATGAATCCGATTAACCAATCCGTTAGACCAATATTGTTCAGCCCATATATGATGACGTACATACTAAATGCAAAAACCAGAATGTACCACGGCGTCTTTTTGATCATATCCAGCGGCGGAATTTTTAAATACGCCCATCTCCACGCCAAGAGGATCAGCGATCCAATGACAGCCATAACCGAGACTGGAATTCCAATATAAGAGGCGACGAAAAGACTAATTCGTACTCCAAATACAAACAACAGGACATTTCTCATGAATCTTGACCTTTGTTTTTCTGAAGAATACTCAGGCCCAGGCTTTAGTGGATGATAGGATGGACGTGATAAGCCAGTTACCTTGGTCGGAACCGTTTTTGGCAAGACTTTTTTAAAGCGCAGGTACAAAAGGAATACTAAGAACAGAAGACCAAGAGTTGCCGGTACAAACATCATAGCTGTATGCAAATATAAACTCATATGCACTATTTTTAAGGCGATGAGGTTCACGATATTGCTTACCCCAATCGGAGCACTTGATGCTGTTGCCACTAGCCCCCCGGATAATAAATAAGGGATCTTCTGATGGTTTTTTAATCCCATATTATTAAGCAGCATCACCAAAATCGGCGTAGTAATTAAGATACTTCCATCATTATTAAAAAACAATGTCATCAAAAAGCATAATAGATTAACGTACCAAAATAATCGAATACCGGAGCCTTTAGCCTTTGCGGCCAGCTTTTCGGCAACCCAGTTAAAAAAACCGAAGCTTTCTAAAACGATTGCCATAACGATGGTCGCGATAATGGTGATAGCAGCACCGCTAATGGTTTCGGTAATTAATCCGAGGTCTTTCAGTGAAACACTGCCGCTTAATAAAACAAACATTGCCCCAATGGTTGCCGGAATAGCTTCATTAACACCCCTGGGTCGCCAAAGAATAAATATTAATGTAACCACAAAAGATAGGATGGTCATCCATACCATTTAGGTCTATCCCCTTTCATTCTTGCTAGTGATTCATGATGTATCATGAGATGGACCTGCCTCCTCCCTAAGGATTGTCCGCACTTGTCCCTCCCTTCCATTTATCTCTCTGTATGCCTGTACTTCATTTATATGTAACCAATATAGACAGGCTCTAGGTTTGTACCCTTTTCTAGGATAAATCCACAGTAATCTAGATATTAAAAGGGTGACAGGCACCACGGATGGACAATTGTCCATCCGTGGTGCCTGTCACCCTTACTTCTCTTAGCACTGTTTTTACTTTATTTAACGGACAAGCTGTTAAAAAAGCTAAATACACTTCCACCATAAAAAACCTGATTATCATCCATTGCTCTGTAGGATAATCAGGTTTTGTCTCTATACTATACAGTTTGTCCTACTGGTAATTTCATCGTGCCGTTCGCGGCAAAGTTTGTATGCCAGGATAACGCTTTTTCTAAAACATGAGGAGTTTGTCCTCCTCTTTTTAGTGCTTCTTGATAATATTCCCTCAGCTGTTCGCGGTACATAGGATGGGCGCATTGTTCTATAATTATTTCCGCGCGCTCTCTTGGTGCCAGCCCGCGTAAATCAGCATATCCCTGCTCGGTCACAATCACATCCACATCATGCTCGGTATGATCGACATGGGAAACAAACGGAACAATACTTGAAATCTCCCCACCCTTTGCTATTGATTTCGTTACAAAAACAGCTAACCGGGCGTTACGAGCGAAATCCCCTGATCCGCCAATCCCATTCATCATTTTTGTCCCTAAAACATGGGTAGAGTTCACATTCCCATAGATGTCCAATTCTAAAGCAGTATTAATCGAAAGTAACCCGAGACGGCGAATGATTTCGGGATGATTCGAAATCTCCTGCGGCCTCATCATTAACCGGCCGCGATACTTATCAAAGTTTCCGTAAACCTCTTTCATTTTTCCATCGGAAAGCGTAATGGAACAGCATGAGGCAAAATTCACCTTGCCTGCATCGATTAAGTCAAACACCGCATCCTGCAATACCTCTGAATAAACTTCCAAGTCAGTAAACTCTGAATCCAGCAAGCCGTGCAAGACGGCATTGGCCACTGATCCAATTCCAGATTGCAGCGGGGCAAGCCTTTCCGTCAGCCTCCCTGCTCTCACTTCCGTCCGCAAGAACTCTATCAAATGATTCGCCATAATGACTGTATCCTCATCTGGCGGAACAATCGTGGAAGGAGAATCTAGCTGGTTTGTAAAAACAATCCCTTTCACCTTTTCAATATCCACAGGGATACCGATTGTTCCAATTCGGTCGCCAACTTTTGATAAAGGAATCGGACCGCGCTCGCCTTGCTTTCCAGGATCATATAAATCATGTAAGCCTTCAAGATTCACTTGATGAGCCAAATTAATTTCAATAATGATCGATTTAGCATTTAAAGCAAAGGAAAGTGAATTTCCCACTGAGGTGGTTGGAATCACCAGCCCATCCTCCGTCACAGAGAACGCTTCCAAAATAGCATAATCGACAGACTCCATTACACCCGCTCTAACTAACTCTGCTGTATGTGATAGGTGCTGATCTACAAACAACATTTCTCCCTTATTTATTTTACTCCTCATTGTCGCATCGGCCTGGAAGGGCAGTCTTTTCCCAAGAATCCCGGCCTCCGCAAACAACTTATCAACATCAGAACCCAAGGAGGCACCCGTATACACATTTACCTTAAATTTTTCTGTCTCAGCCCGTTTGACCAAAGCGAATGGTACCGCTTTCACATCACCAGCACGTGTAAAGCCGCTTAAACCCAAAGTCATCCCGTCTTGTATCCATGAAGCTGCTTCTTCCGGTGTTACGATACGATCGAACAAACGCTTATCACGAATCCGTTCCATTTTATTTTCCATGCTACATCCCACTCCCCCAGCAAAATCTTGAAATCATTGTAACCGATAGAGGTGTTGAAAGTGAGATTTCAAGGATATATTACGGAAAATTCAGATAAAACAGCATTATTACGTTCTCAAACAGAAAATACTTAAAAACCTAGCAATCTTCGAAAATAACTTGAATAGGATTGGCTCACAGGAACTTGGTCACCATTATCCATCGACAGGATGAAGGTGGAGTGACTATCAGGAAAAATCTCCTTGATATGATTGACATTGACAATAAACGAGCGATGACAACGAATAAAATAATCCTTTGGCAAATGAAACTCAAACTCCTGCAGTGAATATTTATGTGTACCGCTAAGTTCTTTAGTGATTACAAATGTTTTTTTATCCTTGGCTTCAATATAGATCACTTGAGAGAAAGGAACAGGTATCCATCCATCCTCTGTTTTAATTGTCACGACTAGCTTTCCGCTCGTTAAAGCAGGGAATATTGCCGTCACACAGCCTTCTAGCCTGCTTTCATGAAAGAAAGGTACGGCCATTCCATGGTAAGGCACCCCAAATAAATCACGATTAATAAATTCAGAAATCTTTTGCTTTGAATGAATTGCCTTATAAGCAATTGTCCCCTCCTTCAATGGATCACCAGCCCTAATCTTCAAATCAATCCGCTTACTCGGCCGATAATAAATATATTCCCTAGTATTAGATACCGCAATTGAAATCTCCTCCGAAAACAACTCACTAATCACATCTAAAAGAGAAACAACCGTAATACTCTCCATACCCTATAACTCCCTTGGTGAGATTGTAAATGGTGACAGGCACCGTTTCTACTATTTTACCACTCTTTTATTTGTTTTCCTTTATTCTGGTGCATTTCAGCCATTATTCTTCGTCTTCTGCGATTAAGGGGTTTTGGGATTCTTTATAGAGTTTTTTTGCTTGGTGCCTGTCTGTGACTTGCAGTTTGTTAAGGATATTGGAAATATGGTTGGCGACCGTTTTGGGGCTTAGCTGCAGACGGGCTCCAATTTGTGTATTTGTATATCCTTCCGCAATCAGCTCTAACACCTCCATCTCCCGGCTAGTAAGCTCCCGAAGAGCAGGTACGAGATCCTTTTTCTGGGGCATAGTAAAGTAATTCATCATCCTAGCGGCAATATCTGAGCTAAAGACCGCTCCGCCATTTCCAACCATACGAATGGAATGAAGCAGTTCCATTTCCCCCGCATCCTTTAACACATAGCCCCGTGCCCCCATTTGCATGGCCGTAAAAACCGATTTATCATTCTTTAACATCGTAACAATTAATATTTTCATTTCAGGCTGCTTTTCGCGAATAACCCGAGTCGCTTCAATCCCGTTTAGCCCTGGCATACGAATATCCATCACAATCACATCAGGCTGAAGCTTTAGCGCCAGCTCTACTGCCGCCTCGCCTGAAGCACCCTCCCCAATGACTTCTAAATCGTCTGTCGTCTGTATCAGATTACGAACCCCACTTCGAAATAAAGGATGATCATCGATTAATACTACTTTCATTCAATTTATCCTCCCCCTGTAAAAAAGGTAAAACCGCCCTTACCCTCGTTCCGCCTATCTCTGATTTATCAAAAAAACATTGCCCTCCAAGTTCAGCGGTTCGTTCACGAATGGACTTCAAACCGATGCCTCCATTGATTGACGGCCTCAACAATAAGGGCAAGCCAACTCCATTGTCACTTACCTCAATCTCCAATTCGGATTTAGAAAGGACAGAAATTCTGACCACACACTCGGTTGCCTCTGCATGTTTAACAACATTTACCAGGGCCTCTGTTATGATCCGATAGCCTGCCACTTCTACGGCTGCAGGCAAAATCGGAAGCTTAGCAGGTGCTTCCAAAGACACCTTTAACACAGCCGCCTCATCCCCATGCGAGCTGTTTGTCCCTACTGTTTTTCGTATCTCATTAATCCTCGCTTCAATCGCTCCGATCAGTCCAAATTCATCTAGCGTCGGCGGCCGTAAATCATGAACCATCGTTCGAATTTCATTTACCGTCGTCCGAATCACACCGCGCAGCTCCCCCAACAGCTTCACAGCCTTATCTGGTTGTTTATTCACATACTGCTCTGCAGCTGCTGCATTAAAGGATAATGACAGAAGTCTTGGAGCGAGTTCATCATGAAGGTTCCTTCGGATTTGCAGCCGTTCCTCTTCGCGAGCAAGCACGAGCTTCTCCCTCGACTCTTGCAAATCTTTGGCTAAAAGCTGCATCCCCAAAGTTATTTTTATATTTTGTAAAATGACTCCGGTCTGCCTCAGTAACACATCCATCAGCCGCAAATCCTCTTGAGAAAAAGCTTCATCGCGAGAGCGGCTCGAGACCATCATCGCTCCTAGCTCCTCTCCGCCGTGAATAATGGGAAAAGAATGAATATCAAAAACTACCTCTGGTTTTCCCGCAACAGCAGCCTTTTTTTCTTCATCATTAACCCTTATAAATATCCCTACATATGGAAGCCGCAATGCTCTTCTTATCGTCCCTGCCACCTCTTGCAAGGCTTCTTCCGGTGATAATGGCTGGACCAAATGATCGCCTAATTCTTTTAAGACTGCATACGGGTCATCATGCCTCCCTTTCATCAGACGATTCACAATCTGCTGAAGCCTTTCTTTTATCGGCGAAAAAAGAACCGCTACAACCCCGGTTGAAAACAATGAAATAATAAAATTGTCCTTCGTCTTGAATAAACTGCCAAGATACATCACCATTCCCGCGTAAAGTAAAACGATCGTTAACGTTAAAGTCCCATAAAGAATCGTCCGGTTCACCAGCGGATCAATATCCCATAACCTGTGCCTTAAAATGGCTAACGCCAGGGTTAACGGAATAATAGCAACGATCGCATATAGCAAGGCACTTAAATAAATATAAGAAACTGGGCTATCAGCAAACACTGGATATACAAAAAAGCCGCTAACAATTACTGAACCCAAAAGAGAAATGACTGCCCCATAGACCACCCATTTCGTTTGCTGTTTTTCAACGGAACTTGACACCTTTCGATATCGATATACTTGTGAAAAAATAGTCATGCCAATCATCGGTAAATAGTAAAGGAGCCTGCCTGTATTTGACCAATTCAGTAAATCATAGGATGTCTCAGGAAAAAGAAAACTAACTAGTTGAACCATACAAAAAGGGATAAACACAAGCAATGTCCAGCGCGGCACAAACCGCCCTTTTGGAAAGAGGAGCAAGAATAGAAAAAACGTCATCCTCCCTACAGCAGCAATAGCCTCAGGAATTCGTGCCAATAAAGGACTATCTTTTGACCCAATATAAACCAGCGAAGTAAACGTTGTTCCGTAAGCTACGAGAGCAACCATCGCCAAAAATCCCAGCAAATCTCGCTTACTTTTAAAAAAAATAAGAAAAGCGGCCATATAAAAAAGAAAAGAAAATGTACATTCAATGATGACAAACCATAGTGAGTAGGTATCCGGGGTTAAATGATAGACACTTAAAGCCTCTAATGTTGTTGGCGGGGCAGGAGCCAGTGTGCTGCAAGGTTTGAGCGTACAATCCGTGCGAAGTGTTTCATAATAACTGGGAATATTATTAATATAAAAAACTATCATCATGACGCAAAGTAAGGACGCCATTACTTGTACAAACAATCTACTTCGATTTGGAGCCCTATCCAATAATCTCAACCTCCACAAACCCTATTTATAGGAAAATTATAACAAGGTCATTCTTACTATGTATACAATCTTTTTTTCTACAAATTGTTCCCGATTTTCCTCATAAAAGTTCCCGCTCTCTCTAGGTATAGGGTGCTCTCGTAACAAGGAATATCCTTTTGTTACGATTAGTTTGTAAACAACAACAAAACTTTAGGGAGATGGAAAGAATGACAGTAGAAAAAACAGTTAAGTGGCTTGGATTGATTTGTATATTGGCAGGTATCGCTAGAATGGGGATGACCCCTGCAGGGCTCATTTTTGGATCAGACAGCAAACAGGAACTTGCCTTCGCATTGGCCGCCAGTATCCTAATGGGGATTAGCTCGATCAACCTCTTTTTAGCACAAGCAAAAAAAGCAGGAGTTTTTGGATTGATTGCAGCCCTATTGCTCGCGGTTGGTAATATTATTTTAGCCGGCGGTTTTTATGGATTTTTTGCCTATGGGGAATTACCAAAGCCAGGCACCTTCGTGAATATGATAGAATCTCTTGCCTATCCAGGTTTACTTCTAGGGACATTAATCCTTATGATTGTCACCTACCGTGCGAACCTTTTTCCACGCTGGTATATTGCCATTTTTGCGCTCATGCTGCTTTCATTAGGGATTCCATTCTTAGGTGACTACTTCGCCTTCTTCTGGGGATTAACATATGCAGCGATGGGTTACACCATCTTTACCGAAAAATACGTCAACCCTTCTGTAACAATCAAATCCAAAAAATCCAATGCGGTCATCAATGAATAAACGATTAGCCCCTTTCCTAGTGATGGGGCTTTTTTATTTATTAGGCACTGTTAAACGATAAATTAAAAACCGTTCATTAGGATTATGCTCATAAACATATGGCACGACCACCTCCATCTTCAATTCAAAGGCTGTATCCTGCTCTAAAAAATAAATATAATCCTCAGACGGATAATATAAAACCAGCTCGACTTCTCTTGGTGTCTCTTCCAAGGAGCGCTGAATATTGTTCACTACCCTGCGAAACACCTGGATCGAGAACGGATTAAAAAAATAAAAGCGATTATCATAACTATTGATGCCATACTCCTCTGCCAGGCAGCAAAGAAATTGGATCTTACCCTTTCCATTCTTTTTCACATAACGCTTTTGGTTTAACAACGCCTCGTGATAAAGATCTTCATTCATCTCTACCCCTACAACTGCTACATCATAAAAATAGTGAAGATAAAAATTCAGCCTGCCCTTCCCAGATCCAAAGTCCACAATAAAATCATCGTTATGTATTTGATAATGACGGAATAATTCCTGAAGGGCGCTGTAAGGAGTAGGTTCATAACGATGATAATGCAGAGACTTATTAAATCCCTGCTGCTCGCCCCGGGTCTTAATATTAAATAATTTATCAAAGTAATATTCTTTCATTGCTGACTCCTATAACCTTATTTCCATTTATTTTAGCAAAGAGGACCTAAAAAAACCGCCTAAATTTAAAATCAATCTAAGCGGCTTCCCTTTTTATTTACCTTTGCGCAGCTTATGAACCTCATCTGCGACAAATTGAACATTCGTTCCAATTATAACTTGGATACTTTGCGGACCAACGATGTTAATTCCTGGTACACCGGTCGATTTGATTTTCTTCTGATCGACTTTACCCATATCCTTCACTTCTAATCGTAAGCGGGTAACACAGTTATCCACTGAAACGACATTGTCATCTCCGCCCAACCCTTCATAAATGGCAGCTGCCATTAAAGCAAATTTGCTCTCTCCTGCCGTTGTCTCTGCCACTGCCTCCTCTTCGTCTTCTTCGCGTCCAGGAGTCATTAAATTAAATTTAACAATTATATAACGGAATAAAAAGTAGTAAATAACCGCAAAAACTAAACCTTGAACAATTAACATATATGGCTGATTAGCAATGGGAATTTTAAAACTTAGCACATAGTCAACAAGACCGGCACTAAACCCAAATCCCGCCGTCCAGTGGAACGCTGCCGCAATCGCCAGTGAAAGGCCCGTTAAAATGGCATGCACAAGATAGAGCGCAGGTGCTAAAAACATAAAGGCAAATTCAATTGGTTCCGTCACACCTGTAAAGAAGGAGGCAAAACCTGCTGCTAACATTAAAGACGCGACTTGCTTTCTCTTTTTTGTTTTAGAGGTATGAACCATAGCTAAAGCAGCTGCCGGCAGCCCAAACATCATAATTGGGAAGAAGCCCGCTTGGTACATTCCCGTTACGCCCTTTACCCCCTTGCTCGCCCAGAAGTTCGTAATATCGCTGATTCCAGCCACATCGAACCAAAACACGGAGTTTAACGCATGGTGTAAACCGGTTGGAATTAAAAGCCTGTTAAAGAAGCCGTAAAGTCCGGCACCAAACGCTCCTAAATCACTAATGGCTTTACCAAAAGAAACTAATGCAGTATAAATAACTGGCCATACAAAGAACAATACCCCGGATACCACCAGCATGGAAACCGCTGTCAGGATAGGTACCAGCCTTTTGCCGCTGAAGAAAGCAAAAGCATCAGGTAATTTGACGTGACTATATCGATTGTATATGACCGAAGCCACAATACCAGAAATGATACCAACAAAGGCATTTTTAATTTTCTCAAAAGAAGGATCAACCTTAGCAGGGTCAATTCCTTCCAGCAAAGCAACCGTACCCGTTGAAAGCAGTGTGGTAACGACGAGGAAAGCAACAAGTCCACTTATTGCAGCTGAACCGTCTCTTTCTTTTGACATCCCTAAAGCCACACCAACAGCAAACAAAATCGGAATATTATCAATAATGGAGCCTCCAGCCTTAATTAAAAAGGCTGCCAGCGGACTGTCTGCCCCCCAGCCGGCTGGGTCAATCCAATATCCGATACCCATTAGTATCGCAGCTGCCGGCAAGACCGCTACCGGTAACATCAACGAACTCCCTAATCTTTGCAGGTATTTCTTCATGTTCTAACCCCCTATTATGTTTTTCTTAAACGGCTGCAGCTATCTTTGAAAAAAATAAACGACGTATAAATAATTTCTATAAAACTAGTAAGATAGCTGCTGTATTTTTTCGTACCACCCCCTTAAAGACCTTATCCATTACTAGTTTACTGTCTAGTCCTAACTCCTATTACTGTTATTAGAATATGAGTCAAAATAAAAAGGCATGGAGGTACAATAAAAGAGCCTTAACGGCCTTTCATTATGCCTTCATGCCTAAACGAAGCACTAAATTCCCAGCTTAGAAAGAATCTTTTCGCAAATTTCATGGGTTTTTAGTGCATCTGAAGCTGATATCCTTGGCTGTGAGTTCGTCGCAACAGCATTTACAAAATCAGTGACCATTTGCTCGAAACCTCGTTTTTTAAGGGTAGAATCCCAGTCACTGCCCCGTACTTCTGTAGTTTCCATTCCTTTTGAAATAACTAATTTAGAAACATTGTAAACACTGCGTTTCTCATGAGGTCCCATCACCTCAGCAATTTCTTCATTTGTTCCGTTGTCTCTATTCATGATTCCAATAGCTGCAGCCCCACTGGAAATAAACTGGACAACGACATGGTAAAGGCTATCCTCCACCATCTTCCCGCTGACAATCACATCTTCAATAGGGTTCGGAAATAAAAATCTCATCGTATCGACTACATGAATAAAATCATCATAAATGAAGGTCCGTGGTTCACCCGGTAATGAATTTCGATGCTTCTGAACAATGACCATATTTGGGTCAGCCACTTCCTTTAGCTGCTGATAGGAGGGCGCATATCTTCGATTGAACCCTGTCATTAAGATGACGCCCATCTGTTCAGCTAATGCTACCAGCCCTTTAGCACTTTCATAATGGTCCGTGATTGGCTTATCGACAAACACATGGATTTTGTTACGAAGCAATTGCTCGACTATTTTCTCATGTGAAGCAGTCGAGGAATGAACAAACGCCCCCGTAATCCCGCTGTTGATTAGGGATTCTACTGTAAAGTGAAGATGATCAAAACGGTATTGACTTCCAATCGTCCTAAGCTTTTCTTGGTTGCGTGTAAATAAGTGAAACTCATGATCCTTCAATCTGCTGTAGACCGGAAGATATGCCTTTTGAGCAATATCTCCAAGTCCGATTACACCAAATTTCCCCACTATATCTCTCTCCTAAAAAGTTCATTTGTAACTTTAAGTATATCAATTTCCACATCGGAAGAACAAAGGACCTAGCGGCAGCGACACGATATATTTTTTTAAAGGCTAAGTTTTTATCTAATAAAAAAAGGACTAAGGATGCTCTTAGTCCTGTTTTTTATTAGATTAATAATCTTATCGCAGATAAAGCAGTAACCACTAAAATAATAATCCGAAATGGCTTTTCATTTATTCGCTTGATTAAAAATGCTCCAAGAACGGCACCTACAGCAATCGCCGGAATCATCATTAGGCTAAACAACAGCGTTTTTAAATGAATATTATGCCAGACCAAAGCCTGCATAGGTACCTTCGAAATATTGACAAGGAAGAAGAACCAAGCGGTTGTGCCTAAAAATTTATCTTTCTTAAAGCCTTTTGCTAATAAAAAAACACTGAAGATTGGTCCCGCAGCATTACCGATCATTGAGGCAAAACCGCTAAGAATTCCTGTTAAGGCATAAAACCATTTACCCTTGGGGACTTTAGCTCCGTCCCCTTTTTTCTCCATATAAATTAAAATGATTAAGCATAAAATGACACAAATAGAGATGATCATTTTAAATTGGGCATCATTCGTATACTCACCGACGACAAGCCCTAATAATAAACCAGCAGCAACCCATGGCAATAAAGCTTTAATGTCCTTCCAGTCAGCATGGCGATTATAATAATAAATCGCAAAAATATCCCCGATAATTAATAATGGTAAGATCATTCCGGTCGAATCTTTTCCGCCGAATATTAAGGCAATAATTGGAATGACCGGCATAGAAAAAGCACTAATTCCTGTTTTGGAAAAACCGATCAAAACAGCTGCCACGATAATCCAAATCCACTCTGAAACGTTTAGATGAAATAAACTCATTTTAGTATCCCCTATTTATCTAGCAAGTCTTTCATTCCAGTCCATTGAAAAAAGCAGAAGAACTTTTGTTTTATTCTTCTGCTTCTATCTCCATATTGAGTTGTGATGCCTATAATGTCAATAGGGTCCAAGCGGTTTTAATGCGATAATTTTCCCGTCCTGTTTTTACGAATTCCATGAACAATAAATGTAATAACAAAAGCTACCACCAAGACAATAATAAAAATTTCGTTTGGAATCTCGATATCAACAAGGGTAAGCCCCATTTTTACCGCAATAAACAAAATTAAGAAATACGCAGTTGTCTCGAGCTCTGGGACCCTGTTCATTAAACTAATAAAAAAGGTCGCCACTCCCCGCATTAAGAGAATCCCAATCATACCGCCAAGTAAGACGACCCAAACTTCATTGGAAACTGCCAGTGCAGTGAGAATACTATCGACAGAAAAGGCCAAATCCATTAGTTCCACACTAATAACAGTCGCCCAAAACACTCCAAAGGTTTGCATTAACCAGCCCTTAGGCTCACGTACATCTTCCTCTTCTCCGTCTTCTTTACTTTTTAGCTTGTCCACAAAGAACTTAACGGATAGCCAGAGTAAGTAAAGCGCACCGATCAACTTAATAAACCAAAGCTTAATTAAAAACGTCCCTAGTCCGATAAAAATAAAACGGAATAAATAAGCTCCCCACAAACCGTAAACCAAAGCCTTTTTTTGCTGTTCCTTCGGCAATGGTTTAACAAAGGCAGATAAAACCAAAGCATTATCAGCAGATAAGATACATTCTAATACTGCTAAAGATAAAATTAACCCCCACGCTTTTGGTGAGGACAACACTTCCGCCCACATATGCCAATCAAGCATAGAGGCAAAGGTTGAGACCACATTTTCCCACATCGTTCAATTCTCCTTTTTTTAAAAGCATTTGCTGTCTACCTTTTATTTTAGCGTAAAATCATCAGTACCTTCTAGTTTTTACCTCTATATGCTCTTTACAACTCCTGCATTTATTATTCGTGCCCCAAGAAAGGGACATTTACCCAAAAAGGGCCAGCCTCAAATTCGAGGCTGACCCTTTAGTTACCTGTGATATTTAGATAGTTTGGAAGTAATGTTGTTTGTCTTTCTCTCCTGCGGCCGCGCTTTTAAATTAGATGCCCAGTTAACCTGAGACTGATAGTGCTGGGAATGCTCCTTATTCACTAGTTGCTGCAGGCGTTCTTTATTCTTCTCAAGAAGATCTTCAAGCGTCTTCAAGCGGCGGGCTGGAAAAGCAAGTCCCGCGAGTATGGTCGTAATCGTCGGGTCCGATTCAGAAATATAGGTCCCTTCGAATAATTCAAGCGGTTCTCCAACCCTTTCAAAAATAGACGGAACATTAATGAGCTTTGCCATACCTTCAGGACCTTCATAGATCAATCCGGCTCTTATCACTCCAGTTGATTCAACAGGGCAGAAAATCGAGTTTACCCAAGATTGTTGAATTTTACTGGAAACATCAGCAGTGGTTCTTGCATCCGTGATGGTGGTTGTTGAGATAATGGTAACTCCTCTTGTACTCAGTATATTCATTAAATCCGTTTCATCGAAGTTACCAAAAAAGGAACTCTTCTTCGTTACTTGCAAGACGTTATGAATGGCTTCCATCACTGAATGATTAGAAGAAAGGTAGATTTGATGTTTACTGGACTGTGGAGTAGACTTCCTCAATTGATCATTATCAACAAGGAAGACGGAAGATAATGCCTCGATTCTAGAAATCTCCTCAATACAGGCAGCCGCATTAATTCGGTTCCCCGCCAATACATTACGATCTGGGACCACCGCGATCGCTCCAATATTGACGCCAGGCAGCTGATCCAGTAGTAAGTCCATTAAGAGCGGACTCATCCCTGAACCTGTTCCGCCATCTGTAGAGAAGGCTACTAATAACAGTTTAATATTCTTAAACGACCGTTTAACAAAGTCGATTAACTCCCGGTAATTCTCATTGACTGCCTTTAACCCAATCGACCGATCCTGACCGGCCCCGCTATAACCTGGAACAAAGAATTTCTTTTCTACTCTCGTATTAACTGTACCATCACGTTGATTTGTATTTATTAGTGCGGCCTGAAAGCCCATAGAGGCTGCAATTTCGGCAATATTCCCGCCGGCCTGGCCGACACCTAAAATCCCAACTGATTTCGCCATTTTCCATATCCCCTCCCTTTCTTCTAAAATAATACTCATATTTTATAAATTTAGAATTTACCATTTAAAAAAGCAGGAAAATAGTTGGGACGAAAAAGAACCCTTCTTATTAGAAAGGTTCCTTATTAAATACTTATTCGCTCACAGCCCTTAATGATTTCCCAGTTACAGAGGAAAGTTTAAAGGATAGTGGAAAAGCCATTAGAAGTAAACAAATAATAAAACCAATAACCCCTTTCCAGCCAAAATTGGACCAGAAAAAACCTCCAGCGGTACCAGCAATGCTTGAACCGGAGTAATAAAAAAATAAATAAAGCGACGAGGCTTGAGCTTTGGCCGTTTGAGCCCTTCTTCCAACCCAGCTTGAGGCAATGGAATGGGCTCCAAAAAAGCCAAATGTAAAGACTGCAATACCGATGATTTTTAACACTAATGGTGTCACGAGAGTCAACAACGCGCCAGCTGCCATGATAACAAGTCCGATCCATAGCACCTTCTTGCGACCTAATGTATCTGAAAGACGCCCCATCCAGGTTGAACTAAATGTTCCAGTGATATAGACAATAAAAATCCAGCCCACAATTGTCTGGCTTAAGCGATAGGGAGGTGCAAGCAGTTCAAAGCCAATATAATTATACAAAGAGACAAAGCTGCCCATTAAAAGGAAGGCGATACAAAACAAGCACAAAAGGGCTGGATCCTTTAAATGTCCAACCAGGGATTTACTTAGTGTTTTTAGCTTCAATGGCTTTGGTGTAAAGAAGCGGGAGTTCGGAAGGTGAAGCCAAAACCAGATGCTTAGGATGAGGCTTATGATTCCAATACTCCCCATAGCGATTCGCCAAGAGAACAGGTCTGTAATGGAGCCGGTAATTATTCTGCCAGCCATTCCGCCTATAGAATTCCCGCTTATATAAATTCCCATTGCAATTCCCAGACTCTTTGAATCGACTTCTTCCCCCAGATAGGCCATGGCAATCGCAGGTAATCCTGAGAGTACGACTCCCTGCACAACACGAAAGCCAAGTAACGAGCTAAAGGTCGGGCTAAAGGCTGTGAAAATCACGATAAGTGATGATAAAAGCAGCGAAGCCGACATAATCGATTTTCTCCCCCATGCTTCGGAAAGAGAACTAATAAATAACATAGATATTGCAAGAGTAAACGTAGTAACTGATAGTGTCAGACTCCCAGTCGCGGCCGTAACATCAAATTCCTTTGTAAAGATTGGCAGCAGCGGCTGGACATCATAAAGAATCGAAAAGGTAATAAATCCTCCTGCAAAGAGAGCAAAATTAGCCTTTCGAAAGGCAGTCGTTCCTTGTTGCAGTTTCCCCAACGATAAAACCTTCTTCCCTTCGTTTTTACCTTATCCACTTTACTCCATTTTGGTGTCAGGCACCATCGAAATACATTTGTCTTCTCCCAGTGCACACTTGTTAAAGGTCTGTTTTAAACAAAATAACCCATTAGTTTCAAGCTTCTTTTATCGTTTTTTTAAGATTAAATTAAAAATTAATTTCCTTTTCATTAAATCTTAATGCAAGGAGTTTCAAAGCGCATTATGATAGTTACGTAAAAAAAATAGGAATACAGTCACAATTGACTAACTTTATTGTGAGGTATCATCATGCGGCAAAAATTAAAGAGCTTTTTTTACCAGGAGAAAGTTAGGTGGGGCAGTAGATTTCTGTATTACTTACTTATCCTGCTTTTACTGTTTTTTATGTATGGTTTCAATGACGCGAGTGCAGGTTCGTATATTTACAATGATTTCTAACTTATGGGGGGATTACAAAATGGAATTATTACATGCCATTCAAAACAATGCCAGGTTACACCCAGAAAGAGTGGTTTTTGTCTCTCCCACTAAACAGCTTACCTACAGTGAGCTTTGGCAAAAATCAGACCAATGGGCTGCTTTTATTATGGCACAAAACCTAAACAAGCACTTACCTATTTTGGTTTATGGACATATGGAACCGGAAATGCTGGTTTCCTTCCTTGGCTGTGTAAAAGCTGGTCATCCTTATATTCCTGTTGATACCTCCATTCCATTGGAAAGAGTGGAGAAGATAATTAGTAATTCTCAGACAGAAATATTACTCAATGTATCTGGTCTGGAACTTGCCCTGGAATCTTCGGTTAGAATGATTACCCCTGAAGTGTTAGGAAGCCATAGGGGGAATTCAGTTGATCCAGCCAACTGGGTTAGGGGAAACGATGATTTTTATATTATCTATACATCAGGAAGTACAGGAAATCCTAAGGGAGTTCAAATATCCGCTAACAATCTGCAAAGCTTTGTAGATTGGATGCTGGGGGATTTTCCGATTGAAGGTGGACTTCGCTTCTTAAACCAGGCCCCCTTCTCCTTTGATCTTTCGGTAATGGACCTCTACCCTGCTTTAGCAAGCGGCGGAACCTTATTGGCCATTACAAAAGAAATGATCGCTAAGCCAAAAATTTTATTTGAAGAATTAAAGAATTCCAAGACACAGGTATGGGCCTCCACACCATCCTTTGTGCAAATGTGCCTGATGGACCCTTCGTTTAACAGCGAACTCCTTCCGGAATTATCCGTCTTTCTTTTCTGCGGCGAAATTCTTCCTGTTACCATTTGTAAACAGCTGCGGGAACGATTTCCAATGGCGAGGATTTTTAATACCTATGGTCCGACTGAGGCAACAGTTGCTGTTACCTTTACAGAAATAACTGATGCAGTACTAAAGGAATATCAAACTCTTCCAGTAGGAGCTGCAAAATCGGATACGCAAATCCTTCTTTTAAATCAAGAGAATATGCCTGTATCTGCGGGAGAAAAAGGAGAAATCATTATCGTTGGTCCAAGTGTAAGCAAAGGCTATCTTGGACAGCCAGATCTCACGAATAAAGCCTTCTTTACCTACAATGGACAGCAGGCTTACAGAACCGGTGATGCCGGTTTTATCCAACAAGATTTACTTTTTTATAAAGGAAGACTGGACTTTCAAATCAAATTACATGGGTATCGGATGGAACTTGAAGAAATTGAATACCATATTGCAAAATCTCAATATGTAAAATCAGCAGTGGTTGTTCCGATCTATCAAGAGGATAAAATTGAATACCTTTCTGTCTTGATCATTCCTGCGGAACATCCTTTTGAAAAAGAATATCAGCTCACTGGTGCGATAAAAAAAGAACTAGGGTCAGTACTGCCAGCCTATATGATTCCAAGGAAGTTTTCATATCATAAGGAACTGCCCATTACTCCAAATGGAAAAGTAGACCGTAAGCAAATCCGCGAAAAGGTATTGCTATGATTCCATATAGTTCTTTTACATTCTTTTTCATCCTAGTGATTCTATTAGCACCAACCGTGATTCTTGGCTTACAGGGAAAGAGATTTCAAACCTATAACATGATGGTCACAGTTATCGTCTTAGCTATTATTTTTGCAGCTAAGCCGGCAAGTGCTCTTGCATTAATTCTGTTTACCATCTGGCAGGTTCTGTTGATTGAAGGTTATATAGCCTATAGAAAAAAGGCAAACAGCGGCTGGATGTTTTCCATTGCAGTGATTGCATCCATTCTTCCTTTAACCATTTATAAATTGCTTCCTTATTTTGCTGACACCAACTGGATGTCCTTCTTAGGTATATCCTATTTAACCTTTAAAGGAACACAATTGATTATGGAGACAAGGGACGGGCTAATCAAACAAAGGCTCCCCCTTGCAAGTTTGTTATATTTTATCTTGTTCTTTCCGACCATTTCATCCGGCCCCATTGACCGATACCGCCGATTTGATAAAGATATAAAGGCGGAACTAAGTGGTGAGCAGTATAAGCAGCTTTTATATGACGGGATCAACAAACTATTCCGCGGCTTTTTATATAAATATATCATTGGTTATTCTATTAACCATTTTTTCATTGCAAATTTAAGATTTATCGCGACAAATCATTTTCAAAGCCAGCTCTTTTATATGTATGGATATAGCTTTTATTTATTTTTCGATTTTGCCGGTTACAGTGCTTTTGCCATCGGTATCAGCTATATTATGGGAATCAAATCACCGGAAAATTTCAATCTGCCGTTTATCAGCAGAAATATAAAAGACTTCTGGAATCGCTGGCATATGAGCCTTTCCTTCTGGTTTCGAGATTACGTCTACATGCGATTTGTTTTTTGGATAACGAAAAAGAAGTGGATTAAAAACCGAAACATCACCTCTAACCTCGGTTATATTTTATTATTTCTGTTAATGGGTGTATGGCATGGACTTGAAATTCAATATATTCTTTATGGAATTTATCATGCCTTGCTGATGGTCGGGTACAACACCTTCGAGCAGTTTAATAAAAAGCATAAATGGTGGCCGCAAAATAAATTTACTCGAATTGTTAGTATTGTGATTACCTTCCACTTTATTTGCTTTGGATTTTATCTATTTTCAGGACATTTTATTCAAAAAGGAGTATGATTTCGATGGAATTTAAAGATCAAGTGTTAGAATTATTAGCAGAAATTTGTCAAGATGAGGTTGTTAAGGAAAATCCAGATATCGATTTATTTAATGAGGCACTATTAGACTCATTTGGAACAGTCGAGTTATTGGTTCAAATAGAAGAACGTTTTGGAATCCTTGTCCCGATTACCGAATTTGACCGTGATACTTGGAATACACCAAATCAAATCGCCATTCAGTTGGCTGATTTGAGATGAAGAAGCCTGTATTTATCCCGCTTTTTCTAGCGTTTTTTGTTTTATTTATCCTAGTAATCATTCCCGATCGCTGGATTGAAAGTCTGATTCCGAAAAACCGAATCAGTCAAGCAGCAACAGAATTAAATCCCTTCATGTTTCAGGGTAAATATATACAACAACAAATGCTCGATGATAGCCGTTATCTGCCCATCTATGGTTCATCCGAACTGGCAAGGCTTGACCGTTTTCATCCCTCTAATTACTTTCAAGAGGTCCATGAAGACTTCACACCTTTTTTGATCGGCCGTGGCGGAACCGAGTCATTGATTCACTTTTTAAATTTTTCCGAGCATATTAATCAGTTAAAGGATAAGAAAATTGTGTTTGTGTTGTCTCCGCAATGGTTTAATCCAAAAGGAGCCGATGAATCACATTTTGTACCCAACTATTCTTCCCTGCAGGGATATGATTTTGCTTTTAATCAACAGATTGATCCAGCGGTGAAGAAACAGGCCATTAAGCGCCTCTTAACTTATTCATCTGTTAAAAATGATCCGATTCTCTCGACACTCTATAAAGCGGAGGTCACGAATGATCCTTGGACAAAACGGGAAGCCAGTGCTCTCCGCCCTGCTGCATTAGTCTATCGGCATTTGCTAGAGAAAAAGGATTTATATTACTCCTTGGCAGGCGGTTTTTCTCGTCATCGGGACCTTACCCCGAAAGTCAGAAATAAATCGTGGAACGAATTAGCGCAGGAAGCAGACCAATTTGGCGCCAAGCGGGCAACAAACAATCACTTTTTTATCGTAAACTCTCAATATAATAAAATTAAAGGTTTCATACCGTCTTTAAAAAATAAAGACTTGAACCGTTCCTACGGTGTGTCAAAAGAATACGGAGACTTTCAGCTTGTTCTTGATGTATTAAAGCAAGCGGGAGCAAAACCATTGTTTATCTCTATTCCGGTCAATGGTCATTATTATGATTATACGGGTTTCCCTAAGGAAGGGCGAACTGCCTATTATGAACGGATTAAAAAGCAAATAGCAGCGGAAGGGTTTCAAGTTGCTGATTTCTCTGGCCATGAATATGATCCGTATTTCATGAAGGATACGATTCACATTGGATGGAAGGGCTGGGTCTACACGGACTGGGCCATTAAGCAGTTTTATGAGGGGAATAATATAAACGTAGCTATGGCCAATCATTAAAGCACAGACGGTAAATGGATAACATGAAAAAGGCAACTGCCCACATCGGGTTCAGTTGCCTTTTTCAATAATATTAATTAATAAACAGATTGATGATTAACACACCTGCAAGTCCGACAAGTGATGCAATCGTAACCATTACGGACCATGTCTTAATAGTTTTACCTATAGATAGGTTAAAGAATTCCTTGTAAATCCAGAAGCCTGCATCATTTACATGGGAGAATGTCATACTGCCAGCGCCGGTCGCTAAAACCATAAGCTCTGGACTAACATGTGTTGCTGCAACAAGTGGAGCTGCAATACCAGCTGCTGTCATTCCCGCAACAGTTGCAGATCCCAAAACCACACGTAATATGGCTGCAATTAACCAGGCTAGTACTAATGGAGAAATAGATGATCCCTCCATTAGATGGGCAACGTATTTATCGACATGGCTGTCAATCAATACTTGTTTGAATGCACCGCCGCCGCCGATGATTAATAAAATGACGGCAATACTGCTGATCGATGCTGTTAGTGAATTCATTAGTTCCGGCATTTTTCTGCCGCGGTTAAGACCAAAGGTGAAGATGGCAACGATTACAGAAATTAGCAAAGCAACACCAGGATTCCCTAAAAATTGAGCAGCAGGTAATAGACCCGATTTTGGCGCTACAATTTCTACAATAGCTTGGAACGCGATAAGAATTACTGGAATAAGAGCTGTAAACATACTAATCCCGAATCCTGGCATTTCTTCTTCTTTAAAGTGTTTAGGTGTAAAAAGTCCTTTTGGAATCTCTACTTCCAAATCTTCTTTTTTAAATAACTTCGTATACAATGGTCCGCTTATAATAACAGCAGGAATACCAATGATAATCCCGTATAATAATGTTTTTCCTAAATTTGCTTGATAGATCCCCGCAACTGCTGTTGGTCCTGGATGCGGCGGAACAAAGCCGTGCATGGTAATTAACGCCGCTATAACCGGCATTCCAATATATAGGATCGGAACCCCTGCTTCTGCTGCAATTGTGAATACTAATGGAATTAAAACAACCACACCGGTTTCAAAAAATAAAGCGATTCCAACAATGAACGCAGTAAGCACAGCAGCCAGCTGAACTCTCTTCTTGCCAAATGCCCGGATTAATGTAACAGAGATTCGCTGGGCACCACCGGAATCAGCCATCAGTTTCCCAATCATACCCCCAAATACAATAACCAAAGCTAGATTCCCCAATGTACCGCCTAAACCAGTGGTAATGGATGTCATTGCCTCGACTGGTGACATTCCTTCCATTATACCTACCAACAAACCTACTACAACCAATGAGATGAAAGCATTTAATTTAAAGACCACCATTAATAATAGTAATAGTGCTACTCCTATGCAGATATATACTATTGGCATGTTCTCCCTCTTTTCCTTTGTTTTAAGGGGATGCCAATTCATTCGTAATTGGCATCCTTTTAAACTAAAAATTATTTACCGCTTAATATTTCAGCTACTTCTTTTAAATCAGTTTTGGACCCGACGTTACCAGGGAAAATGACATACGCCATGCCAGGATACTTACTTTCATCACCTGTTCTCCACACCGGGATTCCAGGTCGAATCTGGCCAGCTACTGTTGCCCTTTTCACCTTCAAGCCTTTTGTTCCGACATCACTCGAAGTAATCCCGCCTTTGGCGATAAGAAAATTCGGTCTGACTTGTAATCTGGTAACAATACTTGTAACCGCATCAGAAATAGAAACGGATAGTTTTAACTCTTCTTCTTTTTTCCCTTCCCCAAGGTCAAGACGCTCTCTGCTGGTATAAACGGCAACGGTTTTACCTGCGCGAATGAGAGTTTCTGTTGTTTCAATTACCCTGTCACATTCCTTCTGGAATAAGTCAGGCTGTAAAACTAAATGACTGTTAAACTCAATAAATTCAATATCACTAAACTTTTTAAGCTCTTCCAGCTGTTCAGTTGTCTTTTTCACATGAGAACCGATAATAATTAATCCGCCATTCCCTGTATCTTCTCCGACTAATTCCTCTCTAGTAAGGAGCGGTTTGCAGCTTACTCCTCCAATGACTTTCGGAAGAGCTGCTGCACTTCTAAATAAGAAGTTCTTGCCGCCGTTGATGGCCTGTACTAAAGCAAGGGTAAAGATCTTTACATCCACCTCCTCAACAGCATTTACTACTACTTTATTAAAATTTTTCACTTGAAGAAGCTTTTCTGTTATTCTGTCAATCTGCAATGAACGCAGCTGTTCAAGTGAAATATATAACGTATTTTCAGCTAAAAATTCTCCATTGGACTTTTCTTCGATCCATTCACCTAAATCCGATTTTGTGTACCCAAAGGTGCGGTCCTTGGCAAATTCTGTTTCGCCAGCAGGTACAAGCTCTTCACCATATTGGACATAGTGAATATTATTGATGGTAAGGCGTCCTCCCTCTTTGAAGAAAGGTAGAATGACTTCTCCATCGATTGTTAGATCAGAATCAGTTTCAATGGTATTCTTTAAAACGTTTGTTTCTAATGGATAATGTCCCCTTAAGGTGGAATCTCCACGGCTAATGATGATAAATTCCCTGTTTAATTTCGAAGCTACGGTAAGAATATTTTCCGCCATTTCACGGTGGGCCTTCTCTGTTTCTTCTGCTGTAAATCCTCTTGAATTGGTCAAGATAAAGAACATAGACTGTTCTTCTCTAAAGCCCTGTTTGATGCTCTCTACTGACCAATCTGTAAAAACAGAGATACCATGGACTGTTTGTACACCAGTGGGATCATCATCCAAAACAATTATTTTTTTATTCAATGTCTTTAATGCTTCGGCAAGCAATTGATCCACCTGTGCACGGTTTACTTCAGGAAGAGTTTTAAGAATTTCTACGGATACTCTCTTTGTCTCGTTCATATTTTAAACCCTCTTTACTTCAACATTTGCAAGTTTTTCATAATATCTAACAATGCTGCCATGATCGTCTTTTATTTTCCCATCCACCTTTAATGCATGGAAAATCTCTAGTAATTGGCTTGATAGAGGTAAAGGAACACCGATTTCATGAGCTGTATCCATTACATTCGTAATGTCTTTCATATTGATAGCAATGCTTCCACCAGCGACAAAGTTTCTATCTAATATCATTGGTACCTTTGCATCGAGCACTGCACTTCCTGCAAGTCCTCCTCGGATGGCTTGATACATTTTTTCAACATTAATACCTGCTTTTGCTGCTAATACGAGTGCTTCAGACATAGCCGCAATGTTAAGGTTTACAATAATTTGATTAGCAAGCTTCGCTGTTACTCCGCAGCCATTATCACCTACTAAAGTTACGTCTTTCCCCATACCATACAGCACGGATTGAACGCTTTCAAAAACCTCTTCTTTTCCGCCAACCATGATAGCTAACGTACCGTCAATTGCCTTTGGCTCCCCGCCACTCACGGGTGCATCAAGCATTCCAACACCTTTTTTTGCTGCTTCTTCAGCAAGTTCTCTTGATACTTCAGGAGTAATAGAACTCATATCAATGATAACCGAGCCTTCTTTTGCTCCTTCAAGAATGCCCTTTTCGCCGCTGACTACTGCCTTTACGTGGTGAGATGCTGGGAGCATTGTAATGATGACATCACTATTTTCTGCCACTTCTTTAGGAGATGATGCTGCAGTTGCTCCAGTCTCTACTAAACTATTTACCGCCTCTTGATTAAGATCGAAAACTGTCAGTGTGTGCCCTGCCTTCATTAGATTTAATGACATCGGTTTCCCCATGATTCCAAGACCAATAAAACCAACTTTTCGTTCCATTTTTATTCCTCCTCTAAGTCTTTTCATTCAATATACATTAAGCAAATTGCATCCTCTAAATAGCAACCGCTTTCAATTAATGATTACATTTGTAATTGTATACTAACTTTTTTATTTTGTATACATTTTTATTAGTTTTTGTATATAAAAATTTATTTAGTGTATACTTTACTGTAGATAAAAGGAGACTCTGTATTTTTTTGTCTAAAAATTTGGTAAGATAATTTTAATTAGTGAAATCATATTTGAGGTGAAAACTTTGTTAGGAAGTGATCGTTCTCGTCCTGCTTTCCATCAATCCTATGAAATTATTCGTGATAAGATTTTAAATGGAGAGCTTCCCGGAGGGACCAAGATCGTTGAAGAAAAAGTTGCTGCTGAATTAGGAGTGAGCAGAACCCCAATACGTGAGTCCATTCGAAAATTAGAACAAGAAGGGCTTATTGTGAATAAGAGGGTGGTCAAGCCGACCGAAAAGGATTTGAGAAATATGTTTCAAGTCCGCATTCTATTGGAGGGCTTTTCAGCAAAATGTGCAGCATCTTATTTGAAGGAAGACGAACTTGAATCTCTATATAAATGTGTTGAGATTGGAAGGCAAGGCACCGTTGAAGAGATTATGCGTGCCAATGAGCGCTTTCATGAAATTATCGTTCATGCCAGCAATAATTCGGTTATGATTGATATCATTGACCGTATGCAATCGATCATTTATCTTTTCCGTAAAACCGTTGTATTTTACAACCGTCCTCATCTAATCGATGAACACGAAGAAATCTATGATGCCATTAAAGCCAGAGACGGTGAAAAAGCTGAAATGCTGATGAAACACCATTTACAAGCAGATTTAGACTTTTGCTTGCATTTGATTGGTAAGTAGATTGAAACAACAGGTTATTTAAGAATAATAAATAATCCTTATAATGAAAGCCAAAAGAACCTGCCTGATATTCAGTAGGTTCTTTGGTCTTCCATTCATTAACGGTTTTTTTATTTTTCCGCTTCACCTTTAATAGGTTCCCCTGTTTTTTCATCAAGGAAAAGTTTTTTAGTACGAGGTCCATTTTTAAAATCAAACATACTTTCAATGCTGCCTGCTTTTGCATCAAGAGAAGCACCGCCAATGCGGCCTAAGTTCCAGTTATCCTCAATAAACTTAAGGATAGAGGATTGATCGGTTACTGTATGATCTACAAAATTACTCTTTGCATATGGCGAAATAACTAATAGCGGTAATCTTGGACCATATCCCGCTTTCCCTGACTCAACTGTTTGACCATTATCTGGTCCTAAGACATGATCATACCAGCCATCTGAATCATCATAAGAAACGATGACCGCTGTATCTTTCCACTCAGGTGTTTTTTGAAGACGATTAATGGTATTAACAATAAATTGCTGCTCATCTAATGGATCTGAGTAGCCAGCGTGACCATCTTGATACATAGGAGCTTTAAGGTAGCTTACACTTGGCATACTTCCCTTGTCTACAGCCGTCCAGAAATCTTTCATATCATATTGGTGATTAGCCTGGTCCTGCTTTCCGATCATATCAGGTGAACTTGGAGCCTTATGATCTGGATTTGCCGTTGACTTGTAGTATTCAAAAGGCTGGTGATGCGGGCTATAATCCGTCACTTGTGATCCGCCGATATTTGTACTCTTGTGGGTAGGATCAGCAAAACCACCCTCGAACCACCCCCATGTAATACGTTTAGAATTTAACAAGTTTCCGACGTTTTTATTGGTGTCATCCATTGCTGCTGTCACTCCAGTAGAAGAATTATCAAAGTGAGGGTTTGGATCACCTGTAACCGTTCTATTTTCATACTCATTTAAAACATCATTAGGTACTTCTTGACCATTTTTGTCAAACAAGGTGGCTCCGTGAGTCTCACCCGAAATCAGGTTCAATGCACCAGGGGTCGACGGACCAAACACAGTTCCAAAAGAATTATCGCTCATCGCAAAGTTTTGGGCATAGTTCCAAAGAGCAGTAACAGTATTTCCATCATAATAATCCATTACAATTTTGGGGTCACTGCCTCTTCCCACTGTCTCAACAAATTTGTCCATTTTTCCGCCATCAACAGCAGCAATTTCATCGTGGTAACTATGATCCATATCAGCTGTCATCGCTTGAGAACGATCTAACCGGACTGGATTGGCAGCATTTGGATTATTAGTAATTAGATTGTTTTTTTCGATATCTGGCTGAGTACCATTGTAATCTTTTGGAGTTAATAGATTATTAACTTCGGGGGTATTCTCTTTTGCTATAAATTTAGGTTCTCCCTTCAGATTTAAAGCATATGGATATGTACCAAAGTAATGATCAAATGATACATTCTCTCCGAAAATAACGACTACATGTTTGATTGGTGTCTTTGTTTGGACCTTTGATTCCTTAACCTTTATACTTTGTTCGGTATTAGCCTGGGCATGAACCTTGGTGTTAACAGCTGGATACACCGCTAGCAGTGTACCTAACGCAGCAGCACTTAAAACATTAATCACTTTAATCATTTTCTTTCCATCCATTAGAAATGCCTCCTTGTAAGTTTCTTCCTCTCTACGATCAATATTTTACTCCGATAATGTAAATACAGTGTTTACCTAGAGTAAACGCACGACAAAGAAAGATTAGAAGGAGATTAGAATAAGATGAAAAAAAGATGAAAATAAACATATATTGGCCTTAACCAAATTAAACCCCAAAAAAATAAGGTCCTATCTTATATTTTCAATAGGACCTTTTACTATTATAATCGAATACCAATCTTTACATAAAAATAGTAAATCGTACTCAATTTGTCTTGATATCTAACCGCTAAACCGTCATTTTCCAATTTGATAATGCCAGCCAGTTTTCTTTTTCCTTATAATCAGGCATGATTTTTCCAACAAGGCGCCAGAAGGAGCGGTCGTGATTTAGATGGACCATATGGCACATTTCATGAACGACGACATAGTCGACCACCTCATGAGGTGCCATTGCCAGCCTCCAATTAAATGTTAACTGCTGCCTAGAATCGCAGGTTCCCCAGGTCGTTTTACTATCCGTGATACGTATGGAACGTGGTTTTGTTTTAAAATGTCTTTGAAAGGAGGAGATACTCTTCTCTACAAGTGCTTTACACTGCTGATAATAAAAGCGTTTTAGAGCTTGTCTTACTTTCTCATCCTCTAGATGCCTCACATAGATTTGTAACTTTGCTTCTTCAAACACCACATAGTCCTGCTCCATATTTTTGTTTTCAGTAATTTGTATGGGATACGTGGTTCCTAAATAAAGAAAGCCCTCGCCAGGCTCATAGACCTTTTTTTGCGGCCCATGCTGCCTATCCTTCATTTCTTTTATTTTCTCCTGAATTAAATCCCATTTCTCCTCTAATAATTGAAGCACTCTTTCATCAGATGTTCCTTTTGGTGCCTGAATTTCCAGATTTCCATAGCTATCAATCGTCATTCCTAAGGAGGTTCGGTTTTTGTACTTTATTTCAAAACGTATGGTTTTACCTGAGTAGGTATGTAACATATCTTCACCTATCGTGCTTTATCCCCTGTATTTAATTGCTAGTCCTTTAAGGAAATTCCGGGCAAATTTATCTCCGCATTCCTTATAATTCTTGTGCCCTTCTTTTCTTAATAAAGCACTCAGTTCTCCTTTTGAAACTCTGATGCCTGCCTTATCGAATATATCCAGCATATCCTCTGTGGTTAATGACAAGGCTATTTTTACTTTTTTTAACAGGAGATTATTTACATTTGCGCTTTTAGGTGATACCGGTTCTGGTGTATTGGATTGCCCTGGTTTTTGCTCTTGTTTTCCTCTTTTATGAATAATAAAGCCATTTAAAAAGGAATCAAACATACTGTTGTTACATTTCATTTGAACGTCATTTTCATCATCATCATCATCTGATTTTGTTAGTATTTGTATCACCTCTGGTACACTTACTTCCACGCCGCCCAGTTTAAAGATCTCTGCCATTTCTTTATTTTTTATTTCTAGAGCATATCTCAAACGAATTAAAATATCGTTATTATCCATCTATTAACCTCCTGTTTTTTACAAAGCTAACGCTTATAGACATCTCTACTACTTATAACGAAATCCTTGATTCTTAATCACAGGACTGGTGTTTTTTTCATATTGTTCAAATCCTTTGTCGTAAAAATGCGCTATTTTACTTGACCAGTCACTGGAATCCTGCCCACTCGTCCGTTCAGACATAAAGGCTGAAATGGTCTCATCATATTGGTCAATGCTTTTCATTTGAACTTCAGCATCATACTTTTCTTTAAGATGGGTTGCCTTAAGAGGCAATCTTGGTTTTTGAGCAGGGATCGTTCTTGGATGACCAATGACTAGACCTGAAATCGGAAAAACATATTCCGGCAGTTCTAATAGATCAACAAAGATGTGGGGATTTCTCCTTATCCCTCCAATTGGGACAATCCCCAGTCCCATCGATTCAGCGGCGATTACCGCACTTCCCAAAGCGATTCCAATATCTGTTGAACCGACGATAACAGCCTCCAGATCCTCAACAATTCGGAAATTAGCGCCATTTTTTTCAGCTGCCAGCTTTGCCCGATAAAAATCTATGCAAAATACAAGAAAAACGGGAGCTTCTTTTATCCACCTTTGCTTGCCCGCAGCCTCTGCCAATGCTGCTTTCTTTCCAGGATCTCTTACTTCGATAACGCTCACTTGCTGACCATTAATCCAATTTGGCGCCGCCATAGCAGATTCAATAATTGCTCTCACCTGTGTTTCGCTTACATCTTTTTCAGGGATGAATTCCCGTACGGAACGATGATTTTTAATTACGCTAATCGTTTCATTCATAACATTACTCCTTTTGTATACCATGTTTCACGTTGATCACTTCTCATCTAAAATAAGCTGCGAGACACACTCCACATGTGTTGTCATCGGGAACATATCAACAGGCTGGACCTCTACGGTTTTATATCCGCCATCTTCAAGAATTCTTAAATCCCTCGCTAATGTAGCCGGGTTGCAGGATACATACACCACTTTCTTAGGCTTCATATCAATAATCGTCTGTAACAAGGCTTCATCACAGCCTTTACGAGGCGGGTCTACCACGAGAACATCGGCAGCATTGCCTTCCTTGTACCACTTTGGAATCACAACCTCTGCTTCTCCCGCAGCAAACTCGGCATTGGCCAGTCCATTCAACTCCGCATTTCGCTTGGCATCTTCAATCGCTTCTGGCACCACTTCTACTCCGAAAACATTTTTAGCCTTTTGTGCTAAAAATAAAGAAATCGTGCCGATTCCGCAATAAGCGTCAATAACGGTCTCTTCCCCGCTTAGGTCTGCATACTCAAGGGCTTTGTCGTATAACACCTTTGTCTGAACCGGGTTCACTTGGTAAAACGATAAAGCAGAGATAGCAAATTTCACATCACCAATATAGTCGTAAATGACTTCACTACCCCATAACACCTTTGTTTTTTCACCTAAAATAACATTGGTACGTTTGGAATTTACATTGTGAACAATCGATTTCACCTTTGGAAGCCGGGCAACGATTTCCTCAATCAGCTGATCCTTTTGTGGTAAATCGGCGGTTCTCGTAATCAGCACAACCATAAGCTCGCCAGTCTGCTTCCCGAAGCGGGCCATAATATGGCGAAGGACTCCTTTATGTGACTCCTCCTGATACGCCGGAATGCCAAGCCTGCTGCAAATCTCTTTGATTGTCTGAACTGCCTCATTAATTTCCGGCAGCTGGATAAGGCTTTCATCGGTATCGACAATTTCATGGCTTCTTGGTTTAAAAAAGCCGGCAATTAATTTGCCATCTTTTTCACCAACAGGCACCTGGGCTTTATTTCGATAATGCCACGGTTTGTCCATTCCAAGGATCGGATGAACGACCACATCCTCCAGTTTGCCGATTCGAGTAAGCACCTCTCGAACCTGGTTTTCCTTGTATTTTAACTGGCCTGCATAACTGATATGTTCAAGCTGACAGCCGCCATATTTTTGACGATCGCTGCTTGGAATTTCCACCCGGTACGGGCTTTTTTCATAAAGTTCTATTAGCTTTCCGAAACCATAGCTCTTGCCAGTCTTAATTACCTTCACTTTAGCTTTTTCACCAGGCAATCCATTTGGGACAAATAAGGGATACCCATCTACCTTAGCTACTCCAGACCCTTCATGGGTTAAATCTTCGAACACGACATCTATATACTCGTTTTTAGTTACTGGTACGGTTTTGTTCATTCAATTCTTCCTTTGCTCCGAAATTGACTAGAAAGATTGTAACATATAATGGGTTGGAATACGAAATGGGGTTCGTGGGGGCAACAATTCCACCGCCTATTTAAAAGGGACGCCCTGGTTAGGACGCCCCAATAATTTATTCTTCCGCTTTCATTGCAGCAACTTTTTCCTTTACTTCCTCAATATTTCTCATCTTATTATCCCAGCACTTTTGACTTAAGTCGACTGGATACTCTTCCGGATTCATCGTACGCTTATATTCATCCCAGAGGGCATCAAGGTTTTGCTTTAAGTAGTCACGCGCCTCTTCCAAACAAGGGGCTTCATAAACAAGCTCCCCATTTTTAAATATGTCCACGTGAAGTTCTTTTGCCGTAAAGTTAGTTACGATTTTATTTATGAACGTATGAGTAGGGTGGAACATGCGCAGCCGTTTTTCCGGCAGCACCTCATCCTCCATCGCAATATAATCGCCTTCTGCATGATGATTGGTATTATTAATAATCCGGTAAATTCTCTTCATCCCCGGAGTCGTCACTTTAACCGGATTGGAGGAAATTTTAATCGTATCTTCTAATTCTCCATTTTCATCTTCAATCGCAACAATTTTATAAACCGCACCAAGGGCCGCCTGATCGTATGCGGTAATCAGCTTCGTCCCAATTCCCCAGCTGTCTATTCTTGCCCCTTGCCCTTTCAAACTCATGATCGTATACTCATCTAGGTCACTGGAGGCTACAATCTTCGCTTCTGGAAAACCTGCTTTATCGAGCATTTTCCGAGCCTCTTTGGAAAGATAGGCAAGGTCACCGCTATCAAGACGGATTCCAATGAAATTAATTTTATCGCCCAGTTCCTTTGCTACCTTAATCGCATTTGGCACACCAAGGCGAAGGGTATCATATGTATCAACTAAAAAGACACAATCCTTATGTGTTTCTGCATATTTGTGGAAAGCTGTATATTCATCCTTATAGGCTTGAACCATGGCATGCGCATGTGTTCCAGATACAGGAACCCCAAACAGTTTTCCTGCCCTTACGTTACTGGTTGAGTCAAAGCCTGCTAAATAAGCGGCTCTTGTTCCCCAAATAGCGGCATCCATCTCCTGCGCCCGTCTTGTTCCAAATTCCATCGCTACCGCATCACCAACAACCTGCTTAATTCTTGATGCTTTGGTTGCAATTAATGTTTGATAGTTCACAATGTTAAGTAACGCCGTTTCAATAATCTGTGCTTCGCCGAGCGGTGCATCAACCCGTAAAATCGGCTCATTTCCAAAGACAAGCTCGCCTTCTTGCATAGCACGAATCGTACCGGTGAAACGCATATTTTTTAAATAGTCGAGGAAATCATCTTTGTAACCCACTTCATTTTTCAAATATTCAAGGTCTTCTTCACTGAAATGAAATCCTTGGATAAATTGAATAACTTTTTCTAAGCCGGCGAAAACAGCATAGCCATTTCCAAACGGCAGCTTACGGAAGAACAGCTCAAATACCGCCCGTTTATTATGTATGCCATCTCTCCAATATGTCTCTGCCATATTAATCTGATACAGATCCGTATGCAGAGATAAACTATCATCATGATAAAAGTGTTTCATAATAAAACCTCCGGAATACTATTACAGCTTATTAACATTATAACTCATAATAACATTTAAAAACCTATTTCACCACCGCACCGAGCGTTTGTTCAAAGTGACCAAGCGCCCAATCATGGCCAGCTTGATTAAAAGAAGCAACAGCATCCTTATAGACAACAATAGTAAATCCCCTGTTATAGGCATCGACTGCCGTATGAAGCACGCAGATATCCGTACAAACACCTACTAGATGTACCTCTGTAATACCCCGTTCTCTTAATTTGATTTCAAGGTCTGTTCCTGCAAAGGCAGAGTAGCGGGTTTTATCCATATAGGCCACAAGATCATTCTGTGTATTTTCCTCGTAAACACCTTGAAGAGCCCCAAACAAATCCCGGCCTGACGTTCCTCTTAAGTTATGGGGCGGAAATAACTTTGTTTCGGGGTGGTATTCATCCCCTTTATCATGTACATCAATCGCAAATACCACATAATCACCATTTGCAATGAACTCCTTTGTCAGTTCCACAATTTTCCCTTCAATCCTTTGACCCGGAACCCCGCAGGTTAATGCCCCAGCATCTGCAACAAAATCATGGGTATAATCAATATTGATTAAGGCTTTCATTTCCGCTTCCTCCTTAAGAGTGTCTTTCACTCATTATACACAGAATATGGAAAAAAGTCCGCTCCAAATGGAACGGACTCTCCTTAACTATATCTTTGACCAGACACCCAATCGGTCGGCCGGTCATTCGGACGAATATCAGCAAGTGGAACAAAAACTTCCAAATGGCGGTACAAGTTTTCAAACTCTGCCGGAAGCAAACCGCCAAATTCCCCGTCTAGATTTAATTGCACCTTTTCATTGGAATAAACCTTGATACGATTAGCCTGTGTATAGATTACATTGGGATCATTTACGTGTTCACCACGGACTGCTAACGTAGAAATCCGGATAAACTCTGCAAGGTTTACTTTTTTCAAAATTAATAAGGAAAATAGCCCATCATTAATCGATGCATCTGGTGCGAGCTTTTCAAATCCACCAATGGAGTTGGTCAGCCCAACGAGGAACATCATTGCTTCCCCTTCAAACAGCTTTCCATCATACTCAATCCTTAGGTCTGAAGCTTTAATGGACGGAAGCATTTCCATCCCTTTTAAATAATAGGCAAGCTGTCCAAGCATGGTTTTTAGTTTGCTTGGCACTTCATATGTAAGCTCGGTAATCCGGCCGCCGCCAGCAATATTTATAAAATAACGATCATTTATCCGGCCAATGTCTACAGGGATCAGTTCCCCTTTGGTAATGATATCGACCGCTGTTCCAATATCTCTAGGGATTTGAAGAGCTCTGGCAAAATCATTCGTTGTTCCCGCTGGGATAATGCCTAATTTCGGACGATATTCCTGTTCTGCGAGTCCGTTCACTACTTCATGTATGGTTCCATCGCCGCCTGCTGCAATGACAACATCATATTGGCGTTCCACTGCTAACTGAGCAGCCTTCGTGGCATCCCCCGCACCTGTGGTCGCATGGCAAGATGCTTCATATCCGGCAATCTCTAGTTTTTCAAGGATTTCCGGTAAATTTCTCTTCAGGATTTCCCGGCCTGAAGTAGGATTGTATATCAGTCTTGCTCTTTTCATTAATCATCATCCTATTTTTTAAATAACAATTGGCGTTGTCTGTTGAATATTCTACCAATTATTATTCTAGCTTACAAATATATTGTAAGTAGTTTATTGATTTGTATTCAACTTCACATCATATGCATTGCTAATATGAATACGGTATTTTCCTTCACCAGATTGGTAAACAGCGCTTTTTTGTGCAGCCTCTATCTCATTACCCTTAGTTTCTTCCGAAACCTTCCATTCCTTTCCTCTCAGCTGTTCAACTCCCATTGCCTCAACCTTCAAATTACTATTTTTCAACACATCGACCGTTACGGCTGAGGTACTTTCAATATTCCAGTCGTTGATCATTGTACGCGGCTTTAAACTAAGCGAGTCATTACTTCCAACCACTTCAAGCTTTAGATCATGGGGGATTAAGATGGTTGCCGCTACCAATCCCTGTGAATGAAACGGGCCCATTTCATCAGGGAGCATCTTAAAGTTCAGATAAAGCGTGTCCCCCTTCTGATTTGCAGTAATGATATCCTCCGCACTTTTTAATAGTGCTGTTTTTTTGGCCGATTCCACTCTGTATGTACCAAACATTGAGACTTCTTTTGCCTCTGTTGCCTCAATGGTCATATCATACCCAACTGATTTGACTACTACACGTTTGATACTATCATCGGTCTTATAAGAAAAAGCCGGCAAATCATAGGAACGCACTTCCCTCGCCATTACTTCTTCCACCTTGCCCATCACTCCGGTGGAACTGAGGACAGCAAAAGCGATTCCGGCCATACCAATGATCCCTACAAAGAAAATACTGAGAAAATCATATTTTAAAACAGGCTGCTCCTGTCGGGAGAGAAACAAATAGACTAGAATTTCACCGCCCAAAACCACTAGCAAGATCGGCCACCAAGCTGTAAGTATCTGAACAAGCTTTAAGTCAAGAAACTTTGAAAAGAAAAGGAAGAGGCCGAGAAAAATAAGCGAGGCCCCCATCGAAAATGTTCCAACACGCCAAGTCCTCATTCCTTATGCTCCCCCTTTGTTTTTTTTAAAAGGAACCCAATTCCGGCTCCAATCAGTACAACACCTGCCATCCTGCTTCCCCACTTACTCATGGCCTTTTGCCTCCTTTTTTGGTTTAGTTCCGGTTAAAAGCTTGATTCCACCGCCAATTAACAGCACACAGACTAGCGCAGTCTGGAAATATCCCTGAATCCAATACATGATATCAACATTAATTAAGCGGTTAATCATTGGCGCGAAGGCCGGAAGCAGGATATTCATGAATAAGTAATAAACCCCTAACAAGACAAGGCCAATTCCTACCCATTTTTGATGGTTTATAAAATAAGCGATAATTGGTTCATCTTCCACCTTTTCCACCCCATATTTTGAAACCTTTTGCATGGCATCAAAAAAGCTATAAAACCAGATAATTGGAATTAAAAACAAGAAGATTCCGAGTCTTAAAACATCCAGGATATAAATGGAGAACAAGAATGCGGCCATTAATTGGATCCCGCGGCGCTGGAGACCTAAGTAAAGGTGGCCAGCTCCTGGGAAAATAGACAGGAAGGTCGCAATGGATTTACTCTTCTTGCCGTCTTCCCGGCGCATGTCAAAGTCTTCAAAAATGGTTCGGTCTACAAGCTCCTCCCCGCGCTGCTTTTTATTGACCTGCTGCACCGCATCAAAAAATCCATATACCCAAATAATCGGCAATCCTGCCATGAAGACCATAAACTCCCCTCGGTTGGACATGGCAGTGACAAAGATGACCATGACCGCCAGCCCTAAAAACGCCCCAAGCAAAGTTAATCCCCTGTTCATAAGACCAATTTGGAAATGTCCCAGCCCCGGGATAAAGGAAAGGACAATCGTGTAAAAGCGTTCCGAATCCTGTGCAGATTTGTTTGGATTCTGAAGGTCAGGGTTTTCTTCTGCGAGCAGTGCCTTCTTTTGCTTCGATATTTGTACGCCCATATCAATGAAGCTGACCAAATAAATAAAGATTCCTGCCATAAATGCTAAGATGGCAACTTCTTCAGTGTTAGATACTAATCCAATAACCGTAACGAATGCCAGGCCAACCACTGAAAGTAGATAAAGAACCCCGCGAATCATGTTGCCAAAATAAATATGACCGAGGCCGGGAAAAAGTGATAGTGTTAATGCCTTGGTTGAGCTTTTCATTTCTTATTTGCCTCCTTCTTTTCTAGTGAATCCATCCATGCAAATGTTTTATTAATAACGCCTTCCGTCACAGAAGGCTTAGGCTTCTTTTCCTGAATAATCGGTTTCTCCATGCCGCTGGCATAAGAAGCCAGCGATTGAAACGCCCCTGAGAACATAAGAAGCAGCGTCGCCGCAGCCGCCAATAAATAATGAAACCCTGCCCGCTGATACAACGGCTTTTTGTCAGCGTCAGCGGTGACAGGCACCGAATCCACCATTTCCACAATGTCATCAGCACTTTCGGTGACAGGCACCGATGGGACTATTTCCACATTACTTACGATTTTATTGTTAAAAGGCACCCTTTCCATTACGTGGTCGGTGAAATTGTATTCGTCGGGAAGGACCGGAAGGGATGTTTCATTTTCTGTTACAGCTTGTAGGTATATTTCTAGACATTGATCGCATGTATAGAGATGATCTTCCAACTCTTCACGGAGAGGAACATTAAGTTCGCCCTTCACGTATTGCTGCCAGTCTTCGTAACTGTAATGCCTCATGAAAAATCGTCCTCCTTCCAATTCTTCTTCATCCAACTTCTTGCACGATACAATTTGGTCTCGATTGTTTTTACCTGAACATTTTGTTCCTCAGCCATTTGCTGGTAGCTTTTTTCAGCTATGTAGAAACCATAAATCACTTCCCGGTAATTTTCCGGTACTTCTTTTAATTTCATTTGAACCAGACGGCGTCTGTCTTGGGAAATCACTTCTTTTTCCACACTATCCTTCGGTGTCCCTAACGCCTGCTGTTCAAGCGCGTCTACAACATCCTCTCTTCTGCTTGCCTTCTTTCTCTTTATATCTATCGCATGGTTAACGGCAATACGTGTCATCCACGTTTTAAACCCTTGATTTTCATACTGGGAGAGAGAGACGTAAATTTTTATAAACACTTCCTGTGCAGCGTCTTCTGCTTCCTTTTGATCGCGAAGAACCGCAAAGACCGTCCGGAACACATCATTGCGATACTTCTCGACCAAAAGCCGAAAGGCATGATCGTTGCCCTCGAGTACTTTTTCAATTAATACGGTGTCACTAATCGTTCTCTCCCCCTTTCTTTCTTCTTTCACATCAATAGACGTAACAACGTCAAACGAACCCTACACCTATTTTTAAAAATTTATAAATTTTTTTCATCATCGTCACTGCAAAATAAAAAACGTGAAGGGGAACTCCCTTACACGTTTAATCGTCACTATTCTGTGAAACGGATTCCATTCGGCCTATCCCTTCTTGCTTGGTAAAAGTAACGGAATATTAATCCATTAAAGCCACAGGTATATCTTCTCTTGAACGCGCATAGCTATTAGCAACATGGCCAAAATCTGTCTGTTTCATGTAGAGCGCTCCCTCAGATACCTAATTTTGATAATTTAACAAAATAATCCCATTTAAGTATGTTAAAATGCTATTAGAAAATATTTCATGAGGGAAGGATGCAAATGTTCTGGTCGTTACTTCTAGCTTCCTACTTAATTGGAAGCATTCCTACTGCTTTAATAGTGGGCAAGCTGTTCTTTGACGTCGATATCCGCGAGCTTGGCAGCAAAAATCCTGGTGCTACTAACACACTGAGGGTACTTGGAAAAAAGTGGGCCGTGTTCGTCCTTCTTATCGATCTGGCAAAAGGCTCCATAGCTACATATCTGCCAATCTACTTTCAACTCGATGCAGAACCGCTATACTTCGGACTGTTAGCAGTTGTGGGGCACTGTTTTCCCATCTTTGCAGGCTTTCGAGGAGGCAAGGCCATCGCAACTACCGCTGGCGCCCTGTTAATTGCCAACATTCCATTACTCATCATCACCTATGTTTGCTTCTTCATAGTTATTTTCCTAACGAAATATGTATTCTTCGGCTCCATCTCAGTTGGAGCCAGCATGCTCGTTTATGCCCTGCTCTCTCCTAAACTGGAATTAGAACTGATCTTCTTAGTATTCTCACTTTTTTTACTGTTTCTGCACAGGTCCAACATAAGAAACTTCATCCTTGGCATTGAACCAAAGATTAACGATAAGAACCTGAATAAAGACCGCATCCCTCCAAAGAACGGCGGCGGCTATAAAATGTAAACAAAACGGGGGCCTTCACCTTGAAGTGCCCCCTCCCTTTGTTACAATAATTTAGATATGATGCTGTCTGCGACCGTCTGCCAAATTCTAGCATCCGTTAGATAGGTTTCTCTCAGTTGTTTATACATCGCCATTTGCTTCTCTTGAAAATCTGGTGCATCCTGGTCAGGAAGCCCTGCACGTCTCTCCGTTACAAGCGCCTGCATCTCTGGTGCCCTCGGCCCCCATACGGCTGCCTCATTGCCTTCTTCATCGATAAAAATATAAATAGGAATCGCACGAGATGTGCCGTTGGTCAGGTATTGGTCTATTAGCTCGAGATTTTGATCACGGAGCACAAAACGTAATTCCATCCCCGCCGCTTCGGCTATCTTCATCAAAATCGGGTTGTTGAGCAGCGCATCACCGCACCAATCCTCAGATAAGGCAATAACCCTCAAATTTTGGTCTTTAATAGGAGACAGCTTGGTTTGATCCTCTTCCGTTAGATGGAACTTCTCATAAATAGTCAGCATTTCTTCTTTATTTTGCTTCATGGAGTGGAGATACTCCTCCACCGTCAATCCTTTTTGAAACCATTCATTTAAATTCATCTAAAAAAAGCACCCCTTTTATAGCAATTTTGACATATCAGCAAGCTTGATAACCGTTTTCCAATTACGAACGGTGGCTGGAACGCTGAGCTTTGGCAGCTGCAATGCAAGCTTAGAATCCCTAATACTCTTACGGAAAAAGAAATAGACTTCCTTCCCTTTAATTTTACACTCTTCTAGCTCATTGTTATAAGAGTACATGTGGTCTATGCCCTCCTTGGAAGGTTCTCCCCCCAAAAAGGCAACTTGAACACTTTCCCCTTCGTTTAAAGAATCCGTTAAATATGGACAATCATTAATAACTTGTTGAAGTTCCTCCGCCGTTCTTAAAACAACCGGAACAGGAAAACCAAAAGTATGGTTTAGTTCCTCTTCAATATTCATACTAAGTTGTTCGGCTTCCTCTTCTGATTTAAATAAAACATTTCCACTTTGAATATATGTTTTGACTTTTTGTAACCCCATCGATTCTAAAAGACTTTTCAAATCTGCCATTTTCATCTTATGATGCCCGCCAACGTTAATTCCACGTAAAAGCGCAATATAAATAGCCATTCCTCAGCCCCGCTCCTTTTAAATACCTGCTTACTAAATCTTACCATTTTGTACGGGTGTTAAACATGCTTTTATTTCATCTAATAAGAAGGAGACTAGCAATCTTTTGAAGAACACTATTATTAATCAAGTGATGGCAATGGAGGAAGAAATATGATTCCACAAAGGGTTAGTTTACTTACAATTGGTGCCTATGATTTACCTGTACTTCGTGCATTTTACAAATCCTTAGGATGGGAGGAAACAGAAAGCAGCTCTGACCATTATGCTGTCTTTAGAACTGCTGGCGTCCTGCTGTCCCTTTTTCCAATAGCGGAGCTGGCAAATGATGCGGGGGTTGACCTGCCACAATCACCTGAAACCTTTCGCCCCGTAACTTTTGCGATAAACGTAGAAAAGCCAGATCAAGTGGATTCTATCATCCAATTAATTCGAGAATCCGGCGGAAGGATTTTAAGGGAACCAAGTGATGCGTTTTGGGGCGGTCGCACTGCTTATTTTTGCGACCCGGAGAAGAATCTCTGGGAAGTTGCTTGGAATCCCAGCGCTGTCTTTGATGAACGGGGTGCGATGATCTCCTTTTAGAAACGAGGATGCCTGACATCCTCGTCTTCTTTTTCTCACTCCATTATTCCATACTCCTTCATATTTAATTAAACGTTTGATTAATTTTTCTAAAAAACTAAACAAACGTTTGATTAAATCCCGATCATACCTTATGAAACCTAGGTTCAGGTTAACTTTTAATAATAGTTACAATCAGTAAAACCAGAAATTATTGCTGAGATGAGTCACCTACAACATGTTTCGACAGGTTCTCCTACTATCTCTTACCAACTAAACGTTTGATTAAAAATTCAATTACCCCTTACAACCAAAGGACTTTTCTCCGATTTCCCGGGAAAAGAATGTCGAGACATGTTTCGACATTCACCTGAAATAAAAAGCTGGCAGAATCTATTCTGCCAGCATATTCCTATCAAAATCTTTAATAAGCATGATTACTACCATTCAGCAATCGTACCATCTTTATGTCTCCAGACAGGGTTCTTCCAGTTGTGGCCTGCTTCAGCATGCCTCCTAACAATTTCCTCATTGACTGAAATCCCTAATCCAGGTCCTTTTGGTAAGAGCACCGAACCATCTTTATAATCAAATACAGTCGGGTCAGCGATATAATCTAGTAAATCATTGCCTTTGTTATAATGAATTCCTAAGCTTTGTTCCTGAATAAAGACATTATGGCTTACAGCATCAACCTGCAAACAAGCAGAGAGTGCAATCGGACCAAGCGGGCAGTGCGGGGCAACGGCAACATCATAGGCCTCAGCCATTGCAGCAATCTTTCTGCACTCCGTAATTCCTCCTGCATGGGAAAGATCAGGTTGAATAATGTCTACATATCCATCAGATAGCAGCTGTTTAAAGTCCCAACGAGAAAACATTCTTTCGCCGGTTGCAATCGGAATCGTCGTCGCTCGGGCGATTTCCCGCAATGCTTCATTATTCTCAGGAAGAACGGGTTCTTCTATAAACATCGGACGAAATTGCTCAAGTTCCTTCGCTAAGACCTTAGCCATTGGTTTATGTACCCTTCCATGAAAATCAATACCAATTTCCAGATCATTGCCGCAGTACTCCCGAATAGCCGCTACACGTTCAAGCACCGTATCGATTTTCTTATAGGAGTCGATGTATTGAAGCTCTTCTGTCGCATTCATTTTAATGGCCGTAAAACCAGCTTCTGCTTTTTCCTTAGCTTCCCGCCCCACGTCACTTGGCCGGTCGCCTCCAATCCAAGAATAAACACGAACAGAGTCACGGCAAGCCCCTCCTAGCAAGTCATAAATAGGAGCGTTATAGTATTTCCCTTTAATATCCCATAAAGCCTGATCAATCCCGGCAATGGCGCTCATTAAAATTGGGCCGCCCCGATAGAAACCTGAACGGTACAGTGCCTGCCAATGATCCTCTATTCTCATGGGATCCTTACCGATGAGATATTCTCGCATTTCTTCCACTGCAGCTTTGACGGTATGTGCCTTGCCTTCAACAATTGGTTCGCCCCATCCAACAATTCCTTCGTCCGTTTCAATTTTTAAAAATAACCAGCGTGGAGGAACGACAAAGCATTCTAGATTAGTTATTTTCATTGAATAATCCACCTCTTTGGGAATTAATAGTTTTTGAAAAAACAATTTCGCCAATCACTTTTGAGCCAATAACCGTAGATAGGTCCACTTGTTCATCCGTTGCTTCAATTACATTTTTAATTTCCAGATAGGAAAAAATTTCCACAAAGGCCTTTCGGAGTGGATTTCCTCCGCCAATCACCACATAATCCAGCTCTTCAAGCCTTTTATGCTGTTGAATCGATTGAATATCGCCTGCAATCACGGCACCGACAAAATAGTTTGCGCGCTGATTTTCATCCATTTCTTCAAATAAATCTAATAGACGAACATGATAAAGGGAACGTGATAAACCAAACTTCTCGCTAGATTGATAGCCTGCAATCAGATACTCCGGTTCAACCTTCGTGATTAGCTTTTTATTTAGGGAACTGGATAGGATTGTTTCTCTGCTGACAGCAAACAAAATCTCTCCGCATAAAGTAGAATAGCAGGATTCAATTTTCCAATCAGTTATAAAAACAAATTTCGTATGAGAACCCGGCAGAAGAATCAACCCTTTTCCTTGCAAACCCAACTGGTTTAAAAGTCCAAAGGATTCCACTTCTTCTCCCCTCATCACATCGTAGCGATCAATCTTATCCGCAAGTTTTCCAGTGTAATGCTCCGTTTTATTCCTCATTCCCGGTACAAAAATGCAAGGGATATGATAGAATTGTTCAATTAGTTGTAACGATGAGGCTTTTGCAAAATCCTCAATCATTGCCGGTCCTTCAATATGCTTTACCTCATAAAGGCCTAGGTTGGATGTAATCATCCCTGTTGCCACAATATACTGAATATCGCTGCTTCGGAGCTTGTTCCGTAAAATAATCCCCTGCAGTCCTTCAGCTATTTTACTTTTAAGTGCATCCGCGTTCCCGTCTATCGCTGTATTCCTTACACCTACTGATAGCTTAATAGCATCGATCACTTTGTTACTCTTTTCATCGACGAGTCGAATACGAGAATTGGTTGTACCTGAATCAATTGCAATCATATACATACACTTCACCACTCGTATCTCATTTTTTATTATTCACACACATTATCGAATAGCTTCTACTAGCTTTTTAGCCCGATTATAAATCTCAGTAAAATTTTTCTCTACTATTAGTCTGTCATTCACTAATGTCGATCCGATACCGAGAGCAAAACTGCCGTGATCCAAATATTCCTTGGCATTATGTATATCCACTCCGCCCACAGGCATGATATTGACATACGGCATTGGCCCTTTTATATCTTTAATATATTGCGGTCCAAATGCCCGAATCGGAAACACCTTCACCACTTGTGCCCCTAGCTCATAAGCTCTTAAAATTTCAGTTGGCGTTAAAACTCCCGGAATCAAGGGAATATTATAACGATTGGCCATGATCATCGATCCTTCGTTCAAAGTTGGCGCTAATAAGAAGGATGCCCCAGAAAGAATGGCAAGTCTTGCCGTTTCCGTATCGAGAACGGTTCCAGCTCCCACCATCATGTCAGGAAATTTCAGCCTAATCATTTCAATCCCCTGGAGGGCATTGGGAGTATTCATGGTAATTTCGACGAAACGAATTCCTCCATCATACAAGGCCGATACTACCTCGTCTAATTCATTCGTTGAATTACACCTAATAATCGAAACAACTTTTTCCTGCTTCATTTTTTGTAAAAGTTTTTGCATTGGAGTCCCTTCTTTTCAAGGATATTGTTTCTCATTATGGAATACCATTCCAAATACAGCATCAGTTTATTTCATAATGAAAACGTTGTCAATTATTTTTTTTGAATTTATTAAAAATTCAGTCTAACTAACTATTTACCTTAACTAATCAAACGTTTGATTAGAAAATAAAATAAATTTACTAACATAAAGCTTTTCCTGCGAAATGATCAAGAAATATGTGGAGTCTTGTTTCGACTTTTTTCGTAAAAACAAAAAGCTGGCAGAACTAAATCTGCCAGCTTACTATTAACGTTTTTGCAATTCCTGCTGTAATAACTTATTAACCATCTGTGGGTTGGCCTGCCCTTTCGTTGCCTTCATCAACTGTCCAACAAGGAACCCAACGGCCTTATTTTTTCCATCCTTGAAATCTTCAACTGATTTCGGATTGGCATCAAGTACCTCTGCAATAATCTTAAGAAGTGTTCCTTCATCAGAAATTTGCACAAGGCCTTTCTCTTTCACGATTTGTTCAGCATTTCCGCCATTTTCAATTAACTCTTTAAAAACGGTCTTTGCAATTTTCGAAGAAATCGTACCATTTTCAATCAACTTAATCATGCTGGCTAGGCCTTCAGGAGTTAACTCCACCTGGTCAAGCTCCTTGCCCTCAGCATTTAAGTACCCAGAGACATCACCCATGATCCAGTTTGAAGCCAGTTTCGCATCTGCTCCACCGTTAACAGTTGCCTCAAAGAAATCGGCCATCTCTTTTGTTACGGTCAATACCTTGGCATCATAAACAGGTAAACCTAGCTCTTCTATATATCGCTTTTGGCGCTGGTCTGGAAGCTCAGGAATTTCAGCACGGATACGTGCTTTCCACTCCTCATCAATATACAAATCACATAAATCCGGCTCTGGGAAGTAGCGGTAATCATCGGAACCTTCTTTGACCCTCATAAGAATGGTTGATCCAGTTGCTTCATCAAAACGGCGTGTTTCCTGATCGATTGTTCCGCCTGAAGATACGACTTCACGCTGGCGCTTCTCTTCATACTCGAGACCCTTACGAACAAAGTTGAAGGAGTTCAAATTCTTTAATTCCGTTTTCGTTCCGAACTCCTCTTGTCCGACAGGACGAATGGAGATATTGGCGTCACAGCGAAGCGATCCTTCTTCCATTTTACAATCGGATACACCCGTATATTGGATAATCGATTTCAATTTTTCAAGGTACGCGTAAGCCTCATCAGGAGTACGAATATCCGGTTCTGAAACGATTTCGACAAGCGGCGTTCCCTGACGGTTATAATCGCACAAAGAATATCCTTTTTCATGATTCAGCTTGCCCGCATCCTCTTCTAGATGAATTCTTGTAATCCCAATCCTTTTCGTATAGCCATTTACTTCAATTTCAATCCAGCCATGCTCACCAATCGGCTGGTCAAATTGGGAAATTTGATAGGCTTTTGGATTGTCCGGGTAAAAATAATTCTTCCGGTCAAACTTTGTATGTGTAGCTACTTGGCAATTTAGGGCCATCGCTGCCTTCATTCCAAATTCTACTGCCTTTTTATTGAGGACAGGTAATACGCCTGGATACCCAAGATCGATCACACTTGTATTCGTATTTGGTTCAGCCCCAAAATGGTTTGGGCTTGCTGAAAAGATTTTTGAATCGGTTTTTAACTCAACATGGACTTCAAGTCCAATGACTGTTTCAAATTCCATTGTTTCCACCCCCTACAATTCCGGCTTCTGTTTATGAAAGTCTGTCGCTTGCTCAAACGCATGAGCAACACGATAAATCGTTGCTTCATCAAAATGCTTGCCAATGATTTGTAATCCAAGCGGCAGACCTGCATCAAAGCCGCAAGGTATGGAGATTCCAGGAACGCCTGCAAGGTTAACTGGAATCGTTAAAATATCATTGATATACATGGTTAACGGATCATCGATATTTTCCCCTATTTTAAATGCTGGTGTTGGTGTTGTCGGACCAACAATGACATCATAATTAGCAAAAACGTCTTCAAAATCCTTCTTAATTAATGTACGGGCCTGCTGTGCTTTTTTATAGTAAGCATCATAATAACCAGAACTTAATGCAAATGTTCCAAGCATAATCCGGCGTTTTACTTCATCACCAAAGCCTTCTGCCCGCGTCTTTTTATATAATTCAATTAAACTTTCTGCATCTGGAGTTCGATAGCCATAGCGCACCCCATCAAAACGGGCAAGGTTGGCTGACGCTTCTGATGAAGACAGCAAATAGTATGTTGCAAGTGCATATTTGGAGTGCGGAAGAGAAACTTCTTCCCAGACAGCGCCAAGACTCTCAAGAATCTTTAAAGAATCCATGACAGATTGACGAACTGCATCCGTCACACCTTCACCTAGATATTCTTTAGGTACGGCAATTTTTAGACCTTTAATATCGCCAGTTAAGGAAGCCGCAAAGTTTGGAACGTCAACGTTTGCAGAAGTTGAGTCCATCGGATCTAATCCAGTGATGGCTTGTAGTAAAAATGCGTTGTCCTCTACCGTTCTGGTAATTGGTCCGATTTGGTCAAGCGATGAAGCAAAGGCTACAAGTCCAAAGCGGGAAACACGTCCGTAGGTTGGTTTCATTCCAACGACGCCACAAAAAGACGCCGGCTGCCGGATCGAACCGCCGGTATCAGATCCTAAGGAAAAAAGCACTTCTCCTGCTGCAACTGACGCTGCCGAGCCGCCTGAAGAACCACCAGGTACCCTTTCAAGATTCCACGGATTACGTGTTTTCTGATAGTGAGAGTTTTCATTGGATGATCCCATGGCAAACTCATCCATATTTAACTTACCAATTGTCACTGTTTCTGCTTGATGCAGTTTTTGAACGACCGTTGCGTCATAGATTGGGTCGAAGTTTTCTAATATTTTACTTGCACAAGTAGTACGTAATCCCTTAGTGACAATGTTATCTTTTACACCAATCGGCATACCAAACAAAAGACCTTTAGAATCACCAGTGTTCAACTTTTCATCGAGAGACTTTGCGGTTGCCCGGGCACGCTCCTCATCTAATGTTAAAAAGGCTTGAACTTTATCCTCTACCTGTCCAATTCGCTTATAGGACTCTTCTACAAGGTCAGATACGGTTAATTCCTTCTTATGTATTAACTCATGAAGGTCCGAAACTTTATAATCAAATAGACTCAATGTTTTCACTCCTTACTCTCCCAAAATCGATGGTACCTTAATTTGACCGTCCTGATGTTCAGGTGCATTTTTTAGTACCTCTTCGCGCGGCAGTCCTTTTTGTGGAACGTCCTCACGCAAAACATTTTTCATATCAAGGACATGGTATGTAGGCTTTACATTTTCCGTATCCAATTCATTTAACTGTTCAGCAAAAGTAATAATCTTGTCCAGTTGTTTTGTAAATTTTTCGACTTCTTCTTCCGTAACAGCTAATCGCGCCAAGTTAGCAACGTGTTTTACTTCATCGGTAGAAATTCTTGACATCTGTTTGACCCCCTTTTCCCTTTATTATTTTATAATTGATAATAACAGACTTTTCTGCGTTACCGCAATGATTCCTTCTTCAGTATTAACAAACAAAAAGAGTTTTAGATGATCATTTACCATTTTAACAAATATGAAACCTGACAGGGTAAAGAGACGTCAATTATAATATGAAAAGAAACGTTGAATTTGGGAGAGTACTAAAATGAAAAAGAAACGAAAACGGAAGAAATGGAAAACCTTTTTCGTGCTGTTTCTGCTTTTTTGCACATTGGCATGGTTTCAAAATCACTATCAAAAACAAAGTTCCCCTCCACTCGTAAAAACAACCGATCCCTTTGCTATGGTGAAAAAATATCAGCCTTATATTTCTGAAGAATTAGCAAAATATCATCTTGAGGAACATACTCCTGTCCTTATTGCCTTGATGCAGCAGGAAAGCCATGGCCTTGGCGGAGACCCGATGCAAGCCTCGGAGTCGGCTGGGTTAGCAAAAGATACAATTACCGATCCTAAACAGAGCATACAAGTTGGGGTAAAGCATTTTCAGCGTGTCCTAACTTATGGTACTCAAAAAAAGGTAGATTTTCCAACCATTATACAGGCTTACAATATGGGCATTGGCTATATCGACTATGTGGCACAACACGGCGGTACGCATAGCGAGGAACTGGCAAAGGAATTTTCTCTTCTTCAAGTAAAGCAAAAACCAATCCTCTATAATTGCGGCGGTGACAAAAGCAATTTCCGGTATCCATATTGCTATGGTGATTTTACCTACAGCACGAAGGTGAATAAGAACATTCAACTGTTAGTGGATAGTGTTCCAGTGACAAACGGCGAAAAAACACCTAATGGTTCTTTTTAGGATTCATTAGGTGTTTTTATTTTGTATGCGATTGGCGGTCACCAGCAGAATAATTTTGGCAGGAATATAACCCAAAATTCCTCCAAAGGTATTTAGAATCAGGTCATCCACATCAAAACTGCCAAATTCAAAAACTAATTGGACTATTTCAAACGCAAGGCTCAAACAAAAGGTAGAGAAGGCGACCCTCCTTAGCTTTTGAAACCCTTTAGACAACAATGGTAAGATAAAACCAAGTGGGGCAAAGCCGATAATGTTCCCTGCCAGATTCTCAATTCGAATACTTAAATTAATATCAGCTAAGTACAAATAGAAATAAATAGTTTTAAAAGGGACAAAGTTATTGTCACGCCAGTGGTATTCATCGTATGTAAAGTTGAAATGCTCAATTATTTGTGATAGAGGGATATATTTAAATAAAATTAATTTTGACAGAATGGCTATATATAAACTAAGAAACAATGTCAGGATTATTTTATATATAAACTTCATTATCACTGCTCCATTTTTAAATGTATCAAATAATACCTTACCATAGTTGCCCGATGATGTGGGACTAAATTCCAAAATTGGAGGAAGGCACATGGCAGAACATCACTTTCACTTAAAAGCAAATTGGCCTGGATTAAGAAATGACATTGGAGAGATTGAGGCTGGAAATTTAAAAACAAAGATATCCATTCCACCGGAAATGGACGGACCTGGTGTCGGTACCAATCCAGATGAAATGCTGCTTGGGGCCGCAGCCACCTGTTATATTATTACTCTTGCCGCGATGATGGAGCGCTCTAAATTGGAGAAAGAATCATTAACCATGGAATCGGAGGCAATTGTCGATGTGACAAGCGGTGTTTTTACCTACAAAAAAATTATCCATCGCCCACGGGTAGTCTTGAAAAGCAATGCTTCTGAAAAAGATGTAGCATTGGCTGAGAAGCTGGCTCGAAAAGCAGAAACATCCTGTATGATCAGCCGTGCGATTCAAGGGAATGTGGAGCTGGAACTGCAGGCAACGGTTGAGATAGGAGAGGGGCTCCTTTTCTAGTAAAATTTCAAATGCCCTTTATCCTGATGATAGTAATCCAATCTATCTTGAAGTGTACCTGTATGGAATTCAAATTTATGACCGTCCGGGTCGGTGAAATAGATGGATTTTTTATCTTTTTCATCCCTTGGCCGGCTAGGCAAAATATGGACGTTTAACCCCTCAAGTTTAGCGCACATTTTTGAAAAATCTGCCTCATCTATAGAAAAGGCAATATGCGTATAGGATTGATGGATCTCATTGCGGGGAATGTCCTTTTCAACATTAAGAGCAAGCCACAAACCATTTAAATCAAAGTATGCTGTGTTTTTACCCTTCACTAACAGTTTGGCATCAAAGACATTTTTATAGAAATTTATGGAGTTATCTAGATGAGAGACGGAAAATAGTAAGTGATTGATTCCTTTGATTGTCATATATTCACCTCATTTAAATTCATTTTAATTCCTATTTTTAGAAAATAAAAGTGTGTAATTCCTATTTGAATCACACACTTGGTTCTCACCGTTTGAATAATTTAGCAAATAGACTTCTTTTTTTTTCAGGAAGCTTTTCAGGTATCTGCATTTTTGGGCTTATACATATATCTTCCTTGTCGATTGCATAGCTCATGGCTAACACTAAGCCGATGTCGGTATCATGCTCTTTGTTTGTCACAATCTTGTGTTCGATTTTATTCTTGGCTGCTAGTTTTACGTATTTGGATAACTCTTCATAGACCATATTTCCATTCAGTAAAAGCTGGGCCTTGGAGTTTTCCTTCATTAATTGCTCTACCTGGGGATATATTTTTGTCTCTGCTACCTGGCTTTTCGTTAGTACTACAATAATTCGTTCGCGTAAGGTGCCAAGGTATTTCCGCCGCTCATCTGGTTTTGTTTCTAATGGCCCATAGATGCCTTGCTGCAGGACATCTTCTACAGTTTTCCTTTCCAAGCATATCATCTCCATGTAAAAGGCTATTATTATGTATGATAATACCTTAAAAAACGTTCCGTTCCAAAATTGGTTAGGTAATTGCCCTTTTTGAGAGTAATTTTACCTTATCCGAGAGTAATGATGTCTTATCCGAGAGTTTATTTTATTTATCCGAGAGTACCTCACCGCATCCGAGAGTTTATTTCATTTATCCGAGAGTAACTCACCGCATCCGAGAGTTTATTTCATTTTTCCGAGAGTAACTCACCGCATCCGAGAGTAAAACCACAAAATCACTCTCCAACCAAAAAGATCCCCCCCTCCAAATGGAGAGCAGGATCCACTCGAACACTATTTATTACTAGTAAACTGCTCTACTTCCGTTGACCCCTTCAACGCTGTAGTCGATGACGTTCCACCAGTAATAACCATTGATACTTGATCAAAGTACCCTGTACCAACCTCACGCTGATGGCGTGTTGCCGTATAACCATATTGTTCGCTGTCAAACTCAGCCTGCTGCAATTCGGAGTATGCAGCCATACCACGCTCCTTGTACCCGCGAGCCAGCTCGAACATACTGTGATTCAGGGCATGGAAGCCAGCAAGCGTGACGAACTGGAACTTGTAACCCATTTTTCCAAGCTCCTCTTGGAACCTAGCAATCGTCTCCTGATCCAGTTTCTTTTTCCAGTTAAAGGATGGAGAACAGTTATAGGCTAATAGTTTGCCAGGAAACTTCTCATGGATCGCTTCTGCAAACTTTTTAGCTTCCTCAATATTCGGCTCAGAGGTTTCACACCAAATTAAGTCTGCATAAGGAGCATAGGCTAAACCGCGTGCAATTGCCTGATCAATGCCAGCCCTGGTACGGAAGAATCCTTCCGGGGTACGTTCACCGGTAATAAATGGAGCATCGTTCCTATCGATATCACTTGTAATCAAATCAGCGGCATTTGCATCTGTCCGGGCAACCAGTACAGTTGGAACCCCCATTACATCTGCAGCCAGACGTGCTGCAATCAGATTGCGTACGGCTGTTTGCGTCGGCAGCAGCACCTTCCCCCCTAAGTGTCCGCACTTCTTCTCGGATGACAACTGATCTTCAAAGTGGACCCCTGAAGCACCGGCTTCAATCATGCCTTTCATTAGTTCAAAACAGTTTAACTGTCCGCCGAAACCAGCTTCAGCATCAGCCACAATTGGGGCAAACCAATCGATTGAATGATCTCCTTCAGAATGATGGATTTGGTCGGCGCGCTGAAGGGCTTGATTGATCCGTTTTACGACACTTGGTACACTGTTTGCTGGGTACAAACTTTGGTCTGGATACATATGCCCTGAAAGGTTTGCATCGGCTGCAACTTGCCAGCCGCTTAAGTATATAGCTTTTAGCCCGGCTTTTACTTGCTGAACGGCCTGATTGCCGGTTAACGCTCCAAGAGCATTAATATATTTTTCTTCGTTTAATAGCTTCCATAGTTTTTCAGCACCCTTACGAGCCAAAGTATGCTCAATATCAACCGAACCGCGGAGCTTGATTACATCCTCTGCCGTATAAGGTCTTGTAATCCCATTCCAACGGGTATCCATTTCCCAGCTTTCTTGTAATTGCGCAGCTCTTGAATCTGTCATTTTAAAATTCCTCCTATTTATCTATTAAAATATTTTTTATAAAGAATCCCTTATAACTGTTGATACCCAGGCAGTGTTAAGAAGTCGATAAATTCATCATTCAAGATTAATTGGTCAAACAGTTGAACCGCTTCAGCAAACCGGCTCTTCTCAAAGTTTTGCGCCCCGACCTCCTGCTTGATCTTCTCCAATTCTTCTAACTTAAATTGCTCATACATTTCAGCAGTCACTTTTCTGCCATCATCTAAAATACCTTTTGGATGACGAATCCACTGCCAAACTTGAGCCCGTGAGATTTCCGCCGTTGCTGCGTCCTCCATCAAATGATGGATGGGAGCGGCACCTCTTCCATTGAGCCAAGAGGCTATATATTGAATACCAACATTAATGTTGGTGCGAACACCTTCTTCTGTGATTGTGCCATTTGGTACTTCTAACAAGTCAGCAGCCGTAATCGTAATTTTCTGTTGTTTGGCTGTATGGATTTGGTTCGGTGTTGGCATTTCTCGATTGAATACTTCCATTGCCACCGGTACTAGACCAGGGTGTGCGACCCATGTTCCATCATGACCATCCCGTGCCTCACGCTCTTTATCTGCACGTACCTTGGCGAACGCTTCCTCATTTGCCTGCGGGTTATTTTTCACAGGAATTTGCGCAGCCATTCCGCCCATTGCAGGAGCCTTTCGGCGATGACAGGTTTTGATTGTTAACAAGGAGTAGGAACGCATAAACGGTGAAGTCATGGTTACTTGTGAGCGATCTGGCAGAATGACTTCCTTTTGATTACGCAGTTTTTTAATATAGCTGAAAATATAATCCCAGCGGCCGCAGTTTAATCCGGCTGAGTGTTCCTTTAATTCGTAGAGAATTTCATCCATTTCAAACGCAGCCAAAATTGTTTCAATTAATACAGTTGCTTTAATGGTACCCTGAGGAATCCCAAGCTTTTCCTGTGTATAGACAAATACATCATTCCACAGCCTTGCTTCTAAGTGACTTTCAAGCTTTGGCAGGTAAAAATAAGGCCCAGATCCTTTTGTAAGAAGTGTGTTTACATTGTGGTAAAAGTACATTCCAAAATCGAAAAAGCTTCCTGAGATAGGCTTGCCATCTAATAGCACATGTTTCTCTTCGAGATGAAGTCCACGCGGCCTAACGATGAGCACCGCTGTTTCTTCTCCAAGTTCATATCTTTTCCCATTTGGATTCTCAAAGGATATCGTCCGGTTGATTGCATCTCTTAGGTTGATTTGTCCTTCCATGATACTCTCCCATGTTGGTGAGGTAGCATCCTCAAAATCAGCCATAAACAGTTTTGCACCTGAGTTCAACGCATTAATGACCATTTTCCGATCAGTTGGTCCGGTTATTTCAACCCGGCGATCCTGTAGATCTTTTGGCAACGGAGCAATTGTCCAATCCCCGCTCCTAATAGGTTTCGTTTCTGGAAGAAAATCCGGGAGCTTGCCGTTGTTAATTTCCTCCTGCCGTTTTTCTCTGTACTGCAACAGTTCGTTTCTGCGCGCACCAAACTTGCGCTCTAATTCTTCAATTAAGTTTAATGCCCCGGGTGTCAAAATCTCCTCGTACTGGGCCTTTAAGGCCCCAACCACTTCAATACCTGTAGTTTGCGTCGACATGAACTCCTTCACCTCTTTGTTATAATACAGTACTTACCTACGTGTTGTATTATATAACAGTATTTTGGAAAAAGGAACCACTTTTTTAGAAAATTTTATAAAATGGGTAAATCCCCCTTATAACTCGGTTAATTTATTCAAAAAAAAAAAAAAACGGATACCTTCTAAAAAGGCACCCGCTCTTACTTCCACTCTTCATATAAACGCTTGAAATCCTCCAAGCGATTTTGACTGTCAAAAAAATCCTCACTTACAATCGCTGTTAGCAGTTTTCTTTTTAAAGAAGCATCTTCTACTTCTTTCAAAATAAATTGCCTTGTAGTAAAAAGGAAATCTAGATACTCTTCGTACCGCTCATCAAATTGTTGTTCTAGCTCAGCACGTAACTTTTTGGCAAGTATCGGGCTCGCTCCTCCTGTTGAAACGGCAATACTCAACCGGCCTCGCTGCACATGGGCCGGAAGATGGAAATCCGAGTGATCTGGATCATCCGCTATCGTTACCAGCTGATGTTTTTCTGCAAAGGAATATACCGATTGGTTAATCTCCTTGTGATCTGTTGCCGCAAAAATTAGCGAAGCATCTTTAAGGTCTTCTGCTGAAAAGGTCTTTTCCTTCCAGACAATTTTCCCATCAAGGAAAAGGGTTTGCATTCCAGCAGTTACCTCCGGACTTATAACCTCAATACTGGCCCCTGTACCAAGAAGGCTGCGTACCTTCCGCTCGGCAACCCTGCCGCCGCCGATCACAACTACCTTTTTTCCATGAAGCTGCAACATAATCGGATAGTTTGTATTCATTCTTGTACTCCCTGTAATGGATGCTTCACCATATAATCTACTAATGCTTCTTTCGTAGGAGTGACTGGTTTTTCGGTCTCAGCCAATCCAGCTTTGATAGCAGCAGCTTGTGTTAATTCACCCATGGCAATGACCTGGACTTGATGAAGTAACTCAGCTGCATTCATTTGACAATCTTCTAATGTCGTTAAAAATGGTTCAACTGAAGCACTGCTTGGGAAGATCATCGTATTGATCTTTGCTTCTTTTAGCATTCTTTGAAAAATAGGAAGGAATTGACGGTCTAGTTCTTTTTCGCTCGTTACCATCATTTCAGCTTTTTGATAGTTTTTTTGCAGCAGGTGATTTTCCCCGATAACAAGCATATTCTCTGAATCCTCTATTTGTTGAGCCAGCTTCCCTATTACCCCGCGCTCCCGTAATGCTTTTATCGTTTTACTAGATAATCCATAAAACTCAGCATGTATACGGCGAATATCAATCTCCGCTTCGAGCAAGGCTTCGAAAAATTCAGCCGCACTTTCTGGTGAGGTAAATAATATTTTTTCATAAGCAGCAACCCTTGTGAGATCAAGCGGGATTTTTGTTACTTTCCACTTTGGAAATTCAATCACATCTGCCCCTTGAGCCTGTAATTCTTTGGCTAATACACTTGGGCTTGCACTTGTCCGGGCAAGCAGAATTTGCCTGCCATACAATGGCTTTTTCTCAAACCAGCTGATTTTTTCTCGAAGAGAGATGACGTCTCCGACTAAAATGATTGACGGATTACTAAACTTGGATTGTAACACCTTCTCAGAAATATCTGCTAATGTCCCTTGCAATGTCCTTTGACGGCCAAATGTGCCCCAATGTATCAATATTACGGGTGTAGACGAAGGTTTCCCATATCGGATGAGATTCTCACAAATAAACGGTAAATTTCCGACTCCCATATAAAAAGCAATAGTATCCACACCTCGTGCGAGACCTTCCCAATCAAGGAGCGGTTTGCCATTCTGTGATTTGTCATGAGCGGTAACGACCGCAAAGGATTCTGCATGTTCCCGGTGGGTCACAGGGATTCCAGTATAAAGGGGGGCTGCAATCCCCGATGAAATGCCAGGAACGATTTCAAAAGGAATCTGGAATTCAGCCAGGGCAGCAGCTTCCTCGCCCACTCTGCCAAAAATACCAGGATCGCCGCCTTTTAAACGAACCACTAATTTTCCTTCTAATGCCTTTTGCACTAGAAGGCCATTTATGTTCTCTTGGCGCAATGTATGGCGGTCAGGTAATTTACCGCAATAAATTAGCTCACAATCACTATCTGCATATTCTAATAGCTTAGGATTGGCAAGCCGGTCATATAATATGACCTCAGCCTGCTTAACCGCATCCAATCCTTTTACAGTGATTAAGCCCACATCCCCTGGCCCTGCTCCTACTAAAAATACTTTTCCTGTTTTCATGCTGCAGCCTTCCTTCCCCCGTTATAAAACGATAAAGATAATATCTTCCTTGACTTCCACCTTAAAAGTTCGGACCCGGCCTTCGTCAGGCGCCTGAACCTTTCCATCTACTAATGAGATTTTCCAATCATAGACCGGACAATACACATATTCGCCGCTGACCAGCCCTTCAGAGAGGACTCCGCCCTTTGGATGAGGACTTCGATTCTCTAGTGCGTAAACCTCGCCAGTGGTGGTTTTAAATAGAGCCACTTCTGTAGTATCAACTTTAATAGAATACCCAGCTCTTGGTTTTACATTTGCATAGTGTGCTACTGGAATACGGGTGATTGTTTCGATCATTTGGATTCACTCCCGACTGTAATGTTGTGTCTTGTATAATATTTATCCTTAATTTCTTCATTTTGAATCGCTTCGTTCCATGGCTCAATATATTTTTTCAATGTTTGGTCCATTCTTTCGTTAAGGGCCCTTCTAGTCTCTTCGTTTGCTAGTACTTCCTTGACATGGTCAAGTCCCATCCGCTCTACCCACTTAGAGGTCCTCTCTAAGTAATTGGCTGTTTCGCGGTAATACTGGAGGTATGCCCCTGTCATTTCCATTACTTCCTCTTCGGTTTTCACAGTACATAGCAAGTCTCCAGCGCGAAGGTCTACCCCGCCATTACCAGCAACATAGATCTCCCAGCCGCCGTCGATACCAACAAAGCCGATATCCTTGATTCCTGCTTCTGAACAGTTTCTTGGACAAGCGGATACGCCCATTTTGACTTTGTGCGGTGTATCAAGACGTTCAAATTTCTTTTCAAGCTGGATGCCCAGTGCCATGGAATCTTGTGTTCCGTAGCGGCAGAATTGTGCACCAACACAGGTTTTAACGGTTCTTAACGTTTTTCCGTAAGCATAGCCGGATGGCATATCAAGCTCTTCCCACATAGCCGGAAGGTCTTCTTTTTTCACTCCGAACAAACCGATCCGTTGTCCACCAGTTAATTTTACTAAAGGAACGTTATACTTTTCAGCAACTTCCGCAATTTTTTTCAAATCTGCTGCTGTAGTCACCCCGCCATACATTCTTGGTACAACGGAATACGTTCCATCTTTTTGAATATTAGCATGCATTTTCTCATTTACAAGACGAGAATCACGGTCATCCTTATATCCATCCATATGAATCATACCAAGATAGTAGTTGATAGCCGGGCGGCATTTTGTACAGCCTTCCGTATTATTCCAATCAAGAACGTTCATTACCTCTTTTACACTTGTTAGTCCTTTTTCCTTTATCTCAGCTACCAATTCCTCACGGCTTAATGTGGTACATCCGCATAAGCTTGTTTTTTGAGCCGCTGCCGCATCAAATTGATCCCCAAGTGTATGCGCAAGAATTTGACTGACCATTGGTTTACATCGTCCGCAAGAACGTCCTGCGTTTGTACAATGGCTGACTTGGTCAAGTGTAGTTAGGCCTTGTGTTTGGATCGCTTCAACAATCGCTCCTTTTGTGACACCGTTACAGCCGCAGACTAGTTCATCATTTGCCATTGAGGCAACATCGTCACTGCCGCCTTCACCGGTACATTCTGTATGGAAGATAGAGACTCCGCTGATATCTTCTTTTTTAGTCAGCATACGATATAACCGGGTGCTGTCTGTCGTGTCACCATATAGGACGATTCCAACAATAACATTATTTCTTATTAAAACTCGTTTATAAAGACCTTCAAACTCATTGTAGGTCATAATGGATTTAGTTGTACCATCCTCGAAAATTTCACCCGCAGAGAAAAGATCCACACCGGCCACTTTCAGCTGTGTACCTGTAACAGAACCTTCATATGTCTTAGTATCGATACCACAAATATGGCTGGCTAAAATTTTACCTTGCTCATATAATGGTGCAACCAAGCCGTAAACAATTTCTCTGTGCTCCGCACATTCTCCGACTGCGTATATATGAGGGACACTTGTTTCCATAAAGTCATTGACAACAATTCCGCGATTCACATAGATTCCGCTGTCTTTTGCTACTTGAACGTTAGACTTAATTCCAATAGCCATGACAACAAGATCCGCTTCAACTTCAGTACCGTCTTTAAAACGAAGACCTGTTACTCGGTCATCACCTAAAATTTCAACCGTTGCCTTCTCCATTAAGAAATTCATGCCTTGTGATTCTAGCTCTTGTTTAAGTAAAGAAGAAGCAATCGGGTCCAGCTGACGCTCCATGAGATGCGGCATTAAGTGTACCACGTCCACTTTCATGCCCAAGTTTAGCAGCCCTCGAGCTGCTTCAAGTCCAAGCAGCCCCCCGCCAATAACGACCGCTTTCTTGTATTGGTCCGCTGATTTGATCATCATTTCACAATCTTTTATATCACGAAAACCCGTTACACCTTTTTTGTCAGCACCGGGAATTGGAAGAATGAAAGATTTTGAACCAGTCGCAATAATCAGCTCGTCATACTCTACTTCACGCCCCTGATCACTGATTATACGTTTTGCCTCTGCATCGATTTGTACAACCGCTTCTCCTGTATAAAGTTTAATATTATTTTCTTTATACCACTCTAGCGGGTTGATAATAATTTCTTCAAATTTTGTGTCCCCTTGAAGGATATTTGATAGTTTAATACGATTGTAGTTTGGATGCGGCTCTTCACCAAAGATGGTTATCTCAAATTCCCCTGAATTAACTTTAAGAATCTCCTCAATAGTTCTTACTCCAGCCATTCCGTTACCAATCATTACTAATTTCTTCATATCTGGTTGGCTCCTTTATATTTAATGGTTTATTTAAAATTTGAATTAATAGGTTATCTCTATAGTTAGATTGTAAATGGTCCTCCCTAGAAAAATTGTGACGTTCGTCACATCTGTTTGCTCAATTGTGAACATTTCAAGGAAATAATCAAAAACAATGATTGGCTAAACTAACCATTCCACCATAAAAAAAATGCCAAAACAAAAAAGGGTGACAGGCACCCTTTTTACGTTATGCAGGTTGTTTACTTTTTTTTAGTAGGAGATGAGGTTTGATGAAGGCATTAAGGACTGGAATTAAGATACCGATTAGAGCGGCGGGAACTAGTTCCCATATGGCTAACGGTGGTGTAATGAGTAGTCCAAACTCGTGGATAGCATATATGCAGAGAAAGTAAGCGGTGCTTCCAACAAGTCCAGCGAGCCAATTGGTTCGTTTAAATAATAAAAAGGCTAGCGGAATCAGTATGAGAGTAATCGGTACATAGGATGTAGGATATTCTACGGCAGCAAAGATTGTTTTTCCGGCAAATCTTAGTCCAATGTATAATACCGCTGCCGCAAATGGTATGGTGAAATCACGAAAAATTCGAATCGTCACCACAGTCAATAACCCCACCATTAATACTGAATAAATAGGATAAACATATTCCGGGATGCCTCCAAATATCTGTGAAGCTGGATCCGAAATTAACTGAAGAATTTCCTTTGAGGCAATGGATTTACCGTGAATGTACTGGTCATAAGAAATGGCCCCATTTTCCTGCTGCATATTTGGAAACATGAAGCATTCTAACAGAAACATGGCAAACCAAGTATGCATGGACTTCCATGTGGGTACGATATGCCACGTATATAAGTTATATGCTCGCCATACTCCAATGATCATGATATCTGTGGCTATATAGTAAATAAAGTGGGTTGGGCTCCAAGTTGTTAGATCAATTCCATAGGCAATATGATACGTAAAATCCAATGGGATCCCTATAAGAAACAGCGCATACCCAATGGTAATCAGATTTCGTGAAAAGCCATCCATATAATTAGCGCGTCTCCACTCCTGAAATAACAGGATTCCACCCAACGCAAACCCCATGGTATTTACAATATGGGGAATTGAGTATTCCTCAAATAAATATTTAAAATGATAGGATGCGTCCCAAGCGGAGCCAATAAATTTTAATAAAAAGGCCAGCACCCATAATCGATAATATTTCAATCAGTCCATCCCCTCTCAAGCTTTCAGCTTTTTGCCCCAAACACCCATCAACTAGTCAATTTCGATTTTCATTACAACTTCTGTTCATTTCATCTTATCCTAACAAGTCAAAAGGGTCCCCAAATATAGCGATAAGGATATAATTAATAGCCAATGCCAATCCAAACAAAATTCCGGCAATCTTTACCGTTTTTTGAGTAAACAACTTATACATAAAGACAATACCAGCTACGACAACAAAAGCATTACAGGTTAAAAAGGTCCATAGCAGACTTTCACTATGTTCAACTGCTGTGACATGGAACAAATATAATGAGATCAAAGGCATGTTACCTCCAAGGATGGCAATTTCATTAGCGGATCTATTAGTTAATTAATATTTAGAATATGATGTCTTTATTAATGACGATTTTCCTATTAAGAATGTTTCATTTGTTTTCTTAATATTATCATAGCGCCTCTGCAAATTTACATAAATTTCTTGTAAAGGCTGATTTATGCATTATACAGTTTGATTAGTGTATATGAACAAAATCTTTCTTTTAGTTGTATTCAAGGATTTATCTTATTTTTCTCAGATTCACCCAAATTATAAAGGAAACGGCATTTTTCAAATAAAAAAAGATAACCCCTCCTCGAAAGAGAAGGGGGCTTTTGTGATATTATTAATACATTTCAGAAGTCGTTTTTGCCTGCATATGAAGAAGCAAGTAGTCAGGACCGCCTGCTTTAGAATCAGTACCGGACATGTTAAAGCCACCAAATGGCTGGTAGCCAACAATAGCTCCTGTACAAGAACGATTGAAGTAAAGGTTGCCTACATGAAAATCTTCACGCGCCTGCTCTAAGTGTTCACGATTATTTGTAATAACCGCTCCTGTTAAGCCGTATTCCGTATTGTTAGCAATTTCGATGGCTTCCGTGAAATCTTTTGCCTTTGTAAAGCCGACCACTGGGCCAAAAATTTCTTCCTGCATAATACGGGATGTAGGCGTAAGGTCTGCAAAAACAGTCGGTTGGACGAAGTACCCTTTGGAATCATCACCAATACCGCCAGTCTTTAACTTGCCCTCTTGTTTCCCAATTTCAATATACTCAAGTATTTTTTTATACGCATTATTGTCGATTACCGGTCCCAAAAAATTCCCCTGTTCAGCCGGATTACCAACTGTTAACTGGTTCGTTAACTCAACCACACGATTTAGTACCTGATCATAGACATCTTCCACTATGACTGCACGTGAGCATGCCGAACATTTCTGACCTGAAAACCCAAACGCTCCCGCAACGATGGATTGGGCAGCAAGCTCTAAGTCAGCCTCTGAATCTACAACAATCGTATCTTTACCACCCATTTCAGCAATTAGGCGCTTCATCCAAATCTGACCTGGGCTTAATTTAGATGAACGTTCAAAAATACGAAGACCGACATCACGAGAACCAGTGAAGCTGATGAAACGAGTATCTTTGTGGTCAACTAAATAATCGCCTACTTCCGCACCGCTACCTGGGACAAAGTTTAAAACACCTTTCGGAAGACCTGCTTCTTCCATTACTTCCACAAATTTTGCGGCTATGATTGGTGTGGTCGAAGCTGGCTTTAATAGAACGGTGTTACCAGAAACAATGGCTGCTACAGTTGTACCTGCCATAATTGCAAATGGGAAGTTCCAAGGTGAAATAATAATCCCAACGCCTAGAGGAATATAATGATAACGGTTGAATTCATTTGAACGGCTTTGTACTGGCACACCATCTTTTAACGACAACATTTGGCGGCCATAATATTCTAAGAAGTCAATAGCTTCTGCGGTATCTGCATCTGCTTCTCTCCACGGTTTACCTGCTTCTTTTGTCATTAAAGCTGAAAATTCATGCTTACGGCGGCGGATGATCGTTGCTGCTTTAAATAGGACATCTGCGCGAACTTCTGCTTTCGTCCTTTTCCATGTTTTAAATGCCTCTACAGCCGCCTGCATTGCTTTTTCAGCAAGCTCTTTATTCGCTTTTGACACACGGCCGATTACTTCTTCTTTATTTGCTGGATTATAGGAAATGATTTTCTCTTCTGTTGTGATTTTCTCTCCGTCAATAACCAAGGGATAATCTTGCCCCAAATAACCTTCTACTGTTTTTAATGCCTGAAAATAGGCTTGGCGGTTATCTTCCACCGAAAAATCAGTAAACGGTTCGTGCTTATATGGTTGCATCATTTCTAACCCCTCCTATACATTAAAACGGTTACATACATGTTCATTTTATCACGATTAAGAATGTTTAGGAACTACAATGAATGATGACTCAGATGGACTTTCTTTTAAAATCAATCGAGTAGAGGGAAAATAATTTAATTATTTTCGCCCCTCTCACACCACCGTACATATGGTTCCGTATACGGCGGTTCA
>NZ_PGVE01000041.1 GCF_002860255.1 Neobacillus cucumis
CCCCTGATTACCTTGAGGTCCTTGATTACCTTGAGGCCCCTGATTACCTTGAGGTCCCTTTTTACCTTGAGGCCCCTGATTACCTTGAGGCCCTTGGGGACCAGTATCACCTTTAGGTCCTCGAGGCCCGGTGTCTCCCTTTGGTCCAGGAGGCCCTTTAGGTCCAGGAGGTCCAGGATGGCATTTCGGTTCCGGATGGCATTTCGGTTCCGGATGGCATTTCGGTTCCGGATGGCATTTCGGTTCCGGATGACATTTCGGTTCCGGATGACATTTCGGTTCCGGAGGTCCCGAAGGACACTTCTCTCGCGGAGGACCAGTATGTCCTTTTGGTCTAGGAGGACCAGCATGTCCTTTCGGTTTAGGCGGTTTTTCATGGCCTTTTGATTCGTGACAATCGTGTATGCCTTCAGATTCAGACATACAAGAACATTGGCATATATCTTTACCGCAATTGCATTTGTTTTGGTTTGACAAAAAAGATGCCACCCCTATTCACTTTTTTATATCCTATGAATGCGGTCCATAAATCGTAAGTAATAATACTCAAAAAAGTGAAAATAGGTTATTGCCATAGTGCAGAAAAATCTGGTAATCACCATTAGTTTCAGGTATTAATTGTTATTTGTATAATAAAAAAAGAGATAGTAGTAAACTATCTCTTTAAAAAGGTGAATGTTTAGAAGTTAGGAAGCGTAGGTGCTATCACTATATACCATTAATTTTAAATGTTAAATTCTTTTTGAGCTTTAAGAGCAATAAACAAACAATAATCTCTTACAATGTTTAGATCCAAATCATTTGGGTTTATATCATTATATTTCCCTTTTTCCATAGCAAACTTAGAAAATATATGATTAGTGTGATAGCAATGGATATGAACATGGCGGTCAGTTGTTTCAGGAGAAGTGCTTGGAAAATCAATGTTTAGTCTATCTATTGTAAAGCTTTCAATATGACCATTAACAGCGATCTCATTACTATACATATTCGCTACACCACCATACCATCCTGGCCATTTTCCAGGATCGTCCTTAAACTCCACTGTCAGCAAATATTTTGCAATTTCAACTGCTGTTTGGGAAACTTTTATAACATCTTCTGGTTTCCCGTAATGAGTTGCACCGATATTATGGATGCCCTGATGCTTTAAACCATGAAGTTCTGTAATACGTTTTAAGTGTTGCCTAACTTCCATCGAATTGACATACCCGCCTTTTCCAGTCGTATATTGTTCTGGATAAAAGCTGTTCCAGGCTGGAGTTAAAAACGTATCAGCATCTGTTTTAAAAATGTAATCGTATTGATTTAAGATGCTTACCTCCGGTTTAGTATAGTAATAATTTGAATTTATCCTGAAATATTTTACAAATTCTGGAGGTTCTGTTGCGATGGGACATGGAATTTTAATACAATCATCTGGGACTTTTTCAAGTGCATCGTCCGTCCCAAAAACAACTAGATCGGTGTCTTTGGATTTAATATATTTAAGAGATGTATAAAGCCACGAGAATTGTAATAGTAATGGACGTTTATTTTCCAAAAATACAACAACGGCTCTTTTCAATTCCTTCACTCCTTTTTTATTCCATTAAGCACAGACTTAGATTTATTACATTTTGTCCTTATAAGATATGTCGCATATAACAAATGGTATAGACGCTTCAAATCAATAGGCTAATGTTTCTAAACCTTTCCTAAACAGAAAGGTTTTTAATTTTTGTATTAAAAACTATGTCCAAACGCCGTTTCTTTTTTTTTCTTAACCCATACTATGTTTTGAAAGTGTGAAATCAATCGGGCGAATATGACTTTTGTGCTTCTTATCAATTCACTTTTCTTATTCCTGACCATGTGGACCGACTCTAATTGTAAGAAAGCATAAATGTAGTGGGTTTAATAATCAAACCATTAATTCTAAATTAATTTAGAGGAGGAGTAACATACTTTGAGTAAAATTGTCATAATTGGGCTGGGCTATGTCGGCCTGCCTTTGGCGAAATTATTTTTACAAAAAAAACATGTTGTTTATGGAATTGATTATGATGTGAAAAAGATAGAGGCAATCAATAGGGGGAAAAGCTACTTAAGTGACTTTAGTGACGAAGAGATTATGAAAATGGTTGAAACGGGTAATTTTCATGCAGGAAATTCTTATCAGGTAATTGAAAAGTCAGATACCATCATTCTCTGTGTACCTACACCTCTAAAAGAAGACGATACCCCTGATATTTCTTTTATCGAAAAGGCTGTCGAGAACTCTGTTCCATTTCTTAAGGAAGGACAATTAATGGTATTGGAGAGTTCAACATATCCAGGAACCACGGAGGAAATTTTAGTCCAAGCCATTAGTGCTAAAGGATTTGATATAGGGAGTGATTTTTATATTGCGTATTCCCCGGAGAGAATCGACCCTGGACAAAAACTATTTAAGCTAGAGGAAATACCTAAGATCGTTGGGGGGGTTACTCCTAATTGTACTGAAAAAGCCAGGGGGATTTATGAATCTATTTTTCAAACAGTAATAACTGTTTCATCTCCTAAAATCGCAGAAATGAGCAAGCTTGTAGAGAATACACAACGGCTCATTAATATCTCTTTCATGAATGAATTGGCGATCGTTTGTAATGAATTGGAAGTAGATATTTGGGAGGTAATCAGGGCATGTAGTACCAAGCCATTTGGTTTCACTCCTTATTATCCAGGACCAGGAATCGGAGGGCACTGCATACCTGTAGACCCACTTTATTTATTGTGGAAGGCACGGCAATATCATGTAAATATGGATATGGTTGAAATGGCAAAATCGATTAATAATAGAATGCCTGAATTTGTAATAGAAAAGACGTTAAATACCTTAGGAATCCCATTTCAGGAAGCAAAACTCCTTGTTATTGGGATTACCTATAAAAAAGATGTTAACGACATGAGGGAATCCAAGGCGTTAGAAGTGATGGCTAAGCTCATTGAAAAGGGAGCTAAAGTAAAGTACTTTGATCCTTATATTGAAAGCATAACAATAAATAATGAAGTATATCATTCAACTGAGATTACCCCTGAAATTCTCCAAGAAGTTGATTGCAGCTTGATTTTAACAGACCACTCCACCCTCCCCATAGAAGAGATCGTTAAAGAATCCAAGATTGTTGTTGACACACGAAATGCCACGAAGGATTATAAAGGGTTTGACAATATTGTTTTGTTGTAAATCCTGAAATTCTCCTTTACTCAAAATAAAGCGTTAGATTTAAAATAGCCTCAATTTGGACAAGAAAATTTTTCTTTTGAAAAACCTGAACTTAAAACCATAAAAAGGGTTCAGGTTTTTTTGTTCTAAAATGTATCCGTTTACATAAATTTCAATGTGAGCATATATTTCAAAGCGGTGGATTATTTCAAAGTTACTAGAGATAATAGTTTAACGAATTATTTAAGACACAACAAATAATGCATTTATTATGTTGAACAGGAGGTGATAATGATCAAACTTCATGTATTCATTATCGGACCAGAGCCGTTAGTTAATAAAATAAGTAAGATTGCTATGGAGTTTAATGAACTTAAAACTAAATCAATTATCTACGAAAAGGTAGAGGAATCAGCAATATTAGTTCGGGAACACCAAGAACCGAAGGATATTTTTATTTTTGCTGGTCCCACACCTTTTTTTATTTCAAAAAAGGATCTCCCCTTGAATGTCATCTCCTACTATATACCTTTTAAAGGCTCTGATATCTATCGAACTTTATTAGAGATTTACGAGAAATACCATCATTACCCTATTATTAGTTTTGATATTATCGAGCCCCATTCTATAGAAGAGATTTATGAGGAAATGGGTATCTCTAGAATACCCTATGAATTAATTACATTTAAGGAAGTTCCAGTGGATAGTGATGAATTAGCTAACTATCACATAAAATTATTCAAACAAGGAAAAGTACATGTTGTTGCCACCACTCTAAATTCTGTATATGAAAGATTAAAGTTGTTAAATGTACCCGTTTTTCTAATGAAGCACACAAACGCAAATATCCGAGACACATTATGCAAAGCGATGTTAAGTGGACAGAATCAAAAAAAAGAGGAAGCCCAATTTACGGTCTTACAATTTCAGATGATTTACGAAGAAAGGGAACGAAATGAACAATTAAGTAAAGATTGTCATTTGATTAAACAAAAAATTGTAGAATTTGGAAACCTCCTGTTTTCAAGTACTAATTTATCGGATAGCGGTATCATTACGCTTTACACAACTCGCGGTGTATTTGAAAAAGTAACAAAAAGAAGAAGAGACTTTACATTTTTAAAAGAAATGAACGAACGTATTACCGTTAATCTTGGTATTGGTTATGCAGATACGGCAGAAAGTGCGGCTTATAATGCAAGAAATGCTCTTGAATTTTCAATCAGAGAAAAAAGAGGGAGCAGTTTTTTAATCGACGCAGAAAAAAGGATTTACGGACCACTTGGAACGGGAGAAACAGTGAATTATCCTCTGAAAAAAAGTAACGATAATAAACAAAATTCTCTAACTCTGCGAAAATTTTTTGCATGGTTATCAATGATTCAAAAGAAAGAAATTACCACTAGGGAAATAAGTATTGGGATGAATACGAGTGAACGTCATGCAGCAAGAATTTTAAAAAGTTTATGTGAAAATAATATTGCCAGAATCATTGGGAAAGAAACGATGAATCAAAAAGGGCGGCCCCGAATTGTTTACGAAATCGATTATACAAAATTAGCAAAACTAGTGAATGAAAAAGAAGAACAAAGAATGGATCCATACTTGTTAAAGCCCTAACCATAAACTGGGAAGAAACCTAGAGAAATATGTAATGGGTGTTGGCGTTTTCGTAAATTAATATGTTAGATTTACTTACCATATAATGGAATGTGCGAGGTTTAAGGAAGATAATCAATCTAGTACTTAATTTAAAGACATATAAAAGACAATAGGCCATCTTTATTAGGAGGAATATCATATTAGGCCGCTACTTGAAAAATAAAAAAATCATAGCGCATACCGGTATAAATGAAAGGGGCATGAACTAGATGAAGGAACAACAAAAAATATTAATCAGCGGCGAACGATTACAATCCACACTTGAAAAATTTGCAAATTTCGGGCGGACCAAAAATAATGGTGTAACGCGGTTGGCTTTATCGGAAGAGGACCGTTTAGCAAGGGATCACTTTTGTTCTTGCTGTAAAGAGTTAGGGATGTCGGTTGAAATTGATGATTTGGGGAATATCTACTCGACATTAGCAGGGATTGAAGATAAGCCTCCGCTAGTGATTGGTTCACATTTAGATTCAGTTAAAAAAGGAGGCCGGTTTGATGGCGTACTAGGCGTAGTCGCTGGTTTGGAAGTTGCTCGTTCTTTAGTTGAAAATAATATTAAGCCAAGGATTCCTCTAATAATTACCAATATCACAAATGAAGAAGGAGCCAGATTTGAACCATCGATGATGGCATCAGGCATATTGTCAGGTAAATTCGATAAACCTACTATGTTAAAGAAAAAGGATGCTAATGGCATTACTTTTGGAGAAGCATTAAAGTCCATTGGTTATGTTGGTAAAGAGGAATCCCGTTTAAAAGAAGCTGCCGCCTTTTTAGAATTACATATTGAACAAGGACCGATTCTTGAACGGGAATCTTTATCCATCGGAGTAGTGGAATGTGTACTTGGGATGGTTTGCTACGAAATCGAAGTAACAGGGGAATCGGATCATGCCGGCACGACTCCAATGGACATGAGAAAGGATGCGCTTTTTGCGGCAAATAACTTAATTAGTGAAGCCCGGCAAAAGCTTAGTGCTCTTAATAGGGATTTAGTTTTCACGATAGGTCGAATGAATGTCCTCCCTAACATTCATACAGTTATTCCTAATAAAGTCGTTTTTTCACTAGAAGCTAGGCACAAAGAACCATCGGTGATGAAGGAAGTGGAAGAGATTATCCTAGGTCTCAAACAATCACATGCTAATGAGGGCTGCGAAATTCGAACCGAGAAATTATGGGATCGTTCAACCGTATTATTTGATGAACAAATATGTGATTTATTAGAGAAATCTACTAAGTCATTAAACTACTCCTATAAAAGAATGGATAGCGGTGCAGGTCATGATGCTCAATTCCTGTCAAGCTATATTCCAACTGCTATGATTTTTGTTCCAAGTATCAATGGAAAGAGTCATTGTGAAGAGGAACTTACCACTTGGGAAGATTGCGCAAAGGGAGTAAATGTCTTGCTGGAAACGGTTCTTTCATTTTGATTATCTATATTTGAAGGAGGTCATTGCAATTGGGTGCAGCTAATCAGTCAAAACTCTCGTCCGAAAATCTAAGTCTGAATTTTCAGGAAATAGTTCCTGCTTTAACCAAACAGAAAGCGGTGGAAGAGGCCAATCGATGTCTCTATTGCTATGATGCACCTTGTATTAAGGCCTGTCCAACTGGAATTGATATACCGTCATTTATAAAAAAAATTGTTACTGGCAATTTAAAAGGATCTGCGAAAACCATTTTTACGGCAAATCCAATTGGTGCAAGTTGTTCGCGCGTTTGTCCAACGGAGGAATTATGTGAGGGCGCTTGTGTCTTAAACCATTCTACCAATCCAATCATGATTGGTAACCTGCAGCGTTATGCAACGGACTGGGCCATTCATAATGAGCAATTCCTGTTTAGTTCTGGGAAGAAAAATGGGAAAAATGTGGCGATTGTTGGCGGGGGACCAGCAGGGTTGTCTGCTGCAAGAGAACTTGCACTGCTTGGGTATGAGGTGACAATTTTTGAGGCTGAAGAAAAGGCAGGAGGATTAAATACCTATGGAATTGTTCCATTTAGATTACCGCTTCCTATCTCCTATTGGGAAGTGAAGCAAATAGAGAGTTTAAATGTTGAAATCCGGACCAGAACAAAAGTCGGTAAAGATATTGGGGTAGAAGAAATCCTGAGAGATTATGATGCTATCATTCTTGCGATTGGCATGTCCAAAGTTCCGACGTTAGGGATAACTGGTGAGGATCTATCAGGAGTATTTGATGCGATCGAATTTGTAAAAGAAACGAAAACAAAACCACTTTCGAGTAATCTTCTGGGAAAGAAGGTTGCTGTAATAGGTGCAGGAAACACAGCCATCGATGCCGCAACCAATTCAGTTCGTCTCGGTGCTGACAATGTAAAAATCCTCTATAGACGAACGAGGGAGGAAATGACTGCTTACGATTTTGAATATGAATTCGCCAAACAAGATGGGGTGGAATTCCGATGGCTTACAGCACCTGTAAGAATAGTAGGTGATGAGCAAGGGAATGTAATGGGGATTGAATGTATCAAAATGGAGCTAACTGAACCCGGAGAGGATGGACGCCGGCGCCCTGTTCCAATCAAAGGAACTGAATTTATCCTTGAAGTCGATGCGGTTATTAAAGCAAATGGGCAATCCAGGTATGTCGAACTGATCGAACAGTTTTCTTTAGAGCATAACGGTGGAGTAGTGAAAATAAATCCCACTACCTATCAGACAACTAATCCGAAAGTGTTTGCCTGTGGAGATGTCATTTATGGAAAGGGACTAAAGGGGGATGCGATGGTCGTAACTGCCGTACAACAAGGGAAAGAAAGTGCTTATTCTATACATCAAATACTGAAGCCTTCGGAAGTTGAAACAGCATAAGTCCACATAAAAAATTTAAAAGGAGGCAGGATGATGGCAGATTTAAGGATTAATTTAGCTGGAATAAAATCACCGAATCCATTCTGGTTAGCTTCAGCACCCCCTACTAACTCAGGATATCAGGTCCAACGTGCTTTTGAGGCAGGCTGGGGCGGTGCTGTTTGGAAGACTTTAGGAGAGCCGATTATCAATACTACTTCACGATTTGCAGCAGTCAGTTTTAATGGGCAACGAGTAGCTGGCTTTAATAATATCGAGCTTATTACTGACCGCCCTCTGGAGGTCAACCTAAAAGAAATATACGAAACAAAGAAGCGTTTCCCAAATCACGCAATTATTGCCTCATTAATGGTGGAGCCAAAGCAAGAAAAATGGCATGAAATAGTAAAAAAAGTAGAAGCTGTTGGTGTCGATGGGCTTGAATTAAACTTTGGGTGCCCTCATGGAATGGCTGAACGAGGGATGGGATCGGCTTCAGGCCAAGTACCTGCTCTGGTTGAAAAACAAACCTATTGGGTAAAGGAGGCAGCTAAGACACCTGTAATCGTAAAACTCACCCCCAATATAACCGATATTACGGCTACAGCCGAGGCAGCAGTAAAGGGTGGAGCAGATGCAATTAGTTTAATTAATACGATTAATAGTTTAGCAGGGGTGGATCTTGATTCGTGGAACACCATCCCCCATGTTGCCGGGAAAGGTGCACATGGAGGATATTGCGGGCCTGCAGTTAAACCGATTGCGTTACATATGGTCGGGGAGTGTGCTAGAAATCCTAAGATTAATATCCCGATTTCTGGTATTGGGGGAATCTCAAACTGGCAAAATGCAGTCGAATTCATGTTAATGGGTGCAAGCGGTGTTCAAGTATGTACGGCAGCTATGCACCATGGATTTAGAATCGTCGAGGATATGATCGAAGGATTAAATAACTATTTAGATGAAAAGGGAATTGCCTCTGTCATGGATTTAGTTGGTCAATCGGTACCGAAATATTCGGACTGGGGCAACCTTGATTTGAATTATAGTGTAGTTGCCAGAATCAATAATGATGTTTGTATTAATTGCAATAAATGCCATATTTCCTGTGAGGACACTTCCCATCAATGTATTGAAATGCGAAAGGATGAACACGGAAACAGCATCCTCAAAGTAAGAGAGGAGGACTGTGTCGGCTGTAATTTATGTTCCATCGTTTGCCCGGTAGAAGGGGCAATTGACATGATTGAGTTACCAAGTGAGCTGCCGCCGATGACATGGAATGAACGTCAAGCAGCACTAGGAGCACTTTCTTGTGAAATCAATAGTGTAAAAAAATAATAGATTCAATTTTTTAATAGAACGGGGAGGGTTATCATGATAAAAATTATTAAAAATGGAGTAGTCGTAACGGCTGCCGATACCTATCGTGCAGATGTATGTATTGAAAATGGAGTCGTCACGCAAATTGGAGAAAATCTGCCTATTGTTGGTGCAGAAGTGATTGATGCAAAAGGCTGTTACCTGTTCCCTGGCGGAATTGACCCTCATACCCATCTGGATATGCCGTTTGGCGGTACCGTCACAAAGGATAACTTTGAAACAGGTACCATTGCCGCAGCCTTTGGCGGAACGACAACCATTATTGATTTTTGTTTAACTACAAAAGGAGCCACATTAAAAAGTGCCGTTGATACCTGGCACGCAAAATCAAAAGATAAAGCTGTTATTGATTATGGGTTCCACCTGCAAATAGTAGAAATGAATAATGAAAAGCTAGCTGAGCTGCCCAAGATGATTGAAGAAGAGGGCATTACGTCACTGAAGGTATTTATGGCATATAAAAATCAGTTCCAAGCGGATGATGAAACACTTTTTAAAACCTTGATTGCGGCTAGAGACCTTGGCGCTCTCGTGATGGTTCATGCAGAAAATGGCGATGTGATCGATTATTTAGTGAAAAAAGCTTTAGAAGATGGAAATACGGACCCCATTTTTCATGCACTGACAAGACCGCCTGAAGTAGAAGCGGAAGCTACTGGCAGAGCAGCAACCTTAACAGAATTAGCTAAATCTCAACTTTATGTGGTCCATGTTTCCTGCGCAGAAGCTGCCCGTAAAATTGCCGAGGCGAGGAGTAAAGGCATTGATATCTGGGGAGAAACCTGCCCGCAGTATTTGGTTTTGGACCAATCCTACTTAGAGAAACCAAATTTTGAAGGAGCCAAGTACGTTTGGTCCCCGCCTCTACGTGAAAAATGGAATCAAGCCGAGTTATGGAATGCCTTAAAAACCGGACAATTGCAAACCTTAGGTTCTGATCAGTGCTCCTTTGACTTCGTTGGTCAAAAGGACCTCGGAAAGGGAGATTTCTCAAAAATTCCAAATGGCGGACCAATCATAGAGGACCGCGTTAGTATTCTTTACTCTGAGGGGGTTAATAAAGGGCGAATTTCCATTAATCAGTTTGTCGATATTACTTCAACAAAGGCTGCTAAATTATTTGGTTTGTATCCAAAAAAAGGAACCATTGCGATTGGAGCAGATGCTGACATTGTCATTTTCGATCCAACTGTAGAGCGTGTTATTTCAGCTGATATCCACCATATGGCCGTTGATTATAATGCATTTGAGGGAATGAAAGTAACGGGAGAACCTGTATCGGTCCTATCACGCGGCGAGTTTGTTATCCGTGATAAACAGTTCGTTGGAAAACCTGGTTCTGGACAATTTTTAAAACGCGCTAAATATGGATCCGATAAAAAATCTGAACATGAAAGTACTACTCTAACATTTTAAGTTTGCAAGCCAAGAGGGGTTAAGGACGAACGGATTCTTAACCCTTCCCTTAGGTATGGAGTGGAAGGAGTAACAGAAATGTCCGAATATCAGCAGTTTTTAGAAGAAAGAGATCTCGTGGATTATTATATTCAAAAAGGATTTCAAATTAAAACGATTACGGAAAATTTAAGCGGAGCCTATGTTTTATTTGAGAAAAAAGACAGCAATGATGAAAAGGAAACGGAAACGGAAACCATTCATATTTTGACACCTGCAGCCCGGAAGTATTTTTCCGTAAGATTGATTCAACAACAAAACCGTCAATCTTGACAGCGACGCTATGCTTGGCATACCTGGATAAAAAATAAGGAGACTGTTTAAATGACTATTTTCACAGAAGGATTCAGGCAATTAAAGAATTACATTGGAGGAGAATGGGTCAATTCAAAATCTGATAAAAAAGAACTAGTGGTCAATCCGGCTACTGGCCAGACAATAGCGGAAATACCGCTTTCTACAATAGAAGACGTCGATCATGCTGTTGACATTGCGAAAGAGGCCTTTAAATCATGGTCACAGACCGCTGTTCCAAAGCGGGCTCGAATATTATTTAAGTATCAGCAACTGCTTGTAGATCATTGGGATGAACTTGCGAAGCTTGTCACGATTGAGAATGGGAAAGCTCTCTCAGAAGCAATGGGCGAGGTGCAGCGTGGAATTGAGTGTGTAGAATTTGCTGCAGGTGCACCGTCCTTAATGATGGGCAAACAGCTCCCTGATATTGCTACAAATATAGAATCTGGCATGTATCGATATCCTCTGGGGGTTGTAGGAGGAATTACTCCATTTAACTTTCCCATGATGGTCCCTTGCTGGATGTTTCCCATTGCAATTGCGAGTGGAAATACTTTTGTGTTAAAGCCATCCGAACGAACACCACTTCTTGCTGCCCGCCTGGCGGAATTAATGACAGAAGCTGGATTGCCAAGCGGAGTCCTGAATATTGTCAATGGGGCACATGATGTGGTCAATGGACTGCTCGAGCATAAGGATGTCAAGGCCATCTCATTTGTCGGTTCACAGCCTGTTGCCGAATATGTTTATAAAAAAGGAACAGCAAATCTGAAGCGAGTCCAGGCGCTTTCTGGTGCAAAAAATCATTCCATTGTGTTAAAAGATGCAAACCTGGATCTTGCGGCAAGAGAGATTACAAATGCAGCCTTTGGTTCAGCAGGCGAACGTTGTATGGCAGCAGCTGTGGTTGCGGTGGAAGAAAGTATAGCCGATGAATTAGTCAAGCGATTATCTATTTTAGCTGATGAGATCAAAATTGGAAATGGTCTTACTGAAGGTGTTTTCCTTGGACCCGTCATTCGCGAAGAAAACAAGACCCGTACCATCGATTATATCGAGTCAGGGATTGCACAAGGTGCTGCGCTTGTCCGTGACGGACGTAAGGATGAAGCGGTGAGCGGACCTGGCTTCTTCATGGGACCAACTATTTTCGATCACGTTAAAAAAGAGATGAAAATTTGGCAGGATGAAATTTTTGCACCACTTCTCTCGATTATCAGAGTAAAGGATTTAACCGAAGCCGTTGATGTAGCTAATGCATCACCATTTGCCAATGGTGCATGTTTGTACACTGATAGTGCCTCTTCCGTGCGACAGTTCCGGGAAAACATCGATGCAGGAATGCTCGGGGTAAATGTTGGGGTCCCTGCACCAATGGCCTTCTTCCCATTTTCTGGATACAAAGATTCCTTTTATGGCGATTTACATGCAAATGGTTGCGACGGAATAGAATTTTACACAAGGAAAAAAATGCTGACCGCTCGGTTTGAATAGACGGAAGATAAATAGACGAGTTCATTGTCCGAAATAGGGAACCAACGGGTAAATGAAGGAACCTCTAATAGATGGATTACTTTAGAAACAGAAAGGACGAAGGTCGATGTCAGTAATCAATAATAAGGATAATGAATGGATCGAAAAAGATCGGCAGTATTTATGGCATCATATGACTCCCTATAAAGAAGAAGCTTCACCAATCGTCGCTGTGGAAGGAAAAGGTTCGTGGATTACCGACATCCACGGCAATAAATACTTAGATGCTATGTCAGGACTCTGGTGCGTAAACGTCGGTTATGGAAGAGAAGAGTTAGCGCAGGCAGCTTACGAACAATTAAAAAACATTTCCTACTTTCCACTATCACAAAGTCATCTCCCGGCTATCCAGCTGGCAGAGAAATTGAATGAATGGCTAGAAGGAGAGTATGTCATATTTTTCTCCAATAGTGGGTCGGAGGCTAATGAAACCGCCTTTAAAATCGCCCGTCAATATCACATGCAAAATGGTGACCCAAGCCGCTATAAATTTATTTCACGTTATCGAGCCTATCATGGAAACTCAATGGGGGCTTTAGCTGCCACAGGGCAGGCAGTGCGGAAATTTAATTACGAACCACTCGCTCCAGGGTTTATTCATGTCAGTCCTCCAGATAGTTACCGTCGTCCAGAAGGGCAAACAGTTGAACAGTTTAATCTAAATTGCGCTTTAGAAATTGAAAAAACAATTATTTGGGAAGGCACAGACTCCATTGCAGCCCTTATTATGGAACCTGTCATCACCGGTGGAGGCGTCCTTGTCCCGGAACCTATTTATATGAAAAAGGTAAAGGAAATCTGCCAAAAATATGGAGTCCTCCTTATCATAGATGAGGTCATTTGTGGCTTTGGCCGCACCGGGAAAAAATTCGGTCACATGCACTTTGACATCAAACCTGACATTGTCACAATGGCAAAGGGGCTTACCAGCGGTTATCTTCCATTATCGGCCACTGCTGTTCGTCGAGATGTATACGAAAAGTTCAAAAGCTCTGATGAATTCGGTTATTTCAGACATGTGAACACCTTTGGCGGCAACCCCGCGGCTTGTGCCTTGGCATTAAAAAATATAGAAATTTACGAAAAAGAAAATCTAGTAGAACGCGCTCAAGCATTGGGTAAACAGTTAAGACAAGAATTGAATGAACTATTGGAACATCCTCTTGTTGGAGATATTCGCAGTTTTGGTTTTCTGCTGGGGATAGAACTGGTTGAAAACAAACAAACGAAGGAACCGGCAACACCTGCCAGAATTGATCATATCATTGCCGAATGTAAGAAAAAGGGATTGATTATTGGTAAAAATGGGGCAACTGTAGCAGGTTTTAATAATATTCTAACTTTATCACCGCCGTTGTCCTCCACTGATTATGATTTGGCGTTTATTGTGACAACGATAAAAGAGGTTATGAATAAGTACTAAAGATGTATACATTTGGAGAAAGTAGGTAAAGTAAAAAAGACTTAACCCCGGTGGTTAAGTCTTTTATCATAATAAAGTATATTTTAAGTGAAACATCCTGGTTGGCAATTAATTATCCTTTCCATAGTATTTATAAGAATTTTTCGATCGAAACGGATTATCCTTTTAATCCTTTTGTTTCGATTCCCTGTATGAAGTTGTCAGTTCCATAATGGATAATTCTCATCCACACCTCCTTATATTTAAAATTCGTTGGTTCTGATCACCTGGACCAATAAAATCTAATGCGGCAGGGGAAAATATCGTAACTTTTCTTTTAACGTCCTCTAAAAGCATTCGGATTGGCTCAGTAACTATATACTTCTCAAAGGCATGGCCTCCAGAGAAGATCCTCTTTTTAACCCTCCTAACAGAGGAAGCCTTATCTTTCTTTTTATTTGTGATTACAGTGACAGATTCGTTCGCTTGTTCATTAGGCTGCAATGTTCGTTTCTCTGTTTGTACCACTTCTGCTACAACCGAAGCGACGATTCCGATTTCACGTTTATTTAACATTAAGATAAAGTTATATCCTGTATCAGATTTCTTCTGTACAATTTCTACTTCATCTGTAATAACCGTGATGAAATCCTCATTTGTGTGTGAGTCATGAGAGTTTTCTTTTTGTTTGATGACGCGATAATATGCCTTAGCTCCAATTCCTTCATCAGTGAAATCAAACGGTTTTATACTTTGTGTATGTACAAAGTATAGTTGTTTAACCTTTTGTTTACTGTTTAATTGGACACATAAAGCAACATCTTCCTTCACCGCCTTTCCCTCACCGCTCGAGAGCATTGGGACATTCATTTTCATTCCTGGAAATTGAACGAAGATGTAGCTGAAGTTTTTCTTTGGCTGTACATCTGAAAGTCTCATTCACTCACAACCTTTCCGATTTGTTCCAAGGGTAATTTCCCTGTATGAGTATAATTCCATATCCGTTTGATTCTTCCTTTATAATAATGAGTAGTTTTCGTCGTCACTTTCTTATGAAATGTGATGGTTCCTCCTATTTGTTGAGTAATTATGAGGAAATCTACTATCGAAAAATGTAAAAGACAAAAATTTTTCATTCTAAAACGAAATTTATAGACTATTCGCTTAATTATGTTTAAAATAAATTTTATATATTTAAAAGCACAAAATGGTATAGTAATCTAACGGTGTAAAAATTAATCTATTCTACAACAAGATAGTAAAACTTTTAGCATATACTTGGAGGAAGCTATGAACTTTGTTAGTACACGTGGAAACGTAAATAAAATTGGTTTTATTGATACAGTCTTAATGGGATTGGCAAATGACGGGGGACTATTAGTTCCAGAGAATATCCCGTACATTCCGGCAGAAAAATTAGAAGCCATGTCAGAGCTTTCATATCAGGAATTGGCATACGAAATTTTCTCATATTATGTTGATGGTGAAATCCCCGACGCTGAACTAAAGGCATTAATCGAAAAAAGCTATGCCACCTTCCGCCACCCAGAGGTAACGCCTGTTCAAAAGGTAAAAGAGAATATGTATGTCCTTGAACTATTCCATGGTCCGACTTTTGCTTTTAAAGATATTGCTTTGCAATTCTTAGGGAATTTATATTCCTATGTATCAAAAAAGACGGGTGAATCCATTCATATCCTTGGCGCTACTTCAGGAGATACGGGTGCATCAGCTATTGAAGGAGTAAGAGGAAAAGAAGGCATCCGAATTTGTATTTTGCATCCTCATGGTAAGGTAAGTAAAGTACAAGAATTACAAATGACAACAGTGGATGATGAAAGTGTTTTAAATTTAGCCATTGAAGGAACGTTTGATGATGGTCAAAGGATCATAAAGGAATTATTCGCAGATGTAGAATTTAAAAATAAGTATCATCTTCGTGCCATTAATTCGATTAACTTCGTCCGTATTTTGGCGCAAACGGTTTATTATTTCTATGCTTATTACCAAGTGAAAAAAGAAAAAGACATAAAGAGTGTTAACTTTAGTGTACCGACTGGAAATTTTGGTGATATTTTTGCTGGGTATCTTGCAAAAAGAATGGGTCTACCGGTTGGTAAACTTATCGTAGCAACAAATGAGAATAATATCCTAGAAGGTTTTATTCATAATGGATTGTATCAGCCTGGTGAGTTCCGAAGCACCTATAGCCCATCGATGGATATCCAAGTAGCCAGCAATTTTGAGCGTTATCTGTATTATTTGCTTGACGAAAATCCAATTGCGGTTTCTGAGTTAATGGAGAAATTCAAGTCCGAAGGAAAAATCGTTGTAAACAAGGAACTTCTCGAGCAAGTTCAATCGGATTTTGCGGCACACGGCGTAGAAGGGGAAGAATGCTTACAAACCATTAGCAAGTACTATGGTGAAACAAGTTATTTATTGGATCCACATACTGCTTGCGGTGTAGCTGCCTATGAATCATGTAATGACCCTAGTGAGGTTTGTGTAACACTTGCCACAGCTCATCCGGCTAAATTTAATGAATCGATTGAGCGTTGTGACATTGATCAAACATTCCCGAAGGAAATCACTCAATTGTTTGATAAACCACAGTTTTTAGAAGTGGTTGAGGCGGACAAAGATGAAATTACTCGTAAATTAGAAAAGCTTTTTAGTTATTCAGTTCAATAAATCTGGCAATAGAATGATACAAAAAAATCCTCTTACGCGTTTAGCGTAAGGGGATTTTTTTACTTCTCACGATCATCAATTATAAAAGTAAGTTAAATTACAACTTGCATAAATAGCTTCCTTTTTTTTGTGCATTTTGCCTATATATCTAAAGATTAAAATAATTTAAACTTTAACAGATAAAAAGCGCTTTCAGGAAGGATTGATATTACATAAAAACCAATGCATTTACCATTTTAATTGACGGTGGGATTAGAATATGAAACTAATAAAGGAAATTCTGCGCTTAGCTATTCCATCGATTGCCACTTTCTCATCAATGACGGTTACAGGTTTATTGATTTTGATGATCATTGGAAAGCTGGGTGCTGCCTCCATTGCAGTAGTAGGGATTACGAATGTTTTAATGTATAATTTATGGGCATTGTTTTCTGGTAATCAAGGGGCCATTAACTATTTGGTAGCACAAAACTATGGTTCCAAAAATATGAAATTGGGAAATCAGCGAATGCAAATTGCTTTAATCTTAGCGGTTTTTCAGGCGATTCTCTTATTTGTTGCTAGTTTTATCGTTCCTCATTTTATACTAGTAGTCATGGGCTCAAACACAGAGATTTTAAAAATTGGGACTCCATATGTCCAAGTGCGAATGTTTGCTATGATGTTTACCGTTTTTAATATTATTTTTTATGCCTATATGAGGGCAACGGGTGATACCCGTACACCAATGAATATCTCTTTAATAAATAGTGCCCTTGTGGTGTTCTTTACCTACACGTTAGCGTACGGTAAGTTTGGCCTTCCAAACTTAGGACTACAAGGAGCAGGCTGGAGTATGGTTGCCGCAGAAGGGATTACGTTTCTACTGAATCTACTTGTCTATTTCCGGTTCCTTAATGAAAAATATTTTACTCTCACTTGGGTTCCAATTGAGAGACGGCAGGTTCGATTGCTGCTTTTCGAAAGTTCGAAACTAGGGATTACAGAGTTGTCCAATAGTATGGGAATGCTGGTGTTTACCGCCTGTATTACTCGACTTGGGACAGTGGCTATTGCAGCCAATGAAATTGCGCTAAACATTCTTTCTTTTGGATTCATGCCAGCCAATGGATTTGGAGCGGCTTCTACCGTAGGTATTGGTCAAGAAATTGGCAAAGGTCGCCCGCAGGAGGCGAAACAGTTTGGGCTAGTAACCGTGTACCTTGGTTTAGGGTTTATGTTATTGATTTCAATTATTTTATTTGTATTTGCCTTACCGATTGCCAAACTATACACGTCAGTTACTGCCGTGTATCTGACATCCGTTTCCCTCATCCATTTAGCATCTTTTATTTTATTATTTAGTGGAACCAGTATAATATTTGCCGGTGGGCTGAGAGGAATAGGAGATACGACCTTTTTGTCTAGGACCTCCTTATTGTTAAATTGGATCTTCTTTGTTCCATGCACCATTTTGTTGACTCAAGTTTATCATTTAGGACAGACCGGCGCGTGGACGGCTTTTTGTAGTTTAATCTTTCTTCAAAGTTTAACAAATGCCTTGCGATATAAGTCTTACAATTGGACATTAGCAAAGAGCAAATCTTCTCCTATTGCTGAAAGCACGACTCTTCACGTATAAATAATAGGAACTGTTAAAAAGAGAGTGGACCATAAGTATAACCTTTAGGTCACTCTCTTTTTGTGTATAAAAATTTATGCTTGTCCTTAAAGACAATTTTTTTGAAATAAAAAAGGATAAATTAGGAAGAATTGGATTACTTGATTTTTACTGTAAAGTAATGTTACCATAAGGTCACATATTATATGTGACCATTTATTCACATGTATAAAAGTCACATCATTTTGAAAGGATCGTTGGAATGGAAGACGAGCTCTCCACATTATTTAAAGCACTAGGACACCCAATTCGTAGAAGAATTCTTGATATTCTAAAGGATTCACCTAAAACGACAGGCGAGCTTAATGACTATTTTCCTGAGGTCACAAGGTATGCCATTATGAAACATTTGGCCATTCTTGAGGAAGGCAATCTAGTAGTCATTCGGCGGGAAGGTAAATATCGGCGTAATTTTATCAATGTAGTTCCACTTCAGAGGATGCACAATCGTTGGATAGGAAAATACATGGGCACCGCTGCCAATTCACTGTTAAATTTGCAAGCAATGATTGAAATTAAAGGAGAAGATATTGTTATGGAAAAAACTGAACAAAACACAAGCCGAATTTTTAAAATTGAACAAGAGGTTTTAATTAATGCTCCTCGTGAACAAGTTTTCAAAGCATTAACAGAACGTGCAGGTGATTGGTGGGAATTCCGTTTGGCGCCCAAAGGAGTGGAATCTCAGTTTATATTTAATCCGGTACCAGGTGGACAATTTATTGAAAAATGGGGAGAAAATCAGGGAGCGATATGGGGCAATGTTTACTATGTGAACGCACCGGAAGAAATCCGCCTGCATGGCCATCTAGGAATGCAAGGGGCTGTTAACAGTTCTTATACCTATCGTCTTCTTGATAAGGATGGGGCCACATTGTTACAACTTTCTCATCATGCATCTGGGATCATTCGAGAGAACTGGGAAGAAGAGCACACTAATGGTTGGAAACATCTTCTAGGAAATTTATTAAAGAATTATGTAGAACAAAATCAAGGAATATAACCTTAGTTGTTAGGAAGTGAATGAACATATGGTTGACGTGTTTACGGAAATAAATATTCGCTCCCCACGTAAAGAAGTAGCGGAGTATGCATCAAATCCTGACCGTGCTCCTGAATGGTATGTAAATATCAAGTCAGTAGAGTGGAAATCTCCCAAACCGCTAACACTTGGTTCTCAAATCGCCTTTAAGGCCCAATTTTTAGGGAAAGAACTAGCCTATATATACGAAGTAGTTGAATTTATTCCTAACCAAAAGTTTGTAATGAGAACAGCTGATGGTCCATTCCCAATGGAAACGACTTATACTTGGGAATCCATTGAAACCAATGTGACCAAAATGAAGCTTCGAAACAGGGGGAACCCGACAGGATTTTCAAAATTGTTTACCCCATTTATGGGCTTAATGATGAAAAAAGCAAACAAAAAGGATTTAGAAAAATTAAAAATAATTCTAGAAAAAAATTAAAAAGATATAAGAAACATTAACAAAGGTAGCCCACCGTTCCAATTTGAACAGAGGGCCGCCTTTTTATTTTAAAGCCAAAAGGGGTTATTTAATTATCAAGAGCATGATAATCCATGAAAAATGATGGGGAAATCCATTGTGATTGAATCTACTGTAAGATATGCTAAGCATATTCCTTTATGAAGGAGTGGTTAAATGAAAAGAAATCGTCCCATTTTTAGAGAACATTTTGTGTTACATAAATGGAATTATGTACTTGGAACAATTCTTTTATCGATCTCATTGGTTTTGCAATTATGGGTTCCTTCTTTATTAAAGCAGTTTACAGATGGACTGCAAAATGAATCCATCCATGCTTCACGTTTACTGGAATTGTCATGGTGGTTTACGATTGCAGGGATTGGCACTTTTATCTTTCGGTCAAGCGGCCGAATCTATATTTTCCGAATGTCACGGATGCTGGAAAGAGACTTGCGGACGGAGCTGTTTTCTCATTGGGAAAAGCTCCAGGCAGATTACTACCAGAACCAACGAATTGGGAATTTGATGACCCACGCCGTAAATGATGTAAATATCCTCAGGCAAATCGGGATGCAGGGATATTTTCAGATGGTGGAAGCTGCTGTTTTAATTTCTTTGGCTGTTTTCATGATGGCAGGTACAATTAACCTCTATTTAACGCTTCTAGTCCTATTACCGTTACCTGGATTAACGTTTATTGCTTATCGTTTTCGGACTAAAATTCAATCGCATTCTCTAAAAGTACAAGAAGCCATAGGAATACTGACAAGCCGTGTTCAAGAATTTTGTTCGGGAATTAGTGTAATAAAAACCTATGTACAAGAAAAAGAAGAAATAAAGAAGTTTACAAATGAAAATGAATCAAACGTAGAGGTTAATAAACAGTTAATTCGTTCAAACTCACTTTTTACTTCATTAAGCCAAGGCATTGTTGGACTGAGTTATTTACTCTCGATCGTAATGGGTTCCATTTTAGTTATGAAGAGTACGATTTCGCTTGGGGATTTTGTTGCTTTTAATACTTATTTATCCATGTTGATTGGCCCAATTGAAAACATTGGGAAAGTCATTAATCTCCTGCAGCAAGGAAAAGCCGCAGATCAGCGAATCCGTGAAGTGTTATCAACTGAACCGGATATAAAAGATGAGGAAGGGACGATACCTTTAACTCTGGTAAAAGGGGATATTAGGATAAAAGACTTATCTTTTAACTATCCAAGAAATAAAGACCATGTTTTAAAGAACATTAACATTACCATTCCAAAAGGAACAAGTTTGGCCATTGTTGGGAAAGTAGGCAGTGGAAAATCAACCCTAGTCCAATTACTATTACGATTATACAATCCCCCCAAAAACTCCATCTATATTGATCAGCATGATATTAGAAAGATCCCGTTAAAAACATTACGGTCTTCAATTGCTTATGTCCCGCAAGACAATTTTTTATTTTCCTCGACAATAAAAGAGAATATTGCCTTTGACCCCTATCCCTACTTGGATGAGGAAGTTGTTCATGCTGCCAGATCAGCCCAAATTTATTCTGATATTATGGAGCTTCCTAATCGATTTGATACAGAATTAGGTGAAAGGGGCCTCTCGTTATCTGGTGGTCAAAGGCAGCGTGTCAGTATTGCAAGGGCATTAATTAAACCTTCACCTATTATCATTTTTGATGACAGCCTTTCCGCTGTAGATTCAAAAACAGAAACAAATATATTAAATACACTCCGTACAGAAATGAAAGGACGGACCTCCATCATTATTAGTCATCGCATCTCTACCATCCAAGAAGCAGATCAAATTATTGTCCTTGATCAAGGAGAAATTGTGGAAAGGGGTACACATCTGTCTCTTTTAAAGGAAGATGGTATTTATAAAAAAATGTACTCCCAGCAAACAACGGAACTGACATTCATTCAGGCAAAGTTACCATCCATTCAAGAGAGAAAAATTCTTATTAAAAGGAGGAGGTAATGATTCGAAATATAAAAGAGGGAAACCATCCTAAAATTGGTGATACGCAATTAGCAGTTGGCATGCTCACATTTGCAAAACCCTATTGGAAACTCCTTTTATTTTCCATTCTATTAACTGGCTGTATTGTGGCAGCGAGCTTAGCTCAGCCCTTTATACTTAAAGTTGCGATCGATTCAAATATTAATGGATTATTTGATCCAATGCTTTCTGTCCAGAAGTCAAAGGCCAATCATATAAAAGAACAATTAGACCAAAAGGAAATCCCATATAAGGAAATAGCCATCTTGGATGATACCGTTTATTTTCGATTAGATCCATCAGCAGCTTCCATTGAACCTGATGCAGGCGCAGAGGAAGCATCCATCCTATCTTTAAAAAATTCCTATTATCTTGTACATGGATGGAACAAAGGATTCAACCAGGGAGAACGCTATCAATTGAATCATAGCCATACTAAAATTAAGATTGGTGGTTATTCTTATCCGATTACTCATTTATCCTCTAATGCAGTTAGTAAGTTTAGGACAAATGATTATCAGGGGCTGATTTATCTAGGACTCCTGTACTTTTTGTTGATCACCGGTTCTTCGATTTGTACTTATTTTCAAAATAACACCCTTCAATTTACTGGACAGTATGTAATTTATGATTTTCGGCAGGCCATTTTCTTGAATTTTTCCCAGCTGCAGATGTCTTTTTATCGGCAAAATCCGATTGGAAGATTAGTAACCAGGATTACCCATGATGTCGAATCCCTCAATCAGCTGTATTCACAAGTCATTGTTAATCTAGTAAAAGAGGTACTCATTTTAATGGGTATTCTTGTCATGATGTTATATATGAGTGTAAAACTAACCCTAATTTGCTTCTTAGTTATTCCTGTCATCGGAGTGGTTACCTTTTATTTCAAAAGAGTATTGCGTACCTCACAAAGGAACCTTCGTATGATTCTTTCAAAACTTCTTTCTTTTCTACAAGAAAATCTCTCTGGCATGAGTGTGATTCAAATTTTTGCTCGTGAAAGAAAACAATTGGCCATGTTTAATGATTTAAATGAAACACACTATAAAGCAGGAATGCGTCAAACCATCATCAATTCTATCTTTAACCCTTCTATTGGTCTTTTTGGAAATATTTCTCTTTCGCTATTAGTTTGGTTTGGAGGAAGAAATGTAATAGACGGGAGTATTACCTTTGGAACAGTATATGCATTTACCCATTATGTCAGGCAGTTTTTCGAACCGCTTAGAAGTCTGGCAGACAGGTTCAACCAAATACAGGCAGCTCTGGCATCAGCTGAACGAATATTCGAGACACTTGAAACTAAGCCAAACATATTGAATCCTGTAGAGCCTAAAAGACTTCCAGAAAAGGTTAATGGGCATATCGTGTTTCAAAATGTTTGGTTTGCCTATCAAAATGAGGATTGGGTATTAAAGGATATTCACTTTACGGTAAATAAAGGAGAGACAGTTGGAATTGTTGGGGCGACAGGAGCTGGAAAAAGCTCAATCATTCAACTAATGAACCGGTTTTATGATCATCAAAAGGGAATCATCTCCCTAGATGACATGAATATTAAAGAGGTTCATTTAAACGATTTGAGAAAACACATTGGAATCATCCAACAAGATCCTTTTGTTTTTTCAGGCACCGTCATGGAAAATATTCGGTTAAATCATTGGCATGTCAGTGATGGAGACATCATAAGAGCAGCCAAATCTGTGAATATTGATTCCTTTTTTAAAAGGCTGCCTCAAGGCTATGAAACTATGCTCGGAGAGGAAGGAACAGTATTATCTGCCGGCCAGAAACAGCTGCTCGCATTTTTAAGAGCGATGATTGCTGATAATGATGTATTAATTCTGGATGAAGCAACAGCAAATATCGATACAGAAACAGAACAGGCTGTTCAAGATACGTTAAGGAAGATTTCGAAGAACCGAACAACGATAATCATCGCTCATCGGCTCTCCACCATACAGCATGCAGATAAAATCATCGTTTTAGATAAAGGAAGAATTGTAGAGATGGGGGATCATCATCAGCTGCTAAGGAACAAATCCGCTTATTATCATTTATGTCTTAATCAGAGAAAAGGGGAGCGGGTGAAGGTGAAAATTTAAGTAGTTCTTTTTTGAAGAAAAATCAAAAGGATGGTTATTATTCAGTTAAACCATCCTTTTGTATTGGAGAAAAAGGGAATGTTTTTTGTTCATCACTAAACTGAGTAGGTGCGACCCCAACGACCTTTTTAAAAATTCGGCTGAAATAAAGTTCATCATCATATCCGACATTTTGACTCACCTCTTTAATCCGTATATCCGAATGAGCCAAAAGTTCCTTTGCCCGATCGATCCGTAAATGAGTTAAATATTCAATGGGACTGTAGCCAACATTTTTTTTAAAGAGCCTAGAGTAGTGACTTTTACTTAAGCCTGCCATCTTTGCCAAGTCATCTAATGTTATAGGCTGATGATAATGTTTACTGATATATTCAATCGTTTCCTCAATCACTTGACTGCTATCCCCTGATATAGTTTGAGCATGAAAGTCGTGAATGAAGGTAAGTAAGAGTTCCTGAAAGAGAATTTTTTGTTTAAAGGCAGTGGTGGCTCCTCTTCGTTTAGACAAAGAATTGATTTCTTCTAATAAGAGAACAACTCCTGTGTTATTTTTTATCGTATAAACTCCGTGTAATGGAAAAGTTAACTCCTGTGGAAGTTTAAAGTGCCACTGATCTTTCTTCTCAAAGGCTCCTGCATGAGTAAACCGGATAAAATAAAACTCAAGCGGTTCTGTTGAGGAAGTTTTTTTATCGCAAATCATACCAGGAGTAAAAACGATCAGTTTTCCAGGTGAGAGGGTATATTTTTTGCCATTGATCACAATTTCCCCATTTCCTTTTGTAATAAACCAAAGAGAATGATATAAAGGCTTCTTTCCCTTCTTTATCCAATTTGGCGGACATGATTTATACCCTGCTAACAAGATGGAAAATGTTAGCTCATTTAGTGTGGCAGCAAGATAGCCAAGTTCCATAAAATTAGCATCACATCCTTTACCGATAGATTACTAATTTTTATATTCAATAATTATAAAAATATACTTGGCACTTTAATGGATGGTATATGCTGGAGATTTCTTTTATTCAAACTAAGCCGGTTAAAAGCCGGCTTAGTTTTTTATTTTTTTAGTGGTGGATTATTGACATCTACATGGAACGGAAGAAGACTATTCGATTCTTCTTCTCCATAGAATTGTTCCTGGATTTTCTGATTAGCCTCTTCAGAATCAGAGCTTACTTCAGCAGAAGCCCTCGCATCCAAGTCTTTAAACTTTTCAGCAAGAGAAAGATTTGCTTCTTCTGCCGCTTTTTTGTTTTGATTATTTGTCACAAGTATCCCTCTTTTATAAATTAAACTTTTTAATGATAATTTTTGTTCATTAACTAATATTTTATTTTTATAAAAAATACATACACCTCAAATTTTTCATTATTCTTGTTCGTATAAGATGGAAGGTTTATAAAAAACTCCAATTAAAAAATATAATAAATCATTCTTAAAAAGGAATGATATACAAGAGAAAAAATTTTTTCTACATAGAACTAATCCTTACATCGAATTCTACAAGTTAACATCTCAACGTTCTTGATGAAAATGTAAGTTAGACTATGATTTATTACCACATTTATAGGAGGAATCACCGAAATGAAAAATTTTAAAAAATTTAGCCTATTGATGACAATCGTAGCTCTAATGGTATTTGTTGCTGCTTGTGGCGGAGGTACAAAAGATACTAACAAAGACACTGCTGATAAAGGTGGTAAAGAAGTTTCCGGCTCTATAGTTGTTTCAGGTTCAACAGCGATGCAGCCACTTGTAGCTGCTGCTGCGGAACAATTTATGGCGGATAATCCGAAGGTTGATATTCAGGTGAATGCAGGTGGATCCGGTACTGGTTTATCACAAGTCGCTGAAGGATCTGTTCAAATTGGAAATTCGGATGTATTTGCAGAAGAAAAAGAAGGAATTCCGGCTGACCAATTAGTGGACCATAAAGTAGCAGTAGTGGGCATCACTGCAGCCGTTAACCCAGATGTCGGTATTAAAGACATCTCAAAAGATAATCTCATCAAAGTTTTTACGGGTAAGATTACAAATTGGAAAGACGTGGGCGGTAAGGATCAAAAAATCGTATTAGTTAATCGCCCTGATGCTTCAGGAACCCGTGCCGTTTTTAATAAATTTGGTCTAAATGGCGCAACTCCTGCGGAAGGGATTACAGAAGATTCTTCAAATACTGTTAAAAAAATCATCAATGAAACCGCAGGAGCCGTTGGTTATTTGGCCTTCTCTTATTTTACAGACGATAAGGTAACCCCACTATCTATCGATGGTGTAGAACCAACTGATGAGAACGTACAATCAGGTAAATTCCCAATATGGGCATACGAACATTCGTATACAAAGGGAGAACCAAGCGGTGCGGCGAAAGCCTTTTTAGATTATTTAATGTCAGACAATGTTCAAAACAACTTATTAAAAGCCCAAGGGTATCTACCTGTAACAAAAATGAAAGTAGAACGAGATGCAAAAGGAAATCAAACAAATAAATAATGAACAGATTAGATTTGTTAAAAGGGTAAATGTGATAAATGCGCATTTACCCTTATGAATGAATAAGGGGTGATGGATAGAAATGGAAAAGGCTGTTCCTGCAAAAGATCGATTATTAAAGTCAGGTAAAAATTGGATGGGCGGAGAGACAAGAGGGAAAACCCTTGTAATTTTATGCGCTGTTATTATGATATCTGCAACCATTGCCATTACCATTTTTTTAGGCACAAAAGGACTTCAATCCTTCATAAAAAACGGTGTTAGCCTTGTAGAGTTCATTACTAGTAAAAATTGGAATCCTACGAATCAAGCTAACCCTGAATATGGAACATTACCGTTCATTTTCGGATCATTCGCTGTTACCTTTCTTTCAGCTTTGGTAGCAGCACCATTAGGTATAGGCGGAGCTATATTTATGACGGAAATTGCTCCATCCTGGGGAAGAAAAATTTTACAGCCTGTGATTGAATTATTAGTTGGAATCCCATCTGTTGTTTACGGATTTATTGGACTTTCAGTATTAGTTCCATTTATCAGGGAGAATGTAGGTGGACTGGGGTTTAGCTTACTTTCAGGAACCATTGTCTTGTCGGTTATGATTTTACCTACGGTAACAACCATTGCAACAGATTCGATGAGTTCTTTGCCCAAGACACTGAGAGAAGGATCTTATGCGCTTGGTGCAACCCGATGGCAAACCATCCGAAAAGTGCTGATTCCTGCAGCATTACCAACGCTTCTTACGGCTATTGTTTTAGGGATGGCGAGAGCATTTGGTGAGGCTTTAGCTGTACAGATGGTTATTGGAAACGTAAAGGATCTGCCATCAAGCCTTTTAGATGCTTCTGCAACCCTAACAACCATTATTACATTAAATATGGGTCATACTACTTATGGAAGTGTAGAAAATAATACACTTTGGTCGATGGGATTAATTTTATTAATCATGTCGTTCGCTTTTATTCTCCTCATCCGTTACCTATCTTCAAGGAGGAAGGTGTAATGAATACCAAAACAAATGATCGTATAGCATCCGCTATCTTCTATTTCATAGCACTTATTATCATTTTGGTCCTAGTTGGATTATTTTACTATATTTTGGTCAACGGATTAAAAAACATATCCCTTAATTTCTTAACCTCTCCATCAAGCAACGTAATGGCTGGCGGGGGAATCAGGGACCAATTATTTAACTCGTTTTATGTTCTCTTTATTACGATGCTGATTGCCGCACCTCTAGGTATAGGCGGAGGAATTTATATGGCAGAGTATTCTAAACCAGGTAAGGTAACCGATATTATCCGTTCTTGTGTAGAAGTTTTAGCATCCCTCCCTTCCATTGTTATTGGAATGTTTGGTCTTCTCATGTTCGTTAATTTAACAGGATGGGGCTATACAATCTTAGGAGGAGCACTGGCATTAACTGTCTTCAATTTACCAGTGATTGTACGTGTAAGTGAGGATGCCATTCGTTCGGTTCCAAGAGAGTTAAAAGAGGCTAGTCTTGCTTTAGGTATTACGCATTGGCATACGATTAAAACAGTGATTTTACCAAGTGCATTTCCAACCATCTTAACTGGTATTATCCTTGCAGCAGGGCGTGTGTTTGGTGAAGCGGCTGCATTATTATTCACGGCAGGTTTGTCTACACCACGCCTTGATTACGCCAACTGGAATCCATTTTCTGCAACCTCCCCATTAAATATTTTTCGGCCAGCGGAAACTTTAGCCGTTCATATATGGTCTGTTAATACACAAGGCTTAATTCCAGATGTAGAAGAAGTATCAAGCGGTGCAGCAGCCGTGTTAGTATTATCAGTATTAATCTTTAATTTGTTAGCAAGATGGATAGGAAGTATGATTCATCGGAAAATCACAGCAACTAAATAAAAAGCAGGTGATCAGGCATGGTAACGGCAACAAGTGAAAGACCTGTTGAAACGATTCGAAATAATGACAACCACCAAAAAAATAATATATTAAAAGTTAATAACTTGGAAATTTTCTATGGGGAAAAGCGAGCTGTAAATGGTATTTCGATGGATATTGAAAAGAATTCTGTTACAGCACTAATCGGCCCATCAGGCTGCGGGAAGTCCACTTTTTTACGCAGTATTAATAGAATGAATGATCTAATCCCTGGCGCAAGGGCAGAAGGAGAAATTATTTATGAGGACTTAAATATTTTATCAGACCAAATAAATGTAGTCGCTTTGCGAAAAGAAATTGGCATGGTATTTCAAAAACCGAATCCCTTTCCAAAATCCATTTATGAAAATATAACCCATGCCTTAAAGTTTGCAGGAATCAGAAAGAAAAGCGAATTAGACAAGATTGTAGAGGTAAGTCTTCAAAAGGCAGCATTGTGGGAAGAAGTTAAGGATCGGTTACACAAATCAGCCCTATCCCTTTCAGGAGGGCAGCAGCAACGGCTTTGCATAGCCAGAACGATTGCGATGAAACCAACCGTTATGCTGCTGGATGAGCCGTCTTCCGCTCTTGATCCGATCTCTAATGCAAAGGTGGAAGACTTAATCGTGGAATTAAAAAAGGACTATTCGATAATTATCGTTACTCATAATATGCAGCAAGCATCACGTATTTCCGATAAAACAGCTTTCTTCTTAAGTGGTGACTTGATTGAATATGACCTTACGGAGAAAATATTTACTAATCCTTCTGTGAAAAAAACCGAAGAATATATTTCAGGAAGGTTCGGGTAAGGGGGAGCAATATGTCTAACATAACGGTACATAGACAGGTCTTTCAAATAAATGATTTGAATCTATGGTACGGAGAGCATCATGCCTTAAAAAGTATTAACTTTCCTATTAACAAAAAGGAAGTAACTGCCATTATTGGACCTTCTGGCTGTGGAAAGTCAACCTTCATTAAAACTTTGAACTTGATGATTAATTATGTTCCAAACGTAAGGATGACGGGCGAAATCAATTATAATGGACAAAATATTTTAAATGAAAAGATGGATCTTGTAGAATTGCGAAAAAATGTAGGGATGGTTTTTCAAAAGGGAAATCCTTTTCCACAATCGATCTTTGATAATGTGGCATATGGACCAAGAATACATGGCATTAAAAGAAGAACTCATCTTGAGGAAATCGTCACTAAATCCTTAATGGATGTCGCACTTTGGGATGAAGTAAAAGACCGATTAGATGCGCCAGCACTAGGACTTTCCGGAGGACAGCAACAGCGGTTGTGCATTGCCAGGGCACTTGCGACAAAACCGGATGTTTTGCTAATGGACGAACCGACATCCGCACTTGATCCCATTTCAACCTTAAAAATTGAACAACTAATTTTAGAGCTGAAAGAAAAATATACGATCGTCATTGTGACACATAATATGCAGCAAGCCTCAAGGGTATCAGACCAAACCGCATTCTTTTTAATGGGAGAATTAATTGAACTTGATGATACCTCAAAGATATTCTCAAACCCGAAGGATGAACGTACAGAAGGATATATTACAGGTAGATTTGGTTAATAGGAGTGAACAGGATGAATACAAGATTCAATTTTGATACTAATTTAAAACAGTTAAAAGAGATGCTGATCGAGATGGCTCGGAAATCGGAACAGGCTATTAAAGAGAGTATTAACACACTCATCCAACAAGATATTGAAAAAGCCAACAAAATTATTGAAAATGATACGATTATTGATGAACTTGAACATGAAATAAACAATAAGGCCATTATATTAATTGCAAAGGAGTCTCCAGTGGCAGGTGACTTAAGAAAAATTATAGTTGCGTTAAAAATCTCTTCTGAGGTTGAGCGTATCGCCGATAATGCCGTTAACATTGCAAAATCCACCTTACATATTGGTAAGGAAAAACTGATTAAGGAAATTGTCGACATCCCTAAAATGATGGATCTTGCGTTAGACATGTTAAGTGATTCACTAAATGCTTTCTTAACAGAGGATGTAGAACTTGCAAGAAAATGTGCAGAAAAAGATGATAAAGTCGATGAAATGTATGGAAGCTTAATTAAGGAATTACTGGGGTATATAGAGAAATATCCAGCTCATATAAATCAAATTACACAATTAGCTTTCGTATGTAGATATATTGAAAGGTTAGCGGATCATTCCACCAATATCGCTGAACATGTTATTTACCTTGTAACAGGAGAACGTTATGATTTAAATGCATAACATAATCAAATATACCAGGATTGTTGAAGGGCTGCCAGTTCCAAATAAATGAGGAAGGCAGCCTTTTTATGTTTTAATTAATTTTTTGGCTCTTCCAATTTATAGCCAATTCCTCTAAATGTTTTAATATAAACTGGCCTTTTTGTTTCCTCTTTAAGTTTTTCTCTTAAACGGGATATATGTACATCCACGATTCTAGTATCGCTAGAAAACTCATTTTTCCACACAGCATTGAGCAATTCATCCCGACTTTGAACACGGCCTCTATTTCTCGCTAGAAAAAGAAGCAATTCAAATTCTTTTAAGGTTAGTTCTATGAGATCCCCCTTGAAGTATGCTTCAAATTTTTTAGGATAAATAAATAATTCACCTATGACTATTTTTGTCTCTTCAAATTTATTGTCAACGGCTGTTTCTGATTGAACTTGAGTTCTTCTTAAAATGGCCTTTATTCTGGCTATAACCTCTCTCGGGCTAAATGGTTTAACCATATAGTCATCAGCACCTAACTCAAGGCCCAGTAGTTTATCAATTTCTTCATCTTTAGCAGTGAGCATTAAAATAGGTGTCATGATTTGTTTTTGCCGAAGCTGTTTACACACCTCCATACCATCTAACTTTGGGAGCATTAAATCTAGTAGGATGAAATCCGGTGATTCCGTTTCCGCAAGTCTTTTTCCCTCTTCACCATCCAATGCAGTCAAAATTTCAAAACCCGCCTGCTTCAAATTATATTGAAGCAAATCAATTATTGATGGTTCGTCATCGATCACAAGTATTTTATTTCTCATAGCAATCCCCCATTACACAAGTACCAATTTCCTATGTATAGAAAACTAAAAATCTTGTAAGTTATTTTAAATAACTTGGACCGTTAAGGAGAGGTCTATATTAATGATAATTTTAGTTTCAGTTTTTTACAATTTAATCAAAGGAAACTTTACAAGGAATTAACGTAAATTTACGTATCCTTAACAAACTAACAACCCTAGATTAATATTTTTTTTATTTAATAGATATGTAAACAAAAAGTACGAGATTCTAGGGGGAGAACAATGGGGAAAAAACGTTTTAGCAAAAAAGTGACTACAATTGCATTAGGGCTAGCATTAACCATTCCAGCTTTAACACCTGCTGCAGCTGCAGGAAATGGTCATGTTACTATTGATTCTGTAAAGTTTAACGGGATGGAAGCACCGAAAACCATTGACCAAATGGTTCAGACTTATACAAAAGCTTCTATGGACGTAAAATATAGTAATGGAGTAGTGAAAAACTTCCCACTTTCTTATAAGAGGCTTTTTAAATCTGAAGATAAAGTTGCGACAAATAAAGGAACTTTAATCCCAGCAGGCACACCTATTGATGTAAATGGTGATCCAATCATGGATACCAGTGTCGAGGGAAAACCAACCTATTTTGTTTCAGATGCCCCTGATTCTAATAGTTTATTGAACCCAATTAAAGGACAGCTTTATATGGTGACTCACTACGAATATCAAACCATCGATGCCGCTGGTAAGTCAGCATATGGAATTGTTCCAGCGTCCATGTCATTATCTAAATTAGAACAAGATGACAAAACGGGGGAATTAACACCTACAGAGGTTAAAAAAATTGATTTTTCAAGTGTGAATGGACTTTGGATTCCTTGTAACGGATCCCTTTCACCATGGAATACACACTTAGGATCTGAAGAGTATGAGCCTGATGCTCGCAGTTTCGAATTAAATCCAAGTTCCTCTGCAAGAACTTCAGTTGAAAGCTTTGCTAAGCTTTATTTTGGAGATAAGTCTAAGGCCAATCCATATTTCTATGGCTTTGTTCCTGAAATTAAGGTAGACAAAGACGGAGAATCTTCGGTGTCTAAACATTATAGTATTGGACGTTTCTCTCATGAGTTAATGAAGATGATGCCAGATAATCGGACTGCATTCTTTGGTGACGATGGCTCTTATACAACAATGTTTATGTATGTTGCTGACGAAGCAAAAAATCTGACAGCGGGTACACTTTATGCAGCGAAATTCCATCAAACGGGCACAGAAAATGGCGGGTCTGGTAACCTGGAATGGATTAAACTTGGTCATTCGACAGATAAAGAAGTCAAAGATATCATCGACAGCGGTGTTAAGTTCAGTGATATTTTCGAAACTTCAGATGTTCCAAAAGAAGGCTTTAAAGCCATTAAGCAATATTCGTATGGAAAAACAGAATACCTAAAATTAAAGCCTGGTATGGAAAAGGCTGCAGCTTTCTTAGAGTCTCGCCGTTATGCAGCATTACTTGGAGCGACATCTGAATTTAATAAAATGGAAGGTGTAACCTTAAACGAAAAGGATAAAAAAGTGTATATTGCTATTTCCGATCAAAGTAACGGTATGCTCGAAAATGCTGCCGATCCAGTTGATGATATTAAACTTCCAAAAATTAAATCAGGTGTAACATATCAATTAGATTTAACAGATGGACAAAAGGACAGCACTGGCCAAAAGATTAATAGTAAATATGTGGCGGCTAGTATGTCTGGTTTAATTGCCGGTGAAGATATGCCAACTGCTGACGAGTATGGAAATACAGCAAATGTAAATAAAGTAGCCAATACGGATAATTTAAGCTACTCAGAAGCATTAAGAACCTTATTTATCGGGGAAGATAGTGGAATGCATACCAATAACTTTGTCTGGGCATATAATGTCGATACAAAGGAACTTACTAGAATCTTATCGGTTCCAGCCGGAGCGGAAGCAACAGGTTTGTTTGCTGCGGATAACCGAAATGGCTTCTCTTACATCATGAGCAATTTCCAACATCCTGGTGATGAATTAGAAGGTAAGAAAATTACAGCAGTAGATAAAACTGAATTAGAACAAGCGATGGAAAAAGAAATAGGAATTGATCGTACGGGTGGAGTAGGCTATATTTCGGGACTTCCTTCTTTAGAAGACTTGCAAAATGCTAATCGTGATGTAAAAAGCGACTTGAAATAATAAATAACAGCTAAAAGTTTACAATTAAACTCCGATAACCAATGGTTACCGGAGTTTGTTATTAAATGGCCGTAAACTTTACTATTCACAAGCTAAGGAAAAGTTGTTCACAGTGGTTGCAATCAAACTCTTCTGATACAAACTTTGACCAAATCTTTCTCTCTGAGCTTCCAGAAGACATTTACAGTTCCGCCAGGGTTGTTGATATCAGGTCTTGTGCCCATGTTCTGTACAAAGGAACTTGCTTGACATAGGATATCAGCACCTACGATAACAAAGTCTGTAACTTCTCCTTCGTCAGCATCCTCACGGTCAATCACACATTGGAATGATCTTTCATCGAATCTCACTGTACCAGGGGTTTGAGTGCCATCAGCCGCAACCGCAGTATAGGTGATTTCTTTAATTACTTTACCACAGATAACTACTTTTTCAGGACAAACAGCTTCAATAGCGGCTTCAACATCAATTGCTGTAATTTCCACAGTGCCTTCAAGTGCTGGTGGAACTAATTGAGTAAGAAACTCAACAGTTGCAACACAGCAGGTTTGCGGATTTGGAATTGGGCATTGAGTTGTAGTAGTTGTTGTGGATGTAGTGGATGTGGTAGTTGTAGTAGTTGTTGTAGTAGTCGTTCCTACGACAATTTGTTGTCCACCTATGGCTGCGGGGACTCCAAACCCCGGATTACCTTGGACATTATTGGTAGCTAAAATGCCCAGAAAAGATGGAAAACTGTTAAATACTTGATGCCAACAGCAAATATCAAGAGCATCGGTAATGCCAATAGCCATACCGGCAGCAGTTGGGGCAATATTATCATATTGGTTGACGGTAGTAACAACAAACGTTCCCACTATTGTTAAATAGCCGTAAGGTAAGGAAGTCGGAGCAAAATCGGATGAAAAGCCGAGAAGACCTCCTCCACCGTTTACAAATGCTGCGAAATCTGCAGCTCTCGCAGTCAGAGCATCGTTTTCAGCTGCCGTTAATCCTCCTGAAGGCGTGTTGTTCACATCGCTGACAACCGCGAGCATTGCAAAACCTGCAAAGGATTGAGCTGCAATGTTTGCTGCACCGTTGACATATGTCACAGTCACTCCAGTACCTGAAGATATTGCATTCCAAAACGCTGTGACCTGATCTGGGGTAGTAGTATCCTTTCCACCACCGATTACTAAAATACCTGAACCACCATTCGATACATTAGATAAAATGTCATTCACTACACTTATATAGTTTGCAATCGGACCGTGCCCGCCAACACCACCGTCTTCTGCATCAATTCCCATTAATATAATTGGACCTCCAACCATCTATGAACCTCCTTGTATTTTAAATATGAAATAGCAAAAGTACTGAACTCTAAACCGAAATAAACTTCGTACAATCATACAATATGTACAAGTAATTTATTTGGTATAGGGTAGCAGCTGAAATAAAATAAAATGGTTAGAAATACCAAGAACGACGATTACTTTTCAGATGGTTTGCAGTAGGGAGGTAAAAAAATAACCTTGATGTTTGAAGGTTATAACTGAGGGTTCCTATAGGGAGTTAATGAATTTGTTTAATACCAGATAAACGAATAGAATGCATTACTTGTTTTTCATCTTTTAATGAAAGGAGTTGTTCCTTGAGATTTAGACAATATACACTCCCTTTAAGTGTCTTTAGTGCACCCTTATTATAATAATCAATGGTAATCATTCCACCTTGAGCTAACTTTTGTAAGAACATTTTAGATCCTCCTAATTAGTAATGAACTGCACAAATCACATTATACGAATCGAATTTTAAGAGATGATGAAGCAATTGTTAAAGAATTATTAATCTTTTAATTACGAATTGAATATACCCATTAACTGCAGAAAGTAAACCCGAAAAGTGCTAGTCCAATAGTAGTGGTTAATTAGTCAGAATTTTTTTAATATATTTTTTACACTTATTAATGAGAGATTTACGATGCGGCAATAAGAGATTAATAAAACAAGAGTAGTCTATTCATGTACAAAAGAAAGGGGACGAGAGGTATGTTAAAAAAACTTAGAAAAAAGAAAAAGCTGATTGCTGGACTTACATTAAGTACGATGCTGCTTGGTTCAGCCGGGGCATATGCTGCCCAAGAAAGTGGTTTTGGAAGCAATCTAGTGGGTGAACAAGCTGATGGTTCAGTACAAACACCCGTGAACCAATTGATCACACCAGCTGGAAAGCAAATTGAATTTGGCGGCAACCCGATTACCGTTGCGGTTAATCCTAATGGAAAAACAGCTGTAACAATGGTTGGCCGTAACAATTACGGCGGCAAGGGAATTAATGTAGTTGACCTTACTACAGGAAAACTGACGCTTAAAGATTTAGACTTAGGCCTTTCAACTATGTGGGGATTAGCTTATTCAAAGGATGGAAGTCAGCTATATGCAACTGGCTCTAAGAGCGGAAAGGGTAAAGTAGTCGTCATGTCTGTTGGCACAGACGGAACCCCAGCTATTCAAAAGACTTACACCCTGCCAAATGCAGCTCCAGGCGGAAATATCAACCCTCTTGATTTAAACATTGGACCACAAGGCCAGCTTTTAGTAGCTCTTAATCGTGACAACAGCCTTGGTGTGATTGATCCTCAAACAGGCGCATTGACAGCTAAAATTGCGGTAGATAATGCTCCAACAAGTGTTTTAGTTGATGGAAATACAGCTTACGTGACTAACCAGGGCGGTAGGAAAGCGAAAGCTGGAGATACAACGGTTGACTCTTCGGGAACACAAGTGGTTGTAGATCCAAAGACAGGTGCTACATCTACAGGTACTGTTTCGGTAATCGACCTGACTACAAATACCGTTACAAAAACAATCGATGTTGGCGTACAGCCGGAACGTATGACCCAGTCAGGCCAATACATATTTGTAACCAATACGAACAGTGATACCATTTCGGTTATTGACTCTAAAACAAATACAGTAGTACAAACAATTGACATTGAACCATATCCGGATGCTCATAAAGGTGCTGCACCAAACGCTGTCAAGGTAGTAGATAATAAATTAATGGTCAGCCTTGGCCGCGATAATGCCATTGCAGTTTATGACTGGCAGGGACCGGATAAGACTCCTGAACTTCAAGGTCTCTTACCAACAGGCTGGTTCCCGGTTGATATTGCCGTGGATTCCGAAAATAAAAATTTAGTAGTTGCGAATGCAGATGGTATAGGTTCACGCGGCCCCGCACGTGATTTAACTATTCAAGGGATTAAGGTATCGGGACACTCATCCTATGCTCAAATTGGGTCATTATCATTGATTCCATTCCCTTCAACAGAAGATCTTGTTAAAGGAACAAAGCAGGTATATTCAAATAACAACTGGTATGGCATAAAGAATCGAAATGCGGAGCCACGAAATAACAAGAAACCAGTTGCAATGCCAGAGCGTATTGGTGAGCCATCCACAATTAAACATGTATTCTACATTATTAAAGAGAATCGTACGTATGATCAGGTACTTGGTGACTTAGGAAAGGGTAATGGAGAAGTAGCATTAACACAGTTCCCAAAAACTGTTACACCGAACTTCCATAAATTGGCCGAAACCTATCCGCTTTTAGATAATTTTTATGTTTCCGGTATTCAGTCAGCAAGTGGACACCAATGGGTCATGCAGGGTACAAATACAGACTATGAGGATAAAGAAACTGATACAGCTAACATCCGAAGCTATCCGGGCGGAGCGGGAGACCCAATGGCATATGCCCCTACAGGACATTTATGGGATCAAGCCATTAAGCAAGGCGTATCGGTAGAGAATTTTGGCGAAGACACGACTGATTTTACAGGTACGGCACCTCGTGGAACTTGGACTGATTGGTATAATGACTATCTAATCCTATCAGGTCAAAAGCAAGGCGATCTGCACGTTCCAATTGGCAACTACGAGGCGAAATATGACATTCCGTCGCTTGGGCCAATTACACATAAACCGTTCCCTACATTCGATATGGGCATTCCGGACCAGTACCGTTTTGAAATTTTCAAGCGTCAGTTTGAACAACACGTAAAGAATGATGATTTACCGGCATTGAACACGTTGTGGGTCACGAATGACCACACAAACGGTACCGCTACTGGGTCTCCTACACCACAGGCAATGGTAGCGGACAACGATCTGGCGGTCGGTAAAATTGTCGATCTTATTTCTCACAGTAAGTATTGGAAGGACTCAGTGATCATCGTTACCGAGGATGATGCTCAAAATGGTCTTGACCACGTTGATGGTCACCGTGAGCCGGCGTTTGTAATCAGCCCATGGGTGAAAAAAGGCGTGACTAACAGCCATTATTGGACAGTTATTAACATGGTTCGCAGTATTGAGCAGATTTTGGGGCTTCAGCCAATGAATCAAAACGATGCAGCAGCGGAACCAATGAGTGAAATTTTTACAAATGAACCAGACTTTACACCATATACCGTGGAACAAAACCAAATTCCACTTGACACCATAAATGGCCAGCCAAATTCAAATACAGCAGCACTGGCTAATACAGAAAAGGTGACACCGGAGGCACAGGAACTCTCGAAAAAATGGACAGAGTGGTCCAATAAGAACAAAGAAAAGTTAGTAGGCAGAAATGCCTCACCGGATGAGACCAACGCTAATATGCTGAATCATGCCGTTTGGTATGCAACAAAAGGCTTTGATAAGCCATATCCAGGTGAGAAAAAGGTTCATACACCTGAAGAGGTAGAGAAGCAGCCTGAAAGCTTTGCTCCATCACCTGCTGACAATGATTAAGATTACTAGTTTAATAGTTTCTTAATTTGCTTTTGAAGTATAACTAATAGCTACCCAAGTGGGTAGCTATTGTTATAAATTAGTGATTTTAAATGGATATTTACAAAATTAAATGAAGAAAACAATCAACTGTAAAAATTACATACAGAGGGGGAGAAACATGGAACGATTAATAAACGAAACGATGAAGCGTTCGATTCTGATTGTAACCTTAATTGGACTAATTCTCGTATGGGGGGGAATGTCTGCATGGCAAATCCAGCGTGATTATCTGCCGGAAATTAATAATTCCACCTTATCGGTAACTGTCCGTGCAGATAATTATCAGGCGGACCAAGTAAAAGCAAACATAACCAAACCGATTCAGCAGGCAGTTCGGGTAGTAGAAGGTCTAGAAGATGTAGAAACCACCTCTTTTAATGGCGGGGCATTGCTCAGCCTAAACTTTCCAATGAGTTATGATATGAAGCAGGCTGAGGAGCAGGTAACTAAAGCTTTAGGTGATATTAAACTGCCCGCTGATATAGAAAAACCGTTAGTAACACGACTGAGCACTCATTCCATGCCAATTATAAGAATGAGTCTGATTAGTTCTTCTCCTAATATTACAGAAAATACACTACGCTCCACTATTCAAGAAGAATTTGTAAATCAATTGAAATCAGTACCAGGTGTACAAGATGTCCGAGTATCCGGAGGTGGTTCTGCAGGTTATGCAGTAAACTTGAGGATGGAGGATTTGAAAAAAGCTGGGTATACAGTAGATGATGTGAAACGTTCACTCGCAGATAACTATACAACTGGAATGGAAGGAAAGGTATCAAATAACCAGGTTTCTATACCGGTTAAGGTCTCCGGCTGGGAATTAAATCAGCAGGATTTGATGCAGCTTGTTATACGTAATGAGCAGGGGAAAACCATTCCGCTATCAAAAGTCGCGGACATTTCAAACTCCATTGTGAACCTTGAGACTATCTCAAGAACAAACGGGAATCCCAGCGTACTTTTAGATGTGTTGAAGACATCTTCATCCAATATTACAGATGTATCTGATCGAATAAAAAGCACTATTAAGGATTTCCCTGCCTTAAAGAATAAAGATATCCAAGTTTCCATCCTTTTTGATCAAGGGGAGCAGGTTAATGCGTCGCTAAATGGACTGATAAAGGAAGGTTTATTAGGTATTTTATTTTCCATGATTTGTGTGTTTCTGTTTTTTCGTAAAGTTCGTTCTACCTTTCTAATTGCTATTTCCCTGCCGATCTGTCTTTTAGCTACCACAGGTCTATTAAAAACAATGGGAATCAGCCTCAATCTTCTTACCGTATCAGGACTTATCGTTGCCATGGGCCGGGTTGTCGATGACTCGATTGTAATTCTCGATAATATGAACCGGAAAGTCAATGAGGCACATGGGAAGACTAGTATTCAATTGTTAACTAAAGCTGTGTGTGAAATGATTCCTGCGATTGTTTCCTCCACAGCTACAACGGTTGCAGTTTACGTTCCGATTGCCCTAATCGGCGGCTTGGTAAGCTCAGCATTTTCAGGATTTGCATGGTCAGTTGTAATTGCCTTAATCATATCCCTAATTGTCTCTATTCTAGTAGTTCCTGTTCTTTACAACTTCTTTTGGAGGGGAAAACCGATCTCAGGGAATGATGATTTTGAGCCATTTGCCCATAAATGCTTAACATGGGTGTTTAAGAGGAAGAAACTAGTGGTTTCGGTTTGTCTAGCTTTATTTCTAATCACTTCGGCTGGGGCTGCCGTTCTTCCGGTAAACTTTTTACCAGTGGCGAGCAGCACTGGCCAAATTGGCGTACAAGTCGAAATGCCGCAAAATACTTCTTTATTAGAAGTCGACGCTGTAGTGAAAAGACTGGAAAATCAACTCAAAGTCAATCCGCAGGTAAAATCATTTTCATCAGGGCTGGGTTCATCCTTTATGCCGCAGTCTGATGATGTATTTGATACAGGTGGTGGATGGCTTCAGAAACCAAACATCGCCAATTTGTCTGTCGTTGTAAAGGATGGTATAGATATAAATGCCTTTATCACTAGTCTCCAGGAGCAATTAAATTCATTGTCAAGTAAAGCTGTTTACACGGTTTCGAATCAAAATATCGCAGGTGACGATTCCCAGTTAAAGATTAATCTCTCGGGAGCAGATAGTCAGACACTGGAAACCATGGCGCAAACGATCCGCAGCCAGCTAAAACTGGTACCCGGATTATCCGTACAAGGAGCAGCCGATGTTGATGACCAATCAACTCAGTATGAGATTACACTTAATCGAAAGGCTATCGAACATTATGGAATTAAGCTGGATGATGTTTTAGAGCGAATTCAGCAATATACAGCTGAGGGAACAAAAGGGATCATTTCCATTAATCAAAATATCTACCCAGTAGTCATTCATACGGATAAACAGAATGAGAACTCACAGGATATTTTTTCTTTGCTTGGGGGTGAGGTCTTTATAAATAAGGAAGGGCAAAAAGTGACCTTGGATCAACTGGCACTATTAATGCCAGCAGGCACCTCGGTAATTCAAGAGAAGGATGGACATCCTTATGCAATGATTACGGCTAACATCATTTCAAGTGATATAGCTCAAGTGACTAAACTAGTAAAAAAAGAACTTAAGAAAATTCCGTTGCCAGAGGGTGTCGAGTATTCTTTTGCAGGTGCTCCCGAGCAGGTATATCAAATGATTTATGAAATGGCAATGGCGTTATTCTTCTCCATTTTACTTGTGCTTGTCATTATTAGTGCCGTTTTTCGGGGGTGGAAAGCCCCGCTTTCGGTATTAATCTGTATACCATTAGCCTTTATAGGATCTGTCATTGGAATGTTTATTTTTAGGCTCGAGTGGAATCTTGCGGCATTAGTTGGATTATTAATGTTAACGGGCATTGTTGTAACAAACGGAATTGTGTTGGTTGATAAGATTGAGAGAAATCTATTGGAAGGATTTGAACCAAGTAAAGCCATTCTTCTGGGGACTGCAACAAGGGTAAGACCAGTATTAATGACAGCTGGAACAACTATATTAACACTGCTTCCTTTAGCTTTTTCTGGCAAAGGAGACGCGATTATTTCTCAAACACTGGGTGTTGTGGTTGTTGGTGGAATGGTCAGTTCTACGGTTATTTCCCTTTTAGTCATTCCAATCATGTATCAGTGGCTGAGCAGGAAACAAAATATACTAAAATCTAAACAGGAACAAGGATTATCGGCATAGGCATAGTTTTAATTAATTTTCATAGTAGATAAAACGGAGCGGAACCAAATGGTTTCGTTCCTTTTCTATCTTTTTCTAACCTGAAAAAGATCTATCTTAATAAAATTACTTATTTAAATAAAATCAGACCTTTACAAAACCTTTACATACAGTTCAAACTGACTTAATACTTTTGGTCTATATTTATTACTGTAAGGAAAACAAATAGATTCATAAAATGATATGAATCAAATAGGGGGAAATTAAGCAAATGAAACGTTTGAAAAATTTAAGCCTACTTACATTATTAGCAGCAGTAATGGTTTTCATGGCTGCTTGTGGAGGCGGAACATCTAATGAAAAAACAGAAGGTAACACTAGCAAGGAAACTCCTAAAACTGAAGAGAAAAAAGAACTTTCAGGTTCATTATCTATTTCTGGTTCATCTGCAATGCAGCCTTTAGTGGCCGCAGCTGCTGAAGAATTCATGGCTCAAAATCCAAAGGTTGATATCCAAGTCCAAGCTGGCGGATCAGGTACAGGCTTATCACAAGTTGCTGAAGGTTCTGTACAAATTGGTAACTCAGACGTATTTGCAGAAGAAAAAGAAGGCATCCCTGCTGATCAGCTTGTAGATCATCAAGTAGCTGTTGTAGGTATGACTGCTGCAGTTAACCCTAAAGTTGGCATTAAAGATATTAAAAAAGAAGACTTAATTAAAGTATTCACTGGTAAAATCACAAACTGGAAAGAACTTGGCGGAAAAGACCAAAAGATCGTTTTAGTAAACCGTCCTGACTCATCAGGTACTCGTGCAGTATTCAATAAGTTTGCTCTTGATGGTGCAACACCTGCTGAAGGAATTACAGAAGATTCTTCAAACACAGTTAAAAAGATTATCAATGAAACAGATGGCGCTATTGGTTACCTTGCATTCTCTTACTTCACAGATGATACTGTAACACCACTTTCTATTGACGGTGTAGAACCAACTGCTGAAAATGTACAATCTGGTAAATTCCCTGTATGGGCATACGAGCACTCATATACAAAAGGTGAGGCTACAGATCTTGCAAAAGCATTCCTTGATTTTATGATGTCAGATGATATCCAAAACAATCTATTAGATAAACAAGGTTACCTTCCTGTAACAAAAATGCAGGTTGAACGCGATGCTAAAGGAAACCAAAAAAATAAATAATAGCTTAGTATAAAAAGGTAAATGCTTTATTGCATTTACCTTTTTTAAGTTCTTAAGCTAGAGGTCTATTGCTTTGTTAATTATCATCCCCTAATAGGATTAGCTCTCTTTATACATATGAGAAGCGCGTTAGTATGGAAAATGCAGATGTATGTCGAAAATTACTTTTTGAAAATTTAAATAAGTTCGTCTATAATTGCATTAACTGGTAATGACATCATTTCCTTATAATGAACTATTCAAAAAGTACTCCATACCGCGATTCTCATTTTTTGATATAAAAAAAGGCAATAATATTCTAATGATACTATATCAGCTGTATTAAAGGAGCCATAGCCATGATAGTGAAAGATAACCGACTACCGCTTTACTACCAACTAATGGACATCATTCTGGATAAAATTGAGCGCGGTGAGTTGGCAGAAAACGATCAACTACCGTCAGAACGAGAATTATGTGAAACTTACAAGGTTAGCAGGACAACCGTAAGACAAACCATGCAGGAGTTAGAAAAGGAGGGATACATATATAAAATTCATGGGAAAGGAACTTTTGTTTCCCCAAAAGTGTACAATCAAAGTTTAGTTAAGTTTTATAGTTTTACCGAAGAAATGAAAAAAGCTGGGAAACAGCCATCCACAAAGGTTTTTTCTTTTGAGAAGGTTAGAGGCGATGGTAAAATCACAAAGATTATGAATCTTGCAGATGATGAAGAAGTATTTAAAATTACCAGATTGAGGCTTGCAGATGAAGATCCAATGATATACGAGACATCCTATGTTCCGGTAAGACGCTTTCAGAACCTGTCCAGTGAAAGATTAGAACAAACCCCAATGTATGAAATTTTCCGACAAGAGTACAATGTCAGTATTACAAAAGCAACAGAAAGCTTTAAAGCGGTCAGTGCCCGAAACGAGGAGGCCGAATTCCTTCACATTATGGAGGGGTCACCTTGCCTCATGCTAAAGCGAATTACCTATGAACAAAGCGAGGTAATTGAATATACCGTCTCTATTGCCAGAGGAGATAAATTTACTTACACAGTCGAACTGAAATAAAATTTTGGCGGCTGTATTTGGTAACTGGTAATGATGACATGAACACTAAAAGGGAGGAAAGGTAATGGAGCTGCTAAAATCTAATGAATTAGAGAGAAAGAACTATGGCGCCGTACACACAGCGAAAGAAATAGCTCAGCAGCCGCGGATTTGGAAAGAAACCTATAAAATTCTGCTGCATCACAGAGATAAAATCATTCATTTTTTAAATGAAATTGAAAGGAAGCATAATCAATACCGAATCATTCTTACTGGTGCTGGGACGTCAGCCTTTGTAGGGGAAACAGTTCTCCCTCATATAAAAAAGGTGATCAATAACAGAAAAATAGCTGTTGAATGTATTCCAACAACCGATATTGTATCAAACCCTTATAACTATTTAGACCCCAAATTTCCTACCATTATGATTTCGTTCGCAAGGTCGGGAAATAGCCCGGAGAGCTTAGCGGCAGTTAACTTAGGAGAACAAGTGATAAATGATTTCTACGGGATTATTTTTACGTGTAATGAAGATGGACTCTTGGCAAAGAAGAAGAAAAAAGATCCTAACCATCTAGTTATCTTGATGCCTGAAGAGGCAAATGATCAGGGTTTTGCGATGACTAGCAGTTTTACAACAATGCTCTTATCAGTAGTGCTTTTATTTCATATCGAGAGCGCCCCTACAATGGAAAAGACCTTTAAAGAAATTGTTAATGCCGGGGAATCGTTCCTGCAAAATAATGAGAGAGCCTTAAGGGAATTAGCTAGTACATCTTTCGCAAAAATCGTTTACCTAGGTTCAGGTTTGTTTGGAGGGTTAGCCAGGGAGGCTTCTCTAAAATTCCTGGAATTGACTGGAGGAAAAATTCCAACTTCCTATGATTCTTCGCTAGGATTTCGGCATGGTCCAAAATCGATTTTAGATAAGGACACCATTGTAATTGTATTATTATCCCGAGATCCTTATACCAGGCTGTATGACCTTGATATTTTAGATGAAATTTATCGGGAAACCAATCGCGGAAAGGTTATAGCCATTTCATCTTGTGCAGATAGTACAGCACAAAATATGAGTGATATTTTCTATAATGTCAATTTGGAAAATATAAATGAAGATATTTTTCTGACTTTTCCCTATATTCTATTTGCCCAAACATTTGCGATGTATAAGTCGATAGAACTTGGATTTGCCCCCGACAATCCATCCCCTGATGGAGTGGTGAACAGGGTGGTAAAAGGGGTTACTATTCATCCATACCAAAAGGAATTAACGGATGGGGGAAATTGACAATGATTATTTCAAAAAGTCCAATATTAGTTGATGCACAGTCAAAAGGGTACGCTGTTCCAGCATTTAATATTCATAACTTGGAAACGATGAAAACTGTTCTGGAAACAGCCCAGGAGCTTCGTTCGCCGGTCATGATTGCGGCAACACCTAGTACTGTCCGCTATATTGGGAAGGAATTTTTAGTCAAAATGATGGAAGCCGCACAACAAACTTATGATATTCCTATTTGTTTTCATCTGGATCATCATGAAAACATCGAAGATATTAAAGAGCTGATTGAGATGGGGATTCCATCCGTGATGATTGATGCTTCGCACCATGAGTTTGAAGAAAATGTAAGGATTGTCCGGGAAGTTGCCCAGTATGCTGCCAGATTTGGAACAGCTGTTGAGGCCGAGCTTGGGCGATTAAGCGGTATAGAAGATGATATGGAAGTGGATGAAAAAGATCAGATTTATACCAATCCAAAAGAGGCAAAAGAATTTGTCGCCCGAACAGGGATTGATTCATTGGCAGTGGCAATTGGAACCGCCCATGGACTCTATAAAGGCGAACCTAAATTAGATATTGATCGATTGGCTGCGATTCAAAAAGAAGTGGATATCCCGCTTGTTCTTCATGGTGCTTCTGGTCTTCCGGACGAATTAGTTCAAGAAACCATTAAAAGAGGGATTTGTAAAGTGAATGTCGCGACGGAATTAAAGTTGGCATTTGTGAAAGGGCTCCGCAGTTATTTGAAAGCGCATCCAGAAGCGAGTGATCCAAGGTTTTATTTTCATGATGCAGTAGCAGAAATGAAAAAAGTAATAATGGAAAAAATCAAAATGTGCGGCAGTGTGAATCGAGGTTAACTCATGATTGCAACAGTTTCTTTAAATCCATCAATTGATGTAAGATACAGCTTACCCGTCTTTCAGATTGGGCAAATCCATCGTGCTGCTTCAATAGATAAAACTGCCGGTGGAAAAGGATTGAATGTATCCCGGGTCTTATCTCAGTTAGGAATGAAAGTATCCTGCACAGGATTTCTTGGCGGGAAAAATGGGGAATGGATTGCTGACCGGCTCCAAGATTCAATGTTAGAAAACCGCTTCATACCAATTAAGGGTGAAACAAGGTCATGCCTGGCCATCTTAACCGAGGATGGACAAACAGAAATCTTGGAACAAGGTCCATATATTTCAGAGGATGAGAGAAAGCTATTTTTAGAGATTTACGATTCAATTCTGGAAGAAGCAGATTATATAGTTGCATCCGGAAGTCTGCCGACTGGGCTCGAGCAAAGTTTTTATCAGCTTCTTGCTGATAGAGCAAAACAAAAGGGGAGGTATTTTCTATTAGATACGAGTGGAATAGGATTAGCCCAAGGAATACAAGGCAAACCATTTTTGATAAAGCCGAATAAAGAAGAGTTCTGCAAATTGATTGGTAAATCTCACATTGAACTCGATGAAATGATGGAATATGCTCAAGAAATTTGCAAAAACGGGGTTGAATACCTTCTTCTCTCCATGGGAAAGGAAGGCGCCTTGTTAGTGAGTAAATCCAGAATACTAAAGGCAGATATCCCTGTTATCAAAGCAATGAACCCAGTCGGTTCAGGTGATAGCATGCTGGCAGGTTTCACATTTGCCCATTCTAAGGAATATTCTCTTGAGGAGGTACTCAAGTGGGCGTGTGCCTGCGGAATGTCAAATGCAGCTTCAGAGAAAACAGGATCAATAAACCCATTAGAAGTCCAACAGTTTATTAACTTAATAAAAGTAGTCGAAATAACTAACTTGTAAGTAATAACCGGGAGGATGAACCATATGACCAAAATTACGATTATTGGTGCCGGAAGCTTTTTTACTCAAAATATTGTTATCGATATCTTAAACATTGAAGGACTAAATAATGGTGTAATCGGATTAGTGGATATTGATGAAAAGCGTTTGGAGATCGCTCATCGATTAGTAGAAAAAACAATCGCTCTAACCGGAAAAAAGTGGAGTGTTACTTCTTCGGTAAATAGAAGAGATGTTTTACCGGAATCTGATTTTGTGATTAACCAAATTGAAGTGGCCGGATTGTCCACCGTTAAAAATGAATTTGAAATTCCCCTTAAGTACGGAGTGAATCAGTGTATTGGTGATACGCTTGGTCCGGGAGGACTCTTTAAAACATTACGGACGCTTCCTGCCTGGGTAGGAATTGTCGCTGATATTAATGAATTATGTCCGAACACAACCATCCTGAATTATACAAACCCAATGTCTGCAGTCACCCTGGCAACCTCAAGAATTACAGATGTACCGGTAGTGGGACTCTGTCATTCCATCCAGCACACCTCTAGACAACTTGCTGAGTACCTTGATGTTCCATACGAGGAGTTAAAGTGGAGATCAGCAGGCATCAACCACATGTCTTGGTTTTTGGAATTAACCCATCATGGAAAAGATATGTACCCTATTCTAAAAGAAAAAATTGAAAAAGACCCTGGCCTCTTGGCAAAAGATCCAGTTCGCCTTGACGCAATGAAATACTTAGGCAAGTTTGTTTCAGAATCTAGCGGCCACTTTTCCGAATACATCCCCTATTACAGAAAGCGTCAGGATTTAATTGATACTCACTGTAGTACCGGATATAACGGCGCAACAGGTTTTTATGCAAATAATTGGCCGACCTGGAGAAAACAAAGTGATGAAAGGATTTTAAAGAAATTAACCGGTGAAGAAGAAATTAAGCTGGAATCCAGTCACGAATATGCAGCCATTATTATTGATGGAATCCTGAATAATAGACCACAAGTAATTTACGGCAATGTCCCAAATAGTGGATTGATTGAAAATTTACCGTCTGATGGAGTGGTAGAAGTAGCCTGTCTCGTCGACAGAAATGGTGTGCAGCCAACCCGATTTGGCAAGCTTCCTGAACATCTGGCAGCTTTATGCAGAAGCAATATGGCATATTTTGAATTAGCAGTACAGGCAGTCTTGGAAAAAGATAAAGAAAAAGCATTTTATGCATTAACCATAGACCCGTTGACCTCAGCTGTTTGTTCTTTAGCTGAAATAAAGGCTATGTTCAATGAATTATATGAGGCTGAGAAAGAGTACATTGGTGATTTAAGGTAAACAGTTATGAAAGCGTTATCTAAATACATCGTCAATTTGAAGGGGGGGGCAACTTGAATTTTGATCCGTTATATCTGCCATACGCTTCACAAAGAATGGTTACTTACGCCAAAAATGGAATGGTGGCCTGCTCACAGCCTTTAGCGGCTCAAGCGGGATTAGACATTTTGAAAAAAGGCGGGAATGCCATCGATGCAGCTATCGCGACTGCAGCTTGTTTAACTGTTGTCGAACCAACTTCAAATGGCATCGGTGGAGATGCATTTGCAATTGTTTGCTATAAAGGGGAACTATATGGCCTTAATGCAAGCGGGCCTGCTCCTCATGGAATTTCGATTGAAGCCATTAAAAAGAGAGAATACAACCGTATTCCGGGTGTTGGGTGGTTATCGGTAACCATACCGGGAGCACCTGGAGGATGGGCTGCCCTTTCGAAACGGTTTGGCCGTATCCCGCTGAATGAAGTATTTTTACCAGCTATTCAATATGCAGATGGAGGATACCCAATCTCACCTGATCTTTGGAACCGCTGGCAATTAAAATATGATAACTTTTGCAAGGAGTTAAAAGGTGAGGAGTTTACTCATTGGTTTAACACTTTTGCTCCAGAAGGAAGACCTCCTCATATCGGGGAAGTTTGGCGCTCACCAAATCACGCCGATACACTGAAAAAATTGGCAGAATCGGATTGTGAATCCTTTTACCGCGGGGAAATAGCTGAAAAAATTGCCCGGTTTGCTGAAAAATATCACGGTTTTTTATCCATGGAAGACTTAGCGGCCTATGAGCCGGCATGGGTAAAGCCCATCCATGTAAAGTATAGAGATTACGAGATTTGGGAGCTTCCGCCAAATGGGCAGGGATTGGTTGCTTTAATGGCATTGAACATGTTAAAAGATTTTGAGTTCAGCGCCAGAGAGTCTGTAGAAACCTTTCATAAGCAAATTGAAGCGATTAAAATTGCTTTCTCAGACGGTTTTGCCAATATCACTGACTCGCACTACATGATGGTAAGTTCTGAACAACTTCTTAGTGAAGAATTTGCTCGAGAACGAAGGAAACTAATTGGCGACCTGGCAATCGAGCCTGCTCCTGGTCAATTGCCAAAAGGCGGGACGGTTTATTTTGCCACAGCTGACGGTGAAGGGAATATGGTTTCCTTTATTCAAAGCAATGCCAATGGTTTCGGGTCGGGGCTAGTGGTGCCAGGAACAGGAATCAGCCTGCAAAACCGGGGAGCCGGCTTCTCATTAGATCGATCGCATATCAATAGCCTTCAACCAGGGAAAAGGACATTACACACGATCATCCCGGGATTTATCACAAAGGATAAAAATCCTGTTGGGCCATTCGGTGTGATGGGCGGCCAAATGCAGCCCCAGGCACATGTGCAAGTCATTATGAACTTGCTTGATTTTCACCTTAATCCGCAGGCAGCTTTAGATGCGCCTCGCTGGCATTGGTCAAAAGGAAAAAGCGTCTTTGTAGAACAAAGCTTTCCGGAACAGTTGGCTATGGCCTTAAAAAGGAAGGGGCACGATATTTGCTGGACAGCAGACAAAAGGATTTTTGGCAAAGGCCAGATTATTATCCGTAATTCTGATGGTGTTTTAGCCGGCGGAACCGAACCCCGAACAGATGGAGCAATTGCCGCTTGGTAGATTTAGAATTTAATAGTGCAACAGCATTTTAATTGGGAAACCTTTCGTCGGAGGTAGGATCTATTTTTAAAATCTTAAGGGGCGTGAATGGAAAATGAAGAAGTACTTTTCAATTCTTGCAGTAGTCTTATTGTTAATGCTCTCAGCATGTTCAGGCAGCAGTAATACAAGCGGCAACGAAAAAAATTCTAATGGAAATGTAACATTAACCTATGGAATCTGGGATGTAAACCAGGCTCCAGCCCTTAAAGAAATTGCTAAAAAATTTACCGAAAGTCACCCGAATATAAAGGTAAAAGTAGAAGTTACACCATGGGATCAATACTGGACCAAATTGGAGACTTCTGCAACTGGCGGAAGCTTACCAGATTTATTTTGGCTTAATGCAGCAAACATTCAAAAGTATGCAAGAGGAAAGGTGCTTCTCCCTATTTCTGATCAGATCAAAAATGACAATGTTGACTTATCAAAATTCCCGAAGGCTTTAGTTGATATCTATACTGTTGATGGGAAAAATTATGGAATTCCTAAGGACTACGACACTATTGGCCTTTGGTATAACAAAGAATTATTTGATAAAGCAGGTCTAAAGTATCCTGATGAAAATTGGACCTGGGATGACCTTGTGGAAAATGCAAAAAAATTAACAGATCCAGCAAAGGGTATTTATGGCTTCGCATCCCAATTAGACCCGCAGCAAGGCTGGTACAACACAGTTCCACAGGCTGGCGGATATATCTTAAATAATGACAAAACAAAGTCTGGCTATGATGATCCGGCTACAATTAAAGGAATCAAATTCCTTTACGATATGATAAATACTTATAAAGTATCCCCTACACTTGCTCAAATGACGGATACACCTGTTCTATCACTCTTTGAATCTGGTAAAGTAGCCATGATTTTTGGGGGATCTTGGTCACAAATTGAATTCGCAAAAAATGAATATACGAAGGATAAAGTGGATGTAACTATGCTGCCAATGGGTGAAAAGAGAGCGGTCGTCATCCATGGACTTGGAAATGTAATCGCGGCTAATTCGAAGCATCCGAAGGAAGCATGGGAATTTGCCAAATTTTTAGGCAGTGAAGAAGCTAATAAAATTCAGGCGGAAACCGGAACTGTAATACCGGCATATGAAGGAACTCAGGATGCTTGGGTAAAGTCAAATCCAAACTTTAATCTACAGGTATTTATTGATATGACAAAGGATGCCGTTCCATACCCGGCCTCGGTGGAAACACGCAAATGGCAGCAAATTGAAACTGAAACCTTAACTAAAGCTTGGTCTGGAAAAATGAGTATTGATGATGCATTAAAAGAGCTAAAGAAAAAGGTAGACGACGTTCTTGCCAGTGAAAAACATTAATTTAACAGGGAAGAAGTGCTTCCTAGCACTTCTTCCTAATACTTGATAATTAGAGGGGTGAGTGGATGGAAACGTCAAGGGTCGAAATAACGCAGGAGATTGATTCAGCCAAAAAGACGAAAAAATTGATGAGCAAATCGAAACGGAATGATTATTTTTGGGCCTATGTTATGATCCTACCAACCTTGGCAGGGACATTGATATTTAATATTTGGCCTTTACTACAATCGTTTTATTTAAGTTTTACTGAATGGGGAGGATTTGGTACTTATACGTTCGGCGGATTGGTGAATTATAAACGGCTGTTTCATGATACTGAACTGCTGGGAGCTTTAAAAAATACGGTCATTTTTACCGCACTATCTGTTCCGCTTGGCATAAGTATTTCCATATTTGTCGCGGTCCTTTTAAATCAAAAAATACGCGGAATGACCATTTACAGGACCCTTTACTTTATTCCCGTTGTTACAATGCCTGCTGCAGTTGCGATTGTTTGGAAGTGGCTATACAATTCCGACTACGGATTAATCAATTACCTTTTAAGAGGAATTGGCATTAAAGGGCTGGGCTGGCTGACTGATCCAAACATTGCTCTATACTCATTGGTTTGTGTCGCGGTCTGGGGAGCTGTCGGTTATAACATGGTCATTATTCTATCTGGTTTGCAAGGTATTCCTAAAACCTTTTATGAAGCTGCTGAAATCGACGGAGCAACACCATTTGTCCGATTCTTTAGAATTACCCTGCCATTATTAACACCTACATTATTTTTTGTAACCGTTATGTCATTGATCAACACATTTCAGATGTTTGAACTAGTCTATATGATGGTAGGGCCAAATAGCCCTGTTATTCAGGAAACCCAGACTCTCGTTTACTTATTCTATAAACAGGCTTTTATTAACAATGACAAAGGATATGCGGCAGCAATATCATTATTTATCTTTGTGATTATCTTGATATTTACAATCTTGCAATTTAGATTACAGAAAAAATGGGTGCATTATGAATAAGGGGGGATTTTGACATGTCAGGAAAAGCTGCGTCCATTAAGAGACCAAGAAATATACTTATTCACGTTATTTTAATTATCGGGGCATTAAGTATGATTACACCTTTTCTTTGGATGGTGTTAACTTCACTAAAGACATTTGGTGAGTCTACACAAGTACCCCCTGTCATTATTCCGTCTAAATTAAAGTGGAGTAACTTTACGGAAATTTTTGTAACTCTGCCTTTCTTAAAGTTTTATTGGAATACCATTCTTACGACAATTTTTAAGACACTCGGCCAATTGCTATTTTGTTCCTTGGCAGCATATGCATTTGCCCGTATTAATTTTCCTGGAAGAAACCTTTTGTTTATTTTACTTCTTTCCATATTAATGGTGCCAAGCCAGGCTTATATTATTCCACAGTATTTAATCATGGTAAAACTGGGATGGCTTAATTCATTACAAGCATTAATTGTCCCTGGGATTACCAGCGTTTTTGGAACATTCCTATTGCGCCAGTTTTTCATGACCCTGCCGAGTGAACTAGAGGATGCAGCGAAATTGGATGGCTGTAATCATTTTCAAATTTATTGGAAAATTATGCTTCCATTAGCAAAACCAGGGCTCATCGCACATGCCATTTTTACGATCCTTTGGTGCTGGAACGATTTAATGTGGCCGCTGATTGTCAATAATTCGCCTGATCAAATGCCTTTATCGGCAGGTTTAGCATCACTGCAGGGGCAATTTTTAACCAATTTCCCTGTCCTAATGGCAGGTTCTCTTCTAGCATCTTGGCCAATGATTATAATGTTTATCTTCCTTCAAAAACATTTTGTTGAAGGAATTGCGATTAGTGGGACAAAGGGGTAATGCTTAAAGATATTGATTTTTATAAAGGGGTGAATGTATGGAACACGGAATAGTGGGAGTTGATGTGGGTGGGACCAACACAGTGATTGGCATATTTGACTCCTCCTTAACTTTGCTTGAAAAAGTTAGCATACAAACGTTGAAGCCCAATCTTTCCCAAAAAACAAGCAACCCGGCAGAGTTTTTTGACCAGCTCTCAGGCGAGGTCATGTCCCTTAAGGACAAAGCAGGTTTGGAACACCTCCTTTGCGTTGGTATTGGTGTCCCCGGGAAGGTGAATCCTGGGGAGGGGACTGCGATTCATGCGGTAAATCTCGGGTATGACAATGTGCCCTTTGCTGATGAAATGACGAAAAGGTTAGGCGTCCCGGTTTTTATTGACAACGATGTCCGTAATTATACCCGAGGTGAAGCAATCGCTGGAAGTGCCAAAGGGTTTCAAAATGTTATCTGTGTAACACTCGGTACTGGGATGGCGGCAGGGGTGATGATTGAGAGAAACATCATTTGCGGAAGTAACTTTTTTGCTGGTGAGATTGGTCATGATATTGTGCCTGGAGAGCATTCAGCATGCAATTGCGGCAAGCGTGGCTGTCTCGAGACTGTCGCTTCTGCAAGTGGCATTAGCCGGTTGGCAACTGAAGCCGTTCGTTTAGGAAAAGAAACGATAATGAGTGAATTTGAGGGGCCAATCCAATCAAAAACTGTTTATTCTGCGGCATTAAAGGGTGATAAAATCGCATTGGAAATTTTCCAGTATGTTGGACAGACGTTAGCTAGCAAACTTGTAACCGCTTCACTACTTTTAAATCCGGAAATTATTGTGATAGGAGGCGGGGCTGCTGCTGCAGGCAGCTATCTATTAAATCCAATTAAGGAGGTCTTCCTCGAACAGCTTGGTCCAATGCAACCTTTGATAACAGTTGGAAGTTTAGGAGATTCGGCAGGGCTTTATGGTTCAGCTGATTTGGCAAATTCGAAATATCAAAAAAGTAAAAGCGTTAAAGAGAGGACAATATTATGACAGTTCAGAGAACCTTGATTAAGAATGCAAGAGTATATACTCCTGATGCAGTGATTGAAAGAAGCTCAGTAGTTGTTAATAATGAAGGGAAAATAGAAGAAGCGGGAGTTTGTGAAAACTCTTCAACATATGACCGGATCATTGATGCTGAAGGATTATTACTGTTACCCGGGTTTATCGATATACATATCCATGGCGGGAATGGGTACAGTGTGATGGATGGGACATACGAAGCCTTATCGGGTGTCAGTACATACCATGCTAAACACGGCACTACCTCGTTTTTAGCAACGACGACAACAGGTACAAGAGAAGCGATTATAAAGGCTTTGAATTGTGCTGCAGACTCCATGGAAAAAGGGGTGCCGGGAGCAGAAATTATTGGAATCCACCTCGAAGGTCCTTATCTGAATCTAAAAAGATGCGGTGCCCAAAGTAAAGAAGAAATAAGGCCAAGTAATCTTATTGAACTAAAAGAATTTTTGGAAGCTGGAAACGGGCAGTTGAAGCTGGCCACCATAGCACCTGAGATTGAAAATGGGATGATGGCCCTGCAATTTCTTAAGGATAATGGTGTAACGGTTTCAATTGGACATTCAGATGCTACTTTTGAGCAAGTAAAAGAAGCAGTTAAAAAAGGCGCCTCACAAACGACACATCATTTTAATGGAATGAGCCCGGTTCATCATCGTGAACCAGGTGTTGCCGGGGCTGGATTAATAATGAATGAGATTACACCTGAAATTATATCGGATGGAATTCATGTTCATCCAGCCATAGTAAAGCTCTTATTCGATACAAAAGGACCTTCGAACATCTGTGCAATTACGGATGCAGTTGCCTGTGCGGGGCTGCCTGAAGGAGAATATGGAGATGTTGTCATGAAAGAAGGCCAAGTGATGTTGAAGGATGGGTCCAGCCTTGCCGGAAGTACCTTAACCATGATCAATGCCTTTAAGAACATCCTAACGTTTACTGGATATTCAATCGAAGCTATTTTACCTTCTTTTACCTTGGTCCCCGCGCGTCAGATTCATATGGGTCATCAAAAGGGTTCCATCGAAGCCGGTAAGGATGCTGACTTTTTATTAGTAGATTCAGAGCTTACCATTCTGTCTACTTTTGTAAAGGGAAAGGAAGTTTACAATTGTTCAGGCACATCAAGTTCTAAACCAATAAAAATCACACTGGAAAGGGTGCATGGAAATGATTAAAGCTGCTTTAATTGGCGCAGGTTCAAGAGGAATGTTTGCTTATGCGTCTTATGCCTTGAAAAATCCAAGAGAAATTCAGTTTATTGCAGTTGCTGAGGGAAACTCGGGGCGGCGGGATAGATTCGCCAAAGACCATAAAATTCCAGAAGAAATGCAATTCACAACATGGGAAGAATTGCTCGATCAGCCAAAGCTCTGTGAAGCAATTTTAATTTGTACCCATGACCGAATGCACTACAAGCCAGTAATGAAGGCAATTGAAAAGGGCTACAAGATTCTGTTGGAAAAGCCGATGTCCCCAGATCCAGTGGAGTCGCTTGAAATTGCCCAAAAGGCAGAAAAATATGGAAGTCTGATCACTGTGTGTCATGTTATGCGTTACTCTACTTATTTCAGGGCTTTAAAAGAAATAATAGATGAACAGAAAATTGGAAAGGTAATTTCCATTCAATGGAATGAGAATGTAGGTTTTTGGCACCAGGCACATAGTTTCGTTCGTGGCAATTGGCGCAATTCTATTGAATCAAGTCCAATGATTCTACAAAAATGCTGTCATGATATGGATATGCTTCAATGGCTGGTGAACGCAGAATGTACAAAAGTATCATCCTTCGGAAGTCTAACTTATTTTAAAGAAGAAAACGCTCCTGAAGGGTCATCAGATCGATGTACGACTTGCAAGGTGGAGCGGGAATGCATCTATTCTGCGGTTAAAATGTATCTGAACGAGAGAACAGACTGGCCAGCAAATGTCGTTTCCCTTGAACCTACCTATGAGAAACGGCTGAAAGGCTTGGAGGAAGGTCCATATGGGCGATGTGTCTACCGCTGCGATAATGATGTGGTTGACCATCAAGTAGTCAATCTATTATTTGATAATGAAGTAACGGTAGCCTTTACGATGACAGCTTTCACAAACGAAATTAGCCGGACTTTTAAAATCATGGGGACAAAAGGGGAAATCCGCGGCGACGCCTTAAAAAATGAGATTGAAATTAAGTACTTTACTGGAAAAGTAGAAAGAATCAATCCAGAAAAGGTCGAAGGGGGACATGATGGTTCAGATACCCTCATTATGGAAGACTTCATTAGGCAAGTGAAGGAAAGTAACACCAACAGCACAACATCAGCGATGATTTCTACCAAGAGCCACCTGATTGCTTTCGCGGCCGAAGAATCAAGGCTTTCAGGAAAAACGATTGATATGAAAGAGTATTTGGACCGATTAAATGAAAAAAAATCCTTGGTTTAAATCAACTCAGCAGCTATGATCCTTACTCTCTATTACTTTGAAAATGATTAGGGACCCAGAGAATTTGTTAATGGAGGTTTTATAATTGGGGATTAAGCGTTTTGTCAGAAAAGGGACTCGGACGAGCGCGGTTGCACTTCTTGCTTTTTCCCTCATGACAACCGGCAGTTTTGCAACCACCAATAATGTAAAGAGCAATACAATTGACCAATTTGATGGCAGTCCGGAACAATGGGAAAATGTTTCACATGTAGCCTTCTCTTCTTCGCAGCATCTAGAAGAGCTAAAAGCTGTTCAAAAAAATGGAAAGTTATATGCGATGGTCAAAGGTCCTGGTCTCGGCTCTAAAGGAACTTGGTATTTAGATATAGATGGGAACGAAAAAACTGGCCTTTCATTCCCATATTGGGATAACAGTACCGGAGTCGATGTAAAAATCGAAAACGGTGAAATTTTGATTGCAAGTGATGGGAATTGGATAAAAACAGGTCTTGCCACAACAGCTTTTGAAGGTTCTACTTATGAGATGGAAGTAGATCTTTCGCAATTTTCTTCCTATGCGAACACGAACCTTAGGATTGCCTTTGCACAGCCGGGAAGTGAGTATTTGCCTTCACCAGGTGGTTTGATGCTTGTGGTACCGCCTCCTGCCGGAGCAGCGTTTGGTCAAGATGTAAAAATCTCAGTAGACGGTGATTTTACGGATTGGGACGGAGTGGAACCCGCGGCATCATCATCAGATAATAAAACGACTCTTTATGCTGCACAGGATGAGGCAAATCTTTATGTCCTTGTAAAGGGGCGAATGGCAGAGTTTAATGATATTTTCATTGACACAGACCGCAGCTCAGACACTGGATACACAGATGCCGGCTGGCCTGGATTTGGGGGAGATTGGTTAATAGAAAATGGAGGACTTTTTAAAAGTACTGGTGCAGGCTGGAATTGGGGACCCGTTGATGGAGCTATGATTAAATATGCGGAAACAGGCTCTGGGGATAATAGGGTAATTGAATATAAAATTCCCTTTTCTGATATAAATCTATCAAAAGCTAGGACGATTACACTGGGGTTAGCTTCAAATGATATTAGAGTACCAGATACGCAACAGAATACTCCTCTTGTCGTACCACCTCTTCCGAAAATATCGGTGGATGGACATTCTGATGAGTGGGAAGGGATACCTGCTATTGCAGGTCAAGGCAAAGTAACATCTATAAAAGCTTTTGCCAGAAATAATAAGATTGCTATTCTAGCACAGGCAGAATCATTTGACGAGGAGACCAATCTTTTTATTGATAGTGATAATAATCCTGAAACCGGATATCAAGGCTGGGAGTATAAACGAACCGGTGCAGATTATCTTGTTCAAAACGGAAATTTATACAAGAGTACAAGTGCGGGTTGGGCGTGGGATTTAATTGGACCAATCCCATGGGTTATAGCAGAAGCAGCACAAACAGGTCAAAAGCTTTTAGAAATGGAGATTGACCTCTCCTCATATTCAAACGCTGCCGAAACTATGCGCGTGGCACTTGGAGTAGGGGGGGACTATGCGCCTGCTTTAGATAGTGAGGGAGAATATGCTCTTGCGACGGGCCCTTCTGGTGGAGCAATAACAACAGATGGGAAGGGTGATGATTGGGCAAATATCGACCAAGGAATAAAAGGTAAAGGAGAAACGATCTCACTTAAGGCAGCGCAGGATGCGAAAAAGGTCTATCTGCTCGTTGAAGGTAAGAATGTTAATACGCAAAACACTTTTTACCTGGATACAGATGCTAATGTCGATACGGGCATAAAAACTACATCATGGAGCAATTTTGGCCCGGATGCAAAGATTCAATACAATCATTTATTCCTGCTTAATAAAAAGCAAAATGATTGGGAAGATAAAGGGCCTGTTCATGCTGAAATTACATCCGATTATGCACTGTTTTATTTTTATCAAGACGAAATTGGCCGGCAAGAGCCTAAACCATTCCGTATCACATATGTTGGAAAAAATGCATACAATCTCCCTGCCTTGGGGCAAAGCCCTTTAGAGTTAACACAAGGAATAAATATGAATCAAAAGACAGTGGGATATGAACCAAAGGAAAACTTTAACGTTTTGAACAACCCATTTATGGGATGGGTTGGTTGGGCTGATACAGATAAGACGCTCGTTCAGCCACATTCACTTGTGTATGCAAACATCACATGGCGTGAACTGGAACCGGAGAAAGGAAAATATAATTGGGAGGAAATTGAAAACAAATTTCAATTCGAAAAGTGGAAGAAGGAAGGTACACGAATAAATCTTCGTTTTGTACTGGATGACCCGGGGAATGGACCTGAAATGGATATTCCCGATTGGCTTTACAATGAATTAATTCAAACTGAAGGGACAGACGGGGCGGGCAAATGGTACGATACTCCCCCATCCGTAGTAGGGAAAGGTTTTTCACCTAATTACAGTAGCCCGGTGTTAATAGCTGAACATGAGAGAGCAATTAAAGCTTTAGCTGAGAGGTATAACAATGACCAAGAAATTGCCTTTGTTCAAATAGGCAGTCTTGGACATTGGGGTGAGTTTCACAATTGGCCGGAGGAAGTTTCAGGGAAATTTCCGAATTTATCAGTTTCAGACCAGTATGTCGGTCATTACCTAAAATATTTCACTAACAAAATGCTGGGTATGAGAAAGCCATTTCCAATTGCTTCAGCTAATAAACTTGGTTTATTCAATGATGTATTTGGCAGCAAAGGCGCAACAGATACGTGGGTTGATTGGACTGTGAATGGCTGGAATGAAATAGGCCCGTATGTTGATAATGGAGAGGATTCTGCAACAGTACAAGGAGCTTCTAAAATGCCTGATTTTTGGAAGTATGCTTATTCAGGAGGAGAATTTCACAGCGGAAATCCGATGTTATCACTATCAGATAGCACCATTATGGAAACTTTAAGACAGGCGAGAGTAAGTCACACGTCCTGGATGGGCCCATCCTCACCTGCCTCTTTAGTAAAAGGGAAGGATGTTACAGACTCTGAGCAGGCGAATATTGATTTACTCCATAATATGATGGGCTACCATTTTGTATTAGAATCAGTCCGCCACGAAAATAAAGCAAGTATTGGGGATCAACTGAATCTATCAATGGACTGGAACAATAAAGGGGTTGCGCCATTCTACTTCGATTGGCCATTTGCAGTTGCCTTAGAAGACAGCCAAGGAAACATAGTAAAGAAAAGCATTCAAAAAATTGAATCAGTTGATATTCGTAATTGGCTGCCAGGAAGGAAATCACTAAATGTTGACTACTCACTTTCAAAAAAACTCAAACCAGGACGGTACACAGTACTGATTGCTATTTTGGATCCGCAAAATAATCAGCCGGGCATTAAACTTGCAGTGGATGGTGAGAGGCCGGATGGCTGGACGCGCCTTGATTCCATCACATTGGCTAGGTAATTAGAAGCCTAAAGTGGGCAAATGCTGAATTTGCCTGCTCTAAAATGGGTTAACAAAAAAGGAGGGGTTTACTTGATTTCAATCAAAAGAAGCTTATTTATCTTAATCTCCTTATTAACACTATTGCTCCCGTTAGCCGCATGCAGTAACAGTGAAACTAGCTCATCAAATGGAGATTCTGATGGTAAAGTGACATTGACCTGGTGGAGCCATGATGGTCCTGCTTTTGTAAAGGCCAATAAACAATTTATTAAGGAGTATGAGGCCAAAAATCCAAATGTACAAATTAAATTACAAATCTTCCCCTATGACGCCTTTATCCAAAAACTAAAAGCGGCTTATGCATCAAAGAATCCCCCTGACCTCGCTCAGGTTTTTGGCAGCTGGGTACCGCAATATTCAAAAAATGCATTGCTTTCCCCTATTCCTGACGATATGAAGGATTGGGCGAAATCTACCTTCTATGAACCTGCCTTAGGTGCCTACACGTTGGATGACAAATTATATGGAATACCACAGGAATATAATATTGAAAATGGCGGTGTATTGGCCAACCCGGACATGTTTAAGAAAGCCGGCCTTGAATATCCAAAAACATGGAACGAACTTATTGACGATGCTAAAAAACTGACCGTGACAAAAAACGGTAAAATTGATATAAAAGGCTTTGACTTCATCAGCGGTGACAATATTACATTTACGTTTTTATCGCTTATTCTTCAGCAAAAAGGAGATTATTGGACGAGTGACGGACATGTTAATTTTACGACACCAGAAGCAATAACAGCCATGGAGGAGCTTAAAAAGTTTGTTACGGATTATAAGGTAACGAATCTCCGTGATTTTAGCGGAAACCTGGATATCTCCGATCTTTTCTATAAAAACAAAGCAGCGATGGTTTATCGCGGACCATGGACAATCGCAGTGGGTAAGGAAAATTATAAAACGGAGAAATTGGATTATATTCCTATTCCATCTTTTACTGACCAACCGCCATACTTTGCAGCTGAATCTGGCTGGGGTGAAATTGTTGCTAAAAGCAGTAAGCATCAAGAAGAAGCCTGGAAGTTTATTCGCTACATGACAGAAAAAGACAAAGCAAAATACTTTAATATCACAACATTTACTGTTCCTGCAAACAAAGAAGCTGCCCAGGATCCGGAATTTTTGAAAGCCTTGCCAAAAATGAAAGCATCCATCGATGTCCTGCCATATGGAAGATTTATTGGGTTAATTGATACAGATTTCTTGAAGAAGACGATTAATGATAACTTCCAGTTGATTGCGGCAGAAAAAACCTCAGTTGAGGATGGACTTAAGAAGATTGAAACCACCATAAATCAAATGCTGGATAAAAAATAACCACTCCTTTGAATGGGAGGCGACTTGGATCACCTCCCATTCTATTGTTTATTTGATAGGAATTATAAACTTGTGAAGGGGGGCCGCACATGTCATCTATTCCCGAAACAACTTCAACCAATTCTGCTCCAAAGGTTAAGGTGAAGAAAAAAGGAAAATCATCTCAAATAAAAGCCCAAAATCGTTTTGTATTCTTTTCATTAACACCCATCATGACATTATTTTTAGTCTTTTCAGTTATTCCAATTGTTTGGGGGCTGGTTTTGTCCTTTTATCAGTATAATGCGCTGGAAGAACATTCCCCATTTATTGGATTGCAAAATTATCGTGATATGCTAAAAGATGATGTTTTTATCAAATCATTCTGGAATACATTTAAATTTGTCATTATTGCTGTTCCTGCCAATATCGTTTTAACTTTAATGATTGCCATTGGTATTAATAAAATTAGAAGCAAGGTCTTTCGAGACCTGTTCAGGACCATTTACTTTCTGCCGTGTATTGCGCCTTTGGCTGGGTCTGCCGTTGTTTGGTCCACGATGTTTAACAAGGATACAGGCCTCTTTAATGTCATTCTTAATTCATTAAATATGCCGAGTGTTGATTGGCTATCCGATCCGGCGATTGCCATGTACTCGGTCATTGCAATGACACTTTGGGCTGACATAGGTTTTAATATTGTCATCTTTATGGCAGGCCTTGATTCGATTCCCAAAATGTTTTATGAAGCTGCTGAATTGGATGGTGCCAACCGCTGGAAGAGCTTTTGGAATATCACCGTTCCTTTGTTAAGCCGTACAACACTTTTTGTAACGATTATGACCTGTCTTTCCTATTTTCAAATGTTTCCTCAATTCCAAATCTTGACGAATGGTGAACCTCAAAATGAAACCCGTGTGCTAGCCTTAAACATCTATGATCACGCATTTAAGTTTATGAATATGGGCTATGCTTCCGCAATCGCATCCGTCTTGTTTGTGATCATCCTGATTATTACGATTATGCAGCTTAAACTGGGAAAATCCCAGTGGGAATATTAGGAGGCAGGGCCATATGAAAAAGAAACTGGATCTTCCTTATTTCTTCTTATTTTTATTCGTCTTTCTCGGTGCTGCCATTATGTTTATCCCATTCATTTGGATGGTGCTGTCTTCGTTTAAAGGCAGTGACGAAATTCTTTCAGGTGCAGCCAATATTTTTCCAAAGAAAATAACTTTTGAAGGATATAAAACAGTTTTTCAGGATGCTCCTTTTGTTCAATGGTTGATTAATAGTTTGATATCTTCCACTCTGATTACACTGGCTACACTTTTTACTAGTGCAATGGCAGGTTACATTTTTGGCAAATTTAAGTTTAGGGGGCAGAAGTTTTCCTTTGTCCTGATTTTAGCGACCATGATGGTTCCCTTTCAAGTCATCATGATCCCAAGATATTTGATTGTTTCTGATTTGGGGTTAATCAATCATTTGACGGCATTAATCATTCCCAATTTAATCAGTGGATTTGGCATTTTCCTGGCGAAACAGTTTATTGAATCAATCCCTAATGATTTAATCGAAGCAGCCAGAATAGATGGGGCGGGAGAATTCCGGACATTCTGGAGTCTAATTTTACCGCAGATAAGACCGGCGTTATCAGCTGTCGGCATCTTTACTTTTATGGGAGCATGGAATGATTATTTATGGCCGTTGATTGTTCTAAACGACCTTAATAAAATGACAGTTCCGCTGGCTTTAGTATTTTTTAACGGACAACATGTTGTGAATTACAATGTGGTAATGTCGGCCGGGGTGTTAATCATGATTCCTGTCGTGATTGTATTTTTATTGTTCCAACGCCAATTCATTAAAGGTATGACGATGACTGGAATGAAATAGGGAGGGACCTTTAATTGAAAAAGAGGAAAATTGTTCTTATTGGTGCAGGCAGTTCTGTATTTACCCAAGGATTAGTCGCTGATTTTATTACTTCTGGGAAAGACTTTGCCCCGCTTGAAATTGGTCTTGTTGATATTGATGAAAAAGCGCTTGATTCCATTACCAAGCTGACGAAAAAAATGGTAGAAGTAAAAGCTGCCGATATGGAGATTCATTCTTCAGTTGATCGACGGGAATTGCTTCCAAATGCCGATGTGGTGATAACCACTATAGCCGTTGGCGGTAGACGAGCTTGGGAAGATGATGTATTCATTCCGAGAAAATATGGAATCTATCAGCCTGTTGGCGATACGACTATGCCAGGTGGAATATCCCGGGCACAGAGAATGATTCCCGTCATGTTAGAGATTGCTAGAGATATACAAGAATTATGTCCCAATGCTTATTTCTTTAACTACTCCAACCCGATGACGGCAATCTGTGCAGCCATCCATAAGGAACTGGGAATGAATGTGATAGGACTATGCCATGGTGTCATCCATGTCGAGCAATACTTGGCGCGTTACTTGGGAAGGAAACTATCAGAAGTTAAATCCATTGGTGTGGGTTTAAACCATCTAACCTTCCTTTACGATATCAGGGTAAGTGGGGAGGATGCGAAACAATTATTAATAGAAAGGTATTATGAGCTGCAAAAAAAAGAGACTCTCCAATATGCTGACAACCCATTCTCTTGGACTTTTTTTGAAAAATATAAAATGTTCCCGGCTGTTTTGGACCGTCATGTCGTGGAGTTTTTCCCGGAACGGTTTGCCAGCGGCGATTATTATGGAAAAAAGCTGGGTGTCGAGGCAATTTCGTTTGAAGATGTTATTGCCGACGGGGACCGAATCTACGAAGAAATGCATGAAATGGCTGACGGCAGACGGGAATTGAACCATCATCTCTTCAAACGGTCTGATGGGGAGCATGAGCAACTGGTTGATATTCTACATTCACTTTACTTCGATGAAAGAAAGATTTTTTCGGTGAATATGCCTAATAATGGCGCCATTCCCAATCTGCCTAGGCATGCAGTCCTTGAGCTTCCGGCAGTTGCCGCAGCAGGAGGTTTTAAACCGCTTTATTTGCCTGATTATCCGTCCATTGCGGCATCCTTTATTAGAAAAAGACTGACGGTCGTGGATTTAACGGTAGAAGCTGCATTGACGGGCGATGTTTCTTTATTTGTAGAGGCGTTACTCGCAGATGGTTCCGTTCAAACAGAGGGTGCTGCATTAAGATTGGCACATGAGTTACTGGAAGCCAATCGAGAGCATCTGCCGCAATATTTTAGCTAAGGAGAAGGTCAAAATGGAGAAAAACATTTTTGTTTTGGGAGAGTTAAACGTCGATTTAATTTTCTCAGGAGAGGACATCACGCCGGAATGGAATCGGGAAAAGCTGGTCGATCATTTTGAACAGGTGCTGGGTTCATCTTCGGCAATCACGGCATGTGTTTTAGCGGGTCTAGGACATTCGGTATATTTTGTTGGTGTCGTCGGGGATGACCCATTCGGCCACTTTTGTATAAATCAGCTAAACACCAAAGGGGTAAAAACTAATTTTGTTACAATAGACCCTAAATTGAAAACAGGTGTAACCCTTTCTTTGTCAACCTCAAAGGATCGGGCGCTCTTGACCTACATGGGTGCGATACCAAAATTGAAAAAAGAATATTTGCCTAAAGGGTTATTTCAAATGGCAGATCACATTCATTTTGGTTCTTACTATTTACAGCAGGATATCAGGCAAAAATGGAAAGAGATTTTTTCAGAAGCCAAAAGATCCGGAGTCAGCACCTCATTCGACACCGGCTGGGACCCGGACAATCAATGGCATTCCAGCGACCTTCTTGAACTGCTTGAGTTTACAGATTTCTTTATCCCGAGTGAAGATGAATTGTTTCATATTTTAAATATCAATCAATTATCGGATATCCCGGAAAATCTTCCTCAAAAGCGTGGCATGGTTGCGGTGAAAAGAGGGAAACACGGTTCAGTTCTGTTTGATAATAATGGTACGTCCCTTCATGTAGAAGCGTTTTTGGTAAACCCGATTGACACAACGGGTGCGGGGGACTCTTTTAATGCAGGGTTAATTTCAGGTTATTTAGCAAATAAAAGGGGGGAGGAATTGCTCCGATTTGCCAATGCCTGTGGTGCTCTAGCAACCTTAAGAATTGGAGGAGCGAGCTCTGTTCCAAGTATGGAAGAGGTAAGCCTATTTCAAAACAGCTTTGCGGGTTAAGTAGTTGATCCACGGTGGTGGAAAGGATGAAAGAGATAAAAAAGCAAATCTTTTCTTTAAAGCTATTATTCTTTGTGTTTGGTGGTACAAATGTATTAATTGGCCCATTTTTACCGCTATATTTTATTCATCAGGGTTTTTCTCCATTAGATGTAGGTTTTATTCTTGGAATCGCTTCCTTGTTTGGTGTCATCGGCCAACCGATATGGGCTTTTTTAAGCGATCGGTTTAAAACGATAAAAAAAATCCTTTTGATATTATTTTTATCGTGTCTAATCATAAGTACTGGGATGTTCATTAGTAAAACACTTCCCGTGGTGCTAATTTTTTCGATTTTATTTTATCTGGTCTGGTCTCCCTCGGGTGTGTTAATTGATAGTATGGCTGTATGGAAAGTAAACACTCTTAAGACAAAATATGGGCATATTCGCTTGTGGTCTTCCATTGGGTTCGCTGGAATTGCTTTATTGGCAGGGCCATTATTGGAGTTTACAGGAATTAACAAGCTAAATCTGATTTATTGGTCCTTTCTAATTATCATTATGGTAACAATTCTTCCAATACAGGAGCAATGGGAATCAACGGAAGCTGTTGAATTGCAAGATATTGTAATGCTGTTTAAAAATAAGGAATTTACTTGGTTCTTAGTCTTGCTTTTTATTTTATCAATCCCTAATGGTTTAAACAGCATGTTCAGCATTCATATGAAGGAGTTGGGGGCGGGTGAGCAGCTAATCGGTTTTGCTACAACTATACTAGCAGCAAGTGAAGTACCCGTTTTTTATTTTTTAGGGAAGCATATAGAAAAATATAAAGAAATACCATTGCTTAGTATTGTATGCATTCTTTATACATTGCGATGGACCTCCACTGCTCTGATCACTTCTCCGGTGATCTTAACGTTTCTTCAAGTCAGTCAAAGTGTAACATTTGCACCCCTATGGCTGATTGCTTTGCAGGCAGTTGTCCGCATGGTACCTGACCATTTACGTAGTACAGGGCAAACAGTTTTGGCCATTACGAGCTTTGGTATAGTGTCTATATTCGGCAATATGGCGGGAGGCTGGCTATTTCAAACATACGGTGGAAGGTTTATGTATTTGACGATGGGGTGTATCACTGCTTTTGCAGCACTTCTCTTTTTCATCACGTTTTTATGGCAGAAAAATTATAAAACTTCCACTAAGCCTAATCGCTATTTTTCATAGCGTATATTAACTATTTCCCTATAACATAAGCAAAGGTCATTGAGCTTCCTCTCAATGACCTTTACTTATTTAAAGAGCTCATTATTTGTATGTACTTAAACCATAATGAATTGCTCCCATATAACCCAGTTTTGCTGATTCGATAATTAACTCATATGCTTCTTCAAACCTAAATTGTTTTTCGAGTAAAACGGCAAGATTTAACATGGAAGGTGGATAACCTAGCTTAACAGCATTTTTATAATAGCTTTCTGCTTTTTTATAATCAGGTAAAATGTTAGAGTATCCAAATTGATAAATTTTACCTAATGTATCTATTGCTTCCGTTTCACCTTGAATTGCAGCATTATTAAGAGAAAGTAGTGCTTGATTAATATCTAAAACAACACCTAAACCTTCAAGATACATAATCCCTTGGTAATAAAGAGCACCAGCATGTCCTTGATCGGCAGCTTCAGAAAAGTATTTGAATGCCTTAAGATAGTCTTTTACCACACCTAATTGGTCATTACCGAAATAGTGGTGTTTTCCCATTTCGAACTCCGCATGAGAGAATCCTTTATTTAGAGTTTGAGTTAAAATCTCTAATGATTCTAAAAAGCTTTCAGCTTCATAGAATCTTTTATATTTCTTAAAAAGGTCCTGAAGAGTATCATTTTCTACCAAAACATGTTCATTATTGAGCATTTTATTGAAGTCACTATTTAATTTAGTTTCACCGATTTTCAAATTATTCCCTCCTAATAGTTTTAGAATATAGTAATTGCTAGTAATATAGATAAATAAAAAAACCATTAGCATCTTGGTTTTTTGTAGGGGAACCTATTTGTTTTTCAAGAGAACAAATGTTTTATAGTAAAATTAGGATGGGTAAATGAACATCCCTCGTATATTCTAAACATGAATATACAAGGGATGCCTAATTAACTTGAATAAAATGCTTGATCATCCATTTACCTGCCATTCACATGAACAGTTAGATAAGGACTGTTTCTCTTTTTTCTTGCTGAATTTCTTTTTCAGCAGCTTCCCACCAACGGTACGAACCGGTTTGGCGTAAATCTGCAACAGAAGAACCAGGTGTCATATCGATTCCTAATTTAACCATATCTAATGAATGTCCATCATCATCATCAAAGTTAGAGCAAATTCGGTAAATATCGTTAAAATCAGCGAATGACATGATCAGGGCCTCCCTTCTTAAAAAGGATTAGGGAATTAAAAATATATTCCCTATATCCTAATTATAAGGTAAAAAGAATCTCTGGAAGAGGAAAAATAATGAATTTATTTTGAATCTTATAATAATTCAGAAAGGAGTTATCCTCTAGTCTGTTGAGATTTTTCTATTCTGATTAAATATTTTCAACGATTGTTGCTACACCTTGGCCTCCGCCCACACATAATGTAGCTAAACCAAAACGATCTTCTCGTTTCTTCATTTCATGAATTAATGACACTAAAATTCTTGCCCCGCTCGCACCAATAGGGTGTCCTAAGGCGATTGCTCCGCCATTAACATTTAACTTTTCTTTATCAAAATGTAATTCACGGTCAACAGCAATGGATTGAGCTGCAAATGCTTCATTTGCCTCAATTAAATCAAGATCTTCTAATGAAAGGGAAGCAGTATTTAAAGCTTTTTTAATTGCTGGAACAGGTCCGATACCCATAATACTTGGGTCCACACCAGCAACTGCATTGGCTTTAATCACTACCAATGGCTTTAGCTGAAGCTCTTCTGCCTTTTTACGGCTCATAACAACTAAAGCAGCTGCACCATCATTAATACCTGAAGCATTACCAGCTGTTACTGATCCATCTTTTTTAAATGCAGGACGAAGTTTTTCTAAGCTTGCAGCGGTTGTTCCAAACTTAGGGAACTCATCCTGGCTGAAGACGGTTACTTGACCTTTACGACCTGGTATCTCAACCGGAACAATTTCATCTGCAAATCTATTAGACTCAATCGCAGCTTGAGCCTTTTGTTGGCTCCATGCAGCAAACTCATCTTGCTCATTTCGTGAGATTTCATACTTTTCTGCAAGATTTTCAGCTGTTACACCCATGTGATAATTATTTTCAGCGCACCATAACCCATCCTGAATCATGCTGTCTAAAATTTTCTGATCTCCCATTTTAAAACCATTGCGGCCGCCTTTTAAGATATATGGTGATTGGCTCATATTTTCCATTCCGCCTGCAACAATTACTTCAGCTTCTCCAGAAAGAATCGCTTGTGTTGCTAAGTGAACGGCTCTTAAACCAGAACCACAAACCATATTAATCGAAATAGCTGGGGATTCCTGAGGAACTCCTGCCGCAAGGGAGGCTTGTCTTGCAGGGTTTTGTCCTGCGCCAGATTGTAACACATTTCCCATAATCACTTGATCAACATGATTAGGAGAAATACCTGCTCTTTCAATCGCCGCTTTGATTGCAGTGGCTCCAAGTTCTTTAACTGAAACATTTTGTAAACTTCCTAGAAAACTTCCAATAGGTGTTCTAACTGCACTAACAATAACAACTTCGTTTACTGACATCCTAATACCTCCCAAAGTAAATATTAATGCTATGTATAATTTCCTCCCATATAATACTACATAAAATTAATAGATTACCCATTAACTATTCGACAAAATCAGAGGCCGCTTTAATAGATTTTATAAAACTTTCTCAGGAAATTCATTATATTTTATGAAGGAATATAGTGGAGGAAAACACTATTGAGTTGCGGTTAAAAGCTTATTCTCTATTTCCTATCCAAACAAAATAAAACGAGTTCCATATATTGATTAGATAGGCGAGAAATTTGTTGAAAAATAGTAAGAATTGTAGAAATAAATTTCTCAACTATCTTCTTTTTTTAGGATATCGACAAAAACATGATTGTTCATATAGTAATAATGTATTGATTATTGAATGGAAAAAGGGAAAAAACATGGATAGGATGTTTTTCCCCTTTCAGCTTTGATATCAAATCTATATATTTCAAAAATTAACTTTATATAACCAAGCCTCCATCAACACTTAAAACAGTGCCATTAATATATTTTGCATCATCTGATGCCAAGAAAAGGTAGGCTGCTGCAATATCCTCTGGTTTACCGAGTTTTTTTAGTGGGGTTTTATCTTTCATATAATTGAGTACCTTTTCTGGAACCGCGGCAGTCATGCCAGTTTCTATGAAACCAGGTGCAACCGCATTTACTCTAATTCCCTTTGGTCCAAATTCTTTTCCCCAGCTTTTAGTTAATCCGATTACGCCAGCTTTTGTCGCAGCATAATTAGTTTGACCAATATTACCGTATAGACCGACGACAGAAGATGCATTAAGGATGACACCCGATCCTTGTTTCAACATAATCGGGGCGACCGCTTTGGTGCATTTAAAAACCCCAGATAAGTTAACTGAAATGACTTTTTCCCAATCCGATTCCTCCATCTTTGTAAGAAATCCGTCAAGGGTAATCCCCGCATTGTTTATTAAAACGTCGATTTTACTATGCTTTTGAACAATAGCTTCAACCATTCCTTCAATCTGTGAGCTATCTGTTACATTGACTTGAAAAAATTCTGCTTTTTCATCATTTAATTCTTCTAATGCCTTTCTGCCAGCAGATTCATCATAATCACAAATAATCACATTCGCTCCTTCGATTAAAAATTTCTTTGCAGTTTCTTTTCCAATTCCTTGAGCTCCGCCAGTAATTAAAACAACGCTTTCACTAAACTTCAAACCATCCACCTCTTTTTTAAAATTTTTCTTAAACCAGAAATCTGAAGAGAAACAAATACAGTCTGAAATTTTGTCTAATTTGTGAACAAAAAAAACAACGAACGCGATAAATTTGTCGATACTTGTTGAAAAAACAGGTATTGCGTGACCACAAAACAATCATATATTCTAAAAAAAACAATCGCGATTTGCTAAAAATACTATTCAACTTATAACAAAAATAGAACAAATGAAAATTTAATCACCAAAAAAAACGGATTTTGTAAACGCTTAAACCGTTTCTATTATTGGGTTTTGAGGAGTTTTAAAAAAATTCTATATATGTAATCAACATAGAGGTTAGAAAAATGTCGTAAATTGCAATAATATTTTTAGATTATTTTTAATGTTTGTTCTTTAATTGTTTGAAAGATGTTAGTATGATAAAAATGTCGAGAAAAATTACAAGGAGGAATTAAATTGACTACAGATTTTAACATTCTTGATATGTGGAAGGATCTTTATAACCAGTCCAGTAAACTTTATGATGAGAAAATAACTGAATCTTTTCCATCCCAAGGCATTGGACAAATTTTGGACATGAATCTACAATTTAAGAAATTAATGGACGAAACAACAGAGAAGTATTTAGAACTCGGGAATATGCCATCACGCAAGGACCTTGCAAACTTGTCCTCTCAAATTGTCAATGTTGATGCAAAAGTTGACAGTTTAGAAGAGTTACTTGAGGATAAACTCGAGACCCTTGACAATCAGGTGTCATTTAAAAGCGAATTAACAGAATTAAAAACCGAAATGAAGAATCTTGATAAAAAGCTAAACCAAATTCTTTCTATTTTAAAGACTAAAGAATAATTTACATACTAACATCTAATGGGGGATGAAAATCATGACAAACTTAAATGGCAAAGTAGCAATCGTAACAGGTGGCAGCAGAGGCATTGGTGCAGCAATATCAATGGAACTTGCAAGACAAGGTGTAAAAGTGGTTCTTAACTTTGTTTCTCGTGAAGAATTAGCTGAAAAGATGGTCGCAGATATAAATGAGATCGGCGGAGAAGCATATGCTGTCCGGGCAGATGTTTCTAATAGTGAAGAAGCAGCTCATCTTGTCCAGGAAGCAATCGATCATTATGGCCGATTAGATATTTTGGTTAACAATGCAGGGATTACAAGAGATAGTACATTCAAAAAATTAAGTTCTGAAGACTGGAGAAAGGTAATTGATGTTAATTTAAACAGTGTTTACAATACTACATCTGCTGCATTGCCTTATCTTTTGGAATCAGATGCAGGCCGCATTATCAACATTTCATCTATTATTGGACAAGCAGGCGGTTTTGGACAAACCAACTATGCTGCAGCAAAAGCCGGCCTTATCGGTTATACAAAATCACTTGCTCTTGAATTAGCAAAATCCAATGTGACCGTAAATGCCATTTGCCCAGGATTTATCGGTACAGAAATGGTTCAAGCTATTCCAGAAAAGGTATTAGCTGGTATTGTAGAAAAAGTTCCTCAAAAACGTCTAGGAAAACCGGAAGAAGTTGCTCGTGGAGTGGCATTCCTATGCAAAGATGGAAGCTATATTACTGGACAGCAGCTTAATATTAATGGCGGACTATACATGTAACTGTCATGAATTCAACTTTTTCTGTATATAGTAAATAATGACTGAAATAAAGGAAGGAGTGAACAACATGAGCCTAGTTGCAGAAAAAGACTGGGACATGCTTCTTGATTTCTTCCCAGAAGAATATGGGAAGCAGATTAAGCGTGTTATTAAGGCAACTCAAGTGTTAACCGTTGATCCAAAGCCAGAAGTAGGACCTACCCCTAAAGAGGTGGTATGGACTAAAAATAAAACAAAACTTTATCGTTATATTTCTGAACAACCGAAAAAACATAAAATCCCATTACTGATGGTTTATGCATTAATCAATAAACCATACGTTTTGGACTTAACTAAGGGCGGTAGTTTAATAGAATATCTAGTTAATAATGGCTTTGACGTCTATCTACTGGATTGGGGTACACCAGGCTATGAAGATAGAAATATGAAACTAGATGATTTTATTATCGACTATATCCCCCGAGCAGTTAAAAAAGTGTTAAAGACATCAAATGCTGATGAATTATCTATTCTTGGTTATTGCATGGGCGGTACAATGACGTCTATTTTTGCGGCCCTTTACCCTGAATTGCCAATTCGTAATCTGGTCTTTATGACAAGTCCGTTCGATTTTGAGGATTCAGGTTCTTATGGTGAAATGTTAAATGAGAAATACTTTAATATTGATAAAGTAGTAGATACCATGGGTGTCATTCCTCCTGAAATGATTGACTATGGAAACAAACTGTCAAAGCCAATGGCTAATTTCTATGGTCCATTTATAAGCCTTGTTGACCGTGCGGATAATGAGAGTTTTGTAAAAAGCTTTCAACTTCTGCAAAAATGGCTTAACGACGGCATTCCATTCCCTGGTGAATCTTATCGTCAATGGATAAGAGATTTTTATCAGAAAAACAAGCTGATTAAAGGGGAATTGGTTGTTCGCGGCCGAAAAGTTGATTTGAAAAATATCACTGCTAATGTACTGAATTTAGCAGGCCAAAATGATCTCATTGCCCAGCCGCATATGGTAGAAGCCTTAATGGACGCTATTTCTAGTAAAGACAAACAGTTTAATAATCTTCCTGTGGGTCACACGTCTATTACATTTGGCAGACAAGCTTCAAAGATTACTTACCCAACTATTGGCGACTGGCTTGCAGAACGTTCAAATTAATTATTAAGCTTTAATCATTGTTTACCCAAAGTGAGTGACTTTATGCACTCACTTTTTATATAGGTAAGAAAAATTATAATAAATTATCAGATAATTCACAAGAAAAATATTTTAAGAAATGTTTTTGAAAAAAAGTAATATTCCTACTTTACTTATAGGATTAATTAGGTTAAGATTTAGAAAATCAAAAAGATATTGAAGCTGATTGGTCGACCAAAGGCTCCTACACGCATAATGCGGATAGGAGCCTTTTTATTTCCAGTAGTTTTGCCCAGCTTATAAACAATGCTTCATTGGAAATCAAAAGGGGGTCTCCTAATTTGAACATTGATCATCTTGAAGCTTTTTTGTATGTGGTTCGTTTGGAAAGTATTCACAAAGCAGCGGAATTGCTCTTTTTATCACAGCCAACTGTTACAGCGAGAATTAAAACATTAGAGCAGGATCTTGGCATCGAATTATTTTTACGAAGAGGGAGGAGTTTGACATTATCTGAGGAGGGAAAGTCTTTTATTCCGTATGCAGAACAAATCATCAATACCTATCAGCAAGGTAAGAAATTATTAAAAAAAGAAAATCATCCAGAGGAAATTGTGATTGGTGCGAATATCATTACATCACAATATTTTATTCCATTTGCCCTGCCAATCTTAAAAAAGCAACATCCTCAGCTTCGCTTTAAATTTATTTCAGTCTCAAACGAGGCATTGTTGGAAAAACTTTTGCAGAAGCAAGTCGATATCGCTCTCATGAAGGATGTATCTAATCATGGTGTTCAAAAGCATAAGCTTCTAAATAATTCTGTGAAATTAGTAGTTTATCCTGGACACTCGTTTCAGTATCAAGAGAAAATTTCTGTTCGAGAATTAGCCAATGAACAAATGGTATTTTTTGAATGTGGAGCTTTTGACTGGAATAGAGTCTTTCACTTATTTGAGGGGGCCAAAGTTGAACCAAAAGTAGATTTTCTTGTTGACCACCTCGAAGTAGCAAAATCTATTATTCTAAGTAAAAATGGCATTGGATTTTTACCATCCTTAAGTATTAAAGAGGAGCTTCGGCGGGGCGAACTGATTGAAATAGATACTTCCCATATGCTTCAGATTAATCAGCATATTTTTGCTGCACATTTAATTAGTGGTTTTGGCTATTCGAAAATCTGGGAAGATATTCTTTTGTCTGTGAAAGAATTTGAATATCAAAGTTTTCCGTTGTAATTGAATTTATTAATTGTAAGTTTAAATTTTTCTATCAGCCAGTGTATTGCCATTTCAAACTTCTTAATGATAGGATGATGTCAATAATCAAATAAACATTTTTCAGAGAATCCTGTTCTAAATCCTACTATTCTTGTGTGTATTCTTGGGTATATTGGAGGGATAAGTATGAAAGTACAAAGTGCAAATGTGAGACCATTTTTTAAAAACCAGGAGCGAAAATCCTTCGAACATTATAAATATCTAAATATGCCAGATTTACAGTTTTTTAGTTGGTGTAATCAACAATATAAGGTTAATCGAGGTGTATATAATACCATTGATCAATGGTTTTACGATTTTGGGATTGATAATATTTATAGCCGCAGGATTCAGCTTTTGGCCTTCCTAGATTCTGTTAAAGAGGAGTTAATCGAATCGAATCAATCAAAATTTATACGATTTGGACATGGCGGGCTTACAAAGAGGTTAAATGATTTTATTCAAGCTAATGGGTAGATTTAAAAAAATTAATACTAATAGATTTTTTCATTCAAAAGAAGATTTTTTCCAATTAGTGAAAGTATTGTTAGGTAATCATTTTCAGTGATAGGATAAAAAACAATACAAGAACACACTTTTCTAATCGGTAAAGCCGGAATAAAACGGAGGGAAAGGTAAATGAGTTATAAATTAAGTATATTAGATCAGAGCCCGATATTTCCTGGAACCCATGCTACTCATGCGTTGCAGCAGACAGTTTTACTTGCACAAAAAGCTGAAGAATGGGGGTATACACGTTTTTGGGTTTCAGAGCATCATAATGCTGAACAATTGGCAGGATCGTCACCAGAAGTATTAATTTCTTATTTATTGGCTCAAACAAAGACCATTCAAGTTGGTTCAGGAGGAGTGATGCTTCAGCATTACAGTCCTTATAAGGTGGCAGAAAATTTCCATGTCTTATCAAACCTGGCACCTGGAAGAGTAGACCTTGGGGTTGGGAAAGCACCAGGTGGTCTTCCGTTGTCAACAAAGGCTCTGCAGCATGGAACGGTCAATGATGGAAAGGATTTTTCAGAACGGCTATCTTTATTAATTAAATTTATTGAAAATTCAGTAAAAAACAAACACCCACTCGCAGGGATAAAAGCCACACCCATTCCCCCGGTAAAACCTGAAATCTTTTTACTAGGAGCAAGTACAGCTAGTGCCAAGCTTGCGGCTAATCTTTGCATATCCTTTGTTTTTGCAAAATTTATCAATAGTGATGAACATGTACTGGAAGAGGCAGCAAACATCTATAGGAAAGGTTTTCCTAATGGGAGATTTGTCATTTCTTTAGCCATCATTGCTGCACCTACTCAACAAGAAGCAGACCAATTAATAGGGCAAAGAAAAATAGTAAAGGTTCATCTTCAAAGCGGACGGAAGGTGACTGTACAATCACCTGAACAAGCAAAAATTTTTGGAGAGCAATCAGGTGAGTCATATGAGATTACAGAACAAGAAGCAGACATTATTGCAGGGACACCTAGTTATATAAAGGAAGTTTTAAATCAACTGCAACAAACGTATCAGGTGGATGAATTTATTCTACATACACCAATTGAGCAAGAAAAAGAAAGATTTCGATCGTTTCAGCTGTTAAGCCCCTTAAATGTTTTCCAGCCTATTAATCGATAGTGAAATGGAAGATTTTTTACAATATAAAACCAACTATTTTTATAGGAATTGTAAACAATAAAACTGGAAGGCAGGATCACGAATGTCAAATAAAAAGCAATTAAAACTAGGGACGATCATTCATGGTGTGGGAGGAAATATTGCTGCTTGGAGGCATCCAGAGGTATTAACAGATGCCAGTGTAAATTTTGATTTTTATAAGGAGCAAGCACAAAAGTCAGAAAAGGCAAAGTTTGATTTTATCTTTATTGCGGATGGCTTGCATATTAACGATAAATCTTTGCCCCATTTTTTGAATAGGTTTGAACCTCTGACTATTCTATCTGCACTAGCAGCAGTGACTTCACACATTGGTCTAGCAGGAACTGTATCCACTTCTTATAGTGAACCTTTTAATATTGCACGTCAATTTTCTTCCGTTGATCATATTAGTAAAGGCCGGGCTGGCTGGAATGTTGTTACCTCTCCTTTGGAGAAAACTTCTTTAAACTTTAGCAAAACGATTGAAGAACACCCCGACCATGCCAAACGTTATCGAATTGCTGCAGAATACTTGGAGGTAGCAAAAGGATTATGGGATTCATGGGGAGATGATGCATTTATTCGAGACAAAGATTCAGGTGTGTTCTTTGATCCTGAAAAATTACATCAACTTAATCACAAAGGGGAATTTTTCTCGGTACAAGGTCCACTTAATATTGGGAGATCGAAGCAAGGGCGGCCAATTATCTTTCAAGCAGGTTCATCTGAAGCAGGAAAGGACCTAGCAGCGAGAGAAGCTGATGCTGTATTTACGGGTCATCCAACATTAGAGGAAGCTAAGAAATTTTATCATGATGTGAAAAACAGAGCGGCTGCCTTTGGCAGGAATCCCGATGAAATCCTGATTTTACCTGGAATTGAGCCCATCGTTGGAAGGACAGAAGAAGAGGCGGAGCAGAAATATCAAGAGATTGCTAATTTAGTATCGATTGAACAGGCACTTAATTATTTAGGACGCTTTTTCGAGCATCATGATTTTTCACAGTATCCATTAGATGAACCATTTCCGGAATTAGGTGATTTAGGTTCCAATAGCTTCAAAAGTGGAACAGATCGTATTAAGCAGGAGGCAAGGGAACAAAAGTTAACACTTAGACAAGTAGCTCTACAATCAGCAACACCGCGTACTCCGTTTATTGGAACACCTGAGAAGGTTGCGGACCGCATTCAGGAGTGGTTTGACAGTAAGGGGGCAGACGGATTTATTATCCATTTTAATGTCCCTAGTCATCTATCAAGTTTTATTGATCATGTTGTACCAATCCTTCAGGAACGTAATCTTTTCCGGAAGGAGTATGAAGCAGAAACATTGCGTGGGAACTTGGGACTTCCCTACCCAGAAAATCGTTATGTGAAAAATACGATCAAAACTAGATAAGGGGCGTTGGATATGAAACTCAAACAATGGAAAAACCTACTACCTATCTCATTAGCATTTTTACTCTTGCTATCAGGGTGTGCTAGCAGTACTGGGACAAAAAATAATTCGCAAGAAGCCAATGCAAAGGATGCGACACAACCCCAATCGGGAGGCGAATTGACCTATGCACTTGCTACATCTCCTGATTCACTTGATCCCGCTAGGAGTGGTTTAGCTGTTGCTGTTCGTGCATTTAGAACCATTTTTGACAGCTTAGTGGTTCAGGCACCAGACAATACGATAAAGCCTTGGCTTGCAACAGAATGGACAGTTTCGGATGATGGAAAAACTTATACGTTTAAGCTGCGGAAGGACGTCAAGTTTCAGGATGGAACCCCTTTTAATGCGGAGGCAGTTAAATATAGTTTTGACCGAATTATAGATCCAAAAACCCAAGCAAAAAATGCGGTTGCCCTTCTGAAACCCTATCAATCGTCAGAAGTGGTTGATGATTACACGATCAAAATTAATCTTACAACTCCATCCACTGCGTTTTTAAGTAACCTAAGCCAGGCCATGCTTGGGATTGTATCTCCGACCGCGTCAGAAAAGTATGGTGATCAGTTTGGCAAAAATCCGGTAGGAACTGGACCATATAAGTTTGTCAGTTGGACCGATAATGCCGACATTGTGGTTGCAAAAAATAAGGATTATCATTGGGGCCCTTCTATAGTAGAAAACAAAGATGCACCTTATCTTGATAAAATAACCTTTAAAATTATTCCAGAGGAGGCAACTCGTATCGGCAGTGTCCAAAGCGGGCAAGTTCTTGCGGCAGAAACAGTACCACCGCAAAATATTCTCTCATTAAAGAATGATCCTAACACTCAATTGCTTCGTGTGAACACAATTGGTTTACCATATACCCTCTTTTTTAATCAAAGAAGGGCTCCGTGGAATGATGTGAAAGCACGGAAAGCAGTTCAGCTGGCAGTTGATGTGGATGCGATTGTAAAAACACTTTACTTGGATACCTATTCAAGAGCATGGTCTCCACTCTCACCAGGTATTTTTGGTTATGATAAATCTCTTGAAAATGGCAGTAAGCTTGATGTAAAGAAGGCTAATCAACTCCTTGATGAAATAGGCTATGTAAAAGGGGCGGACGGGTTACGTGAGAAGGATGGAAAGAAACTGACATTAACATATGTTGATGGTACTCCAAATCGTGAGAAGAGAAATGATATCGCCGTTATGGTCCAGCAGCAGTTAAAAAAGATTGGAGTTAAGGTGGAAATTAATATTACAAAGGATATTGCTTCAATAGTTCAACAGAAAGCCGATTATGATTTGTATGGAAATAGTCAAGTTAATTCAGACCCCAATGCATTGCGAGCCTTTTATCACTCAACAACTCCAGAACAGGAGGCAACTGTAAAGAGGTTGGGTGGCGGTTCCGATACAGAAATAGATCAATGGTTGGAAGCTGGTACAGTTGAAACAGACTTAGCAAAAAGAGAAGAGTACTATAAAAAAGTGCAACAAAAAATCATTGATCAAGCATGGATACTTCCTATTTATGTTTTCCCTTATACGGTTGCAGCATCTAAGAATGTAAACGGGATTAAATTCGATTCATTAGGTTATCCGTTATTTAATGATGCAAATATTAAGCAATAATGGAATGGAGCTGAGAAATGTGGCACTTGCCAACAAGATTCTTTTAAAAATCTCATCTGCACTAGTTTCCATTTTTGGCTCCCTTATCCTTGTTTTTTTCATCATCTATTTGCTGCCAGGTGATCCAGTGCTATCTATGCTGGATCCCTCTACGGCATCAGCTGAAACGGTAGCCAATCTACGCAAGGAACTAGGGTTTGATCAACCAATTTATATTCAATTTGCTGATTATTTTTTAAACGTTCTCCATGGGAATTTTGGTCAATCTATCATCAATAGTGAACCGGTCCTGCCTAAAGTCTTAGAACATTTTCCAGCCACACTTACTCTTACACTTACGAGTGCCATATTTTCTATTGCAATTGGACTACTATTTGGAGTGCTCTCGGCAATATACAGGAATAAATGGGTTGATTTTATTGCTAGGTTAATAGGTTTGTTTGGAATTTCAATGCCAACATTTTGGTCAGGCATTTTATTAATTCTTATCTTTTCTGTCTTTTTAAACTGGCTTCCTGCTATGGGATCAGATGGGTGGCAGACACTTGTTCTTCCATCACTTTCACTGGGGTTTGTAGGTGCAGGTTTAATCATTCGGATGGTTAGAACCAGCATGCTCGAAGTAATAAATGAGCAATTTATTGTGACGCTTCGTGCGAAAGGACTTTCCGAACGGATAATTATGTATCAACATGCCCTTAGAAATGCTTTAATTCCAGCGATTACAATTATCGGCATTAATATTGGAGAATTAATGGCTGGTACTGTCGTCATCGAAACCGTTTTTTCAAGGCAGGGGATTGGCAGAATTGTTGCGGATGCTATCATGGCAAAAGATTTACCTGTTATCCAGGGAGTTGTGTTTTTTAGTGCGATGGTTTATGTCATTATCAATTTATTAGTTGACTTATCCTATTCATTTATTGATCCACGGGTACGGAGATCTGATCAAAGGTAAAGGAGAAATATTAATGAAAGAAATGGTTAATGTTGAAACCACACTGCGGGTTCCCAAATGGACCTTAAGGAAAAGGAAAACGAACTTCTCCCTATCCAACCTTTTTTTATACACATCAACAGTGGTTGTACTCTTTATCATTGCATGTGCTGTCTTTCCAAAGTGGATTGCCCCATTTTCACCCACTTATATGAATGCAGAGCATATCTTAAGTAAGCCAAGTGCTGATCATTGGTTTGGAACGGATTATTTTGGCAGGGACGTATTTAGTCTCGTTATTTATGGAAGTCAGGATTCGCTTATTATTGGCGTAGCATCTGTACTTATAGGTGGAATTATTGGAGGAAGTATCGGGGCACTGGCTGGATACATCGGCGGTTTTGTTGATGTAATCTTAATGAGGGTCATCGATATTTTAATGACTATTCCTGGCATACTTCTTGCCTTAGCCATAGCTGCTGCTCTTGGCCCTAGTTTATTTAATATTGTATTGGCTGTAGCGGCATCGGCTATTCCAGGCTATGCACGTGTGATGAGAGGCCAAATGATGAGTATTAAAAAAAGAAAGTTCGTGGATGCATCGCGTTCCATCGGGACACCTAATTGGAGAATATTCCTATGGCATATCTTACCTAATTCCTGGTCTCCACTTCTTGTTTTGGGGACGATAGGTCTTGGAACATCCATTTTAATTGGTTCGGGGTTAAGCTTCCTGGGTCTTGGGACCATAAAGGAAATTCCTGATTGGGGAGCCTTGTTATCACAAGGAAGAGGATATTTAACAGTTGCATGGTGGATTTCCACCTTTCCAGGCTTAGCCATTACTCTTTTTGTGCTTTCAATCAATATTATAGGCGATAAACTTCGCGATTCTTTTGACCCAAAAACGAGGTAGGGGAGAGACTAAAATGGAAAAATTACTTGAAATAAAGGATTTACAGGTTCATTTTACCGGTAGCCATCATAAGTTAACGGCCATTAAAGATGTCACATTAGATATTAAAAAAGGAGAAACGGTTTGTATAGTTGGAGAGTCTGGAAGCGGAAAAACGGTGACTTCTAAAACGATTATGAGGCTTATAGATTACGAGAGTGGAGAAATAGGGGAGGGAAGTATAGTAATCGATGGAATCGACCTTACAAAACTTTCACAAAAGAAGCTCCGTACCATTCGCGGAAAAAAAATTGCGATGATTTTTCAAGAACCGATGGCTGCGTTTGACCCTGTCTTTACCATTGGGAAACAAATCACAGAAACCATCCTTGAACATAAGCAATCCAATAAGTTAGGAGCAAAAGAGAGGGCTATTTATTTACTAAAGCGAGTGGGTATCTCTGATGCTGAAATTCGTTTGAACCAGTATCCAAATGAGTTGTCCGGAGGAATGCTGCAACGGGCAATGATAGCGATGGCCCTTGCTTGTAATCCAGATTTACTTATTGCAGACGAACCGACTACCGCACTTGATGTGACCATTCAAGCGCAAATATTGCAGCTTCTACAGGAATTGAAAGAAGAAATGGGCATGTCCATCCTCTTAATAACCCATGATATGGGCGTTGCAGCAGAAATGGCAGACAGAATTATTGTAATGTATGCTGGCAGGATAGTTGAGCAGGCAGACGTGAAGCAATTGTTTGAACAGCCCTATCATCCCTATACATATGGGTTATTACAATCTATTACGACATTAGATAGTGATAGGAGCAAAAAACTATATTCTATTAATGGTTCGATTCCAAGCTTAGCTGATTTACCGTCTGGATGTCATTTCCATCCCCGCTGCCCCTTTGCTACGGATCTCTGTAAGAGTGAGTTACCTCCATTATTGGAAGTTAATAATCGTCAGACAGCTTGTTGGTATGCGGAAGAGATAATAGAAAAACTCGTTGATAAAAGATTAGAAATGAAAGTTGGCATCCAGCCGCAAAAAGAAATGGTTCAAGAGCTTCCAGAACGAACAAGTTTACCATTGTTTAAGGTTCAAGAGTTAAGTAAGTATTATCCTATTGGGCAGAATCTATTCTCTCGACAGCCATCCTTTATGAGAGCGGTTGATAACGTATCCTTCCATATTCATGAAGGGGAAACTTTTGGTCTGGTCGGTGAATCAGGCAGTGGTAAATCGACGTTAGGCCGTGTTCTCTTACAATTAGAGATACCAACAGGCGGAGAGGTATTCTTTCAAGGGCAGGATTTGTCAAAATTGTCTGCTAGAGAATTACGTGAAAAGAGAAGAGATATGCAAGTAATCTACCAAGACCCTTATGGTTCTGTTAATCCCCGCTGGAAAATTGGCGATATTATCGGAGAGCCTCTTCAAGTTCATGAAGCCTTGAGTGTGAAAGAGAGGAATAATAGAGTCCAAGAGTTATTAGAGATTGTTGGGCTAAATAAAAATAGTTACGATCGTTATCCACATGAATTTTCTGGAGGCCAGCGTCAGCGTATCGCAATTGCTAGAGCTATTGCGCTAAATCCCAAGTTTATATTAGCAGACGAAGCGGTATCAGCATTAGATGTTTCCGTTCAGGCTCAAATTATTAATTTATTGCAGGATATACAGAGGGAACGAAATTTAACTTATTTATTTATCGGTCATGGTTTAAATATTGTTCGCCATATTTCCGATCGAATCGGAGTAATGTATTTAGGTCAATTAGTGGAATTAGCTAATAGTGATGAGCTGTTCTTACAACCTGCCCACCATTATACAAAAGGTCTCATTGGTTCGATCCCAATGGCCGATCCCACGCGCATTAGGGAACGGATAACTCTTAGTGGGGAAATTCCATCACCAGCAAGCCCGCCAACCGGATGCAGATTTCATACCCGCTGCCCGGCTGCAACCGCCCGTTGCCGAGAAGAACAGCCAATATTTAGAGAAGTGGCTAAAGGTCATTGGGCTGCATGCCATCATCCATTATAAATGGCGGGATGAAGAAATTATATGATACTCAAGATGATATGACCATTGTAAACATATGATGGTCAGAGATTTAAATAGGAGGATTAAAGGATGAAGTTTGTTGTGTTTGATCTCATGAGCAATCATCCAAATGGAGTGACAGGTGAGAGATTAACCGAACAGGAAAGAATACAACAGGTGATTGACCAAGCTGTTCTTACAGAATCGCTTGGATATGATGGCTATGGAGTAGGTGAACGGCATGGTGCTCCATTTTTATCATCTTCACCAGCTGTCATGTTAACTGCAATTGCTGCCAGAACCTCAAAAATTCGATTGCTGCCAACCGTATCTGTTTTGAGCGTCCTTGACCCTGTTCGAGTAGCGGAGGAGTATGCCACACTCGATCATCTATCAGGAGGAAGATTGGAGATGATGATAGGAAAAGGCAATGATCCGCGCCACTACCCGTTATTTGGAATAACGGAGGAAGAACAATGGGTTTCACTTGAGGAGCGATATCATCTTCTTAAACGCTTATGGAACGAAGAAAATGTCTCTTGGGAAGGGACATACCGTCCACCTTTAAATAATGTAACAACAGAACCAAGGCCCTATCAAAAACAGATACCGATTTGGCATGGCAGCGCATCAAGTCCACTTTCTACTGAGCTTGCAGCTAAAACTGGAGAGCCAATCTTTTCATCAAATGCCTTTCATCCAATGGCAAAATACAAAGAATTGATTGACCATTATCGTGAACGTCTCGAATTTTATGGGTATGATTCGAATAAAGCAGTAATTGGTGCAGGGGCAGGCAGTTTGTACCTGGCCAACACAACGGAGGAAGCCATTCACCGTTTCCGGCCATATTATGAAGTCTATATGAATACAGATGCGTCAAAACATAACCAATCACCATTTAAGGATCTTGAGGATCATGTACAAAATGGATCCTTATTAATAGGAAGTGCGGATTATGTAATAGAAAAGATTCAAAAATACCATCAAGCATTTGGTCACCAAGTTCAAAGTATAAGTGTTGGAGGTTTAAGCAAGGAAGAACAAAATGAGCAGTTGGAGAGATTTGCCGCCGAGGTTATTCCCGTGCTTAAACGTGAGATTCCAAGTACAGTTTGGGAAATTGAACAAGCTGCAATGAAATCATAGGAAAATTAATGATTCATCCACTTTTCATTTGATAGTTTTTACGAATATAAACAATAATTTTTTCTATCAGTTAAAGTATAGAATTCCCAATCTTTACGTGATAGGATAAAGCACAAGAAATTAAAAAGTATTCCTATCGAATAACTTGGATAAAGGAGGATTAACATGTCTCAGCAAAAGAAGTTAAAATTTGGCGTGATCATTCATGGAGTGGGAGGAAATATTGAGGGATGGAGGCATTCTGATATCCAAACAGATGCAAGTGTGAGTTTGGATTACTACACCAAACAAGCAAAGAAGGCAGAGGAAGGAAAATTCGACTTGGTCTTTATCGCTGATGGCTTGCATATTAACGAGAAATCTATACCACACTTTTTAAATCGTTTTGAACCTCTGACGATTTTGTCTGCCCTAGCTGCCGTCACAAAAAGAATTGGTCTTGTGGGAACCCTATCGACGTCGTATAGTGAACCATTTAATGTTGCAAGGCAATTTGCTTCCCTTGACCATATCAGTAATGGCCGTGCGGGATGGAATGTTGTTACCTCACCATTAGAAAAAACGGCTCTAAACTTTAGCAAAACGATTGAAGAACATCCGGATCATGCAAAAAGATATCGAATTGCCGACGAATATCTCCAGATAGCCAAAGGCCTATGGGATTCATGGGAAGATGATGCATTTGTCCGGGATAAAGAAACAGGGGTATTTTTTGACCCAGATAAACTTCATCCATTGAACTACAGAGGGGAATTTTTCTCGGTGCAGGGTCCTTTGAATATCGGCAGATCTAAGCAAGGCAGACCGGTCATATTTCAAGCTGGTTCTTCCGAGGCAGGAAAAAACCTTGCGGCCAAAGAAGCGGACGCCATCTTTACAGGTCATCCAACATTAAAGGTGGCTCAAGAATTTTATCAGGATGTCAAAGAGAGAGCAAAAGCTTACGGACGTAACCCAGATGAGCTCGTCATCCTTCCAGGGATTTCACCAATTATTGGGGCAACAGAGGAAGAGGCAGAAAGGAAATATCACGAAATTGCTAATCTAGTATCCATCGATAAAGCATTAGATTATTTAGGCCGATATTACGAGCATCATGATTTCTCGCAATATCCTCTTGACGAACCGTTCCCTGACCTGGGTGACTTAGGGAAGAATAGCTTCCAAAGTCATACGAATCGAATTAAACGGCAAGCTAAGGAAGAAAATTTAACACTTCGCCAAGTAGCCTTAAGAGAGACAACACCAAGGTCCGCTTTTCTTGGTACTCCGGAAAAAGTAGCGAATTTAGTTCAAGAATGGTTTGAAGGAAATGGAGCTGATGGGTTTATTATTGGTTCAGCGGTTCCAAATGGATTGAATGACTTTGTAGAGTATGTCGTGCCGATTCTTCAAGAACGTGGATTATTCAGAACGGAATACGAAGCGGAAACTTTGCGTGGTAATCTAGGGATTCCATTTCCAGAAAACCGTTATTCAAAAAAGGTGATTACCCATTGATAAAACAAAATCATTACGATCATTCTATCTGCCGGCTAGTCAACTAGAGGCTCTCTATTTTAAGATGATAAATCTTTAATGGGGAGCCTTTTTATTAAGACTCTGTTAACCGATAATGTTGTTTTTAAACTCAGTTGATTGGAGCGGAAATCAACAGCCAAATATAACAGAGCCATTATTAAAAAAAATAGGAATAATAGGAGGAAAATAAGATGAGTCAAGAAATATCAGTTGTCGTTTGGGCAAAAGAAGGATGTCATTATTGCGGAGAGGTAAAACAATATTTAGAGAATAAAGGAATAAAATACGAAACAGTTGATGTTACAAAGCATGATGACAGGAGAGATATTTTGGAAATCAAGTATGGCATTCGTCATGTACCTGTTGTTGAGATCGGTAAAGGTGAAGTATATCAGGCTGTTACAAAAATAGGAATCGAACATATTGAGGATGTACTTGATAAATTTAATAAGAGTAAAATATTAAAGTAATTCCGACTAAATTCATGTGTTTACTTGTCTAAGTTAGGAGTATAGTATTTTACTACATACCTAGCTGCCCTAGTTAAAGATGAATGAAGAGATGGAAAAACGTGAATAAGGGTGGATAAATATGAAAAAAAAGAAATTATTTCTATTAATATTAACGATGTTAACATCATTAGTGGCTGGGGCATGCTCTTCACAAGAAACAAGTAAAGCTTCAGAAACAAACTCTAAAACTGCCAATGGAGAAACGAAGGTCCAAAAAATAATCGTGGGAACAGGGACACAATTCCCAAATGTTTGCTTTATTGATAAGAATGGAAAGTTAACTGGATATGATGTGGAACTAGTAAGGAAGATTGATGAGAAACTGCCAGAATACAAATTTGAGTTTAAAACAATGGAGTTTTCCAATCTGCTAATTAGCCTAGAAACAAATAAAATCGATTTTATTGCCCACCAAATGGAAGTGAATGAAGAGAGACAAAAGAAGTTTCAATTTAGTACCGAGCCTTATAATATTTTTCCTCTTCATGTAACGGTGAAGCAAGATAACAATGAAATTAACTCTATCAAGGATTTAAAAGGGAAAAAGGTAATCGTCAGTGCGACTAGTAACTCGGCCGTATTTATCGAAAAGTATAACAAGGAACATAATGCAGGTATACAAATTGTTTATGCAGGTAATGGACCAGATTCTACGATCAATCAAATAAAAACAGGCAGAGCAGATGCCACTATTACCACACCATTTTCCGTGGATTTTCTTAATAAGTCAGTCGATGCCCAGGAAAAAGTAGTTGGAGAACCACTCTTAAACTCAAAAGTTTATTTCCTTCTTAGAAAAGATGAGACTCCATTGCAAAAGAGAATTGACGAAGCACTCGTTGAATTGAAAAAAGAAGGAGTAGTTAGTGAATTGAGTAAAAAATGGTTAGGAGCGGACTACAGCGTCAGCTTTTAGCTAGTTTGGAGGTTTTCTAACAATGGGTAAAGCATTTGATCCTTTACTAATTATCGAGTTTATACCAACTCTTATTCATTATCTAGGAGTAACTCTCGAGATCTTGGCAGTATCTATTTTTCTAGGACTAATCCTCGGTGTAGCAGCCGCTATACCGAGGTTGTTCAAAATTCCTTTTTTAAATCAACTGGTCATTTTATATGTTTCGTTTATCCGCGGGACGCCGATATTAATTCAATTATTTCTTGTTTTTTATGGATTACCCGCTGTTTTGATGATTTTCAATATTGATATCTCCAAGTTGGATGCCATTTATTTTGTGATTATTACTTATGGGATTAGTAATGGAGCCGGATTTTCTGAAATTTTTCGCGGAGCTATCCGCGCCGTTGATAAAGGGCAGACGGAAGCCGCCTATTCAGTTGGGATGACTAGCGGGCAAAACTTCTTTCGAATTGTTTTGCCACAGGCTTTACGGATTGCGTTTCCGAATGTAGCAAACTCCGTTATTGGCTCATTAAAGGATACTTCCCTTGCTTTTACTATTGGTGTGATGGATATGGTAGGCAGAGGAGATACGCTCATTTCTGCAACCGCACACGCTTTGGAAGTGTATATATCCCTTTCAATCATCTATTATGCTGTTGTTCTATTATTTGAAAAGATATTTAAAAACCTAGAAAAATACTTCAATCGCTATCAAAAAGTTGAAATCTCAGCAGCTGCTTAAAAAGGAGGTATATATATACATGACGATCGATCTTCCTTTTATATGGATGGCCTTTAAAGAAATTATTAAGTCTCTGCCAATTACTCTTATTTTAACGATTATTCCGTTAGTTATTGGCTTTATAATTGGATTGGTTGTGGCACTCGTAAGGATTTATAAAACGAAGTTTCTATACCAGGTTGGTAATGGATATGTTTCCTTTTTTAGAGGAACACCCATTATCATGCATATTTTGGTCATTTATTACGGAATCCCCTTAATCGTAGACCAAGTGTCATCGAAGTTTGAATTAAATATACAATCTAGCAAAATACCCATTATTTTGTTTGTTTTAACCGCCTTGTCATTAGCAGCAGGTGCCTATTTATCAGAGATTATTCGCTCAGGGATTATTAGTGTTTCATCCGGTCAATTAGAAGCTGCTTACTCGATGGGGATGACTAAACTTCAAGCGATGGTCCGAATTGTTTTGCCCCAGGCGTTGGCACAGTCTGTACCAAATTTCACTAATATTTTCGTTGGATTCTTGCACACGTCATCGATTGCTTTTCTTGTTTCGGAAAAAGAAGTAACGGGAGCTGCCAATATTGTCGCATCAACTAACTTAAAATTTTTAGAGGCGTTTATCGCTGCAGGAATCATCTACTGGGGACTTACGATTATTGTCGAGGGAATTTCTTTTTTCGTTGAAAAACGGGTGACATTGTATAGTCGAGGAGGCGTGTCATGATTATTTTAAAAGAAATAAAGAAATCATTTAACAAATTGCAAGTCTTACAAGGGATTAATCTAAGGATCGATCGAGGTGAGGTGGTGACGATCCTCGGACCAAGTGGTTCAGGTAAAACCACTTTACTTCGATGCTTAAATTTCTTAGAAAAACCAGAAAAGGGAATTGTTCAAATAGGCAATATCCAGGTCAATGCAGAAAAGGCCACGAAAAAAGATATGTTGTCTATAAGAAAACAATCTGCAATGGTTTTTCAGCACTATAATTTATTTGCTCATAAGACCGTCTTAGAAAATGTAATGGAAGGGTTAATTGTTGCAAAAAAAATGAAGAAAAAGGATGCGAGAAATATAAGTGAACGGGTCCTTGAAAAAGTGGGCTTAGCTGATAAATTACAGCACTATCCATCGCAATTATCAGGAGGACAGCAGCAGCGGGTAGGAATTGCAAGGGCCTTAGCTTTAAATCCAGAAGTGATTCTTTTTGATGAGCCAACGTCTGCATTAGACCCTGAATTAGTGGGAGAAGTGCTTTCAGTTATTAAAGAAATAGCACGAGAAGGTATTACGATGGTGGTGGTTACACATGAAATGAGTTTTGCTAAAGAAGTATCTGATCGTGTGTTGTTTATGGATGGAGGAGTAATAGTAGAGGAAGGGACCCCGCTAGAGATTTTTAACGCACCAAAAGAAGATCGAACTCGTCGATTCTTACAACGGGTATCAGGTGAATCATTCTTTACTCAGTTAAAAGAGCAGGTGAATTAACTCAATTTAGAAAAGGAGGCTAAACGGTGATAAACCAAATTATTATAGAAGAATTACTAGAAAAAGAAAAAGAAGCGGTACGGCAATTATTAGTCGAGAGTTATCAACAGTATGAGTATGAATATAAAAATCCCCAGGTGTGGAAGGACTACTTAACAAATATAGAGGCATCTGTTGATAATCCAAATGTAGAAAAAATATTGATTGCTAAAAGTGATGACAGGATTCTCGGTACCTTACAATTATTTCTCACTTCTGAAAAGGCGTATCAAAGACCAGAATTACAGATTTTCTCTCCGATTATTCGTCTATTGGCTGTTCACCCAGAGGCACGGGGACGCGGTATCGCACAAGAACTAATAAAAGCTGGTCTGGAGTTTGCGAAGTCTCAGGGTGCAAAAGCATTGTATTTGCATACAGGTGATAAAATGCAAAAGGCGATTCGCTTGTATAAATGGTTAGGTTTTAAACGGGACCAAAAGAAGGAATTCTATAACACTGATGTTCTAGTGAAATGCTATCGATATGATTTATAAGAAGGGACCTTTGGCATCATCCTAAATTTACTGTTGATGAGTCAGCTCTATAAATGAAATCTATAAATAGGAGTGATTCGGATGGGGAATATTCTTCGGGATGCGGTGGAAAATAAACGTAAAAAATTAATCGAAAAATTGATTACTTTAGATGTTTATAAAAAAGAAGATAAGCATCTTTTTGAGTTATCATTAACCGATCTAGAAAATGAATATAAGTCTTTCAAATCTATCCAACATCCACATTATAATTTTGACTCTATCAAATTGACAAATAAGAAATTGAATTAGATTCTGAGGCCAAGAATCGATTAGTTACTTCATTAAATAGTTTTAAGCCTTCCCTGTTAACTGTATAAAGCTCCCTTTAAAAAAGAGGCAATGGGTTGCCTCTTTTTTAAAGGCCACAAATAGATACGCTTGAGACTGTAAAAGGTTAATGTAATGCAGTTAAAATTACGCCAATTGCAATTAATGCAACTCCAATTCCATTTACGAAGCTAAGCTTTTCTCCAAAAAAGATGATCGCTAAAATGGTTGCTATAACAACACTTAGTTTATCAATTGGACCTACCTGCGAAACTTTTCCTGTTTTTAAGGCTAAAAAGTAAAATAACCATGAAGTGGCACCAGCGAGTCCACTAAGGACAATAAATAATAATGCTTTCCTTTGCCCAATAATCTCAGGAATTTTCCCTAAATTCCCTTGAAATAAAACCACTCCGATTAAAAATAGTGCCATGATGACTGAACGAATGGCAGTAGCCGTATTGGCATCAATATTCTGTAATCCGATTTTACCAAAGATCGAAACCAAAGCAGCTGATACAGCAGATAAAATGGCAAATATTAACCAAGACATGGTAGACAACCTTCTTCCAATTTTTATCTTTTTTTATTATAGCTTATCACAGCAAAAAATAAAAAAACGCAAAGTGAATTATCCCGCTTTGCGTTTGAATAAAAATTTTTAAGCAGTAAACGATTCTAAAAATTTCCCGATTGCGATGGAGCTGGCACCTAATGCGGGTGCGTTTTTTCCTAATGTAGAAGTTAATAGTTGATAATTGTTTTCTAATTGTTGATAGGTTCTTGATGCTACAGAATTTTTGATAGAGTTTAAAACCATGGGCAAGGATTCTACGATGTGGTTACGAATAATCACAGCTTGTGGATTAAATGTATTTAGAATACTGGTTAATCCTATACCGAGGTAATAGCCGAAGTTTTGCAGTGCCATTAGAATTTCTGGATTATTTTGGTTAGCAAGATGAATGATATCTTGATGGGATAGCATTTCTTGATGATTCTTTGGTAATGATTTAAATAATGCCCTTTCGGAGGCATATAATTCCCAGCAGCCCCGATTTCCACAACTGCATTTAAGTCCATTCAAGTCGATGGTTAGATGGCCCATTTCACCGGCATAACCTTTGACCCCTCTATAAAGGTCATTATTAATAATAATACCGACCCCAATACCTGTTTGTACGCTTACATAGACAAGGTTTTCATAATTTTTCGCAGCTCCAAATTCTTTTTCTCCATTTGCTCCTGCATTTGCTTCATTTTCTATAAAAACAGGTACTTTAAATTCTTGCTCGATTACAGCTTTTAAGTCAAGGTCATAATTCCAGTCCAAGTTAGGAGTAAAGATAATTTTTTGGTCTGTATTTACTAGACCCGGCACACAAACACCGATACCAGTTAATCCGTAGGGAGAATCGGGCATTTGAGCAATTAGGTTTTTTATTTTTAAAAGTAAAACTTCCTTAATTTCTTCAGAAGATTGATTTTCTAATTTTTGATTATCCTCAAAAACAATAGTTCCTTTTAAATCGGTTAAAATGCAATTGATAAAATCCACCCCAATATCAATACCAATGGAATATCCTGCATTTTTGTTGAAAACCAGCATAACAGGCTTTCTACCGCCGCTTGATTGTCCTTGCCCAATTTCGAATATTAGATTTTTTTCGAGCAAGGCATTAACCTGTGAAGAAACAGTAGATTTATTTAATCCTGTGGTTTCAGATATTTTTGCCCGTGATATAGGGGAATTGGCAACAATTTCATTTAAAATAAGCTTTTGATTAATCTTTTTTACTAGCATTTGATCAGCAGTTATCACGATCTTCACACCTCTTTTTGTATGGCGTCCCAATTAAGTTAGGTAAACTTTTTATTTGCATTATATCATTATAATCCAATTCAAAACGGAGATACAAAAAATAAAAGAGCCTTCTGAAACTATTCACAGAAGGCCCTTTTAAAAATCTACCGATTTAAGGTTGAATGCTTTCTTCCATAACTGAAATAAATGATTAAACCAATGACTAACCAGACCAAAAAGCTAATCCAAGTTAGAGCAGGCAACTGAAGTACTAGGTATCCACAAGATAGAAAAGCGATTATCGGGATCCAAGGTACAAAAGGAACACGGAAACCACGCTTTGGTGCTCCTTGGGTTTTACGAAGATATAAAATTCCAATTGAAACTGACATGAATGCAAATAAAGTACCGATATTCGTTAGTTCAGCAAGCTTTCCTAGTGGAATCAGACCAGAAAATATGGAGACAAGCAGGCAGGTAATCCATGAATTTACAACGGGTGTTTGTTTTTTCTTATCTATTTTTGAAAACACTTTTGGAAGTAAACCATCACGGCTGATGGCATAGAACAAACGAGTTTGCCCATAAACCATTACCGTTAAGACGGTTGTAATTCCAGCTATAGCTCCTAGGGAAATGAATCCTGCAACCCAGTCTTGATGAATATAATTTAATGCAAATGATACCGGGTTTTTTACATCGAGTAATTGGTAAGGAACAATACCAGTTAATACAGCAGAAACAGCCACGTATAAAATTGTACAAACCGCGAGCGAGGCAATAATGCCAATTGGCATATTCCTTTGCGGGTTCTTCACTTCCTCTGCTGCAGTTGAAACAGCATCGAAACCAATATAGGCATAAAACGCTGTTGCAGCGCCAGCGGCTACACCTGAAAATCCAAAGGGCATAAAGGGTGTCCAGTTATCAGGCTTTACATACCATGCGCCAACTGATAGAAAAATAATAACTACGGTCAATTTAATGATAACCATTATGGTATTAAAACGTGCCGAATGTTTTACACCTCTAGTTAATAGGAGAGTAATAATAAATGTGATCAAGATTGCGGGCACATCGATATAGGTTCCATTTGCTGGATTAAATGCGCTAGAGATTGCTTTTGGCAGGTGAATTCCGAAACCGGCAATCAGCCCCTGAAAATACCCAGACCAGCCACTGGCCACTGAGGCGGAGGCGAATCCATATTCGAGAATTAAATCCCATCCCAATATCCAGGCTATGAATTCTCCAAATGTTGCATAACTATATGTGTATGCACTCCCGGAAACAGGAACAGTAGAAGCAAATTCTGCATAGCACAGGGCAGCAAATATACAAACCAACCCTGATAGAATAAAGGATAATATAAGAGCTGGACCAGCATGTTCGGCTGCAGCCACACCTGTGAGAACAAAGATACCTGTTCCTACAATGGCACCAATCCCCAGCATGGATAAATCAAAAGCGCCTAGTTCCTTTTTTAAGGTAACATCTTTTTTACCTGCTTCATTAATTAAATCCTGTATGGATTTTTTTCTAAAAATCTCCATAGAAACTTCCCTTCTGTTAAAACTCCTTGTTAAAATATTGCGAAAATAGGATTAATAAAAAAGTGCAAAAATTGTCGAAAGTAAAATCAACGAGACTAATAATATAATTTATTTTTAAAAAAATCAATATTCATTAAAAATAAATTATATAAATTTTTAATTTATTAACTATGAAGCTGTGTTACTAAAAGAACACTATGTCTACCTATAACACAGTGTTTATTCTATTTTTTTATAAAAACCTTTTTTTATAAGTTCACATTCTTGACATATTTAATCAAATTTTTTAATTCATTTTTCGACAATAATAGAGGTGTTTTTTTGAAGAAAACGTTCTTATTGCATTTTATATGTAGGATCTTCCGTAAATATTGTAAATTCAGGGTAAATTTAGTCGTTTTTTTGAAATTTCCTTTACACAATATGTTTGCTAAAATAAATACACAACTACTTTATTCTTTGCTGAATATTTATAAAATGACATGAAAATACATGATCTCTGAGAGGAGAGGTAGATTATGGTATTCAAAGCAAGATTATGGAGAATCTTAACTAAGAACCAGAAATTAAGACTATTAAAGCAAAAAGCAACTTATAGATCATTTGTTTAAGAGCCCTCGGCTATGAAGGGCTCTTTTATTATGTCATTAAGAATAATGATTAAAGTTGTTCTATTAAGAAGTAAGGAGAATAAACATCTAATTAATGTGGTCTTTATCGGGAGGGGTATTCGTGAATGACGTCTTTGAAAGGACAGCACGATTTGAACATCGTTTTTGGCTCCAAATTTTAGGTGATCATTCTAGGTTTATTTTTGAGGCCCTTGTACCGGATCAGGTTGAGGAAATAAAAAAGGCCTCAAGCTTTATTCAAATATTTGATACGCTTCTTGAACGTGCTAAATCGGCTGATCTGGTTTCATTAACAAATGAAGCAGAGAAAGAAGTGAATCATTTACGAGAATTCAAACTTGACTTAATTAGGAAACATCTTATTGGCAAAATCAAAATTCATCTCTCTCCCACCTTTATCAATCATATGGTTAATGAATTAGAAGAGTATGTAAGAATATTAAATCATCTAAAAACAGGGCAGGTTCCTCCAATATATCATGAACTCCATCATCATCTTTTATGGATATTAGACGCAGCGGGTCACTCGGAGGCGATTTCCTCCAATTTAGATGGAGTGGAAAAGAAATTAAAAGAGAAAAGTAATTTGTTTTTAAAGGATTTTGAAGGTTTTTATCTTAAAGCTGTAGAACTTGCCGGGTATTTAAGAACAGGATTAAATGCGTTTCCAGCATTAACAAAAATGAATGTAGACGCCCAATTAGAAATCAAGTTATTCCAGAATTTTTTGCTTGAGATCGAAGAGTTAGAATTAAGCAAACAAGCATTAGGAACATTTGCACCTTTAATGGCGGATCATATGTTTCGAGAAGAATGTTATTATCTTATGAAGTTAGCAGAATCGGCGAGTCTTGAACCACCAAACTGTGATCCTACAAAACCTCGTCTTCAGGATTAAAAAAGAGTAAAATAACAATGTAACATGAAAGGGATAGTTATACGAACTATCCCTTTCGTTAAAGATTTTATCTATTAAGCCGTTTTATTATTTTGACCTTCAACAAAAATAGATTTAGATTTGTCTCTCCTAATCCTGAAGATTGTAGCAAGGAACACACAGAATAGAAATCCTATTAAAAGAGTAATTAATTGAATTGTTATTTGGTGGTGATCTGTTTGCACGTCAAAGGATTTTTCACTTTCACCTACCGAATTACTTGCGGTTATGACATATGAATAGCTGGTTCCATGTTTAACGGTTTTATCCATAAAGTTTGGATTAGTTAAATTCTTTGCTATTGGTTTGTAGCTGCTCATTCCCAACAGATTTGCTTTTTTGCGATAGACGGTATAGGAGGTTGTACCTTTAGTCGGGTTCCAATTAAGAGAAACCGTTTCCTTTTTATTCTTGTTTACCATTAACCAATCTGGTGCAGTTGGGACAGTAGTCATCTTTGTATGGAAAGTAAAAATTCCTAGTTGTGCTTCACTTCCATCAACTATGGAGGACACTTTCCAGTAGTAGCGTGTTTCTTTTGAAAGGTCTTGAATATTGATATAATTGGCGGAAACCGTTTGATTAAAAATAATATTTGTCATATTAGGATTTGTCGATACCTGTATATGGTATCTATTGACACTGTCCTCTGTATCCCAATTTAGCGTAACTTTTGACGGATTAATTTCGGTTGAACCGCTTTTGGGGGAAACAGTAAGTACAGAATCCGGAACCACATGAATTATTTGAGATGCATGGGCAGAAAGTTTTGCAGTAAATCCTGACTCGAAATTTCCTACGTCCTCATGGCTCCATAAATCACGCACCATAGCAAATCCCTGAAACCCTAACTCTTCCCAATGGACCTCTATATTTTGTGTTTTTAGACCTGTATTAAAAAGACCTATATTATAGGAACCATCTGGCAGTTCTTGATAGAATACTTGAGAAGTAGATGTTTTGGATAAACGTTTTCCTGCGACTCCACTTTGATTCACATCAATAATTTCGTCATTCGTAAGAAGGCTCAATCCATAATTATCTAGTTTCGTTAATTCACTGCCTATCACAAAATGTGAAGTAGCAATCGCCCATAGAGATACATACGAACGTTTTTCATCCTCCGTTAAACCATCCTTACTTCCATTTGCCACATTAAGTGAATCCAAATCGTTCCATCCGCCTGGACCTGCATGAGGCTGCCATTCCGCAACATCATCAAATCTTCGGGATACCTTTTTCCAATTGGTATGCGTGGGTGTTCCATAGGCTTCCACATCGTGGTCTGTCCGCCAGCCATTCGATAATTGCTGCCAGGTAGAAACATAGTTGATGTCCAGATTGTTTGATAACTCTACATGAATAGGTCTTCCTGTTTTTTTCAGTGCTTTTGCCCAAGACTCAATATCTGGAATATCCTCGTTGCGAACCCCGTCAATTTTTAGATAATCTACCCCATAGGAAGCAAACAGTCTAGCCCATGAATCAATATATTCCTGAGCCCCTGGCTTTGAGTAATCAATAGAATACATATTGTCAAAATTAAAACTGACTTTTTGCCCTTTGCTATAGTCTACAATATCTTTTGCATGGTAGGATGTACCTTCAATCGGTGTGTTTTGATCGATGGCTCCCTTAGGAATACCGAGAGTAACGTACAGACCAAACTTCAATCCCTTTTTATGGATATAGTCACCAACAGTTTTCATTCCATGCGGGAATTTCTTTGGGTCTACCACCCATCTGCCATATTTGTCTACGTGAGTGGTCCAATTTAGCTGATAGTAATCATCAAGGTTTACAAATTCATACCCATGAGACTTAAATTTCTCTGCCATAATATCTGTTGCTGCTTTTATATTTTTCTCCGTTGGCTTTTTCCGGATTGAACTCCAGCTGCTCCAGCCCATAAAAGGCCGCTCAGCCAAATTATTGTAAGAGGAAGCTTTTGCTTCTTCTGGTTCAAACATTGCAAGGGGAAAAACTCCAGAAAATACAATTGAGAAGGAGAACATTGTTGAGATTATTTTCTTAAGCATAAAAACCTCCTCTTGTCGAAAAGTTGAATCGATATAGACACAAATTATTAAAATTTAATTCTATTTTAATATAGTAAGCCCTTTATTTTAATGAACAATATGTTCCAATATTTTATCGAGCTATGTTTATCAAGAACATTAGATTCATATTTTTCATAGTGTAATGTATTAATGAGTGAGGGTGTAATTTATGAGGAATATAAGAGAAACACAAATTCAACCAATAATTGGTCAAGCGTGGACGGGTAAACATGTGATCTTGCTTCACTGTACAAACGATAATCAATTAATTAATCTTTACAAAAGTTATCATGCTCCCATTGAACCTCCACGGCAAAATTGTGCAGAAACGTTGTCACAGTTACTAAGTATCGGCTATCACATTCAGGCTATAACGCCGCTTTCCCCAGGGCTTATTCAATATTTGCTTGTTCTTTAATCCATATATTAACAACAAACAGAGAAGGCTGAATCCATTCAGACTTCTTTTTATTTAGATATTTCTTCTTTAGTTTTTTGTAATAACTAATTACAATAAACATATACGAAATATAAATTGTCAGAATGGGAGTAAGGGAATGAAACAGAGAAATTATATATTTATCTTACTAATAATATTAATATTTTCGATTACTGGATGTTCAAACAATGATAAGTCTAATCTATCGAAAGAAAAAAATACTCATAAGAAAGTAGAATTGACAGTTTCAGCAGCAGCTAGTTTACAAGATGCCTTAAATGACATTAAAGCGGCTTTTCAGAAAGAACATCCGAATGTGGTTATAAACTATAACTTTGGTGCGTCAGGGGCACTTCAACAACAAATATCACAGGGGGCGCCGGTGGATCTTTTCTTTTCTGCCGCTGAAGATAAATTCGATAAATTAATTCAAGATGGACTCATTGATCAATCAAAAGGAAAAGATTTACTTGGAAATGAACTAGTTCTTGTGGTTCCAAATGACTCAAATAAAGGGATTAATTCATTTAAAGATCTTAGTAGAATCAATAAACTATCCATTGGTACACCAGAGGCAGTCCCAGCAGGAAAATATGCACAGGAAACCTTAGAAAATTTAAATGTCTGGAAGACTGTTGCAGGAAAAGTAGTTTATGCCAAGGATGTTCGTCAAGTCCTTACATATGTAGAAACACAAAATGTTGACGCTGGAATTGTATATAAAACAGATGCATTGATTTCAAAAAAGGTAAAGATTGCAGCAACTGCTGGAGAAAAAACGCACGCTCCAATTGTTTATTCAGCAGGTGTGATAAAGGACAGTACTCATCCTAAAGAAGCTCAATTATTCTATGATTATCTTCAAAATGAAAACTCTTTGAAGACTTTTACAAAGTATGGGTTTAAAGGATTAGAGTAATCTTACTATGACAACAGATTTTTGGTCACCAGTCAAACTTTCGATTGAAGTCGCATTTGTATCGGGCATTTGGGTATTACTTTTAGGGTTATTCTTTGCAAAGCTGATGGCTAATACAACATTCAAAGGGAAAGCTGTAATAGAGACAGTTTTCCTTTTACCGTTAGTATTACCGCCTTCAGTTGTAGGATTTTTATTAATTGTTTTATTTGGAAAGAACAGTATGATTGGACAATTGATAGAATGGATTTTTAAACATCCTGTTATGTTTACATGGTGGTCAGCGGTTATTGCCTCAACTGTCGTTGCTTTTCCTTTAATGTACCAATCAGCCAAGACCGGGTTTGAAGCAATTGATGAGGACATTGAGAATGCCGCTCGTGTGGACGGTGCGAACGAATTACAATTATTCATGAAAATTTCCATTCCACTTGCCTTAAAAGCAATCATTTCAGGTATAATACTCAGTTTTGCAAGGGCCTTAGGGGAGTTTGGAGCTACCTTAATGTTTGCCGGTAACATTCCTGGAAAAACTCAAACCATTTCAACGGCTATCTATGTAGCGATTGACTCAGGAAATATGGAATTGGCTTGGTTATGGGTTCTCTGTTTGGTTGTTATTTCTTTTTTCATGTTAATAGTGTTACAAATAATGAAATCGTAACGGGAAGCCGTTTTATGATATAAAAAAATGAAAGCATGGAGGATGTAAACATGAAAACCCTCTATCTTGATTGTATCTCAGGTATTGCAGGAGACAGAGCTCTTGCAGCTCTTCTCGATTTAGGAGCCGATCTCTCCTACATGGTAGAACAGTTGAGAAAATTACCGATCGAGCCTTTTGAAATAGAAGTACAAAAGGTTAACAAAGGTTGCATAGCAGCTAAGAAAGTAAGAATCTGTTTTCCGTCAGTAAATCATAATTTACTTCTTAATACCAGCCCTCAGAGTGCAGGAGAGATATGGAAAATGATTGAGAAAAGTGAATTGCCCTTAAGAGTAAAAGAACGCAGTCATGCCATCATTCGTGAAATGACCCTTGCTGAAGGAAAACTTCAGGGAAAAGAACCCAAGGAAGTCCTTTTCCAAGAGGCAGAAGGGATGGCATCGATTGTAGAAACAATCGCAATATGCTTGGCTCTAGAAAGTCTCGGAATCGAAGAGATTTATGCCTCACCTGTATCTACAGGTTATGGAACAAAGACCATGGAAAACGGGTTTTACCCTATTCCGGCACCGGTTACGCTGGAGTTGTTAAAAGGAATACCGCTTGCTGAACTAAATGTGAATGAAGAAGTAACAACACCTGCAGGGGCCGGAATCTTACGGGCCCTTGTAAAAAAATTTATGACAATTGGTGGAGGCGTGGTGGAAGAGATTGGGTACGGAGCGGGGGGACAAGAGTTTGATTATCCTCATGTATTTAGAGCTTTACTAATGAGTCCATCAGCCATCCAGACATCTCCCAAGCAGGAGAGGGAATCTATTTATGTGCTAGAAGCGCAAATCGATGATATGACAGGAGAAGGCCTTGGCTATACATTGGAAAGGCTCTTAGCAGCAGGTGCTCTTGATGTCTTTTATACGCCTGTTTATATGAAGAAAAATCGGCCTGGAACACTTGTAACGGTTTTGGTACCTTTGGGACTAGCCGACCATTGTGAAATCGTATTATTAGAGGAAACTACTACTCTCGGGGTTAGAAGAAGTATGTGGAGTCGTAATATTCTAGAGAGAAGATTTATTGAAGTAGCCACTCCATACGGACCAATAAGAGTAAAGCAGGCTTATAGGGAGCATAAAATGCTGCACCAAGCGCCAGAATACGAGGATGTAGCAAAAGCAGCAAGGAAGCATCAGGTACCGTTTCAACTTGTTTACCAATATGCCATGAAATTAGCAATGAATTAGGGGTTGAACACTTTCCTCAGGTAACTTTATTTGAGAAAAGTGTTCAACCTTTTTACTTGCTGAAGTCTCTAAAGAAACGTAAGGTAATATAAAATAATTTTGTATGAATATCCATTTATGTAGTAAACTAGTAATCTAGTTATAATAAGAATTATATGTATTCAGCTTCTTTGGAGGAGTTTTATCTTGATAGAATCTTTATTGTTAAACTTTCTATTTCTGCTTTTTCCAGTTTTAATTTTTCTAATATTTTTTGAAAACAAACAACATACATATAACAAATATTGTCTAATACTCCTTTCGGCTATTTCAATGGTTTTATGTATGGCATTCCCAATTAGATTAAAAATTGGATTTATTTTTGATTTGCGCTATATACCATTTATCATTATGGCCCTTTTTGGAGGATATAAATATACATTTCCATTATATATAGTCTTAAATATCTATCGTTGGATTATTGGTGGGGCAGGCACACTCCAATCGTTTCTTTTCTCAACTGTAATATTTATTTTAGTGCCGTTATTAAGTAAATGGTTTATTGCAAAAAATGCTAACAAACGTATTTTGTGGGCTGTACTTGTAGCCGTTTTTACAATGGTACTCTACCTGTCTACACTGGCAGCTCAATTACCTGCATTAAATAAGGAATTCTGGATTTTGACAATTAATGCAATTCCTACTCATGTTTTAGTAATGATCATTATCATGATACTGCTAGAGAAAATTATTGATAATATTAATACCCGTATTTCTTCCATACAAGCTGAACGGCTCAATGTCCTCAGTGATTTATCAGCCAGTGTTTCACATGAAATTAGAAATCCACTTACAGTAACAAACGGATTTCTTCAGCTTTTAAAAAAATCACAAACGATTACCACTGAAGAAAAAAGCTTTATTGAGTATGCATTATTAGAATTAAACAGAGCTGAAAATATTGTAAGTGACTTTCTGGCTTTTGCAAAACCACAATCGGAGAATATGATCCTATACAATCTAAAAGATGAAATGGAGTATGTAAAAAACATTATTACTCCGTATGCAAATATGCATCAAGTGGACGTTCAACATTCATTTAAAAATACATTAATTTTTAAATATGATAAAAACCAAATTCAGCAATGTTTAATTAATTTATATAAGAATGCCATTGAAGCGATGAGAGACAAGGGCGGGGTACTTTCCATCGATGTTTCGGAGCAAAAGAAAAGCATCGTGATTAAAATACAAGATAACGGTGTAGGAATGACAAGGGAGGATGTTTTACGATTAGGCAGTCCCTATTATTCTACTAAAAAAGAAGGAACCGGTCTTGGAATGCTCATGGTTTATAGTACAATCAATAAAGTAAATGGAAAAATACATGTAGAAAGTGAAGTGGGGGTAGGGACAACTTTTACTATATCTATTCCTGTTTAGCTTATTAGGACAAAAAGTGTGATATTCTTATCGCACTTTTTGTTTTATAAGAAGAATCGTATTTTGTATATTCAGAAAAAGATAAAAATTGATATTAATTTTGACAAAAAAATGAACGTTTTTAAACTAAAACCTCTTTATAATAATCATAAATAAACCGCTTTCATACGGAAGGTTTGTTTATGATTATTTTATTTGGAGGAGTTAAACATGTATAAAAATCCACACTTTTTTTCTCATCTTGCTCACGTTGAATTAATTAGTCCAAAGCTGGAAGAATCAGCAAATTTTTTTAAAAATATAATCGGATTAGAAGAATCAGCAAGAACAGAGAATTCCGTTTATTTTCGAGCGTGGGGGGAGCATTATCACCACAGTTTGAAAATAACAGAAGGAAAAGAACCGGGACTTGGTCATATTGGCTGGCGCGCTGACAGTCCGGCCGCTCTCGAAGAAGCGGCTGCTCATATTGAAAAGCTTGGACAAGGCATTGGCTGGATTGAAGGCGATCTTGGACACGGAAGGGCCTATCAATTTACTTCACCTGATGGTCACTTTGAAGAGATTTTTTGGGAAGTTGAGTTATATGAAGCACCTGATCAACTTCAGAGTAAATGGAAAAACCGTCCGCAAAAAAATCCAGGTCGCGGTATTTCCCCACGTCGAATCGATCACATTACACTTTTTAGTAATGATGTATCAAAAGACCGCGAATTCTATCAAAATATTGGTTTCCGCTATAACGAAGGTATCTTTTTAAATGCCGAAGAACCTGGCAGTCCTGAAATTGGTGCATGGTTATCTGTTACAAACCTTTCGCATGATATCGCATTTTTAAAGGGTCATAGTGGCAAACCTGGCGGCTTTAACCATGTTTGTTACGCTGTAGAAAGCAGAGAAGAGGTATTACTAGCGGCCGACCATATCTTAGAAAGCGGTTACGAATTGGCAATGGGAGGACCGACACGTCATGCCCTTGCAGAAGGATTTTTCTTTTATGTAGATGAGCCAGGCGGCAACCGCTTTGAATTATATGCCGGAGCCCATCTTGTGTTTGCACCTGATTTTGGTCCTTACAGATGGAGTCTTTCTGAAAATCCAAACGATGCATGGGGCCGCGAAATGCCTTGGGACGCATCAGGAAAAGTAATTAAATAATAACAACAGGAGGAGTTAACGAAATGTGGCATTTCTTTCCGGAAAATTATATGTGGTCATACCAGATTGTCAGAATGATAAGCCAATCCTATTTCGGCGGTGGCGAAGTAAATGAAATACTTGACGCTGCCAGCCGGATGAAATTAGGAGAATATGAGAGCTTTCATCAAGAATGGATGGGACTTGGGAATAAATCATTAACGATTGCCAATGATGCGATGGATAAGGGATATAAAGAAACAGCACGGTCCGGTTTCCTACGGGCAGCAAATTATTTCCGTACGGCAGAATTTTTTCTTCAGCCTGACGATGAGCGTAAACTGCCAACCTATTTAAAAGGAGTAGAATCGTTCAGAAAAGGAGGGGAGCTGTTAGCTTCACCGCCAAAGGCGATCAATATTCCATTTGAACATGCGATGCTTCCAGGTTATTATTTTGAAGCTCCAGGACAAAGTAAGGGGCCATTAATGATCATGTTTGGCGGATTAGATTCTACTGCAGAGGAATTATACTATGGCCCTGCGCAGCTTTTGAATGAACGGGGCATTTCGCTTCTTGCACTTGATGGTCCTGGTCAGGGAGGAGCGTTAAGAATCCATCACATTCATTCGCGTCATGATTATAATACTGCTGGTACAGCGGCTTACGAGTGGGCCATTGATAACCTGGATGTGGATCCAGAGCGAATCGGAGTGATGGCAGTATCGATGGGGGGTTATATGGCAGCAAGATGTGCCGCCTTCGAGCCGAGGTTTAAAGCATGTGCGATCTGGGGGGCCGTTTATGATTATAACGATGTCTGGGCAAAACGCCCGGATCACCATCCATTAGCTAAAATCCTTCAGCATATCTTTGGTGTGGAAGGTATGCCGGCGGCAAGGGCAAAGCTGCAACATTATAATTTACGCGGAGTGGCAGAAAAAATTCAAATGCCAACTTACATTGTTCATGGCGAAGATGACCGCCAAAATACCGTTGATAACGCCTACAATGTATATAATGATCTTACCTGCCCGCGCTGGTTAAAAATTATACCGACAAGCAGCACTGGTTCTTCCCACTGCCAAGTCGATAATATCACAGAAACATACGAGATGTATGACTGGTTAAAAGACCAGTTAACGAAGTAGCTCGGAGGTGGATTGATGAAATTCGTTACCTTTTATAATCCAGAAGGACAAAAGCGTGCAGGCTTACTTGATGGAAATAGAGTGATCGATTTGAAGATGGCTTCCAATGGGGAATTACCTGATAATATGAGAGATTTTTTAAAAAACAACAAACAATACATGCCAATTGCACAGGCATTAATTAGTTCAAATGAACTTTCATTCTATTCGTTTGAAGAGATTCGTTTAACTGCACCGTTACCGAATCCGGTAAGTTTCCGAGATTATGTTGCCTTTGAGACTCATGTTAAAAATGCAACCATGCGATCTGGAGATACCGTAGCACCAGAATGGTATGAAATGCCGATCTTTTATTTCTCAAATCCCAATGCCATGAAGGGGCCGAGGGAAGAAGTGCAACGTCCAGCTAAATGTGTACGCCTAGATTATGAACTGGAGCTCGCCTGCATTATTGGAAAGCAAGGAAAAAATATCAAGGCTGATGAAGCAGAGGACTATATTTTCGGCTATACGATCTTAAATGACTGGTCAGCGCGGGATATCCAAATGAAAGAAATGAAGGTACTTTTGGGTCCGGCAAAAGGGAAGGATTTCGCCACATCAATTGGTCCTTATCTGGTAACAAAAGATGAACTAGAACCATTTAAAACAAATGGACGATTCGACTTGGAAATGACAGCAGCGGTAAATGGTGAAATTCTTTCCCGGGGAAACTTTAAGGATATTTATTACACTTTTGGCGAGATGATTGAGAGGGCATCAGAAGAAGTCACTTTATATCCTGGAGATATTATTGGTTCAGGTACAGTTGGGTTCGGATGCATCATGGAACTTGGTACAGAGGTTCACCGATGGTTGGAGCCGGGAGATGAAGTAGAATTAGAGATTACGGGTCTTGGTAAATTGAAAAATAGAATTATTTAAGAAGCATGAACGGAGAGGAACTTTTATGGCTAGAATAGTAGACCTGAGTGTTTCGATTGAAGAGGATTTAAAAGATCCTCTTCCGTTTTCTATTCGCTTTGAAACACATGAAGAAGGGGCGGAATTCGGTGCGAAGCTTGTCGGTGTCACACCGGATGATTTTCCTGAGCGAAAAGGGCTTGCTGGGGAGTTCCTTACTTTGACAAGTCATGCAGGCACCCATGTCGATGCACCTTGGCATTATTGGCCGACATCTGAAGGGAAACCTTCCCGGACAATTGATGAATTACCGCTGGAATGGTTTTTTAACGATGGAGTCGTACTTGATTTTACAGACAAACCACAAGGGTTTACTTTGACAGCAGAAGATATTCAGGAAAAGCTTAGACAAATAGATTACGAGTTAAAACCGTATGATATTGTCATGATCCGTTGTGATGCAGACAAAAAAAGATATCAGCCTAATTATAGTGAAATCCATGTAGGAGTTTCCGCAGAAGCTACTCTTTGGCTGATTGATCAAGGTATAAAGGTGATGGGAACAGATGGATGGGGCTGGGATACACCGTTATCCATCCAAGCTGAAGACTATAAACAAAATCCTCGACCTGGTGTACTTTGGGCAGCTCACTTTGCCGGAAAAGAAAAAGAATATTGTCAAATTGAAAAACTAGCAAACTTAGATCAATTACCGACATCTGGATTTAAAGTATCTGTTTTACCGGTAAAAATAAAAGGAGGAAGTGCAGGCTGGACAAGGGCTGTCGCAATTATTGATTAAAAGGAAAAGAGGGGTTTTAAAATGCCAAATCCATATGTAAAAAAGGTACTCATTGTTGGCGGAGGAATTAGTGGTTTAGCAGCAGCTGTTGCCCTTCACAAAATAGGGATTGAAGCGGAGATTGTGGAGAAGGAACTGGAGTGGAATGTATACGGAGTTGGGATTATTCAACCCCCCAATGCCCTTAGAGCTCTGAATGAAATTGGCTTGGCAGATGCATGCATAAAGCAGGGCTATTCCTATCCAGGCTTCGATTATTACACTGGGCAAGGGCATTTTATGGTCAAGGGAGACTCGCCTGTCATTGAAGGCTATCCGGGCGTTAACGGAATTTCACGAAGGAAACTTCACGAATTTCTTTTGAATGCAGTTGAGAATACTGGAACAAAAATCTATATGGGGTCAACCGTGAACAAGCTGGAGGATGTCTCAACTGGTGTACAGGTGGAGTTAAGTAACGGCATTTCAGCAGTCTATGACTTGGTCATCGGGGCGGACGGAGCTAACTCAAAGGTTCAAAAATTATTGTTTGGGGATATTGTTCAAAAGTATAGCGGACAAGGAGTCTGGCGTTACACCCTTCCACGCCCGAAAGAGGTGGACCGGGGTCTGTTCTATTACGGGCAAAAAGCAAAAGCTGGTTTGGTTCCAATGTCAGAGGATGAGATGTATTTGCTGGTAACCACTCATGAACCGGGTAATCCTCGCTTTCCAAATGACCAACTCCATGTATTACTGAAGGAGAGACTGACGGAATTCGGTGGTGCGATTGCAGAAGCGGCCAATCAAATAACAGACCCTAATCAGGTAGTTTATCGGCCAATCTTTACGCATATGCTTCCTAAACCATGGTATAAAGGAAATGTATTGTTAGTTGGAGATGCAGCACATGGGACAGCACCTCACCTAGGACAAGGTGCCTCCATTGCCATTGAAGATGTCATTGTTTTGGCGGATATCCTTCGTCATAACTTTGGGGTTGAAGAAACTTTTAAAGTTTTCATGGAAAAGCGGTATGAACGATGCAGGCTGATCGTTGATAATTCTGACCAGTTAGTCGAATGGGAATTGCTTACTTGGAACGGTCAGATGAATGAGAATATAAATGTTGGTAAGTATGTTTATGAAACACTTGCAAAAATGAATGAACCTTTTTTAACAGAGGTAAACACATAATAGAAACGTATACAATGTTGTATACGTTTCCATTATGATATCAATCTAGTAATAAGATTGAAGGGGGCAGTTTGATGGAAAAACAAAGAGGTTTTTTTCGTTATGAAAATTTCCTAGTAATTACTATGTTTTTAATTGTTGGTCTTGTATTCTTAGATCGGTTAAGTTTAGGGTTTATCTTTCCGAAAATTGCTCCTGAGTTGGGATTGTCCAATACACAACTAGGAATAACCGTTTCTGTCACTGGGTTATTTTTTGGCCTTTCTACTTTGATTTTTGCAAGTCTCTCTGACTTTATAGGTAAAAAGAAACCTATGCTGGTCATTTTTGTGTTTCTATTTTCAATTGCTACCTTATTATCAGGGATTGTCGGTTCATTTGCTACATTACTATTAGTAAGGGGGATCATGGGATTGGCGGAAGGCCCGGTAATGCCGTTGGTTCAATCGATTGTGATCCATGAGTCTTCGGAAAAAAGAAGAGGTCTAAATATGGGAATTGTGCAAAGTTCTTCATCCTTAATTGGAGGAACATTAGCACCTGTGCTCACCGTTGCTCTTGCTGCTTCATTTGGCTGGAGATCCTCCTTTTATATCATCGCGATCCCGGGGATCCTAATGGGTCTGATCATTTGGAAATTTTTAAAAGAGCCAAAGCCAAGTATGTCCCCTCATGTGGTACCAATAAAGTCTAAACCAACTAAAGCTGATTACATTCGTGTTTTTAAGACAAGAAATGTTTGGTTAAGTACAATTGTTGGTATTTGCAATATGATTTATATTTTATCACTTACTGCTTTTTTACCTACCATTTATGCTGAAGCTACTAATTATGGGGAAGCACAAATTCGCATGTTATTAGGCCTCATGGGTCTGATGATGTTTATTGGGCAGTTCGGGGGTGCAGCTATTTCAGACCGTATTGGTCGATTGCCTGCAATTAAAGTATTCTCTTTATTAGCTATTTTCCTTCCTATCTCAATAGCCCTTTCTTTCCACAACTTCGGAGTACTACTCATATCCATTCTTGTTTTCTCTTTGGGAAATGGCTACCAGCCATTAATTATGAACATTATTCCAGCTGAGTCTGTTTCAAGGACCTTTTCAGCAACAGCCATAAGTTTTGTTATCCTAACTAGTGAAATTATCGGCGGCAGTTTTGGTCCAACTGTGTCAGGCATACTGGCTGATCGATTTGGACTTTTGGCTCCTTTATGGGTTACCGCAGCCGCCGCTTTTGTTGGGTTTCTTTTCACGTTTGGCATAAGAGAAACCGCACCTATTAAACTAAGACATTCGAGCAATAATGAGGTACCAGCTCAAGTATAAATGTGGGAAAGGAAGGTGTAAAATCCTCCCTTTTTGTTTTTTGTAAGTTAAATTTAATTTAAGTCGTATTTGGAATAGGTTAAAAAAGTACATTACATTTTTAATCTGATATGAATACATTTTTTCTTTTAAAAAGGAAAATGGTTAGAAAAGTATATGGAAATGAGGAGAAAACAAAATAGTTTTATTGATATTGAAAAGGTATATTTTAAATAGAACACAATATAGTAAGCGTTTTCTGTAAGTGGATTTGAATTAATAAGGAGTGAAAATACATGTTTGAACAGTACTTAGTCTGCGAAGATGGTTTTCGAAATGTGGTGGAAGACGGAAAGGCAGTTGGCTTTGAAGTAAAGTTACGGATTCCATATTATCGTGGAATTGCTTTGTCATTAATTAATAGTATTGATTTAGAGATAAATGATCAATCTTATGCGCATGACGATATGATTTTTTCAGTAGAAACCGGCAGCTTTCCATATCATGAATTATCAACAGTAATCAATAATCGCTGGGAATTCGGTGAAAAGGCAACATTATTCGTGAAAAAACCAGGTGGCCTAGAAGCAGGAATGCATAAAGTACATGCTGTTGTTAATTTACGTATTTCCTATTTACCATGGCCTAATATCGGCGATGATACCAAACATATATCACTTGAAGAAGATAGAATTATAGCTTAGTTAAAAGGAGGGTATTAAAATGAGCAAACAAGCAAACATTAAGCGCGGAGTTTCATTATATAGTTACCAGGAAGAATACTATACAAGAAAGTTAACTTTAGAACAATGTATCGCTGAGGCGGCTAAAGCTGGTGCGACAGGGATTGAATTACTGCCAGAACAAATGCTTACGGGATTTCCTAAGGTAGAAGATCAATTTGTTGACCAGTGGTTTGGCTGGATGGATCAATATGGAGTCGAACCGGTTGCTTATGATGCGTTCTTAGATAACAAATTATTCCCTAATCGATTGTTAACACTAGAAGAAAATGTGGAAATGATGGTTCGGGATCTAAAGCTTGCCAATAAACTAGGGTTTAAGGTGCTAAGAACATTAGTTTCCACACCCTTGGAGGTCGTAAAAGCAAGCCTGCCTTATGCTGAAGAGTTTGGCGTCAAAATTGCGCTTGAAGTTCATGCTCCTTTCACCTTTGGGACACCATGGTTTGAAGAAAGACTGGAATATATCATGAAGAGTGGAACAAAGTGGTTTGGGATTATGCCTGACTTAGGCATCTTTGTGAAGAGAATGTTACCTGTTATGGAACAAAGATATATTCGTGATGGGGCTACCCCTGAGATAATTCAATTGGTCAGTGACAACTATGCCAATGGTCTTGATAAACAAGAGACATTTGATATCGTAAAAAGTATGAAGAATGCCAATAAAAAAGATGTAGAATATGCAGAATTAGCTAAGCACTTTGTCTATACTGATCCTAAAATCCTTAAAGACTATATTCCTTATATTATGCATGTTCATGGGAAATTTTATGAAATTACAGAAAACTACAAGGAACCTAGTATTCCATATAAAGAGATTATCGAGGTTTTAACAGAAGCAGGATATGAAGGCTATATTAACAGTGAATACGAAGGAAACCGTCACATCCAAGATTATATGGAAGTGGACAGCGTAGAGCAGGTTAGGCGTCATCAAGTTTTATTAAGCAATTTACTTAATAAATAAAATGATTGTTAGGATCCTTGAAAAAGGTTCCTATTTAATGTTTAATGCTAAATATTTGCGCTTACTTAAATATTATAAAAAAATGTCGAATTGACTTCTTTATGTGCTATATTTAGAAATAAAAGACTTATAAATAGTTTTTGCTTTTAAAGAGGTGATTGAAATGAGTGGTACACACATTTTCCAATCTTCAATAGATTCAAAATTGATAACGGTTTCCGTTATGAATAATAAAAGTAATCTAGAGCATGCTCATCGAGACATTGAATTGATCTATATGATAAAGGGACAGCTTCAAGTGAAAATCACGAATAATACCTATCATTTGAACTTATCTGACTTTATCTTGGTGAATTCAAATGAATTTCACTCTTTTCAGTCTGAAAAGGATAATTTATTTGTTGTTTTTCATTTTAATTATTTGGAATTGAGTTCATTACTTTCTCAAAAAAATCTCGTTTTCAATTGTAATTCGATTGATCACTCTCATTCTTCAGACAAGGATTTTAGAGTAGTCATTGAAGAACTTTTATCGGTATATATGCAGCAACAACAAGATTCTGAAGTGGAGTCTTTAGAAAAGACATTTAAACTAATCTCATTATTAAAATTAAAATACTTAAAAAGTACTAATCAACTGGAAATACAAAACTATTCGACTAGCAAAGGACAAAATGAACGATTATATGAAATCATGGATTATATCCAAAGTAATTATCGAGAGCCCTTAACGTTAGAGGAAGTTGCTGGTCTCCATTATATCTCTATACCTTATTTATCTAAATTTTTCAAGAAACAAACTGGGAAAACATTTTCTCAATATTTAAATGAAATCCGTCTAGCCCATGCCGTTAATGAGTTAGTAAATTCTAATAAGCCGATTACACGTATTGCTTTAGATAATGGATTTCCTAATTTAGCAGCCTTTAACAGAGTTTTTAATGAGAGCTACCAGTTAAAACCAGTAGAATACCGAAAGAAAATGTCAGCTACGGTCGAAAAAGAAGTAGATTCTACTGAAGAAATAAGTAATCTAGATAATAATGAGGCAGTTACTGAGCTGAGACAATATCTTAAAAGTTCAGAGGACCATAGATTTCAAACACTCCCTCCATCTACAGAAGCGGCGCTTAATCCAGAAATTGTTAAAATTGGAAAGTTAGAGGCATACACAAAGTATTGGAATAAACTTTTAAATGTAGGTTATGCAAGAGATCTTTTAAACTCAGATATGCAAGAGCAAATCACCTTGCTGCAAAACGAACTCCGTTTTACTTACGCTAGATTTTGGGGATTATTTGGGGATGATATGTTAGTAGAGGATCGTTCAGGAGGAACCATTACCTACAATTTTTCTAATACGAACAAATTATTAGACTTTCTAGTTAAAAATAAATTAAGACCTTTTATTGAAATTGGTCCTAAACCTAAAATTATTCAAAAAGCGATTGGAGAAACAATTGCTGTCCAAACCATTAGTGAAAGATCACTAGAAGATTGGAAAAACCTATATAGGGCCTTTTTATTACAATGTATAGAACGCTATGGTATAGAAGAAGTCGAAACCTGGTATTTTGAAATGTGGAAACCGCATACGGATGTATTTAACTTAACAGTACAAGATGAAGAAGATTTTTTAGATAAAGTCAAGAATAATCAACATGTTGGTCTGAGCCAATTGAAAGAGTATTTTAATATCTTTAGTGAATTTAAAAAGAATACGAAAGAACTTATTCCTTCAGCGAAGGTAGGCGGGTGTGGATTAAGTATGGATTTAGAAGGTGACAAACTTGATCTATTGCTTGAACTATGGAAACAAGAAGAAATTCAACCTGATTTTCTTTCCATATCCCTTTATCCGATTGAAATAGATCGCGATAAATATCGAGTACCGATAAAAAATTTACATTCGAACAATCCTAATTATGTTTTGGGTAAGTTGAATGAAGTAAGAAAAGCTTTAAAAAAAGCAGGGTTTGACGGCTTAGAGCTTAATGTGACAGAATGGAATATCTCGATTTCCAATCGTAACTTTCTAAATGATAGCTGTTTTAAAGCATCTTACATGGTAAAGAATATTGTTGAAAATCTAAATCAAAATAAAGTAAACATGTTTGGTTATTGGTTGTTCTCAGATATTTTTAGTGATTTTAGAGATTCTAAAAACCTACTTCATGGTGGTGCAGGATTAGTAACGAAAAGTGGAATAAAAAAACCGAGTTATCATGCCTTTTCTCTATTAAAACAATTAGGAGAAATTTTTGTTGCAAAGGGAGACCATTATATTGTTACTAAGCGTTCGGGCGATCGATACCAAGTGATCTGTTTTAATTACAAACATTTTAACTACACCTATTATTTACATCCTGAAGGAAGTATGGGGATTCACGAACAATACGATATCTTTGAAAATAATGATACTTTAAACCTCTCCCTGGAAATTCAAGGACTCGTTAACGGGAAATATCGGATAAAGGAACTTAGATTAAACCGTAATCATGGAAGTGTTCTTGACGAGTGGTTAAAATTTGGTGCAGTGGATGATATGAAACCTGATGAAGTCGACTATTTAAAACAGATTTGTGTTCCATATATGAAAGTAGAGCATCATGTTGTAGAGAATCAATCGATTGTGATAAAAGGTAAGCTTCAACCGCATGAGGTAAGACTAATTGAGTTTAATTTGTTATTTAGCGATCTCTAGATTATTAAGAGATTAAAAATCTGATGTTGATTTTTAATCTCTTTTTATATTTTGAGTTATTACGAAGAAAAAAAGAATGAAAATTCATATTTAATTGGTTAATAGGATGTTAGAAGTAATGAAGAAAAACGATTAAAATAATATTGTAAGCGTTACTCAAACAATAATTTATATAGATTGTAAATTAACAATATTAGAAAGAGGTCTTAGAAATGAAGCTTGGAATTATTGCTGTTCCAACAGAAGAAAGCTTTCAAAAAGCGAAGCAAAGAGGATTAGATTTTATAGAGGTTTGTGTTAATGAAGGCCAGGATGTCGATGCGTTTTATCGTAATCGTAAGAACCTGGCAAAATGGAAAGATCAATATGGTATTGGGATTGTTTCGATAGGAAGATGGAAATCATTACGCATTGATGAGCATGGAAGGGTTATCGAAGAAGAATTAGAACGTTGCTACAAACTAATTGATGCAGCTAGTGAATTGGGATGTACTAATTTTGTTAGCGGATGTAATTATGTTGAAGAATTATCTTTCTTTGAAAACTGTTCGGCAGCCATTCAATTTTTCTCCCTCCTTATTGATTATGCAAAGCCGAAAGGTGTAAAGATATCTACCTACAATTGTCGAAAGGTGAATTTTATTCATAATCCAGAAGTTTGGAAGATTGTTCATGGTCATTTAAAAGACTTAGGAATTAAATTTGATCCTTCACATAGCCGGTATTTTGGCGGTGATTACCTCCAAGAAACACTTGATTGGGGTGACCGTTTCAACCATGTTCATTTAAAAGGTTCGTTGATTATTAATGGACAGAGAGTGGATGATCCACCTGCTGGTTTGGACCAAACAGATTGGAAAACTTTTATTTCATTGCTAAGAGTGAAAGGTTATACAGGTGGCTTAAGCATTGAGCCGCATTCTCCGGTTTGGACGGGAGAACTAGGCGAAAAAGGAATAGATTTCACTATAGAGTATATGAGGAAACTATTATTCTAATAATGAGAGGATTGGTCAAATGAACAACGAGAAATTACGTTATGGTTTAATTGGGGCAGGCAGTAATGCTGAAAGAAAACATTTAAATAATTATATGACCCTGCCAAATGTTGAATTAGTCGCCATTTGTGATGTAAATATAGAAAATGCACAAAGGCTGGCAAAAAAATATAATATTCCAAAAGTCTATGGGAATTATGAAGAAATGCTCAACAATGAAGAACTGGATTTAGTCAGTGTTTGTACTCCTAACTATCTTCACGCTGAGATTTCAACGTATGCTCTTTTAAAAGGGGTGCATGTCCATTGTGAAAAGCCTCTCGCTGTAGATGCAAAACAAGCACAAAAAATAGTCGATGCTAAGAACCTATCAGGTAAAAAGGTTATGGTTGGTTTAAATAATCGCTTTACGAATGAAGCGGTTTTTTTAAAGAAATATATTGATGTGGGTTATTTAGGAGATATCTATCAAGTAAAGGCTGGCTGGATTAGACGGAGCGGTATACCAGGAAGAGGAACATGGTTTACGAATAAGGATTGTGCTGGCGGCGGAGTCATGATTGATTTAGGTGTTCATTATCTTGATTTGGCTCTATATCTTATCGGGATGCCGGAACCGTCTTATGTTACTGGAGCCATTCACCAAAATTTTAGTCATACAACAACTCGTAATCGCAACGGATATAAAGGGGATCCAAACGGTATCTTTAATGTTGAAGATACAGCGGTAGGTTTTATCGGATTTCAAAATGGGGCAACTGTAAATTTTGAATTTAGCTGGGCTTCTAATATTGAACAAGACAAAACATTTGTGGAAATATTAGGGACAAAAGGCGGAGTGAGTCTGATTAATGGTGAAGTAAGGATCCAATCGGAAATATTGGACACCTGTGTTGATATAGCGCCAGTTCTTAATCCTAATATTAAATTGAAAAATGAATTTGAGCATTTTGTTCAATGTATCTTATCTGGTGAAGAATTAATCGCACCTGCTGAACATGGTGTTTACATGATGAATATCATCGACCATTTTTATAAAGCGGCTTACAAGAAGAAACCAGTAACCTTTGAAAATAGCAATGACAATATTCTTTTGTTCTCTTCTCCATTTAGAGAAATAAAATAGATAGAAAATAGTATTTATTTCTATTAATAAAGGGGTCTTTTAAAATGAAACCATTTAAAGTATTCTCCTCCTTCGCACTTACAGGAATGTTAACGATTTCATTAGCAGCGTGTGGCAGCAGCAGTACGGATAAGGCTTCCACCACCAAAAAGGATGTCACTGAAAAAATAACCATTGGTATGTCTTTCCCGGCTGCAGACCATGGCTGGATGGGTGCTGTCATTCAAAATGCAAAGGATGAAGCCAAAAAATTGGGGGTTGAAATGGTCGTTTCTCAGGCAGACAATCCGAATAAACAAACAAATGATGTAGAGGACTTAATCACGAAAAAGGTAGATGCCGTTGTCCTCCTGCCAATTGAAACAGACTCGATGACGCCCGTTGCTAAAGAAGTTAAAGATGCTAAAATTCCTTTATTTGTTTTCGACCGTGAACTTAATAATAAAGATTATACAGGTTTAGTAAAAGGCGATAATTCAGGTATTGGTAAAAATGCCGCTGACTTTATAGGGGAAGAACTTAATGGAAAAGGAAAGGTAGCCATCATATCATCAGACCCAAGTTCTGTTAATACACTAAGAGTTGGCGGTTTCACGGATGAAATCAAATCGAAATATCCTGATCTCAAAGTGGTAGCTAATCAAAGCGGAAGTTTCCAAAAAGAAAAAGCCTACCAAGTAATGCAAAACGTCCTACAAGCTAATTCCCATATTGATGCCGTGTATACAATTGATGACGAAATGGCGATCGGAGTATTGCAGGCTATTAAGGAAGCAAAACGGGATGACATTCAAATTGTAACAGGTGCTGGCGGCTTTAAAGACTTTTATCAGGCCATTAAAGATTCCAGTGATATCGAACTGGCAACCTTCACCTACTCACCGCTTATGATTAAAACAGCCGTTGATCAAGCAGTTGACATGGCCAAAGGTAGTGCTCCTGATAAACAGGATACAGTCCTGCCAGCAGAACAAGTGACAAAGGACAATGTAGATAAATATTTTGATCCGAATGCAAACTATTAATACTTTAAGAAAGGGGCTGTCACTAATTATTAGAGACAGCCCTATCGCGCATGGAGGGATTTAAATGGAGATCGCGCTTAAAATGTCTGGAATAAAAAAATCCTTTAATGGAGTACCGGTATTAAAAGGAATCGATTTAGAAATTAGGAAAGGTGAAATTCATGCGCTATTAGGGGAAAACGGAGCAGGAAAAAGTACCTTAATGAATATTTTAGGGGGAATTCTTCAGCCCGATCAGGGATCTATCGAGTTATTTGGAAACAAAGTGTCCATCCCTAATCCTCATACCTCTAAACAATTTGGAATCGGTTTTATTCATCAAGAACTTAATCTGGTAAGTGATCTTACGATCTATGAAAATCTTTTTTTAGGAAAAGAAAGGACAAATGCACTGGGATTTCTGGAAAAAAAGAAAATGGTTCAAGAAACAAGCAAGGTATTAGATCTACTTGATGTTCACTTACATCCTAGAAAGCTTATTTTTGAACTCGATGTCTCGATGAAGCAAATTGTAGAAATTGCCCGGTCCCTTCTTCAGGACAGCAAAATCATCATTATGGACGAGCCAACCACCTCTTTAACAGATAAGGAAATCACTAAACTGTTTAAAGTGATGAGGAATTTAAAAGAATCCGGCTATTCAATTATTTTCATATCTCATAAATTAAAAGAAGTTTTATCAATTTGCGATCGTTATACTGTCCTCCGTGATGGAGAGCTAGCATCTTCAGGTGATATAAGGGATGTTACGGAAGAGATATTAGCTAAATATATGATTGGTAAGGAACTTAGCAGTACGGAGCAATATGTAACTAGAGAAATAGGTGACATATTGTTAGAAGTAAAAAATCTATCTGCTCATCATTCATTTTATAATATTCAATTTTCTCTGAGAAAAGGAGAAATCCTTGGGTTTACGGGGCTATCCGGCGATGGCCGGACAGAACTATTTGAAACAATTTTCGGTTTCCGGACTGGATATTTTGGAGACATCATTGTAAAAGGTAAAAAAGTAAAGGTTAAGCATCCGACAAGTGCGGTTTCAAATGGAATTGGGTTTGTTCCGAAAAATAGAAAAGAAAATGGGATTGTTAAAGATTTAAGTGTACTGCAAAATATGACACTATCTTCTTTAAAAAAATTTACGGAACCCCTAATTGTCAATCAAAAAAAAGAGGAGCAAACCTATCAGGTTTATCAACAACAGCTAAATATTAAAGCTGTAGATATTCATTCATCAATTGCGAACTTAAGTGGGGGGAACCAGCAAAAGGTTATTCTGGCTAAATGGCTCGTAGCTGATACGGAAGTCATTATTTTAGATAATCCAACACAAGGTGTTGATATTGGAGCAAGAAATGATATTTATGAATTAATTGTTGAAAATGCGAGGAAAGGCAAATCTTTTATTATTTTATCATCAGATTTCGGCGAGATTAGGAGAATTTGTGATCGAATATATGTCATGTTTCAAGGAAAAATCACTGCAGAATTAAAAAGGGAAGAAGCATCCGATGAAACGCTTATGATCTATGCTACGGGGGCCAAAATAAAGGAGGTTAGCAAAAAATGAGTCTAACTCAAAGGTTCTCTTCCATATGGGGCAAATATAGCTATTTAATCGCCTTTTTAATTATTTTTATTATCTCAAGTATCGTAAATGAGAATTTCCTAGAGGCAAATAACTTAATAAATATTCTAAGGCAATCGGCCATTATTGGGATAATCGCTCTTGGTCAGACGATTGTTATCTTGTCTGGTGGATTTGACTTATCCGTTGGTGCTACGCTTGCATTGTCAGGATTTTGCGGTCTAACCGTTCTAAACTCCACCCATAGCCTTTTCATTGGCATTATTTCTACTATAATATGTGCTTTGCTAATTGGTTTAGTAAATGGCTTATTGGTCACAAAGGGAAAGATTGCCCCTTTTATTGTTACCCTTGGTGTGATGGCAATGGCCCGCTCCCTAACGCTTTATTTCGCAAATGGTGGAAGTGTGAGTGGGACTATTTCTAGTTTTACCAATATCGCCAATGGGGATTTATTAGGGATTACCTATCCTGTTTACCTCTTTATATTGTTAACGATTATGATGTACATTCTTTTAAACCATATGAAATTCGGACGTTATTTATATTCCATAGGAAGTAATGAAAAGGCTTCAATTTTGTCTGCCATTCGTGTTGACCGAATTAAATTAATGGCCTACATGCTTTGTTCTGGTTTAGTCGCAGTTGCCGCTATTATTGAATCTTCACGTTTAAATTCTATTTCATCTTCAAGCTCGGGATTAAACTATGAATTGGATTCTATTGCCGCCGTTGTTATTGGTGGGACGAGACTGTCTGGGGGAAAAGGCAGTATTGTGGGAACTTTCTTTGGTGTGCTTATTTTAGGTGTGTTAAACAATGCCATTAATTTAATGAATGTTTCACCGTATCTGCAAGGTCTTGTTAAAGGGATGATTATTATTATTGCCGTATTACTGCAAAAAAGAGAAAAAATAAATGGATAGTGTAGAAGATTGGAAGAAGATTGATGATAAAAGTGAGTAATGAGGAAAAAGTGATTAATAAGGAGAAGAAAGTAAAATTAATGAATTGATTGGTAAAATGACAGTAGAAGAAAAGGTGGAGCAATTAACACAGCTTCTTCCATCCAAATGTGATCAGCAACCTGTTGTTCTTAACAGGTTGTTTTTTATTTGTAAATAGTACCTAGGTTGACAGACCTATAAAAAATTAATCTTTCCTGATGAAAATGTGATAAAATAGCTAGATGAAAAGTATGTTAAATCGCTTTTTATTAAATTTTTTTCTGAATTTTATAAAAAATAGTTTAAAAATTATACATATTTTATTAATCTATTGCTATTCCCCCCTGGTTACTCGCTATATAGGTTAAAATATTGCTGTTCTCTGTTTAATTATATGAAGGCGTTTACATAAAAGTTGAGTTACTATAATTGTAACAGTAGCTACTGAATGTTTCACAATTTGTTATTGAGGTATTTTGAACTAGGAGGATAAGAGATGGCAAATGGAGCAGTTCCACAAACAAAAGAAAGTTTGGTAGTGCCTCAACTTAATGGCAATCTTAGTTTTCTTACGAAGTTAAGCTATGGGTTTGGAGAGTTCTCTGCGAGCGTGGTTTGGAGTTTAGCAGCTTCGTATTTACTGTTTTTCTATACAGATGTTTTTGGCATAGCTGGAAGTGCGGCAGCAGTCATTTTACTAGTTGCAAGGGTTTGGGATTGTTTTGTTGATCCGATTCTTGGGTTAATCATGGAAAGAACAAAAAGTAAACATGGTCGTTTTAGACCATATATATTATACGGTTCAATTGCACTTGCACTTCTGAATATATTAACTTTTTACACTCCGGACTTTTCCGGAACAGGTAAAGTTATTTATGCTGGAGTCACCTATTTATTATTAGGTACTGTTCACTCTGTAGTAAACGTTCCTTATGGTGCTTTGGCAACTGTCATGACAAGAGATACTCATGAGCGAACTAATTTAAACTCATATCGAGGATTTTTTGGACAGATAGCAGGTATTCTCACAGGTGCTGCGGTAATGCCAATAATAACGGTATTGGGTCATGGAAATCAACAAAATGGTTTCTTCTATGCATCTATCCTATTATCAGTGGTTTCAGCTCCATTATTAATCTTGACATTTAAGAATTGTAAAGAAGTGATTGAGCCTACACTAGAGGAAAGACCAACACTTAAGGAATCGCTAAAGGCTGTTGGAGCTAATAAACAATTACTATTAATTTTAATCAGTCTTTTTGTAGTATTATTGGGTGTATTTGGAAGGATAGGCACATTGACATATTACTGTATTTACGTAATAAAACGTCCAGATTTGATTGCGGTTTCATTTACCATACTATCTGTTTGTGGAGCTATTGGGGCTTTCTGTCTTCCATTCATTGCAAAATTTTTTGAAAAGAAAACAATTCTAATATTGGGTTCTATCATTACTGGGGCAGCGTTAATTGTATTATTTTTTATACCTGCTACCAATATTCCAATGGTCATCTTATGGACAACCATCGCAAGCTTACCAACTGGTGTTGCAAGTCCGATGATTTTCAGCATGGTTGGGGACTGCATAGATGATTATCAAGTGAAATCTGGTCTTCGTGCTGATGGTGCCATTTATTCTTTTACAAGCCTTTCTACTAAAATTTCAATTGCTGTTGCAGGAGCTGCAAGTGGAGCAGTACTAAGTGCCATTGGCTATGTGGCTAATAAACCACAGACTCAGGAAGTAGTTCATGATATAAACATGTTAGTAAATTTGGCACCTGGTATTATATATATTTTAGCAACAGTTCCGTTATTCTTTTATAAACTCTCTAAAGCAACAGCGATGGAGAATACGAGTGAACTTTTGAGAAGACGAAAAGAGCTAACTATGTAAATATGATGTTATGAGCTTATAAGTTGCACTATGATGTGTAGCTTATAAGCTATTTTAATAGGAGGGTTTCATCATGAATAAGACAGTGCAGGATCTTATGAATCATCAAACCGAAAATTATATTCTTCCGTTTCTCTGGATGAGAGGAGAAGAAGAACCAGTGATTAGGGAAGAAATTGCTAGAATCTATGAATGCGGGATCAGAGGAATCTGTGTAGAAGCGCGGCCGCATCCGGATTTCGCAGGTCCGGGCTGGTGGCATGACCTAGATATTGTCATGGATGAAGCCAAGAAGAGAGGAATGCGTGTTTGGGTTTTAGATGATGCTCACTTTCCAACAGGTTATGCCAATGGGTTGATCGAAAAGAAATATCCGAACCGAAAGAAAACGTATATAAATTATAATACAGTTGATGTATTAGGCGCGCAAAATGAAGTGAAGATACATATTACTCCTATGTTAAAACCGAAAACCTCTTGGTTAGATATTGGTAAACCAATAGACAAAGAGGAACAGAAAAAGAATCAATTAATTAGTGTTGTGGCAGCAAAACTAGTAACGGATGGAATTATACATGAAGAGCTAATCGATTTAACGGACCGTGTTGAAGGTGATTTTTTAACCTGCACCTTACCTGAAGGGCCATGGAGAGTTTATGTGGTTTATGAAACGAAAACGGACGGCGGCAATCCGAAATATATCAATATGATTGATGAAGAGTCAGTCAGCACACAGCTTGAAGCGGTATATGAACCACATTTTCAACATTACAAAGAAGAGTTTGGGAAGACATTTGCCGGATTTTTCTCAGATGAACCTGCATTTGGTAATGTTAATGGATTTGATTTTAATGAATCGATTGGACGAAAAGACATGCCATTGCCATGGAGTGAAGAAGTGAAGAATATGCTGATGGATGATCTTAAAGGTAATTGGCGCGTATTCTTACCTTATCTTTGGAATAGTTCAGAAGAAATGAAGCAATGCGTTCATACCAGATATACGTACATGGATATTGTTACCCGTTTATATGAAAAAAACTTTAGTAATCAATTAGGAAAATGGTGTGAAGCACACAATGTCGAGTATATCGGACATGTGATTGAAGATAATGATCAGCATAGCAGATTAGGAAGCGGTGCAGGTCATTTCTTTAGAGCATTGTCAGGCCAGCATATGTCTGGAATTGATGTGATTGGCGGCCAAGTCATTTTTGGCGGAGCGGGGTTAGAACGACGCGGACTCTTTAAGGGGGATGGAGAATTCTATCATTATACACTTGGAAAACTAGGATCTTCCTATGGTCATCTTGATCCGAAGAAAAAAGGGAGAACGATGTGTGAATTATTTGGTGCCTACGGATGGAAGCTTGGCGTTCGAGATATGAAGTATATTTTGGACCACTTAGTTGTCCGTGGAATTAATTATCTCGTTCCACATGCATTTTCTATGCGGGAATATCCTGACTTTGATTGTCCTCCGCATTTCTATGCTCGTGGTCATAATCCACAATTTAAACATTTTGCCCATCTCATGCACTATGCCAACCGCTTATGTCATATTTTTAATGGCGGAAGACATGTTGCTCCTGTAGCTGTTTTATATCAGGGGGAGAGTGAGTGGAGTGGAAACTCGATGAAAATGCAAAAGCCTGCTAGAGTCTTAATTGAAAACCAAATCGATTTTGACTTTGTTTCGATTGATATCCTGACTGATCTAGGTCTCTATAATGGAAGGTTAGAGAATAAGCATTTAATCATCAATGGTGAAGAATTTAAATGTCTAGTTATACCGTATAGTCAATATATAACAAAAGAACTGGCTGCTTTTATTAAAAATGCAGCTGGCTTGGAGATTATTTTTGTTGACAATAAACCAGAAGGGATTTCTAATGCAGTAGATGGGCAGGAGATTTCAGAACTATTAAAAGCAGTTGAAAAATGTAAGGTGATCCCGTTAAAGGAATTGGTCTCTGAACTGCAGGCAGAAGGAATATATGATATTAAATTAAAGCAACCATTTAAGGATTTAACCTACTATCATTATATTAAAGAAAATAATATTTATATGTTTCAGAATGAATCAGCACATGAGACATTCAGCGGAGAGATTGAATTATCAATGGGAGAATCTGCTGTCGTCTATCATGGTCTAGAAAATAAATTTGAGAACCTAAAAGTTAACAGAGAAAAAGGGAAAAGCATTATTTACTTGGAGTTAAAGCCATATGAATCATGTGTGATATTTGAGAGTGATGAAAATCCAGCAGGAGAGGCCGAATTTTATTCTCCTCTATCTATAAAGCTTAATGAATGTGAAAAAGTTTTGAACCTGTCTTCAGAATGGAACTATTCGTTGGTAAAAAACAAGGAATATCCGAAATTTGGTGAAGTAAATTTGATGAAAGAGTTGATCCCTATTTCCAAGGAAAACCCTGCTTTCACTGGAATTATTAAATATGAAAAGACAGTTGATCTAGAAGAGCAACCAGAACAAGGCTATTTATCAATTGAATATATTTTTGAAGCAGTAGAGGTATGGATTAATGATGAATATATCGGGATGAAGATTTGTCCGCCGTATCAATTTGAGGTGGGCAACTATTTAAGAAAGGGGACCAATACCATTCGTGTGGAAGTGGCCACAACATTAGATCGGGATCGGCTCAATCAGCCAGAACCACCATTTATTATTTGGCACGATCCTATGGATCCAACGGGCATGTTTGGAAAAATTACCTTGTCTTGTGTCTAACGATTCTAAAAGGTGTGGTACCTGAAAGGGCCGCACCTTTTTAAAAGTTCTAATTTTTTTACGGTAGGGGAGGCGCTTATGAAGTATCCATATGAAAGTGTGGTCATAAACGAAGAGGTTCCTATGTTAATGTTAATGACAAGTGTAAGATTTGTCGCCATGCACTGGCATGACCGGATTGAATTTTTGTTTGTTCTAAGAGGCAGTATCCAAGTATTTGTGGGAAGAGAAGAGTTCTCTTTAAAAGAAAATGACTTGCTGCTGATTAATAGCAATGAGATTCACGGTGTGGAAGCAAGTGAAGATAATCGGGTTCTGCTACTTCAAATTCCTCTGACGTTTATAAATAAATGGTACCCTAAGATCGAAATGGAATCTTTTCACTGCCAATCCTTTCAACAGGAGGATCAAGGAAAGTATGATGGTATTCGTCAGTTAATGGTCCAACTTATGGTAACTTTAAGAGAGAAAGAATTAGGTTATGAGATTAAAATTCATTCACTGTTATTAGATATCATATACCATCTTGTTAGTAAATTTAGAGTGAAGAGTCATAAGCAAATCAACCGTAACAGCAGTAAAGATATTGAACGACTGACACGAATTACAAGCTATATACAAAAGAATTATATGTATCCCATTACCCTGAACGAAATAGCGGAAAACGAACAATTGACGGTTCCCTACTTATCGCGATATTTTCAACAGCATATGGGACAGCCTTTTGTAAAGTATTTAAATGGTATTCGACTGGAACAGGCTGTACAGTATCTGCTGGAGACAAATTGGCCTGTTATTCAGATAGCGATAGAGTCTGGGTTTCCAAGTTTGAATACGTTTCACAAACTGTTTAAAGATACCTTTCACACAACCCCTTACCAATTTAGAAAGAATCAACAAACAACTTTTAATCACTCTTATAAAAATGAACCAAAAGGAATTGAAAGTTACGATTATACGGAAGAAGACGACCTTAAAGAGTTGGATACGTATATAAAAGGTTTCATATAAATTAATAAAATTTATTATTTTTTTGATTAGTAAGGGTAGCCGCAAAGACATAAACTTTGCGGTTTTTAACTATTATTTTTTGTGTTTTCTGAAAATATTAAAAATCAATATAATTTTTCTTAACAAATTGAACGTTTTCCATAGATATCCTGATTATAATTAGCGGTAGATGAAACAAATTTGCTAGACTGGGGGATTGAAGGAAAGCATTATGTAAAAGGATCGGACCATGTTATCAAGTATCCAGATGGGGGAAATACAGGAAATAATGGTTACAACTTAAATATGAGTTTTGCAATGGGGAATTCTTTCCTGTCTTATGTGTTCGAAGGGAATAATCCAAACCTATGGAGCGAAACAGAGGAGTTTAATAAAAGCGCGGTCAAATCTAAAGCACTTGGATTTAATTTTGATAGTTCATCAGTTAAAACGGAAGTGACAGCGGTTACCAATGTCGTAGGTAAATATGCTCTAGGACTTGAATCAGGTGTTTTAGATCCTAATAAGAGTTTACCTGAGTTTATTAAAGGTTTAAAGGCAGCTGGCATTGATAAGATCATTGCAGAAAAACAGAAACAATTAGATGAATGGGCAAAAAACAAAAAATAAGCAGTATATTAAACCAAAAAAGGTGCAATGACATTGCGCCTTTTTTGGTTTATGACAGTGATTTGGATAAGGTTAAAAATAGCACTATCATTTTTAATCTATTATCAATACAAAAATGATGAATCGTTGAAAAAGGACGAAAATCTATACTCCATCAGGTTAATTAATGGAAGGGAATATATTAAATAACTTGATAAGATATAAATGTAAGCGAAATCAATAGTTAAATTCTTTGATTTTACTATAAACATAGGAGGATATGACACGATGAAGCTTGGATTTAACAGCGCAATCTTAAATGAATGCACCTTTGAAGAAGTGATTGACTATGCAGCTGAAAATGGTTTTTCATGTGTGGAGCTTTGTGCATGGCCGAAAGGGAAAGCGGCCCGTAAATATGCCGGTGTTACCCATCTTGATGTCGATCACTTAGATGTGGATTATGTCAAGAATTATACCGAAGCAAAAGGAATCAAGATTTCTGCTATTGCTTACTATCCAAATGCTTTAGATGAAGATCCAGAGAAAAGCGAATACTACACTGCACACATCAAAAAATGTATTGAGGCAGCACGCAAATTGGATATAAATATGGTCACCACATTTATTGGTCGAAACCAAAAGCAAACAGTGGAAGAAAATTTGGAAAAGATGACAACGGTTTGGAAGCCAGTAGTAGAATACGCTGAAGAACTAGGAGTCAAGATTGCAATTGAAAACTGTCCAATGTTATTCACTACAGACGAGTGGCCAGGCGGACAAAACTTAATGACTACACCAGCCATCTTCCGCCGCGTGTTTGAATTAATCCCAAATCAAAACTTTGGACTGAATTTTGATCCATCACATTTTGTTTGGCAGCAAATGGACTATATCAAACCTATATATGAATTTCAAGAGCGGATCTTCCATATCCATTTCAAGGATATCAAGGTATATAAAGACCGCCTAAACGATGTAGGAATTATGGCAACACCACTTGAATATATCTCGCCTAAATTACCAGGTCTTGGAGATGTCAAATGGGGTCAATATGTATCAGCCTTAACAGACATTGGCTACCGCGGATATGCGGTCATTGAAGTAGAGGACAAGGCATTTGAAGATTCACTTAAATCGAAAAAAGATTCAATTAATATTAGTAAAAACTATTTGAGTCAGTTTTTTGCTTAAATAGATAAACTTATAAATCTACTAATTATTTTATAACGAAAAGGAGAATGAAATTTATGGGTAAATTAAAAATTGGTATTATTGGCTGCGGTGGTATTGCAAATCAAAAGCATTTTCCGGCATTATCACAATTTAAAGAAATTGCTGAGATGGTTGCATTCTGTGATATTCAAATTGACCGTGCTGAAAAAGCGGCGAAAGAATATGGAACTGAAGATGCAAAAATTTATGTCGATTATAAAGAGCTATTAAAAGACGAAACAATCGATCTTGTGCATGTATTAACCCCAAACGTAAGCCATAGCCCGATTACTGTTGCAGCATTTGAAGCAGGTAAACATGTAATGTGCGAAAAACCAATGGCACATAACACAGAAGCTGCACAAAAAATGATGGATGCCTGGAAAAAATCCGGAAAGAAATTCACCATTGGATATCAAAACCGCTTCCGTCCAGAGGTACAATCTCTTCATAAATCATGTGAAAAAGATGAGCTTGGCGATATTTATTTTGCAAAAGCACATGCCCTTCGCCGCCGCGCAGTTCCAACATGGGGAGTATTTCCTGATAAATCACAGCAAGGCGGAGGTCCACTAATTGATATCGGTACACATGCACTTGATATTACTTTATGGATGATGGACAATTACAAACCAGTTTCCGTGACAGGTTCTGTTTTCAATAAATTAGGTAATCTTCCTGAAGCGGTTGAAGGAAATATGTTTGGCCCATGGGATCCCGAAACATATGAAGTGGAAGATTCCGCATTTGGATACATCAAAATGGAAAATGGAGCAACGGTTTTCCTTGAATCTTCTTGGGCACTTAATGTACTAGAATCAAGAGAAGCGGCTACAACTCTTTGTGGAACAAAGGCAGGAGCACAAATCGATTCCGGTATGAGCTTCCGCAACAATGAATTAATTTATAATACTGCACGCAATGGGTTGTTAACAGAAGAGAGAAACTCTGCAGGTGGAGCGATTGCATTCTTTGAAGGCGGATCGAATAAACCAGAAGTGCTTGAAGCAAAACAATGGTTAGAAGCCGTGAAATATGATAAAGAACCACTCGTAAAACCAGAGCAGGCATTTGTTGTGACGAAAATTTTAGATGCTGTCTATCGTTCTGCTGAAACTGGAAAAGAAATTGTTTTTGAACAGGAACCAGTCGCAAGCAAATAGGAGGTGGGTAGAGTGGCATTTAGTATGAAATTACCTTTCGTCGATGTTGTTTGCGATGAAAGTTTAAAAAACACATATGTGAATGGAAAAAAACTAGGGTATGAATTTCAAATTCGTTTAAGTAACTATCGGGGTCATTACTTATCCTGTATTGAAGAGTTTGTAGTTACCGTTGATGGTAAAGAAGTGAATTCTGATAATATAACCTTTGGGCTTAATGAGAAAGAGTTTACCTTAAGACAACTGCCAAGTCTTATTTCGGAGTTTTGGAAGTTGATAGATCCAGCTACGATTAGTGTATTTGCTCCTGGAGGTTTAACAGCAGGGGAACATCATATCGATGTGAAAATGATGTTACGTATTCCATATATGGCCGTTCCTGGAAGACAAACAGAACGTGAATATGCGGTTTTAGATTCTTGCGGAAGCAAAACATTACAGGTGAGAGATTAAGAGAAAGGAGGTCAGATCAGTTGAGTAATATTAAATTAGGTGTTTCTCTGTATAGCTTTACTGATGAATATATAAAAGGCAATTTTACATTAGAAGATTGCATTCGTACCGCAGCTGAATTTGGGGCCGAAGGATTTGAATTGGTTGGTACCCAAATGCTGCCATCCTACCCATATGTAAGTGACAAAGTTTTAAATGAATTTAGGGCCATGACGAGTCACTATGGGATCGAATTTATCTCTTACGGAGCTAATGCAGACCGTGGGTTAAGATCTGATCGTGATTTAACAGAAGAAGAATTGCTTCAGTCGTCTATTATTGATTTAAAAACAGCAAATCAATTGGGTTGTAAAATCATGCGTGCCCAATATCTTATTGGACCATCAGTATTTGCTAAATTAGCCCCATATGCGGAGGCTTATGGTATCAAGGTCGGAATTGAAATTCATAATCCTGAAACGCCAACATCACCAAATATCCAGAAATTCACCGAGGTAATTGAAAAAACAGGATCACCATATCTTGGATATGTTATTGATTTTGGTACTTTTGCGACTCGTCCTAATAAACCGCATTGGGATGAAGCCTTAGCGAATGGAGCACCATTAGAATTATTAGAAATGGCAGCTCAATTACGTTATGATGGTGTGCCGATGATGCAAGCAAGACAACGATTACTTGATGCTGGTGCAAATGGTGCAGTAATGGGGGCCTTCCAAGGAATGTATGGTTTCGTTACTTTCTACAATGATCCGGATTATGAAGGGCTGAAGAAAATCATGCCACACGTGATTCACTTCCATGGTAAGTTCCATTATATTGATGAGAATCTAGAGGAAGCCAGCATACCATATGATAAAATCTTACCGATTATTCAAAACTCGGATTTTGATGGTTATATTGTATCAGAATATGAAGATCACTTATCGGGAAGAGCTTTAGAAATGACCAAACGTCATTTACAAATGGAGCGGAATTTATTAGATAAATAGTTTATAATAATACAGGTGGGTATTTCACCTGTATTATTTTATAAGGCGGGGAAAAGATGAAAAAACTAATTGGTATTGATTTAGGCGGAACGACGGTAAAATTTGCAATTTTGACTGAAGAGGGAGAGATTCAACAGAAGTGGAGTTTGGAAACAGATATTCAAAATGAAGGAAAGAATATCGTTCCAAATATTATTGAATCGATTAATCATCGCCTTAATTTGTATGGGCTTTCAGCTGATGATATTTTAGGGATTGGAATGGGGTCTCCTGGGACCGTTGACCGTGAAAAAGGGACAGTCATTGGAGCCTATAATTTAAACTGGAGTACCTTGCAGCCAGTAAAAGAACAGATAGAAAGAGGAACAGGCATTCCTTTTAATATTGATAATGATGCCAATGTTGCGGCATTAGGCGAGGGCTGGAAGGGTGCCGGTGAAGATGGTGCGGATGTAGTCTTTGTTACACTTGGAACAGGTGTAGGGGGCGGTATTATCGCGGATGGCAATCTTATTCACGGTAAGGTTGGTGCTGGTGGAGAAATTGGCCATATCATCGTAGAACCTGATGGATATCAGTGTACTTGTGGAAATCAAGGCTGTTTGGAAACCGTTGCTAGTGCAACAGGTGTGGTTCGGTTAGCAAGAGATTTCTCAGAAAGATATGCTGGAGAATCTGAATTGAAGTGGTTAATTGATGATGGACAAGAAGTGACGGCGAAGACTGTTTTTGATCAGGCTAAAAAAGAAGATAAATTAGCTTTAATTGTTGTCGATAAATTTTATTATTATTTGGGACTAGCTTGCGGCAATCTTGGAAACATCTTAAACCCTGAAACCATTGTTATTGGCGGGGGAGTGTCAGCTGCTGGAGACATGCTGTTAAATGGTGTAGAAGAATATTTTCAAAAGTTCGCCTTCCCTACAGTAAAAACTAGTACGAAACTGAAGCTTGCCCAGTTAGGAAATGATGCTGGGGTAATTGGAGCAGCATCATTAGTGAAACAATCTAGGAAATAATTAACAATTAAGCCAATACATACAAATAATAATATCTTGTATGTATTGGCTTTTAAAATAAAATTTTAATATTCATATATTTGAATTCTATAAGCTGAAGGCATATCTTTTAATTGAATCATCATTTTTTCATCACCGTTTAAAACTCGTCCTGCTTTCCATTCTCCGTTAACAAATTCTCCTTCTTCGAATTGTAACAATTCAACGTGTGTATTTTTTCCAGGTTTTGAAAGGAATTGAACCTTAATCATCGTTCCAATAAGGACGGATTCATTTTCCGAAAGTTCAAAAATCATTCCTCCTGAAATAGGCTTATTGGGTGCTTTCGGCGTATAAGATACAAGAATATCATAAGCATCAAAATGCAGAAGTGTACCAAAGTCATGTTCATTATTCTTTACGAAACTTTGTAAATGACTGGTTCCTCTATATTTATAATAAATCGGTTTAATATTTTCTATGATGGAATAGCTCTGTGCTAGATACGCTGCGCTGCCTTCAATTTCAAATGCGGATGGGTCAATATTTAATGCCATCATTACATCCAATGGTGGTTTTTCAATATCTTCTGGATTCATCAAAAGTTCCTCAATGCCAAATGGTGAATAACAAATAGCGTTGCAGCCTCCTATAGCATATAAAGCATATGTAGCTGAAACAGCATCTTTGCGAACCTCAGGTATAAATAGCGGATTTTTACTGGAGTTCCCAAAATCAACAATGCTGCCAAATGAGAGAGTTATTCAAAATCAGAATAACAAAGTACATTTAATTATGGACTATATAAATCAACATTATGTGGAGCCCATTGTGTTATCTGATTTAGCAGAAAAGGTTCATCTATCAAAAGAATATCTTTGTCAGTTATTTAAAAAAGTAAATGGTTTTTCGATATTCGATTATATTACAGATGTCCGTATTGCTTATGCAAAAACTTTACTTATTCTCAATAAAAATGAAAGAATAAAGGAATATTAGTAGAAAGTGCGGATATGAAGACGTTAGTTATTTTGGTGCAGTATTTAAGAAAAAAGAAGGTATGACGCCCGCGAAATTTCGAGAACTCCATTAGAATATTTGAAACTATCTAGTAAGGATAAGAATCACACTATGATTTTTATCCTTTTTTATTTATTTTTAAAGAAAGAGACGAAAAATGAAATAAAATCTATATCTATTAAGATAAATAAGGAAAGGTAATTAGTAGAAATAAACTTTATAGTTAAAGTGGAAGCTGGCCTAATGCCTCTGAGTTCCATGGAGATTGGATGGTAAGGAAACGTGCCTATTGGAGTTTATTCGCCGGTTCTTTCGGGAAAGAAAAGGATTGGATTTGTGTGATCGAAAACAGAGAAAATGTTACAACTGTGCCTGGAAAAGCTCAGATTTATGGAGAAATGCCTGTTCCATCAGAAGTCAAGAAAGTGTTTATGTGGTAGAAACTTGTAAACGGATACAGTGTATGTAAAAGGAGAGTAAACTGGAATGAATAATGAAGCTAGGAATTTTAGAAAACCGAAACGAGGAGTTTCTCTTTACAGTTATGCGGGCGAATTTGGGGTAACCATGACATTAGAAGATATGTTTGCGGAAATGAATGATATTGGTGCAAGAGGGTTGGAAATATTAGCAAATTCACATATTGAAGGCTACCCAAATCCTAGTAAAGAATGGAAAATTGGGATAGATTAATAGAAAAATACAATATTGAACCGGCAGAATACGGACATTGGGTTGATTCTCGCTTGTATGAGGGAAGGCATCTTACTTCAGAATAATCGTTACAAATGTTGGAACGTGATTTCAAACTGGCAAACATACTTGGATTTACGGTTCTTCGGACAAAATTAGGTGTAATCGATGATGATCTTAATCCTGTTGAAAACTGGAGAGAATTTATTAAAATGGCCCTTCCGTTGGCAAAAGAATACAATGTCCGCATGTGCCCGGAGATTCATGCACCAACACTTTTGAAATCTAAATTGGTAGACGATTATGTTGAGTTTATTAAAGAGAAAGGAACCAAGTATTTTGGATTAAACATCGACTTCGGTGTATTTGAGACTCAAGCCTTACCTGCAAGTGAATGGGGTCCCGATGATTTTATCATGCCTCCATCTGAACATAGTCCAGTAGAGGATATTATCCCATTATTACCTTATGTCTATTGCTGCCATGCTAAATTTGTAAAAATGACAGATGATTTTCAAGAGATGACGATTCCTTACGAAAAAGTTATTAATACATTAATAGATCATAACTGGGATGGCTATATGGTGAGTGAGTATGAAGGTCCAAACAAAGACGTGACCGGCTATGCCTCTGAACAAATTCGGAAACAACATGTAATGATGAAAAGAATTTTGGGAGAATAAGTGAGAGGGAGAATAACCATGACGATGTTAGAAAAACCTTGTATCCAATCGAGAGGCTTTAAAAATGTAGAGAGTAATGGAAAAATCATTGGCTTCCAGGTTAATATTAGATCTTTGTATTATCGAGGCCTCTGGCTTTCCCAATTACGTCCTGCAACCGTTTCATTAAATGGAGAAACTTTTACGGGCGATCAGATCACATGGACAATCAATGGTGTAACCTACACACAAGCTGAAATGGCATCACTTGGAGATGTTCATTGGGGCATTTTAGAGCCAGCAACGCTTACAGTGGCTAAAGAAGGCGGACTAGAATCCGGGAGCCACGATATTGAAGTGAGCTATACGTACAGCTGATCTTATTTTCCACCTGTTTTAGATACCGTCCTTGGTGCTGGAACACATAAGAGGAAGTTAATTCTGGTTTAAGTCTTTATACATTAGTAGGAGTGATATCGAATGACTAAACAGTTAATGAATCCAATCCTTCCAGGATTCTATCCCGACCCTTCTATCTGCAGAGTGGAAGATGATTTTTATATGATTACCTCGAGTTTTTCGCTATTTCCAGGCGTTCCAATCTTTCACTCTACAGACTTAGTCAATTGGGAGCAAATTGGTCATATACTTGATCGAAAATCCCAGCTTCATGTGACGGCAGATCATATGACAGCGGGAATCATGGCACCGACATTAAGATATAACAACGGTACCTATTACATGATTACGACGAATGTTAGCGATAAGTGGAATTTTATTGTGACGGCTAAAGATCCTCGTGGTCCGTGGTCAGATCCTTATTGGCTCGAGGGTTGCCCTGGGATTGATTCATCTTTATTTTTTGATGATGATGGAAAAACATACCTTACAGGTACAAGAGAGGATGCAAATACAGATGGTACAAGGTCTCAGGCGATCTGGGTTAGTGAAATTGATTTAGACCGGATGTGTCTTGTTGGTGAGGCAAGGACAATTTGGGGAGGAGCCTTAAAAAATTGCGCTTCACCAGAAGCTCCGCATCTTTACAAAAAAGATGGCTATTATTATTTAGTGATTGCTGAGGGAGGTACGGAGCATTTCCATGCCGTAACGGTAGCCCGCAGTAGAACGATTTTTAATGATTTTGAGGGCTATGCGGGTAACCCAATTTTAACTCATCGTCATCTAGGGAAACATTACCCGATTTGTAATGTGGGCCACGCGGATTTGGTTGAACTGAAAAACGGCGAGTGGTATGCCGTCATACTTGGCTCTCGTTTAATTGAAGGGTATCATAAGAATCTCGGACGAGAAACCTTTATGGCACCAGTCGTATGGGAAGAGGGCTGGCCTGTTATCAGTCCTGGAACAGGTAAAGTCGAATGGAGTTATCCAGCGCCAGATCTGCCTGCGGCTACAGAACGAGTAGTTCCAACGAGGGATGATTTCGAAGGAGACAAACTTGCAATGGATTGGGTATTCTTTGGGACTCCTTATGAAAATTTTTACTCTCTCTCAGACAGTAAGCTGACAATGAAACTGCTTCCTCGTTCAATCAGCCAGGAAGTCCGTAAAATCGACATAACAGCGACTCAAGTGGATAAAAATGTACCAACCCTTGCGTTTATTGGACGCAGGCAGCAGCATGTGAATTTCCGTATGTCTACAAGAATGAACTTTTTAGCATTAGAAGAAAATGAGACAGTTGGTCTTGCGATCATGCAGGCGTGTAATCATCAATTCCGGCTGGAGCGGACGATGGAAAATGGAAAGCAAATTTTGAGGCTGATCCAATGTACAAGTGAGATAATTGGATACCCGCATCAAACAAACTTTCAATGTGTGACCACAGAAATAGAGCTTGCAAAAACAGAAGTAGATAGTCGAGAAATGATTTTTAGCATTACTGGAGACGGACAAGCGCATAACTTTTATTATGGAACAGATAAAGAGAATCTACAATTACTTTACGCTAATGCCGGTGGAGGGAAATTAAATCCTGAATCAGTAGGCGGTATGGTCGGGACCATGCTTTGCATGTTTGCCAGTTCCAATGGGAAAGAAAGTAAAAATAGTGCGGAGTTCGAGTGGTTTGAGTATATCAAAACCGAAGCAAGCCGTGATGGCCGTGTTGTGGCTCATGTGTGAAATAATGGATAATAAATGATAGAAATGAAAGGGGTTAAAAATCATCATGTGATTTTTAATCTCTTTCTTTTTTTACGAAAATACTTAATAAGTTTGGTTAATAATTGCTTCGCAAAAAGATTAAAAAAGAGAAATTAAATAAGGGGTCAGGAGGTGTAAGATTAAATTAAACAAGGTTTTAATTTTAAGAATAGGAGAAATTTGATGCAAAGGTTTACGTTTTTTAGAAAGATGAATATGCCATTATTTATTTTGATGGTGAATATGTTTCTCGCATTGCTTGGGGTAGGGTTAGCGATCCCTATTCTCCCTAAATTTATCTTAGAACTAGGGGCCAGCGGAAAAGATCAAGGATACCTTGTAGCAGCAACAGGGCTGACACAATTTCTTTTTTCTCCGCTTGGTGGGAAGTTATCAGATAAATATGGGAGAAAAATCATTACTATCGCTGGCTTAGGAATTATCATGCTTTCACAGCTGATGTTTAGTGTTGCCTCAGATCTATGGCTCCTCTATCTATCACGCTTAATTGGAGGAATTGGAATCGGTATTCTAGTACCTGCGAATATGGCCTACGTGGCCGATGTTACAACAATCGAAAATCGCGGGAAGGGGATGGGATTACTGGGTGCAGCCATTTCGCTGGGCTTTGTTATTGGGCCAGGGATTGGTGGATTCCTAGCAGAATATGGGCTGCGAGTACCGTTTTATGCATCTGCCATTGCAGCAGGAATTGCGATGATCGTTTCCTTTTTGTTCTTACCGGAGTCGTTGTCAAAAGAACAACAACTAGCCTTTAGAAATACAAAATCCGAAAAAGATGGAATGATTCATGAAATCAAACGGTCTTTTAAAGTGCCTTACTTTGTCTTGTTATTACTAGTTTTCACGATGACATTTGGATTAGCCAATTTTGAAGCAATCTATGGGTTATATGTAAGTGAAAAATATCAATATACCCCTAAAGATATCTCGATTATTCTGACGGTTGGTGCACTTGTTGGGGTTATCATTCAGGCTGTTTTGGTAGATTGGCTGCTTCGCCGTTTCGACGAGATTAAAGTAATTAATGCGTGTTTTTTACTATCGGCCGTTTCGATGATTCTCGTCTTGTTTTCTGGGAACTTTATTTATATGTTATTAATGAATATATTATTTTTCTTGTTTACTTCGATTCTACGTCCAGCGATTAATACCATGTTATCGAAAATGGCAGAAAATGAACAAGGTTTTGCGGCAGGCATGAATAATGCCTATAGCAGTTTAGGTAATATTATCGGACCTTCTTTAGCAGGGATATTCTATGATGTTTCCTACAACATTCCATTTGTTTTTGGAGCATTTATTTTAATCGGCAGTATTTTCATGTGTGCAGCTTGGAACCTAAGGGCTAGAAGGAAAAATGAGTTTTTCCCTTCATTTAACGGGCCCAAATAATCTTCATAGAAAAATATAGGCTCAGTTAAAACTGAAGGTTGATTTCACTGTGTTTGAAAAATAAACGGTAAAATTCCGTTAAAATTAGGAAATACCCATATTTCCTTGAAAATAAAGGAAGTTTTTCCGTTTATATTATCCAAATCTTTGGATTTTGTCTTATTTAGAGCAGTTAATCGGAATATCTCCGATTATATCTGCTTCTTAAGCTTCTTCATATACATTAGCCGGAAATTCTCCGCCTATAAATTCTCATACCTACACGAAAATCAACATGGAATAATAACGGAGCCAAAATAAAAATCCCCCCATACTTTGTAAAAGCATGGGGGGGTTTTTGTAATTAGGTATTGTAATCAGATGTTCTATTATGCTATCTCGACAGTTCGAACTTTTCTTCCTGCTAAAGGCACAGGTATATAGGCAGTCCGAACAACAACATCTAATGCGACTTCATGGGTCCCTTTGGATAATCCGCCATCCTGACGAACTCGAACGGTTAATGGCTCGCCATATTCCCATTTATATGACGTTACGGTTTCCATTTCATCTAAGGTAAACCAATCTACTTCATCCACTGAACATAGAATATCCTCACGAGCAACCTTTTCGCCGTCAACTTCCACACCAATGTCATTTACCATCGAAAGCGGAATGCCTCGATAGTAGGTGATGTTGGTTTTTAATTCAAATCCAGTAATTTTACTTGCTTCTTCAATATTTTGACATGTATTTTCAAGAAACACATTATTATCAAACATCTTAATATACCTCCTGTTCTTCTAATTCCTTAATCACACTACGAATTAGTGCTTGATGGGCTAATACCTGTTCTTTTTCCTCCATTGGATTTCCCGGAAGTACCCAGCGGTTTCCTTCATATTCTGTTGAGACATAGCCATCATAACCTTTTTCGTGAAGGTATTTAAGAAGGCCTTTATAATCGATTGAATACTCTTCGCCACTCTCTATCATTTCAAATAATTTAAAGTGGAAATGTTTAATATATGGCATATATTCATCTAAAATGCTGTATGGCTCGTTTTCATAGCCATCTGCGAAATGAGCAAAAAAGTGATCAGCATCTGATTTTAATAATTTTTTTAGATCATCTGGAAAGCCATTGTGTTCTATAATAACTTTTCTTGGGTCGGTCCCTTGAGCAAATATGTTGTTAACATAATTTATCACTTCTTGGTTTGTACCTAAATGTTGTTGACAATAATTTGCCATGACTCTTGGCAGCCTTTTGCAGAATATGCCTGCGTCAATGACAAGCCCTACATAAGGAGAATTCAATCGCTTCATTTCTTTAATAAATTCTTGCGTTTTTGGTACATCAAAGCTCAAACCTGCATGTATTTCCAGCGCCAAGGTTACATTATATTTCTCAGCATATGGTAATAAAGGCTCAATGACAAAAGCTGGTACCATCGATACTAATCGAATTAATCGAATCCCTAAACGATTTGCAAGCTTAATTTCATCAATTAATAGATCTACACATTCTTTTGGCGTTAATTCTCTATTCTTGTAAAGGTTTGTATTCAAGAAAACATCGGCAATTACTGGTCTCATATTATAAGAACTTACAAGTCGATCCCATTCTGCTAGTGTTTCTTCGGAAGGATGGGGGGCATTAGGCATCATCTGATCGGGTAAAAATTCAATTCCTTCAACGGTGTTGTCTGCTAAAAATTTAAAAATATCCTCTAAGCTCATACGTTTATTTAAATATTCATCTTGTAAACTATATAAACTTACGCATGTTTTTATCTTGCTCATAGAATTAACTCCCTTCATCTTTTATCTGTTATTTTGATGTCGCTTACAGATTTATCATAACCGGATATTCTCTATGTTCCCTTTTTATATTTATCTAAAGAGTTATAGATTTTCATCTGATTTTTTATATACATTTCCTTTACCCCAAATGGATTAAAAATGTTAGTGTTATTTTTAACCTCTATTACGGTAAACTAAAATAAACTGACTGTAAGAGGTGTGGAATTATGTTCTTGGAAGGGAATATTATTGCAGGGGAATTTGATTCAACAATGAATGAATTTTCCTTGCAAAGAGTAAAAAATTTTGACTTAGAATCAGTCCTTAAACAAAACCAATTAAATCAAATTTATCAATATTTAATAAAACATCAGAATGAGGAAGACGGGCAATTTATTACACTTTATGATCAATTGCCCGTGCGCTTATCACAAAGTGAAATTAATCAGTTAATTGGTGATTTAGAGAAAGTAATGTCTATGTATCACTAATAAAAAAAGACCACAATCGTTGTAAGTCAAGATTGTGGTCTTCCTTTTGATACTAGACTTTATTCTAAATTGGCATGTCTGCCATACATCTTATCGTTATCCAAACCTTTTTTTTCCATGAACCTCATGATGATGGCATCATAAAAAAGTAATAGGGTTTGTTCAAATAATGATCCCATGGGCTGGATTGATTTATAATCACCCTCAGATTGATCTTTCGGAGATCCAGGCATTTTAATTGTGATATCTGCTAATTGGCCGATAGTAGAATCAGGAAAGATTGTTACAGAGGCTATTTTACCGCCTATACTTTTAGCTTTTTCTGCAATAGAGACTAAGCTTTTTGTTTCCCCGGAGCCTGATCCGATAATTAATATATCCTCTTTTTCAAAGTTGGGAGTTACTGTTTCTCCAATTACATAGGAATCGATTCCCATATGCATCATCCTCATCGCAAAGGATTTTGCCATAAATCCCGATCTGCCTGCACCGGCGACAAAGACCTTTTTCGATTCCAGTATTCCATTTACGAGTTTTTCCGCTTCTTTATCTTGAATTATGTTAAATGAACGATTAAGCTCATCTAAGATTTCAGCTAAATAATCAGTCGTCTGCATTTTGATTTTATCCTAGTGTACCATTTGGTCTTTAATCATTTGCTGCATTTTGGCAGCTGCAGCTTTTTTATCTGCTTGTCCAGTAATACCGCCACCAACAATGATTAGGTCAGGATTTACTTTAATGACTTCTGGTAAGGTCTCTAATTTGATCCCGCCTGCGATAGCCGTTTTAGCATTTTTTACAACGCCTTTGATGGTTTGTAAATCTTCAAAAGAGTTTTTTCCAACTGCCTGAAGATCGTAACCAGTATGCACACAAATGTAATCAACGCCCATTGAGTCCAATTCTTTCGCACGTCCAGCAAGGTCTTTTACAGCAATCATATCCACAAGAACTTTTTTTCCTTGTTTTTTCGCTTCTTCCACAGCACCTTTTATGGACATATCCTCTGCGGTTCCAAGTATCGTAATAATATCTGCACCCGCCTCGGAAGCTTTCATCACTTCGTATCCTGCAGCATCCATGATTTTTAAATCGGCTAAAACTTTTAGGTTTGGAAATGCTTCTTTAACTGCCTTTACTGCGTGAAGACCTTCATTGATAACAACCGGAGTACCGATTTCAATGATATCTATATGCTCTTCTACTTCTTTTACCAGCTCAATAGCTTCTGGAATGTTGACTAAATCTAAAGCTAATTGTAATTCCATTATATTCACTCCTAAAAGTTTATTTGAATGACCGAACAGTAATAATATCTCCAAAGGGTTCTTGTATTTTGTTAGTAATATTTCCATATACGATAATATCTCGTTCAGTCATTCCTCTGATTAGTTGTAAGTATATAATGTAGAACATCTTTTTAAAACTACGTACTTTTAAAGTACATAGTGCTAAAAAGTATACTATGAGTTATAATAGCCTTTGAGGTGAAGTGAAATGTCACGAATGCAGGACAAGATGTTTAATTGTGAAAAAGAATTAACCCTTTCCGTAATAGGCGGTAAATGGAAAATGCTCATATTGTGGCATCTTGGGAAAGAAGGTACAAAGCGGTTTGGTGAATTGAAGGCACTTATGCCAGGGATCACCCAAAGGATGCTTGTGAACCAATTGCGTGAACTAGAAGAAGATCTGATTGTACACCGTGAAGTTTACCCAGTGGTTCCTCCGAAAGTTGAATATTCGCTTACAGAACATGGGAGAAGTTTAATGCCAATCTTAGAGGCAATGTACGATTGGGGAAAAGATTACATGGAGACGATTGGGTTAAATCCATTAATTAGAGAAGAGTCAGCTAAATAATGAAATTATGCAAAAAACATAATAAATACACAGAGGCAATGTGATGTTAAACATTGTCTCTTTTTTTTGTATACGTTAGCTGGTATTATTCGAAAAGGAAGTTACAGCAGGTCTATCTTACTTTACAGTATACTTTTTAATACTATGTAATTAAAAAGTGCGTACTTGTTCGTTATATCTATTTCGCAGATAATAGGAATAAAGAATTAGGAGAAAAGAGGGGATATTATGCAATTAAGAGTATCAGCGGTACAATACCATCTCCACACGATTCATTCATTTAAAGATTTTGCAGATCAAGTGGAGCATTATATAAAAGCAGCAGAAGAATTTGGAACGGATTTTATCATTTTTCCTGAATTTTTCACTACTCAGCTTATGTCCATTGGTAATGCTAATGGGGAAGTATTGACTATTCAAGAATTACCTGATTTTACCGAACAATACCGTTCATTATTTATCTCATTAGCTAAAACGTATAAGATGCACATTATTGGCGGGACACATGTAATTAGAAAAAGTGATCAACTATACAATGTTGCCCATTTATTTTACCCAGATGGCCGGGTTGCAGAGCAGGCTAAACTCCATATTACCCCAACGGAAGTCAATGAGTGGAATATGAGTGCTGGGGATTCACTGGAGGTCTTTAAAACCGATAAAGGTACAATAGCTATGTTAACTTGCTATGACATTGAGTTTCCGGAAATCGTTCGAATGGCAAAAGCGAAGGGAGCAGATGTCATTTTCTGTCCATCATGCACGGATGACCGTCACGGTTTTCATCGAGTCCGATATACAAGTCATGCCAGAGCTATCGAAAATCAAGTATATGTTGTCACTACTGGTACGGTTGGTTCATTACCAAGTGTGGATTTCATGCGTGCAAATTTTGGGCAGGCAGCAGTCATCACACCTAATGACATTCCGTTTCCTCCTCAAGGGATTATGGTTGAAGGGGAAATTAACCAAGATATGATCGTTACAGCGGATCTTAATTTAAACTTATTATATCAAGTTCGTGAAAAGGGTTCTGTTACCACCTGGCGTGACCGGCGTACAGATCTTTACCCGGATTGGGAATCGGATAAAGCTGTCCGTAATTAGAGATGGGGGTTCAATCATGTATCGAAAAGAATTTTTTGTTTTCGACCAAGAAAAACCTGTTCCCGTAGTCATACGTAATTATGAAGAAAAAGACTTTTCTTACTTGATACGTATTCAACAGGAAAGTTTTCCTCCTCCATTTCCTTCCGAATTATGGTGGAATGAAGAGCAGCTAAAAAACCATGTGACTCTTTTTCCACAAGGAGCTTTGTGTATAGAAGTGAATGGGGAAATCGCTGGTTCTATGACAGGACTACTTATTGATTTTGATCCTAATCATCCGGAACATTCATGGGAAGAGATAACGGATAATGGTTATATTCGTAACCACAACCCTAATGGTAATACATTATATGTGGTGGATATCGGTGTAAGGCCAACCTATCGAAAATTAGGATTGGGCAAGTGGTTGATGTTTTCTATGTATGATGTAGTTGTTCACTTGGGGTTGGAAAGACTGCTTGGCGGAGGCAGGATGCCAGGATATTATAAAAAAGCAAGCGCTATGTCTCCAAATCAATATATTGAGGCAGTTGTCAACGGAGAGCTAAAGGACCCTGTCATTACCTTTCTACTTCATTGCGGCCGTACCCCTGTCAAAGTTGTAGCAAATTATTTAGATGATGAAGAATCGTGTAATTATGGGACTTTAATGGAATGGAAAAATCCATTTTTCAAATCATGATAAAAAAGGAGATATAAAATGGAATATAGTAGAATTACGAATATCAAAGATCCGTTATTTAAACAAATGCATCAGTTAATGCAAGATGTATTCCCTCCAGAGGAAGTATTAGAGTTTGATCTTTGGAAGGAACCGTTGGAAGATCCAGGTATTCGTGTGTTTGTTGCTGTTTATGAAGGAAAAGTAGTCGGAGCAACAGAGTATCGTTATTATGAGGATTTTAATGTAGCTATGACTGATTTTACCATTGTCGGTCGTGCTGGCTTAGGAATCGGTCCTTTCCTGGCCCAAAAAAGATTAGAAGATTTACAGGAATTAGCTTTAGCTAACGGAAAAAAATTATCGGGCATGTTTGCTGAAATCTATGATCCATATCGTGTAGAACATTATGAGTTTGGCGGAGTGAAGCCAATGAATCCTTATGTTCGACGTGAGGTGTTGGCTCACCTTGGTTACAAACGTCTGGATTTCCCATATGTTCATCCGTCCTGGAACAATGATGGGGAAGCCGTAACCGGACTTGATTTATGTTTTCTTCCGATGGATGGAGAAATGAATGAGCTGCCAACAGACTTAATTGTGAAATTTCTAAAACGTTACTATACGGTTTTACCTAATAAACCAGAGACTTGGAATACCATGATTAAAAACTTAGAAGCAAAAGAAAAAGTAGGATTAATATATTTTTAAAATAAAAATTTGAAATGAGAATGCATTATAATGGGCATTCTCTTCTTTTATTGCACTAAAGATAAAGGTGCATTTTTTTACGTGCTTTTTTATGAATATTCTGTGAACAAAACTTTTTTAACACTCTCACCAGCCGTTGTTACAAGCATATCATGTATCAAGGTGGTGATAAAAATGACATTTACACTTTCAGATTGGATGCTTTATACAATGTGGGCCGTGTTTGGACTTATGATTCTTGATCTTTTATTAGGATTTATAAAGTCATTCTGGAAAGGCACTCTTACTTCAGATTTTATTTTAGGTTATTTGAAGGATTTACTCTATTATGTTATTCCACTAAACTTCCTCATTTCAATGTTCCCAATTGACCCTACTGGCTGGATTCTAATTGCGTTCTTTTTTGTTGGCGGACTCGCCGTTGCTATTAAGTATTTATTAGATATTATTAAGAAATTCAAATAATCCATGTCAGAAACCCTCCTATGTTTTTTGGAGGGTTTTTTAAATTAGCTAATGATAAGCACAGCCTCTGGTAAAAAAACTGTAATTTAATCATTAAAATAACTCTTCATCAATAGGTATGACCAACAAGAAATAAGAATAAATATCAGTATTCTAGATTAATTATTTGGTGATTCCTGAAATAATCTAGCAGAATAATTATTTGTTTTGTTTTCTTAATATTCAGAAAGGAATGTGGAGCCATGAGGAAATATCGGTGGGTAAAATGGCGTAAAGTCATCCTCTGGATCGCAGCTCTCGTTATTGTTAGCATTTTTTTGTTAACAAGTGGTCCGACAGTTTGGGGAGTAGTTATAAGTATTGTCAGTTTGTTACTGCAGCTGCTCTTTGCCATGCTGTTTATGATTATCCAGTTTGTTGCTTTGTTTTGGTTCCTAGCTCGAGGTAGAACTTATTGGATCCTGCCTGGCGAAACCGGCTCCACCTGGACAGATTACCGGGGAAACCCGGAGATTGTTGAAAATGCAAAGAGGATCGTTACACTTCTTAAAGGAGTAAAAGAATTCAAAGAAATGGGAGGTGAGGCTATTCGGGGGTTACTGTTGTGTGGACCTCCAGGCACGGGGAAATCATATCTTGCGCAAGTTATTGCAAATGAAGCACAGGTACCCTTTGCTTACGCCTCTGCACCAAGCTTTCAAAATATGTTCTTTGGTGTTGGAAACTTAAAAGTGATGGGTCTTTATAAAAAAGCTCGTAAACTGGCAAAAGTGTATGGTGCATGTATTATTTTTATAGACGAAATTGACGCGATTGGCATGAGCCGGCAGGCTGGAGGCGGAGCAGGAGGCATGATGGGCGGATTGATGGGCATGGGAGGTTCGGGTTTACTTAATGAGCTCCTTTTACAAATGGATCCGCCAAACATTGACAATGGCTGGTTCGCTAAGCTGCTCAGGTCGCTTGGACTTCGGCGGAAGAAGGCTGACCGTCCTGCCGTTCTTACTGTAGGTGCCACCAACCTTCCAGATGTACTTGATTCAGCTTTACTTCGTCCCGGACGCTTTGACCGGAAACTATGGGTCGACTCTCCTGATTATGATGGAAGGATAGATGTTTTTCAATACTACCTTGAAAAGGTAAAAAAAGACTCTTCCATTACACCTGAACGTGCAGCACTTGATACCATTGGATACTCCCCGGCACAAATTAAACACATAGTAAATGAAGCTGTTGTAATCGCTCATCAACGTGGAGCCCAGGTCGCAAGTTATGAGGATTTTCGTGCCGCGATGGAGACATACGAATGGGGCCTCAAACAGCCGCTTCGATCTATGAGTGAAGATGAAAAACGAAATGTTGCCTATCATGAAGCAGGTCATGCGGTGGCCCAATTCCTCTTAAAGCCGCATGAACGTGTGTGGAAAGTGACCATTATCCGTAGGGGAGGCGCGCTTGGTCTCGCTGCTACTAAGCCAACACATGAACGGTATAACCGTACGGATAAAGAAATATTAGCAGAAATCCAAGTGTGTCTGGCGGCACGTGCAGTTGAAGAAGAATTTTTAAATAAAAAGTTAAATGGTGTTACATCTGATTTAAGACAGGCAACTGACCTTGCGGGTGCTTATCTGGGGATTGTCGGTATGGGTGAAGAGTTATTCAGCTGGCTCGCCGTTGGCTCTCGTTCGGATGGCTTAAGAGCGCTAAGGACTAAAATCAATGAACTTCTAAAGAGTGAAATGACGAAAGTAAAGAAACTTGTAAATGATAACGCAGATTTTGTCCATAAGATTGCAGAGGAGCTTTTAAAACGTGGTGATCTTACAGGGGAGGAAATAGAAGAAATTTATCTTGATTTGTATGGCCAAAGCCGTGCTGAAGTTCTAGAATCTCAGAATTTAGAGTTGTTGGCTGCTCCTGTTGAGGACAAAAATGAAGAACAATCTTAGATAGAGTTAAAAATGGATGGTGTGTGGCACCATCCATTTTTTAAAAGATTTTTTGATAGGGAATTATACTTTCTTCATGTATCCAGTCCATGTATTAAATGTTGGAGTATGAACCACTTGACCATCCATGATTTCACCAGGTTTATAAATAGTGGTGAATGTAAGGTGGTTCCAGGTTGTAAAACCTCTTCCTGTTAAGGATTGAAAATAACTTGGACGCCATGTACCAGTGTTCAAATAAACCTGTTCAGTTGGTTTTGAACTTCCTTTTTCCATTAGTACATCAATAGGGTACTGAAAAGGTATATGAGTATGTCCGTACAGAACATAAGAGTATCGACTTGATAATGTTTCAAAATCTTTCTTTGCCCCTATCAGATATTGATCTTGCGACCATAAGCCTTTCAGTTGATTCAATTTTTCAAACAATTTAAGCTTCCCTTCAGAATTACCGACATTAAAGTTTTTTAGAACGGTTCCTAATATCTGAATTAAATCAGCTTGATCAAGTGGGTTCCAAAATTGATCATTTCTTTTAATCCAGTCCTTAACAAATGGAATCTCCATAAATTCATCTCCGATTTGACGAAAAGCGGCATTGATTGCCTGTTGAACATTTTCTCCATATTTTTCGTATCTTTGAACTTGAAAAGAAAGCCAAGGAATAATGGCTGATAACGGTCTCACATCGAATAAATTTCGGAAATTGTTACATATTTGAATAACATCTTTTTCTGGAAGCTCAGTGTTCCGAAGTCTTCTGCCAACTTCAATTGGAAGCTTTGAGGCTATTTCTGAAGCAATAACATCTCCAATAGGCGTCTTAAAATAATTGGATGGAGTAAGGTAGTCACCTTCAAAATTAAACGGGTCCCACTCGTGGCCATGTCTTGCATATACTCCATATTCTTCAGCTTTTAAGTAGTTTGGAAACGGATTACTTGGTAATTGGTCCTTAAGATCTAATATGTTAATGACCTTTTCTCTTAATGAAGGATAGACATTACATAATCGATCATGATTCCCTTGAAGATACATAATTTCAGGTTTTTTAGGGAAACCCAAAGTTTTCCACTCTTTTCCTGCAAGGATAGAAAATATTTCTTCATTCTCTTTGATAATATTGTTTAAAATGTCATTGGCAATTTCTTCTGTTTTTTTCGATGGGTTACCCCAAGGGCGATCCTTTAAATCTATTTGTTCGCCAGTATTCTTCTGAAAAAACCATGATTCTGTGCGTATCAGGTCAAAAATATCGCCTAACAAAACAATTATAATCTCTTGATTCTGAGGTTCAAAAGGACTAACAGCTTCTTGGGCTTGATACCCGAGCTCCTTGAAGATATCCCTAAAAGTGGCAGCTTCTAGTTGGTGTCTGCCTGCTGTATGGTCCATAAGGTGTAAATCACTAATGAAAATAAGCACTTTTCAAATCTCCTTCCATTTAAAGTAGACGAAAGAAACGTTTGTTTTGAAATCAAACGATGTTTTATTGTGATTATAGATAATATTAAAAGATTATTTTTTTATTGACAAATTTAATAAACACTACTAAAATTATAAATTATTCAACAATAGTTTAGGTTTTGAGTATGAATGCTAAATGCATCATTCTTTAAATTTTAAAAAATTTAATATTTAGCAAGCTATGATTGCTATGGATCACACTATAGCAGGAGCAGCTTCTGGAGAGACCGCAACTTTGCGGCGCCGAAGGGTTCACAATCTCAGGCAAAAGGACAGAAGAGTACGAAGATTATTTATTATTCTACCACAAATAGAGTAATAGATATTATTTGATATTCTTACGCCCTTTAGAGATTGGAGAAAAATTCCAATCTCTTTTTTATTGGTTTACTTCTTGTTCAGCAGTTCACATGGATAGGAAGAAAAATAATTACCATTAGGGGGAGTTTAAAGTGGCACAACAAGAATTAAAAAGGGATTTAAAAAACCGGCATGTGCAATTAATTGCTATTGGTGGAACGATTGGAACGGGTTTATTTTTAGGATCTGGAAAAGCCATTCAGTTGGCAGGACCATCTATTATGTTTGCTTATTGTATAGTTGGAATTGCATGTTTCTTTGTTATGAGGGCATTAGGGGAACTTTTGTTATCAAAAGCAGGCTATAAGTCCTTTACAGATATTGCTGAAGATTACATTGGACCTTGGGCTGGTTATGTCACTGGATGGACGTATTGGTTCTGTTGGATCATGACAGCCATGGCCGATATTATTGCCGTTGGAGTTTATGTTCAGTATTGGTTTGATATCCCGCAGTGGGTTCCTGCAATCATATGCTTAGTCTTGTTATTGGGGCTAAATTTATTAACGGTAAAGCTCTTTGGAGAGTTAGAATTTTGGTTTGCCATTATTAAAGTTATTACAATCCTTGCATTGATTGGAATTGGGGTAATTTTACTGGTGATAGGTTTCAAGACAGAAGCAGGTAGGGTTTCTGTAAAAAATATATGGGAATATGGCGGTCTTTTTCCGCATGGTGTGTCAGGCTTTTTACTTTCCTTTCAAATGGTCGTTTTTGCCTATGTGGGTGTTGAACTGGTGGGAGTTTCTGCAGCAGAGACATCTAATCCACAAAAAAATATCCCTTCGGCCATTAATAAAATTCCAGTAAGGATTCTATTTTTTTATGTTGGGGCACTTTTTATTCTTTTATGTATAAATCCATGGACACAATTAAATGCTGATAACAGTCCTTTTGTAAAAACGTTTAGTTTAGTAGGGATTCCGATTGCAGCTGGAATTATTAATTTCGTCGTTTTAACATCAGCGGCCTCAGCATGCAACAGTGGTTTGTTTTCAACTAGCCGAATTCTATTTAACTTAAGCTCTAAAGGCCAAGGACCTGCGCCATTTTCTAAATTAAATAAAAATTATGTACCAAGTAATGCTTTATTAGTTTCAGCACTAGTTTTATCAGTCGGGGCCCTTTTAAGTAAGCTGATTCCTGAACAAGCTTTTGGTATTGTTACAACCATCAGTGCGATCTGTTTTATCTGGGTTTGGGGCATTATCTTAGTCTGTCATTTAAGGTACCGTAAAACAAGGCCAGATTTACGAAAAAAATCTACTTTTAAAGCTCCATTTACACCATTTATTAATTATGCTGTCCTAGCGTTATTTGCTGGTATTCTAGTTGTAATGCTATTTGCAGAAGCAACTCGGACAGCTTTATTATTGACACCAATCTGGTTCATCCTATTAATTACCTTGTATTCTTTAAAAAGGAATAAGGATAAGAATATAAGAATATCCGCCTAATGGTTAAAGCAAAGAACGAACCCGCAACTAAAAGAACGGGTTCGTTCTTTTAGTTAACACAGACTTAACTAACATGAAATTTGACTCATAAATTTGTAATGTGGAATTGCCTTGCCAACATAAAATACACGGATTAGTAATTTTTATGGATGTTGGGGGGATCAAATTGCAAAGAAAATGGTTCATTTTTCTTAGTGTAGCTTTTCTTTTGTTATTTAGCCTATGTTTTGGTGTACCTTCTAGTTCAGCGGCGACAGTCAACAAATTTATTATTATTAATAAAGCAATCAACCGGCTAGCTTACTATGAAAACGGTCAGTTGAAAAGGCAATTTAAAGTGGGGACAGGGAGAAGCCGTTCATTAACTCCTGAAGGCAAGTTCAAAATTGTAAACAAGATTGTTAATCGTCCATACTACACAGGTCACATTCCAGGTGGCGATCCTCGCAACCCGCTAGGTAATCGATGGATGGGTTTGAATGCACGTGGAACCTGGGGAACGACCTATGGGATTCATGGAAATAATAACCCAAGCTCTATTGGTGGGTATGTGAGCAGTGGATGTGTTCGGATGTATGATAATGAAGTAGAATGGCTATTTAATCAGGTCCCTGTTAATACTCCAGTAGTTATTACCACTTCAAAAAGCTCTTTTGATGCCATCGCTGTGGCCAACGGATTAAAAGGCGGGAAAAGTACTCCTTCTGTCCCTGTGACGACAAGTGGGGAAATTCTCAAGAGAGGCAGCCGTGGGCCAGCTGTGGTGACCCTTCAAAAGAAGTTGACATCTATTGGCTTCAACACCAAAGGGATTGATGGCATCTTTGGACCCAATACGGATAGTGCAGTCCGTAGTTACCAAAGAGCAAATCATTTACAAGTGGATGGGATCGTTGGTCCTATAACTAAAAAAGCGCTAGGACTAAAATAGCCATCTAAGATGTAAGCTGCTCGATGCTGGGCAGCTATATTTTTACACCCATATAAAAAAGACTTACCAAGTAATGGTAAGCCTTAAACGTCTCCTGAATTTTACTGTTCCTTTATTTGCGCCCGTTTTACAAAGAAAACTAAAACTAAGGCTATGAATGCAATAATGGTAGCAACTATAAAGGCATCATTTATCCCATCTATCGTTGTTTGTTTCATTACTTGCCCATAGATTACATAGGTAGTTAGTTGTTTCCCGGCAGCCGTGGGCATGTGTGTTAAACCTGATAACATTTGAGTAAGTTGTGAAAATTGACCCGCGATAAAGGAATTACCGCTAGTGATTGTATTTGTATACTCACCATAATGTACCCCTGACCTTGTTGTCATAACGGTAACAAGGAAGGCAGTACCAATACTGCCGGCAATTTGTCTTGCTGTGTTAGAGGCAGCAGTACCGTGTGCTCCAAGGTGACGAGGTAATTGATTTAAACCTTCCGTCATGATCGTCATCATAATGAATGACATTCCAAACATCCTAAATACATATAGGAGTAGGAGATGGGTGTAACTAGTTGTCATACTTAATTTCGTAAATTGCCAAGTAGTAATCACCGTTATAGTTAAACCTATAACTCCAAGCCATCTCGCACCGATTTTATCAAACAGTGCACCTGAGATCGGTGACATTATTCCCATTATAATGGCACCTGGCAGCATCAGTAAACCTGATTCTAAGGCAGTAAAGCCACGAATATTTTGCAAGTATATTGGGAGTAAGATCATCGCACCAAACATGGCCATGTTGACAATCATACTAATAATAGTGGTTAATGCGAAAATATCATATTTAAATACTCTAAGATCTAACATTGGTTTATCAGTAGTAAGTTCACGCCAGATAAATGCCAGGATAAAAATAGCTCCGACAGTTAAGGAAACGACAACAGTTGAACTGTCCCAGCCATCACTTCCTGCTTCACTAAATCCATATAACAAAAATCCAAAACCTAATGTAGAAAATAATAAACCTGGGAAATCAAATTTAGGATTCGTTGTTTTAGTTACATCTTTCATCCACAAGAAGCTAAATATCAAATCAAGTATACCAATTGGAATAACAATATCAAACAATAATCTCCATGAATAATGCCCAATCAGCCACCCGGATAAGGTTGGACCGATTGCAGGAGCAAAGATCATAACAACGCCCATAAGCCCCATGGCCTTCCCGCGTTTTTCAGGAGGGAAGAGGGCGAAAAAGACAGTCATCAAGAGGGGCATAATGATACCCGCACCGCTCGCTTGAATGACACGTCCTACCATCAGCATCGTAAAGTTTAATGATAGGGAACATACTAATGAACCCAAGGTAAATAGAAAAATCGCAGCAATAAAAAGTTTCCTAGTTCCAAATTTCTCAATTAAATAAGCTGTAACTGGAATTAGAATTCCGTTAACAAGCATATAACCTGTTGATAACCATTGTACAGTACTTGCAGAAACTCCTAAATCATTCATAATATGTGGAATAGCTACATTAAGTAATGTTTGGTTAAGAATCGCGACAAATGCGCCCAGCATTAAGGCTGTAAGAATTTTTCCGGTTCCTGAAGATTTTTCAGTTTCTCTTTCTGCTTGTTTCGATTCTTTAATGATTTCTTCCTTCGGTTGTACTTCGGCTTGAACATACTCCAAAGCCGGTTCGGCTATTGCATTATCTTCAAGCATTTCTTCTACTTGACTAGATAAATCTTGATCAATCTGCTTTTTATCAATCATTTCTGCATGAGAGATATTGTCTGTCTCTAATTTTTTTACTTCTGCTTGACCTTTTTTTGATTTTTTTTGTTTCATTACACCAAAATTGATTAACAGAAGTACCAAAATACATAAAAGGGCATAAACCGTGATATATATTGACATCTTATCACCTACTTATGAATTCGCACGGTCACGTTCATACCAGGAACAATTCCTACACCTTTATTGTCATCAATTGATACTTTGACAGGAACCACTTGTGTAACCTTTGTGTAGTTTGCTGTGTTATTGGAGCTTGGTAATAATGAAAACGTACCTGCTGTCGCAAGTCCTAATTGTTGTACTTTGCCTTTTAAGGTTGAATTAGGGAAAGCATCTACAAAAATGTCAACATCCTGTCCTACGGCAATTTCATCAATCTTTGTTTCATCAATGTTTGCTGTTACCCATAAATTATTTAAATCATATACTTGAGCAAGCGGGGTTCCAGCTGCTACGAATGAATTTTGAACAGCGCTGCTTTGTACAACGGTCCCGTCTGTTGGAAGAGTGACTTTCATTTCTGTCGGCTGCCCATCAGTTCCTGTTGTTAAAATTGTACCAATAGTATCATCTTTAGAAAAACGATCCCCAACTTTACCATTCCAACCTGTTAATTTTCCGTTTGCAGGGGCAGCGATGGATACTTGTTGTCCAGCGATTTGCGCATTATCCGTTGTTAAATAATTAACAGTTTTATTATAGTAGGCGTAACCTGCAAAACCTCCACCTACTAGGATAATTAAGATAATAATGTTGACTAAAAGTAAACGTCTCGTACTCATTAAAATTATTCCTCCTCTATAGATAGCTTTTCTAAAACCAGTTTATGAAGTCGCAGCAAGTGCGAGATTTCCTCTTCAGGTAGTTCAAAGACTTCTTTCATCTTCTTCATTAGCATAGAATCAGAAGAATTAAATTGATCTAATGTTTTCCTTCCTTCATCTGTTAAACGAATAGAGACACTCCTTCTATCTCCTGGTGGTACCACTCTTTCAACTAAGCCGCTATGGACGAGGCGGTCAATTACCCCGCTAACGGTACTGTTAGTCAGTCTTAATTTTTCAGCGAGTTCTCCTAAACTGATATTAGGATTGTAGTTAATTTTGTATAAAGCCTTTAATTGTACAGGGGTGATGCCTAATCTTTCTGCATCAAATTTCACAAGTCTATTGTAGGCTTTGTTGATTTCGATAAAACTAACTAAAATTTCATTGTTTAGAATATCCATTTTATTAGCCCCCCTTTCATTCTACAATCTAATATTATCGATAAGAATATTTCGTGTGCGAAATAAATTATAATTGTAGACAGGAAAATTTGTCAACTTAAATGATGTGGTGTCAGGTTACTGGATGTAATCATAAACTCTTCTTAAAGGGATTTTTTTATACAAAAGGGGAAGTGTTAATGAAAATTGAGATGCAAAAGGCAAATATGTTAGCTGAAAATATCAATGATTTTATCAGGTATGTACAAAAAAACCACGAGCAAAAAAACAACTTTAGGTTTCATTCTGATAAATTGTATCAAGTAAAATTGTTTGTTGAGGAGTTTAAGTTTCAGATTATCGCCGACGAACTTCTTAGAATCAATCAGTACTCATGGGACGGAAAGTATACTTATTACTTAGTTGACTGTTTCAAAAAGGGAATGGACATCATAGATGAATACGTTAGAAAAAACTACGAAGAGCTTTATCTTTTAACGTCAAGACTTTATATATTAAAGGACTTACTTCAATTAGTTAGCGGAACGGAAACTTATGCTTAGAATATTTAAAAAAGAGCCTGTTCCAACCTGAAAGGAACAGGCTTTCGGTAATATATATTTATGTATGCTAGTTCAATATTATCTTATTTTACTGAATAAACTAAAAATACACTTTACCAGATATGTCATTCATCATATAATGTTCTTAATAAAGTGTTTTACATTAAATTACATAAGTTACAATTTTAGTAGTCATTAAATTATTAATAGACTAAAGGTGGTGATGCCGTGATCTAAAATTATTGTGCTAAATCATTATCAAAGTCACCTTAGTTATCTACCTTTCATTTTCTCCATCTATCCTTATTTAAGGAATTTTAAATTAATTCTTTATGTCAAAAATCTCACCTGCACATTACTTCGAATTTTCTTAGACGATTCAAATCTGAAAACTTACACCCTATGAACAAACTAAATATGGTAGCTTAAAAGTTTTACTCATTGTGAATTTCTTGAAATAGAGAGGAATGATTCTTTTGAGAAAAAATAAGGTCTGGGCTATTTTATCTACTACTGCACTTGCCAGTAGTATTATTCTGCCTTCTAGCATCGTTAGCGGGCAAACGCAGGGATATAATGCGAATCCTAGTATACAAGATGTCGGTTCAAAACTTCGATCTGAATCCCTTGAAGAGGCGAAAGAGGCGAATAAAATTGACCTTTCAGGTTCTAGCACAGAGACTAGTCAAACTAGCAGTTCATCTAATACCCTCACTCAAGAGAATGTAGGGATTGTGAAAAAGTGGTTAACAAATAATGATTATACTGCAAAATATACCTTAACAGATTTTACCCTACGAGCAGTTGGTAAATATGGAGAGGTCTGGGTAGCTAATAACTTAAGCTATCCTACAAATGATCCTAGGAACGGGAAAGTTGCCATATCTGATGAACAGGTAAATTACTTATTAAATCAATTTGATAACAATATGTATGAAAAAGAGACTTCGTTTTTTGGAAAGCCAAAAGAAAGAACTGGTGAGGATGGTTATAATGGATGGTATAAGGATAAAAGTGGAAGAACGGTAATATTGATCGACAATATTAAAGATGCTAGCTACTATAACCCTAATTATCCTAGTTACATAGCCGGTTATTTCTCACCTAGCATAAGTGATTTTGCTGACCGAAATGTAATGACCATCGATGCCTATGACTGGGTAAATAGAACCGGTCCTAATTCAGCAAATCCATATTTGTATGAAGGGGTATTTGCTCATGAATTTCAGCATCTGCTACACCGTGATTCAGACGCTGCTGAAGAAAATTTTGTTAATGAAGGATTATCAGATTTTGCTCAGTATCTGGTAGGATACGGTCATTCCACCAAACATGTAGAGTTCTTTATGAATAATCTTCGGAATTCATTAACAATTTGGGGGGACCAAAGTGATCTGCAAATACTAGGAGACTATGGTACTGCTTATCTTTTCCAACTTTACTTATATGAAAGATTTGGAGAGCCATTTATTCAAGCAGAATTCAAAAATCAAAGGCAAGGTATTTCTGGAATTAATGAATCATTAAAAGAGATAGGTGCGAAAGAGGATTTCGCCACACTTTATCAAGATTATATGACAGCAGTAATGGTAGATGGAAAATATTTAGGTAGTAATACGTTTAAGTACAATTTAATAGATTTAAAGCCGAATATTTCAGCAGTGAAACAAGATAATATAGTGCCAGCCTGGGGTACAGACTTAAAAACCATTATTCCTGATAAGAAAATAGACCATTTGTACTTTAAAGGCTTAGATTTCTTATCAACAAAATGGACATCTGCTGAGGATCCAACGAGAGGAAAGGTTCTTTGGAGTAATGAAGGGGACCAAGCTGACAATTTCCTTATCAAAGAACTTGATTTGACGAATCTTACTCAAGCTGCTGTCTCCTTTGATACAAAATATGACATTGAAGAGCAGTGGGATTTTGGAGCGGTACAGGTTTCAACCGATAATGGGAAAACATGGACTTCCCTTTCCAATGCAGATACCCGTAGTGATCTTGTGAATGGTGGTTATCCAAAAATCAAGGAGAATTTACCTGGGTTTACAGGCAGCTCAAATGGATGGAAAACAGAGACATTTGACCTTAGCCAATATAAAGGTCAAAAGATATTGCTTGGTTTCCGTTATCTGACGGATTGGGGGTTCAATGAGGCAGGCTGGTACTTGTCAAATCTCCAATTAAACGGGAATCTTATTGATAAGATGGAGGATACATCTGGCTTTATGAGTCTAGAACAGGCAACAAAAGAGTATGTTAATTATCAAGTGCAATTTATTGGGTATAAGAAGGGGGCTGCAAACGGAACCGAAAGCCATGTAAAAGTCATCCGATTCCCAAGCCTGGTAAATATGTCTGAAGCTGATCGCTTAGATTTAAAGAATATGTTACGCAGTGCAGAGTTTGAAAAAGTAGTGATGATGACAACGTACGCTGCTCCTGAAGGTAAGAATGGAAGCGTCGATTATAATTATGACGTGGTCATGAAAAATACAAGCAAGAAATCAAAGTAAGAAAATCATAGACCAAACCATAAGAAAGACCCGACTATTGGAGAAGTTTAGTCGGGTTTTTCTTTCTCTCGCTATATAGCCATTGCTGAATTTAATAAATGTTCCATTTAAATCATAGTATAATAATAATTAATTCTTAGATTTAATAGGGATTGAAAAAAATATAAAGTTTTTTCTGGTTATAATGATGTTTGTTCAGGATTATACATAAATATATTTTTAAAAATGTAAGAGACCACTAAGTTGAGGTAGTGTATAGGATGAATGAGGAATTAATCAAAAAAACCGATACCAGTTATCAGTTGGCAGAGCAGCGGGCTGCTCACTATTTTCACTCACTATATCACCAGGTCTTGAACAAGACCTACGTTCCAGTCCTAATTAAAGATTTTCAATCATGGAAACAAACCCATATTCATCATCATCCCATCTTATCTATCTTTTCACGTAAGAAGAAAAAAAATAATTCCCATGGTTATTACAATTACATTCGATGGCTCGATTATACAGGCAAACTGGATAATTACCTGGATCGCAGTATTTCATATATATATATGAGAGATCTGGGCAAAGCACTCGATTCTCTTGACACCCAATCAAGGATCCGCCGTGCAGTTGACAACTTGAGAAAAAAACTGACTGATTTCCAAAAAGAGGAGACAGAGTCGTTTAGCATGGCAAGTTTGTACCGGTGGGCCCAGAGGGAAGGTATTGAATCTACAATAATCTGGCTATTGGATAAACTTAAAACGGTTTCCGTCAATGTTCCAGAGGGGATGGATGCCGATCATGCCCAGCGAAAACTAATAAAGATTATTGCCGGAGTAATCATGCACGTGGTTGACGACATGGACAATAAAGTACCTCAAGAAGAGCGGAAGCAACGGCTGGACAAAGCTATCAGGCTTGGCTATTCATATGGTCTAACCTATCCTTTCATTGACGATCTTCTCGATTCCAACGTCTTGTCCGATTTAGAAAAGAAGCGGTATTCCCAATTAATTCGTACCACACTTATTACTGGGGTAGTACCTGACTTGGGTAAATGGACTGGGGAAAACGAAAACCTGATTCAATTTATTCATTCAGAGCTGAAAGATGCCTATGAATATATTAAAAGTGAACAGCTTCCAGAAACATTAAAATCCTTTTTTGAGCAATCCTATGTGTTTTTTAACTCTCAGGAAGTGGATAGAGAAAAGGACTTGACCGAGTCTAATTATACTAATGAAGAGCTTTATATCCCTGTTATCTTAAAGGCATCCTCTTCGAGATTAATTGTTCGTTCCGTCATCAGCGCTCCTGAAGATGAAGGCTTTGATAATCGGACATTCTTTTATGGTATTTATAATCAATTGGCGGATGATTTTGCTGATATGTTTGATGATTTAAAAGAGGGAGCGGTCACTCCTTATACGTATTATCTAAAATATCATACCGAGCGTCCGGATCTGATTAATCCCTTCGAATTATATTGGGCTGTTATCTCTCATTTAATCCATAATGTGTATTATTCCGACAAAAAGACCCGCGAAGTCATCCTCGATCGTGCCATAAACGGTTTGAAAAGATTTAAAGTACGATTGGGAACTGAAAAATATAATGAAGTAATGAATTTATTTGCTTCAGGAATTCCTAAATTTAATCAGGTGATACAAAAAATGGTACAAAAAGCAGATGATGTGGATTTCTTTGATAAGCTTCTCCGTGACCATATGATTACTAGCCTGAAAAATGAAAGGAAGGAACAGGAAGATTTTTTAGAAACGATCAAAGCCGTCCGGATTCAGATTAACAAAACTTTGCGTATCTCAAATACGGAAAATGTTCCTCTTTTGAAAGACATCATTATAAAAGCCGCAAATTACAGTCTTGAAGGTGATGGAAAGAGATTAAGGCCAATCATCACGTGGGTTATGAGTGTTAATGAATATGGATTAAATCAGTCGGCCATCATCCCTCTATTGAAATCATTGGAATATATGCATACCGCATCCTTAATTTACGATGATCTGCCATCGCAAGATGATTCATCCACACGCAGGGGACGTCTTACGGTGCATAAAGAATATAACATTGCCGTAGCGGAATTAACGGGTCTTTTTTTGACACAGCGAGCGATTGAGGAGCAAACCTATCTTGATGAGTTCGATGCCAAAACGGTGCTTCGTTTGATTCAATACTCGGCTCAAGTCACAGAAGTTATGTGCATGGGCCAGGCAATGGACTTGGATTCAAAAGGAAAAGAATTATCACATGAACAGTTAAATTTGATGTGTTTTTACAAAACGGGAATTGCCTTTGAAGCCTCGCTCATTATGCCAGCCATGCTTGCTAAGGTTAGCGAATCCGAAATGGAGGCCTTAAAAAAATTTGCTTATCATGCTGGGATTGCCTTCCAGATTAAGGATGATTTACTTGATGTTGAAGGAGATCCATCCATTATAGGTAAACCTCTTTATAAGGATTCAGAAAACAAAAATTCGACCTTTGTATCAATCCTAGGTCAAGAAGGCGCTAGAAAAGAGATGTGGGAACATTACTGTTTTGCCATAGAAGCATTGAAGGAGGTCCCCCGTAATACCTCTTTTCTCAAACATTTAATGAATTATATGGTGAGTCGTGATCATTAAATTTGAAAGTCGAATAAATACAAAATAACTATCTTTATGGTAGTTTTTTTGTTTTTTAATAAGAAATCTCTATCATTTAAGGATATAATGAATCTAAGTTTTTTATTATAGTTTCATAGGGAGGTTTGCTGCCTGAAAACAAAAAATATATCACTTCAGACAAAAATCTTTGGGCTGGCACTATTATTGGGATTATTGTTAATCCTTTTAATGTCCTCTTTTTATAGTTATATGGAAAGTAAGCAAATTGAGGAAAATAAGGGGAAATTGGCGCTTGAAATTTCGAAAACGGTATCATTTATGCCAACCATTATCAATGGGGTGCAATCTAGCAATCCCACAAAAATAATCCAGCCATTAGCAGAAAAAGTCCGGAAAGAAACTGGTGCTGAATTTGTCGTTGTCGGAAACATCGATGGTACAAGATACTCTCATCCGTTACAATCTATGATTGGAAAAAAAATGAAGGGTGGAGATAATCAAAAGGCCATAAAAAAAGGAAAATACTATATCTCTAAAGCCAACGGTTCACTAGGCCCTTCTATTAGAGGTAAATCGCCAATTTTTAACAAAAAGGGAGAAGTAATCGGAGTTGTATCAGTAGGATTTTTATTAGAAGATGTCCATCAGCAAATCACCAAAAATATCATAAAAGTAATCCTAGTTTCTATTTTTGCTCTAATTATTTCATTTTTTGGCAGTATTCTGCTAGGACGAAATATTCGTAAAGATACGATGGGTCTTGAACCCTATGAAATTGCTGTGTTATATAAAGAAAAGAATGCCGTGCTTCATGGCGTAAAAGAGGGGATTTTATCCATTAATAGAGCTGGATTTATCACGATGATGAATCAACCGGCAAAGAAGCTTTTGCAAATTAAAGGCTCTGTACGTCATTTAAAAGTCGATGGACTTTTTCCGTCGACGTATTTATTTGAAGTTCTAAATTCAGGAATTCCACTAGTAGATAAAGAAATCAATTGGAAAGATAAAACAGTAATCGTCAATTGTACGCCACTTCCTGACGAAACGGGAATAAGTGGTGTAGTTGCTTCCTTTCGTGATAAAACCGAAATTGAGCAAATGGTAAACACTCTTTCAGAAGTAAAAAGTTATTCGGAAGACCTGCGTGCCCACACACACGAATACACGAATAAGTTGTATGTTTTATCTGGCCTCCTTCAACTAGGTGAATATGAACAGGCACTTGCAATGATCCAAGCGGAAACACAGGTACTACAGGTTCAAAATAGTATTTTATTTAACCAGATTAAAGAATCGAAAGTTCAAGCCATTCTTTTGGGGAAACTAGGGAAAGCTTCTGAAAAAAAGATCAAGTTTGAGATTCTTTCTGAAAGCTATTTGGACATTTTACCGACCCATATTAAACTTTCTAGCCTCATCGTTATACTCGGTAATCTAATAGATAATGCCTTTGAAGCTGTTTCTGAGAGTCATCATCCTACTGTAAAATTTTTTGCTACTGATATTGGCAGTGATATCATTTTTGAAGTTTCAGATAACGGAAAAGGAATAAATGAAAATGATATTCCGCATTTATTTGAAAGAGGGTTTACTTCAAAAAGCGGTGATAAACCAAGAGGATTTGGCTTATCAAATGCGGAGGAAGCTGTGGTCGAAATGAATGGGATGATTGAAGTCCATAGTAACCAAGAAAGTGGAACGGTCTTTACCGTGTATCTTCCAAAGCAATATGAGAGGAGAGCTGAAAATGCATAAAATAAAAGCAGCAATTGCAGAAGATGATTTTCGAGTGGCCGACATCCATGAAAAATTTTTAATGAAATTTAAGGAGATAGATGTAGTGGGTAAGGCCTTGAATGGTAACAAGACTTTAAATTTGCTCAGGGAAGAAGAAATTGATTTATTGATTTTAGATGTGTATATGCCTGACATGCTTGGTTCCGATCTGCTGCCCATTATAAGAGAGCGTTTTCCAAAAGTCAGTATTATTATGATTACGGCTGCAACGGACAAGCTTTTCCTTGAAAAAGCATTAAGTTACGGTGTCGAGAGTTATTTAATCAAGCCAGTTAACAGGGAAAGATTTGATGAAGTGATTTTAGAGTATATAAAAAAATACTCACTCCTTTCTTCTGAACAGGAGGTAAATCAGCAATATATTGACCTTTTGTTTGGTAAAAATGTCATTGAAAGTGAAGGAAAAGGCAACTCGCTGCCTAAAGGAATTGATGAGATAACGCTTGGAAAGGTGAAAAACGTGCTTCTGAATAAAAATCAAGGGTTCTCTGCTGAGGAAGTAGGGAAAGAAATTGGGGCTTCCCGGATTACCGCTCGACGTTATTTGGAGTATTTAACCTCCAATAGTGAAGCAAAAGCTGAAGTGGTTTATGGAATCGTTGGGAGGCCTGAAAGAAAGTATTATCCTATTTTGTGAAGGTGCCAAAGGCACCTTCCTTTGTATTTCAGAAACTACTTTTGCTGTGAACATAATGTACAAAATAGAGTTTTAAGTACTTTAATAACTTTATTTTGTAAACGTTTCCACAAATGAATATTTAGATTATTATAAATTTACTAACAAAAGGGGTGGGAAAAATGCTTGCGATTTTAGGATTTTTAATGATTCTTATTTTTATGATTTTAATAATGACCAAACGTCTGTCTGCAATGATTGCACTCATGGTTGTGCCAGTTATCTTTGCCTTAATTGGGGGATTTGGTAAAGATTTGGGCCCAATGGCGCTAGAAGGGATAAAAAGCGTCGCACCTACTGGAATTATGATTCTTTTTGCCATTCTCTTTTTCGGAATCATGATCGATGCGGGTGTCTTTGATCCTATTATTTCAACCATTTTAAAACTTGTTAAAGGGGACCCTGTAAAAATTGCCATCGGAACAGCCGTCCTTGCACTATTAATCTCTCTTGATGGTGATGGAACCACTACATATATGATAACGATTTCAGCCATGCTGCCTTTGTATAAACGAATTGGTATGAAACCATTAGTCCTAGCTGGAATCGCAGTATCTGCATCAGGTGTCATGAATCTCCTGCCATGGGGAGGTCCTACTGCTAGAGCCATGACCGCACTGCATCTTGAAATGGGAGATATCTTTACTCCTGTAATACCAAGTATGGTTGGTGGTGTATTGTTTGTATTGTTTATGTCCTATGTCCTTGGCAGGAAAGAGAGAAAAAGAATTGGTGTTTTAGAAATTGACTATAGTACTCTTGCCTTGATGGCAGCCACAACAGAGGATGCTTATCTTAAACGCCCAAAATTAATTGTTATAAATTATCTGCTTACTATTGTCCTTTTAGTTGCACTCATTCAGGAATGGCTGCCTAGTACCGTTTTATTTATGATTGGATTTGCCATTGCTATTACCATTAATTACCCAAATATAGCAGAACAAAAAGAACGGATCATGCATTATGCAGATAATGCCTTATCTGTTGTATCCATGGTTTTTGCTGCTGGTATTTTTACTGGTATTCTATCAGGTACAAAAATGGTGGATGCTATGGCAAATACGATGATCACGCATATACCAACGGAATTAGGATCTCATTTTGCTCTAATTACTGGCATTATTAGTGCTCCATTTACCTTCTTTATGTCAAATGATGCATTTTATTATGGAGTACTTCCGCTTCTTGCAAAAGCTGCAAGCTCATATGGGGTTGATCCGGCAATGATAGGCCGTGCATCATTATTAGGGTTACCTGTCCATTTATTAAGCCCTTTAGTACCTTCAACCTATTTACTAGTCGGAATGGTGGGAGAAGATTTCGGTGATTTACAGCGCTCCTTTTTAAAATGGGCCTGCGGTTCTACAGCAGTAATGATTTTAGTTGCACTAGTATTGTCAATTATTCCAATCTAATAATCTTGTAAAAAATCCAGGAGTCCTATACTTACCAAACATCTTATTCCAATAAAGACTGCTTAGATAAATAAGCAGTCTTTTAGCATTTTTTTAGACGGTTGCTTTTTGCATGGACCTTGACTCTTTTAAGAAAATAAAAATAAAAACGATAAAGGCAATAAAAGCAGCAATGGCATTATATAAAAATACTTGCCGCATTCCGACATATTCACTGGCAATCCCGCCTGCCATGCCTCCTATAATTCTAGCTAAACCTAAACTAAGCAAGCCATTCATCGTTTGACCAGAGGCCTTAAGCTCTTTAGGTACTTCTTGATTAATATAGATAGCAAGAGTTACGGATAGCACAATAAAAATTAATCCATGCAGCAATTGAATTGGAAGAACAAGAATTGGATTATGGACAAAATAACAGAACAGCCAACGCAGTCCAGCGAAAAAGGCAGTGGCAACTAGGACAACTGGTATACTAAATCTCTTAATAATTTTATGACCAAAAAGTAAAAAGGGCACCTCGCTTATAGCGGAGAAAAGCATCGACCAGCCAAGCAAACTATTATCAGCTCCCAGTTGATTAAAATAAATAGGGAAAAAAGCGTAGTAATACCCGAGCGTAATCTGAACGATAAAATTTAATATTGTAAACAACATGAGCTTTCGGTTTTTTAATAATATTAGCAGAGAAACTTTGTTTTTATTAGATTGATGACCTTTTATTTTAGGCAATTGGGTGCATATGAAAAAAGTAAGCAGCATGACCATGGAATAAACGATAGAAATACTATTAATATTCTTTTTTGCCACTACCCCAAAAGCAACAGACATGATCGCAAAACCGATAGTGCCAGCCAGTCGAATCGGACCGAAATTCCATTTAGTCCGGGCTAGATGTTCTAATGTGATGGCGTCACTAAGAGGATTGATCGATGTTTGAAAAAAGGTGACCAGGCAAATGATCAGTAATAAATATAGGTACTGATTCGAAATCGGCAGCAACAATATGGAAACAGCACTTCCCAAAGCCAGTAATTGAAGGACTTTGTTTTTACTTTCTGCCCGGTCTCCGATTGTTCCCCATAAAGGTTGCGCTAGTATTGCTATCAATGGGCCAAAGCTTAATAGAGTAGCAATAGACGTCTGACTCAATCCGATACTTTTTAAGTAAACAGGCATAAAAGTACCGTAGACGGCATTCCCCATATAAGAGACGGCATATAAACTAAGAAATAATAAATAAATGCGAGTGGATTTATCCCCCAAGAAGTTCACCTCAACAATTAATTATGGGAACCATGATTCTCCATTTAATTGAACAATATAAACCTAGCTGTAAAGCATATGTCCGTTATAAACGTTAATCATATTATTAGCTCCTTCATTTTTCTTTCAATGTTCTTTAACCTATTATAATAGTAGATAAAATAAAAGGAAAAGGGTTGCTTTTCAGATTAATTATTGTCACTATTTATAATATGAAAAAATAATTATTAAAGGGACGTCACGATGGATACAAAATATAAAGAGCCATGGTTAGTTTTTGAATTTGCTAATTCAGAGGGCGAAATTAAGCCTCAAATATTTAGAAAGCCAATTAAAGTAATTGCAGCTTTTACTATAAATGAAGTATTGCCATGTTTTAAACTTGTCGAGGAAGAAGTAAATAACGGTTACTATGCCGCTGGATTTTTAACGTACGAAAGTGCGGCAGCTTTTGATGCGGCATTTATTACTAACTCAGACAGTAAGATACCATTATTATGGTTTGGGATATTTTCTGAACCGGAACACGATTTCATTAGCAGTCAAGGGTCCTATACATTAACAAAATGGGAGCCTTCCGTTAGTATAAAAGAATATACTCAATCCATCCAAGCTATTAAGCAAGGGATTGAGAGGGGTGACACATACCAAACAAACTATACCATCCGGCTCTATAGCCAGTTTGAGGGGGATGATTTTGCTCTTTTTCAGAAGTTGAAAAAAGCGCAGTCTTCCGATTATTGTGCTTATATCAATACGGGTGAACAGTGTGTATTGTCGGCCTCACCCGAATTGTTCTTCCGTATAGAAGGTGATAAAATCACTACTCGACCGATGAAAGGAACTATTAAGCGGGGTAAATCCATCGATGAGGATGAGGCTAATGCCCGTTGGCTTTATCTTTCCGAAAAAAATCGGGCAGAAAATGTCATGATCGTCGATATGCTGCGGAATGATTTATCTGTCATTGCGGAATTAGGGACTGTTCAGGTTCCAAAGCTATATGACATTGAACAATATCCAACGGTCTTTCAAATGACTTCAACCATTACAGCGAAAATTGCTGAAAATAGAGAGCTTGTAGACGTTTTTAAAGCACTCTTTCCTTGTGCTTCCATAACCGGTGCACCCAAGGTAAGTACGATGAAAATGATTGCTGAATTGGAACCAGAACCTCGTGAGGTATATTGTGGGGCAATCGGGTTTATAACCCCAAGTAAAGAAGCGGTTTTCAATGTACCAATTAGAACAGTCCTGATTGATCAGACATCTGGTATAGCTACTTACGGCGTTGGGGGTGGGATCACTTGGGATTCTACCTCTGAAGGGGAATATGACGAGGTTCTTGCAAAAGCAAGTTTATTAGAGGAAGACCGACCAGAGTTTGAGCTTTTAGAAAGTCTTCTTTTGGAATATGGGAAGTATTACTTATTAAATGAACATTTAGATCGGTTAAAAAGATCAGCAAAATATTTTGGATTCCCTATTCAAATGGAGGCAATCCAACAGAAACTGGAAGAATTCGCAGTCCCAAACAGCAGCGGCAAGTTCAAAGTGAGGCTTTTAGTTACTAAGGAAAATGGAGTAACACTTGATGCAAATCCAGTAAACGAATTGCAGACTCCATTAAAGATTATGCTTGCTGGAAAACCAATTGATACTGAAAATCCGTTTGTTTATCATAAAACAACCCATCGTGCAATTTATACTGATTTTCAAACGGACAAGCCTTCCGGTGTTTTTGATGTATTACTATGGAATAAAGAGGAGGAGTTAACGGAATTTACCAACGGGAACCTTGTCATTGAAATAGACGGAGAATTATGGACACCTCCAGTAAACAGCGGCCTTTTGGCTGGTACTTTCCGAGAGATGTTAATAAAGGAAGGAATCATACGTGAAAAAGTGTTAACTTTTGCGGACTTACGGCAAAGCTCAAAAATTTGGTTTATTAACAGTGTGCGTAAATGGTTAGAAGTCGAAATAGCAGAAACTGAATGACTAAAAAAAGTCCATGCAGATTATTGTCTACATGGACTTCACTTGATTATAAATAGCGCCAACCGCCAGTATACGAGATATCTTCTGCTTCTTCTGCAGCAACTGCTTCACAAACAAATCCCGTTACTTGGGTACCGTTCTCGAGTTCAACCTTCCCAAGTCCTAGAGGGGCAGGGATGAGTGAGGCAAAAGATCCAAGCTGTGAAAGTGGCATTTCCCATAACTCCAACTCAATTGACACGCCCGAATCATTTGTCCGGATTAATCCCGGTTTTGCAGGAAGAGAAGGCAGCTTAACCATTTTGTATTTTGCAGCAGTTTTCTCCTCTCGAATAAATGTGGCTCCATGTTCCTTCATTTGTTTTTCCAGAGGGTAGCCCCTCATGTGAAGACCGCAAACTGCTACTAGGGTAGTAGTTTTGTTTACCGGGGATCTTACACCATTTAAAAATAAAGCAGAAAGTCCAAAGATCAAGTGTTCATTCACATGACTTGAGAACATCGTAATACCAAAAGGAAGATTTTCTGCAGCATCATCTCCAGGTACCGCAATGGCACACAGGTCTAGAAGATTACAATGATTCGTATAAAGTCCCATCTTACTATTTGTTTCAATTGGATTATCACGCACTTGTTCACGCGTCCAGGTACCGCCAGAGGTTGGCATAATTAATACCGCATTGTTTAGTTGTTGATGTGCTTTCTGTTTAAAAGCTTGCAGTTTGTGCATGGCTTTATAAACCGATGCGGCATCGTAATCGGGATTCGCTCCATTACGCAGCACTGTTTCTGTTACAGGAAAAACAGCTTGTTCGTTTGAAGTAATGAAGGAACCTAAATCCGCCCAGCGTTCCGCTACCCATGGTCCATCATACAGGATTGAAGCTGCCTCCGATAAGTAGCTGCCATCAATGTATTGAATCGGAATAGAAAGCCCCTTAATCCTATCAACAGCAGCCTCCCAGGCTCTTTTGTATTGAGTTGCAAACGGTCCGAAAAATTCAGGTTGATCTTTTAATAGAAGGATTTTTTCCGGAAGGGCGTTTGTTCTGCGTTTGACCTGACGAGACCATGGGTCATTTTCCTCAAATCCCCGGACAACTTCATCTACAAGCATTGCCTCTGCAAAGCTGTTAGCAAAGACTGTTATGCAATCAAGGCTGGCGCAAGCAGGAACTACCCCCTTCACCGGCCAAGCTCCAAGACTTGGCTTAAAGCCTACAAGTCTATTTAATGCTGCTGGTACACGTCCGGATCCAGCAGTATCTGTGCCCAGAGAAAAAGCAGCGAGACCACGGGCTACAGAAACAGAAGACCCTGAACTGGAGCCGCCGCTGATAAGGTCAGGGAAGAGGGCGTTTTGCGTTTCACCATAAGGGCTGCGTGTACCTACAAGACCGGTTGCAAATTGATCGAGATTTGTTTTACCGATAGGAATGGCTCCCGCTTCAATCAAGCGTTTCACCGCTGTTGCATGCTCAGTAGGGGTGTATGAAAATTCCGCGCAGCCGGCAGTGGTAGGAACATCTGCTAAATCAATATTGTCTTTTATTGCAAAAGGGATTCCCCAGAGCGGTGTTTGCTCTGGGTCCATATCATTCAATCGATCAAGATAGGGTTGGATGAACTCCATAGAAGGAGGGGTTATCCAAATATTAAACTCTTTATCTCCTTCTGACCGTTTTATTATTTCCATGCATAGAGCTTCTGGTGTCAAACTCTTAGATTGATAGTTTGACTTCAGCTTACGAATGGACAGCGTTTGGGGTATGTTGATGGTTTTCATCTAATGCACCTCGCATTTCCTTTGTAATAGAAACAATTAACTGACCAGCATGAACTTCATCCCCAGGAGATACATGGACTGAATGAATAAAACCGTCGCACGGTGCTAATTGCGGAAACTCCATTTTCATACTTTCTTCAATTATTAATGTATCGCCTTTTTTCACTTCATCGCCTGATGTCACTAGGACCTTCCAAATGCTTCCCGGAAGGGCGGTGCGTACACCTTCTGCACCCTCTGGCAGAACTTCTTCCACCATTTCAGCCACTTCATGCTCCGAAATAAACTCAGCTAGGCCGTTCTTGCGCCAGCTTTCACGCTCCGCTCTGAAGGCGGTTTGCTGGGTTTCTTGGAAACGTTCGGTACTCTCTTTGATGGAATCGAGGAAGGTTAAATAATCGCCAAGTTTGAAAGTTGTTTCAGTAATATTCACTTCGAAGCGTCCTCGTAAAAAGTCCTCACGCATCTCCAACAGTTCTTCGGCACTGACAGGATAAAACTGAATTTGGTCAAAGAAACGGAGGAGCCATGGTTTGTCTGCCTGGAAATTTTTTGTTTCACGAAGACGATTCCATACTTGGACCGTTCGGCCGACAAATTGATATCCTCCAGGGCCTTCCATTCCATATACGCACATATAGGCTCCGCCAATTCCCACCGCATTTTCTGGAGTCCACGTTCGTGCAGGATTGTACTTCGTTGTCACTAAACGGTGACGAGGATCAACTGGTGTAGCAACTGGCGCTCCTAAATAGACATCCCCGAGACCAAGCACAAGATAGTTTGCCTCAAAAACAATTCGCTTTACTTCTTCGATGTCCTTTAGTCCGTTTACACGACGGATAAATTCTAAATTGCTAGGACACCAGGGGGCATCCGGCCGTACATTCTGTTGATATCGATCAATGGCAAGTCGTGTTGCAGGATCGTCCCATGAAAGGGGCAGACGAACAATGCGTGATGGAACTTCCATTTCCTCTAAAAGAGGCAGTTTCTCATTAATGGTTTCGATCATTTGGCAGACTGTAAGTATAGGCATTTTGTTTGAATCAAAATGAACTTGCAGGGAACGTATGCCTGGTGTCAAATCAAGAACTGGTATTTCTTTTTCTAATTTGATCGATTCCATTAAGGCATGTACTTGGAAACGGAGGAGAAGATCAAGCTCTAAATCACCGTATTCAATAAGAACGTTCGCATCACCTGCTGCACGAATGGTCATTGGGAAGTTTCCTTTTGTATTTCTTTTTAACACAGGGTAGTCAGGTGAAAACTGTCTATTCCCCTCAGGCAAAGAGGGGATTTCAGGAACTAAATATTCATTGCCTCCGACCATTTCAAGGAACTCTTCCTGTTGTTTTCGCAGGTCATCTGCTTCTTCAAGAGTAAGCAGCCGGAACAGGATTTTGTCGCCGGCATGAAGCTGGCCAATTTTCCAAAATTCAGCTGAAGCCGTAGTAACAGGACAAACAAAACCACCTAAACTAGGGCCATCAGGTCCAAGTAAGATTGGCATATCACCAGTTAAATCCAACGTTCCAATCGCATAGGCATTATCATGTATATTTGATGGATGAAGACCAGCTTCCCCACCGTCCTGTCGTGCCCATAGCGGCGCAGGTCCAATCAATCGGACTCCTGTCCTTGAACTATTAAAATGTACTTCCCAGCTTGTGTTTGTTAATTGCTCTAAATAGTCTGGTAATAAAAATTCTTCGGTACAATGAGGGCCAGGAATGACACCAATTGTCCAGTTTCGTTCAATAGAAGGCTGCTGTAAGACTGGAAGCTCTCTTGTGATTGAAGTTGTATTTTTATTTACCCGTAATACATCACCGGTCCGAAGCGCCCGGCCGCCATGACCGCCAAATCCTCCAAGTGTAAAAGTAGAGGCACTTCCAAGATGAAGCGGCATATCCAATCCACCTGCTATTAATAAATAGGTTCTCATGCCTGAAACAGCTTCACCAAATGAGAGAACCTGGCCACGCTCGACATTGATAACCTTATACATTGGGACATTTATTTCATCGAGCTTAGGATTCATATCAGCACCGGTTAGAACAATGGTCATTTCACTACGAAAACGGTAGGAGCCGCCACGAAGTGTCAATTCAAGTCCAGCAGCATCATCCTCATTTCCAAGCATTTTATTTCCTATTCTAAAAGAGAATGGATCCATTGGTCCGCATGGCGGTACACCTACGTCCCAGTGGCCCACTCGGCCAGGCCAATCCTGAACAGTTGATTGAATCCCTCCATCAAGGACTTCAATGGCACATTCATCTGGGGAAAATTCCTTTAACATTTGTGTATAAACATTTCCTGTTCGGCAATCATCCTCTTCTAAAAGTGACTGTATATATTGTAGATTCGTAGTAACACCATAAAGGCGGGTTTGCTCAAGTGCTTCACTTAATTGTTTAAGTGCTTCTTCTCGTGATTCAGCATGAACAATGATCTTAGCAAGCATTGGATCATAGAGGGGGGTTACCACCAATCCATCCCGGACCCAGGTTTCAATTCGGGCATTGTCGGAAAAAGAAACTTTGTCAAGCTGTCCTCCGCTTGGCCGGAAATCATTTAAGCAATCTTCAGCATAAATACGAGCTTGGATACTGTGTCCTTCAGGTGTTGAATACAGTGAATCTATTGAACGTAATTCACCAGCTGCTTCACGAACCATCCATTCAACCAAATCAATGTTCAATACTTCTTCGGTAACACCGTGCTCAACTTGGAGGCGTGTATTCACCTCAAGAAAGTAAAACCGTTCCTCATCCGGGTCATATAAAAACTCGACGGTGCCTGCACTGCGGTAACCAACTTCCGCGGCTAAGCGTTTTGCAGAAGCGAGAATTTCTTCTCTTACAGAAGAAGGGAGGCAAGGCGCTGGACTTTCCTCCACCACTTTTTGATTGCGGCGTTGAATGGAGCAATCGCGTTCACCTAAAGCGGCAACTTCACCATAGGCATTTCCAAATATCTGAACCTCAACATGGCGTGCTTTTTGGATGAATTTCTCTAAAAATACACCGCCGTTATTAAAATTGGTCTCGGCTAATCTGCAGACAGAATCGAATGCCTCACGGAGGGTTAGAGAATCCTGACAAACTCGCATTCCAATTCCTCCGCCGCCTGCGGTACTTTTTAACATAACCGGGTATCCAATTCGTTCTGCTTCTAATAAGGCAGTATTTATCTCAGTGATCAGCGATGTTCCTGGAAGAAGAGGAACGTTTGCTTTTACCGCTATTTCACGAGCTGAGTGTTTTAATCCAAATAATTCCATTTGTTCTGGAGTGGGTCCAATAAAGGTTATCCCTTTTTCACGACATGCCCGAGCGAAATCAGCATTTTCACTAAGGAATCCATAGCCAGGGTGTATGGCATCTACTTGATGGTCAATCGCTGCCTGCAAAATAAGATCTGCGTTTAAATAACTTTCTTTAGCAGGACCTTCCCCGATTAATATGGCTTGGTCGGCAAAGTCAACATGCAGGCTGTCTTGATCAGCCTTTGTATATAATGCGACAGATTGGATGCCCATCTTTCGCAATGTTCTTTCGATTCGAACGGCGATTGCACCGCGGTTGGCAATTAATATTTTTTTAAACATGGATGAGCACTCCTTTAGTTGTTATTTATCCCAGATCAACACTTGAATTGGTGTAGGGTTATATGCGTTGCAAGGATTATTAAGCTGCGGACAGTTACTGATGAGGACGAGCGTTCTGTTAATTGCCTGCATTTCCACATAATAACCTGGGGCTGACACTCCATCTTCAAAGGTCAATCCGCCTTCTGGTGTTAGAGGGACATTCATGAAGAAATTGACATTTGGAGCCAAGTCCCGCTTAGTAAAGCGGCTGTCGTATTTAGCTAACTGGAGCATAAAGGTATCCCGGCAATTATGCATTGGCAGGGTTTCGTGTGAATATCGGACCGTATTGCTTTGGGCAGAACAGGCACCACCAAGTGTATCGTGATGGCCGCAGGTATCAGCTACAATTTTCACAAGCTCTTTTCCGGATTCAGATACAAGAATGGAGCCAGTTGATAAGTAAACATTCCCTTGACGCTGAATAGTATTAACCGCACTGTAATGATCAGATGGCTGGTCAGCATCGTAAAATAGGGTATCCGCAGCCTGGTTTCCCTCTAAATCAACAATACGAAGGACTTGGCCTTGTTCGAGCGTGTAGATCCATCCTTCTCCGGCTGGAATGGTTTTGTTGTAAAAGCTATTTTCAATTTCCCTCTTACTGATTGCATGATTTAATACAGCCATTAGCGAATTCCTCCTTTGGAAAGTAAAACGTATTCCCATGTATTTTCAAATGCACGTCGGTTTTCTGGCCGATGATTTAGACAGATATCATTTCCTTGGATTGGATCGGCTTCGGTAATCGTCAGTTCCACTGGTACAGATGGGCAAGCTTTGTCAGGATTCAAAGGATTCGGTGTATTGGATAATACCAAAATAACATCCATTTCCGTACGCAATGTGACAGTGTCCCCCTTTTTGCTGTGTTTAGAGACATAATGTAAATTTCCTTCAAGGTCACAGAAAACTTTAGAAAATAAATTTACGACAGGTGAGAGGTCTCTAGTGGTTAAGCCGTTACGGAAAAGCTCAACCGAAAAGTTTTCTTCCCCGCTTTTGTAATAATCATTTCGTTGGTTTTGATAGGTACTGATTCCATATTTTTGATTGGTAAGCGCTCTGGAGGTATATCCAGAAATGGTATCATGCCAGCCAAGTGAATCTTCAACGATGCTTGCAAGTACTCTGCCGTTGTCACTCATAAGGACATTCCCTTTCGTGAGATGAGCCGTATGCTGGGCTTTTAGTGTATCGGGCATATTGTAACGTTCAGCTGAATCATTTGCATTGTATAAAAGCAAGGATACATTCGCACCCTCTTCTAGTGCAGTAAAGGTTATTTGCTTTCCCTGACTTAATTGCCCTGACCACTTTCCGCCTGCTGGGATCATTTTTGAAATAAAAGGTAATACGGTGTTCATATCATTTCCTCCTTTAAATAAATAAAAAAGGATAAAAACCGTAGGGAGAGTAAATCTCCCAGGCTTTTATCCTTCCGTGTATACAGGTTAACTGTACGCTCTCTCTTGGACCAGACTTTAAAAAATATTTAAACGGAACCCTAGACAGCTTTGTTGTTTCCAACAGGTGTGGAAACCTTTATTTAAGATGGTTTTAGTATATCGTTTTAATGTTAAAATGAACTACAATCATGTTAGGTTATCTGACATGGTTTTTTCTTGTTTTACTTCTGGTAGTGCAAATTTTCTGTTTCGTGCTCCTTCCCATTTTGATTTAATCAATAAGTAAGCAAAGCCAATAACAACCCAAATCATTCCAATCATTAGTGTAGTTTTATCAAGCAAGGTTAGGAGCCAGCCAATGAATCCAGCACCGATAAGAGGGAAGATCAGATACATGAACGTTTCTTTCGGTGACCGTTTTTTTTGCTTAATATAGTAATGGAAGATGACAGAAAGATTAACAAAGGTAAATGCGGTTAATGCACCAAAACTTACGAATAGGACGGCAGAATCAAGGTTTATAAAAACCGCTGATAAGGAAATAAGCGAAACGAATAATATGTTTGAAACAGGTGTTTTATATTTTGGATGAATCGTAGTAAATAATTTTTTTGGCAATATGGATTCACGTCCTAGGGCAAAAAGGAAACGGCTTACACTTGTGACAGATGAGACACCCTGTGTAAAAGTCGCCAAGATAAGTACCATGATAAAAAGAGAACTTAGTAAGTTACCGCCGACAAGCTGTACAAGGCTATATGCAGCATTATCCGGATTGGTAAAAGTAAAATTTGGAAAAGCGATTTGCGATAAATAGGAAATAGAAACATACATTACTACTGCAATGATAACTATAAGGTAGATTGCTTTTGGTATTGTTTTTTTTGCTTTAATGGTCTCTTCAGCCATTGTTGTTACTGCATCAAAACCTAGGAAACAGAAGCAGATAAGAGCAGCTCCTGATAAAACTCCACTTACAGAAAGATGATCGTTGAAAAATGGTGTCAACGAGAAAATAGAGTTAGAGTCTGCTTGGCCAGTTAGTATATCCTTAGCAACTAAAATACAAAAGATTATGATGAAGGCAATTTGAAATAGGACAGAGAGACCGCTAACTCGTGCTGCTGATTTAATACCGATGATGTTGACGATTGCTAGAACGACGTTCATCAGAATAATCCAAACAAAAACTGGAATAGAAGGAAACTCAGTATTCATGAATATCCCAAAAGTGAGGATCGCAATAATGGGTGAGAAAATATAATCTAATAAAAGGGCCCAGCCAACAAGATAACCAGCAATAGGGTGGACCGCTTTTTTTGTATAAATATAAGCAGAACCTGAAATCGGATAGGCCTTTACCATTTGACTATAGCTATAGGCAGTAAAGAAGATAGCAATAAAAGCAGTTACATAGGCAGCTGCAAGCATTCCTCCGGCCGCCTCAAAAGCGACACCATAAACCGTGAAATAGATCATTGGTGTCATCCAAGCGAGGCCCATAAAAACAACTTGTTGTAGTTTCAGTGATTTTACAAGTGTTGGTTTTTCATTCATTCTTCATCCATCCTTTTCCGTGTTTTTTCTGGCAAAGAAAAAGCCCGGGAGAATTTTAAAATTAAAATTCTCCCGGGCTTTTATCCCTCCGTGTATACAGACGTACTGTACGCTCTCTCTCGGACCAGACTTTAAAAGCTTTTAAACGGAACCCTAGAAAGCAATTTTTGTTCCTCTATTCTGAAAAATGAGAAACCTTTATTTGATTGATACGTTGAAGTATAAAGGAGAAAAAACAGGATTTCATTGAATGTGTAAGGTTTCCTAACACAAAAAAATAAAGAACAACACTTGCAATGGTCCGGATCGGTGAAAAAGGAGAAGGGATGAGCCCAAATAGCTCATCCCTTCTATCATACATTATGTTACTTATTACCACCTGGGTTTACTGGCAGAGAATAATCTGGGATTGCATCATACACTGCAGGATCAGCGTTTTCGATTGAACCGTCTGCTAAACCATTTAGAACGGCCATAACCGGTACTTTTGCTGTTTCCTTTAACATCCCATTTTGTTTTTGCCCTAAGGTCTGAGTTTGTCCTTTTATTTCAATCAACATGGTGGCGGTTCCATTTAACTGGATAGCGCCTAACCCTGAACCAGGATAATTAACCTGTGGGTATTTTTGAATCGCTCCGTAAGAAGAATTTCCTCTCTGCAACGATTCATAAGCCACTGCATTGACTTTTTTACTGAAGGTTTCTACATTTGGATCCACTTTATACACTTTTCCGCTGAAAGGATCCACGTAGGTCTTAGTCGTAAATAGAGCTAATAGTTGGATAGACACAGAACGATTATCGTCTTCAGATAACTGATTAAACCCGCGGTGATGCAGGTCAATTGCAACATCCGGATCAAATTCTTTTACAATTTTGGTTAAGGCCCGTGTTTCGGGTGAGAAGACAAATGATGCCTGTGAACCATTATTTGTATTATTGTTGTTTAATAGGTTTGCCACCTTTTGCGGATCCTTTTTAATTTCATCATTAATATTGAAGTCATAATTTGGGTTGAAATCTCGGTTAAGATCAAAGCCAGGAATACCATAAACTACTTTTCCGTTGTTATTTTGCGCACGCTCACTGCCCTCGGCATTGTAATACCAAGGAGCTTTGGTATCGGCTGGCAGTCCTATTTCTTCAGGGTTCCATGTTTGGTGTGAGTACCTAACAGGGAATGGCTTGCCTTCATATTGATTAGCTGTTCCATCCGGATTAATACGAGGGACGAACCAAACATTAACCTTGTCCAAAATAGAATCAGCCTCTTTGCCGCCAGCAGATAGTTTTTGGATTAATTCCACTGCAGCTTCTGTGCCGAGAGGCTCGTTACCATGTATTTGTGTATACACCAGGACCCGTTTTTTTGCAGGATTATTATCACCAAGCTTCGCCACATAAAGTGGATAGCCGTCATTGGATGTTCCAAACTGCTCAAGTTTCATCTTTCCTTTAGAAGACTGTTCAATCTGTTTTAATTTTGCTTCTAATTGCTCATTAGACATTAAACTTTCAAAGGAAAGGTACTGTTGGTCCTGTACCCATGGCCCGTTAGGTGTAGTGGTTGACTCTGCAAAACTAGCCGTTGCGCCAAAGCCAAGTGATGCTGCCAGAATCCCACTTGATAGTATGTATCCTATTGCTTTTTTCTTTTTCATCAAAAAGTCCCTCCAAGAGTTATTAATCAAAGAAATACTAACATATTTCGTTTTCCTAATAAACTATTAATTTCAAATATTTTGAAAGTTAGTAAAATTATACTAGTCAATTAAGAAAGCAATCTATTGATCTATAACCATAGGACTAAATGAAAAATATGTAGAAATTTCAAATAAAATGGAAATCGAAACTACGTTAGAGTATTCGGACACGAGGGAAAAACATAAGTAACGAAAACACTATATTAACCCATCTGGATTGATCAAATAATTTGTGAATAATAATCTTAAGGGGGAGTATAAAATGAAAATTTATACATCTGAATGGCTATCACTTAGTAAGGATATAAAAGTCAAGCTTATCCGTTTAGCAATCTTAGAAAATGCAACGAGATCATCCCGGAAATTAGGGCAATAATATATAAAAAAATAACACAATAAATT